>NZ_RXYA01000019.1 GCF_008086595.1 Acetobacterium paludosum | reverse complement strand
TTATAGAGTGCATCTCTCTGTTTCTATTTTAGCCTTCTGCATTCTTGCGAATGTTTTGGCTGTTTTACAGGTTTTATGGTACTATTCTCTTTTCTATGACCGCCGCTCCGTTCTTACGAAGCTTGTACATTATATCGTCATTCCCTTAAGTTGTCAAGCTTTTTTTTAAGTTGTTTTTAAATCGTTTCTTTTGCTGTGCTGTCCCTGTTCGAGACAACTTTATTATTATACTCCGATTGCCATACTCTGTCAATCTTTTTTTTAATTTAACTCTGTTTTTTTTTGACTTAAAAAAGCACTATAATGTTTTTATATAAGCAAGTCTTTATTCTTATGTGAGCTAAGTTCATACTGGCTATTTTTATTATCCATGTAAAAACCATCACCAAACTGCTTAAGTCACTTTAAATGGTATTTACCGACTATAACTTTGCTAAAGAGTTCAAAACACGGTCCCTTTATTGAAAGGACCCAGAATCAAGAGACTCTGAGTCCTATATTATATTTAATCGATTGGTTTCATTGTCGGGAATAGGATTACGTCTCTAATGCTGTGCTGATTGGTAAAAAGCATTATCAAACGGTCAATACCAATTCCCAATCCACCGGTTGGCGGCAATCCAACTTCTAATGCATTGATAAAATCAGCATCATAAGGATGTGCTTCATCGTCACCGTCCGTTTTCTTTTGGACTTGTGACATAAACCGATCTTTTTGATCAATTGGATCATTCAATTCCGAAAACGCATTGGCACATTCCGCCCCATTAATAAATAATTCAAATCGTTCGGTATATCGAGGATCTTTAGGATCTTTTTTTGCTAATGGCGAAATCTCGACAGGGTGCATTGTTACGAAGGTTGGCTGGATTAGCTTGTCTTCCACATATTCATCAAAAACTTCTGCCATTATTTCCCCAACGCTGTTTTTACCATCAACATCCACATGTAATTCTTTTGCTGCGGCACGAGCCACTTCTACATCAGTCATGACATCAAAATCCACATTGGTGTGTTCTTTAACTAAATCCACCATTCTGGCTTTTTTAAATGGTGCTTTTAAATTGATTTCTTCGTCTCCATATATTACGATCTCTGAATGGTTCACCTCTGCGGCAAGAAAACTGTACAGTTCTTCAATCATTTTCATCAGATCTTCGTAATTTGCATAAGCTTCATAGGATTCAAGTAACGTAAATTCTGGATTATGCGTTGCATCCATTCCTTCATTTCTGAAAACCCGGCTCATTTCATAAACTTTATCAAAGCCACCAACAATCAGACGTTTCAAGGACAACTCTAATGCAATTCTACAATACAATGTGATATCTAATGCATTATGATGGGTAACAAATGGTCTCGCGTTTGCACCGCCTGCTAAATTTGAAAGCACCGGTGTTTCTACCTCAAGAAAATCACGAGCATCATAAAACTCGCGAATTTTTCTCATAATAAGAGAGCGTTTTTTAAAAACATCTTTAACTTCAGGATTAACGATTAAGTCGACATAACGTTGACGATATCGTAAATCCATATCTTTAAGCCCATGATATTTTTCAGGAAGAATTTGCAACGATTTACTTAATAGAATTATTTCTGAAACTCTAACCGAAATTTGGCCCATTTTCGTTTTGAAAACCTCGCCCTTAACACCGACAATATCGCCGATATCATAAGTTTTTATCTCATCGTAAATTTCTGGCAGTAAGTCTTTCTTTAAAAATAGTTGAATTCTTCCAGAAGAATCTTGAAGATCATAAAACGCAACTTTTCCCTGGCCTCTTTTGGACATAATACGACCAGCCATTGAAACCGGCTTTTCTTCATATTCTTCAAATTTCTCTTCAACTGCTTTTGCAAGAACACTTACATCATAACTTGTTTCTTCAAAGGGATTTTTCCCTGCTTCTTGTGATTTTTTTAATTTATCTCTTCTTACTTCAAGGACTTCACTTAGATTTTCTGTTGTCAACTTTGTACCCCTATCTATGTATTTCTAAAATTTGGTATGCTGCTTCGCCATCTGGAATTTGAACTTTTACAGTTTCTCCAACTTTCGCTCCGAGAAGAGCGGATCCGATCGGTGATTCATTGGAAATACGATTGTTTTTCGGGTCAGATTCTTGCGAACCGACAATTTTAAATTCAGATATCTTATCAAAAGCAGAGTTTTTTATCTTGACAATGCTGCCTACTCCAACATCTTCGGTATGAATATCCTTATCATCAATTACTTGAATCACTTTTAATTTGCGTTCAATCTCTGATATTCTTCCTTCTACAAATCCTTGTTCATTTTTTGCTTCATCATATTCAGCATTTTCACTTAAATCTCCGAATTCACGGGCTATCTTTATTCGATCTGCAACTTCATGCCGCTTAACAGTTTTCAAATATTCCAGCTCTTTTTTCATACTATTATAGCCTGCTTCAGTGATAATTACCGCTTTTTCATTTGTGCTCATTTTTATACTCCTTCATAGTGACACAGTTTTTCACACTCAAATCATGAGTGTAATTATAAATTTTTTACTTATTTATGTCAAGTTTCATAAACAATCATAATTTTTGTTGGGGTTTTCTTTATTTTCCAATAACAGTTTTTCCCCACATTAAATGAATCAGTTTTTCGGGAACAATAACCGTTCCATCGGCTTGTTGATAATTTTCTAAAATTGCTGCAAAAGTTCGGCCAACTGCTAAACCGGATCCATTAAGGGTATGTAAAAATCGCGTTTTTTTAGTTTCGCTGTCTCTGAAACGAATATTTGCTCGTCTTGCCTGATAGTCCTCAAAGTTTGAACATGAGCTTATTTCCACATAGCGATTATAGCTCGGCATCCATACTTCAATATCATAAGTTTTTGCAGAACTAAAGCCAAGATCACCGGTACACAACTCAACCACACGGTAAGGTATCTCTAATAGTTGTAAAATACGTTCGGCATCATTAGTTAACGCTTCTAGTTCTTCGCAAGAATTATCCGGATGAACAAACTTAACCATTTCAACTTTATCAAACTGATGGTTCCGAATAAGACCACGGGTATCTCTCCCGGCCGAACCAGCTTCCTGTCTGAAACAAGGTGTGTATGCCGTAAAATATTTCGGCAAATCTTCCTCTGCTAATATTTCATCTCGATAAATATTCGTTACCGGTACTTCTGCTGTCGGCACCAGAAAAAAGTCTTTGCTTGGTATATAAAATGCATCTTCTTCAAATTTTGGCAGTTGTCCCGTGCCGGTCATGCTCTCTCGATTAACCATAAATGGCGGTGATATTTCAGTATACTGTTGTTCTGTGCAATGAACACGAAGCATAAAATCAATAAGTGCGCGCTCTAACCTTGCCCCAGCACCTTTAAACATACTAAATCGTGTCCCTGTAATTTTTACTGCTCGTTCAAAATCAAGAATGTCTAAATCTACGCCAATATCCCAATGCGCTTTGATTTCAAAATCAAAACTTCTTGGTTCTCCCCATTTTCTGATTTCTACATTTTCCGAATCATCTTTTCCCACATGGATCTGAGGATTGGGAACGTTTGGAAAAGTCAGCAGTGAATAACGTATCTTCTCATCTAACGATTTTATTTCAGTATCCAACTCTTTTATTCTTTCAGATAATTCTTTCATCTCAGTAAAAATAGCGGAACAATCCTTATTTTCCTTTTTCAATAATGGGATCTCCTTAGATACCACATTTTGACGATTTTTCATTTCTTCAACTCTACCTAATGTTTCTCGTCGTTTTTCATCCAATGAAAGGATTGAACTTAAATCATAATTGCCTCGTTTGTCCAGACCCGCCTGAACTTCCTCTTTATTTTCTCGAATACGTTTTATATCAAGCATTTTTTCCTCCTGCTTTAATTAATAAACTTTCCTGCTACTGTGTTACGCCAGTAAGTTGTTGCAATTGAGTAAGAACCTGTTCTAACTCATCCAGCTTTTGACCATAACCAGCCCAATTTCCAGCTTTTTGTACGTCTTGAGCTTCTTTAAATAAGCTGTTGGCTTTTGCTGCTAATTCTGAAATGGAACTGGTGCTTCCCGTACTCTGAGGTGCACTACCACTACCCTTAACACCGATTTGGCTATTAAAAACCTGACTTAATGCTAAATCAAGTGAGTCAGCCATAACAATTTGGTTTTGATAACAGACAATAACCTTTTTAAGTTCCGGTAAATTGTTTTCTCCACTAGCCGCCTGGATGTAAATTGGTTCAACATAGAGAATGGCATTCTCTATCGGAATCGACATTAAATTTCCTCGAAGTACTCGTGATCCCTGCTGTCCCAGAAGAGTAAACTGAGGCGATATGGTCGTATCCTGATCAATTCGCTGTTCAATTTGCATTGGACCATAAATCAATTGTTGCTTGGGGAACTCATATAAAATGAGCTTTCCATAATCTTCTCCATCTGAAACCCCTGCTAACCATCCAATCATATTGTCTTTATTCTTTGGCGTAAAAGAAACAGTAAGCATAAATTCCTCATTACGATCTGGAAGCTTCATGATTGTGTAGGAAGACTCTACTGTAGTTTTTGTTTTTTCAGAATCACTATACTGAGTCGCTGTTTCCCACTGATCTTCCTTATTATAGAAGGACAAGGTATTAGACATATGATAAGTCTTATAAATATCAGACTGAACATCAAACAAAGTTTTTGAATATCGTATATGTTCCCTGATTCCCTCCGGCATTTCTGAAATATCTTTTAAAAGCCCCGGGAATATTTTTCCATAAGTATCTAAAAGAGGTTCATCTTCCATTTGATAAAAAGTAACATCACCATTATAAGCATCAACAACAACTTTTACTGAGTTGCGGATATAGTTCTTTCCCGATTCATCATAGGGTTGAGAGTATGGATATCGACTACTGGTTGTAAAGGCATCCACGATCCAATAAAGTCGACCTTCTGAAATCACCATATATGGGTCACTGTCATAGTCCAAAAACGGTGCAATAGTAGAAACTCGATCCATAATATTTCGATGAATGATCATATTACTTTCATTGGTTACTTCATTGGTCAAAAGCAACTCCGGCGAACCAAAATGAAGTGCAAATGCCAGCTTATTGATAAAGGACATTTTTATCCCCGCTGTACCGGTGTAAGTAACCTCCTGATTATTATCTCCCTGGGGATAGTCAAACTCAGCGGTTTTACAATTTGTGACTGCATAGTCATAGTTGCTTTCGCCAAAATAGACTCGGGGCTCTTTAATCGTTAGTTCTGGTACATCTGTTACCGGTGGAATATCTTTAACAATAAGATCTGGCTGTCCAACATCATTGGTTTCATTGACAGGCGATACTGCAACTCCAAATCCATGTGTATATTTCAAATGTTGATTGACCCATGTTTTAGCTTCGTTAGGAAGAAGTGTGTTGTTCATCTCTCGCGTTCCCAAAAATACCTGGGTATAAGTTCCATTCACCTTATAACGATCAACATCGACATCATAGAACTGATAATAATTTCGAAATCCTTGAAGCGAATTGTACATATCCTTAGTCGGCGTTTGATCATTTATCGGAATGTTATTAATGGTCACATCATTCTCTTTGATATCAGCAGCGCTTATTTCCTGGGTTCCTGAAAACTCTTTAACTTCTACATCGGTTAAATTGTAAGCTGCCTGAGTAGACCGAATGCTATTGGCGATGTATGCTTCTTCCTTAGTATATTGGTTTGGAATAACGACTAATGATTCATAAATACTCTGGCCTATGCCGCCAAGAATCATAACCGCAATCAGAAGCACCGGACCCGCACCCATCAGCAGATATTTTTTCTTGTAGCCTGCCAACACAGAAGTGACCGCTAGAACAAGACAAAGAATGCCTTTGAAAATGATCACTTTTAATCCGACATCAATATCTGAAGCGCCTGCGCCAAAAACAATTCCGGTATTGGAATACAACAGTTGAAATGCTTCTAAAACACATCCCAAGGAAAGTAATACAAAAAGAATTCCTAAAAAGATTCCCACCTGTTTGGGGGCGATCTCCAGGTAGGTTTTGAAAACCCCTTTTGTGTTTTCTTTAAGTGATTCTAAATCCTGGGTCTGATTAAATTCTATTTTCTTTCCCTCATAAAGTATATAGGCCGTATATAAAAAAGTTAGGATTACAAATGTAACAAAGCAGCCTATCAATATGCTGAATAGTTCTTGGTATAACGGCAATCCAAAAAAATACAGTGATAAATCCTGATAAAAGATCGGATCTGTAATATTAAAATTCGTTTGATTGATAAACTCTAATATTTGGTACCACAGCTTATCTGAAATAAAAATTGTTAAAAATAATGCAATAAAACAAATGATAATAAATATAACCGTTTTTTGCTTTTTGGTTCTCTTTTGAACAATACCAATATATTTTTTTGAAATATGATTAAGCAGTTTTAAATAGAAAAACAGAATCAGTAATAGTCCCCCAAATATTGGAATACCAATTTGCAGTTTTGTAATCATTTCCTTGAAAAATATTTCTGTATATCCCATTTCAACAAACCATAAATAATTAATGTAAAAATTGTTTAATGATAACAGTAACGTAATAATAACCACCACCACGCCTAGTACTATTAAGATTGTCTTGTTCTTTTTTCTCATTTCTCCCCATCTTTCATAAGCTAAATAGTATTTTAATCTAATTTTTATATTATATCACAAATTTTACAAACTTCATCATCAGATTGGAAATTTTCTTCTTAGTAATGAAGTTGTTCTCAGCCTATATCAAGTATTTCTAATCCCTAATACTAAAGTCAAAATAAGTTTCTGGGTAGGGTTCATCAGACAGTGTAAAATGCCACCACTCCTGTTGCATCGGCTCAAATCCTTCTGATCGCATCAGGTATCTTAATTGAACTCGATTTTTACTTTGCGCTAAACTTAAATGGTCGTAATCACTATAAGAAATCTCTGAAAAGAAATCAAAATGACCGCCCATATCAACTTCTTTACCCGTTTCCATATTGATCACGGTAAGATCTATTGAACTTCCTCGTGTATGTGACGACTCTGATGCAATATAGCCACTTTTAAAAATTTCTTGTCGCGTCATGGATGGATAAAAAATACTTTTAGTTTTCCCATCCTCTTTTTGATTTCCCCACCGAATAAAATGTTCCACCGCTTGCTTGGGACGATATCCGTCAAATACTTTGAGACCATGCCCTTCTTCGATGAGAAGATTTTGAACTCCCGCAAGTGCGATTGTTGCCTTTTCGGTCAGTAAGATAGTCGGTGATTCATACCCATCAATTCGCTCACCGACAAAATTTTCTCCAGTAAAATATTTAACATCTGTAATGATTCCGGGAATTTCTAATGAAATATCCACAAAGTCACTTGGACGTACAATCATAATTCTTTTCATCGACTATGTCCTCTAATTCACTACGTTTTTTAACCTATTTTCTTATTTTATACGATGAACGGGATGATTACCAGTCTTAAATGCTTTTTTTTCACGCCTTGACGTTTACTACAAGTTGAAGGACATAAAACACAAAAAATGATATCTGCAAATAAATTTGCAGGTATCATTTTTTTGATTTATAATGTATTATTTAATGTCTAAAACCCTTTTTCCAATACTTTCAAGTTTTTTTTCCGTCAATCCACAATCAAGTAAGTAGCCAAGTTCATCCAAAGTGCTCTGTCCATGTGGTACTAAAGTCGCTCCTGAATCACTTCCCAATGCAATGTTCACACACATTGCATTGGCTTTTTTCACCATTGATCGATGCTGTCTAAAATAATCTTCTGATACTTGTTTATACTTTTTCATTGGACTGTCATCCCTACATTTTGCGATGTTTGCAAAAGGTGCTAACGTTGGTACCCAAATTACGTTGCTTTCGCGCATTGCACAAAGGCAGTCATTATCAATCCCGTAACCGTGCTCAATCGTATCGGCACCAGATGTTAAGGCCATCATGATCCCTTCCGGAGTATTCGCATGAACCATCACTGACAATCCTCGTTGATGAGCATGGTCGATCATAGCAACACATTCACTTTTCGAAAATCCGATCGGGCCGGAAATACCTAACTCTGTGAAACTCATAATTCCGGTAAGAATAATTTTAATAAAATCCGGACTTTCTTTAATCAGTACATCCATTTTTTCAATGCTGTCTTTTCCGTCGTCAACAGGATCGCCTAAAAAATCTCCGTAATGGCCTCTTTTATAAAAAGCACGAATGGGTGTTCTGAAGATCAGATCGGAGTCTTTTGAAATTTCTCTGAGAACTATTCCAACTCCTGAGCCATCGCCGCCATCACGCAATCCTTGAACGCCATATGACTGATAAGTTTGCATGACTTTTTTCATACCTTCAACTATATCATCATTATTGATCCCAGATTTATTCCTTTTTATGGAATTACCTAATCCACAGTGTATATGACAGTCTATGATCATTTTAAATTCGGTTATTTTGCCACTGGTGCTATTCCAGCCATGTCAAGAATCTCTGGAATTCTGTTTTCCCAGCCTAATGACATGATGTGAATACCTTGGCAGTAGTCTTTACATTCTTTGATCAGACGGGCGCAGATTTCAACGCCGGTGTCGCCTGCTTTTGTCTTTTCCTTATCTGCCTTCAATTCTTCAATCATATCATCGGGAACATGAACGCCGGCTACATTGCCATTCATATAACGGCACATGCCGACATTTTTCGGAATGATGAGCCCCAATTGGACTGGTACACCAAACTGTTTTGCTTTTTCCATGAATTCCATGAATTTATCAGGTTCGAATACTCCCTGGGTCTGGAAATATTCACATCCGGCTTTCACCTTTGCCTCCATTTTTGCCAGTTGGACATCCACAGAGTCACTGCAAGGCGATACAACCGCGCCCTTAGCAAACTTAGGTGGTTTCCCATCAACAGCATTTCCCGCAAGGTCGAAGCCTTGTTCCAAACATTTCACCGCGTGAATCAATGACACGGAATCAAGATCGAAAACGGGTTTTGCCTGTGGATGATCTCCCAGTGTGGTGTAATCTCCGGTTAATAACAATAAATTTTCAATGCCCAACAATGCCGCACTTAATACATCCGACTGCAGGGCAATTCGGTTTCGGTCCCGACAGGTAATTTGAAAGATTGGAAGCAATCCCTCATCTTTCAAGACTTTACATGTTGCCAGTGAACCAGTACGCATAACAGAAGACTGATTGTCCGTTACATTCAATGCATGGACTCGGGTCTTTAAAAATTCATGGGCATCTTTAATCAAGTGGTCAATTTCAACCCCTTTAGGAGGTCCCACTTCTGCAGTTACTACAAACTCGCCTTTTTCAAACAGCTCAGTTATTCTCATTTATAATTACTCCTAATCATTTTAAATTATTGGTTATTTTTCTTTTGAAATTCCGAAGTTGCGTACTTTGGGCGCATCATATTTCATGTTTTCCAGTTTATTCATCTTTTCCAATTTTCGGTAAATTCGTTCCCATCCGCATTCCATGTCCTTGTCAACTTCACACATACCATTTTTGGCACCGCCACACTGGCCGTTAATCAAACTTTTTGAACATGCGGTAATCGGACAAATTCCTCCGGTACCATTCAGGTAGCATTCTCCGCACTGTCCGCAATCAACATTCAGTGCAGTTACTCCCTGAAATCCTGGTAATTTATAGGTATCACAACAGGAGTATACTCTTTTTTCCTGGAATTGATCGGCAACGGTCTGTATCCCAACGCCACAGGAGAATACCAGGATGGTATCTGCCGCATTGATTACGTCCATGTGTTTTTTCAATTGCAGTTTTAGATTATCCGGATTACAGATATAATCGGTTGTTATGATCTTAGTTACTTCTTTGCTGGCTGATAGTTCTTTTTGCAGTTCGTCTGCTTCATGTTCCGCGAAATAGACCTCTTTGCATCCGTGACAATTTATGATCACAATTTTTCCTTCAGCTAATGATTCAATTGTTTCTTTTGATTTTAGTTGGGTAATCAGCATGTTATTTACCCTCCCTTATGGCAGTTTTTCCAATTTTGATTCGCTCAACAATTGGAATTTTTGATGAACAGATATATTCACAGCATCCACATTCAATGCAATCCATCGCATTTTGTGCTTTCATGCCTTCCCAGTCTTCGGACAGTGCGTATTTGGTGAAATATAATGGACGAAGTTCCATTGGGCAGACATCTGCGCAACGTCCGCACTTGATACATTCTACGGCTTCTTTGACAATCGGTTCGATGGCGATAATGCCATTGGAACACTTCAGCATCGGAACATTGAGGTTTTCCTGCTTGAATCCCATCATTGGGCCGCCTATTTTAATGGTCACATCATCGTCATTTACATCACCGCAATGGTTGATGATTTCCTTGACCGAGGTACCGATCTTCACTAAATAATTGCCTGGCTTGTTCAACCGTGCACCACTGACAGTCACTACCCGCTCAATCAGCGGCATTCCTATCTGGATCGCATCAGAAATGGCTTTGGCGGTGCTCACGTTACATACGATTGCGCCGACATCCATTGGCAGACCGCCACTTGGCACTTGTTTGCCCATTACCCGTTTGATGAGCATCTTTTCAGCGCCCTGTGGGTATTTCGTTTTGGCAACGACAATCTCAATGTTTGGTAAATCAGCTGTTTTTGCCTGCAGCAATTCGACAGCATCCTGTTTGTTATCTTCAATTGCGATTACACCTTTTGGTGCTCCCGACGCTTTCATCATAGCTTTTAAACCATAAATCACATCATCTGCATACTCCAAAAGAACCCGGTGATCAGCGGTTAGAATCGGTTCACATTCACAGCCGTTGAGTAATACCAGTTCAATCGGTTTAGGCGATTTTAGTTTGACTGCGGTTGGGAATCCTGCTCCACCCATACCAACAATTCCTTTTTCTCGAACAATTTCGATGATTTCATCTGGTGAGAGGTTATCCAGTACTCCGGCTGGTTTAACAGACTCGTCGAGTGTGTTTTTACCGTCCGATTGAATGACAATCGCTAATGATTGCATTCCGCTAACCGGATGCAACCGTGGTTCGATGGCTACAATAGTACCGCTGATACTGGCATGAATGTTACTGCTTATCGGCCCTTTGGCGGCAGCAATTTTCTGACCCATTTTTACCTGCTGTCCAACTTCTACGATGGGTTCAGCCGGTGCACCGGCATGCTGTGACATTGGAATAACGACATTTAGTGGATTAGGGAAAGGCACCAGTGAAATATGTTCACTCAACTCTTTGTATTCGGTTGGATGGATTCCACCATAGTAACCTTCATACCGTTCTTCGCGAACAGATTTCACATATTCACTGATGAACTTATGATTTACTTTGGAATAATCCCGAAGTTCCACAGGCTTGTTTAACAATTCTTCCAATCGTCCCTGTTTTTCCAATCGTTCATAGATGAGCTGCCATCCGCAATCCATTTCCTTGTCTACTTCACATTTACCATTTTTAGCGCCGCCGCATTGACCATTCAACAAACTTTTTGAACAATCCACGACTGGACATATTCCTCCGGTCATGTTCAGATAACACTGGCCACATGCATCGCATAACGTTTCTGTTAATGCCATTCCATGTTGGCCATCAACAGCAATGGTGTCGCATCCAGCATACACAGGAAGTTCCGTCAATCCTGCAATTGTCTGAATGCCCAAGCCACATGAATTAACAAACACATTTTTGGTTTCTGGGGAAAGAACCCCTTGAAAACTCTTTGATGTCAACGGTTCATTGCACAAAAAATCGATTTTTGCAGAGCCGACAATATTTTTGCCCTGTTCCTTGGCAATCGCTTCAAACAGTCCGCACTCCGGTTCGTCAAAACTATCGAGTTCCTTAAAGCATTTGTTGCAGGCAACAACAAACAAATCATCCTTGTCTGCCAGAACTGCATCAAGCTCTTCCCTTCTTTTCAGTTTAAACTTCGTGTAATCTTCCAATTATATACCTCCTGTTTTTTTTCTGAATTTATAGTAATCCGTTTTGCATTTTACATGCTTTAATAACATGTGCAGCCAATAATGCCGTTGTGATAGGTCCTGTTCCGCCACCACATCCAGGCGTTGCCGAAGTAATCATTGCCGCTTTGTCTAAACAGTCTACGTGAGCATCTCCGGCACGGATTTTCTTGCCTTCTGCATTTAATACAAATTCTTTATTTGCATCTTTCATCTGAGACATAGCTACATCAATCAGAATAGAATTTTCATTTAACATATCGGCTTTAACCAAACCATAAATACCGCATGCGGTTACAACAATATCTGCTTTTCTTGTGTATGCAGCCGTATCTTTTGTAAATACATGACAGATTGTTACCGTAGCAAATTCATTTGTCAGCATAATTGCCAGTGGCTTACCCAATACATTTGAGTTGTTGATAATAACGACATCTTTGCCTTTAACATCAATCTTATAGAATTTAAACATTTCCATAACACCTTCTGCTGTACATGGGAAGAATCCTTTTTCGTCTGCGATCATTAATTTTCCCAGGTTTGTAGGATTAAGTGCATCAGGATCTTTTTCTGGACTTAAAAGATATTTGATTTTTTCGGCATCGATTTGTTCAGGAAGTGGCTGGAAGATTAAAACTGAATGCGTGTTTTTATCTTCATTAATTGATTGAAGTTTTGCGATAAAATCAGCTTCTGTTACATCGATTGGAAATTGAACAGATTCAACTTCAATATTAGATTTTCCCATTCTTGTGATGATACTTTTTTCATAAGAAATAGAACCTGGATCTTCTCCAACACGCATAATTGCCATTTTTACTGTAATGCCTTTATTCTTTAATTCATTGGCATCTTTAAGTACTTCCGCCAGTATGGATTCACTAACTTCTTTTCCACTTAATAATTTTGCTGTCATAATTACAATACTCCTCTTAATTCAAAATTTTTACTATTACTTTATTTATGAAAGTTGTTTTTCAACTTCTGCATAAACGCGATCACAGATTTCAACGCCTTTGGTTAACATTGGCTTTATTCTGTTATTAACATCGGCTACATAATCTTGATCTTTAATTGTTTTAATATTGATTAAAACGTTTACCCAGCCACTGATCATCCCAGCTCTTAAACATTGAACGCCGCAAGCTACATCACTAATGGCCAAAGCTGAACCTTTTCCGACTAATTCTTCCTGCAACAATACTGCTTTGTAACATACCTCAACGATTTCGAGTGGAATACTACACGCAACCTTGGTGCATTCTTCCAAAGTTTTTGCTTTATAAGCTTTTTCTTCTTCCGTTTCTTTTGGGAGGCCATAAGCTTTTGAAAGCGGCAAGAAGTTTTTTGCATCTTCATCAATCATTGCTAATAAACGATCCTGAAGTACCTGTGCTTCTTTTAAAATACGTTGGATATCTTCTTCATATTCTGCATATTTTTTCTTTCCAGTGGTCAAGTTACAAACCATCCCAGCCAAAGCCGTTCCGATCGCACCGACTAAAGCGGCTGCACCACCACCGCCTGGAACAGCAGCTTTGCTGTACAGGACTTCAACAAATTCAGTACATTTTTTCGCTGAGATAGATTCGGTCTCAGTTCCTACTACATCAAATTCCATTCGCTAACTCCACTTTCATCATTTGTATAAAGTTTAACAAACAAACGGACCAAGAGATCCCCCCTGAAGGGAACCTCCTCGATCAATTTATGTTATTGTTTATTTTTAGAACAATCCAGAAATTACGCCGTTTTCATCAACATCGATTTTTTCTGCTGCTGGACGTTTTGGAAGTCCCGGCATTTTCATGATTTCGCCTGTTAATGCTACGATAAATCCAGCACCAGCTGAGATATTAGCTGCTCGAACTGTGATTCTGAATCCAGTTGGTCGGCCTAATTTTGTCGCATCATCGGTTAAAGAATATTGTGTTTTAGCCATACAAATTGGCACTTTATCAAAGCCAAGTTTGGTTAAATTTATAATCTGTTTTTCTGCTTCAGGAGTATAGTCTACGCCGTCTGCTCCATAAATTTTAGTTGCAATTGCATTAATCTTATCTTTGATCGGCACATCAAGCTCATAACTATATTCAAAAGTTCCTTCGCTTTCATCAATTAAACGAACGACTTCTTTAGCTAATTCTTTTCCGCCTTCTCCACCTTTTGCCCATACTTGAGAAAGGGCAACATTAACGCCTAGTTTCTGACATTCTTCTTTAACTAATGCTAATTCTGCTGGTGTATCCAGTGGGATTTCGTTGGTCGCTACAACTGCTGGCAATTTAAATACCTGAGTAATATTTTCAACATGTTTTAGTAAGTTTGGCAAACCTGCTTTTAATGCTACCAGGTTTTCTTCATTTAAATCAGCTTTTGCCACGCCACCGTTGTATTTAAGTGCACGAACCGTTGCTACAATGATTACTGCGTCTGGTTTCAGCTTAGCCATTCTACATTTAATATCCAGGAATTTCTCAGCTCCAAGGTCAGCACCGAATCCGCCTTCTGTTACGACATAGTCAGCAAAGTGCATTGCCATACGGGTAGCAATTACAGAGTTACAGCCATGAGCGATATTTGCAAAAGGTCCGCCATGAATGAATGCTGGTGTTCCTTCTAATGTTTGTACCAGGTTTGGTTTCAAAGCATCTTTAAGTAAAGCTGCCATTGCGCCTTGTGCTTGTAATTCTGCTGCTGTTACAGGATCTCCATCAAAATTATAGCCAACAATTATTCGTCCGCATCGTTCTTTTAAATCAACGATATTAGAAGCTAAACAAAATGCTGCCATTACTTCAGATGCAACCGTAATGTCAAATCCATCTTCACGACAGAAGCCATCGCCTGATCCGCCTAAACCATCAACGATGTTTCTTAATTGACGGTCATTCATGTCAACGCAGCGTCTCCATGTGATTTTCTTAGGATCTATTCTTAATTCATTACCTTGTTTAATATGATTATCCATCATTGCGGCTAATAAATTGTTAGCTGCTCCGATAGCGTGGAAATCGCCGGTAAAATGAAGGTTAATATCTTCCATTGGTACAACCTGAGCGTATCCGCCGCCAGCTGCTCCGCCTTTAACACCAAATACTGGTCCAAGAGATGGTTCTCTCAAAGCAACCAGGACATTTTTTCCCAATTTTGCCAAACCATCTGCAACACCAATTGTTGTTGTGGTTTTTCCTTCACCTGCTGGTGTCGGATTAATAGCTGTTGTAAGAATTAAACGTGCTGTTTTTTTGCCGGTATCCTTTTTTAACAGATTATAATCAACCTTTGCTTTATATTTTCCGTATAAATCCAAGTCATCTTCTGTTAGACCCAATTTAGCTGCAATCACACGAATATCCTGTGGTGTAGCCTCTTGTGCAATCTCAATGTCTGATTTTAAACCCATATCATTTCCTCCAATACTTTGATAAATTTTTAACATATCTATATGATAGCTGATTTTACAAGAAAAATCAAATATAACATAAGACAATTTTTTACTATTAAAAGCCGAATAACGTTTACATTTATGGGGTGTATACCAATATTCCGTACAATATTTTACTCTACTAAGTAAAGTCAAGTGAAATATTTAGCAGCTTCACCTGCATATATTACTTTGATTCCATATTATGTTGTTGTATTGCGTTATTGTTAATTAAATTGATACAATGTCCTCGTTTTTTAAGCTAAATGTTTCATTTCGTAAGATTATCATTTTTCCCATTTGTTTTGTTTGAATCTCGGTGACGCATTACTTTCCAGACTTGCTTATTATCCTTCTTACAAACAACCACCCTCAATCTCTTCAATTTATATACATAATACCTAAAAAGAATGTGTTTTTTTATTGCAGCTATCCTTCTATTTACTTGTATATACATCTTAAATACAGATTATCATTTTTTTGTTTGAATGTCAATATTTTTCTATTTAATAGCAATTTATTTTCTTCCATTGTTTGTTAAATCTCAAACAAAGTCTTAATGAGTATTTTATCGCCATATTTCAAGCTCGCATGTCCATTCATGCATCGATTATTTGTCGATATTTTATCTTTTCTTCTTTCTATTGTTTTCATAAAACTCAAAGAGTAAAAAAAAGACCGGTGATATTCCCTGTATGGAATATCACCGGTCCACTTATGTTATTGTTTATTTTTAGAACAATCCAGAAATTACGCCATTTTCATCAACATCGATTTTTTCTGCTGCTGGACGTTTTGGAAGTCCCGGCATTTTCATGATTTCGCCTGTTAATGCTACGATAAATCCAGCACCAGCTGAGATATTAGCTGCTCGAACTGTGATTCTGAATCCAGTTGGTCGGCCTAATTTTGTCGCATCATCGGTTAAAGAATATTGTGTTTTAGCCATACAAATTGGCACTTTATCAAAGCCAAGTTTGGTTAAATTTATAATCTGTTTTTCTGCTTCAGGAGTATAGTCTACGCCGTCTGCTCCATAAATTTTAGTTGCAATTGCATTAATCTTATCTTTGATCGGCACATCAAGCTCATAACTATATTCAAAAGTTCCTTCGCTTTCATCAATTAAACGAACGACTTCTTTAGCTAATTCTTTTCCGCCTTCTCCACCTTTTGCCCATACTTGAGAAAGGGCAACATTAACGCCTAGTTTCTGACATTCTTCTTTAACTAATGCTAGTTCTGCTGGTGTATCCAGTGGGAATTCGTTGATCGCTACAACTGCTGGCAATTTAAATACCTGAGTAATATTTTCAACATGTTTTAGTAAGTTTGGCAAACCTGCTTTTAATGCTACCAGGTTTTCTTCATTTAAATCAGCTTTTGCCACGCCACCGTTGTATTTAAGTGCACGAACCGTTGCTACAATGATTACTGCGTCTGGTTTCAGCTTAGCCATTCTACATTTAATATCCAGGAATTTCTCAGCTCCAAGGTCAGCACCGAATCCGCCTTCTGTTACGACATAGTCAGCAAAGTGCATTGCCATACGGGTAGCAATTACAGAGTTACAGCCATGAGCGATATTTGCAAAAGGTCCGCCATGAATGAATGCTGGTGTTCCTTCTAATGTTTGTACCAGGTTTGGTTTCAAAGCATCTTTAAGTAAAGCTGCCATTGCGCCTTGTGCTTGTAATTCTGCTGCTGTTACAGGATCTCCATCAAAATTATAGCCAACAATTATTCGTCCGCATCGTTCTTTTAAATCAACGATATTAGAAGCTAAACAAAATGCTGCCATTACTTCAGATGCAACCGTAATGTCAAATCCATCTTCACGACAGAAGCCATCGCCTGATCCGCCTAAACCATCAACGATGTTTCTTAATTGACGGTCATTCATGTCAACGCAGCGTCTCCATGTGATTTTCTTAGGATCTATTCTTAATTCATTACCTTGTTTAATATGATTATCCATCATTGCGGCTAATAAATTGTTAGCTGCTCCGATAGCGTGGAAATCGCCGGTAAAATGAAGGTTAATATCTTCCATTGGTACAACCTGAGCGTATCCGCCGCCAGCTGCTCCGCCTTTAACACCAAATACTGGTCCAAGAGATGGTTCTCTCAAAGCAACCAGGACATTTTTTCCCAATTTTGCCAACCCATCTGCAACACCAATTGTTGTTGTGGTTTTTCCTTCACCTGCTGGTGTCGGATTAATAGCTGTTGTAAGAATTAAACGTGCTGTTTTTTTGCCGGTATCCTTTTTTAACAGATTATAATCAACCTTTGCTTTATATTTTCCGTATAAATCCAAGTCATCTTCTGTTAGACCCAATTTAGCTGCAATCACACGAATATCCTGTGGTGTAGCCTCTTGTGCAATCTCAATGTCTGATTTTAAACCCATATCATTTCCTCCAATACTTTGATAAATTTTTAACATACCTATATGATAGCTGATTTTACAAGAAAAAACAAATATAATATAAGACAATTTTTTACTATAATATTTCTTGATATTATGTAAATTTACAAGGTTTACATCAATATTTAGAACAATATTTTACTCTACTTTTAATCCTTTGTATAAATTTTATCCGTATATAGTAATTTAATTCATTTTAATATTTTTATTAGATTTTATATTGATAACATCTAAATAATTATTCTTTATACTGTTTAAATCGTATATTTCGTAAATTTATGAATTAGCGTCTTTTTTTTGATGTTTTTCGCTTATTTTCACTATATCTGGCGAAATAAAGTAATATCCTCTGTTTTATGTTAAATCTTTTACTATAAATTCCTTATATACTCCACAATAAAAAAATGACTTTAGCAAAACTCTTTTTTTGTTTGCAAAAGCCCTGTTTCAATTATTAAATTACTATTCATTCTTAATCGGCCCAATTATCCCCTGTCTGAATGCCTTACTATATTTTCTACAATACTTATCATTTCCAAGAAGTGCATATGCGGCAAAAATTGTTCCCATCATGTCTCTGTTAAGCGGATCCATCACGGCTGAATCCATACCTGCCTGAATTGCATATGCGATGAATGTTTTATTCATTAAAGCACGTACCGGTAAACCAAACGAAATATTGCTAACCGCTCCGGTTACATGAATCGTTGGATATAATGCTCTGATCTCTCTAATTTCCTGAGCTAAATTTAGAAACGAATTATTTTCAGTTGATAAAGCCATTACACAGGGATCAATATGAATACGATCAGGTGCAACTCCGTATTTTGACGCTTTTTCAACCATCGTTTTAGTAATATCAACTTTCGTTTGAACATCGTTAGGAATGCCTCGATCATTGCAGGTAAGACCGACAACTTCCCAAGTGTTTCCTTCCATAAGAGGTAACAGAACTTCACATTTATCACCTTCTTCTGAAATTGAATTGAGTATCCCCGGTTTATTAGCATATTTGAATACAGCTTCTATCACACGTGGATTCGGACTATCAATACTAAGTGGAGTATCCGTTGCATCCTGAATGACATCCATTAACCATTTCAACGTTTCAATTTCAATCTCAGGCGCTGTGCTTGCACAAACATCAATAAAGTCTGCTCCTGCTGCTGCCTGCTTTACCGCACGATCTGCAATGAATGCTGCATCCCTATTTTCAATCGCTTCCTTAACAGCAGGAATCGTTCCATTAATTTTTTCTCCAATAATGATCATTGATGGGCCTCCTAATTTGGTATCGATTTCATTTAAGTTAAAATAGAATTATTGTATGTACTTGTTTTACATGTATACACAAAGGCATTATCAGATTACCATTTTCTTCTTTTTTTGTCAATATTTTTCAGGAAGCGGTTCTATTTATTTCTAGCTTCTTGAAAATGCTCTTTGTTAAGGGTATAATATGGGTAACATTTAGCGGATAACGATAATATATTGGTTATTTATCCGAATATTTAAGTAAGAAAGGACAATTTTATGTCATCATTGAAAAACATTCAAGTTTCATTTCCTTTACTGGACAAAAATATAACCGTTGAAGCTGGAATAACTGTTGCTGAAGCTTGTAGTTTAGTTGGATTCCCGCAAAATCTCGTTTGCGGAGGAAAAGGAACATGCAAAAAATGCCTCGTTACTGTGCGCGAGAATGGCTTAGTCTCTGAAGTTTTAAGTTGCCAACATAATGTTTCAAACAATATCGAGATTCTTATCTCCAAAGAAGCGGCTTTATCCCAAATTCTTGAGACGTCAGATAACGACGAGCTTTGCTTTAACCCCAAAATTAAAGTAATCACGATTCCGTTTTCCGAGCTGAAAACCGAGATGTGTTCCTATGATCTTGAAACTATCCGAAGAGTCCTTGATCTGCCGGTCACGATTTCAGCCCTAAAAGTTTTACAAAAATGCCCCAGTGTTTTCCATTCCAAAGAAAACACGTTAATGAATTTTGTCTTATTTAATAATGAGATCATCGATATGATCCCAACTGATTCTGAATTTAAAGCCTACGGTGTTGCCTTCGATATCGGGACAACTTCAGTCGTCGGATATCTTTATAATTTAACCACCGGAGTACTTGTCAATCAATATTCCTCCCTTAATAAACAGATTTCTTTTGGCGGAGATGTTATCAGTCGAATTGATTATGCATCTCAATCACTAAGCAATCTAAAAGAACTTCAAAATTCCATTTTAGAAACCGTTAACAATATTTTATCAAACCTGTTATATGAATCTAAGATTTCCCTTGAAAGTGTTTATGATTGCGTCTTTTGCGGCAACAGTACCATGTCTCATCTTTTCTTAGGAATCAATCCCATTAATTTAGGTCTTTCACCTTTTACCGGAATATCCAAAGATGCCGTGATCCTTACTGCTTCTGATCTCAATATCAACATGAATCCTTTGGGACGCATCACTTTTCTTCCTCTATTGGGTGGTTTTGTCGGAGCCGATACCACCGCGGTCTTATTAGGTCTTCCAAAGGATGATTCGTATCGATTAATGATCGACTTAGGAACCAATGGCGAAATTGCCGTAGGTAACCATCATAAATATTTTGTTGCCTCCACTGCCTGCGGTCCGGCCCTGGAAGGTGCCGGTATCCATATGGGTATGCGTGGCACCACTGGGGCTATCGAAAAAGTCGCCATGGTTAATAACGAAATTCACTGTCAAGTGATCGGCAACGCTCCTCCGCTAGGTTTTTGCGGCTCAGGAATTATTGATGCCATTGCCCTGCTTTTTAGAGAAGGCCTTATTTATGATCGCGGCAATTTTATTAAAGATCAGGCCCTTGATGCTCATCCATTAAAAAACCGATTTAAAATTGATGAAAACGGGCAGCGTTACTTTGTTATTATGTTCCAAGAAGACAACCCTAACGGAAAAGAGATGGTTATCACCCAAAAGGATATCCGTCAGGTTCAGTTGGCTAAAGCAGCTATTTATACCGGCTGTTGTCTCTTAATTCAAAATTTCGGTATTCAAAGTCATGATCTCGCAGAAATTGTCATTGCCGGTGCTTTTGGCAACTACATCGATGTGGAAAACGCCCAATTCATCGGACTTCTGCCAAAATTTGAAGGCGTTCCGATTCGTTCCATCGGCAATGGTGCCGGTACCGGTGCACAGCTTTTCCTGCTCTCTCAGGATGAGGCTAAACGCTGTGAACAAATTCCTAAAGTCACAACCCATATAGAACTAGCCACAGATCCTAATTTTTCAAGAACCTACATGGGAAACACCACCCTTGGTCATAATGTAATAGATATAGAATCTTGATCATAAGTAATTTATACTTGTACATTTTGGTTTAATCTTTCGCTCTGTCCGTTCTTGCCATTATCATTGTCATTCATGAGATCAATCACTCTTTGGGTATTGATCTCGACGAATATCAAACGATAAACAGCAACTTCGGACATTTTTTTATGTTTCCCTTCTAAATCAAATGATGCTATAATTATTCAAAATGCTGAAAGGACAATCAACTATGGAAACAATACCTAAAATTCTCATCCTGCTAACCGGAGGAACCATTGGCAGTGCAATAAATAATGGCTGTATTGACGTGGATTCAAGTCGCAGCAATGATTTATTTTCAATTTATAAAAGCCTTGGCAAACCTACAGTCGATTTCGAGGTGTTCCGTCCTTATAATATGCTTAGTGAAAATGCTGAACCAAAACACTGGCTTCAGATCATAAAAACACTTCAATCTTATAATCTCAAAAACTATACTGGCGTTATCATTGCGCATGGATCTGATACTCTTCCCTATACCGGCGCCGCCCTGTGCTACGGTATTGATAGTCCTTCGATCCCCATCTTATTAGTCGCTGCAAACTTTGCCATTGGTGAGACAAACAGTAATGCTCTCGCAAATTTTTCAGCCGGCGTCGATTTCATTTGCAATTTACGGCTTCCCGGCTTTTATACCATTTATGAAAATAGTGATCATAAAACCTATGTCCACCTGGCTTCTCGTTTACTGGAGGCTGACTGGCTTAAAGATGATTTTACCAGTTTTGGGGAGCCGCTAGGGATTTTCGACTCGCGCGGGCTTTGCAGTACACCTTCTCCTCAGAATCCGACCATGCTCAAACTCTACAACCCAACTTTGGATGATGTTCCCTGTATAAAAGAATTTCGAAATGAAATACTCGCTCTTCGGGCTTATCCCGGTCTTAACTATCTGTGCATTGATTTGAAAAATCGACCGATACGCGCCGTGCTTCATTCCCAATATCATTGTGGCAGCGGTAATGTATTAGGAGAAAACGGCACTGCCCTCACCGATTTTATAAAAAACAATCCACAGGTTGATCATTATCTGATCTCTTATAAAAATATTAGCGGTGATCTTTACGCCTCCTGTCATCAACTCATAAAAGCCGGTGGCATTCCTCTGGAAAATATCTCATTTGAAGCGGCGTTAACAAAACTAAACTTTGCTTACAATCAAAACGAATATTCGCCGCAGGCCTACATGCAACATGAGTTTTTTTATGAATTTGTGCGAGTGACTCCAGAAAATGGCTATGTAATATAAAATCCTTCAATAATGGATTTTCATTCATTATTGTTAAAAAATTTACCCTATCTTTTATAGGAATGTGACAAATGTCACATTCCTTTTTTTGTCTGTCGGATATAATGAACAAACAATAATAAAAAAGGAGAAATAATGTATGGGCTATCAAATTAATAAAACAAAGATGAACACACTGTTTACTGATTTATTAGAAAATTATACCATTTATGCACCAAAACGTTTTGTTGGCGGCGGGACCTTTGCCGATACTGATTGTATCCGTTATGGAGAAATTTCCACTTTAGAAGAAATTGAATTCAGCGAAAAATCCGACTATTCATTTAAGGAGGTTCTCTTACCTATTTCAGAAACACTTTTTTATTTCACCGAAGCCGTTATAAAGGAATCCGATCCCCCTCCAAAAGAAGCCATTGTATTTTTACGGAGTTGTGATCTTCACAGTCTTAATCGCTTAGATACCATCTATCTTAAGAATGGCCCGGTCGATCCCTACTACAAGCGCCTCCGGGATCATACTCATTTCATTTTAATGGGATGCGAAAACACCTTTGAAAATTGTTTTTGTGTATCCATGGGCACCAATCTGAGCACTAATTATGATGCTTATATTAAAGTGACTGCCGAAGATGTCTTGATTGACAGTCACTGGAATCTTCTCGATCAAGCCCTGGCGAATTCTCAACCATTTACTGTTGTCCCTGATTCAGTCAGTATCAATAAGATCAGCGTTGAAATTCCGGAATCAATTCCTCAATCCGTTTTTGATTCGACCTTATGGGATGATTACACCACCAGGTGCATCGCCTGTGGCCGTTGCAACTTTGTCTGTCCGACGTGCACTTGTTTTACGATGCAGGATCTTTTCTATTCCGATAATGGAAAAGCCGGAGAACGCCGTCGTGTTTGGGCCTCCTGTCAGGTCGATGGTTACACTGATGTTGCCGGAGGACATGCTTTTCGAGAAAACAAAGGACAGCGAATGCGTTTTAAAGTCATGCATAAAATAAGCGATTATAAAAAACGATTTGATACCCAAATGTGCACTGGCTGCGGCCGCTGCGACGATATTTGTCCAGAATATATTTCCTTTTCAAATTGTATCAACAAAGTTAATGCTCTCGTTAAGGAGGAAAACCGATGACAACGACAAATCCCTATACTCCTTTTTTATCTGAAATAAAAGAGGTTATTAAACATACCGATATCGAATATACTTTTCGTATGACTTTTTCCGGCGATGCCAAACCCGGTCAATTTTTTGAGGTGTCCTTGCCAAAATTCGGCGAAGCACCGATATCCATCAGCGGCATTGCTGAAGACACCGTCGATTTGACAATCCGCCGTGTCGGCAAGGTTACCGACGAAATTTTTGAAAACTATGTCGGCGATTCGCTTTTCCTTCGTGGTCCTTACGGAAACGGCTTCTCCATTGACAACTATATCGATAAAGAAATTATATTGATTGCCGGCGGCACCGGACTCTCTCCGGTTAAAGGGATAGCCGATTATTTTTCGGCTCATCCAAAAGAAACAAAAGGATTTACCCTTGTTGCCGGATTTAAATCGCCTAATGATGTTTTGTTTAAAGCCGATTTCGAAAAATGGAAAAAGAATCTCAATGTTATTCTAACTGTTGATACTCCGATTGACGGCTACTGCGGCAAATCTGGCATGGTTACCGAGTATATCTCGTCCATTCCTGTCAAAAATATCGATGATGCGATTGGAATTGTTGTCGGTCCGCCAATGATGATGAAGTGTACTATTGATGAACTGCTTAAAAAAGGATTCAAAGAAGCAAATATTTGGATTTCTCAAGAACGGAAAATGTGCTGTGGCATCGGAAAATGCGGTCATTGTAAAATTGATGACACTTATATCTGTCTTGATGGACCTGTTTTTAATTATACCAAGGGAAAATTTTTAAAGGATTAGGAGGAATATTTATGTTAGATCTCAATACGAAAAAGATAAAGAAGAATGCCTACCGGATAACGAAAGTTCGCGGGGAAACAGCATCAAGAATACGCATTCCCGGAGGCTTGCTGACAGCCGATTTACTTCCTAAAATTCAGGAAATTGCCGAAACTTATGGAAATGGACGTATTCATCTAACCACTCGTCAGGGTTTTGAAATTCCGGGCATTCGGTACGAAGATATGGATGCTGTAAACACGCTCCTTCAACCCATCATTGACCAGCTGGAAATTAACCAGGCCATTCCCGGAAAAGGCTATACTGCTTCTGGAACTAGAAACGTCTCCGCCTGTATTGGAAGCAATACCTGTCCGTTTGCGAATTATAATACCACTGATTTTGCAAAGAAAATGGAAAAGGAAATCTTTCCCAACGACTTGCATTTTAAAGTGGCCTTTACCGGATGCGCCAATGATTGCATCAAAACTCGGATGCATGACTTCGGTATCATCGGAATGACCGAACCCCAGTACGATAAGGACCGCTGTGTGAATTGTCAAGCCTGCGTCAAAGCGTGCAAGAAAAAATCGGTTGATGCTCTATCAGTAGAAAATTACAAAATTGTCCGTGATGCTGCAAAATGTGTTGGTTGTGGTGAATGTGTTATTAATTGCCCCACTCGAGCCTGGACTCGCAGCACAAAAAAATACTATCGTCTGGTCATCATGGGACGAACCGGGAAACGGAATCCCCGTCTGGCAGAAGATTATCTGGTCTGGACCGATGAAGCGGCTATTATTAAAATTGTTAAAAACACCTATAAGTTTGTTAAAGAATATATTGATACCACTGCTCCCGGCGGCAAAGAACATATCGGATATATTATTGACCGCGTCGGCTTTAAAGAATTCGAAAAACGGGCATTAGATGGCGTTGAATTTGATGAGAAAACTATTGTAAAAGGCCCTGTCTATTGGGGTGGACCACATTATGATTAAATACGCTTTCTAAATTAAAGAGGCTTTTGCCAATAACAAACCAGTTATTGGCAAAAGCCTTATTTTATATCTTGAAATTTAATTATTAGAAAAGAAATCAGAAACATTGTGCTACCTGGCCAAATCAGTATCATGGCTTCAATATTTTATGTTAGTATATTCAACTATTTCCAACCGCAAGCTCATCCAGGGATTTTCCTTTGGTTTCTTTTTTTACCAGGAACACCGCAGCCAATAAGCCCAGCACTGCGGGAATAATATAAAACAAAAACGATACGGCGTAGCCTAGTCCCATTTCAATAATTACGCCGGCAACGATCGGCGCACATGCCCCACCTATTCGACCAAAGGCATGGCACCATGAGACCCCAGTGTTTCTGAATTCTGTCGGGTATGCTTCTGCCATTAGAGGCTGCACTGCTGTAATCGAATAGTTGACTGCAAAGCCCAGGAAAATACAGGCCGCCAGGATTGCACCAAAGCCACCGCCGACGGTAGCCATGATAATATCAGAAATTGCCGCAACACCAAATGAAATGATGAGATTCTTTTTTCGGCCAACTGCTTCAGCGACAAAACCAGTTGAGCAATTCGCTATAATCGCTGCTGCATTTTGAGCGATTGCCAATCCATAAGCAGAAGTCAGTGTTAAACCCTTTTCCAACATCAACGAAGGCAGCCAGGCATTGATACCGTAAACAATAAAACAGCCGCAAAAATACATAATCCAAATACCGGCCGTAATTCGAATATATTTTTTTGAAAAAAGAGCTTTCGGGCCAGATTGCTTAGGTGGTTTCGGTACGATTAACGCCTTTGGATCCCAATCCGTTGATTTTCCTGTGGCAATGCGTTCAATATTTTGAAGCGCTTTGACCGCTTCTTCTCGATATCCTTTGTTCGCCAGCCAATAGGCGGACTCCGGCATTTTAAAATACAGTAAAATCGAATAAACTAATGGGATACCGCCAATCAAATAACAAAGCCGCCATCCAAATACCGGAACAATCGCAGCCGCTACCAGGCCCGCAAGCACCCAACCAACAATCATCCATGCCATCCCAAACGTAATAAAAATAGCTCGTTTTTTTGTTGGCGTCGATTCCGAATAAGTGGTGGTTACAACCGGAATACAGGCTCCCAATCCAATCCCTGCCAAAACCCGGAAGATTGCAAACATCTCAAAACTGTTTGAAAAACAAATTGGGATATTCATGAGGGAATACATTGCAATCGCGAACATTAACGTTTTCCGTCTTCCTATTTTGTCAGAAATAATGCCTGCGAGGGCACCGCCTAAGATCAAACCGATAAGACTCCAGGAAGATAAGCTCCCTTTTGCGATTGCACTTAATCCCCATTCCGCAGCTATTTGTGGCATTGTATAGGATACAATCATATAATCATAACCATCAAATACCATCGCTAACCCCAGCAAGAAAAATATTTTCCAGGTAAATTTGTTAACTCCAAGGGAATCCATTACTTGGGATATACTAAAATTATTCATTGCGTTGTCTCCTTTTCAGAGCAAATACTGATTAATTTTTTCAAAAAATAACTGATTTTATAATATATTTCCTATCCGACTGCAAGACAAGACCAATTATTTCATCTGGTTGTGAGGCACATACCGTTTAATAATTGGTCTTGTCTTTAGGTTGGTTGACAGTAAATTTAAGCGACTAATTCTTTTGCTTTCACAGCAGCACTGCCGGCATCAGGCGCATAGCCATCGGCACCAATTTCAGCTGCGTATTCCGGGGTGACCGGTGCGCCGCCAACAATGACTTTCATATCAGGGAAGGCGGCTTTAACGGTTTTGACCGCTTCTTTTAAAGCCGGCATAGTGGTGGTTAACAGACCTGAACAGGCTACCAGGACAACATTGTCATTATCCTTGACTGCCTGTACAAATTTTTCAGCCGCTACGTCGACACCTAAATCGACCATGTCAAAACCAGCGCTTTCCAGCATCATCACAACCAGGTTTTTACCGATATCGTGCAGATCTCCGGCAACGGTTCCCATGATGCAGGTTCCCAATGAGTTTGAGGTATCGCCAGCCATCACGGGTTTCAGTACTTCAACCCCTTTGGACATTGATTTGGCGGCAATCAGCATTTCCGGTACGAAGATTTCTCCGGCTGAGAACTTATCTCCGACGACACTCATGGATGCAACCATGGCATCCAGGATATCCTGCGCTTTATCTCCGGCATCTAGTGCTTCTTGTACCGCTGCAGCAATTTTCTTTGATTTACCGGCTTCCACCAGTGCTTTTACATCTTCAATTTTCGACATTTTGTTTTCTCCTATTTTTCTTTTAATGATTATTTCTCAACGATGTGTGTAGTTAAGTATTAACATTATTTTTTCTGACCGAAAATTCCTTCGCGATAGGCACCGATATATTCCATACAGTAGTCGTCTTCGCCCAGCAGCGCTTCGGTGGCAAACAGCATCCCCATCAGATCCTGATTCAGCGGATCCAGGATAAAGCTGTCCATTCCGGCGTTCATCGCCAGTACGGCAAAAGCCTGGTTGACGATTTTTCGGGCGGGTAAATTGAAGGAAATATTGCTGACCGCACCAGTGACATGGATAGTCGGATACTGAGATTTGATTTCTCCGATAACTTCCGTGACCATGCTGATGCCTTCTTCCGAAGTGCAGAGCATTTCAATGAGTGGATCGATGTGCATCCGGGATGGATCAATCTTATATTCTTTGCATTTCACCATCAAATCGGCAAATACATCAAGCCGGTCTTTGGCTGTTTTGGGAATGCCCTTGTCGCTGTTTAACAGCGCCACGCATTCCCATTTGGTATCGGCAATGACTTTAAATGCTACATCAACCTTGTCGCCTTCCAGCGATACGGAGTTGAACAAGCCCGGTTTGTTACAGTATTTCATGGATTCGATACAGGTATAGACATTGGGGCTGTCCACTGCGATCGGCACATCCGTTGCGTCCTGAACGATGTCAATCAGCCATTTCATGGTTTCCAATTCGATGGCGTCATCCACTGACGCACAGACATCAATAAAATCGGCACCGGCTTCGGCCTGTTTGATTGCCAGATTTTTAATGAATTCGGCATCTTTTGCCGCAATCGCCTTCGCGGTGGAAGGAATGGCGCCGTTAATTTTTTCTCCAATAATAATCAATTTTTGTCTCTCCTCTGAATATTAATTTTTACCGCTCTTTCAAAGCATGGATTCTCAAATACTTTTTGTATCTAGAATAGTTTCTTGGTCATTTTGTCAATTTCAACATCGGTAGCTTCATAAACGCCTGGGAATGAACTTCCTGGCAATCCCTGACATGAACTTGGAATGAAATAAAGTTTTCCGTTTTCTTCACATGTTCTTTTGACTTCAGCTGCTATCTGTTCTTGTGACCAGTCAGGATGATCGATGATACCGCTGTGGATTCCCCCCATAAAGGTAATCTTTCCGCCGTATTGTTTGATCATTTCAGGAATATTGTTTGTATTCATAACGCCCTGCCAGATATCGACTCCCATTTCGATCATGTTGGGTACCAATGTTGCAGCAAAACTGTCGCTGTGATGAACAATTAGCTCAACGCCGTTAGCTTTGTAAAAGCCATAGATTTTTTTGTAGGATTCTAAAAAGAATTCTTCAAACATAGCTGGAGAAAGGAAAGTAGAAATCTGACTGCCCCAGTCATCATGATGTAAAATCGCATCAGGATGCAGATGATCAACCATCTCTTTTGCATAATCCATTTCATACTGTGTCAAATAATCGATCAATTCATGCATCGCTTCAGGTTCTTCGTAAAAACTCATTAATGCATTCTCCATGCCCATCAGATAATGCGTCATTTCAAATAATCCTGGAGCGTAAAAAACTCCGATATATTTATTGTCTCGATCTGTAGCCTTTACGTCGGCAATAGCCTGATCCCAGGCTCCTTCTGGTCGAACCAAGCTCGGAGCTTTAACATATTCTTTCCATTCAGTAACATCTTTTAATAAAATATGTTCCGCATCATGCACTGGGAATGCAGCAATTTGTCCTTCTGGCCAACGGATGGTAACACCCCATTCATTAACTACTTCCTCACCCATTACTGGTTTTACTCGACCAGATGGTACGCTCATAATCATTTGTAGAAATTCATATTGTTTGACAAAACGATCCGGTTTTCCACCAGTCATGACTTCTTTTAAATTTTCTTTAATGGTTAACATATAATTTTACCTCCTTGTGTTAGATATAAATTTTATCTGCTATTTAGTGTGCGATTTATGGTGTGATGTGTTTTAATCCAGCATTTTCCTTAATCTTCACTACATCATAAGACGCAATTATCTTATTTTAATCAGGCATCTTATGATGTAGTAAAGATACAGGAATGCAGATTAACAGCCAAAGAGAAACACACAGTGTCTCTCTTTGGCTTTTGGGTGCAGTTATTAAATAAGTACAAGCACTTTTTTAATGACGGTTAACCCGCAAATAATAAATTTTGTTATTATTCAGTTATCTTATTTCTTGCATCTATTTCTGTCTGGTATTGTGTCACTTTTTCTTTCGTTAAACGGTATCCAAATGTTAACAGAACCGCACCAACAAGAACCGTGCAACCTGGGATTGTACAGAATAAATTCGTAATACCAGCTTTCAATTCCGGTGTTGCCGTAGCGGGATCCATTTTTGCAACAAATCCGCAGGCGGCCAGCATTGCTGGAATGATTAAACCTTTGATGAAGATGGCAAGTTTCAATGGTAAATTCGATAATCCCATAACCCAGCTTGATGCTGCTTTTCCTGTTTTCCATTCACTGTAAATTGATGCATCGCCATATAACGCAACCATCAATGCGTAAAGGAATCCTAAGAAGAACTGAGCACATGAAAGGACAATTAGGACAAGCATGATATTAGCAACAACGAATTGACAGCCGATTAGGAATACGCCTAAACCGTAGCAGCCAATCAGAGCAGCTGTTCTTGTTGACAATTTTGCGGCAACATATTTACTTAAATATGAGCCAATTACCGCCATAATATTTGCAACCAACAAGTAAACGGTAAACATTGCGACATCGTTTGCTACGTAGGTAAAGAAGTATACTGCCGAACCTGCACAAACAAAGTTAACTGTCCAACGCGCTACATCTGCTAAAAGTAATACTAACAAATGCGGGTTCTGAACCAATGATCTAAACATATCGCCAATGGATATTTTATCTTTCTGAGCAACCTTCGTGTTTACAGCTGCTTCTTCGTGTGTTTCTTCATATCCATCTGTCAGTTTGAAGTGGATGAAATAGCCAATCCAGTAAACTAAAGCCATTACGAATGCCGAAATAGTGAATCCGAGTATTGGATTTCCAACTGCACCGCCAACCCATAAAATAGTAGTTAATCCCATTGCTGAGAAAATAATTTTCCCAACATTTGCATAAGCGCCTCGTGTTGCGGATAATTGTGTTCGATCTTCTGGTGAAGTCGAAATTGTTGGTATTAATGCTATATTAGCAACGTACGAGAAGTTCCAAGCAATGTGTGAAGTAATGAATGCTACACAGATGATGACAATTGGTACTATTCCAGTGCCAATAACCGTAAACATCAATGTATAGAGAACCACGACGACCGGTGGTATGACTAACAACCACGATCTGTATTTTCCCCATTTCATTGGTTTAAGTGCATCAATAAATCCACCATAGAAAGGTGACAATACCATATCTATTGTACTTGTTAAGGTCATAATAATTGCCGTTGTTCCCAAATCAAATTTTGCAATGTTGGTCAAGAAATATGCAAAATAAAACACTTCAACATTTGACATCAGAGTAAAACCAAGATCTCCAACACCAAAGAATGTCTTAAGCCCTGTACTTAAGGGTTTTTTTTCCATAAAAGAGCCTCCTTAAATTTTCTTTTTACTAATAATAAAATTTCCGGCTATTTTATTTTAGCAATTTTCGTCATTTTTTTGTTCAATCAGTAATATTACAACGACTTACTAAATAGTAACCCTTTACACGAAATATGTCAAGCATTTATTCATTAAATATTGTATTATTTACTATTTTTTTAGTAATTATATATGTTATTTTTTTTCTTGTTTCTTTTTCTAATTAATGGTAAACTTTATTTAGTTCACTATATTTTAAGGAGATTTCTAATGCGAAAAATGACAAAAGGCGAAATGACTAAAGAACGCATATATAAAAGTGCTAAAGAGCTTTTTTACCATCAGGGCTATAATACCACTACGATTCAACAAATTGCTGATCATTCCGGTACCACATTAGGTTCGATGACTTACCATTTTGCGACCAAAGATACCTTTGTTGCTCAGATTTTTGAAGATTATTTGAATTCAATCGGTGATGCTATACGAGAAAATCTTTATGGTTACAAATCCATCAATTCATTTGAGAGACATTTTTATTTAACGATGGTCTGGTATCACTATCTCCTCACCGATCCCAAAGTCAAAAATTTTTATTATGAAATTACCATTAGTGATTCCTTATATCAATATATATTCGAAGATATCAATCTAATTTATCATGAATTTTTAAGAGATTATCACCTGCGAATTCGTCCCATTGAATATGATGCTCTATTGATCGCTGATTTTGGGGCACGACGAACACTAACCCGGTACTTTTGCGAAGGCAAAATAAAAATGCCCGTAGAAGATTTTTCAATTCTGACGATTACCAACACAGCTCGCTGTTTTGGCATCCCAGAAAAATCAATTTTCAAGGTTAGTTATGAAGCATTGATGTTTTTTCGCAACCATGATTTTTCAAAAATAAAACTTCTCATTTAAAAAAGGTCTTTCAGGGATTATTTCCTGAAAGACCTTTTTTTATTTGTACAAAACCATTGAAATTGTCATAAAACTCTAGGCCGATTAAAGAATAATGCAATTTTTTATATGTTCCGCTTATTGTTGTGCTTTAAATGTGATAATCACACCCTCAGTGACACTGTTTGCCCAAGCAGTATCATTGGACAATCCCACATGCTGGCCTTGAATAATTGGTATAATTGAAATGACATCATATGCCTTTTCATCGTAATTATTACAAACATCTTCGATTTCCTGTGCGAGTTCTTTTATATTACATTTTCTAAACCCTTTATTATAATCATTTCCTACAGATTCGACCTTATCTCCTATTGTTACGGTAATATATTTTTTCACTTGTTTTTCTCCTCTATCAATATATTGATAGTGTATTATATCACAAATATAAAGCACAAGTACTCGTTTGGCATTGTTTACACAAAAAACCGTCTCTCTGAGAGAGACGGTTAAAATTAATTTGTCTATAAAATGATTTTTCTACCTTATGTTGAAGAACTGATCGAACAACACAGTTTAATATTTATCCAAACTTTTTTTAGTTTAATTCTGTTAACGTTCGTCCGCTAACACTTCAAAGTCACTGCCAATTTTTTAAAAAATTGGAGTCAGCCTTAGTCTACGATAATTTTCGCAACGACTCCGGATCCAACTGTTCTTCCGCCTTCACGAATAGCGAAACGTAAGCCTTCTTCAATCGCGATTGGTGTAATCAAGGTGATTTCCATTTGAACGTTATCTCCTGGCATGACCATTTCCACGCCATCCGGCAATTTGATGACACCTGTTACATCGGTTGTTCTGAAGTAAAACTGTGGTCTGTATCCGTCAAAGAATGGAGTATGACGTCCGCCTTCTTCTTTGGTTAGCACATATACTTCTGATGTGAAGTGAGTATGAGGATGAATGGAACCTGGTTTTGCTAATACCTGACCACGTTCGATTTGGGTCCGGT
>NZ_RXYA01000018.1 GCF_008086595.1 Acetobacterium paludosum | reverse complement strand
AGAGCCTGAACATCTCTATCTTATCTGGAAAGGTGATTTTTGGGTATAACCTTTTACCCACCACCCGCATAGCAGGTGGTTTATTGTTTCATTCGCTATGCGAATGAAACAGACTAAAGTCTAATAAACTAAAAAAGGCCAGGTTTCCCTGACCTTTGTCTTCAGTCTGTAGCCCCTTAACCGGGGCTTTTCATAAAATTACAATTTGCTTATCAACTGCTACTTGTGTTTTAATGTAGAAAAGAAAGCGAGGTTGACATGAACGATTTGGAAACCACTCTTGACAAATATATGGACGATACATACAAAGAAATGGAGGCAATTACCGATAATGAGTCACTGAAAATGCTTCGGGATATGGCTCTTGGCGCAATCCTATACTGCTTTAAAGCCGGTATTATCGCGGAATCCGATAAATGTACGCTGATTGATAAGATTAATTTAGAATACGGGATAAAATGGCAGTATTTATTGAAGGAAAAAGCTTTAGGATCAAGCCATTAATACAACTTTTTCAACAGCCTAGCCTAAGAATCTAAAATCATCCGCGTCCATCAGCTGATCGTCTTTTGATTTGAATGTTTCCGGATCCGGTCCCTCAATGTACGCATACCACTTTAAATTGTGTTTGTCGTGGTAGACGGCTGTTTCCTTCATATTAATCAGGATCGTGTATTTGGAGCCGACCCCACCGCCCGGGAAAACGGTGTTGGTTTCTTCCTTTAAAATTTCGGTGATTAGATAGGACTTGCTGTTTAACGTGATTAAGACTGGCAGCTCAGCACCCTGATATTTAATTGTTTCGACTTGAATTATATGTTTTTGCTTCATGTCTCGATTATATTATCATTTATGATAATTGTAAATCATTAATTATTATTTAACAAAAATGTCAATAAAAAAAGAGCCACCCCGTTAAGAGATGGCTCTTTTAACATAATTTATTTTAAGCAGCAGTGCATAGCTAAATGTTTATACCATATTTTTATATAAAAATATGGTATAAACATAGCAGCCTACATGGAATAATAACCTTATTGGTTATAAATGCCCGCCCCGTAAAGGCCCGAAGACTCCGGCAGCTTATTTTAAAAATAATTGTAAATCCCCTGAGCCACAGCCTCGCCATACGCCTGAGCGTTTAGCAAAATATCGATGTCAGCCCGAATACTGCCCGTCTCAAAAATGCAGGCGGTCATATCAGTCGTGTTGACTTCCAGCTGATCGCCCTCCTGAATAACTCCACGGGTCCCGATCCCCATTCTAGCCATAACCGCATTATTAACACAATTAGCTAAATTCATGCCAGAATCACTTCCGGGGTAAATAATTGGTAACGTACCGCTGGGAGCTGCATTATAATCGCAATGTAAAGAGATATAAATATCTGTTCCTAAACTATTTGCCAGTGCCACGCCAACAATAATATTTTTATCGTTATCGGTATCGGCATCGCTCGAAACGTTCAGCCCCCATTCACGCAATTTTGCAACGGCTACTTTACCGATGGCTAACATTAAATCGGCTTCGGTGTAATTTCCATCCACGCATCCGCTGTCCCATGAACCATCTTGGCTAATTCCGTGTCCTACCGCTAAATAAATGTTGCCGGATTTTGAACCATGATTGCCTGATACTTGCGGTTGCGCTGGCTCCGGTGCTTTAACATATTGTTTAAAACCGTCAGCGCCCGATACTTTCAGATCAATATTTTTGGGTAAAACCAAAATCCTGATTGTTTCCAGTCTTAAACTCCCACCCGCTGTTCCGGCAACCTCACCGTCTCTACACCAATTCATCCAACCGATTTTTTCGCACTGCGCTTGATACCACACAGACAAATCAGCAACGTCATTGCCAAATAGCAAAATTTTAATTGCTTCTATTCGTCGGGATTCGTTTGTAGTTCCAGATGTTTGCCCGTTCTGAACTTCGGCTTGCCAGCCAAAATCTTGGAGGTATGTTTGGTATCGGATGCCAGCATCCAACGTGCCAACATCTTCCAGCTTAATTTCAATGGCCTCCATGCGCAAACCTTGCCCGACTGTACCACTTTCTTCACCCTGCTTAACCCAATTCTGGTAAGCTAGGTTTTGCAAGTAAGACCGATATTTTGAGTACATTATGCTGTCACCTGCGGTTCTGTTGGTGTAACCATGCTATTTATCTGTGTAATAACAGCACTTGCCTGTTCTGCTGTGAGGGTTGGGGCTGTTGCTACCACCGTAGTTTCTGGTGTAACTGCCGTTTCTGGTTCAGTTTCCGCGGTTTCAGCTTTTAATTGTTGTTCTTTTATAATATCTTCCGCGGTTTGGGAAATACTTATTTTTGCCATTGTTACCGGCGAATCTTTAAAACCTAAAGTGCTGGTATCGATAAATAGCCCAATAATGTAGATAAAAATAATCCACACTACATAGGGGTTCGCAATCGCCGCGCCTAGGGTATTAGTAACAACGCCCCAATTAGTAACGTCCGTCCCCTGAATGCCAAAGTATCCACCAATAATACTAAAAATACCGATCACTGTTCCTAGCCAAAAAGCTGGGTTTTGCACTTTTATTTTTAAATTCATTTATTTTTCTCCTTTTCCAGTAAAGAAAAGCAGGTTTTCACCTGCTCCTTTAGCTTCGCAATGTCTCGGTCGATCGCGCTGAACTTATCGTCCGATTTGTCGATTTTGAATATTAACGACTTTAGATCGTTCAATATATTTTCCAGTTTTGTTTCAATTACTCCCAGCCGCTCCGCGTCTTTGTTGTCGCTTCGCCGCCAGCTCAGGAATCCAAACAGAATTCCGGCGCCCCCGACAATATAAGCAAATACTTCCGCTAACTCCATAAAATCCCCCTTTCAGTTTCCAAATAAAAAAGCAGCCGTTAAGCTGCTAAATAATATTATTAATAAGTAAAAGGGAGGTTTCCCTCCCCTTAGGCGTGTTATTAGTTTTCCATTTTCAACGTACCGGGGGTTTGCGGCGTAGCTAAAATAACCGCGCATTGTTCTGCGGTTATAAATTTTGGCACGCATGCCATTACCCATTCTTGGCTAACTCTAGCCATTACCCATTGCCCTAAAATATAGTTATACATAGTAACACCTCCTTTCGTATATTATTTATATCGTCATTATTGCGTTTACAGCATCTTCAACATTCGACATTCTAATTTCAATTACTTTTTCGGATGATTTCGGTATATTTTCTAGGATGGGGATATTTGGTGTAACCGAAACATCAACCCCTATTCCATCTGTAACTTTTAATTGTTTTCCTTCGGGAATTTCTACCCATAAAAACTGTACTCCACCTTGCGGCTCTCGAATCGAACCCGCCATTGTTGATATAATATAACCTGCGTTATCGTAAATTATTAATGTATTCATTTATTTTCCCTTTCTATTTTTTTATTCAATTGCTACCCAGCGCGTTGATCCACTTTGGACTGGTGCGCTAAAGTTTAAACGGAACCCTGTTGCATTAACCCAACTTCCATCATCGCTAAAAAATCTGAGACTGCTTGACGAGTTCATTATTCCGTTGATATAGCACGGCTCCCCCGCCAAGTCGCTCCAACTTTTCATATATATTGCAAAGCTACACGCTGACGCATTACCACTGATGATGCATATTGTAGATGGGGCAAATGTTAAATTACTAATTGCCAGCTGGGTGACATAATTAGCAAAAGCTACGCTTCCGCTCGCTTTTCTTGCTGCCGATCCACCTACATTAAATATGTTTTTTCCACTCAAAATATTACCTGCAATTAAATCAGTGTCGCCAAGTACTTTTCCATCTGTAGCAGCACCGCCGTAATACCCTTGTGCAATTGCTTGATCTATAGTTCCTGGTGAAATTATAATTCCTGCATTGACTTTGTTTGGCAGCGTTTTGCATCGCTGCAATCTGGTCTTTCTGCGCGTCAGTAAATACAACGCCTTGCTTTGTTAGTCTGGACAATCCAGCTTCTGGATCGTTCAAAGCTTTCCCAAGTGTTTGGGCGGCGCTTGTGGCATCCATGCCCATAGCCGTTGCCATATCCTGGCTTGCTTTAATTGCAGTTGGGAAAACGTCACTTCCAACACCCGTAAATGTCAACATCATATTTTCTGCTTCGATGGTTGCACCTTTGGAATATTCAGTGACCTTACCTTGTGCATCAGCTAAACTTAGCAATGCATCTTTGGACATTCCGGCCGCACTACCAGTAGATGCCAAAACAGCATCCATTTGTGCCATACGCTGTTGACCGGCGGCGGCACTTTGGACCATGTCTTTTATTCCTATTCCTGCGCCGAGAATAGCTGCAGCTTTTACCGCAACGGACGCCACACTACTCATACTGCTTTTCAGGCTGTCGGTAGCCTTGTTCATAGAATTGATTCCGCTGGCGTCACCTTTAAACCCAATGCTGAAGAATAAACTTCTTAGATCCGCCATGATTTACCTCCTTTCCAGCATAAAAAAATAGCGTCTCGCAATGAAGTGCTATTTTGTACTGCTATTCTTTTTGCAAAGCTCAATATAAAAGTCAAGCGCTGCGTTTGCTTCTCGAAGTTCGTCTTCAAGCATATTACAAGCTTCTGTGTATGAAATAACTCCTTCCATGACTAACCGCCAAAAATACCATTGTTCTTTTACCAGCTTCTTGTAATATGATTTTGACTTATTCCTCTTCAAGTTGGAACTTCATCGCTGCTGTTGTCAGCGCTATCAATTCTTTTGTGGTATAGTCGTCCATTTTCACTTTAGGATCGGCGACGATGTGCTTCAACAATTCGTCATATAGTGTTTCAAGAATTGGCTGTCCGTCTCTTCCTGTTGCTCTCTGATTCATTTTCAGGAATTGACGTGACGGTACCTCTTGAAATGTATATTCTTTATCACCCACTGTTACTTTTTCTTGTCTTAGATCGCTCATATCTTTATCTCCTTATTTATTCTTTAGTTTTGTAATCTATTGCGAAAAACTCATACTCTCGCTCGGATGAGGTTGCACCCCATTTTTTATCAGGCGTTTTTTTGACTCTTCCTTTTGTGCAACTGGCATTAATGCCGCCCGTTGTTGAGTCAATTACCTGCACCGGAACTAGTACCCCTGTGTTTGCTAATTTTTCATATTGGGCGCATGCAGGAGACGTGCTCTGTACCTTCACCTTAAAAAATCCGGTTTTATTATTGATTTCATTTAGAATAACGTCGCCTTGTGCCCCGACCGACTCTTTGAAATTGTCCTCGTTTTGTCCGCACGATACCGCATCGTCTCCATCGGATAGTCCTGTTGCAATCACTCCGTCAACGATAAAACTGATATCATTAAAATCATAAGTATTTATATCTGGCATTTGTTTTTCTCCTTCCTAGGCAATCAGATCTCCGCTGATTGCTCCACCTTCAATAGCGCCATCAAGATAAGCTTCCCATGTAATCCCGTCGTATTCTCTATTCGCGCGATCCGCTTGTGACATTTCGGCACGTGATTTGTAGACAATGCTGAATTGAGGTACCTTATTTTCAATTAGGATAATTCCCTGCAATGTCGCTTTATTTAATACATTCGTCGCAACGCCAACGAGCGATGCAATGCCGTTCCCTGAATATCCTATTTTTTCCACGCTAACAGCCAAATCATGCATTTCTTTTTCCATATTGTAGTTGATCCAGTCTTCGCCTAAAACTACGTCAAAATGTTCACCTGACGCTGTTTGAGACCCAGTTGTTTCTAGATTTCCCATCTCTTCAATGTAGGTAACCCCATGCGCAGCGCGTAATACGGCTAATTGAGGATCAGTGATATTTGCCTCCACAATACCAGTAACTTTTTTGAATTTAGCGGTTGCACTCCCGATATCATGGGTTAACATATAAGACAGTAGCCCTTCCATCATGTACGCATCGGCAGAATCGTGAAACCCGATGAATGTACGTTTTGATTTTGCAGTGCCAATGTCAGTCAAGACTTGTGTTGTCGCGACGTATACTTTAGTTTTCGTATCAACCCAGGTATCGAGTGCTGTAATGGTTGCCGTGGCATTATCCGTGCAAACTAAGGCATACCAATTTTTATTAACAACCGTGTCTAACTTTGCTGTAATCTCTGCCGGTGTCGCTGTCGCTTCCCCAATAATTGCAATTCCCGACGGGCTTAATTCTTGGTTAAAGATTCGCGCCGCCATTTTATAGGTGTCTGTTGTAATTACAAAATCCACTAAGACAGCTGCTAAGTCTGCGTATACTTTGTATTCGTGATCAGTATCTGTCTCAAAAAGCAGAATACCGCCAAATTCCTGGCGGACTTCAGCGGCTGTGCTAAGCTTTATCGTCGATTTAAAGTCATTTAATCTACTCATTTATTCCTCCTGTTATATTAAAATTTTCTATCGTCTCTACGATTCGAGATGCTTCACTTGTTATCCGAATAATCGCATCAAATCCATACCGATGCTCGTAATTGTCAACAATCAAAACGCTTCGGTCCCCAACCGCTTCAATGCTTGTCACTACCGCATTAATGTCTTTAAGCTCGTAATACAAGTTATGGTTGAGTGTATCCAACGCCATCTGGGACAAACCAATCGCGTCAAATTCAGCCGCCGCATAAGCAATAAAGCTAATTGTAAAAGCTGGCTGTTCAATGGCTGTTTCCTTAATGTCATACTCAAATAGCGGATTCACACTCGCTATCAGTTCTCGTTCCATGATGGGCTGACCATTCGGTTTTATTCGGGCTGTAGTGATTTTGTAACTTAAAAACGGATAACCCGGCTTATCACCGACGTTATCCGTTGGAACTACAGGAGCATTTAACAGTTCATGTAGTCTCTTGACTATTAATTTTGTTACGGTTACGGCGCTCATTAGCTGTCACCTCGCTTTATGATATAAACATGCAGACCACCGCCGAACTGCGAATAATCCTTATCTTCCAGAATGGTGTATGGTGTCCCGCCATGATTGATCTTTTCACCAGTATCAAAGGAATTGTAGGTGTACAATTTCCGGTCATCGACGGTGTAAGTTCCACCTGAGTCATATTTCAGGTCCTTGTAAGATAGTGGCAATACAGCACCTTTAAAACTGATTTCGGTTGGCGCTCCATCTACCCATATACCGCCATTTTCGTAATCGTAATGTCCTTCTGCGCGGCTTGTCCGTGTTAATGTTGCCATAACCATTCCTGGCATTTTAGGTCCTATCATTTCTTCACAACCTCATAAGTTATTTTTTGCCTTAATTCCCCACTATCCATCAGAGGATTAGTTTTCCCACCCTTTTTCTCAATGGTATAAGGATGATCCGCTGGTGATTTTAAATCTGTCATGAATTTTTGAATAAAGCCAACACAATATAAGCCAACTTGGTCGGTAAATTGGTTAACGGTTATTTCGGACATGATTACTTTTTTAAGTAAGTTTTCCATTAGTTTCTCTAATTTAACTTTGTTTTGATCGTATCCGCTACGGATAAAACTTCGTTCGGGGATGGTGATGTGGTCAGTTTCTTTTTTGAGATGCAATCCCGTAGCCCCAAGATACTTACGCATTTTATCAGTCACTTCAATTTGCCATCCGTACTCATTAACATGTGCAATCATCAGGATCTTTGAATCAGCTTTACCCGATAAGATCCCCACGTGGATTTCAAAATTCGATAGTTCTTTAAGGATATTTAACAGTTTATCAACATTGTTGACATCTTTAATGCTTGTCTCCATTAGATTCTCACCTCACGATATCGTAAGATTGTAGGCAAAACAGATTGCATATATTCCTTATCCCACGTCCAGCTTACGTCGGAAATCGAGAAGGATTTAAGGCCTTCCGTTCCTTGTTCAGTCAGTGCCACTAAACCATTGATCATGCGGTATGCTGATAATTCCAGATCATACGGTAATGTCCGGGGTTCTAATGTGGTTGCATCTTTCGGCAATATATAGCCAGCTGTGTAGCTGATCTCAATGTTGCTGGACCGTTGCACCATAAAGTTAGAAATGCCCTGTTGCAGGCCGGATGCGCCCCATGGGCGAATACCCTCAATGATCCCCGACTCTTCGAAGGAATAATCTAGCTCATTAACCAGGCTTCCATTGGTCTTAATCTCAGCCACTTCTAGCAATGGGTAATTCTTTGTTTTGATGGTCAGCCGATTATTGCCTTTAGCCTTTTCGGTATATTGGGATTTCTTGATCTTACGCCCAAGGATATTTTCAATCTCTTGACTTGCGGAATTGATAAGAAACTGTAGTTTGACATCGTTGCTCGTGTCAGTGTTGGCAATACCGGATAGACTTTTGAGGTCGGCTAACGTCATTAATGCATTATCTGCAATGTCCATGGTCCACCTACTTCCCGGCTTTAGCTGCCTTTGTTTCTTCCGGTGCTGTTACTTTTTGTTCTGTTGGCGCAGCTTCTAGGTTCTCGGCATAGCCTTTGATAATAAAGGCATCGGCCATCCACTTGGGAAGATCATATTCGGTGCCAGCCTCAAAGTGCTGAATGGTTATCCCGTCAACGCTCCCCGGTGCATTTTCTAACATCTTTATTTTCATGGTGTGTTCCACCCTTTCTTTAACCTGTTTCGGCGTAATCTCGCCAGTTTTTAAATCAATAATGCTTGTCTCATCAACATGATCAAAAACTGACGATTGATTAAATAACATTATTTATACTGCGATCCCGTTGGTGCAAATTGCGGATTACCTAAAATCGCTACAGCACTAATGGCCCCACCAGTAGTGACGTTAGTGGTGGTTATTGATAGGCGCACATAGCGTTTGTTCCCACGGTATCCGATACGGGTTGTCTTATTGTCGTCGGTATCAGCGGTAAAAGACGCCCCTGCCTCAAGGCCTAATAGATCCGCATCTGCTACTAATGCAGCATCGGTAAGAGCAGCGTTATCTCCCTCCATTAACGATACGGCATAATCGCCGTCGGTAATGGTTCCAGCCTTTACAATAAAAGTAAGACTATTAAATCCTGCTGTATCGATAATCTCCCCGTTTACCGTAGTATTTGTGGTAATTGCCTGGCTGTTAAATGCGTTTTGCTGCTTGATGTTGTTGTACATATCTTTCATTATTTATAATCCTCCTTAGGACAATTTCAGTTTCTTAATAGCCTGATCATTGATAACCTGGCCGCCAACCTGTTTGGTAGTGTAAAACAACACGTTTGGTTTCGAGGTGTATGGATCCCGTACCGTTCTTAAGCCTTGCCTATCGACAATCCTATAGGCCGAGAAGTCGCCATATAACAATGGAGTTGCGCCAGTTACCAAAACCCCTGCTGATGCTGCATTCGGCATATCATCCGCAATTTGGTAAGTGTCACCTAAAATCATGTTTGGTTTATCTACCTGAGACGATGGTTGCCATAAATACTGGTCATTCTTGTCTTTTAAGGTTCGAATATAAGCCAGCGTGAAACGGTTCATCATGAAGTTGGCATTGATTGCAAACTGTTGTCTTAATTCGGCTTGAAGACCAATTAGCGAATCGAAGGTAAGCGTATTTGTGATAGTTGATACCTGATTGCTGACCAGTAATCCTTCTGGTTGATTGATCCCAGTGCCATTGATGAAAGCGTATCCTTCTTTTCTTGCCATCAGATCAGCGATTCTTTGGTTGATGTATGATTCGAAGTTAAAAGCAGGATCGTCAATCAGTTGCTGAGTGGCTGTTGGCTGTGCGTACATTTCGTGAAGCGTGATTCTTAACATTTCTAACGTTCCAGTAGCAGTTTCTGGTCGCGCTTGTCGCTCGCCGACCCACCCTGATTCAAAATCAGTATTTCCCTCACGTGGGATTAACAGCGCATTTCCTGTAGATATCGTTGATTTGCTGGCTACCTGACGAACTGGTGAGAAATCTCTGATTCTTGCGATGATAGTTGTTTCCATTTGTGGTGGTAGCATATATCCGCCATCTGGGTCACTATCAGTTGATAATGCCTTTACTTCGGGAACAACGCCTTTTCTCATGTAATCCATCATAGCTTTGGTCTCAGCGGTTTGCTCTTTTCCATCGCCGATACTGGGGGATGTATTAACCCGTTGCATCTTCACTTCAATGTCGTCCATTTTCTTTTGCATTGTTTCAACTAGGCCTTTAACCTCACCAGTGGCCATACCATACTCTTTTACTTCTTTTTGCAGTTGATCATTCGCTTCTTTAAAATTCACAAACGCTTTGTTCATGTCTTCAATCATTTGTTTTTGGTCTAATCCCATTCCTACACCTCATCCTTTTTAATATTTTTTGCGTAATCTAAAAAACCCTCATAAAGGGTTTTGAATTCCAAATCTTCATCATCGCTTTTACCGCCAGCATCATCCTGAGGTTCGCCATCGTCCGTCGTATCATCAATCATGGCTTTCTGGATCTTGTCCCAGTTGCACCCCATTACCTCCGATACAGCTTTCATAATGCCCTGCAACCGCTCCGCATTGGGCTTTGATATCGCTGCCCCAGCCTTAATTTCACGCATAAAAATACTCGATGCTTTTTCGACTAGTTCGGTCGCGTCGAGTTGTTTTTGCATTTGTTCAGTTGCGTTTATAATCTTTGTACATAAATCCAGCATCGCTTGATGGTACTGCGTTAGCGTTGTATCAATCAAAGCGATCTTTTGCACGTTGTTCGTATCGCAATCATTCATAATACTTGCCATGCTTTCGTTCAATGCACTTTGTATCTGCCATCGTAGTTGCTCAAGGTCTCCCATTTCAAGAGCATCATTAAGCATAATGGCTTTTGCTCCTATCTTAAATTCCAATTTCTCACCGCCTTCCAACGATTTAACACTTCCCCTTACATTTTGTGCCATTGGGTTCATGGGGAAAGTAACCCTGGACCCTTCCATAATGTCAATATCATTTAAATCTCTAATCGTCTGCTTTCCTTCGGTTACGTATTTGTAATCCAGCGTGTTATAACCAATGCTGTATTTCACCGGCACACCGTCCGTTTCAGCCCGTTTTAATAAGGCATAGTGTTGGAATGCCTCAGGAAATATGATCGATCCCTCGTTCTTTTCAAGATAAAGAGTTACATTTGCATTGATCCCATCAGAGGTAGAAAACAAGTCCATATGGCCATGCTCTGTACCTACCTGGTGCTGTTTTAACAGTGGTATCTTCTTACCACTATTACGAGTTGCAATGCTTGGCATTACCCTGTCATATCCTAAATCGATATTGTTATAGGGGCTTAGCAAGATAACCGCCGTTCCCATATCTCCGTCCATTTTTACATCAGAAACTTTTACTTCAAATTCTTTATATTCGATTGTCAATTCACCACCACCTTTCGTATTGGATTAGATATGATGATCACCGCCTTCCGTTATTCAAAACCAGCTGGGCATTCTATACACCTGCAATTCACTATTTCACTAGGGTCTCCGTCCGGATCGCCGGGATGCATGAGCCCATTACTAAACGGTTCACCCATCGGTTGTACTTCCTTGTCAAGTTCATCATGCCATTCACGAACGGCTTCATCGCCTGCCGTTACCCATTCTCTTTTTTCGATGCCAGCATCGCTTTGAGCCTTGTGATTACCGAACATAATTGAGTTGTGAACCTCGGTATTGGCTATGGCTCGTGCTCTTCCAACAGAGTTAATCTCTTCCAGATTACTAATGGAATCTGCCATTTCCGCATTACTTGCGCCGTTTTTCAAGCCATCCGCGATAATCCGTTTGATCTGGTCCTTTGTTGTATCCATGACATAGGTGACTTGCTCAGCCGCATGTGCTTTGGCCCACGCCATCAATGCATCGTTTTGAATTGCTTCGATACCGTCTAATTTCAAGGCAAAGAGTTCATTAGCCATGTTATAGCCAAGGCCCAAGTTCTCTTGATACAGTTTCATGATGATATCGGTCATAATCGTTTGCTCGGAATCCCAGTTTAATATTTTCTTTACAATAGCGCCTGCTTCATCCTCACCATCATCTTTATGCTCAAATGATTTGCCTTTGATTGATTTGATCCGTTTTCCTTGGTCAATGAAATACTTCCCAATAATTTTTACTTGTTTATCAACTGAATGATCAATAACCTTGTTGAATGCAAATAGCGCCTTTTCTTTTCTTACGCTTTTGGTCTCACCTCCCCTGGGTAATGATTTAAAATTTGTTGTGTTTGATGTATCCGCGCTCTTTGGTGGTATGTCACTACCTTCCGGGATGTCAACATAGGACATCGGGATCCGGTAGACGTTCAGTCCGTCTTTGGCATCCAGTCCCACATATTCCCGCTTGTCATTCTCTGTCATGAAGGTAGCACCGCTTACCATGTCGAACTTCTCTTTGATGTTCTCCTGCATCTCTGCAATGTCGCTTAGGTCAAAATAAAAGAACTCGCCATCTGCGAGCCCTAAGAATTGTCCAAGTTCGTCTGCTAGCTCTCGTAAGAGTGGCAGAGTAGTTTCGGTATACAGGGACTTTTTCGCCTCTGATTTATTGTTGTATGATGAAAATTCATTGAAGCCAATTAGGATTGGATCAACACCAAGTGCTGCGCACATCTCCACGATGGTCTGTTTTGAGGCGTTTAACCAGTCGGTGTCTTTGGGGTTAGTGCCGAAGTCCTCAAATGTTGCGCCGCCCTCCAAGAGCATGTAGCCCCCGGGGTTATCGCCGTTATATTCAGACTTCATGCTATCTTTTAGTCTGTCTAGTGCTATTTGTCCCAATGACTCTTTTAAAACAATAGCGCCGTCTTTCTTAGCCCCGTTTTTCATCATGCTATAGTTCCATTGTTTGATAGCATTGTTTTGATCGATGATACGTGCAATAGGGCCTAGTAAGCTCATGCCTCTGCCTAACCCGTCGTATTCATCCATGGGATTAAATGATTTCCAATGTAAGATGTTTTCGGGTTCGATAGGAATGTTTGACGCTGCTGTATAAATAAATGACTCAATCGGGTTATCGGCGCTTCTACCGAACTTAACGTCACACCGGTCAGGCCTATAGCAATAAAGCTCTTTTACTGTATCGCCAGCCGTTATCTTATGAATAAAGGTATTCCCTTCGATGTAAAAAAACTTAATCGCTCTCTCTAAAAACTTAGCCTGCCCTTGCATCGGGTTCGGGTTCTCAATTAACATCTTCATAGGATGATTTGGGATCTTCTGAAGCTTCCCGTCTTTGTCGTAGGTGGCTACTTCCCAGTTTACCGCCGTTGCTGCCTTGACTATCTTGTCCAGGCATGCATAAACCACGAAGTTCTGGTATCCTTCCTTACACATATTGTTATAATTGACTTCGGTGTGCTTTTGGATACCGCCATTAATCATCAATATCTTTGTAAATACAGAATTATCGCTTAATGAAAATGTCTTGACCGCCCATTTTTGAAATTTATTCAATCTGTTTCTCACCTCCCTATCCGTGTGATTCTGAATTCTGACCTGCTTAATACCGTATAGCAAAAATAGCGTACAGCATCCATGCAATGATCGTGATCTTTTATCGGCTTATCCTCACCACGGTCTGCTGCTTTTTTATCCCAGATGTAATTGCCAAACTCTTTAATGGTATTAGTGCAATTGTCCATAAATTGTATTTTGCCTTGGTCAATTGCTGTGCCAGTAACGCGGATACCGTCAATAACATCATTGTTTGCTTTTTTAATTGATAATCCTCTGTTCTGCAGCTCTGCAATAAATGACGCTGCTGAAGGGTCAATAATGATTTGCTCAATCTGCCTGCCATTAATAAGCTCAATCAAGTCATCAGCAAAATTGCTGTCAGTCTTTTGTTTCCCTTTTTCTCTGCCTGAGTAATAATATTCTTCGGTGCAATACCATTTACCAGATACGCCACGTTCCCACAATAAAAAAACGGTCGCATTTTGCGTACCGTAGTCACATGAGATATAGCGCTCAATTGTCAATTCCTCTGGTACTTTGTGGATCACATGCTTATCAGGGTCAAACATGTCATAGATAATGCCCTGTGCAATGGTCCATAGTCCAAGGATGTACCGTTTATAAAATACGCCGGTATACATGGATTTGTAACGAGCCTTGATCTTTTCAGATAAAGACAAATTGTCATCCATGGTGAAGTGTAGGTAAAGAAGATTCTTTTTATCAATCTCATTAATCCAGTTGACCTTAAACCAGTGATAAGGGCCATCTGGGTTACAGTTAAACCAGAACTTTGATCCATCCACGGAGCAACGCCCAGTTGCTTGATTGACAAACGATTCAGGCATCAAAGCGACTTCATCAAAGAATACGCCGGCAAGGGTGATCCCCTGGATAAGATCCTGGGAACGTTCATCTTTACCACCAAAAACATAAAAGTAATTGGTTATGCCTTTTCTGGTGACTGTTACCAGGTTATCTGCCCGGTTATCGTGGACTTTATAGCCCCGGGACTTGAGCATTAGTTTCAACCAGAATAAAACATTACGCCGGAATGAACCAATGGTCTTTCCGCACATCCCAAAGTTTTGGCCGTTGAATGTCTCCATGGCCCATATCACGAACGATAACGACATGGATAAGGTTTTGCCTGACCGGATTGCTCCATCGGCTATAATCCCGTCTTTGTCATGAGCCGGGCTTTCTGGCATCCACCAGGATAAAACTTTCTTCTGCTTTCGGGAGAACGGTTTGAACTTGAAGAACGCTTTCTTAATCGTCGGGTTCATCAGTTAACCATCTTGGCGCATTTAAACAGATTCTTACGTTTGATATTTTCAAACATTTGAATCTCATTATTGCATTTACTCTTCTCTTGAATTTCATTCTTGCATGGAGACTATTTCTTGCTCTAATGTAAAAAATATCTGTTGCCTTTCTGCCACTATCCAAAAACAATATATTTGCTTTGTATAATTTAATCTTCATTATCCCACACCTCCAAAGCATTGCCTTTCAGTGCTTCAAGAAATCCGTCATCCTCATAAGTTTCGGGATCGCCATTAATCTTAACCATTTCAAGTTTCATTTTGTCGATGCGCGCCCGTTGCTCTTCGGTAGCCATGCTGGATCGTGTCAGCTCATCATATTGTTTGATCATGCTTTCCAGTGTCTTCATTGCCCGGGATTGCGCTTGTAAAAAATTAGCATGTTTATCCCATGCATATTGGATATCATAGGATGTTGCTAAACCATCACATGCAATTTCTTTCGTCATGTCCGATTGGTCTCGGACGTACATTAAGTTTTGCGCTCGGATGATGGCAGTGTATTGGAGCTGGATATTATCCCATAACAAGTCAATTGGGTTTGAACGCTCGATGCTCTGCATGATCTCCATCGTTTCGGCAGGTAGCCATTTTGAAAAGAAGCCGTGGCGCTCAGCGTTTTTATTTTCTTCGGGAGCTCCATGGCCAACTGAATTTTTATTTCCTTTTTGCCCACCTTTTCTGTTTGCAACGTTGCGTTTTTTTGTTTGCAACGTTGCATCCCATTGATATCTTTTTTTCCAACTGCGAATGGTGCCTTCAGGTATTTCTAGTTGACTTGCAATCTCAACTAATTTCATGCCTTTTTCATATAGCTTTTTAGCTTGCTCTATCTTTTCATTCGGTGCTCTTGGCAATCTCACCACCTCTCATTCGTTTGTTTTGCAAAGCTTAATCGCTACTCTGCATCCAGCTTACAAACCCCACTGCCCTCATAATTGCATTCCCATCGGTGTATGCAGAACAAGCATTTATTCTCTGTCACAGCCGTTTCCCTTGCTTTGATCGAGTTATCCATCATCCCAGCCAGTACCCTGCAATTTTCATCGAATACGAATTTTTCATTAACATGTTTTTGATCCATGCTTTTTCTCCTTACTCTCTACCTTATAATCAAAGCCCTTGTAACCGCAAATCAGGCACGGTTCCATGATCTTTTGATTTGGATCAACTCGCTTGATTGTCTGGCTCTCATCTTCTCGAATCACATCAGCGCACCGATTGCAGAGTGTTAATATTTCTTTATGTGTCATTGTGATTACATCCTTGGTAGATCACACACCCGGTAGCCTTGCGCGGATCCTTGAGCGTTTGTTTGTCAAGGCACTCACCGTCCCGGTAATGTTCGCATTCGTTTCGGTCACATTTATTATCTATCATCGATTAGCACCAATCTTTCTTCATCGTTATGAAATTATCGTATTCCCCGTCAAAATAGACGACACAGCCGCCATTTAACAGCCACTCAAGGTCTTCTTTCGATAGCCCAATTTCCCCGAATGCTGTACTTTGTGATACTGACTTTCGCCCATCAAAAGTATTTGGTATACGCTTTGTATATTCCATGGCTTTCATCTCCTATATTTGTTTTAAAATAGCCTTTGACCCATAAATCATTCCATACTTATATCCGCATTTGCTCAGCCCATAAAAATATACATTTCTTCTGCGGTTGTCATCCCATCGGCATATCATTATTATTTTTGATCTATCATATCCGGTATCTTCTCTTATAAATTTTTCAAATTCCAAAATTTTGCTTCTTGCCCACATCAGCCCTTTTAATCCATCTTTTCCAGTTTGTTCAAGTTCTGGATATGGGGCTTTTTTCTTGTGCTTCGTAACTAAAAAGATGTTAAAATAAACGATTTTTTTCGTCCAATCTTCTTGAAACTCAATCCTGATGGTTTGGCCACTGGGTAAAATTTCGGCATCAAAGTAATCACGGTATTGATCATTAATTGTGTACTTAAACATTCCGGGTTCACCTCTTGAATTTTTTTCATGAAAAAAGCACCCTTTCGGATGCCTGTATAATTTATTTGGCGGAAGATGAAGGAATCGAACCTTCTCAGGTGTTACCCTGCCATTGCTTAGCAAGCAAGCCTATTACCGGTCTAGCAATCTTCCATGGCTCTCACAATAGGACTCGAACCTATAACCTTTTGAGTAACAGTCAACTGCACTACCAATTGTGCTATGCGAGAATATCAAAGCCTTTTAACGTCGTGCTCAGGACCTAACTTTCCCATGCGTCTGTGTAAATCATAATTAAATGTGGCTCTATTCGGAACCTTCCACATTTTATATTATAAATTTTTTTCTATTGAAATTGTCGGCAATGATGATTATTTTATCTTGACTAGCTCCAATGCTTCATTCGTCAGGTTGTACACCTGCTTTACGCTGTAATGCATCTTTTCGGCAATCTCGCCTTGGCTTAGACATTCGATATAGGTCAGCTGCAATACCGTCCGCAATTTTGGTATTTTCACTGAATCCAGGCATCCCATGATTTCAGTTCTTATCCGAACAGACTCTTCTATCTCCGCTTTTATCTGTTCTTGTAGTGGCAGCCACTCAATGATTTTATCTCCCATATCCATGCATGCGCCCCCACGCGGCATGTCTGTGATAATATTTGTCATTTTAGTGGCTTTCGTCATCAGCCGTTCAATCTCCCGTTCAAGGCTGTTGGTTAACTCTATTTGATACTCATATCCCCTGAGTATTTCATCTTTCCGCTTGTCCTTTGGCCTGCAAACCGCTTTACTTGACATCCGCTTCCCCCTCTGATAAAATAATTTTACTTGGTATTCTATCGGGGGCGGAAGCTCCTTTTTTTATGTCAACTAATATGGTTCCTGCATTTTAACCTTTCAACTTTTTCTTCAAATTGATGTAATAACAATTTTTCGGTTTCTATATCTTTTTCCTCTGCATCCGGGCGATTGATATAATATTGCAATGCGTGTTTAATTATTTGTGCTTCTTTGTACTCGGTCATTTAAAGCCTCCTTTGGTAACTCCAGCCGATGATCCTCAGCATATATTTGTTCTAATTTCCCCCAATAGTCCCTGTTCACTTCGTTAAATCTTTTAAGCTTATAATTTTCTTCCACCAACTTACAGTTATCATCTCTAAACCGTTTGAGGTTTCTTTCAAATTCGGCTATTATCTCTCTACCTGCTGTGCCGTACCACGACGTAGTATATTCTTCATTTTCGGCGATCTCATTCTTTTGCGCCCGAATCGTTTGATTTTTTTCAATGATCACTGATGCCGCGATCAAAATCAAAACCAGCTGAACCATTATGATTAATTCGTAGTTCATTTAAAACCTCCTATAATTTCCATAACCGCCAACGCAAAACATCTGGCCCCTGTAATTCGGCATATACATGTATTTCTTCACGTTGCTTTTTATCCGATATTCGCTTTGGTAGATTTTCTTTTTCTCTGGAATTGAATAGCAAAGCTCAAAAGTGTCTTGATACCACTCGCTTATTAACTCAATTGTTGGCCGCATCGCTTTTTCAACAGCTTCCATTAGCTCTTTGGCGAAAAAACCTACTTTTCCAATTGCTTCATAAATTTCAGTAATTTGTTGGCTGCTATACCCCATGTTTTTGCAAGCTCCGTAAAACGAGTCGTTTTCTATCTTTTCTACTCTAAAACCTTCCCATCCAACGTCTTGAGCATAGGCTCGATACCAAACATATTTTTCACCCATATTTTTTTCACAATATCCCCTCTCATTCTCAAATAACCAACTGGAAACCAACGCTCATCCATACTTACTTTCACAGATATTAAAAACGTTCTATCGTCAAAACAATGTGATATCTTAATTGAGTAATCTTTCGGAACGAATGCCGGTACTATCTGCTCTATCTCTCCGGAAATAATTCTTAAGATATCTTCTTTTTCATCGCTTTGCCTATAATTTGGGTCATAACATTTCCTGTGGTAGAAAAAACAATATTTTTTATTCGCACTCATTTTCCCATCGCAAATCCTATTAAATTGTGGGCATCCATCGCATATATTTTGATTACTCATCCTCTCGCCTCCTTGTCTCACGGCATGGCAATGCATCTTCCCATTTCGAATGCTGCTTCTGGAATCCACTTTGCAGGTACGTTTGAAAGCACATTTCACAAACATAGTTTTCTCTTTTTTCCCCATTCTTTTCATGTTCGCATGTCCCGCAGCTTATAAGTCTTTTCATCCTTCCGGTCATCATTCCACCTCACTTCTCAGATATTTCTTAACCGCCTCATCGCATCGGTATTTCGTTTTTTCGCAGCCCCTGCAATATTGCTTGCACATTTCAGCCATTAGATTATTTATTTCTGATGCTAGTTCGATATCGTTCATCTGTTTAATCTGTTCGGCTTTTTTCATTCTTCCACCTCGCCTATATATTCAATAAACATTTCCCGTTCATCATCTGTATATGGCTTATTCTCATTCATCCTTTGCAATTTCCGGAATTCTTCATGCTTTTTCATAATCCACTGGGTGTATAAAATTAAATCGCATTGGTCGCCTGCTTTTAATCCCAGATGGTTAATGTATGCTAAAAAATACGGTTGGTAATATTTGCTTAGATCAATCTGCTCCATCTTCCGCCTCCCATTCTGAATCTTCTTCTCCCGTACCGCAGAGCCTGCAATTAATATCATTTTTGCTGTTTTTATGTTCACAGTTGTGACAAGGCTTTTCTTTCACCTCGATTAATGGGCAAGCTTTGTATCTTGCATTCTGCTGTTCTCGTGGGTCAAATTCAGAAAACCTGATTAAAAAGTTCTCATTATCCATTGCTAAGCATCCCCAATTATAAAATCCAGAAGCAAGTGTATGCGGGAATCCATTAAATATTGAGAATCTACAGGTAAAGCAGCTTTCCGGCATTTCCATATCAATCTTGATCATCGTCGTCACCGCCACCGTTATTATTATTTACAATAGGCACTATAAACACATGGTTTGCATAAGCAAGATTAATATTGCTTGGTATATAAGCTTTACTGTATATAGGGTTTGAATTGGCTTTCGTATATGATTTTGCCGCACTTGATATTTTTGGTACGGCTGTCGCTTTGGATGCTGAAGACTCGTGCGCTGTCGTCGCTTCTGATGTGGTAGAATGTGTTGCTGATGATTCTGTTGCCGTTACATGCGAGCTAGTCGTCGTATGCGCGCTCGATGATGCATGTGCTCCACCTGATGCCCCTTTTGCATAAATGGCGCTAGTTGGCATCGCAAAAATCATTACTGCTACCAAAATATATAGTATTATTTTTCTCATTTTTGCACCTCCTCAGTATCAATTTCGGCTATGCAGTATTCAAAATATGAACCATATAAATGGCCACCGTTGGCTAGTAATTCCTTTTCAAATTCGCCAAGTTGCTCATACGTTTTTGTGTAACTACTTTTAATCCCAGATTTTTCAGTCATTGTTATTTTATATGCTTTCATCGCTGCACCTCCAATAATTCTGGGTTGTCGTGGATGTTGCCAACAATATAAAGTGCCAAGAAATCTCCCTCATCTATAGCTGCCCAATCTATTGTATTTTCGTAAACGTCGCATCCAATTTCTTTTAGTAAAAAGCTGCATTCTTCTTCAATCCAAACTACAATAAATTTTCGTCCACTTTCGTCGTCACACAAAATATCACCATCGAAAATTCTGCTTTCTTCTAAGTCGTTCCGCCCAGTGTACTGGCCGACGGTTTCAGGTCTTACGTCATACCCTAGTTTTATGTTCACGCTAATTCCATCATCAGAAAATTCTTTAACAATCAGCGTCGACCTTTTAGTTTTTATTAAAAACCCCTCGACCCACTCATTATCATTAATCACCTTCCCCCGAAAAATTATTTCACGATTCATTTTCGTACCTCTCAAATTCATACACGAACACCCACGGGTTAGCATCCCATCCGAACTCAGGGAGGTCTTTTTTCTTGATGGTGGAGTTCCAGAGATTTTTAAATCTTACCTTTGCATCATTGCAGTGGTAGCAATCAATCTCAATATATCCTAATGTTTTCGAATCGTAAGTTCCTAAAACTCCTTCTCCCTTGCATTCTGGGCAGAATACAGGTTCCATAGGCCAACCTGTAGGAACCCCTTCTTTTTCCGCTTGTTCGTCAGTTATATCCTGCAACCGCTCCACCCGAACGCCAGTGACTTTCAGGAAGATTCTGGCAGCTTCGCGTGGCATGTGGATGGATGGAACCTTCTTCCATGTTTTTGTTAGCGGGCTATTTGGGCTCACTTCGTTTAAATATCTCCACCCACCGTGCGTCGGGCTCTTGTAAAATGTTTCCCGTACCCATAAGATCTCGCCGATTTGATATTTCGGCTTGATATACCCTTTTTCGCCAATATGGTTATTATCGTTATAAACAACTACCACCTCGCCATCCTCTTTATCAATCCATATATTTTCTATAATCGCTTCCCTGTGCGGCTTTACCACCCGCCGTGTTACCGTCTTCCGTCTGTCAAGAAGTGCTTGCACCATTTCTGTATTAAATAAAATTGGTTTCATTCCTCCGCCTCGCATTCTTCCACTGGTTCAAATAATACCGTTTTCCCTTGAACTTCTAATATTTCTAACCGCTCATCATGTTTTTTGCAATGATTCCCGATACGTTCCGAGCATTTAAAACAATTCATGATTCCTCCATATTTCTAGTCCAGCAAGCTTACTTGCTGATCAAGACAATTCTCTTCGATATATTTTTTTGAAAATTCAATGCAATCCTTTTGATTGTCAAAATTCCGGGATAAAATAATATAATCTGCTTGGATTTTTATTTCGTTTTCCCAACCGTCTGGGCTAAATAATATCCCGTTGTATTTGTAACTGCATTTTCTGTTTCCGATTTCACGATAAGTGTATTTTTTATTTTTCAGGAATCGTGTCATAACTCCAATTGGGTCTTTGCATTTTTTAAACTTAACCCACGTTTCTCTTGACTTTAGTTGGTAAACGTAGCTGCCATCAACTTTATCTTGATGCACTTGGTAGCGCACACCGTTATGGATTAAATATGGCTCCACGCCTGATTCGTATTTAAATTTTACTTTTTCCATAAGACACTCCTTTGTTCCTATGAAGCCATGGTTCTTTCAACTCCCACAACATTTGCCAATACCAATTCCTTCGCAAATACTGGTGGCACTGCATTTCCACACCGCTTTACTTGTTCTGTTTTAGTTATCTTTTTTCCATCTGCATCGTGATCAATAATATAGGCTGGAGGAAATCCGTTTGCTGTGAATAATTCCCTGGGTTCCAGCATCCGCATGCCGATATCAACTATCTGGTATTCAACGCCTTTGACAATAATTAAACCAAAACGGTCCTTACTCACGATGGTTCCAATGGGTTCTTTGAGATCTTGCCCAATACCCTGTCCGTAATATTTTATAAGGAAAGCTCTAACTTCTCCCAGGTGCCCAGGGCCCGCAACAATTGTATTTACCGGATCTCTGGAATCAGTGCCGATCATGTGATTATTCATCTGGATAATGTGGGATGATATCAGCCCATATCTAGGACTGCTATCAATCGTCATGATGGGTTCATCTATCGCTTGCCCTCTGACTTCGTGATCCAGCGTTTCAGAATGGTATTGAATCAACATAGATGTTTGATCTTTAATAAAAAACGGATCAGGATTATTAATAATAAACTTTTCTATTCCCCTTGCTATCCGCTCCATCGTTTTATCTGCCAACGGCCGTACTGTTCGCAATCCGTGTTTTTCCATAATCTCTTCTTTTGTATCAAAGATTGATGGGCATGGTTTACTAAAATCCATCACATCAGCAACCGGAGTATACGGTTTTAGCTTTCCGGACAATACTTCAATGCTTTTTCGTGGCCCATGGCTTTTCTTTGGCCACAATATTGGTAAACCGTCACACCTTGCCACCATAAAAAACCTTTTTCTTCTGGTTGGTGCCCCATAATCAGCTGCTACCAGTTCTCGAAACTCAACATGATAGCCAATGATCTTAAGCTGTTCTACGAAACTATTAAATGTCTCGCCGGTTTTGTTTTTATCCGGCTGATTATCCTCGCCAAGTGGCCCCCATGTTTTAAATTCTTCCACGTTTTCCAAAATAATGACCGCTGGCCGTACTTGCATCGCCCATTTTACTGCTACCCACGCAAGCCCCCGGATGTTTTTATCTCTTGGTTTTCCACCTTTTGCTTTGCTAAAATGGGTGCAGTCCGGGGAGAACCACGCTAAATCTACTGGTTGGCCTTTGCATACTTCGTTTGGGTCCACATCCCATACATTCTCACAATAATGCTTTGTATGTGGATGATTTGCCTTATGCATTGCAATTGCTCCCGGATCATGATTGATCGCTACATCGACATGCCTACCCATAGCCTGCTCTATTCCCTCAGAGGCACCGCCGCCCCCAGCAAAGTTGTCAATTATTAACCCCATATATCGTTCCTCATTGCTTCCTCTTCCCGCAGAAAAATGCGCAGATCAGGATATTCCCGTCATAGTTCCAGCAACCCTCGCATTTGGTTTTCATGCTTCCACCTCGACGATTTCTAGTAACACACCGGGTTTATCCTTGTTAACCTCGAAATGGTCCTCAAAACCGGTAATATTTTTCCATCCGTCATTTTCCAGTACACCGATCTTGACCAGCGCGTCTTGAATGAATTTCTTCGCAAAAGCGATATTGTCGAGATCTCTTTTTTTATCATGCTCAACCCATATATATTTGATATGTACCGGGTTGCTGATCTGGATGCCTCCGAGCTTATTCATCGCACAATATGCGACATATTGATCTGTTTCGTCTTTAAGCTTTGCACCCTTTTGCCGGTGGGTTCGGTTGGCGCGAGTGTATTCATTCAAGCCCGGCAATTTCCCCGGGATGAAGAAAGAGTAAATGCCATTGCTGAAGCTACTCATACTTTTGCCTCCAAAGCTCGGCTATCCAATATTTCGATTTCATCGTCTGTAAAGCCAAATCCTTCGCAATTTTCTTGAACAGAATCCATAAATTCTCTTTTGTTTGGACAAGCTTCTTTAAGCGTTTTTTTTCGGCTAATTCTCATCCCTGCAATCCAAACATCATCCGTATAATTTTCATCGCCGTATTTTTCCCAAATTATTCCAGCGAATTCATCTATAAATATTGTTTCAACCTCCAATAATTGGTATGTTTCGCCTTGTTTTGCGACTAATAAATTTATACCGATTAACTCACTCTGCCATCCCGTAGCCGTTTCTTTAACTTTCGCTTTGCAAATCATGACTGCGCTTCCAGCGGATATTCTTCAATATTATCAAGCCCATAAAAATCAGGATATCGGTCGTGCTTTTTTAGCCATGCCATAACAACTGCATCAATGCTTACCCTTAACTCTTCTACCTCATCGGTTTTTCTATAGTCGTATGGTTCCCATTCGCTTCCAAGTTCTCCATATTCATCACTTGCAATGTCTGCCATTGTCGCGAACATATCCTCAATTGCTCCGCTATCAACGGTTGGTATATATTGACGTGTCTCAGCAATATAAATAACGTCGTGTTTTTCCTCAAATTCTGAATTTTCATCTTCAACAGCTGCTTTCGCATCCTCAATGCATTCCTCTACTGTGTCAAAAGTATTGTTGTGCCACACTTCTGCATCCGGGTTAAAATCCCAGGTATATTTTTTTATTTTCGCGCTCATGATTCATCCTCCATTATTTGGTTCCAGCATTTAGTGCTAACCTCAGCATTACAGCGGCCAAATGGGCATACTTCTTTTTGATACCCCAATACGCTAGGGCAAAATTTAGGAACCCCATAATCGCTTAATTTAATACTTGGATATTTTTCCAGTAAATCCTCTAAGTATGTTTTCCGTGGGTGCGCGTCTGACCAGCCTTGTAAATCGCTTATTGATGAATTTATATTATCTTTACTTGTAAATTGAGCTAATCTCATGCGTACATCAGTATTTTTATACCGTCTGCCATTCTCTTTTAAATAATTTTCCGTAATGCTACAATCTATTTTCATATTTCTCTTCCTCCATCCTCACAAACTGAATCTTAATTCCCATAACTCCCAGTACCCTGCCAAATGTGATCATTTGAGGATCTCTCTGACCGTTCTCGTAATAACTGATGGTTCTTCCAGTAATGCCGGCTTTAAGGGCTAATTCCTCCTGCGTCATTCCGCATCGAGTACGTTCTTTCTTGATTAACTCGCCGATTGTCATTTCATTGCTCCTATAAAATCAAAACATATCTGGTCAACTGGCTTATAATTCATCCAGATTACTTCGGTTTTGTTTTGCCCAGCATATTCAGAATATCCAGACCTTTTTTCAATGTGCCATCCTCTTAATAAATCGTTATATAATTCGCTTTCATATCCTGATAAAATAATTTTACCTGGATGGTCTGCGAGGCATTGCAATAAATCAATGTGATCCTGTTCCGTCATTTCATGTTTGTATTGTTTTGCTGTACGAGTTGATAATAAATAAGGTGGATCACAATAAATTAAAACATTCTCGTATCTAAACCGATTGATAATTTCTAATGCTGGCCTGTTCTCAATCTGGACTTGTTTAAGCCTATCAGTAACATCGATTATCCATTGAGGCAGCCGGTACCAATTCCTTACCGCATAAGCCGATTCTCGGCCTTGCACATCATTTTTCCAGCCAACCTTATAACCGTTTGTCCGGAAGCCATGGCCTTGCCAACATCGCACAAGAAAGATTCTAGCTTTTTCAATTTCGTTTATGCAATCATCACCTTCAAAGGCTTGATCGTACTCTTGGCGAGAGTACGGCGTCATGGAAATACTTCTGGCCAGACCCTCTGGGTTATCCCGGATTACCTTAAAAAGATTAAAAACATCACCATCCAAATCATTGATTGTCTCAATGTTCGATGGATCCTTTTTAAAAAGCACAGCTCCAGATCCGAAGAATGGTTCAACATATGAATGGTGATCTGGCATATTATCAATAATCCAGTCAGCGGATTTCCATTTACTCCCCGGGTATTTTAATACCGCTTTCATCATTCCTCCGTGTTCTCCAGCTCTGGCCACAGGTCCTCCGTGAACTGGACCTCCATGTCTTTATAGGCTTGCGCTCTCGAATCTGTCATTTCTGGCATCGCCTCTTTACTTTTTTTATTAGGATATTTGCTGATCTTCGGGAAGAATCCCTTCCACCTATTTAAAATTGAATCCTCTATAGTTTGCTTCTGTTGCTCTTTGGTTAGATCTGAAAGTTTATTAATTAAGATCTCAACCTCTCGATCTGAGTTACTGCATCCTAAATCTTTACGAACATCTAAATATTCAAGGAATAAAACATTGATAGAAGGATCTTTTAAAAACGCCCCCGGTTCTTCTTTTTCTTTACTTTTATTTCCTTTATTTTCCTTTTCTTTTCTTTGTGCATTATTTCCGGTATTTATTGTCTTTTTTCTTGGATTAATGTCCTTTTTTCTGGGATTTATATCATCATGGACGAATTTAATATGATTAAGGGTTTTATCTTCTGGCAAAACCCATAATTCTTGATAAATTTCAACATCTCTTTTCAACAGCTTCGTTGACGTTTGATATTGTTCCTGTATGCCTTCAGCAGTTATGATAGTGTCCGAAGTGAAAAGTGTGCTGGATTCATCAACTTGAATCTGTACCAGTAGTGACCGCTCATATAAGAATTTCAGTATCTGCCTTATTTTTTCATCACTCATATTCAGATCATCTGACATGAGGTATATTAAGTCTTCATTCAATTCGATAAAATATCCTTTACCCCCGTATATTTCACACAGGATGTAAAGATAAAGCGTGATCCCATCCGCTCCGTAACGACTTTTTAAGATCTTTACTTTACGATTACTGAAAAAAGTAACATCAAGCGGGAACCATTTAAGGCTATCTTCCTTACTCCTGCTCACGGGTTGCCTCCGTTCAGTTTATTTTTATATCTAAACCGCTTTTAACTTAAAATAGAATACTGGAATACTTTATTTATTTGTGCTAAAAGCGGTTTAAAGTTGAATCAATATTGGCTAGAACGGGATATCATCGTCATCTGCCATCAAGTGGAAGTCATCATCTAAACCTAGCGGCGGCCCTTCGGCAACCTGCCTTTGACTGCCACTATCTTTCTTCCCTCCAATGAAGTTCACTTCTTCAGCGATGACTTCTGTCACATATCGCCGTTTGCCATCGTTGTCGTCGTAACTTCTTACCTGCAATCGTCCTGATATGCCAATCTGACTGCCCTTTGATAGATACTGCTGTACTATTTCGGCTTGCTTCCCCCATACCACAATTGGCACAAAATCCGCTTCTTTTTGACCATCTTTATTTTTGAAACGGCGGTCGACGGCTAGGGTGAATGTTGCTACTGTCTTGCCGGATGTTGTGTTCTTTACGTCTGGGTCACGGGTGAGGCGGCCGATCAAGATAACCTTATTCATTGAGCGCCTCCCAAATGTCATGTAGGAAAAATGAACTAGCCATAATCTCACCTAATTCGTCAAACCCGACTGCTTCGAGTTGATCGGAGATTCCTTTTTTCTCTCTTGTTTTAGATACACCAGGTTTCACTTGATACCACGTTTCTGAATATTCGTTACCGTTGATTTCAACTGTTATTTTCATTTCATCTGAAAATTCTGCTGTTATTTTATTCATATGTTGCCTCTGGTTCTTCTTCAGGACTCACTTCGTCTTCTAGGTATTCCGAATCAATTTCTATCTTTGCGCCACTCTGTTTAATCTTCAGCAAATAAATCTTCAAATCATCGAGATATCGCAACGATTCAATTGAACTGTCAATTGCCACAGACAAAGACCATGGGTACTCCATAAATTTTGAAATACTGATAAAGAAGTTAATGTTTTCATCCTCTTCACATTCAAAAATAACCTTTGCATATTGAAAATTTGAACTTGACCAAGACGGTTTTTCCTCATATTCTACTGTCATTGTGGTGTTGACCAGCTCATATGAAGGGCCATCATCGAAGTTAACTTCCAATTCACTTGTATCAACTTTTTCTGCAACAAACTTATTGAATTCTTTGAAGATACCAGACAACTTGACAACTTTAGGAATCTCTGTTTCAGCCATCAACTCTTTGAAATTACCAAGAATCTTTTTATTGTCGAAAGAAGTTTCTTTAAGAATCTCAGTCAATACGCAATCTAATTTAACCAGGTATTCTGAAAAGTCGTAACCTTCCAGCTGTTTCACCATAACGTCCTTGATCTTTCCCTCGATGATCTTCGTGACGTCGCCATAACTACCCAGCAAGTTTTCCAATGATTTGTTTATACCTTTTTCAAGGTTTTCAGCCACCAGCCGTTCAATCATTCCTGATTCCAAACTTTCCGAAATAACGTCCTTTATTGCGTTTTCAATACTCATTTCTTTCCTTCTTTCTTTAACAAACCACAACCTCCACGCCTGTTACTTCCTGCACTCGCCGTTTAAACTCATCCTCATTTGAATTTCCATCTGACATGTGCAAGAGGTAAATCTTTTTTAACTGGCTGGTGTCATTCGCTTTTATAAATTCCAATAATGTTTCAATACTCATATGCGACCGTATAACCCGATTTTTATGAGCCTCTGGGATACTTCCGTTATTTACGTTTTCCTTGATGATTTCCGTCGAATAGTTACATTCCCCCATAATGGTTGATAAACGATCAAAGGTATATTTCAAATAATAAGTGTCGGTGAAGAACAAAAGTCGTTCGCCGGTTACTATGCTTTCGATCAGGAATCCCAATGGCTCTGCCGCGTCATGCTGAACATCAAATGGTAAAATATTGAATGTGCCGATGGTTGAAGCTCTTTGTGCAAATAAGTGATGTGTTCGATGGTTTGACATGATATCAAGCGCTTTTAATGTTCCTAGACTTGCGTAAACATCCATACCTTTTTTTATCAGATCCTTTGCGGCCTTAGCATGATCCATATGCTCGTGACTGATTAAGCACCCATCGATTTTATGTAGCTGAAATTGCAACGCTTTCTGAATTTCCCTGATCGGTACCCCACATTCCAAAAGCAGGGAGGTTTGCCCGTCACTAATACGATAGGCATTCCCTCTGCTGCTACTTGCTATTACTAAGACATCCATGGCTTATTTCATGAAATCCGGAAGATCATCATCTTGCTCAGTTTCCAATTCCGCTTCCTCAATTGCTTTTATTTCTTCTGGTGTTATTTTGTCTTTAATTTTATCCTTTTCTGGCATTGCCTCTTTTTTATTGTCCGTATTGTCAAAATCAAGGGTTTGGGAATTCGCATTACTTTCAATTTCTTGTTTTACTGATTCTTCCGGATTTAAAATCTGATAATCAACCATTCCATCCACCACTTCTTCGGTGGAGTAGATTCCCATGATCATATCTGGGCAATTAATGCGTCCAAATGATGAAGCCGCTCTGTACTTGATCATAATTTCTGGCATATTTGGCCATTTCGAACCGTTTTTCCCATACCAACCTTCTTTTTTTGACATTTCAATAGTTATGGTTGGCCCTTTGACTTCATGGCCTGAATAATCTTCGGCATATGCATAGCAGCTCAAATCGTCACCAGTACCTTCCATATGATACTGGAGTTCTGTTTTATATTTTTTGCTACTGTTGATCATGGCAATGATGTATTGCGATGACCACGATGGTCGGCCATTGACTACATATAAATTTTGCATTACCATCATCAATCCGACACCAAGGCGGTTTGACATTTCAAGCGCGATCAAGATATTTCCTTCATTTCCTTGAAATTCCTTAGGAATAATCGTGCTTTTTGATAAGTACATCGCCATTTTCATTGCTGCTGAAAATTGATCGCTTCCTGAAAAAATACCATCATTAAAGCTAATATTTTTCAGCTCTCTCCGTGGTTTCTTTTCCACTCCATTTTCTACAATTATGCTGTTTTCTGCCATTCTTCCATACCTCCATTAATTTGTAATTCTTTGTATTTTTCATCAACAATCAATTTGATTACCTGTAAATCTGTATCTAATAACTGAGTGACACTCTCTGCATTGTCCACGATCAGTGGCATTTCAACGCCCCAATGCTTTGATAAGGCATCAATGATCTCGATCCCGGCGTTAATCTTTCCGGCGTTATTCGCTGTGCTGAATGGGATAAGCCCTTCTTTACAAGGCACTAAAACCTCACAACACTCTTTCAGCCCGCCGTTGATTTGATCCTCGAACAGTTTGAACCGAACATTTTTAAACCGGTTATTGATACTCTCTGTTAACATAGATACCTTTGTTTTAATAAACTGTTCGCACAGGTAAATATTGGCTTCCAGTTTTTCATATTCTGCGGATAAATTTTCTTCCTGAAGCTTCAACTCTGCAATGCGTAGTTCCTGCTTTTCTGCGATTCTGTAATCAGATAGCTTGTCTTCCAAAACAGTTACATTTGCTTTAATACCATTGATTTCAACGTTTAATTTGCTAATCTGAGGAGCAATATCTTTATCAGGCTCATTGATCTGTTTACTAATTTCGTCCAATTCAGATTGCAATTGCTTGCCTCTGGTTGTTTCTGAGAAAGGAACCGTTTCTTTTACTAACTCAAGGGCTGCCTGATGTGCCTGCTGCAATTCTTTGAGTTCTTCGCTGGCTTTAGCGAGGATCGTTTCATTTAATTTAAGGTTAACCGCTAACTTTTCCAGTATCGCTTTGCTGCAATTTTCAGAGCCATCTTTATTAATTAATTCAAGTCTTTTTGATTTACTTAGGTTAAAAGCGGCTTTTACTTCTTCAATCTTTTCTGGCGGAAGTTCCTGCCCGCAAGTCGGGCATACTGTCTCACCTTCCCATTGTTGCGATGCAATTTCGTGGTATTTTTCTGATAATTTAATCTGCTGTTCTCGTTTAATTTCGATTGTGGCTTCAATTTCGAGTACTTTTTTTCTTTGATTAGCGAAAGTAATTTCAGCATTCTTAACCAGGCTTGCACTTTCAATCAGGGCATCCGCCTGCTGAGTATTCTCCTTATTCTGTAAATTGGCATACTCGGTTGATTTTTGAATGATTCGGTTATTGATCTCTTTCTTCTTTTCAAGCAACGATTCATCAACCTTGCCATTTTCCAGATTCAACTTCTGCTTTTGCAATTCGGCGATATCATCCTCGTGCTCGGCGATTTCTCGTTCAAACACTTTCGGGTATATATCTTCAACACTCGGTCTTGCTTTTTCAGCCTCATCAATTCGAGACGGGATGCTTTTAATCGTTTCGTTTATTTTCACCATTTGTGATTTTGCTATTTTTAAATAATCATCTATGGTATATTTTGTACCGTTTTCGCCATTTATAACGTCTCTCAGCGGTGAGAGTTCGGTACTTGATGCAATAACTTGTTTGTCGGTTATGTCTCCACAAACACTTAGCAGCAGCTCACGGCGGTCGGTCCATTTCAGATCAACCGGGAAATAAAACGGGCTTGTTAGAATTTTGGCTTTCTCTGGATCACAAATCTGTTCAATTCTCTTGGCAAATTCGCCCGCCTTGACCGGGATGGTATTGATGTAATAATCGGTCGTATGCCCAGTGAAGGTATCTTTTGCCGTCCCCCGTTTTTTTGTCCAGATCTCTTTAAGTTCTTTCCGAATATTAAGATCACCACTGTTGTCTCTGAAAACTGCTTCTACTGCATGAGTAAGGTTATGAACCTCAGATCCATCGCTTTTTAGTGTCTTTGGAGAAAAATTCTTCTCCCCGCCCAATGGCTTATCGTATAGTAGCCAGGTAATGGCATTGCCAATTGTCGTTTTCCCTGTAGCGTTATCGCCTCTGACTTCAATATCGGTGCCATCCGATGTTATTTCCAGGGATTTGATACCTTGAAAGTTTTCAAGCTTTAAATACGTTAATTTCATTTCATTACCTTCTTTCTAGTTGAAAACATACAGTTTTCGCTGCATTCTTCTCAAACTTTTCATTGCCCTACTTAAGGCCATTGGCTGGCTGCAATAGCAGCATCTGAACGTTTTTTCGTCGGCCGGGTAGTCAACATCAAAAATCATTCCGCATACCGTACATTGTCTTTCATGCATCATAATCGGCTACCTTCACTTTCTGGTTTCATTCCGTTTGCTGTTCTAAACTTAGCGATCATTAATTTAAATGCGTCCGCATTTCCCTTCGTTTCGTCACACTCACGTTTTCGGCTTACATACAGGATTTTGGATAATTTCTCTCGCCCTTCCATTACCTCACCATCCTTTGGTTGTCGATATGGACCACTTTGCGGTGCTCTGGTTTTGCCGGCGCCTTGATACCGCTGACTTCTTCTAACTCTTCAATGACTTCGTCGATAATTTCCAGCGCCAATCCAATGCTGGCCTTTTGTGAAAAATTAAAGAACCCTGTTTTTGCTTCCACCGTCTTATATGCTTCTTTCTTTCCAGTCAGCTTTGATAATAAATTCTGAACATCCATGATATTTCTCCTTCTTGATTTTTAATGTATTTCGTGCTATGATTAGTTAAAACATTTTATGAATTCAATTTCGAAGACATCCGTTGCCACGGGTGTTTTTCTTTTTGCCTAAGCACTTTCGTCCTCCTGCTTTTTACCTAAGACTTCTTCAATTGGAACAACAAACATTGCAATGTTAAATGGGCGATTGTATGCTTCCATTATCTTTTCTGGTGTGTCGTATCCTAGTTTTCTCAAAGTTTCCTTTTGAACTTCAGGTTTAAATCCGCGCGTATAATCTTTTTCTATCATGGCTTATAGGTCTCCTTTCATTGATGATTATTTCCCTTAATGCAATTCCTGTATTCTTAGAAATCAGTGAATATTGCAGCGACGTTGCCGCTTCGATTAATTCCTTTAACTCATTCACAAACCGGCTTGCTTCTTCTGCTTCGTTTTCAGTTATTTGATTGTCGATCACCATATTTCTTGCAATGATTTCCATCGATGTAATATCTGATAATTCACACTGAAATTTCAAAAATGCTTCTCTCAAATCCAATAGCATAATATTTATAAACTCTTTCCTGCCAATCTCGGTATTTTCATAGTAATGTTGCCTCGGTAAGTGCGGTGCCTTGTAGATTTCCGCCATTTGGATCACCACATCATCGGGTGGTCGTCTACCAGTGCCCTTGATAAAATTAAAGTTTTCGTAGTCGTCAAGCGATCTCTCTGATATGGCTAGCTTTTCGGCTGCTTCAAATCGCTTTAATCCTGCATTTATCCTGTGGATTTCATACATGTTTGTGCTTTGCTTCTTCAACTTTTTTCCCTCCTCCCGTTGTATAATTTATGAAAGAAACAATTCCGCAAGTTTTCTTTTAAACCCCTCTGCTATCGCCACCCTTCATTAATGCTCAGCGCATAATTCGATTTTTTCCTCTTACTCCCTTTTGTTATTTTCATATCGCTTTCTCCTCAAAATCACGCTCAATCAATGGCAATATCCCATTTTCTTTCAATTTCTTATACAGGAACATCCGCCCCTCTTGGGTCCATTTGGTGTGCATGGTGCTATCTGGTCTCCCATCACTTCTCTTGAAAGAGATCGTCTCACTGTGAACATATCCGAATGGTTTGTGTTGCTGGTATAAGATCCACTGGCCATTTCCGCCCCTATACTGGATATGCAGCGAATGGAGCATCTTATTTAGCTTTTGAGCTGACATACCGTAATCCTGTGCGATCTGCTCAACCGTCACCAACGATTTGTTGTTGAGGATTGTTCTGACGTAAGCCGCCAAGGGTTTGAGTTCTTCGATTTGTTTTTCTTGTAGCTTGATCACGTTGTCTTTTTCTTCGATAACTCGCGCGGAAATTTTTATTGCTCTGGCCATTACCATTTCAGGTGTATTCCACGCTTGCTCCAATTGCAGGAAGTATTGACGGGCTTGCTTGCCTTTGTCCGTTCGCTGGAGCATGCAAAGTTCTTTTGCCATGGTGATCGTCATACGATGATCTGTGCCGGGGCGGCCGCCAGTACTTTCTCGGATTTTTCCGATAAAGTCTTGCCCTTCAGCAAACCCATAACAAGCCATTCTTTTGAACCAGTCTGTGTAGTTGTCCTTCACCTCCAAAAATTCATGCAGTTCTCGACCGATTACTTCCAGTTCACCGTTTTCGTTTTCATGAGTTTTAATTAAATCATTCATGCTTATTCCTTTCTGGTTACTCAATTTTAAAAGTGATTTCGCATCCCGGGTTTTCTCTAATCAGTAAATCCTTACATTCAGCAACCGTCATATTGTTGTCGAGTGCCACCTGGATCACTTCAACCAGTTTCTTACCATCGAGATATGCCCAGATTTTCTTTTGTTTCCGTTTCATGGTTTTGCTCCTTTCAACTGGCTTTTGTGTTTTTCTGTTTGATACGTTTTGTATCATTTGGCAGTAAAAAAATATCGGGGAACAGCTCGTCTAGAGTTTTCTCATAATAAATTGATAATTTCCTTGCTGTCTTGATACTAGGGTTTCTCTTGCTTTCCTCGATTTTTCTTATTGTTATCTCAGCTAGTCCTACGTTCTCAGCAACTTCCCTACGGGAAAGATTCTTTTTTTTTCTTTCTTCAATTAAAGTCATTCTCACATTATCACCTCCATTCGATACATTTTGTATCACTTGTTGATAGAATTATACATGATACATTTTGTATCGTCAAGCTTTTTTTTGATATATTATGTATCATTTTAAATTGTGATACTTTTTGTATCTTATTTGTGATAAAATTCAATTGTTCAAAAGGATAAACGAGGTATAAAAAATGTATGGTATCAGACTAAAATCACTTAGAAAAAATCTAGATAAAACTCAAGAAGAAGTCGCAGCCGAATTAGGCGTCACACGTGGGGCTTATTCGCATTTTGAAAATGATCGTAATGAGCCGGATTCCGAAACACTCCGCAAACTGGCTGACTATTTCCACGTCTCCACTGATTATCTTCTCGGTCGTACCGACGACCCCATCCCAGTCCGTGACGTAAACCAGGATCTTTACAACGAACATAATTATAAAGAAGAATTAGAACAATTTTTAGATGAGACGGGTTTATCAATGGAATTCCAAGATCGTGAAGATTGGTCAGAAGAAGAAATCAGAACTATTTTAAACCTTATAAGAGGCCAGCGGGCCTTAAGAGAAAAGAATGAGAAAAAATAGCGGACTTTATTGAGGTCCGCTTTTTTATATGCAAATTTTATACTATGGGGGTAAAAATGAAAAAGTGGTATTTTAATTCATGGGTTTTGGCTGGAATGTATATTCTAGGGGTAGCAGGTTCTGTTTTTGTTGTAGGCTTGCCTGTTTTGGTAGTAGCAATTATTTTTACCGTGATGAAAGTGAAATATGAGAAGATAGTGGGCTCGTTGCTAATAGAGGGTGAGCAGAATAAAATAGACGTTGGCAGCCTAAAAGAACAGTTAACAGTTATTGAAGAAAAGAACAACAAGTTAGAAACGATGCTGACGCCTGAAATGTTGGAAGCTGAAAAGCAGCGTACTATTATTGCCGAATTAGAAGTTAAACGTAAAACAATAAATGATGATATATCGGGACTATTAATCAGGAAAACAGAAAAAGAGAAAGAAATCAGTGAACTAATTAAAAAGGCCCAGTCTTTAAAAGAAGATATCATACAACTTGATGATGAAATTCTTTATCAAAGTTTCGGGGTCTACACTCCAGTCTATAATCTAATGTCTTCCGAAGTATATAAAGACCATATAACTGCTAACAGATACAGCCAAAAGCAATTAATAAAAAACGATACAGCCACAACATACTCAACTGGGATGACCCTCGACGGGGACTTAAAAAAAGGGCAACGGATGGTAAAAGACAGCGTAAAACAAGTACTACGGTCTTTCAATAATGAGTGTGATGCCGCGATTTCAGGTGTAAAATTCAATAATGTCGTTTCAATAGAAAAAAGGATTCAAAAATCAAGAGAATCTCTAGAAAAATTAAATAAAGCCATGAGTATCAAAATAAAAAACGATTATTATAATTTGAAAATTGAAGAATTAAGGCTTTGTCATGAATATGCGATTAAAAAGCAAGAGGAAAAAGAAACAGCAAAGGCAGAACGTGAAGCGCTGAGAGAAGAAGCTAAATTACAGAAAGAGTTGGAAGAAACAAGAAAAAATATTGTGAAAGAGCAATTGCATTACAAAACGGCCTTGGAACGTGTTGAAATTCAGATTGCAGGGTCTACAAATGTTAGTGAAGAGCTTCTTACTAAAAAAGAAGAATTGATGGGTAAACTCTTAGATATTGATGCCGCCATTGAAGATTTAGATTATCGAGAAGCAAATAAGCGGGCTGGATATGTTTATGTCATCTCAAACGTCGGATCATTTGGAGAAGATGTTTATAAAATTGGCATGACAAGAAGGTTGGAGCCTCTCGACAGAGTAAATGAATTAGGTGATGCGTCTGTTCCATTCAACTTTGATCTCCATGCAATGATATTCTCTGATGATGCTCCAACTTTGGAAAGTGCATTGCATCAAGCTTTTGAACATAAAAAAGTAAACATGGTCAATCAGAGACGAGAATTCTTCCGTGTTTCGCTCGATGAAATAGAAGAAGTCGTCAATAAAAATTATGACAAAACAGTTGAATTTTTAAAAATACCTGAAGCTGAGCAATATAGAGAAAGCGTTATGCTAAAAAAGGAATATCAATCGGCTTAATTGTTTTACATTTATTGAAGCTTTTAATAAACTTTAATAAATCGCGATGTTTTATCTAAATTTTGCACGTATTATAGATTTACATCTTGCCAATGGCAGGTATATACTTTAACTAAACTATATTTAGGAGGAAGAAATGGGAACGTTTATATTCATTATTATTGTAATAGTTGGCTTGATTGTTTTGTCCAGTGTAATGGAAAGTAATAGACGAAAAAAATTCAATATTCCTGGAAAAGGAAAGAAAATAAGGTATTACGAGGGCTACAACAAACCACTTCAAAGGAAAATATACTATTGGAGCGATGGAAAAAACATCTGCTTTTGCAATTCAAAGTCACAAACTGGTGATCCATTACGGATTACAATACCAAAGTCAGATATAATCGGGTTTGCACAGATCGGAGATTTAACAACTAGCACGTCTGTAAAAGGTGGTGGCACGTCTTTGAGCGGTGCGGCTGGTGGCGCTTTATTATTTGGACCAGTTGGCGCAATAGTTGGAGGCCGAAAAAAAGTTAAATCAACGACTACAACAAAAGACACAAGACAAGTTGTCTTAAACTTTAAAGAAGATGGCGTTGAAAAAGCAATGCTATTAGATAATCTGATTTACAAAGATTTAACTTTATCCTGTGCCGGAAAGCTAATAAGATAAAAATGCACTTCTTGCATTCATTCCACTATATTTTGCAGGGGAGTATCTCACCTCCCCTTTCTTCTTAAATTCTTCACAATAATTTACTCTAACTTAATTTTTATTATTTTAAATTATCTGTTATAATACAAAGAACACACGTTCTGTTTTGGCGTTCGTTAAAAAACGGAGGTTAATTATTGTATAAAATAACAAAAAAAGATGCAATTAAAACGCTGCATCGCTGCCATATTCTGTCTCTGCCAATTCCAATCTATTCAATCGAAGATATAATAACTGATGAAGGATACATAATCGTTAATTGTGCGGGAATCAATTACCCTTGCATATTTAGGAATGAATTAATTATGCCCGAATATAAAACAATGAGTGCTTGTCGATATGGATTAGCTCATGAACTTGGCCATATCATTATCCATGGAAGAGTAAAATCAGGAATCGATATGCCTAGCAAACACGAAGCCGTCGCAGACGCTTTTGCACTATATTTTACCATGCCGCCGCAAATATTTGAAAAAGATATAAAGCGGATGGATGAGTGGGAATTATCAGACAAATATGGAGTGCCTATTGAACAGGTCCTAAATCGTTACAAGCTTTGCGACGAATGCCAATATCATTAAAAAGAAGGTGATAAAAATGCAAGATAAAAAAGCAGCGCTCTATGTCCGCGTATCCACGTCAATGCAGATTGATAAAGATAGTCTCCCCTTCCAACGGGATGAGCTTGTAAACTACGCAAAATACGCTCTAAACATTGATGATTATGAAATTTTCGAGGATGCCGGGTTCTCTGCGAAGAATACCGATCGCCCAAAATATCAGGAGATGATGGCCAGAGTGAGAAGGTGTGAATTTAGCCACATAATTGTCTGGAAGATTGACCGAATCAGCCGAAACCTCATTGACTTTTGTGAGATGTATGAGGAAATTAAGAAATACGATACCGCTTTTATTTCTAAAAATGAACAGTTCGATACCAGCAGTGCCATGGGTGAAGCCATGCTCAAAATCATCCTAGTGTTTGCAGAGCTGGAAAGAAAGCTGACTGGTGAACGGGTTTTGTCCGTTATGATCGACCGTGCTTCACGAGGAATGTGGAATGGTGCCAACCCGCCGCTCGGCTTTGATATGAACAAGGACCTTGATTATCCGGTTGTTAATGAAGAAGAAGCAAAGCTGATACGGTATATATATGATCTATACGAAGAAACAAAGTCTTCATATAAAGTATCAAGGTACCTTTATGACAACAACTTCAAAACAAAGCGCGGCGGAAATTGGGGATCTAAAGCAGTTGTAGATATCTTGCGAAATCCTTTTTACGTTGGAACTTATCGCTACAATTACAGGGCATCAGCGCGAGGAAAAAAGAAGAACGAAGATGAATGGGTTGAAGTCGAAGATAATCACCCGGCTATCATTGATAAAGAGCAATTTATCAGAGTCCAGGGCATAATGGATTCAAATTTTAGAGGCAACAGCCAGGAGCAACGGAAAAATTGGAAGATCCACATTTTTTCAAAGATTATTTTTTGCGGGAACTGTGGGCGGATCTATATATCCAGTGCTGGTTTGAAACGGCTGGATGGGATAACGCCTTCACGTTATTATTGCACAGGTATCGCATCGGGTGGAAAGTGTACCGGCACCATTGGCGACGTAACACTTGTCCCATTTATTTTTAATTACTTAGCAAACTACTGCGAATTGACAGAACGAATTACACCGCAAATTCGGAATAGCACTATCGAAAAGGTTCTTCTTAGCGGGATCCCGTTTTTAAATGTTCAATCGATCGATGCTAAAAGTATTGAGCTTACAAAAAAATACCTTTGCATTCCCTTGGGATCAAAAGAATATAAAAAGCAAAATAGTTCTATCAGAAAAACAACTCAGCCGCCTCGCAATTCAATTTCTGATGAAATAAAAAAATACGAAACTGCGTTGAACAGGTTGGAAGAGCTTTTTCTTTTTTCAGAGGAAACCATGAGCCAGAAAGATTTTCTTATCAAGAAAAAGCAATTTCAAGAGAAAATACTAGGCTTGAAATCAAAAGAAAAAAATGAACACATTGAATCGGTGTCTCAGCCAAATATAGATCATGAAATTTTCATTCACAGTATTATTGTGCTACGTGATATTCTACTCAATAAAAAAATAACTTTTACCCTTGAAAGTTTGATAGAAAATATCAGTATTGAAACGCTACACCAAATTGTCCATGATTTAATTTCAAAGATTGTTGTAAAAGACAACACGGTCCAGTCAATTGCTTTTAGAAATGGTCTTGTCCATTCTTTTATTTACAAACCTGATTCAACGAACAAAGCAATTTCAAACATTGACGTGTTTTTGGATAAACATCAAGTATCAATTCTAAGCCACGTAAAAAAATATGGGTCCATTGATAGAAAGACGGTGCGCACTATTACCGGATGCGATTCAACCGTATCTGAAACCGCGATCAGGTCCTTGGTAAGGCGTAAAAAGCTCGTGTTAATGCGCGATGGGAGGAATAAACAATACATTTTACCTGATGATACGAGCAACTAAAAAAAAGAGAGAAGATTCTCTCTTTCAATATTTTTCGGAAATGCTTGTATTCGTTGATGCTATGCCATAAAACAGGCTAAGATTTATGTATATTTAGATTAACGTTTGCGCATCCGAAAGTTTTTATAGAGTAGCTTTTGATATTCTTTATCGGTTTATGGTTTGTAATATTTTTTTTGCTCATTTATATTTATTTCTCCTAATAACTGATCATAAAATTCATCTTTCTTTCTATTATACACTAAAATATTTCAAAAAAGAATGATATTGCTAATACGAATGTTCAAATTAAGAAAAACCGTCGATTATGACGGTTTCTTATTGCTTCACCTTATTTATTTTAAACAATATTCGGATTCTTGTATGTAAATTCATCTACCTTAGTAAATTGTGCTTTGCCTAGGTGAGAAAGGGCTTCTAAAGTCAGAGTATTACCATTGATGCTGTAAATTACCGGCAACTGGTCGTCTGTTTTTGTACTTACACCATTTGCTGTATAGGTGCCATTTGTTCTTAACAGTCGACCTTCTTTTAATTCATAGGTGTATTCCCAGCGTACCCAGGTTCCATCATCGTTGCATTGATCAAGAATGACCTTGTTGTCGGATGTAAATTCATAATTTATAATATTATCCGGATCTCCCATTTCCCATTTACCGACGATCTGATTCTTTACTCCGCATCCACACAATCCCATTATTAGAACCGCACTTAGTACGACTATCAACACTTTTCTTTTCATTTTCTCTTCTCCTATATCTTTTATCTCTACATGATATAAGAGATTTATAGAAATTTCAATAGTTCTTTAGCTCAAAAACGATAAAAGACTGTCAATAAATTTTGACAGCCTTTTATCGTTTGTAAATTAATTATGGCATTCACTCTCGTGTTCATGACATAATTCTCCAGAGTCAACCACAGCACCGGAAAGCCAGTTAAGCGTTACTTCTTTAACATCCCCTGAACATCCCCGTAATACTTCAATGCCCGATCGATTTAAAACATTTACTGCCCCTTCACCCATATTGCCGGCAAGCATAACTTTTACACCCATTTCTGAAAGTGTTGATGCAATATTGGATTTACAGCCACATCCAGCCGGGGATGCGAATATTTCCTGATTAAGTATCTCTTTACTACTGTCATCAATTGTAAAAATAGTATAATACTCACAGTGGCCAAAATGGCTATCAATTGAATTCTGACAAGTTGGTAATGCGATTTTCATAATAATACCTCCGATAAAATTTATTAATAGTTATATAATTGACATATGTCATTTATATAACTATTATAATACATAAATAGCATATGTCAATAACTAAAATAATCATTCAAAAAAATGCAACACAAGGTATTATTTAAAATAGCATATATTCTCAAAATATTTCACGTTTCATGGCTATCTACCAATCAAAGCTGCTTATCAAAACCTCTTCTATTTTTCTTTTATCCTTCCCACATCGCTCAATGAAATATTTGATCCGAGCAAGTGCATATAAAATTGCCACTCTGAAATCTAAAACATCGGCAATAATTTTATCATTATGAACATTAATCCATTCACTTCCGTTTGTCCGTACATGGGCAAACATCCGGGTGGTATTATAGATGTATCTTGACTGAATGACATCGGTTTTCTGAATATCTTCAGTTGTATCGAATTTTTTTGAATTCCTTATCTGGAACACATCAAGGTATTGATAATATGCCACTTGACAGCCGGCATCGTCTTTTGAATAATATGGCGTGGCCTGTGTATAAAACACGCTATCACTGGTGTTTAAATGAATATTTAGATCATTTTTAGTGTTCGTTTTAGTTGTGCGAAACAGTCCATTTTCATCTCTGAAGCGATGCGGAATGAACGCCATTCTGCCAGTGTCATTTCTGTCCAAATTTACCGTATAAAGATCGTATTTGAGATCATCTTTAATTAAATTCACAACCGTCTCAATATTAGTACTCGCATTTTTAGCCATGTCTTTTTTGTGCGCCGGCTCGACACATAAAAAACAGTTAACTTGGAACATCACATAATCGAATTCACGCCTCTTTTCTTTTCTGCTCATGGCGCTCGATTCAAGATCGGAAAGATAATTCTCTTGGTCAATTTTTTTTGATTTCTGGATGATTGGTTTCTGTTTAGACGATGTACGCAGATGTTTTTTGCTTAGGTTCTTTTTCAACATTTGCATCAAGGGATAATAAACGCGGTTTTGCAAACAGGATTTGTCATACAACAAGTCACGCAATTCGACATAGGCCGTTACATAATCTTTTTTTTGAAGACTGCAATTGATATTCAAAAGATTGTCTATGTACGCATAATGATGCCCACAAGCATCATAAACGGGATCACTTTGACATTTGCGATAATCGTTATAAAACTCAACGAGTTTAGAAACTGCTTCTCTTTTATACCGAATCGACATTTCTCTTTTGTGGCGGTTACAAACATTGAACACATTATCTCGGATGTCATGAATCTTTGCTGTACGTTTGTTTCCGCACCCTTTGCAGTCGCAATATTTCAATATGCCTTTTAATTTGCGTGCTTTAGATACTTTCACTGCTTTTCTTCTCCCCATTTTTTACACTATATTTTCAATTATAGATGATATACATGCTTTATTGAAAATATATAAAAAGCTCGTGCTTTTCGACTTTTTTGAAAACACGAGTTCTTGTCGGTACTATGCAGTTTATTTGCTGTTTTCTTAAGTTATTATCATGTTTGCGTCTGTAGCTCAAAACTTTCTTGATACAACAGCTCTTTTTATGACTCATACATGTTTATTTCGCAATAATTAACTGATCGAAAATCTTATTTATTCTATTATATACTAAACATTGAAAAAAAGAACATTATTAAGTAAATATGTATTTAACTGCTCATTATCTTTCTCGATTTTTGAATTTCAATCATAAACTTTGTCTATTTTAATTTCTTACGATATAATTGCAGAATTTGTAATACGTATCAAAGTATTTGACAAAACAAAAACATTAGTTTAGACTAAAACTAATAGCATTAGTTTTAGTAAAGGAGATCATTCATTGGCAAAAAAAGGTTTGGATTCGAAAATAATCATCTCAACTGCTGCTCAACTGGTTGAAGAAAAGGGATATGACCATTTTTCTTTGAATGAGCTGGCCTTAAAACTTGGGGTAAAAACCGCATCACTTTATAATCATATTGAAGGCATTCAGGAAGTCAATTCAAAAGTATCCCACCTTGCAGTCAGCCGGCTGCATCTAATCCTGGAAGAATCAATTGCCCGAAAAGAACGGGATGAAGCGCTCATGTCCTTAACCATGGCTTACCGGGACTTTGCAAAAAAAAATCCAGAATTATATAAAGCAGTGATTAAATTACCCTCCTCGGAAGATGATCAATTAAAAGAATCGGGAGCCCAGGTGGTGGAGCCGATCATCGCGATTTTAAGGAAATATGCTCTGAATGAAGTGGACATGATCCATTTTTCAAGAGCCTTAAGAAGCGCCATACATGGATTTGTGGAAATGGAAGAGGCTGGTTTTTTCCGCAGACACGATGCAAATATTGACATAAGCTATGAGAAAATGATTAAAGGTTATATTTTGATTCTAAATAGCTATAATAACTAAAAAAGATTGGAGAACGACTATGGGAAAATTATTATATCAGGGCCATGGCAGCTACCGGATTGTTTCAGACAATGGAATTGTTATTTATGTGGATCCATTCGCTGGAGAAGGTTACGATTTACCAGCAGACATTGTGCTGATCAGCCATGAACATCCCGACCATAATAAATTGTCGCTGCTGCAGCAAAAGAAAGGCTGTACTGTCCTACGTCCGGAAAGCATTCTGACCGACCGCGTTTATAGGAGCCGCAAGATTGATGACATTTCCATTCAGGCGGTACCGGCTTATAATGCTAAGCACGATAAAAACCATTGTGTCGGTTATCTCATCGAACTGGATGGTATTAAAATCTATGCTTCCGGGGATACTTCATTGACTGATTATATGAGAGATGTTCTTTCAAAAGAAAAAATCGATTATGCCTTGTTGCCCATCGACGGAATTTTTAATATGGACCCGGCGGAGGCCTCCCACTGCGCAGAACTCATTGGCGCTGTCCACACCATTCCCATTCATATGAAGCCAGGCGCCTTGTTTGATCAAAAAAAAGCGCAAAGCTTTGTATCAAAAGGAAGACTCATCTTAGCACCCAAAGAGGAAATTATACTGTAAAATAGTTGGAGGTAGACCAATCAATTAATAAAAGAAAAATCATTTTATAAAATGGTGGCTGCTATTGCCATTCCAATTACATTACAAAGCTTAATCACCATTGGTGTGAATATGACCGACACCTTGATGGTGGGAGCTCTCGGCGAAATGCAATTGTCGGCGGCGTCCCTGGCGAATCAGTTCATTATGATTTTCCAGATCTGCTGCATGGGAATTGGCATGGGAGCCTCTGTTCTGACATCGCGTTTCTGGGGAATGCGGGATTTAAATTCGTTAAGAAAGACGGTTACCGTCATGCTTCGGATCTGTCTTGTGTTGAGTCTTGTTTTTTCCCTAGCGACCTTTTTCGCACCAGAGACGATTATGGGTATTTACACCACGGATTCGACAATTATTCAATATGGAGCCCGGTATTTCAAATGGTCGGTTCCCTGTTATGCGCTGCTGGGGCTATCTCTTACATCCACCATTGTTCTGCGGAGCGTCGGTCAGGTAAGACTTCCTTTATTCTCATCCATTGGTGCTTTTTTAATCAATATTTTCTTTAACTATCTGTTTATTTTCGGAAATTTCGGGGCTCCCCAAATGGGTATTGAAGGTTCTGCCCTCTCCACACTCATTGCCAGAATCTTCGAATTTTCTTTTATCTGCGGCTATTTGTTTTTTATCGATAAAAGAATCCGGTATCGACTCGGACATTTGTTTCTGCGATGCCGAGATATTTCCAAGGAATATTTTCAGGTTGCCATTCCCGTATTGGTGAGTGACGCCTTGCTGGCATTTGGCAATAGCGCCGTAACCATGGTTATCGGCAGGCTTGGGGTCAGCTTCGTTTCGGCCAATGCCATCACCATGGTAACCCAGCAGCTCAGCACTGTTTTTATTCAGGGGATTTCTAATGCCAGTGCCATTATGACCGGACACACTCTGGGCCGCGGGGATCAGGAAAAGGCCCAGCAACAAGGGGTGACCTTTTTGTATTTAGGGCTTGCCGTGGGCGTTTTTGGAGCTCTGCTGATATGGCTGATCAGCAAACCCATGATCAGTTGCTACAACATTACGGAAGAAACCCAACAACTCACATCGCAACTGATGTTTGCGGTCGGTTTTATTGTTATCTTTCAGTCAACTAACAGCATTTTAACCAAAGGGGTGCTCCGAGGTGGCGGGGATACTCAGTTTCTAATGGTGGCCGACATTATCTTCTTGTGGGTTGCTTCCATTCCCTTAGGCGCATTGGCCGGTTTGGTCTGGCACTTGCCAGCATTTTGGATATACACCCTTCTGAAAATTGACCAGATTATTAAATCTGTCTGGTGTATCTATCGATTACGTAGTAAAAAGTGGATTAAAAAAATTGAATCCTATCCATTGAGTGAAAATCAATAAATCTGTTTATCTCGGTACTACCAATCTCAGTATTAAACTGATTAAAAAAGCAACCGCAGAAAATATGACACTGATCATCAGAATGCCTGTTGCGATAATATTGTACTGAACCAAATTTAATGGAAGTATAGCAAACTGTTGTAAATTTAAAACATTGAGTAAAAGCAATATCAAAAATATGAACAGCAAACCATCGAAACTTCCTTTTATATCTGCAAAGCTCAATGACATATGGGCTGATATGCATATGGCTAAAAACAAGAATATATAAAAACCGATGCTCTGAAAATTTCCTAATGAAAATATCGTTTTTATCAAACCCCAATAGCTGTTTACAATTTCTGCCAGATTAATATCTCCGATTGTCTGAGTATTCAAGCTCCCCGCAAGTATGTTTGTATACGCTGTAAAAGCTTGGGGAATCAGCAAATACATCAATCCTACAATAACCAGTATTCCACCTAAAATTGGAGCCACCCCGATAAAAAAATTTCCAATTCTCTGATACAGGTTTCTTTTGTTAAAGGAGTGATTAACATAGCCCATTACCCCATCCTGATCCGGTCGCTGAAATAATTTTATAGCTATAATTTTATGCCCGAACAATAATGCGAACAAAGCATGACTCAGTTCATGAATCGGCGTGCCGATAATACCTGTTACCAATACAGTATTTCTGCCTAAGCTATTTTGAAAATTTCGCATGGTATATTTTTGTATGACCTCAAGGAACAACCCAACTAATATAATCGCTCCGGTAAGCCAAAGTGTTTCAACAACAGTTTGAATTAATAATTCTACAATATATGTGCTCATAAAAATTCTATATCCTTCTCTTTTTATTTAAACCTAATTATTTTATGCATAAGTAATTTCACCAGTAAACAAAAATAACGAAATCCATTGATTATCATTGTATTCGGATTTCCTTAAATTTGTAAGATTATGCCAATCAGATAATGCTGATTGCAGTTGTACATTAAATTTTAATGTATAACTTGATATATCATATAAAAAAAACACCCTAGGGTGCCTTAGTCGTTGTTCATTTCATCCGTTCGCACATTCTTGTTTGTGAAAAAGATACAACCAGTTTGTCTCCATGGATTTCTTAATACATCCATATCCGGACACCGACCATTTTCATTAAAACTACATGCTAACTGCGAACATTTTTTTTCATTGTTTGAATCCATTGACTCTCCTCGTTAATATGTGGCACCCTTTTTGATGTCTCATTAGTATATTTCTAAATTCATTTTTTATTTTATGAATTATACCACCGAATGATATTAAATACAATTAATTTCATTTAACATTCTGTTCTTTTTTTATTTTTCAGCACTATTCTTTTTATAGCTTATTCTTATATTTTTTTTTATAAAATAATTATTGACAAGGAATTAAATCAAGTATAGAGTATTACTAATTAGGAATACTATTAAATAAATGTGTGATCTTGAAGTGACTGTAATGGTCAGTGATTATCGATTGAAAGGAAGAATCTTATGGCAATGATTAACGAAAATTATATTAAATTACCAGGCAGTTATCTTTTTTCTGAAATAGCAAAGCGAGTGGATGCATATAAAGCTGAGAATCCAGATGCAGCTATCATCAAACTTGGAATTGGAGACGTCACCAGACCGTTACCTCCCGCAGTTATCAGCAGCATGCACAAAGCTGTTGACGAAATGGCAGATGAAAAAACTTTTAGAGGGTATGGACCTGAACAGGGTTACAATTTCCTCATTGAAAAAATTATTGAATTTGATTATGCCCCTCGGGGAATCAGCCTTAATATTGACGAGGTTTTTGTAAGTGATGGTTCCAAAAGTGATACTGCGAATTTTCAGGAAATATTTGGTCTTGAAAATAAAATTGCTGTTACCGATCCTGTTTATCCTGTTTATGTAGACAGCAACGTTATGGCTGGAAGAAGTGGCAGTCTCGGCGCCGATGGCAAATGGACAGACCTCACTTATATGCCATGTACTGCTGAAAACGCGTTTATACCACAGCTGCCAAACGAGAAGGTTGATCTTATCTACTTATGTTTTCCAAACAACCCCACCGGGACAACAATATCAAAAACCGAACTTAAAAAATGGGTGGATTATGCAAAAGACAACAAGTCCATCATTTTATATGACGCCGCCTATGAAGCCTATATACAGGAAGATGATGTTCCGCACAGTATTTATGAAATTGAAGGTGCCAAAGAAGTGGCTGTCGAGTTCCGAAGCTTTTCTAAAAATGCCGGTTTTACTGGGACAAGATGTTCATATACTGTTGTCCCCAAGGAAGTTCTCGGGTACACCGCCTCCGGTGAAGCAATCGAGCTCAACAAGTTATGGAACAGAAGACAGACCACCAAATTCAATGGGGTACCATATATTATACAAAAAGGTGCTGAAGCCGTTTATACCCTGGAAGGACAGCAACAAATCAAATCGCTTGTTGACTATTATATGACCAATGCCAAAATTATTCGAGAAGGCATCCAGAGTACCGGCATTGAAGTTTTCGGAGGAGTAAACGCTCCTTATATCTGGCTAAAGACACCAACGGGACAGGATTCCTGGTCTTTCTTTGACAAACTGCTTCATGATGTCAATATCGTCGGTACCCCAGGGGCCGGCTTTGGTCCAAGTGGAGAAGGCTACTTTAGGCTGACTGCTTTTGCAAGCAAGAAGAGTACTGAAGAGGCTATTGACAGAATCAAGACCAGACTGAAGCTTTAATAACCCCCTTTATTACACGGTTATTCTTGGAAACTATTTTAGTCTTTCTGATTATAACAAAAATAAAAATCGGAGAACCAGGATCAACATGACCCTATTTCTCCGATTTTATTAATTTGTTTTAATTATTTCAACACGTATTTCAAGGAATCAATAATATTGTGGGCGGTAAGTGTGCTTTGTCCGAAATGAGAAGCATAATAATCACCTGATTTTCCATGATAGTATACACCGGCTTTTGCCGCTTCAAACAAATCGACATTTTGTCCGGCAATGCCAGCGATCATACCTGCCAGCACATCGCCGCTCCCTCCGGTTGCCATGCCGGGGTTTCCCGTAGAATTAAACCATATTTCTCCGTTAGTTCCAAAAATCATCGTTCGAAATCCTTTTAAAACCACCACTACTTGATACTCGATCGCAAATTTCTGACCATATCCAATCGGATCGTTGAGAATTTCTTCACGAGGCACATCAATCAGTCTTGAAAACTCTCCAAAATGTGGTGTAATAACCACCGGTGTTTTAGATTCTTTTAGATAATCAATCACTTTGGCAAGATGAAAAAGACCGTCAGCATCAATGACTACCGGTAAAGACCCTTCGAGAAGATGCTCCAGAATGAAACTATAATTCTTTCCTCTTCCAATGCCAGGGCCAATGAGAACAACCTTTTTTTTATCACTTTTGATATCATCTTCAGTGATGTTGCAATCATAAGTCTTGATCAGCGCTTCTACCGGCGCACGGGAAACCACGGGAATGTAGATTTCTTGGGGAACGTAACAGGTAACCAACCCGCTACCGCTTTTTAATGCACCATTAAGCGATAAAATTCCAGCTCCACTCATTCCTTTCGATCCGGCTATAACTACAACGGAACCATAATCATATTTATGGGTATTCTTTTTTCTTTTTTGGGGAAATTTCAAATTCTTTTCCTGAATATAGTATTTTTCATTGGAAATGCTGTTCTCATCGATTCCGATATCGACAAGAATGGTATCACCGGTATAATCAGGACCATCATTCAGCAAACAGCCAGTTTTATAGTTTTGGATAACAATCGTTTTGTCCGCCAAAATACCATTCTCAAGACTGAGACCGATATCTCCCCGCAATCCAGAAGGAATATCAATGGCTATCTTTTCACCTTCAAAATCGTTGACCATATCAAAAAGACGAATATACTTTTCTGAAAGACTTTTGTCTTCTAATCCTGTTCCAAAAATGGCATCGATAATGTGGGTCCCCTTGGACAGCATCTGTTTCAAATCTTCAAAATCTGATGCTTCTAGTAAATAGCGTACCGGAATATTATTTTCTTTCAGTTTTTTTAAATTGATCTTGCTGTCATTAGATAATTTTTCTTCTTTTTCTGTCATAAAAAGATGTACCATATAACCTTCTTTTGCCAAATGCCGGCCAATGACCTGACCATCTCCGCCATTGTTTCCAGCCCCGCAAAGAATAATAATCAAGGAATTTTGATCAATATCTTTCTTGATGAATTCGGCACAAGCCTGACCAGCTCTTTCCATAAGCTCAATACTAGGGGTGCCTGCGACAACGGCGTTACGATCCATAACAGACATTTCACTTGGTGTAACAACTTTCATTTTATCCTCTTTTCTTCTACCATCAAAAGAATCTTACTGACTTAATAATCACAACATTATATCAAATATTTTTTGTAAACTGTTGTTTCAAATGCCGAAAGCCCAAATTTCAAGGCCAATCATTTTATCCGTTGTGAACCCACAATGAAAAATAATTGACCTTAAATATCTGCTCATTAATTTATTTTTTTAATGCATCCAATGCTTTCATTGTTTTTGCATCAATCTTTCCCGTTTCGGTAAGGCCGTTAGCTTTTTGGAAGGCCTTCACTGCGGTTTCAGTGGCATCATCAAATGTTCCCGTCGCCTTATCCGCTGCCAAGTATTGTTTGTCAACCAAAATTTGCTGATAGGTCTGTACCATTTTGCCGCTGTTGCCTTTTTCAAATTTGATGTCTTCGGCAACCAAAGAAATAATGGTAGAGCGATCAAGTTTTCCAGTTTGATCCAGACCTTTCATTGCCTGATAGGTTTTAATAGCTGTTTGAACGTCATCCGTGATCTGATTTGTTGGCTGGCTTGCTAAAAAGCCAAGTGCATATAAAACTTGGGTATAATCCATAATCTCATCATTCGTATCTCCAAGGGCATATTCAGTAATTACAACGGTTGTCCCATCAGAGGTTTGAATTTCAGATGTTTTATTGTCTTCATCTTTACTGGTTGTTGAACCATTCGTTTGTGCTCCAATGGCAATGGAATATATCGTTGCTATGCCCTGTGGTTTCATAGAAAGCTGATCCGCCGCAGAATACACATTCTCAATTACAAATGAGGACATCAAAAAAATCAAAAGCATTGAAAAAACGACATAAAGAATGACATCTTTAAATCTCTTAAAAAGAGTATCCTTACTCATCGTCTTCTCCCGGCCAGTTATGCCATACTTCCTGGACATCTTCATTATCGTCAAACATGTCGATCATTTTAAGCATTTTCTTAATATCACCGGGATCATCCAATTCAACTTCTGTTGATGGGATCATAGCAATTTCGGCTGAAGTAAGTTCATAACCTGCTCCCTTCAGCGCGTCACAGACCTGTCCAAAATCTTCCGGTTCGGTGCTGATTTCATAACCTTCCTCAGAAGTTTCAATGTCGTCAGCTCCTGCCTCCAATGCGATCATCATTAAATCCTCTTCATTAAATTTATCAGATTTTTCAATCATAATCTGGCCTTTTTTGGTAAATAAAAAGCCGACGCAACCACTGGTTCCCAGGTTTCCCCCGTTTTTATCAAAGGCGTGCCGCACATCCCCTGCTGTTCTGTTTTTATTATCGGTGAGAGTTTCAACAATAACGGCAACTCCTCCTGGACCATAACCTTCATAATTGATTTCTTCATAGATACTTCCGTGTAATTCTCCTGCGCCTTTTTTTATTGCCCGATCGATGTTGTCATTCGGCATATTTGCTGCCTTTGCTTTGGCAACCGCTTCCTTTAATCTTGCATTCATATCGGGATCGGGTCCACCCTCCCGGGATGCAACAGCAATATATTTAGCTAATTTTGTAAATATCTGACCACGCTTAGCATCTATTTTTCCTTTTTTGTTTTTAATAGTCGACCATTTTGAATGTCCTGACATCGACAACCTCCTAAATTCTTTTTTAAATGATTTTACAATGTTTTATTATAACATACAGCCCTTTTTTCACAAACCTATTTTTTATTTCTTATGCTTCAGACTCTATTGTATTCACTTCTGTCTCTAATTCTTTTCTAAGCAGAATGAGTTGAATAATATCTTCCTGTTCAAACAAATCATCAAATATTTTCTCATACCGGGATGCTTTCTCTCCCTGATTCAGCTTGTATAAATGTCCGATATTATCAAGAATGCTGGTTACCGAGCTTGATTTCAGGCCAAAAAGACGTTGTGCATTTTGAATTTCCTCTCGGATAGAAGACATTTCATGATCCACATCATTTACTGCATTGGCGGCATTGACAAGCCGTAGCCTAACCTCATCCGGAATATTTTCCTTATATTTATAATTTAAGGAATGCTCAATAATAGACCAGAAGTTCATGGCTAAAGTACGAATCTGAATTTCAACAAATAAATGTTGAATCCCGGCGACACTAAAAACAGGATAGCGGATGATGAGATGGTAACTTTTATATCCGCTGGGCTTTGCTTCACTTATATAATCTTTCACCTTAACGATTTCCATATCACAGGCAGATCTCTTTTTAATAAGTTCAACGACCTCATAAATATCTTCTTCAAATTGACACATAATTCGAACACCGGCGATATCTTGAATGTTATCCTCTAATGATTCAATATCAACCCCATAATTATGTATTTTCTCTAAAATACTGGATACGCTTTTTACCCGACCATAAACGGATTCGATCGGTGAGTACTCTCCGATTTTTTCATACTGCTCTTTAAGACTGTTAAATTTTAATACGATCTCATCTACTGCCTGATGATAAGGGATGAGAAATTCTTGCCAATATTTAGTACCCAAAATATTTACCTCTTATTATTCATATCAGGAAAACATCTTCCCTGATATGAATTTTTCTGCTTCATTCGAGCTTCAAGCTCGTCTATTATTTTCACCATATTGTTCTTTTATCCAAACAGAATATACGGCATAAGTGTCATTTATTGTTGCATTCATTATTTTCCTTGAAAAGATTAAAGAGACGAATCCGTTTGTTTAATCTAAGCAGATTCGTCTAGTCTCATCTTTTTATATTAAATTGGTAACACATTCAGGCATTTCTTCTTCTGCACAGCTTATGCTAAGTACAAACTTGATTTCATGGGTTTCATTAATTTTTTGAATTTTTTCAACCATGCCACAAACATCAGCAGGTTTTTCAGCATTGATAAGACGCAATAGATTATCAATAAACACCATTTTAATATCGTAATTCTCTGCGACTAAACCGTTTAGAAATCCAAAAAGTTGATCAACTCCGGATATTCCAAACTCTTCCATGTTTATAAATCTGATCTTAGTATCTACTTTTACTCGATATTTGTCTCTGTCGTTAAGAAAAATGACATCCCCTTCACAGGTCTCAAGTGCAGTGTTTGCCATGTCAATCATTTTCTTTGTCTTTCCGCTTCCTTTTGAACCGTATACAAACTCAATCATTTTAGACACCTCATTTCATTTTGATATTTTCATTATAATGGTTAGTTTCAATAATTTCAATCATTTTTATAGAAATCCCTCTAACAAGTTAAAATTTAATATGGTATACTTGGATTTAATAAATTTATGGAGGTTTCGATTTGAATAATTCCGACCATTACAAAGCACTTGTTGCTCTTTTTGATAAACAATTGGAATTTGCACAAAACCTACAGCGCAAGATTATTCCTTCCCCTGGATCCTTTATTTCCGATGATTACCATTTCTATAGTTATCTCAGACCTTTTAGAAAAGTTGGCGGAGATTTTTATGACTTTCATTTTTTGGAAAATGGAAAAATCAGCCTTCTAATTGCAGATGCAACGGGACATGGTATCGATGCGGCAATGATTACCAGTATGATTAAATTAAGCTATTCTTATACCATGAAAGATGATTATATTAACCAATCCCCCAGCTTAGTCCTTAAACAAATCGAATCAGATATCTGCCAGCAAATGGACAACACTTTTTTTACTGCGATCGCCCTAGTTTTAGATCCCAAAGAAAAAATGCTCTGTTTTGCCAATGCCGGTCATCCATCTGCCATTCTTATAAAAGACAACCACCATGTTGATTTACTGAAACCCAGTCTTCCCATGTTGGGACTTCAGCAGTATATGCCTGAAATGAATTATTTCGATATGTTTCTTGATTTTTCCAAAGGAGATAAGTTACTTCTTTTTACTGATGGACTCGTGGATGCTCAAAACCCCGAAAGCGAAGAATTTTCTATTGAGCGCGTAATCTTTATTGCTAAAAACAGTTCTCACCTCCCAATTAATCAAATTGGTAAAAACATCATTACTTCCTGTATGGAATTTAACCGTCATCAACCACCTTCGGATGATATCTGTATATTAGGTATTGAGTTCGAAGAATAGAACTTTTTTCTAATCGAAATCTAATTATTCTTCTCTAAACTTAAGATGAAAGTTATATAGAGATTTTTTGCAATAAAATCTCAAGAGAGGACGGATTACCATGTTAGAACCTAAACGTATTCTAATTTTAACTTGTTCCCACGGATCTGGCCATAAAATGGTAGCCAATACCCTTAAGGAAGGTTTTGAATTACGGGGACATCGTGTCTCGGTACGAGATTTATTTAATGAAACCAACCCAGCGCTCAATCGATTTATAGAGAAATCCTATTTGCTTTCCTACTCAATCGGAAGTAACTTCTATAAACGTATTTACTATGATTGTGAGGATAATGCGCACAAAAAATTCATTTACAATCTTTGGCATTTTACTGATAGAGCCTTATTAAAAATGATCAATGAGTTTAAACCGGACTGTATCATAAATACTTATCCTTATACAATTTCATCCATTATGAAAAAGGAGTTTTACCCTGATATCAAGGTCTTTACAGTCGTGACGGATTTTTGCATTCCCATGGCCTGGATACATCAAGACACAGATCGCTACTATATCGCCTGTGAAAATGTAGAAGATACGCTTCTATATGAAGGAATTCCTCAAAGTAAACTATTAACAACGGGTATTCCTCTTCGCAGCGCTTTTTATACCCACGAAAATCGTCGCAAGCTTATCAAAAAATATAATTTAGACTCCAATAAAATGACTTTAATTATTTTTGCTGGAACCTATGGTGTACTAAGAAATATTAAAGAAATCTGTCGGCGAGCCGATCGCATCGAGAATCTGCAAACCCTTGTAATTTGCGGGAATAATCATAGCTTGGAACAGGAATTATCCCTTGAGGCTTTCAAAAATACAAAAGTTTTTGGTTTTGTATCAAATATTAATGAGTTTTATACCATTGGTGATCTAATGATAACAAAGCCAGGTGGAATCACATTAAGTGAAGTGGTCGCAAAAAAAATACCTGTTATATTATACAATCCTACTCCAGGACAAGAAGGCGAAAATGCTCAGTGGTTCAAGCGTCAAGGAGCAGCTGTTGTGGCCAATAATATCTCTGAATTGTTTCTTGCCATTGAAGCTCTGAAAGACAATGAGCTCAAACGTTTTTCCATGAAAAGTGCAACAAACAAAATATTTTATGGCGATGCGACCTCTTTAATTACTGAAGACGTTCTGACACAATTGAATTCAGATGAATCAATTTCTTATCGAACAGAGTCTCTGTGAGCACTCATCCAAAAAGATTCTTTAAAAATTTTAGTTTAGTTTGAAGTTTTGAAAAGGTACATTAGACAAAATAATTATCACTTATATATAGATTAAGATGAAATGAGGAAAATGAAGTGAAACCACGAATTATCAGCGACAGCTCCTGCGATTTACCTTTAAATTTTTTAGCAAAAGAAGATATCGATTTTTCAGTCGTACCTTTGAAAATTATTGTTGGCGATCATGAATTTATTGATGATGAAACCATTAATACAAAGGAACTCATTGCAGCTATGAAAGAATATAAAGAAGCGTCATCAACCGCCTGCCCTTCCCCAGAAGAATTTGCAGCAGAACTTAGAAAAAGTGAAGAAAACTACGTAATCACCATTACTTCTGGTCTCAGTGGAACCTTTAACAGTGCCCGTGTTGCTGCGAATATGGTTCTTGAAGAAAATGGCGACCGAAAAATCGGATTATTTGATTCTCTGGCAACTTCTCCCTCTATGATTTTAATGATCATGAAGCTTCGTGATTGGATTAAAGCCGGAATGTATGATTTTGAAACCATTTGTGAAAAGCTTTCCGAGTATCAGAAAACGCTGACTCTCCTTTTTTTACTACAGGATCTTTCAAATCTTGTTAAAAGCGGACGAATGAGCCGTATTGCAGGGGCTGTCGCTTCTGCCCTTTCAATTATGCCGATATGCCGTGCGACGACCGATAAAGGCGAAATTGAAGTCGTCGAAAAAATAAGAGGTGTAAAAAAAGCACTCTCCAGCATGGTCAATATGGTGGAAGCGAAAGTAAAAACGCATGAACAGTTTCCGGTGGTGATTACGCATTGCAATAATTTAAGCCAGGCGGAAACATTGAAAGATCTCCTGGAAAAACGCTTTAATCTCAAAGAAGTATATATATTCCCGATGCATGGCTTGACATCCTACTATTCCAATGATAAAGGTCTGATAATGTCCTTTTAAATAACAAATTACGCCACTAAAAGCAACCTAGGACTATGAACCGACCCCAGGCTGCTTTGTTAATTATGATTTTTTCTTGTCTTATATTACCAACACCATTTGATACAGCGCCAATCCTATCACTTTATCAAAATTTTCGTAATCTATTCCTTTTATATAACTTAGAAACTAAAAAAAACTTATGCTTTTCAGCATAAGTTTAAAATATTTGGAATTAGATAACTCGAATATTTTCGGCTTGTGGTCCTTTTTGACCTTGAGTTACATCAAAAGTAACTTCTTGACCTTCTTCTAAAGATTTATATCCATCTGACTGAATTTGTGAAAAATGTGCAAATACATCTTTACCATCTTCCCCTGTTATAAAACCAAAACCTTTTTCCGAATTAAACCATTTTACTGTACCACTCATATGTGTGTACCTCCTAATTTTTATTCCCTAAATCCTTGTAACATGAATAACAACTACATTTCTAAATTAGGATGATACGTTTAAACATAAGTACCAATTAAAAAATATTACTGTTAAATTTATTTACTATTAATTTAAGCTATAATTTATAATAACACATATCCCAGATATTTGCAAATTTTTTATGAAATATTTTCATTGTTCTTAATAAATTTAATAAATTCTGAAATCATCGTACTTAGATGCCGGGTTCTAATTCTATATTGAAAATATATTTAAGAAAATGCTTTTAACCCATAGAAAGTGGGTAAAATTATTGACAAGAGCTGTAATAAAAAATTTTTAGGAGGCGAATAAAGATGTTGAATGAATTAGATGTAAAAATCATCCGATACGCAGACCATTTCGAGGTATTTCAGGATGGGTTAATGGTATCAAAGAAAGAGTCCATTAGAAAGATTTTAGGTCATGGGGAATGTGAGGAATTTTACGACAACTGCGTTTATGATTCAGATGAAAAAGCAAACGAAAAGCTCGGTAAAATTATAATTGGATTATTTACCGGGGATTATGCAAAAGTAGAGTAGCAACAATGGCGCACACACAATACCTGAATTTGAAAGGAGTAATTAATTATGTCAAATGATTTATTGGGAGGTCTTTTAAAAGGATTAGGTAATTTCATGCCATCCGATGATTCAGATACACAAATATTCTCAATCAGCAACGAACTGACTGCATTACAGCAGCAGGAAACCGAACTCTATGCAAAAATAGGAAGAGAAGCTTGTCAATTGCACCCCAATGAAGTCGCTTATTCTGACTTCATTGATGAGCTCAAAATAGTGAAACGAAAAATGGCTGAGCTCAGTCAAAAATTAGAAAAATTCAAAGCAGAAAAAGCAGCAAAAGATGAGCAAAGCAACGCTTATCATTGTTCAGAATGTGGTCAGAATAATCCATCTGGAACAAAATTCTGCCAAGAGTGCGGAACAAAACTTCGCGGAAATGTTTCTTTGATATGTTCGAATTGCGGCACAAAAAATAGAAACACCGCTAAGTTCTGTGGTGAATGTGGTACCCCATTATAAAAACGAAAAGTGTCCGATTTGAATTCATCAATTATTTCTCAATGAGAATTGCAATATCGGACACTTGATTATTTATTTTCTTTCTTAAGAATCTAGTTTTAACACAGCCATAAAAGCTTCTTGAGGAACTTCTACATTGCCGACTTGACGCATTCTTTTTTTTCCTGCTTTTTGTTTTTCCAAAAGCTTATGTTTTCGACTGATATCTCCACCATAGCATTTTGCCAAAACATCTTTTCGCATAGCACTGATGGTTTCTCTGGCAATAATTTTTGTTCCGATGGCAGCCTGTATCGGAATTTCAAACATCTGTCGTGGAATTTCTTCCTTGAGTTTTTTGACGATACCACGACCTCGAGCAACCGCTTTTTCATCATGTACAATAAAGGATAAGGCATCCACCGGTTCTCCGTTTAAAAGAATATCCAATTTAACCAGATTTGATGGTCGATATTCTTTAATATCATAGTCAAGAGATGCATACCCCCGGGTTCGGGATTTTAGGGCATCAAAGAAATCATAAATAATTTCATTAAGCGGTAATTCATACTCAAGAATGACACGGCTCTCTTCCACATAATTCATGTTTAAATAAACACCTCGACGTTCCTGGCAAAGCTCCATGACTGTTCCTAAATATTCTGAAGGAAGCATAATATTTGCGTTAACAATAGGTTCTTCCATCGTTTTTATTTCAACCGGATTGGGAAGATTCGTAGGATTATCTACCCATAACTCAGAGCCATCTGTTTTAATAACCTTATAAATGACACTGGGTGCGGTAGTGACCAGATCCAGATTGAATTCACGTTCCAAACGTTCCTGAATGATTTCCATATGCAGGAGACCTAAAAAGCCGCATCTAAAACCAAAACCCAAAGCAACGGATGTATCTGCCTCATAAAGAAGCGAAGCATCATTTAATTGTAGTTTGGCCAAAGCCTCTTTGAGATCTTCGAAACGAGAACCATCGGCAGGATAAATCCCGCAGAAAACCATAGATGTCACCTTTTTGTATCCCGGCAAAGCTTCTTTCGCCGGATTATCGGTTTCGGTTATTGTATCTCCTACTCGGGTTTCTCGAACATTTTTGATGCCGGCATTAACATAGCCAACATCTCCGGCACAAAGTTCATCAACTGGAAGTAAACCCTTGGCAAAAACACCGACCTCATCGACTTCAAAAGATTTTCCCACTGCCATCATATCGATTTTCATTCCTTTTCTGATCTTACCTTGAACAACTCGAATGGAAGCAATAACACCTCGATACTGATCATAGTAGGAATCAAAAATCAAGGCTTGCAACGGTGCTTCCACATCTCCACTTGGAGAAGGCACTTTTTTAACAATCGCCTCTAGTACCTCATGAATATTGATGCCTGCTTTGGCTGAAATAAGAGGTGCATCATGAGCATCAATGCCAATGATATTTTCAATTTCATCCTTAACTCTATCCGGATCAGCACTCAAAAGGTCAATTTTATTAATAACCGGTATGATTTCAAGATTGTTATCCAATGCCAAATATACATTGGCAATCGTCTGAGCTTCAATACCCTGGGAAGCATCAACAATCAATATGGCACCTTCACAGGCTGCCAGACTTCTTGACACTTCATAGGTGAAGTCAACATGACCAGGGGTATCAATGAGATTTAATATGTACTCTTCCCCATCATCTGCAGTATACAGAAGACGGACGGCCTGAAGCTTAATGGTAATTCCCCGTTCTCTTTCAATATCCATATTATCTAAAAACTGTTCTTCCATATCTCTTTTACTTAAGAGTCCGGTATCTTCAATTAGACGGTCTGCCAGGGTTGACTTCCCATGATCAATATGCGCAATAATTGAAAAATTCCGTGTATGTAGTTGTTTGTTTGTCAATTTTTATAATCCTCTACTTTCGAATCTATCTAAATTTTAATCTAAATTATTTTAAGCTATCTTAATGGTATTATTGAATCCGTTTGCCCATTAGAAGAGTATTCTATCAATAAATATTTTTTTTGTCACGTTTTTTCTTGATATTTCTTCTCAAACGTGTTAGAATTGTCATGTTATAAATAAATGAGGGGGGTGAACCCATGGCTAACATTAAATCAGCTATGAAACGGGCTAAAACAAACGAAAAAAGTCGTCTTCGAAACAAAGCAGTAAAGACAAATCTTAAAACTTCTGTTAAGAAATTTGATCTTGCAGTTGAAGAAGGCAACGTAGAAGCAGCACAAGAAGCTTTTCGTTTAGCAACAAAGAAAATTGATATGGCTGCTACAAAAGGTATTTTACATAAAAATACTGCAGCACGTAAAAAAAGTACTTTGGCTAGAATTATCAACGAAATGACTGCTTAACAACCTCATTTATATCCCCAAAACCCGTGTCTCTAGGGTCTATACAAAGATGTACTTACTCAGGTACATCTTTTTTTTATTTGTTCGGAAACGACATTTTAATGCCGTTTATTCAATCTTCATTAGAAATAGCTCCAGTGCCAAATGTTGATCAATTTCTCCCAATTTCATCTGCGCATCCAGGTCTGCACCAATAATTATCAGATCCCACAGATTATCAATGGGATAATTTTTACCGTTTTTTAATATTTTATTGACTATAAAAGGGGCCACTTTCATTTCACTTGCCACCGATTTTGGCGGAAGCCCTTTTTTTGTATATATTTTCACCATCAGAAGCATCCGGATCTGTCGTAAAAGCAAACTGAAAACGCCGAATGGCGACTCTCCCTCCTGATAAAGCTGGTTGAGCATCAACAGCGCCTGTCCTTTGTCCCCAGTCATTGCGTAATCAATCATTTTGAAAATGCCGTCTTCAATGGATTGAGGCAAGATCAGCAGAATATCTTCCTTAGTAATTTCCTCCCGATCCCCTATGTAATCAATCAGACTGTTAAGTTCATGATCCACCATTTCCATGGTCTTTTTCTCATTAACCAGATACATGGACCGCTGAACAAACAGTCCCATTACGGAACGCGATATTTTTTTGCCGGCATTATTGATGCGCTTTGTGAGCCATGCCTGGATTTCTCCTGAATCAAGCTTTTCAAAAACGACCACCGTGCTGTTTTTGGCAATGGTTTTATAGATTTTCTTACGTTTATCCGGTTGTTCCCAGTAAATAATCAAAAGTGTGGACGGGCAGGGATTTTCGAAATAGAAGGTCAGGCGTTCAAGATCATGTTTTCCCGTGATTTTATCAAACTGGGCTTCTTTTCTGATAACAATCATTCTTTTTTTACTCATCATCGGCAGTGTTTCACAGGTAGCAAGAAGTTCGGAAACATCCAAATTTTTATCACTGTAAATGGTCAGATTAAGAGCCTCTAATCCTTTAGAAATTTCCATATCAATGAGTGTTTTTTCCATCATGTGTCCAATATATTGTTCCGGACCTGTAAATAAGTAAACCGGATTGACCGCGTTGTTTTTTATATTATTATTAAATTCTTTATAATTCACTATTCATCTCCATTAGTCTGCATAGGTTTTATAATGTATCCATTCCCCATTACTGGTGATCTCCACTGCTCCATTTTTATCTGTTCTCAGTGTATTTATATCCTGTTCATCCAAACGTCTGAGCACCTCATCGTTGGGATGCCCGAACGAATTATGCGCTCCTACCGATATCACCGCCATTTCAGGATCCACTGCCGTTAGAAATTCCTGTGTGGATGAAGATTTACTGCCGTGATGAGGAATTTTGATAACTTGAAAATCTTTCTCAGCGCTTTCTGCTTTCATATCATTAAGTATAAGTCGCTCTGTTTCAGCTTCGATATCCCCGCAAAACAGCATGTTAGTACCTTTATAACTGAGGCACATGACAAGAGATACATTGTTTTGTTCGTCATCTTCCTTGGGACTTATTTCCCCCGAGGGGCTGTATACTTCAATTCTGACCCCATCCTTCCCCTGGATGACGGAACCTTTTTCCAAAAGCGTGACCGGAACCGTGGATTGATTCAGAAGCGTTTCACTATTTGTGTTGATACTCATAAAAAGATTTTGAACCGGAAATTTGTCAAAAACAAGCTCTTCAATTCCCTGACAGTGATCCACATGATTATGGGTGAGGAACACCCCATCCAGTTTTCTGATATTTTTTGAGTACAAGACCGGATATAGAACACTCTCGGATATTTCACTGGCTTTGGGAAAGAGGTAGCCCCCGCCATCAATCAGGTAGTTCAGACCACTCGGTGTTTCAATGAGAATGCTGTCACCCTGCCCAACATCCAGAATCGTCACCACTAAGTTCTTTGGGTAAAGCGGCAAAAGTATCAGTAACAGGCCCAGTACACACCCGACTGCAAGCACTGTATTTTTGACCCGGCGGGATTTCAAAAAAAAGTACCCTGAAATCAAGAATGAAAACAATAAAAATATACAGCTTTCTACAATTGTTAACCCGCCCCGATTGATCAACAGAAAATCCAGTGCCTTCCCCAGATCATTAATGCCATCCAGCATGACCAGAATAGATTTTCCTAAAAAAGCAAGGGGCATCGAAAACAGCAGTGCCAAAAAAGGGAAAAGACCTGCAATCAATAGGAAGATCATGCCAGCCAGTAAAAATATGCCAATCAGCGGTACCACCAATAAATTCGAGAGAAAGCTTAAAAGAGTAAATGTTTTGAAATGATACAGCAGTATTGGAAGGGTACCCAATGTTGCACAAAAAGTCAAAATCAGACCTTCTATAATGGGGCCCATATTTTTCCTGATTCGAGGTGATTTTTTATTTCGCTGCTTCTTGCATAGAAAAAGCAACGGTTCATAAAATAATATGATGCCCAGCATAGCCCCCATGGATAATTGAAATCCGGCCTGAAAAAGCTGACTCGGCCATAGGCAAAGAATAATCAGTCCTGCCAGACAAAGCTGATTAAGGGGATCTTTTTCCCGATGAATCCCCTGACCGATGGTAAGGCAAACAATCATAATTGTTGCGCGAACAACCGGTGGAACAAACCCCGTGAGGGCAACATAAAATAATAAAGCTGGTAATAAAAACAACATCCAGAATTTTTTATTCATTTTAAGTGTTATCAGTATGAAAGAGATCGCTAAAAATACATATCCCACATGAAGCCCGGAAACAGATAAAACATGAGTAACCCCTGCATTTTGAAAGCTTTGAGTAAGATCTTCGCCGATATCTTTTTCTCCGAAAATAACGCCTTTGAGGAGATCTGACACATCTTCAGAAAAATAAGTGTCACATTGAGTTTCAAAATGTCTTTTTATACTCAGGATAGTAAAATACAAAGACGACTCCCGACTTACCCGGTCAATCCCTCCAGAAGGAGCGACTAATAATCCGTCAATGGCTTGTGATTTGAGATAAAGACCATAGTCGAACCCCCCGGGGTTTCTTTTTCCCGACGGTTTTGACAAAGTACCTTTGATGGCAAGGATATCCCCGGGATTAAATACCGGCTGGTCTTTAATTGTTTCAAAATATATTGTAACCTTCAATCCCATCGCTTTTTTGAGGGCTTCATTTTTTGTTGTGACAATTTGTTTGGTTTTTATGTTTACGACCATTCGATCATCTTTGATAATCGGATAATCGGTGACAACAGCTGTTACCAAAACCTCCTTATCGTAAAATGATGCCATGGGATCGGTTAAAGGAAATGCGCCATATCCGAGAATGATCCCCCCACAAAAAATTCCCAGCACAAATATAATCTGTGTTTGCTTGATTCTTTTTACTACCAGCGGCAGGAACCCAAGGAGGCCGGAACACAACAGAATGGCCCAGACGGGAACCCTGTAATAGGCAAAAGCAATAGATAGTCCCAGGGCAATGATCCCCCACAGTAAAGGTCGCTTCATACCCAAGCGAGCTTACAAATCTGCTAGCGCTTTTAATTCATAGGTTTTTCCAATCTCTGTGACAAAGAGTGCACCACTAAAATGTTTTTTTCCTTTTTTCAAATATTTATCTGGATCTTCAAAGGGTGCCAGGTGCGTAAGAATCAAGGTTTTTACCCCGGCTTCATTTGCAATCTCGCAGGCTTGCTTGACACATAAATGTTTATCTGAAACACAGTCTTCCAAAAAAGCCGCGTCACAGAGCAACACATCAACACCTTTTGCAAATTCAACCAGTGCCGGTGTATAGCTAGTGTCTCCGGTATAAAGAAACGTCGTTTCTCCATCGGTAATTTTGGTGCCAAAATCGAGAAAGGGATGCTTAAGTTTCTTAAACGTAAAAGTTAAATTACCCTTTTCTATTTGCAATTCTTCGGTAATTTTCTTAATCAGAAAAACTTCTTTGTAATAAAGTGATGCCACCTCCAGGGATGGCTCTGACGGTGCATAGATAGGCAGTTCAGCACTTTTTTCCTGAAGTGCATAACGAAGCACGAAAAGATCGGCAATGTGATCTGAATGCAAATGGGAGCAGATAATGAAATCAAGTTTTGAAAAGCTCATTGATTTCTGCAAATTTGCCAGAACGCCGCTGCCGAAATCCAAAGCAATGTGTGTATTCTCTGATTCAAATAAATACCCGGAGGACGCTCCGCCCGGACCAGGATAAGGACCGGTATTTCCAAGTACCGTTAATTTCATTGTAGGACCTCTTTTCTCATTTTTTAATTTATTCCAATAAATAATTTCTTTTTTAATGTCTTTTATATTATACACTGATTATCATAATTTTTGTATGAAGAAAGGTGTTTTTTTAATATGCTTTTGGTATAATGAATAGAAAATTATATATACACCCATTTATGGTTACAATAAAGTATGAATGCAAATATTTGTCACTAAAATATCTTTCGCGACAAATTGGTATATTAGAAAGAAAGGTTGAAAAAATGATCAATTTCATTAAAAATACATTTTATGCTTCAGATGAATTGAAGCTTACCTATTATCAAACACCTCGTCCTCTTAAACCTCAGGGCGTTGTTCTGATTATCCATGGTATGGCTGAATCTGCCACACGTTATCAAGAATTTTCGGATTTTCTCTACACAAACAATTACATTGCCGTTGCTTACGATCAACGCGGTCATGGACAAACGGGCATCGATTCAGGCGACATGGGCTTTTTTTCAAGTGGCAATGGTTGGGAACGCATCATTTCAGATGTAAAAGAAATCTCCTGTTCTCTAAAAGAATCTTATCCAGATCTTCCCCTTTTTCTCATTGGCCATAGTATGGGATCCGTGGTTGCACGAAATGCTGTCATTTCATTTTCGGAGCTCTATAACAGCGCCATTATCATTGGTACTACCATCGGGATTAACGGTTTAATGCAGAAAATAGCCAGCCTGATTGCCAAACATGAAATTCGAAAGACTGGCGAGAAGACACCTTCGGAATTACTTTCAGGTCTCTCCTTCGGCGGCTATAACAAGAAATTCAAACCAAACCGCACTGACTATGATTGGCTGTCTTTGAGCAAAAAAAATGTCGATACCTATCTGGACGATCCTCTTTGCGGATTTACCTGCAGCTCCGGTTTCTATCGTGATCTTTTTTATGGAATTCAGTTTACCAGCGCCTACTCTAACCTAAAAAAAATCCCCTGCGATTTTCCCCTATTATTTCTATCCGGCCGAGATGACCCCGTTGGAGGGATGGGAAAAGAAGTGAAACGAATTGTCCAGCTTACAAAAAGAACAGGAGTTAAAAATGTCGATCTTATCCTTTACCCACTTCTTCGACATGAAATTCTCAATGAAGATCGTCGGGAATTGGTTTACAATGACGTTCTTCGGTTTATTGAGAAGTAACAAACTATTGAAAATTACGCTAATCATTCGCAAAATTGGTTAGCGTATGATATATTATGACCTAAAAGGAGGCTGCCACAATGACTCAAAATATTTATGTCTTCGGGCACCAGAATCCGGATACAGATTCTCTCTGTTCCGCTATCGCTTATGCAAATTTAAAAAAAGAGCTTGGACATACCCATGTTTTTCCTGCTCGTCTCGGATCAATTAACAAGGAGACTCAGTTTGTTTTAGATACATTCCATGTTAATCTGCCAGTACTTATTAAAAATGTGAAGCCCCAGGTGTCTGATCTTGTTCTTACCGATTTTTCTATGGCTAACGAAAATGATTCCATTTCAAAAACCATGGACCAGATCATTAATCATCCTGGTCGATCCCTTCCGGTTATCAGTGAGGAAGGCAAACTTATTGGCATGGTTTCAGTATCCGATATTATCCCATCTTATACAGATGCTTTTTCAAAATCAATTCTAAGGGACAATGAAACCCCCTTTGACAATATCATCGAACTCCTGGATGCCCAGATATATGGATCTCTTGAAACAACTACTGTATTAGGAGATGTTTATACCATTACCGAAATTGAAGCGGATCAAAAACTCAGTTCCGATGATATTCTGGTAACTGTTCAGCAATCAGTTTATTTAAGCCGTGCCTTTAAAACAGGAGCCGGGACCATTATCGTGTCCAATACGTCTCCAGATATCCCTTTCCATATTCCAGATGATTATAAGGGTGCCATTTTAACGGTAACTTCAGGGCCATTCGAAGTCATTCGTCTATTATGCCAGGGAATCCCCATAAAGAATTATTTTAAAAAAAGCAATCTGGAATATTTCATGACTTATGAAACCATTGATGATGTAAAAAAGAACATGCTTACTTCCGACTATGAGCGTTTCCCTGTCGTTAACGTGGATGGTCAAGTTATTTCAACTATTTCAAGAAGCAATTTAATTGATTTCAGCCGAAAGAAAGTTATTCTCGTAGATCATAATGAACGTAGCCAATCCATCATCGGTGTGGAAGAAGCAGAAATCATTGAAGTCATCGATCATCATCGTGTGGCTGAAATTCAAACATCAACCCCTTTATATCTACGTATTGAACCTTTGGGGTGTACATCTACCATAGTCGCAAAAATGTATCATGAAAACAAAGTACCGATTTCCAAACCCATGGCAGGACTCATGCTAAGTGCTATTATTTCGGATACCCTTCTTTTTAATTCTCCAACCTGTACCACCGAAGACGAAATAATTGCCAAAGAACTTGGGAACATTCTTGATCTTGATATAAATAGTTATGGTGAAAAAATGCTGGTCGCCGGGAGTAATCTAAAAGAAATGCCGCCATTAGAGATAATTACTACGGATATGAAAATATTCACCATGGGCTCCTCTAAAATTGCCGTATCCCAAATCAACACCGGAGATTTTAGAGGAATTTTTGACAAGCTCGATAATGTGTTATGGGAAATGAACAATTTATGCCAGCAGGAAAATCTCAACCTCTCGATTCTCATGGTCACTGATATCATTTTAGGTGGAACTGAGTTAATTGTTGCTGGCGAAAACAAAAAACTCGTAGATTTGGCCTTTGGACTTCACCCTGGGGAATTCAGCAAATTTCTGCCCGGTGTTTTCTCCCGAAAAAAGCAAATCGTTCCTCCGCTGATGAATGCTTCCGCCTACTAATCAGACTTGACCATAATAACAATGAAGGAGAGCACTCTTAATTTATTAAAAAGGTGATCGATATGAAAAGCAAAAATAAATCTCATCAGCTGAAATTTCTTTACACTATTTCTGTACTTCTTCTTATTTTATCACTGACCTTTCTAGGAACAGGCTGTGTGAAAAAAGAATTGGTAAATGATCCGTCTACGGGTGAAATTTTATCGGTAGCGAATTTGAAATCTCTTTCTGATGGCCATTTTACAGCAACCACACATTTTTATGATACCCGAGGATACGCCCAACAGATCGATATCATCATAAAAAGCAATATTATTACTCAAGTCAATTTCAAAGAGATCTCTCGGAATGGCATGGATCGTCTAACTCTTGAAGGTCCAGAGAAATACTGGGATAATCTTTCCCTGCTTAATCTCAACTCACTTTATTTCCGATTATATAATGACTTGATTCTTTCCCAAAATCCAGATGAAATAGAAACCATTTCTGGGGCGACCCAAACATCTGGACGTTTCATTCAATTATCAAATGCCGCTATCGGGCAGGCCAAGAAAGGTGATCATGAACCCATAAAAATTGATACCTTCGATACCTATACTGTAGTCGGCTCGATCGATCAAGATGGGTTTCAGGGAAATCTGGTGGCAACATTTAACGGCACGAGGCTTACAGCACTGACTTACGATGAAATACGAGCTGAAGACGGAAAATCAAAGCGCAAATTCACTGATTCCACTAACAACATAAATTATTCTGTTTTGTTCGATACTTTCATTCGTGATACATTGGCTAGCCAAACCTTGGAATCCACATCAACAGAGGGTGAACCATCACCTGAAAAAGCAAAATTTTCAGAATGTATTCGCTTGTTAAAAGAATTAAGAACTTCCTTTTAACTCACCTTAATAGTTTCTTGATTTAACTCACCATTGACAAAGAATATTGACAAATGGTAATTATATGTTATACTGAATTATCTGGTTATGCTTTCAATCCAACAATTTTAAATTTAAAGAAGGTGAAAAAAATGGAAAACAATACTTTTGGTAGTCGATTAAAAGCGCTGCGAATTTCTAAACGGTTAACCCAAGAAAATTTTGCAAATCTTTTTTACCTTAACAAGAGTTCAATCTCTAAATATGAAAAAGATAAGAATTTACCAGAGAACCAATTACTCATAAAAATCGCTGATTTTTTCGAGGTTTCTGTGGACTATTTACTATGCAGAACAGATCAACCCAAGCTTTTGCCAAGTAATCCAAAGCCTATGACTTGTGAAGAATTTTTAAAATCCTATGTCTTTTCGAACGAAGAGGTAAACTCCTTTTCTTCTTATTTCTCTTTCCCAGAGAGTTTTAAGCAGGAAGTGTTAGATTTTATTAATTTCAAAAGTTCCAACGGCAAGTAATTCAAAAAATGATGAAGAGGACCTTGTTTAAATAACTTGTTATATTATAAAGAGCTTGTGTTATCAAGCTCTCAGAGCGAAGACAAACCCGATTACAAGCAAACAAAGCTGTAGTCGGGTTTTTATATTGCTGCCCCAAAATGAAAAAACAGAATAAAACGTGAAGGCAACCCAAAACGCATTCGTTTTCGGTACAGCAGATTTGCCAGTTTTTTCATATTCAGGCATGCCAAAGTCAGCCCGATCTGCATGGCAACCCGGGCC
>NZ_RXYA01000017.1 GCF_008086595.1 Acetobacterium paludosum | reverse complement strand
TGTGACGATCTGTACCTGTTCTCTGATATCCTGTTCCCGTTTGGTTAACATAAGGTTTTCCTCCATTTGTTTTCTAATTTTATGATAAACCATGAACCTTGGAATAAGCTTTTTTGATTTCAAAAAACTAAAAAAGGCCAGGTTTCCCTGACCTTTGTCTTCAGTCTGAGCAGATTTCATTAATGAAATCTGCTTTTTTATTGACCGTAATCTTTATTTAGATAGAATGTATTCATCCATCGCCTGATTCACAAGCAAATCAGCCTGATTGTTGTAAGGATTCGTTGCATGGCCTTTGACCTTGTGAAAGGTAACTTTGTTGGCATTAACCAGCTCATCCAGTTCCATCCAGAGTTCTTTGTTTTTCAGTTCCCCAGCTTTTCCTCTTGTCCAGTTTTTATTCTTCCATCCGCCAATCCAGTTTTGCAGATAGGCATTGACAACATAGGCCGAATCGCTGAAAATATGGACTTCGCAGGGTTCTTTCAACATCTTAAGCCCTTCGATAACTGCTAACAGCTCCATTTTATTATTGGTAGTATTTTCATAAGCACGCTTGTATTCTTTTCTAATATTCTTGTCCGGATACATGAGCACTCCACCAATAGCGCCCATATTTTCCCCTTCTTTTCCATTACCGCGGCAACCGCCATCAGTATATAAGTGAATGATTTTCATAATTTTTCCTATTTCACAACAATATTAAAAATCTTTCCTGGTACGTAAATCTCTTTAACAATGGTTTTCCCTTGGGTATAGGCCAGGATATTTTCCTGATTAAGGGCAATTTCTCTGGCGGTTTCCGTATCAGCATCTACCGGTAAAGTGATCGTGCCTCTGACTTTTCCATTAATCTGCACCGCCATTTCGATGACGTTGTCCACTGTTTTTGACTCGTCATACTGCGGCCATGCGGCCTCATCTAAGGTTCCGCCCATTTTCATATTTTGCCATATTTCCGACGTGATATGGGGGGCAACCGGATAAAGAAGTAAAATAAAAGTTTTTAAGCCCGCTTTCGTAATGATGCCTGCTTTGTTAAAATCATTCAGCAATGTCATTAAAGCGGCAATGGCAGTATTGTATTTCATTTCCTCATAGTCATTATTGACTTTTTTTATTGTTTTATGAATGGCGGTCTCTAAAACTTTACCGTAGCCTTCTTCTTCTGAAACCATGTCCTGAAGTTTCCAGACCCGATCAAGAAAACGTCGACAGCCTTTTGCGCCATTATCAGACCAAGGTGCCGATTTTTCATAGTCACCGATAAATAAAATGTAAGTTCTCAGAGTGTCAGCTCCAAAAGCGTCAATAATCTCATTGGGATTAACCACATTCCCTTTTGATTTTGACATTTTATCGCCGTCATTTCCCAAAATCAAACCCTGAGCTGTTCTTTTGGCATAAGGTTCTCGTGTCGGAACACAACCAATATCGTAAAGGAATTGGTGCCAGAAACGCGAATAAAGCAGATGTCGTGTAACATGCTCCATCCCGCCGTTATACCAGTCTACCGGAAGCCAGTATTTCATTTTTTCTTCAGATGCAAACGCTTCATCATTTTCATTGTCAAAGTATCTTAAAAAGTACCAGCTGGAACCAGCCCATTGAGGCATGGTATCGGTTTCCCGCTCCGCCGGTCCGCCGCAAACAGGGCAGGTCGTTTCATACCATTCTGGAATATTTGCCAGTGGCGATTTTCCATTATCTGTCGGCTCATAGCTCTCCACTATGGGCAATTCCAATGGCAGTTCATTTTCAGGCACCGGCACCATTCCGCATTTTGGACAATGAATAATCGGAATCGGTTCTCCCCAATAACGCTGTCTATTGAAAGCCCAATCCTTCATTTTATAATTAATGGTCTTTTTACCAAGGTTCTCTTTTTCAAGGTATTCAATCGTTTTTTTAATGGCATCTTTGACTTCTAAACCATTTAAAAATCCGGAGTTCACCATCTCTCCCGAATCGGTATTAGTATAGGCCGCCTCAGTAACGTCGCCCCCTTTGATAACCTCGATGATTGGCAAATCAAATTTCTTTGCAAATTCCCAGTCCCGGTTGTCATGTCCCGGTACCGCCATAATGGCACCGGTTCCGTAACCCATCATGACATAGTCCGCAAGAAAAATAGGGATTTCTGTATGTGTAACCGGATTAATCGCCTGAACACCCTGAATCCTTACCCCGGTTTTGTCTTTGGCTAACTGCACCCGTTCAAACTCGGTTTTCCGTTTTGCTTTATCCTGATAATCAACCAGTTCATTCATATTGGTTATTTCTTCAGCCAGTTCCTGAATCAGCGGATGCTCTGGAGCGATAACCATAAAAGTTGCTCCAAACAAAGTATCCGGTCGCGTCGTGAATACCCGAAGGGCCTTATCATGTCCGGCAATAGCAAACTCCACTTCCGCGCCGACTGATTTTCCAATCCAGTTTTCCTGTTCCAGACGAATTCGAGGTAAATAATCAACCTCGTCCAGGCCGTCAAGGAGTCTTTCGGCATAGTTTCTAATTTTAAGAAACCACACATCTTTTTCCATTTGAACCACTTCACTGCCGCAGCGATCACATTTTCCATCTCTGAAATCTTCATTGGCGAGAACAACCTTGCAGCCATTACAAAAATTAACATAGGTGCGATCTCTGAATGCTAAACCATGTTTGAATAATTGCAGGAATATCCATTGAGTCCATTTATAATATTTAGGATCCGTAGTATCAATTTCCTTGCTCCAGTCAAAAGAATAACCAATCCGTTTTAACTGATCGGTAAAAACTGCGATGTTTTCATCGGTTACTTCTCTTGGATGTCTTCCGGTCTTGATTGCATAATTTTCCGTCGGCAAGCCAAATGCATCCCAGCCAATTGGGAAAAGAACATTAAAACCCTCTAAACGGCGTTTTCTGGCAATCACCTCAAGCGAGGTATAGGCTCGGACATGACCGACATGCAGCCCAACCCCCGATGGATATGGGAATTCAACCAACCCGTAAAATTTTTCTTTTTTTGAATTGTCTTCGGTACGAAAGGTATCATTCGCTTCCCAATACTTTTGCCAATATTCCTCTATCTTTTTATGATCATATGCTGACATATTTCCTCCATTTGCTCGCTTTAAAATACTAAATTTATTCAAAACAAAAAAATCCGTACCCAATAAGGACGAACTTTATCTTGTCTCCTAACGATCTTCATCACTAATTATAAAGAAGGGGGCCAAAACTGTCAATGATTTGTGCCCTTTTTATCACTTAGATTCCTTTAAGAAATGTTTTTTTATGAAACAGCCTATTTTTTATGGTATACTATACCCCAGAAAACTGCAAAGGAGCCTTTCATGTATCCCCTTTTAAAAATAAACAAACAAAAGATTATTGAAAATACCAAAGCCATTGCCGCCCGTGCAAAAAAACAGGGAGTCACGATTACCGCCGTTACCAAATGTGTTGGCGGTAATGTGGAAATAGCCCAAGCTTTTTTGGATGGCGGCGCCACCGCCATTGGTGATTCACGGATAAAGAATTTAAAGGAACTGGCGGCATTACCCTGTGAAAAATGGCTCATCCGCATTCCCCTGCCCAGTGAGATCAATCAAACTGTTGCATATTCCAATCTGTCCCTAAACAGCGAAATTAAAACCATACGCCGTTTAAATGACGCTGCAAAAGCTCAGGGAAGAACCCATGGAATTCTATACATGCTCGATCTTGGCGACCTCCGGGAAGGCCTTTTCATCGGAGACGGTCACCCGACAAGCCCTGAAATCGAAAAACTGATCGCTGAATCTTTCACGACGCTCGATCAGACGCTTCAGGAAATTTTATCCATGAAGCACGTCAAACTCCGGGGGATTGCAACCAACGCCACCTGCGTCGGAGCAACCATTCCTACGCCAGCTACATTTAAAGCTTTTTTCGAAGTAAAACAGCTACTGGAAGAACAATACAAACTTCCCTGCGAAATCATTTCCGGCGGAAATTCCAGTGCCTATTATCTTATTGAAAACAAAACCATTCCCGATGAAATTAATAATCTTCGTTGCGGAGACGTTATTCTCTTTGGGCGTGAATCCGCTTATTATAAGTGCTATGCTTACCTTCATCAGGATGCGTTTATTCTGGATGTTGAGATCATCGAGCTTCAGGATAAACCCACCTACCCCATCGGTGAAATCGGCAGAAATGCCTTCGGTGAAATTCCGGATTTTAAAGACCGGGGAATTCGCCACCGGGCGGTTTGCGGACTGGGCCGGCAGGACACCGATCCTGATCACCTGTTCCCCATATTGCCAGGTTTAACAATCGAAGGTTCCAGTTCCGATCATTTGATCATCGATGTGACGGATGCGGAAACTGCCTATGATGTCGGCGATATCATCAGCCTTCGATGTGACTACGTTGGAGCGCTTCATGCCGCGACCTCATCATATGTTGATAAAATTGTGATAAGCCAATAAATTTGAAATAGAAAATTAATTACAAGAGGAGAATCATTAATGAAAAACGAAGCCCCCTACACCGTTCCCTTTGACACCATGGAAGCTTTCATGGCAGACGCCCTTAAAGGCGTTGGCGTTCCGGAAGAAGATGCAAAAGTCTGTGCCGACATCCTAATCAATGCCGATAAACGAGGCATTGATTCCCACGGAATTGGGCGATTAAAGCCCATCTACTATGACCGTATCAAAAAAGGCATTCAGCACCCGGTGACAGAATTTGAAATCGTCAAAGAGACCTTCACCACGGCCGTTATTGATGGGCACGACGGCATGGGCCATGTCATCGCCAAGCGAGCCATGCAGATGGCCATTGATAAAGCCAAAATCTATGGCATGGGGATGACAGTCGTCAGAAATTCAACACATTACGGATTTGCCGGCTATTATCCTTTAATGGCCATTGAAAACAATATGATCGGGATAACCGGAACCAACGCCCGACCATCCATCGCCCCAACATTTGGGGTTGAAAATATGCTCGGCACCAATCCGATTACCTTTGGGATGCCAAGTGACGAACCTTTCCCATTCGTCATCGACTGCGCCACATCCGTTTCCCAGCGCGGTAAAATCGAAGTTTACGACCGGGAAAACAAAGAGCTTCCTGAAGGATGGGTTATTGACCGCCAGGGAAACAGCCGTACAGATACCAAACAGATCTTAATCGATTTGGTTAAAGGCGAAGCCGCTTTGACTCCCCTTGGCGGAATCGGCGAAGACACTGGCGGATACAAGGGTTACGGCTATGCAACCGTCGTTGAAATTTTATCGGCAGCTCTTCAAGGCGGATCTTTCCTGAAAGGTCTTTTAGGCTTTGATCCTAACGGAAATGCTCAGCCTTACCATTTGGGCCATTTCTTCATTGCCATCAACATCGACAATTTCATCGAACCGGATGCTTTTAAAAAGACCACCGGTGACATTTTGAGGGACCTTCGCAATTCAGATAAAATGCCGGGTCAGGATCGAATTTACACCGCCGGCGAAAAAGAATACGACAAATGGCTGGAACGAAAAGATACCGGCGTTCCTGTCAATGACGCTTTGATCAAAGATATTCTGGCTATTAAAGCTGAACTTGGTTTGAACCAATACTCATTCCCTTTTGAAAAATAATAATCACACTAAAAAAGATTTTGCGAAATAGCCGCCAAGCAATTAAGCAAAATCTTTTTTTTATCGTGATTATTTCTTAAAGTGTATATATACGAAAATGATTATGCATCATTTATTGAACACTACAATCATTTAAAAGCATTGCTGATGAATGAGCTGGATGTTTCCCCCAATGCCTCAATTCAAAGGATGTACAATCAGTTTCATGATCTTGCCCAAAACGCGATCAACAACAAAACAGCCTACTTTTGACCTGCATTCCATTGGTATTTCCATAATTCCGTATGAAGTGATAAAAGGCCTTATCACAATAACAACAGGTTTTCTTCACACAACCGACACATTTCATGGAGCAGTTTATGATAAAATAATTCAGATAAATACTAATTGTTTTCATCTCGTTCAATGGTTTTAAATCAGTGAAAAGAGTCATTGATTTATTATATTTATTCTATTTTGAAAGGAGTCCCAACCAATGAATATTTCATCTGTTTCATCCACAGCCAGCAGCAGCACGACTACTTCCGCCCAAGCATCGGTTAAAAATCTTGAGAGTCAGGTTAAAAATCTTCAGGAACAAATCACAACAATCAACTCCGGTGATGGCGATGCTAAAACGAAACAAACCCAAGTTCAATTGATTCAATCTCAGATTCAACAACTACAGGCTCAGATTCAGCAAATTCAACAACAGGCTACTGAAAAACAGGCTACCCAAACAGCCGACCAACAAACCACTACTCAACAAGTCACAGCCACTCAAAATATTCCCAGCACAAATGTTTTAGACACTTATGCTTAAGGTAATCCAAGATCATTCTCCGGAATGATCTTGCAGAAAAAGCAAAGAAGCCTGCCAACTATCATGGCAGACTTCTTTGCTTTTTTTAATTAAATTGTGCGGGCCACTTCAAAGGCATCCCAAATTGCCCCTCTGATATTTCTTGCGTTTTGACTGTCTCCAAGGTTATAGATTTGAGTATAATTATTCTTCAGTTCGTTATACAGTAAACTGCTTGATTTGCTGCCGACAGCAACAATGATGTGGTGGGCAGTAATGCTTCTATCCTGGCCATCTGCAGTAATGACCGCACCGGTCGGGGTCACTTCTGTGAGATGAGCATTTGTCACAATATCAACCTTGTAGAAGGCAAGCAGATCCCGAAGCATCTCCTCATTGGGCGGTGCCATTGGTACTCCGGATTTCAGAATATCAGCCGACGCTTCGACGATTGTAATCTTATGGCGATGTTTGGTTAGATGAAGTGCCACTTCGCAGCCGACCAGACCGCCGCCGATCACAATGCATTTTGGTCCGACATACGTTTTCCCGGTAAGCACATCGATGGCATTAGTAACATTTTCGCCGTCGATGCCCGGCAGTTTTAATTCATTTGATTTCGAACCTTCAGCAGTATATACAATATCCGGTTTGAGGACAGCGATGTTCGCTTTTGTAGCTTCTGTACTCAGTTTAACATCAACTTTAAGTTCATTCAGCTGGGTCTCATACCAGACAATCAGTGCTCGAACGTCTTTTTTAAAAACCGGTATACCCCCAAACTTAAGATTGCCGCCAAGACGATCTGCTGTTTCAAACAGCGTAACCTGATAACCGCGTAGTGCGCTTACTCTGGCGGCTTCCAAGCCGGCCGGGCCGCCGCCCACAACGACAATCTTTTTACGCTCTTTTGCCAATTCAATACTGACAATCAATTCACGGTTGCACTCCGGATTGACCGAGCAGGAACCACGGCCGCCCATTAATTTTCTTTCAATGCAGCCATCATGACAGCCCAGGCATGGTCTGATGTTCTTGACATCGCCATTTTTCAATTTATTTGGATAATCAGGATCGGCCAGCATCGGCCTTCCCAAGCCAACAGCATCAAGCTTACCTTCGGCAAGCGCTTCTGCTGCCATGTCGGGATCATCCATTCTTCCGGCCACCAGCACCGGTACCCCGACAACTTTTTTGAGCTGCTCGGTCAGTGGTAAATACAGACCTTTCTCAAAATACATTGGCGGATGTGTCCAATACCCTGAATCACAGGTGCCGGCATTCGCATCGAAGCCATCATATCCAGCGGCTTCTAAAATTTTAGCGGCTTCCAAGGCTTCATCAATATCGCGTCCCGATTCTTTAAAGTCTTCTCCTGGCAAAGCACCGTGAGATAATGCTTTGATATAACTCTTGATGCTGAAGCGCAAGATAACCGGAAAATTCTGACCACAGGATTCTTTTATGGCTCGGACAATTTCTATGGCAAAGCGGAGTCTTCGGCGTAAATCTCCGCCGTATTTATCCGTTCTTTGATTTATATGCGTCGTTGTGAAACCATCCAATAATTCGCCTTCATGAACTTCAATTCCATCAAAGCCACAGGCCTGAACGATTTTAGCCGCTTCGACAAATCCGGCGACAAGATGTTCGACTTCCTCAGTTTTCAATTCCTGGTAGGATTTACGCTGATCCCTTCGATTTTTAATTGCTGCCAGGGCCACCGAATCCGTTTCGTCGATCCAATGAGGTACCGCCGAGTGACTTAAACCAGCAGTTAGTTGGACAAATATTTTACAGCCGAATGCATGAATTCGATCGGTCATTTCGATTGCTGTATTTTTATAAGCATCCGGGTCAGTAGTCGGAGATGGAAAAATGTGGTTTTCATGTTTTTCAATGTTGTCTGCCACCCGGTTGGCACCAGTGATAATAAGTCCGATACCGCCCTTTGCCCTGGTAACATAATACTCGACGGCGTCGTTTGTATAGGCACCGTGTTCATCGATGACGGGAATTGCCATTGAGGCCATAAAGAATTTATTTTTAATCTCAAGATTGTTAATCATAAACGGCTCAAACAAAGCCTGATACATCTTATCCATAAGTTTCTCCTTTATATTTTCGCATGTTTTTATCAGCAAACCAGTTTTTCTTTTCACTTTTTTTGAAACTTAAAAATAGTCGATGCCGTACACACTGGTAGTGAATCATAAATTCATTGATGCCGTTGCTAGCAATGCTTTCTAATATAATTTGGTTTCATGTATTACCCTAAAATTTTCGATCGCTCATTTATGTTAATTTTATCAATTTAATGGTTTAATTACAAGCTAAGTTAGCGGATTTTTATAAAGAACCAGTTAACCGGGCTTATCAATTGATCTAAAATCCATTTAATCCTATTCTAAAATTAACTTTGTCATTATTACTTTAAGAATATGAAATAATACCCAAGGCCAATACTTTAATGGTAAAATAGAATAAAGTTCGATAAATAAAATATACGATTCTAAAGGTAATAAAATGACTAAACAACCCGAAATAAAACTGTCTGTTCGAAACCTGGTCGAATTCATTTTGCGTTCAGGCAATATTGATTCGCAATTCATGAGCAATTCAAGGGCGTTGGAAGGAACCAGAGCCCATCAGAAAATTCAAAAAGATAATAAAAACAAAGGATATGAGCCAGAAGTGTCGCTAAAACATACGGTGGACTACCAGGGCTTTACCTTTAAGATTGAAGGCCGTGCCGACGGCATTATCATCAAGGATGATTTGCTGATCGTCGACGAAATAAAATCGACGAATCGGCCCCTGGAATATCTCGAAGAAAATTACAATGAAACCCATTGGGCACAAGCAAAATGCTATGCCTTTATTTATTCTGTGCAAAATAATATTGAACAGATTGGTGTGCAGCTCACCTATTACCAGCTGGAAAGCGAGGAAATCAAACAATTTTTGGAAGTTTTATCGCAAAATGAATTAACCGAATTTTTTTATAAGCTCATCGATCAATATCTCATCTGGGCAAGTCTGACCAGCGATTGGGTGATAAAAAGAGATGACTCCATCAAGGCGCTGGATTTTCCTTTTGAAGACTATCGGAAAGGTCAACGGAAGCTGGCTGTTTCTGTATACCGCACTATTTCTAAAAATAAGAAAATATTTATACAGGCTCCAACCGGCATCGGCAAAACCATCTCAACCTTGTTTCCGGCAATAAAAGCCGTCGCCGAAGGCCATACCTCCAAACTGTTTTACCTAACCGCCAAAACCATTGTCCGGGAAGTGGTGGAAGAAGCTTTTTCCAAAATGAAAGAGAAAGGCCTTGAATTCAAGACCGTCACCCTGACTGCCAAGGATAAACTCTGTTTTCAGACGGAAACAATTTGCGATCCCGATCATTGTGAATTTGCCAAAGGCCACTTTGACCGGGTCAATCATGCCCTTCTTGATTGTTTGCAGCAGGAAAATTATTTCACCCGTCCGGTTATTGAAAACTATGCAAGAAAGCATCAAATCTGTCCGTTTGAATTTTCCCTGGATTTAACACTCTGGTCGGATTGTGTGATCTGCGATTATAATTATGTGTTTGATCCGAGAGTTTATCTTAAACGATTTTTTATGGATAATGGCGGTGACTATACCTTTCTCATCGATGAAGCCCATAATTTAGTGGATCGGGCCCGATCCATGTTTTCGGCAGAACTCTATAAAAAGCCCATTCTGGAGCTGAAAAGAGTTTTTAAAGATAAAGTACCGGGGATTGCCAAGTCCCTGGATAAATTGAATGCCTACATGATCACCATGCGAAAATTAGCAGCTGCTGATCACCACTATCTTCAAAAGGACGAACCCAAGGAGATCTATCCGCTCATCATGCGGTTCATCAGCGAATCCGAAGAATGGCTGGCGCAGAATGAAGGCCGGGATGGCCATGAACAGTTGCTTGAACTGTACTTCACTGCCTTGACCTTTATGCGGACAGCCGAGTTCTACGACGAACGGTACATCACTTATGTAGAAAATAGCTACGGTGATAGCAGAATAAAATTATTCTGTCTCGATCCATCCTACCTGCTGAGCGAAGCAATTAAGCGCGGCAAGTCAGCGGTATTCTTTTCTGCCACCTTGTCACCCATTGACTATTTTTCGGAAATTCTGGGTGGCGGAGAGGATTGTTATAAAATCATCCTGCCCTCACCTTTTGATGTAAACAACCGAGCGCTGCTGATCGCCGATCGCATTTCGACAAAATACCGGAATCGGGAGGAATCCTATTTAGCCATTGCCGAATGCATAAAAACGGTCTATGATCAAAAATTCGGCAACTATATTGCCTATTTCCCATCCTATCAATACATGAATGACGTTTATGACGCGTTTAGCGAAAACTATCCGGATGTCTATACCATCAAACAATCAACTGAAATGAATGAAAAAGAACGGGAACACTTTCTAAGCTTATTTAAGCCCAATGCCCGCGATGGGGTTTTAGGCTTCTGTGTCCTGGGCGGCATCTTTTCTGAAGGGGTGGACTTAAAACATGAAGAATTGATCGGGGTAATGATCGTCGGGGTCGGTCTGCCGCAAATTTGTTTTGAACGAAATATCATTCGAGACTATTTTAATAAAAAGAACCAGCGCGGATTTGAATTCTCCTATCAGTATCCGGGAATGAATAAAGTTTTACAGGCGGCAGGAAGAGTCATCCGAACAGAAACGGACAAAGGCGTCATCCTACTTATTGACGATCGATTCAGCAATCAGAGTTATCAGCAGTTATTTCCGATGGAATGGTTTCCTCATACCAGAGTCGGTAATTCTAAAGAGCTGGGAAATATTTTAAAGGAGTTTTGGGGAAATAGCTAGAAAGCACTGTTCGTTATCAACCGAAGCACACCTTTCTATTGATTTCAATTATCCGTTATTTTTGAATGATTTAGTCGAGGGTATTTCTAACCTTTTTTTCTAACTACAGCTAAATAAAAAATTCAGTTATTTAATGCCTGCATAAAGTAGTATTAGATGGGTATAAATTTAACATTATGATAAATGGCAACGAAGATAAAGAAGCACTCTATTATCTTCAGTCTGGCTATATCTCTTGCTTCTTGTTCAGGTTACTTATGAAATTAAAAAAGATGTCACCATGACAAAATAATGCCTAAACTTTTTTAAAAATTTGTCGAAAATATAAAAGTATAATGAAAACGTGAAAACGATTAAAAGGAGAAATGAAAATGAAGATCGAAAAACGCCTGTTTTTATCCCTCACTGTATTACTTTGCTGTTTGGCTATTGCCGGATGCAGCGCTAAAACAGCCGATACAAAAAAAGATGCGGCACAGACGGAATCTTCCACAGCCATTCAGGCTACGGATTACAGTCAAAGCAACCACTGGTTGAACCTTCCCACAGAAAACAACAAAGACGTGGATGTTTTTTACCTATATCCATCAGCATGGGCAAAGGTAAATGCTGACGATCCGATTATCTGCGACATTGATAATCCGGTCATGCTCCAACAATCAAAATTAGCCTATGAGCGACAGGCGACAGCTTTTTCAGACATTGCCAATATTTATGCCCCCTACTATCGCCAGGATGATGCCGGTTCAACTCTTTCCATGTCGGTTGATGAACAACAGGATATCGTCAAAGGTGTTCCGCTGACTGATGCACTGGCCGCTTTTGACTATTATATAAAAAATTATAATAATGGCCGGCCCTTTATTTTAGCAAGCCATTCCCAGGGATCCAACGTCATGATCTATATCTTGTCGGAATATATGAAAGCACACCCTGAGGTAAATAACCGCATGATCGCTGCCTACGTCATTGGCTATTCGGTAACCGATGATTATCTGGCCCAGAATCCCAACCTTAAATTTGCCACCGGCGCTGGCGATACCGGCGTCATCATTTCATATAATACTCAGGCCCCAACCATTGAAGGAACCGATGGTGTTGTGACACCCGGCGCCAAGGCGATCAACCCGATCAGCTGGACCACTGATGAAACAGTCGCACCTGCTTCCGATAATCTGGGGTCACTCCAATTAAATTCGGACGGATCAGTGGCTAAAAATGAGGATGGAACCAATATAGTGGTGAAGAACTTTGCCGATGCTCAGGTTGATACCGCCAAAGGTGTTATCATTTGCAGTACCGTTGACGTAGACAAATATGCGCCGGGAAGTGCGATGTTTGGCAAAGGAGTTTTTCATTCCTTTGATTTTCCTTTTTACTACTATGATATTCAGGCAAATGCCGCCCTGCGAGTTCAAAATTATCTGTTGAACCATAAATAATCCGATTCGTTTCTTATCATTGATCGATTCAGTCATTAATATTTTTCGTTCCAAAACGGATTAAGCTTTCCAGCAGAATTTTTCATCGGGGTGACAATTTCAGATGAATTTTGTCACCTCCTTTCAAAAAAATTGACTATCAATCGAGGTTATGAGTTCCGCTCCAAAACATCGTTCAGGGCGATCTGATAATCCTTTAAATTGTCCAGCATGGTCATGTGTCCGGCATTCTTTATAAGATACAATTGTTTTTCTGGAGCGATGATAGTTTCAAAATATTTCACCGCAATCTCAGTTGGCGTCTCATTGTCATTTTCTCCTAAAATATAGTAAACCGGAACAGCATACTGTCGATTATAGGCGTAAAGGCTGTAATCCCAGAGTTCTCGAAACACGCCATCATTTACCTTCATGCCATTGATCTGTCCCGATATCTCAGACCATCCGACAACCGGACTTTTCAGAATCAGTTTGATTAAATGCCAGTCTATTTTCATGCCAAGGTTATATTTTCCCTGCATTTTTCGAAGCGCATTCATTTTCTTGAGCAAATTTTGGTCATCCGACTTTGGCGGATAAACACCGATTGCGGAGAGTTTTTCCTTGTCTTTTTCATTTTCAGCGCCGTCAATGGCACCTGCCAATTTGCTGTAACAGACTTTCTCATTCTCGATGATGTCGATGACCTGGCCAACACCAATATAACACAACACATGTTCGGGATGTTCGATTGCAAACATTGATCCCAGCACGGTTCCAAAAGAATGTCCCAGAATAACGATTTTTTCAGTCTGATATTTTTCTTTAACATAAAGCACTGTCTGCAGAAGATCTTCCTTCAGATTATCCATGGTCGGGATGGCGTTTTTGTTTTGATAATAAGTTTTTCCGGAACCCCGCTGATCGTAATACACACTGGTATAGTTTCCACTCCAACCACTTTCTATATAATAGGCAAAAACAGATTCTGAACTACCCGGTCCGCCGTGGAGAAACAGAACAACAGGAGCATCCTTTTCTCCCTGATAGTGAATCATATATTCTTTGATGCCGTTAATGGCAATGGTTTCTTCAATATAATTTGGTTTCATGCTTTCTCCTCTCTGATAAATTCATACCGAGCATTTTTTTGCTGCCGTTTTTTAAATTTGCATTTTTTTATTTGATCATCATTCAAATTCCTCATGGTATTAATTGAATGACCGAAAATTTCTATCTATCAACCCATATTTTTTTGAATATAATCAACGATTTCATTTTTACCGACCCGATTGACCCCGCTGTGTTCCACATCAAAACTTGGATCAATTGGTTGTCCTAGCTGACGTTCCATCACTGCGGCGACTCGAGGACGGCAGAAAGTACCCTGACACCAACCGCAGCCAGCCCGGGTACGTCGTTTGATACCGTCGATCGTTGTGACCGGAATACCGCGATTCATAGCGTCGATAATGGTTGCCTCAGTTACCTGTTCACAGCGGCAGATTATTTTTTCAGGACTGGATTCCAGATCGACAAGCGGTTGAATTTCTTTTAAAGGTTTCAGTTCTTTTCGGGTAATAATGGGTTTGCGGTAAGGATTGAAGTTGGGGTCTTCTTCCAGCGGACAGTTCAATTCTTTTAGCAGATTGACGACCCTATCGGCAATGGCCGGTGAAGAGGTGATCCCAGGGGATTGAATTCCGGCGCAGTTAATAAACCCTTTAACGGGAGTAGCTTCAATAATAAAATCATCCGTCGAGCTGACTGCGCGGACCCCGGTAAAGCTGCGGATGAATTGTTTGATATCCAATTTTGCCGTCGTATGTCTGGCTTCCTTAAAAATCTTGAGCAGACGGTCGGCATGGGTGGATTTATCAGCAGTATCTTCATTGACTGCATCCGGTCCGATCAGAAGATTGCCATAATAAGTTGGCGTTACCAGGATTCCTTTACCCATTTTTGTCGGCATCTGGAATAAAACCGTATTGATGATACTTCCTGATCCCCGAACCATGAGGATATATTCACCGCTGCGAGGGGTGATTGTAAAGTAATCAATCCCAACCATTTTGGATACGGTGGCCGATGAAACGCCCCCGGCATTAATCACATATTTAGCAGCATAATTTTTGTTCGTTTGATCAACCAGCTCGAACCCATCTTCGGTCTGATGAATAGCCGTAATTTCGGTATTAAGAATGAGCTTTACACCATTCGCCACGGCATTTTCGGCTAGCGCGATGGCCATTTCATAGGGGGAACATACGCCCGCCCCTTTACAATAAAGAGCATACTTGACATCTGGGTTGACATTTGGCTCTAATGCCATAATTTGATCATGATTAAGCATTTCAAGGTCATCCAAGCCATTGGCCAAGCCGTTTTCATAAAGTTTTTTCAGTTCCGCCAGTTGATCTTCCTCAAAGGCGAGAACCAAAGAACCGATTTTTTCAAATCCAAAGTTCAGCTCTTTATCAAGCTGATCAAATTGCTTTCTTCCCTGATAACACAAACCACCCTTAACTTTTGAGTGGGATTCAGCAAATCCGCCATGAACAATAGCAGAATTAGCCTTGGTTGCACCCATTGACACATCATTTTCTTTGTCAAAAATAACAACCGATAATTGATAACGACTTAAGGCCCGGGCAATGGATGTTCCAATTATTCCAGCTCCAATAATAGCCACATCATACATAACAGTCTCCTTTGTTCCACACATATTTTGATCAATAAATTATTTCATATTATACACCAATTTCGCTTAGAATTAGAGTCTTTATATATTTTTCGATCGATAAATAATAAAATGGACTGTCTGAAGAAATTTTTATGGTAATAGCGGGTATTTTGGTATATATTTAATTTCGATGAAATTTTATTCATTAAATATTTTTTAAAAAGTTTTAGGAGTGGAAGTACAATGAAGTACTCATATGATTATGAAGAACTTATTGGAGATATCAATGAGGATATTGACGCTGGCATAATTTCGCCAAACGACACATTGAAGGTTATTCGCAAAAGAAAAGCGGTGAGCAACAACTATCACCCGATTATCGATTATTATTATTCCGACAATCTGCCTAAACAAAAGCACGAGATCATGCTTGTTAAAGACGTTTTACAGGAACTGGTTTATCATCACATGCTTACTAAATAAAACTTTGATAAGTTTTACTTTGGAATATGATCAAATTTGCCATAACATGAAACGAAGGCTGCCAATATTGGTAGCCTTCGTTTCTATTCAACAACAGACAAATTATTGTGTTAATTCCATTAGCCATTGATCCAGTTCCCTTTCATGGTCTGTATCAGTCAGGAATTGCTTACAGGCTGCTATCTGCCCATCTTGAATATAGAATACCTTCTTTGCTTTGGCCGCCACCCGGGGTTCATGAGTAACGGTCATGATGGTTATTCCCTCATGATTCAAATCTTCAAGAATTGCCAATACCTGATCCGTGGCAGCAGAATTCAGAGCGCCGGTGGGTTCATCCAAAAACAGAATTTCAGGATTATTGATCATGGCGCGGCAAATGGAAGCCCGTTGCAGCTGTCCGCCGGAAACTTCCCGGACATCGCGCTCTTCGAGTCCTTCAATTTCCATGCGTTTCATTAATTTTGATGCCCGCTGTCTAATGATATGCACCGTTTCTTTTGCTGCGACAAGACCAGGGAGGATAATATTATCGAAGATCGAAAGATTCTTCAACATCTGGGCATTCTGAAAGACAAATCCCATTTTAGTCAGCCGGAATTCGGATAATTCAGCCTCCGGCATTTCGGATATGTTTCGGCCTTCAAACAATATCCTGCCGGCGCTTACGCTGTCCATTTGGCTGACACTGTAGAGAAGCGTCGATTTACCCGAACCGGAAGGCCCCATAACCCCGACGAAATCCCCTCTTTTTATTTCAAACGACACGTTATTCAATATCTCTAAGTTATTCAATGATTTACTGATCTGTTCAACTTTTATCATGACTTGACTCCTTATTCCATTATTTGATCTCTAATATGATATTTTTCAACTGCTTTAGTTCCCACAATCACAGTGATGAAGACGACCAGCAACTGAGCTGCCGGGCAGAGCAGATAGGCCGTAAGCGGATCGACCAGCATTGTTATTTTTGATGCTCCCAAGGAAGAAAGCATGAGTCCGAAAATAACGCCGCCTAAAGAATTTGCCAAAATCGTTCCGATAACAATTGCCACGAACTGAATTACAAAAATCCGTATTCCGAACTGTATCCGGATGTCCCGGTTTGAAAAGCCGATTGCTTTCTTGATTGCGATGGCACTGTGTTCTTTCGCTGTGACTAGCTGCAAGAACATCACGGTAATCAGCATAATTAGCAGCAGCGCTATAACGATGGCGGTACCTTCTATCAGGCTCATGTCATCCATAATGCCGCTGAGTGTCTGCGCAACGAATTCATTAACCGTCGTTATTTTACCGACGGTCAGAATTGTTCGCAGTTCATCCGTCTTTTTAGCAATCGAGACACCATTTCTGACATCCAAATAGATAATATATACTTGCACATCATTTTCGTCAAAATCGATGGCTGCTTTGGCTGTCTTACCACCGTATGTAATATCCTGATAGATTCCGCTGACCGTAAAGATAAGATCGGCCCCTTTATATTTTACCGTTATCGAATCGCCAACCTTTTTTCCTAATTCGGAAGCATTTAGATAAGAGAGCGCCATTTCTTTACTGCCAACCGGGGCGCTTCCCTCAAGGTATTCCAATGGGAAAACCGATTCATCACCATTTTCCACGCGTATGTATTCCCATTCTCCTGATCCATTCTGAGACTGTACATAGCCATTTTTATAAATGACCACCTTCTCAATTTCAGAATCATTCTCCAGATAGGATGTCACGGCGTCTTTTTGTTTGGTCAGATTATCCGTATACTGAATATCAATACGGATATCGCTTTGTCCCACCCCCATATAAGTAATGAAAGACGGATTTTCAACGGTACTCTTCATGTTCAGCGGAAGCAGCATCAAAAATGACGAGAAGACAAAGACTAAAAAGATAACGACATATTCCTTCCATCTGCATTTCAGTTCACCGATTGCGATCGTCAGGTTTCGATATTTCAACCCTCTGGAAGGCAAAGAATAATGGCCTTGTTTCTTGATCTGCTCTTCCTCGCGCATCAGCTCCACAACCGTACTCTTGAGATTTCTGCGGATGATTCTGCGGCATTCCAGCAGTATCATCAGACTGAGCAGAATGACCCCGATGAATGGAAACACCCATTTCATCCATTCGCCGCTGCCAGAGCCGCAGTACCGAATAACCGAGAAGGAAAAGAAATCACCAAATGGGATGGCTGCCGAATAGCCGATGACTGCTGCCGCCAGCACCAATATTGAATATTTTATCAGATACAGCTGCTCAATTGATTTGACCGGAAAGCCAATTGCTTTCATCGCTCCGATAGCAGCATGCTCTTCTGACATGGTTGCCCGAATAATATAAGATAAACACAGGACTGAGATGATGATTAAAAGCAGACTGATTGCAATAATAATGAATGCCACCAGACCATAAGAAAAAGTATTCATCAGCATCAGCAGGCTGCCGGTTATTCCCACGCCGTTGGAAGGCATACCCGCATCCATATAATCCTTCTCCAAAACCGACGTCGATGTGCCATCCTTTAACAGGAATTCAAAACAGTATTCCCATTCTCCCATATGGGAACTGATTTCAGCCATGTCTGACTGACTGATTAAGAAACGCTTTGAAGATGCCAGTGCAGAGTTCATCGATGCGTCCCGAATGATGGTTGATACCGTCAGTTCCTTACGGTAATCACCTTCATGTACGGTAATGACATCGCCGGTTTTAATCCCCAGTGCCTGGGCATAAAAGACAGGCACGCCGATTTCCCCATCCTGAACAACGGCAATTTCATTATCCATATTAAGCAGAAAATCAAATCCGTTATTCTGAACAACGAATCCGTTATCCATTAGACTTTTTTCAAGCGTTTCCCCCTGATAAATGAGATCTGCATTCCGGATATCCAGCATTTTGACGGTCAGCGAATCCTTGATATAATCATGAGTTTCAACAAAATGATCAAGTGCTTCCTCAGCATACGTGCCCTTGTGCATCTGAATATATTCGGGCGAAACAGCCATTTCAGTTAACCCCTTCACTGAAGATATCATCGCACCGGTCACTCTTAGTCCGCCGGCCATCAAAAGAGCGGAAAGGATCAGAAATACCGCCAGGGCCGTTGTAATCACTTTGTTTCTTTTAAAGTCCTTCCGAACAAGATTCAGCAACAGCTTCATATAAATTCTCCTCTTCCAACGACTTCACACTTTTCAGTCGGGAAACAACAATGCCAACACCGGCCAACACTACCCCGGTGATCACGATCAGCAATGCATTTCCTCTTCCTGCACCGGCACCAATTACGGCTCCGATTTTTATGGCGAGCAAACTATTTCCCTTCATAAACGGCTCAAACACATAGTCCGAAAGAATGCCAGAGGCAATAAATGCCAATATGTAGCCCATCTGAGTAATCAGGCCGATCAATCCGAAAGCCCGTCCCTGGACCTCATTGGCAAGATTTCTGCGGATCAGAACTTCCGCCCCGATCTGAACAGCCGGCATGAAGACAAACATCATGAATCCGAAAGCTGCTATCAAGAACAGATTTTCACTGACGCCAATCAGGGCAAAAAAGAGTCCGCAGCCGAATAATCCAATCGAAAGCATCTGGCCATAAGATTTTGTATGCTTCAGACAACTGATGACGATGCTGCCGACCAGCATGCCCAATGCAATGATCGTGGTCAGAATGCCCAATTCGGTTTCTCCAGCCAAAGCCAGCACAAGGGGTTTACTCAAAATCTGTACAAAACCAAGGCAGAAAACCGAAATAGTCATAATCACAATCATTGTCATGATGCCGCTTTCCCCTCGTATGGCCGCAATCCCTTCCTTTAATTCCCGGCCAATACGTAATGAAGCATCACCGTTATGTTTTATCGCCATGCCTTTTCTGACCGCAACGATCACCAATACCGTTGTAAAGAAAGTAAGAATATCAATAATGATCAGCGTGCTGACGCCTGTAACCTGCAGCAGCAGCCCGGCCAGTGCAGGGGATATGATAAGTTTGGCGCTGTTTGCAATCTGAACCATTCCACCCGCTCTGGCAAAATCTTCATCCGACAATAGATCGGTGACGGTCGCTTTAAAAGCCGGTTCCGATAACGATGTAAAAATTGAGCTGACCCCGACGCCCATACAGATGACCACGATGGAAGGGCTGCTGCTCATCACCGAGAACAAACAGATTAGCAATCCAAGACCGGATAACAATTCCCCGAGAATCATCATCAGCCTTCGATCATAGCGATCCGCCAGAACACCTCCCACCGGAGCGAGGAGAATGGATGGCAGAAAAGCACAAATGCTAAATATACCAGTTGCGGCAACCGAGCCTGTCATCGCCAGTACATAGATTGCCAGACCAAAGTCTGTTAATCCGCTGCCGATACTGGATATGAACTCCCCGGCAACCAGTATCATGAACTTCTTCATTCCTTTTTCCGGTCTTTTTGTTTGTAGTTTTTGTATTTTATTTTGTTGATTCATTGTGATCCTCCTTAAAATAACGTCTTTGCTTCATATTACTATCGACCATCGGTCGGTAGCGGTGTAAAAAAAATAGCTTTACAGATGTCCAGTCGTTTTACGGCATTTGCCCAAACATCTGTAAAAAGCCACTCAGTTCTCCCTCTTTTGTTCCCAGCATTCTTTCAGCATGACATAAAAATGCCTGGATCTTTTGGGGATACTCTTCCATTTTCCATTCAAACGTATCGCAGTCAAACATCATATGGCCCAGCAGTAGAATCGTTTCAATGCATTCCGTTGGATACTCCATATGAGCAATCCCTTCTTTTATGCATTCCAGCACCGGTTCCTGTAAAACCGGTGTCATCCGCTTAAGCATCGCTTTTAAATATAGCCGTTCCAGCTTGGCATTCTCAACTTTATGTAATTCTTCCTTTATCTCCTCCGATCCCTCAAACTCCGGAGTCTGTGCCATGATCGCCATCATAATGCGATTCAGCAAAGGAATGGATTGATCCTTGACGATTATTTCTGCCCTCCGTGCACCTTCTTCGACAATATCAAGAATGATTGCTTCCAGTACTTCTTCTTTTGAAGCAAAATAATAGTAAAAGGTGCCTTTGGCGATATCCACTATCTTCAAAATATCATTAACAGAAGTATGGTCATAACCTTTTGTAACGAATAATTCTCGTGCTACATCCAGAATTTCCCGTCTTCGTATTTCACCTTCCTTGACTGTTTTCATATTTCACCCCGCTTCTATCGACCGTTGGTCGATACTGCTATAATAAATAAAATTGATGTGAATGTCAAGCGTTATTTTAACTTGCTCATTTTTGGTTATCCGAACATCCTTTTATACTTTTGCTTCGAGGTCCGTTTCCATGATCCCGAAGATGTTGCCTTCAGTGTCCTTGCAGTAGGCAAAGTAGCCCACGCCGGTAATGGTCTGCTTGGGAGTCATGACGGTTCCACCGGCTTTTCTGATCTTATCTGCAAATTGTTCAAATGAGGCGACCTCAATGGTGTTAATGGTCGTTTCAGATGGATGCTCTCGTTTCTTGATAGCTCCGTTAATACCGGGCTCGTTTTCTCCGTGGGTGCTGACAAGCCAGTAATCCATCGGTCCTCCCCAAGTGGAAATCTGCCAGTCAAAGACCTCACTGTAAAATTTCACAGCTCTTTCCGGCTGATCGGCACACAATTCGAAATGAATAATTCCTGACATAATGACACCTCCATAACAGATTTTTCTTTAATTATAGCCAAAATATGAAAATCATAACATGATTTAACAATTTTTTCCAAACTGGATCACTGCTACAGCCTTTTATTACCTTCTTACAGATATTCCAGCTCACTGAACGCTTTGATGAATTCTTTGATGCCGTAATGTTCGAATTCCGCTTCGATCATCAATTCATCCTCTCTTATGACTTTTCCGATGCCATATTTCTGATGCCGCACCTGTCTTTCAGGCTCTTCGATGACAGTTTTGGTTTCGGTTGAGCTCCGCTCTTGTTCATCTTCGACTTTAGCCGCCTGAATCTGTTTTTTCAGTTCCTGCAGATTGACCGCTGCCGCCGGTTTGGCCAGCTGATTCTCAACGAGCTGGGGCGGAATCATGTTGATGTATCGGCTTTCCCCGGGGATGACCCGGTAATCATCCGGATTGGTATAAAAGGAAAGCTCCAGCACATCCTTCGCCCGGGTCATGCCGACAAAGAACAAGCGCCGTTCTTCCGCTTCCTCTTCCGGACTTTTCATATGCAGCGGAATCAGCCCGTAATTGATGCCGGTAATGAACACATATGAAAACTCCAGTCCCTTTGAAGCATGCAGGGTCATCAGTTTAACCGAATCGGCCTGGATGTCGATGTCTTTCTTCTGAATGTTAATGCCATAAAGGGCTGAGGAATTAATAAAATCCGTCAGACCTTCCAGAAACGGCATCTGATTTTCCACCACGTAGTCGATAATGATCTTCAGCAGACGTTCAATGGACGCCTTGTCTTCCCCATAGGTCGAAGCCGTTGGCCGGATATAGCGGTCCAGTTCATAATAATTGTAAATCTCCTCCGGTTTCTTCACTTCCGAACAGTGACTAACAAACCCGCTCATTTTTGCGAACAGCACGGACTGGTCGGCCGCCTGTTCCTTCAGTATTTTTAGGGCTGCTTTTTCGGTCCGTTTTTCCCCGTACACCTTATTGCAGAGGACATCGATGCCTGATGACCAGTCATTGTGATTAATCGAAAAGCGTAAGAGTTTTATTAGCCAGTTCAACACCGGGATATCCCGGATCGTCTTTTTCAGGGATACTTCATAGGGAATGTTGTTTTTCAAAAACACGTCTTCAAAAACCCGGGACTGGTTCTGGATTCGGTAAAAGATGGCGATCTCTTGGTATGGTGTCCCCTGCTGATGGATTGCTTCAATCCGATCGGCCAGATAGCATGCTTCATTGAAGGGATTATACTGGTTTTTGACCACGATTTTGCTGCCCGTTTCCCGGATGCCGGTCAAATCGCTGCCGTCTTTCAGAAAGCACTTCGCCGCCTCCAGAATCGAACGGCTGGACCGGTAGTTGATTGGCAGGGTCCGTTCGCTGGCATCGTATTTCTGAACGAGTGTCTCAAACACATTCAAGGTGCTGCCCCGCCAGCTGTAGATGATCTGGTTGGGGTCGCCCACCGCAAATAGTTTGGTATCCGTTCCTTTTAACCGATCAATGAATGCCAACTGCAGCTGGTCACTGTCCTGAACCTCGTCGATGATGATCCACTTAGGCGCGGGTTGATCATCCGTCAATAAAGCTGTGGCATTCTGGATTAAATCTGAAAACGACATTTTGTTCTGTCTTGTTTTTTCTTCTGTCAGCAAGGCAATCAGTTCAAAGATGTCATCCTGATAAGGTGAAATTTTCTGCGCTTCGTCCTGAATGGCGATTGCCTGCTCCAGCCTTTTTTTCAGCCGGTTTTTATACTTAATGCGCAGCTTCTTTTCCCGGATGATTGGCAGCGCAATATCCAATTCTTCATCGGGGGCGATGACCAGAAAATCCTTTTTATAGCCCATTTTTTCGACCGGAAAAACATCTTTGAGAAAATGAAGCGCCACACTGTGAAAGGTGCCAAACCCAGCCAGATCTTCCTTTTGAATGCCATCATCAGCACCGATCAGCCGTTCTTTTATTTCATTGGCTGCTTTATTGGTGAAGGTTAATACGATCATATCCCGATAGCTAATCTTTTTCACATGATGAAGATAGATAATCTTTGAAATCAGGACGGTGGTTTTTCCGCTGCCGACCTGGGCGTTGACAATGCAGACCTCGCTCTCATCCAGTACGGCTGCCTTCTGATAATCATTCAGTTTCTCCAACTCTTTGACCTGCTGCATTGACGCCTCCTATTCCACAAGATTTTCATATCTTTTCTGTAATTTATTTTTCACATCAGATCTCGCATCATCAATGGGATCAATTCTGATTTTCAATTCGATCTCAGCGGGAGCTTTGGTATAAAAAGTGATCATGTTGATCAGGCTGTGTTTGTTGGTTTTTTCCATGATCCAGTCCCTGTAAAAATCATGATGCAGAACCAGGGTCAGCACCCGGTCGCATACTTCCACTTCCGGAACAGTGCTTAAAAAGGCGGCAAACGGGTCACCCTTTTCCAGCATGTAGGCACCGAATGCTTTCCATTTTTCCTGGAGTTCGTTAAATTGAAACGGTTTTTCAATGAATACGGACGGTGTATATTCCACCAGTTTGATGCCTTTCGGCGCCTTAATTTCTTCCAGAAAATTCCGCAGTCCCCAGAGAATCATCGCTTTGTCCAATTTATAATCGCCGATGCAGGCCGCGCAGCCATCTTCGCATTGGCAGCCACTGACCATTTTAATGGCATTTTCAAATATCGGTGCAGTCAGATCAAACACTTTTTCACCATAACCCAAGCCGCCGATGTACTTGTCATAAATGAAGAGATAGACCGCATCCCCCAAGTTTTCGCCGATTTCAATGGCGTTGTTCGACATAGCCACGCCAATGTCTTCCCGTTCTGTCATGGTCACCATCATGGCCACATTTTTAATTGCATAGCACAAGCCCTCGAAATGGTTGTTCCGGATCAGCTGGCCATTTTGACTCCGCTGCAGCAGTCTGCGATAGACGTTTACCACATTATCCGGAATCTTTAACCAGGTGCTTTCGGTATCATAATCCTTTGCCAACGGTTGCTCCAGTTGTTCAAAGCCTAAATTCTGATGGTTGTGAAACTGTAGCTTTTTATACATCAGAACCATTTCATTGACGTTCACATCGCCAAATACAACACTGAGACGCTGATAATCCTTCATCTTACTGCCATTGATGATCCGGATATTGGTAAGGCTTCCCGGCATGGTATAGTAGTTGCCGTTAATGGGAATGGCAACTGCTGTTTTGCTTTCCAGATCCAGTTTGAGCACCTGATACTGGACGCCGTCATGCAGATAAATCGCGCCATTGTGAATTTCACGGAATGCCTGCATTTCATCCATTTCAGTGATTTCTTTATTGTTCTCCTGGTTGATCAGTTTGTAGCGGGCTTTATCGATGTTTCTCAGGCTGAAGTCCCCGGCCGGGAAAATATTTCCGGTCCAGGCAAACTTCCCGTTCATATTGGTTAATTCGTTAGCCCGGATCAGCACCGGAATGGTTTCTCCCAAATCCGGGAAAAGCGAAATATCATCCAGGGTTAAAGGTATTTCGGCTGCCGCCGCCCGAATGTGGGCCAGCTGGATCAATAGATTATTCTTGTCGATGACGGCATTCTCACAACTGTTTTCAAAAAGCCAGTCCGGATTGATGGCGATGTACTGATCAAAGGGCAGATTATCCAGAATCAGATAATTCGTGCATTCTTTGCCGCTTCTGCCGGCTCTTCCAGTCTGTTGCCAGAAGGATGCCCGGGTTCCCGGATATCCCACCAGAACCGTGGTGTCAATTTTACCGATATCGATCCCCAGTTCCAAGGCATTGGTCGATACTAGGCCCCACAAGGCGCCAGTGATCATTTTGCTTTCAATTTCCTTGCGTTCCAGGGGGGTATAGCCGCCCCGGTAGCCGGATATTTTATCTGTTAAGGAGGCGCCAAAGAAATGTTCGGTTTCCAGTTTATCCCGGGATTCTTTCAGAACGACTTCAACGTTTTTTCGGGATTTTGCAAAAGCGATAAAGCTGTGTTCATTTTCCACCAGCTCCGGGATCAGCTCCGCTGCAATAACAGTGGTCTGAACCTGTCCGATATATTGTTTGTCCGCCCCCACCATCTTTGGCGGCTGGACCAGCACGTATCGTCGTTGTGCCGCCGGTGAGCCATCCTTGTCGATCTGGATAAATTGCTGTCCGCAGATTTCTTCAGCCAGCTCGACAGGATTGGCGATTGTTGCCGAACTGCACAGATACTGCGGAGAGGCATTATAATAGCGGCACACTCTTCTGAGTCTTCGAAAAACATTGGCCAGATGGGAACCGAATGCACCACGGTAAGTATGCAGTTCGTCGATGACCACAAACTTCAGATTAGAAAAGATGAAATCAAAGCCAAACTTGCTGTGATTCGGCAGGAACGCGCTATTCAACATTTCCGGGTTGGTTAAAATGATGTTCGCGCTTTTCCGGATCCGGCTGCGTTCGTTGACCGGCGTATCGCCATCATAAACTCCGGCCGACACTCTGTTTTCTCCGAAATATTCCAGATAGGGCCGGATTGCGCGGTACTGATCGCTGGCCAGGGCTTTGGTGGGATAAATGAAAATGGCTCTGGCCAGGGGATTGGCCAGAATTTCCTGAAGCACCGGTAGCAAAAAGCTGAGGGTTTTACCGCTGGCAGTCGATGTGGTGATCACGATGTGCTTCTGTTCCATTCCAAGCTCAAACATTTCCGCCTGATGGCAGTACAGTTTTCCAATTCCTTTTTGAGAAAGAAATGCTGCTAATTCCGGCAACAATGCCTCCGGAAAATCGACATTCTCAGCTTCTCTTTTCTCGATGGTTCTCTGGTAAATGATTAAATCCTGTATCTCCATTGGCTTTGCTCCTGTTTTGGGGTTAGTATTTTTATATTATAATTTTATCATAAAAAGCATTTTTCTGACATAGTAGGATCTGCCTGGAAAATATTTTTCATGACTATCCATGGTCTTTTCCATGTATGGTATAATATTTTTAAATTTACAGTCAGTGTTAGTCATTTCTGAGATAAGAGCCAATAAATAAAACACTAAACACTGTATAGAAAAGCAAGTGCCAAAACCTGGAAAAATTCGAAAGAAAGAAGCAGGTCATTTAATGACGAAAGTAGGTTAATGATGAAAGAAAATGAATTAAAAGCGTATACACAACTGATGAAAATAAGGTTTATGGAAGATCCGGGGGTCCTGTTTCAGATAAAAGATTTGGAGCGTGCCGGATTGCAGTTTGAGGGGCAGATCCAGGCTTTTATGGAAGAAAATGCGGTAAATGTACTGGATGGTGGTAAAGGATTGCTGATTGGCTACTCAACAAACGCGTTGCCTGAAGACAAACTGATTCCAGTCATGCAGCGTTCATCCCGAAAATTGATGGAAGTAGTCACAGAAGCAGAACTTCAAATACTCCAGGACCGGGCCGTAAAACAAGTCGAAATCATACATCAAAACTGGCATACCGCCTATTTTGATGGGGATGTGTATCATCTGCTGATTGCGGCCACTGATAAATCTCTGAAGGGAACAGGTGCTTTCAGAGCCTTGATCACACCTATCATTGAAATGTGCGAGTTAAAAAAAATGCCAATGGTTTTAGAGACCTTCAATCCAGATAATGTACCTCTTTATGAGCATTTTGGATTTCAACTAAAGGAATCCCATTCTTCTGACGAAATGAATTTAACCTGCTACTGCATGATGCGTTCATAAATTTGTTATGTCATGTTTTTTAGGATTTCATTATAGCACTTGGTTTCCCTTTCCTGAGGTTTAAAAAAGAAGTTGGTGCAGACTGTTGAGACTTTCCGAAATGAACATCCAGACTTTTTCATTTCAGCTTTAAAAAAACTGCAGGATAAAACGAAATAATTCCGAATTCTCACAGATCTGATACATGCATCACAAAAATAAAGAAGAGCGATCTATTGATGGTAAGATTTTTCAAAATTATTGACAGCTTTATATTTTTCTTGAAATTAATTAACTTTTTTATTCATCAACTTATTCAGTCTTTTGTTGAGTTGGGCTATCGGAAGACCGACAATATTATTATAATCCCCTTTTATCCACTTGACCCAAAGCCCAGCTTCTTCTTGTATGCCATAGGCACCGGCTTTATCCATGGCCTTGCCGGATGCCACATATGCTCTGACCTCTAGTTTCATCTGTTTGTTCCAGCTAAAAAACTTTATTTTTGATACCGATACAAATCGTTCCTCTAGATTGCCAAATTTTATACTGACCCCGGTTAATACCCGATGGGTGTTACCGGAAAGATTTTTGATCATCCGATATGCATCGTCTTCATCCATCGGTTTACCCAGGATCTGATTATTTAAAACCACAACAGTATCAGCCCCGATCACCAAAGCCTCCTGATTATCCTTTTGTATTTCTTGAGCTTTCCGGGATGATAGTTCAAGAACAAGTTTTTTGGCTACAGCCAGAAAATCGCCGTCTCGGTTTTTTAGAATAGCCATTTCAATTTTCTTTTCATCAATATCTGCCACTTTTATTTCAAAGTCCTTAACGGCCAATTCAAGCAGCTCCCGTCTTCTCGGTGACTGGCTGGCCAAAATTATTTTTGGGTTCAAATTTTGCCTCCTGATTATTTATTTGAGTTTCAATATTTTTTTATTTCGATCTTTAATCGTCCACCATTCACTGATTTAACTTAAAAATCAGCTGATTTTATTGTCTTAATTTAATATATCATAACTTTATTTTATAAAACATTTAAATATGATGAATAAAAATAATAAATTTGGTCATAAATGAACTATGGATCTTATCGACCGTTTAGGTCAAATTAACAACGTATAGTAAGGAGAATTAATTATGAACATTATTCCAATAATCAGAGATTATAAAGGCAAAAACCTTATTGAATTTCCTGATGATTATGTGATTATTGACATTGAAACAACAGGGTTCAACCCTAAAAACAATGAAATCATTGAAATTGGAGCAGTAAAAGTATACAAAAATGAAATTACATCCATCTTTCAATCATTAATCCGGCCGAAGAACCCCATTAATGATTATATTTCCAATTTAACCGGCATCACCAATCAAATGGTTGCGGATGCCGCTCAGGTTAACGAGGTACTGGATTCCTTTCTGTCTTTTTCAGTCGACAATGTTCTAATTGGTCATAACATTAATTCTAATATCAATTTTTTATATGATCATTGTGAAGAACAGCTGGGACAATATTTGACCAATGATTTCATTGATATCGTGGGTCTGTTCCGAGAAAAAACAACACTGCTTCAAAACCGGGACTTGCTGGCTTTATGTGAAAAATGTGCGATTCGAAACACCACTACCCATAGAGCACTTTCCGATTGCCTGGCAACAAATGATCTGTTTCAATATTTAAAATCACAACAGAAACCCACTGAATGTATTGGCAAACTAGATTTTCTTAACTTTAGATCAGAGCTGGGGATAAATCATCCTTTGTATGAAAAGAAATGTCTGCTCCAGAAAACAGGCAGTAACAATGCCGTTCGAAATTTCTGAATGATATATCCTGGAAAGAGGGCACTGTAAAGTGTCTTTTTTCAGGTTGTCGACAAACGTGTCTTACCGTGCAATGTTAAATAGCCGTTGATCTTGACCCCACTTAGCTATCCTCACGAGTCAATTGCTTCAGTATCTGATTATTTATGATATCTCCAGTTTGCGTGTCCCGCACCGAGTTCAAAATGATATTTAACGATGCCAAGGTCTAGTTTGGTGAGAAATCCTTTGCCCGCTTTTGCTATCACCGTATTGCCATTAAGGGAAATTAAAAACTTCTGCTGATTCATAGCAGTCGGCGCTAATTGTGCTGCTTCCATCGCCCGGCGGAACCATTCCGGCATATTGGCATTTACGTGGCTGAGTTCTTCAATAGATTTTGTCTTGTGAGGGATGCCATCTTTATCGAAGTACCCGATGGCGATAACACAGACAAGTTTTTCCCCTTTTTCTATTGTGCAGCGGCACTTGCTCTTGCTGTATGTCCCCGCAACCCAGCATGAGCCCATACCGAGTTCGGTGGCTTTTAACACGATCTTCTCGCCATAATAACCTAACTGTTCATCAAGTTCTTTTGATTTTTTTCCAACTAAGGCAATGTAATTATTGACATTGCTGAATTTTCCATAGTGCGACAGCAAGCCGTCAAATGCTTGTGGTTCATTCAGGCATAACTGAATATGAAGTCCGCTCTCCTTATTGCACTCGTCAATAAGCGAATTCAGAATATGGGCAGGTTCCCCCTCGAGTTTTCTCTCGTTATAGGCACGTACCGAATGACGCGCTTTCATCAATTCTAAATTTTCCATAATTATCCTCCAAAATAGTTTTCGGGTCGATCCTGTCGGGCAGGAAGACTTTTTATAATTTCATGAATTTTTTAATTATAAACCGGGTTGGCTTATAGTAAAAACCCTCCATCGCTTTTGTAACATTGATCAGTTCGTCTCTTATCTTAATATTTTGAGGGCAATGTTTTTCGCATTTTCCACATTTCGAACAGAGGGAAGCATTGCTGGTTTTACTCTTCACGCTGGTTTGCATAATGTATTTGCTCAGAGCAGACGTTTTACCTTCGATTTCCCGATCATTGTAGCATGAAAAACAGGTCGGAATATCGACCCCCATTGGACATGGAATGCAATAATTGCATCCGGTACAGGGTATTTTAATTTTTTCACTCAATATTTGACTGACATTATTAAATAATTCAAAATCGGCGGCTGTAAAAGCATTTGCTTCAGCTTGTGAGGCTGTTTTTATATTTTCTTCCACCATTGCCTGAGAATTCATTCCAGACAATACAACGGTTACTTCCGGGTGATTCCAAATCCAGCGAAATGCCCATTCCGCTGGAGAACGCTGTACATATGCCTGATCCCAGACCTTATAAACTTCCTTGGGGAGATTTGTAACCAGTTTCCCGCCTCTTAACGGTTCCATTATCATAACCGGAAATCCTTTAGCCGCGGCATATTCCAGCCCTTCTTTTCCGGCCTGTTTATTTTCGTCAAGAAAATTAAATTGAATCATACAGAATTCCCAATCAAAAGAGTCCACCAGTTTTTTAAATTCATCTCTGCCGCCATGGTATGAAAATCCGATATTAATAATTTGGCCTGCTTGTTTTTTTTCTTCAATCCATTTCAGGATGCCGAGTTTCACAAGTCTTATCCAGATCGTGACATCGGTCAGCATATGTAAGAAGTAATAATCGATATGGTCTGTTTGCAGTCTTTCTAATTCAGCGTTGAAGATCTTGTCAAGATCTTCATATTTTTTAATTAAATAAGGGGGCATCTTAGTTGCAATTTTCACGCGGTCGCGATAACCTTTTGCCAACACTCTTCCTAATATTGCTTCACTCTTGGGATAAATATAGGCTGTGTCAAAATAGTTGACACCATTTTCAATTGCATAAATTATCTGTTTTTCTACTTCTTTTTCATCTTTAGCAAATCGCATACAGCCAAAACCAAGGGCTGAAAGTTTGTCTCCATTTTTAGGGTTGGTCCGATAATTCATTTTGTAATACTCCTTATTTTTTTTCGTTGCTTTATTTTTTCTGTTTGCCGAAGAACAAGCAATGGTTATTAAAATCGATGTGATAAATTTATAATTACATGACCTCCAGCTGAATGACTGTTTAGTCATTCTAGTATAAAAAAAATCATTTTTTTATACTATCCCAGAGAAAATCAAAAGACATTTCTAAAAACTCTTCATCTCCAGCCAAATTAGGATTTGCGATATAGTAATAGGTACTTGAATTCAATATACCTACAAGCACCGTACTGATATAATCCAGATTGACATTTTTAATAATTTCTTTTTCCATCCCTTCAGTAATCAACTCTAAGATGCTATTGCACTTGCTTAAACCTTCTTTGCGAGTTGTTTCGCCGATGCAGGATGCATTGCAGAACTGCTGAAAAAATAGGAATTCATCGGTATTCTCAAGACTCCATCGGAGATAATTGATATAAATTCTTTTCAATTTGCTTCGATAGGTCTTTTCTTGATCAAGACCATCGGATAACTGCCTTGTCAATGAATCCTTGCAATTTAGATAAAGGACATTGATCAGTTCTTCCTTACTGTTAAAATAGTTAAACAGTGTTCCGGTTGCAACACCCGCCTCTTTTGAAATTCGGGCCGTAGGGGTATTGTCGAAACCATACCTATTGAAAAGCGTCAACGCTGCTTTTAATATCTGTTCTCTTTTATCCACCATTGCCTCCTTATCTTTCTGTCATCGATTATAATTTAGAATGACTAAATAGTCAACCTGATATTGCTGACGATTCGACAACAATATCAGATTCCTTAAAAGATTCTGTCACTTCTATTTTACAGGGATGTAGAAACTACTTAACTTTAAACTTCATTCCAATTGAGAAGGCCTCTCCAAGTTTATCCCCCATTTGATAATACCCTTTATCGGATGCACTAAAGACAAATGGCGATACTTTTTGCAAAGTGGGAATGCCCTTTTCGTCGAGGACATCACTGTCCGCCTTTACATCGACGATTTCACCAATAAACTGAGTATGTATGCCAAGTTCTACTGTCTGTACCAGCCGACATTCTAAAATCAAAGGAAATTCACCGACATAAGGGGCATCAACAAGCTCGCTTTTAACCGGAGTTAAGCCGGTCACTGCAAATTTATCCGCATTTTTGCCACTGACAATACCCACATAATCAGCCTCAACTGCTTGTTTGCTGGAAGGTATACTAATCGTAAATGCTTTTCGCTTCATGATATTATCATAAGAAGCTCGTGGTTTTTGCAAAGATACCGTCACACATGGTGGAACAGAACAGCAAATTCCTCCCCATGCAGCGGTCATTATATTTGGAACACTATTTTCTCCATAAGTTCCCACAACCCAAACTGGACTGGGCATTGCAAATGTTTTAGCGCCTATCGATTTTTTCATTACTCTGTTTCCTCCTCGTTAATTGAAAAGCTATTTTGCCAGTATTATTATCCAAATACTGGTATTTGTCAAGAATGCCATCAGTAATCAATTGCAAATACAAGGTGACAACGGTTTTTAACTTGAAAATCTTTCTTATTCGCAATATAATTAAAGCACCGCCTGTTGCTTTTCTTAATTCGTTCATTTACCGGGCGGAAGGTAAAATCGTTTTGTATTACAAAAAAAGAAAGGGGAATGCATCAGGCTTTTAATTTGTACAGTCTGCTGCTAAAAATATGATATGAGTAAATCAGAAACCAAAGAAGTGATCATTGGCGCATCGCTTGAAGCGCTAAAAGAAAGATTTTTATCAAATTTAGATGAAACACGCCGTTTTTCCATTATCGAAAAAGAGCTGAAAGAAAATAACTATGTGATTATTTTGCAAACAACCCCCAGTTCAAGGTCGGCTGGTGAAATCGTTACCGTAGAATTATGTGAAACCGGGGATAAGCAAACGCGCGTCGTTGTAAAATCAGTGCTGGCAGCACTGTTTCAGCGATCGGATAAAGGAGTTAACCAGGAAAACATCGATGCGATCGTGCCAATGCTAAAAGAGGTCCCAGAAAAGTTAAGTTGAGTCTGATGCCACTTAACTTTTTTGGCTGGTTTAGATTGGAAAAAATATATTTTGGGTTATCTGGAAATGTTGTCAAAATCTTTGTTTAACTTATCCGATCTCCCATCATCACTTAACCAGATGACATCAATCGGATTCCTATCCACGAGTCTTTCAAAATGATATTTCGGATAACCAATCATGACGGCTCCTGTTATTGACTTAGTCTCTGGAATTTTTAACAAGTCCAGTAAGGGAACATAGTTTGAAAATGCACACATCTCAAAAAGACCTGCCCAAGCAGAACCAATTCCTAACGTATTTGCATACAGTTCTAAATAGGCAAGTGATAAAATAGTATTTTCCCGACCGTTTTTAAAATCTTTTGGTGCCGTCGCGATAATTAGATTTGGAGCAGAACGAAAAATTCCATCAATCCCTTTTTCTCTATAAGCTTTAATATGCAACGGAAAGCTCCACCAACGAGACTGGTTTTCTTCCATCCATTGAATAACAACTGCTGTAGCTTTTTCAAGTGTTTTTCTATTTTCTATAATAATATATGAGATCCCCTGTTTATTGCTTGCAGTAGGCGCAAATCGGGCAATATCGGCTAATTTTAATAACTGTTTTCTAGGAACACTTTCACTTTTATAACAACGAATTGATCGACGTGATCGCATAAAATGGTAAGCAGTATCACTATCAATAACTGGAAAATTTTCCAAAACCACTTGATCCGATAATGGTGTCTTGGCATTATCGATCGCCGTATTGGGACATATAGCAACACAATGACCGCAGGCGATGCATCCTTCCGGTTTAACTTCTTCTGGCCCGTTCTCTCCCATATGTAAAGTTCTTGTTGGACACAGTTCTACACATATCCCACATTTGGTACATTTTTCATGATCAACCTGAATAATATTCATTTTTACGTTCCTCACTTCAATAGTTGTTATTTTGAAATTCTATTATGCTATAATAATAGACTGTCAGGTAATAATTAACAAGTAGGCACTTATTAGTGGGATAGTATATACTTGTATACCGTAAAATAATACTTTGACTAATTTAAGGAGTGAGAAATATTGATTAAATTTAAAGATAAAGAGTATCATTGTTCGATGGAATTAACGTTGGCTATCATCGGTGGAAAATGGAAAGTGCTCATTTTATGGTATCTAGGTGATAAAACGATCAGATTCAATGAGCTACGAAGAACTTTACCGAATATTACTCAAAAAATGTTGACTCAACAACTCCGTGAATTAGAAGGATATGGATTAGTAAAACGATTTGCCTATGCACAAATACCGCCCAAAGTAGAATATTCCCTCACCGATTCAGGAAAAAGCATTTTACCGATTTTAGCTAATTTAGGGCAATGGGGACAAAATTATGCAAACTCCGAGATGGATTAAGAAGCAGCGGCAGAAAGTGTCTTCGCACTAGCTGACAAAATTCAAAAGCAGATGCTAGCTTTATTAAATCTGTAGCTATATTTTTCATCTTTTTCAAGCACTGACTTGAATTTTATCAGCACTCTGAAATTGTATATCATCTCGGACCTTTTTCGCCTCGTAAAGCGCTTGATCAGCATTTTTAAGCAATTCTTCGATGGATGAATTCTCCGACGGAACAATGCAGCTGACCCCGATACTGATTGTAAGGGATTGGCACGCCTGACAATCAATTTCGGGAATCGTCAACTCGGCAACCTTTTCCTGAAGTTTCTTGGCAATGGTCAGGGCACCGTCTTTATCTGTTTGGGGTAAAATGACAGCAAATTCATCTCCGCCATAGCGGGATACAACATCGGCCGCACGGTTGGCGCAGAACACCAAAACATCCGCAACCTGCCTTAAGCAACAGTCCCCAATCTGGTGACCGAAAGTATCGTTCAATGTTTTAAATAAATCGATGTCAATCATCACTAAAGACAGCGGCAATTGATTCCGTAGACACTTGTTCCATTCCAGATTCATTGTTTTGTCAAACATGGAGCGGTTGAAAATATTCGTTAACCCATCTCGCTGTGAAAGGTATTTCAATTTTTCATTGACCGCCTTTAACTCATCATTAACCTTTTTTAATTCACGACTTTTTTCCTCAATATTTTTTTCATTTTCAAAAGTTTTTACGCAATTTTTATAGCGCATGCGTGAGATAACTAGAAATAATAACATCAGCAAGGTACTGTTAACCATATTTCCAAATATCCCACCATCGGATGACACGAACATAAACATCAGCAAAATAAAAATGGATTGCACCAGCAAATAGATGGAAAATAAAACATAAGGTTGAAAGATGGGCACTACTGCTATCGCAATAACTGCAGAGATATAAACAATAATTTGGCCATATGAAAATTGATCCAGTAAAGAAATTCCAGCGCACCATAATAATATAAAGGTTGTAAAAATAATCCCTGCATTCCTGATACCAATTTCGTGTTCAGAAATATTTTTTTGAAAATTACTGAATATTAAAGAATTTACTAATGCTGCTAATGCCATCACAACATACATCACAAAAAAAATGATCTTTGGCTGTGCAAACAAAGCTTTTCCCTTATCGATTACAGAAAAAGCAATCATTAACAGTTCCAAAATTACAAATGAGCGTGAAACAATAATCATATTTGCCACATTGGTATTGTTTATCTTCAATGTCAACTCTTTTTGATAATTCTCTGTAATGGGGATATAAAAAAATTTTTTGATCGATAGCAGTATTTTGGAAATCAAAATTCCACACCTCTATTCTGATAAAATTTATTTATTTCAATATAACAGATATTTAGAAAAGCCACAAGAAATTCGCGCATGCATTTCTTATGGTTCATTATCATTCCAAATTAGTACCATAAAATGTTTGTGATTTCATAAGCTATATGAGTTGAGATCATCAGTAACAAGCACTGAATTCAAATGTTTATCGATACTCTGAAATTGAATATCATTTCTTGTTTTTTTTGCCTCATAAAGCGCTTGATCAGCATTTTTTATTAATTCTTCAATGGATGAATTTTCTGATGGAACAACACTGCTGACACCAACGCTGATTGTAAGAGATTGACTCAACTGAGAATCAATCTCTGGAATGTTCAGTTCAGAAACATTTTCCTGAAGTCTTTTGGCAATAGTTAGCGCACCTTCTTTATTGGTTTGGGGTAAGATGACAGCAAATTCATCGCCGCCATATCGAGACACAACATCAGCAGAACGGTTGGCACAGAACACCAACACATCGGCAACCTGCTTTAAGCAATAGTCCCCGATCTGATGCCCAAAATTGTCATTTAATTTTTTAAATAAATCGATGTCAATCATCACTAACGACAATGGCAATTGATGACGTTGACACTTGTTCCATTCCAAATTCATTGTTTTATCGAACATGGAACGGTTGAAAATATTCGTTAAACCATCTCGTTGAGAAAGGTGTTTCAATTTTTCATTAGCTTTCTTCAGTTTCTCATTAATTTTTCCGAATTCTGTATTAACTTTTTCCAATTCATCGTTTTTTTCCTCAATGTTCTTCTCATTTTCAAAAACTTTCACCCAATTTTGGTACCGCATACGTGATATGACCACAGCCAATATCATAACCATAGTACTGTAAATAATATCTCCTGAGACAATATCCGGAGATGGCTGAAACATTGGTATCAAAAGGATAAAAACGGATTGCACCGCAACATAAATTGGGAATATAATATAAGGCTGAAAAATAGGCACAACCGCAATCGAAATCATGGCTGCGACATAAACGATGATCTGACCATAGGATACCTGATCCAGTAAGGAAATTGCAGCACACCATGCTAAGACAAATACAATGAAGATAATCCCCGCCGCCACGATCCCCGTTCCATTCTTGGGAATATCTTTTTCCAGTTTAGTAATCAGCAGAAAAATAACCAAGGCCCCAAATCCCAGGACTACGTACCGCTCAAAAGAAATGATATTCGACGGTATAAACAGAGGTTTCCCTTGATTAATTATTAAAAAAGCGATTGTTATGAGTTGCAGAATAATAAAAGTTCGTGAAATAATACTTAAATTCGCCGCGTTGGTTCTGTTTATCTTTATTGTCAACTCTTTTCGGTATTTCTCCGCCAGCGGGATAAAAAAAATGTTTTTTATGAAGATCAGTATTCTGGAAATCAAAATTTTTCGCCTCACTTCTATTAAATTGAGTTTAGTTTAGCTATATATTTAATATAACAGAAATTAAGAAAAACCACAAGAAATACGCAATGGCATTTCTTGTGGTTTTCGTTCATTTTATAATCTCAATGGACCGTTACCTTTAAGGCAAAACATTCAAGAATTTTCTTCAGGTTCTGAATTTTTTCTTCCGATGGCGGCTCCGCTTCCAATACCTTCGGATCATCGCAGATTCGCAAATATTTTGCCACACCCATATTATGGTAAGGAAGAATTTGAACAAGAGTCACTGCTTTTCCAAGGGATTTGCAGAATTTTCCGGTTGATTTTATATTTTTTTCGGAATCATTGAAACTTGGGATCACGGGAATGCGGATCTGCAGTTTTCCGCCTGCCGCGGCAATTTTTTGCGCATTCTCCAGGATCCGTTCATTAGGAACGCCAATGGCTTTTTTATGCTGTTCGCTATCCATGTGTTTCAAATCATATAAAAATAAATCCACATAGGGTAAAACCGCATCAATGTTTTTGTAGTCTGAAAAACCGGTGGTGTCCAGCGCGGTATGAACCCCTTGTGCTTTCAGTCCCTGTAAAAGTTTCAGGGTAAATTCTGGTTGGGAAAGAGCCTCGCCTCCGGAAACGGTGACCCCGCCGCCGGATTGTTCATAAAAGGGAATGTCTCGACAGAGCTGTTTCAGCAAGTCATCCACTTGATAGTCGGCTCCACACATGGATAATCCGCCCGGATGACATGCCCTGGCGCAATCACCGCAATCGTCACAAAGTAAACGGTTGACGTGAATCAGCTTGATTGCTTCGCCGATTCCGATGCTTTTAGTGATCTCGCCGCTTGTAATGGCGCCTTTTGTACAGGCAGTCAAACATTTTCCGCATTTTTCCACCCCGATACATCGCATCGCCATCCAGCTCAGCTGGGCCGCAAAGGATTGGGATTCCGGACTGTGACACCATGGGCAGCGGAGCGGACAGCCCTTTAAAAATACAGTGGTTCGGATTCCCGGTCCATCCTGAACCGAGAATCCCTGAATGTCATATACTTTTCCTGTTAAGTCTGATTCTTTCATCGTCGGTAACCTCTCACTGCCTTATAGGGCTAATTCTGTCCGACGGATCAGATCATCCTGACAGTTTTTAAACAGTTCCACAAAATAGGCGCTGAATCCGGCCACCCGAACAACCAGATTCTGATAGTCTTCCGGATGCTGCTGTGCTTTTCGCAGGGTGTTTACGCTGACAATATTGAGCTGCATTTCCATCCCGCCCATATTAAAATAGGCTTTCATCAATGCTTCCAGCTTGTCTCTGCCGCTTTCATTACTCAGCGCTGAGGGATGGAATTTCATGTTCAGCAGGGTTCCATTTGAAAAACGTTCCTGGGGAATACGGCTCACCGATTTTAAAATAGCGGTGGGTCCGTTTTTATCAAGCTGCTGAACCGGCGAGATGCCGTCGGCAAGAGGATCACCGCCTCTTCGTCCATCTGGAGTGGCCGGTGTCATCAATCCCCATAAAACATTGGTGGCCACCGGGTACAAACCCGGTGCAAATTTACAACCCCGAACATTGGTAAAGTTCGTCACAATATCGGCAAAAAGATTAAGTAGCCAGGTGGCCCATTCATCGGCGTAATCGGCATCATTTCCGTAGTGTGGCACCTCGTTAAGAATATACTGTCGTAAATCTTCCCGGTCTTCCCAATTGGACATAATAGCATCATAGAATTCCCTAGCCGTGCAGATTTTTTTGTCATAAATCATATGCTTCATTACAGCCAGACTGTCCACGGCATTCCCGATTCCAACCCCCGGAACGCCGCAGCTGTTGTTTTTAGCGCCGCCCTTCATGACGTCCTTCCCGGATTCCATACAGCCATCCATCATGCAGGATACTAGTGGTTGGGCCATATGCTCGGCCGCCACCACTTCAAACATATTGACCATCGACATCTGCCATTCCAGAAAATATTGGTATTGAACAGAAACGGCATCGAGCACCTCATCAAAGGTTTCCATTTCATAGAGATAGCCGGTATGGGCCCCGGTTCTGTTTTCGTTGACGTTTCCAAAAAAGTCCGGCATCGGGTTGTGACCGTCATTGATGGCGTGAACAATGGCCATCGGCATATTCCAGTAGGCTTCTCCCCCGGACCCGCCGCAGGCCGGCCATTCATCTCCGCAGCCGGCCGGTTCAACACAGCCAATGAGGCAGTAATTCCGGGCACTTTCCAGATTCATGCGATTGTTTTTCATTAAGGCCGGAATAATGAGCTCATCATTTTCAAAAGTCGGTACGCCGCCACAGATTTTCGTGGTTTCCAGAGCTGCCTCCCATAATAATTCCGGCGTATTTTTATGAATCCGGAGGGATAAAGGCGGATCATGGAGTTCCAGCCGGGCTGCGGTCTGAAGCATCATGTAGGTAACCGCATTGGTGGCATCCTGATTGTTCTTGTCAACACCGCCGAGCGTCATGAGCTGGCCAACCGTATACCCGGAAACCGCAAGAGTGGTTCCGGATGACCAGATCTTATTCATTTCAGCGACTTTTAGTGAAAACAGATCATAGATTTCCTGAGCTTCTTTCGGTGTCGTCCGTCCGGCTGCCAGATCCGCTTCGTAAAAGCTGCCCAGATACTGGTCAACCCGTCCGAAAGTCGGGGCATGCATATTGTTGTGCAGACACATGCCAATCTGATATAGAAACATGATTTGAACGGCATCCTGAAAGTTACGGGCCGGGTTTGCCATAATCCAGTTCAGTGATTCCGCCATTTTTTCCAGCTCAGCCTTTCGTCGGGGATCCGAACATGCTTCCGCCTGGCGGGCAGCTTCTGCTCCGTACCGCTTGGACAGGGTAATCATGCCATCGCAGACAATCACCACGGAGCGGTAAAAATTGTACTTTTTGATGGTATCCGCTTCCATTTTTCCTTCTAAAGCTGCCATTTTACCTTTGGCTTCCTCCCTAACAGACCCAAATCCCACCCGAATGGCCTTGTCATAATTGGTACAGAAATGACCGACCGGTGCCGCACAGATTCCCTTGTCCCCATAAACGGTAACCTGGTTGCCGACTGCGGCAAAATATCCTTCCGGAATATAGGCATCGGTCATGGCACTGAGGGAATTTTTGGACCAGTAAGGAATAACGCTGGAAATATACGCCCAGTCCTCATCATCAATAATGTAGGGATCCAGCTCTCGGTCAAATAATTGTCCGGCATCGTTGTCAGCCTTCATCCAGACAATATCATTCTCTGGGAAAAGCGCGGAACCGCGATAAGTGGAAGCCATACTCCCGACGATGATCTCATTCGCGCTGATCAAAACCGGCATTTTTTCCGCCAGTTCTTTAAATACCAGTGCCCGTTTTAAAATTCCAGTGAGGTTGGGATTTTCCTGATAAAAATCGGTGACGATTTTCAGCCGGGCCGTGCAGACTTTCGGCATGGTCTCGCGATAATTCTTCCGCATTTTTAAAACGCGGGTGGTAATGGGTTTTAAGGTAAACATATTTCTTCCTTTCCAGTTCTATTTTTATTGAAAATTATCATAAATTTTTTCAATCAATCCGGCCATTACATCTACGTTGACTTCTTTGACGGCGCAGCTTACAAACCAGTTATTTTCCACCGCTCCTTTGGCACAGGAGACGGCATCTGCTCTGCTGATACCGAGTTCTTTGAGGGACTTGATGCCAACCGCTTTCAGCAATTTTCTCACTTTTTCAGCTATCAGTTCCGCGGCCTGAAGGCTCGTCGTGTTTGCCGGAAAATCCAGGCCAAATGCTTTACCAATGTTGATGATCCGTTCAGGAATCGTATCAGCGGCAAATACAAGCACTTCCGGAATGGTCAGTGCACAGGCCGCGCCATGAGGCAAATGAAAAACTCCGCCGAATTCATGTCCTAGGGCATGACCAAAATGGACACTGGCGTCTCCAAAAGAAATCCCGGCGAAATTGCTGGCCAGTGATAACTGCGTCCGGGCTTCCAAATCACTGCCATTGCGCGTTGCTTTTTCCAAATTCTGGGCGATCAGCTTGATCGCCTCCAGCGCCAACACATCGGATCGCGGATTGGTGCAGTTAGTGGTGTAAGATTCAACCGCATGGGAAAGAGCATCCATCCCAGTTGCAGCTGTGATATGGGGTGGAACTGTTAATGTTAATGCCGGATCGACAATAGCTAGATTTCCTGGTTTAACAACAGCTTCCTTGATATGTGTCTTGAGATCAATAATAGCCGCAATCATCGTTACTTCGCTACCCGTGCCAGATGAGGTCGGCACTAAAATCAACGGTGTTTTCATTTCATATTTTTTACCTAATGATGCCCAGTATTGAGTAATCGGAAGCGGATTGTCGTTTAAAACCGCCACGCATTTTGCCGTATCCAAGGTGCTTCCGCCCCCAATACCAATAATTATATCAACATGACTGTCTCGTGCAAATAGACCGGCAGCATCAACCGCTTCATTGGTGGGATCTGGTTTAACCCCTTCATAAACAACCGTTTCGATTCCGGCATCATTTAAAAGCTTGATAATTCGATCAGCCATGCCTGTTATTTTGACTCCCTGATCATAAATGCATAATGCTCTGCTTCCACCCAAATCTTTTGCTTTTTCCGCAATCTGATTGATTGCATCCACTCCAAAAACCACCGGGCTTGCTTGTGTATAGGTACTAATCATTAGTTTCCTCCAATTGATATTATTATTTGAAATCGTTAAAGTGTATTTTCTGTTCTTCGGATGATATCGTTCTGGCAATCTGCATTCAACTCCACAAAATAAGCCGAGTAGCCAGCAATGCGCACAACAAGATCACGATAGGACTGCGGATCTGCCTGGGCGGCACGCATGGTTTCGGTGCTAACAACATTGTATTGAATTTCCATTCCGCCATTGTTCAGATAGGTTTTGGTCATATCTCGAAGCTTTTCAACGCCGTCATCTCGGCTTAATGCAGACGGATGAATACGAATATTCAACGCCAGTCCGTCCATGAATTTGCTCTGGTCATAACAACACGCAGAGGTACACACAGCGGTAGGTCCGTTTATATCTCTTCCCTGTGCAGGGGATGTGGCATCAGCCAAGGCTTCACCGGTTTTTCTTCCATCTGGTGTTGCCCAAGTATGATACCCCTGAAAAACATGGTCAGATGCACTGTAAAGCCCTGCTTTAAAATGTCGGGTTCGAGTACTGTAACACTCACTGCAAATATCATAATAACTATCGCAAACCCATTTCATTTGTTCATCCGCATACGGATCAGCATTTCCATAATGGGGAACTTCGTGAAGAATCTGTTGGCGCAGGTCTTCGAATCCCTCCCAGTTGGCCATCACTGCATCGTAAAGTTCTCTGGCAGTACAGAGCTTTTTATCAAATACCATATATTTAATCGTGGTTAACGAGTCGGCCACGGTAGCAAGACCTGTTGCAGTACCGCCATAGGAGTTATACTTGCAACCGCCCCAGGTTGCATCCTTTCCAGATTCCATACAGCCTTCCATGGAAATGGAAAGTCCAGCAAGAGGTGCATATTGAGTGGTCAGATACTCGGTATAATTATTGATGCTGACTTGTGCCTTGGTGATGTAACGCGCAACTGCCTTAAATGCTTCCTTTACTTCTTCGAAACTTTTCATCTCATAGAGATATCCCTTTTTTACACTGCATTCCTGGCCATTAAAGGCATTGACTCCGTTATTGATGACCATATTGAGAACAACCCCATAGTGAATGCTGGCATAGGGTGGAGCAATCCCATTACAGGCAGAATAATCATTTCCGGAGCCAGTGATTTCCTGACATCCGATCAAGGCATAGTTCCGTGCATCTACCAGACTAAAGCCGAGTTCCTCCATTAGGCCCGGGATAATAATTTCATCATTCTGAAACAGTGGCAGACCGCCCACAAGCTTTGAGGTTTCAAGAGCACATTCCCACAGTTTGTCCGGTGTATTTTTATTAACGCGAAGAGAAATAGTGGGATCATGTAGCTTCAATCGGCCAATGGTTTCAAGAGCCATATAGGTTACCGGATTGGTTGCATCCTCGCCAGTTTCCGGATCAACCCCACCAACTGTGGTATGCTGATAGGTATTACCGATACCTGTGATCTGGGCCACAAATTCAGGCGCTGCGCCGTAGAAGCAGTTTGATTTCAGGAAAAAAGCATCCACGATTTCCTGAGCTTCATCCATTGTCAAACGTTCTGCTTCCAGATCTGCCTTAAGGAATGGCCAGGTGTACTGATCAAATCGTCCAAAGGAGCACGCTGGATACTTCGATTCCAAAGCCAGAAAAAGCTGATACATAATAGCTGCTTGACAGGCTTCCCAGAAATTTCGGGCAGGATTTTTTGAAATCCACAAAAGTCCATCGGCCATTTTTAGCAGCTCATCCCTTCGGGATTCATCCTGACACGCTTTTGCTTTTTCCAGACATGCTTCACTATAGCGCTGAATCATAATTATGGCTGCATCGCAGACAATGGAAGCGGCATTGTAGAACATATATTTATTCAGATCCTCCCCCATAAGGTTGTTTCGATGGGCATCCATAAAATCCAATGCTTCCTTTCGGATGGCACCATAACCAATGTTAATGATCTTCTGAAAACCAGGAGTAAGATGACCGGCTGTCATCATCATCAATGGAGCTCCCGAAGCATTGGCACAGACTTCAAGCTTGCAGAGCTCATCATAGCCTTCCGGCTGCCATGCATTAGCTGTCGTTGTAATGGTTCTGTCTTTCCAATAATCACGAATGGAAACCAAGGCTTCCACATCTTCCGGACTAATAGCAAGTTTGAGTTCTTCTCCTTCGGGATTGTGATACAATCCATCAGCCTGAATCGTCCAGATCCCATTCTCAATCATTGATGGAATCCATCCCTCTCCTTCCCATTCTGGTTCAACACCGGAACCACAGAAGTTTTTTGCTCTGTTCCCGACAATAATTTCAAAATCCTCCACCCGAACTGTCATATTTGCACAGACATCATAAATTGCCCGAGGCCGCTTAATCATCGGCAGCACATGTTCATTTCTCTTGTAGGACTCCGTCGTGATCAGCGCTCTCTCTGCGTCAGTCTGAATGACCCGATCGCGAATGAGCTGATGCATTTTGATAATGCGTTCAGTTGCAGGTTTAAATTTGTACATTTTTAAATTCCTCCTGATTCAATTGAGTTTTTAATCGTTTTCAAATAGGTAAATTGAAATTAAATACGCAACAAATTTTTCTGCTCTGTCATCACATTCTGGTGCTCGGCATCAAATAATATTACACGCATTCAAGTTTTATTATCTTTATCTTAGATTTTTGACTGCTTCAAAGCAACGTTGTTTCTGCACAAATTAAAATAACATCTAATGGTTAAAATGCACAGAAGACTTAAGCAAAAGTAATGTTGATGATGGCATTGACAATCAAAGAAGCCTGCGGAAATCAGCTTCACGCCAATTCCTGCAGACTTTTTATGCCGTTATTATTTTTTAAAACCATCCCTATTTTCCAGGCAAGACATAAAAAAAAGTAACTGTTCTTTTAGTTTCCAGTCATCCAGACTGACCCCCAGCAGCTTTTCGATTCGATTGATTCGATACAAAAGCGAATTACGATGCATATGGAGAAAATTCGACGTGGTGACGATGCTGCTTTCATTTCTAAAATAGCACTTTAGGGTTTCCAGATAATCTGAATGATGTTTCTGATCATAATCGATGATCTTTTGAATCATCGGATGGGTGATCATATTGTTGGGCAAGTTCTCGGCCAACAGCCACATGCTGTATTGACTGGCAAATTCATAAAAATGATAAATCCGATCTCGCCTGCCCTGATTATCAATAAATGTTAAAACCACTTTGAACATGGTGTTAATTTTATACAATTCCTCAAAGGATATAAAGACCGGGCTGAGGAGACAAAGACAATTATGAATGGGCATAAATTCCGATAACCGATTCTGTCCATCATTGGACAAATACACATCGTCTGCGATGGGAATAATGATGTAAATATAAGAATCCATGGCAATGCATTTTGAATCCGTGATGCTTCTTTCTAAAGATTTCATCATGGTAAAATAATAATCGGTTCTTACCTGACTGTCCCTGACCGAAATCAGTCCCATGATATATCTGGTTCCCAGGTTGAAGCCGAGTTTTGATGAAAGCTCTTCAATTTCATTTTGACTCTCGAATTTGCGATTAAACAGATCATGCAAAAATTCTTCATACAATAATCCGCGATCGGCCTTTGACTCGAAAAAAAGATTAAAATTACGGTTCAATTTTTCTGCAACATAATCATAAATCTGAATGGTGTGTTTTTCGAAGGGCTTATCAAAGTCATTGGTTTTGTGCATGCCAAACGTCGCCACAGCATGGCCCTTATTGGAAAGCATCGATACCTTAATATAATGGCCGCTGATATTCGACATCATCTCAACCGAAGACCCGGGGGCATGAATAATGTCACTCATTTTTGGTTTTCCTGCTAAAACCATATCATAATCGGACGTATTCGACCCGGCTTTCATGGATTCCCAAATCGGATCATCCTGAGCATCCATATGCGAACTGATGGCCAGCACATTGTGATTTAAATCCAACACATTAAGGGGCATATCCATCATTTCAGTGGCCAAATCGATAATTTTCTGCAAAGAAAAATTTCGGTATATTAATGAATTAAGCTGTTCATCCAGGGTATTGTATTTGTGAAAAATCGCGATAATCCCGTTTAATATCTTTTGTTCACTTAGACCTTCGAGGATTAGCAGATTGATGTGTTGATATTTTTTCAGTTCAAAATCCATCGGCAAACTATAGCAAAGAAAATTCACATCAGGTGGAACTTCTTCAGAATCAGGTATTTCTTCGGCTTTCATTAAATACAGATTTGATTTTTCAAACGAACACCTGGTAAGATCAATTACCTCAAAAGACTCAATTGTCAGATTAGCATCCGCTCTAATCGTTTTCATTCGAATGTGTTTATCAAAATACTTTTCAATCATATTGATACTGATTTTCAAAATACGCCTCCTTTAATCAGATGTTTTTGAATATCACGAAAGTACGGTATGTTTCGCTCACAATCCATTACTTGTTATTTTACATTCTATCATAGTTTTATATTTTTTACACCGATAAATATTAAATGCATTTAATTGCAAGAATTATGTTCTGAAATATTATTGTGATAAGCAAGCATCATCAGTTGTAAGAATTCAACATCTCTGGTAAACTAAAATATCTACAGGGTGAAACAAACCAGTCTCACCAAATTTATTTTTTAGGAGCAAACATATGGAGATTGAAATAACTAACAACTATGAAAAAGCCTGTGAGGCATGGCGCCTGAAATTTCTGAAAATGGACCATCAACAGCTACTTGAAAAACTGCCGGAAATCAAACCGGAGGAGGGATACCTCACATTAAAGCTCTTCGGTCAAAAATTCGGGATCCATTCTGAAACCGGGAAAATCATCTCTCTTGAAAATTCTCTGGCGGCGGATCGAAATAATCAATTAATTATTTACACATTGCTCTGGTATGCATCGCCCCAGGCGGTATTAAAGAATAAATGGGTTCCCTTCAGAGAGTTAAAAGGTGCTTCCCCCTTTACAACAGCTTTTGAAAAACATGTTCTTGTTCCTTTTGCCCAAATCTTTTCCGGCCAGACCGAAAAGTTGTCGATGGCATGTATCGCCCTTGGCGGTGTCAAACTCCCCCACTCCGATGCCGGCTGTCAGATCAAGGCCTTTGAATGCATGCCGATGCAGTTTCTTTTTTGGGATGGCGATGATGAATTCCCCGCTCAGGCCAATATTCTTTTTGATGACAGCGCGACGGATTTTATCCATGTCGAAAGCACCGTCACTATCGCCGTTGAAGGCGTTCAGCGACTGGCAGCAGCGGCCGGTATCGAGATTAAAGACGCCCTCTATTAAACGCACCGCCAAAATAATATTTTCTGGATAAAAAAAGAAGAAACCATGTGAAAATGCAGGGTTTCTTCTTTTTTATGCTATTGCTGACACCATCACCTTATCTTTACTCAACAAGCCTTTTTCACGGCTCAAAATATTCGAAGATGATCACATCAAATTTCTTCTTGCAATATTCGATATCGTCGGTATCCTGAACGGTCCATCCCACCAGTCGCCCTGTTAATAAATGAAACAGGCTGAGGCCCAGTTTGCGATGGGCATCGCCATGGTAAAAGGCCATGAAATGGGGGCGTGTGACAAAATTTGTACCAAATGAAATGATTAAGAGCCATTGCCACAATTTGACATCAATATCCTTAAGACTTTTTCTCCCAACTGAAAGCTGTCCCCGAACCACATCCGGACGGTTTTTATAAAACCATCTGACAATCAGCGGATGGAAGGACTCTACACAGTACAACCCCTTATACGCATCAAGCATTTCAGCCGTCTTTGAACACAGTTCTTCGATATTCTTGGTACTTTTTAGTTCCACAATCAAGGGCACCTGCCCATTCACCAGTCTAAGTACATCTTCAAACAAGGGAATTTTTTCTTCGGTGTTTTCAAGATTATATTTTTCTAGTTCATCAAGGGTACAGTCGGTTATTAATTTATCCACTCCGCATAGTCGAAACAAATTATCATCGTGAAATACTATGATTTTTCCATCTGCGGTGAGATTTAAATCCATCTCAATGCCATAACCGGCATGCACGGCTTTTTTAAAGGCGGTCATGGAATTTTCAGGAATCGACTTATCCTTATTGTGCAATCCCCGATGAGCATAATAACTCATCCAAAGCTGATCATCAACATCCTTCGGTATCCGGCCCGGAAGGAGCATCAGAATATAAATCGAAAATATAACTATTCCAGCCATGATATAAAGTGTCATGTCTCCTCACCTCTACTTTTAATTTTATTCTATTCAAGCTTTCACTCAAACAGTGTGTCATTCTTTATTTACCCAGACATTATCTCAATTAATTATTAAAACTTCATTAATATTTCAAATGTAAATAATTTTAATTTAATCTGCTTTATTTATAAAAACGCTAATACACCCAGAAAAGCTGCGCAAAAAAGTCCGGAAAATGTAAGGGGAACCATCCCGATCCAGTAACTTAGGGTTTCATCCAGATGGTAATAAAGCACGTAACAAATCAAACTGACAACGGTGACAATTCCCACCAGAACAGCGAGGATCACCCCGGTTTCCGGGCCAAAGCGCCCGGTACCAAACAGCACCGTGATCGCCGACAACTCCAACCCGGTCCAGACCAGTATGATCAGCAGTTCCGAGGTCACAATCCGCTGAAAGACCATGGTGGTAAGCAGAAGCAGAACCACAAATAAAGCGGCAACTCCCACCAGAATCAACCATACCGGTATGCTTTCAGAATGCTTTGAAAGTGCGGCAATCCCCCAGCATAAAAGGGCCACCGCGGCGATGCCTGTGATAAAAGCCGCCGTAATGTAGCACACTCCAGTCGGCCCAACAGAGGCATTGGGACGAAAGGTGACAATCCACCAGGCCAGATAAAAGATGCAGCAAAATAAGAGCAGCAGATGGCCGACAAATATCCCCCAAAGTTCAGCGTTGAAGTTACGGAAATACATCATAAAACCTCCCCTTTCTTTTGCTAATGACCCACCGTTTACAACCGTTTGTATTTTTGGAATTTTAGCTCTCCGATAAAATGTCCTGTTCACTGAATAAGCTTGCGACCGCTTCATCATAATCCCAAAATCCTTTTGATTTCTTAATTTTTTTTGCATATTTGGCATTGTCAGAAAAAACCGGAATCATATAAAACCACAATTCTTTCATTTTAAACAAGACATTTTTTTCTCCAGAGAGAATGCTTTTATAATCTTCATAAATTTTATCATGAAAGTCTTTTAGTAGTTTTTTTTCAAGTTTAACATTACTGGTAACATCACTTTTCAGTCCGGGATGCGCTAATAAGCCTCTGCCGAGCATTAACGTATCGGCAGAGGCGAAATCATTCAAAAATGCCTTATAATCATTTATTGTAAAGATATCACCATTATAGCAGACGGGATTTTTACTTAAAACCACGGCTTCCTTAAAAATTTTCATATTCGGTTTGTTTTTATAAAAATCTGTTTGAATCCGGGGATGAATAATCAGCTCTTCCAAAGGGTACTTGTTAAATATTTCGATTAGATCATAAAATTCTTCCGGCTGGTCTTTTCCGATTCTCGTTTTTAGCGAGATTTTTATTGCCGTTTGAGAAAATACTTCATCTAAAAATGCGTCAAGTTCTGCTCTTTTTGAAAGGAATCCCGATCCTCTGTTTTTTGAAACGACCGTTCCGCAAGGACATCCCAAATTTAAATTGATCTCATCATAGCCCATTACCTGAATTTTCTTTGCAGTCTGAATAAAATCTTTTGCATTATTGGTCAGCAACTGTGGAATCAAAACCAGTCCCTGGTTGTTTTCAGGCAAAATATCATTTAATTCCCGAGTTTTAAAACTTTTACTTTGATTTGCAACAATAAAAGGTGAAAAGTATTTATCGATATTATTGAAAAAAGCATGATGGGCATTTCTATAAATGTACCCGGTCAACCCTTCCATCGGTGCGAAATAAAATTTCATAGCTAATGTCTCCTTTATTCTAGCAGATCCCGTTATTTATCTTTTAATATCCCAATGAACATTAAGGTTAAATGCCGGTGATGGCTCGCCAGACAGTCTTTTTGACTGGAAATATTGTATCATTTTATTACTGGTAATGAAAGTTCAATTAAAGGATCCGCAAATTTTATTGATATTATTACATACTATATCAAAGTAAAAATTTAAAGAAAAGAGGAGTATTATGGAAAACCACAAAAACAAAGTTATCAAAGCTCTTATTTTTAAGACGCAATCTGGCCAGCACAGCACTCGCCCTAAGAAAATGACCAGGTCCGTGTTAATTCTATTAGGTGCTTTTATGGCTGCGACCTTATTCGGATGCAGCACCTCAGCCCCGGAAGCAAAGACTGCAACGCATTCGGATACTTTAATCAAATTACCTGAAGATGGCTATCAACCCGTCTATGACTTCATTGGATCGGCCACTAAAACCATCGATATGACCATGTAATCATTGGTCGACGCAAATGCCGAAGCCGCCCTCATTGTAGCCGCGCAAAGAGGCGTAAATGTTCGGGTTCTTTTTAATTCAAATGCTTCAGATGGCGGTACCGTTGGCATGAATCAACCGGCCTATGACAATCTGACGGCTAACGGTGTCCATGTTGTTTATTCCTGGCCCGGTGTTTTGTGGCATCAGAAAAGCATCATTGTGGACAATGAAAAGTTGCGATTATGAATTGTAATCTCGTCGCTCAATATTATTCAGTATTAAGGGATTTTATTGTGATCACCGTTAATCCCGCCATCGTGTCCGGTGTAGTCACCACATTTGAAGGTGCCACTACCCTACTAACCTTTGTTGCAAGCGGTCCGGATTCGGAATCTCCAACTCATATTTCGTGAGAATCAGCAAAAGCTCAGGGGCTTCCAATGCTTTTGATTTAAGGCTGGTGTTTTTCTTTCTCTAAAAAATGAGTTGCATAGGCAAGCGTTTTTTGGGGACAACTATCGACACAGTGCCCGCAGCCCACGCAGCGGAGCTCCGAAACGTCGCTGCCCTTTTTAGCCGAACTTTTTATATCGATGGACATGGGACAAGCCGCGTTGCACCGACCGCATTGGATACAGTTTGTCAGATTGGTGTTAATTCGCTGGCCGGCAATTTTGCCAACTAAACCAAGGACCGTTCCCAAGGGACAATAGTAACAATATCCCCGCCCAACAAACGCAATCCAGAAAAACATGGCCATCAGCAGTTCCGCCGTCAGATATTTATAGTTTTCAATTTTTGCAATCGCATCACTGTAAGCCATTGGCATTCCCAGGAGGATTAATATCCAATAAAAGGTGAAGCACAAGGCCAAGGCAAAAAAAAGCCATCGCAGGATCGCAAAGATTTTTAGACCTTTAGCTGTAACTTTTTTCTTTTTTCCAATCAGGGGAATCACTGGATCAAAAACCTCTGCCGCAAAACCATTAAATAAACATAGCGTCGAACATTGCCATCGGCGGCCGAAAAGAAGTGTACCAGCAAAAACGACAATGGTAATGATTAAATAAAAGATTAATGCCAGTGAAATACCTGTGAGTCCAAAAATCGGCAGATATTTCAGGTAAAAGGCCGACCCCGTATCCAAAAGCTGTAAAGGGATGGTGCTCCAGGGCAAAGGCATCGCGAAGAAGTACAATTCCTTGTTGTTTAAGAGGAGTGGCCCCAAAATATGGACGACCAAAGCCATTGACATGAATCCGATCAGATTCCGCTTGCGCATCGCCGTTCGTTGGGATGAACCAATAATTCGCAAGGTGAGAAAACTGCCGATTACAATAAATAGGGTCTTGACCCAGTTTTCATAAAAACCCCAAAGCCAGGTAATAAATGCCGCAACCGCGGGTGTCGCCCGGCTGACATAGCCAAAATTCAGCCCGGCAATGATGATACAGAGAACAATATAGACCCATAAAATGCTTTTCAGCAGTTTTAATTCGATGGAAGCAGGCTCAGTCGATTTCATTTCTTTTCCTCATTTATGAAAGCATCACTTTCTTCTTTTGCGAATTCCTCTGAATAAAAAAATTTGTCTTATTTACACCTGCGCTGATACCTCCAAATTTCTGTTTGAAAGTATTCGCAAAGGCAATTAAATTCAGCTTTGTTTTAAAAATAACTCTTAACAACTTCAACCGGCAGCATCGTTCGCGCGACTATTTCTGCCACCGTCATTCCCTGGGCGTTGAAACGCCGGCAAACCATCGTCAGACTTTCTCCAACTTCAATGATATGATAATCCAGGTCATAAAACCGGATAACCCGCTGGCCCCAGGCATATTCTTTTACGCCGTGCAAATATTCAATATGCTCAAATTTTTTCAAGTGCTCTAAAAAATCATCAAGATTATCTTCTTCAAAGTACAATTCCATATCGTTTCCACGATAGACAATTTCCTTTTCTTTTGCATCGATAAATTTCGCCCAAAGGGCCTTATCCTGAAGAGAAAATCCCGCATTAAAGGTGATATTTTCGCCAAAATCCATCACCACTTCTAAATCAAAAACATCGCAATAAAAAGCCCGTGAACGATTGATGTCGTCCACCACCAGCAGAGGTGCTTCAAACTTCATTTCTTTTCCTCCTCATTTTTTATCCTGATCATTAATTAAAGTGACAAGCTCGCCAGACAATCGTTTCGAATAAACTTATTGTATCATTTTATTGCTGGTAATAAAAGATCAATCGCATTAAGATCGGCCCTTAGGATTGGTTTAATCCTTAGCATCATCTTGTCGATAGTTATTTGACTTTTCTGCTTGCTGTTATTTATCTTTTATTGTCAATAACCCTGGTCTTACAGAAATGTAAGGATACTTCCGTTCTTGTAAGCCCGATCGATGGCTTCATTAACTTTCTAAAACTATAATAAATAAGAACGTGAATTCACCGCGAAACCCGCGCGTGACTTCATCCTACTAACAAAATGGAGAAAGAGAGAAAAAATGAAAAAAAGCACCAAAAGAACTCATAAAGTTTTAAACGTATTTTTAGCGTTTATTGCTGGAATTTTACTGCTATCGATACTGTGGGTAATCATCAGTCAGGTTTTAACTGCCTATGAAAAATCTATTTATCCTGCGCCTGGAGAAATGGTCACTGTATCCGGCCGACAAATGCATGTCTATACCCAGGGCGAAGGAGAAAATACGATTGTCTTAACCCCGGGGCTTGGAACAACCGCTCCCGTTCTGGACTTTCAACCGCTGATTGACGAATTGGCTAAAACAAACAAAGTCGTGGTGGTTGAGCCCTTTGGTTATGGTTGGAGCGACTTGACCGATAATGAACGGACAGTCGAAAATATCACTGAAGAGTTAAGAACAGCATTAAGTGTTGCCGGTATCAATGGCCCTTATGTCTTAATGCCTCATTCAATTTCCGGAATTTATGCCATGTATTACGCCAATACCTATCCGGAAGAAGTTAAAGCGATCATTGGAATCGACTGTACCCTGCCAGAAATGAGTGCCTATTTCGGGGAAAGTATCCCGTCAATGCCATCTTATTTGAGTGCTTTGGTACCCACCGGCATCGCCAGACTCCTTGTCCTGATGATGCCGAATGGATTCCTGCCCATTGATCCGACCCATATCTATTCTGATGAAAATTTAAAAACCACAAAAGTATTATCGGCATGGCAGGCCTATAATAAAAACGTTGTTGCCGAAGGAAACGAAATTGAAAAAAATATTGAAAAAACCTCAACGATGAAATTTGTCAAAGATCTACCCGTGCTGATTTTCGCAAAAGAAGGCACCACCCCCAGAGAAGATGGAAAAACAACCCAGAGCTTTTATGAAATGGCTCTGGCGGGATTGGACAACAGCCAGATTGTCATTCTTGAAGGGCATCATTATTTGCACTGGACAAATTATGAAACGATGAGCAACGATGTCAGTCAATTTTTAAATTCGATTAAAACAAACTCATCGAAATAAATCCATCATCCCATCAGCTTGCCGAACGTTATTTATCAAAAATAAAAGCACCTCGTTAATTAGCAAGATGCTTTTATTTAAATAATAAGTGGCTGATGCGACGTATGGGTGGAATTTCGCCCCATCCCCGGGATGCTAGAAAAATTTGACAATATCTTCCGCTGCTTTTCTTTTTGGCATTTTAGGTTCTTGGGTGTCATATTCTAAGGCGATCACTGACATAATCATTTCATCATCGCTGATGGGCAGCATTTCCCGAATATGGTTTTTATTCATTATACCGCTTTCAGTCGATTTGCACCGCTTTTTATTAGATTAAATGGTGTGATTAATCTTTTACAACTAAAACAGAGCAAGGTGCAATTTCAATAATTTTTCGAGTGTTTGAACCAACAAAGAAACGCTTTGCCGCACTCATTCCCCTTTTTCCCATGACGATCAAATCAAAATATTCTTCTTTAGCAAACTCTTCAATTTCCGCATCCACAGCGCCAGCTATCACTTTTTTCTTAAGAACCAGCCCCGAGCTTTTATATTTTTCCAAAAGAGAACCCAACAGTTTTTCAAATTCTTCTGACTGATTGTCTTCAATTTGCTTTATCAACTCTAATGAATTTGTCGGAATTACTCCAGTCCCGTAAAATAGTGGTTTTGTTTCAATGACAGAAAGAAAAGTCACTTCACTCTCAAATTTCTTTGCCAATTCAACAGCTTTGTCGGCTCCTTTTAATGAAATTTCAGAACCGTCGACCGGTACAAGTATCTTTTTCATTATATATTCCTTTCTTTAATGCATTAGTAGATATTATTTTACCCTTTTTTCACAGCTATTAAACATTAAAATCAAATTTTCAATCATCTTTAAAGGCCAGAAAAAAATTCCTGTTGTTTATCTATTAGCGTTTACCTTTCCTTACTGCGAATGCAACGCCTCCAATCAGCACAATCGTTAAAATGATAGCCATTGTGCCATCCCAAACTGTATTACTTTTTGAATCGGCAACCACTGTAGGAATGCCTGTCAATATACCATAAGATTCGCCCATTAACAAGTGCGTGTATCCTTCACCATCGGCATTTTTAGAGGCTGTCATTTCAAAGCCAGCACCATTCTGAAAAATCATCACATAATCCGATCCACCGAACAGGAAATATCCGAGCATATCGCCCTTTTTCACAACGGTACCCGGCTTTATGTTATCCTCAAACATAACTGCGGAAACCTGTGACATACCAACCGGCATCAAAGCCACCAGACCATAATCTTCAGTCTTCATAATCACACAGCCCCGTGTTTCTACTGCCTGCCAGCCATAATCTTCCGCATTGAGCATATATCGGTTTGCTTCCTTGTCCCAATAGGTAATGCCGCCAACTGCGTCATCCTGATAAATAGTTCTTACCTCTAATATTGTTCCGCTAACCGGAAAGTGGAAACGATGATAATCTTGGACATTAAGGAAGGTATGGGTCAATATTCCGCCGGCGAATGCATCACCATAGCTGGTTCCCTCACCGAGGAGAGCGGGTATTGAATCAAAAGTCAGAGATTTTATTTTTACGCCATCCCCAACTACCCGCGAGTCACTGTCGATCTGCCACACACCCTGTGGTACTGAATCAGCCGGAGCGGCAACGACCGAATTGTCGTCTGGGGAGGCAATTGGTCGAGCTGCAGGCGAAATGAGAAAGCGACTGAAAAAATCATTAAAGCTGTGCCAATTGGATGGATCTTCATACCACCCATTCTTCAATCCAAAATCCTGATTATTATAGGCAGTCTGATAATATGCTTCATTCCAGGATTCGGGAGTGCTCAGGTATTCTCCCCATTGTTTAGTAAATTTAATCATCCAGGATCGATAGGGTTCGTAGTATTGCAATGAATTATTGTAAAACCCCATACCTTCCAGCTCTTCCAAAGGCTGATCAGTAATGAAATAAAAATAATCCAGGCTTTGATCGATCTGATCATAGAGACCAGGATACGAACTTTCAACATTGGGCAAGATGCTCCAGGGCAAGGCATGATCTGCCCAGTCAACAAAGTCATAAAATTCATCCAAAGACTGCACCGGATTGCTGTTCTTATCCGGATTCGCCGCTTTGGCTTGTTCAATCGATTTGATCAACAGAGTTTTCAGCTCAGGGTTATGCTCCACCATGAGAACCAATTCTTGTGTGATGGGCTCATGGGCAATTTCCGCTGCCCATGCGATGGGCGTAGACATAAATATCAAACTAACAATTAAAAACAGTGTAAATATTCTTTTCATCCTCATCCTCCTGACATGCACTCGACTTTTTCGCTGACTGATATCCTAGAAAAACTTCACAATATCCGCAGTAGCTTTTTTGGTTGGCATTTTAGATTCCTGGGTACCATATCCCAATGCGATCACCGATACAATAATTCCATTTATATCACCCAGTCAAAGGATTCCATCGTAATTTTCTTTATCTCCTGACCTGAGAAATGGAGCTCTGGTGTTTTGATGCTTACCGTGGTTCCTTCTGGCACTGATTTTGTAATAAAAACGTTACTGCCGATGACAGAACCTTTTCCAACAATTGTATCGCCGCCTAAAATTGAAGCCCCGGAATAAACCGTTACCTCATCTTCCAAACAAGGATGTCTTCTCACGCCTCTGAGCTTCTGACCGCCTCTGGTGGATAAAGCGCCTAATGTTACCCCCTGATATATTTTCACATGCTCGCCAATGACGGCGGTTTCCCCGATAACCACGCCGGTACCATGATCGATGAAGAAGTATTTCCCGATAGTGGCACCGGGGTGAATATCGATTCCAGTAATATTATGGGCATATTCGCTCATGATCCTTGGAATCAGCGGAACTGAAAGGTCATACAGTTCATGAGCCAAGCGGTGAACACTGATGGCAAAAACACCGGGATAACAGAAAATAATTTCATCTCTGCTCTTTGCCGCAGGATCCCCATCAAAAGCGGCAATAACATCGGTTGCCAGGAACTCTCTGATTTGGGGGATCTTGCTCATAAATTCATAACAGATTCGTTGCGCTTCTTTGTGATAATGTTCTTCACCAAAATTTTCCATTTCAGCTGCCTGATGTTTCAACGCCAACGTAATTTGTTTCGTCAAGCTTTCGATGATACAAATCAACAAATCACCTATGTGATAGTCCTGAATTTCTCTGCGGAAATTAGTTTTTCCAAAATAGCTGGGAAAAACCAATTGTCGCAATGCTTTGGTGGTATCTATAATCGCATTTCGATTTGGTGAAAAGCCGCAATCATGCGGTTCAATATAGGACTCTTTTTTATAACTCTCTGAAATATTGTTAACCAATGTTTCGATTTTTGTTTTATATTCGTTATTCATGGCATTCCCTCTCATATTTGTTTATAGAATTTTCTCATTTGGTCCAACCGCTGTTTTTCAATTTGCGTCTTGAACACCATCAGGAGATTGGCGCACAGATTTTACAGCGGTGGTTTTAAACCATTTTATTTGCATATCTTTCGATAATCGGCCTCGAATCATCCATCTTATAACTGTGGATGCTGAGTTCCGTGATAAGTTTACTCCATGCCGCTGCAACTGCTTCAGCCGTATGCGCAATCTCAAAAACAGCATATTCACCTTTACAGAGCTTACCTTTTTTCATATCATTATGATTTATCAATTGATCTTTCGCCACGATCAAGCAGACATCGTACCGACAGTCTTCCGGTTTAGTCATTTCCGGATTATCCCAGGGAATTCCCAGTCTGGAGCGGCTGATTAATCATCCAGTGCGATCGCTCCTTCTGCCGCCAATAGCAGAAGTCGTGCAAATTCTGCTCGTTCGATATCCGTCATTTGCTGAGTCATCCGCTTGAAACACACATCCACTTGCTCTTTCACAAGCGAATAGACGTCCCAAGCCTTTTGGGTGGGGCGGATATCATAGGTTCGTTTGTCCTTGGCATTGGTAGTACGAACTAAAAATCCGATTTTCACCAGTTTTGTCACAGTCTTTGCAATGACACTTTTGTCAAGTCCGAGCCGCTTTGTAATAGCATCCTGTGTCAGCACTTCGAAATCGCAAACCATTAAAATTACAACAGCCTGTGCACCGGTAAGGGCATATTGTACGCAACCGTCGTTGAACCAGATGTGCGATTTCCGATACAAAATTGAAATGGATTTAAAGGCATTATCCATAATGTTTGACATCGCTTGATCCTCCTTTATATTATGAGATTATTCTACTCCTATTTGGTGGCGCTTGCAACCAGTTGTTGACACACGCGAATTCATGTGCTATATTTTAATGGTGGCATTTGCCACTAAATTCATCTGTATAAAGGAGTGTCATTTTCATGGAAAAAACGGAGAAAATTTGGAACAAAAATTTTGTTCTTCTCTTTATCACCAACCTGCTGGTGCTCGCAGCGTTTTACGCATCGATTCCAATTATCCCTATTTACTGTCAGCAGATTGGAATCACCGGATCCAAAATAGGAATCGTACTGACGGCAATGTCCGTTACAACCGTCCTGTTTCGCCCAGTTGCCGGATACTTACTGGATAATTTCAATCGTTATCGTGTGTACTTACTGTTTTTAGGTTTGTTTTGTCTTGCCTTTCCAAGCTTTATTTTATTCCCGGTATTTGGACTGTTAATTTTGATCCGTCTGTTCATGGGTGCCGTGTATTCTGTGTGTGGCTCGGCAACAATGACATTAGCCAGCGATGTTCTGCCTCGTACTAAAATTACACCGGGCATCAGTCGATTTGCCTTTACCATATCAATCGGTATGGCCGTTGGACCTTTTGTGGGCATTCAAGTGCAGAACCACATGAGCAGCAAAGCCTCTTTCCTCGTGATTTTTGCTATTACGTTAGCTGCCTTAATTTGTGTATCTTTCTGCAAAATCAGTTATCCCAAGGTGGAGCGAAAGAAGTTCGTACTCAGGGAAGCGATATACAATCCGGCGCTTCCATTTATGTTCAATATGATGTTTCTCATGATTCCATACGGCGCTGTAATCGCATATTCTTCCATGTTGGCACAGGAAAAGCAACTAACATCTGTTATCCCATACTTTTATATCTTCCTTGTCGCCGGTATGCTGGTCTCCAAATTATCAACACAGAAAATGATTGATGACGGCAAGCATCGCATTCTGGTCTATGTCAGTTTGGCGATTTTAATTGTTACCATGGCCAGCTATGCTTTTTTGACAACCGGAATACATTTGCTTATTGCCGGTTTCTTTTTTGGACTTGGGTACGGTATTTTGCAGCCGCTTTTTCAATCTTTTGTTACCGGAACAACCCCGGCCCCAAAACGAGGCGTGGCGAATGCCACCTATTTGCTTTCTTACGATATTGGCATTGGCATCGGTTCCCTCCTGATGGGCTACATTCAGGAAACTATTGGACTGTCGGTAGGATTCGCTTTAACTGCCGTTTCATATGTAATCGGAGGAATCGTTTATGCCGCTTATGTGGATCGTTATTATTGTAAGCTGAGCAGCAATTCCAGTATTCATAGTGATCCTTCTAATTTTTTGTCACAGTATATGAAACATGAGGTATATTCATTACAGGAAGACGCAACCGTTCGTGATATAATCGCCTGTTTCTCAAATAAATATATCAATGGTGCACCCATTGTTTCCGCAAACGGCACGGCGGTCGGATTTATCAGTGATGGTGATATCATGCGTTATTTGCGAGAGGATGATCGTCCTTTATTTGCGATTGACAGTTCGGCATCATTCATGGGTTTTTGGAACCCTGACACAGAATTCGAACAAAAGTTGAATTCTATAATGGATTTAAATGTGCTTGAAATTGGCACCAATAAACCGATCACCATATCAGCAAACGCCTCCATTGAAGATGTGTGCAAACTGTTAAGTGAAGCAGGTGTCAAGAAGGCACCGGTAGTTGCTGGAGGTAAAGTAGTCGGTATCATTACACGCTCGATCATAACACATTATTTAGCAAACCGTTTTCTTGAACATACGCAAAAGGGTATTTCCAATTAAAAAACGGCCGGCTTTTGAGGATGAGCGACAGCTTGAATGATTCGCTTGATTCCCGGACGATTTTGGGTCCCGACAATATAAGGGATCCTCTTTAGGAGCCCAAAGCTCGGCTTGAGTAGCCTCCTGTAATTCTTTAGTATTACCGATGTGATCCACATCATGGTGTGTCAAAAGAATCTTTTGAATCGTTTGAATTGGCACATCAAGGCTCTCAATTTCCGAAATAATCTTTTTTTCCGGCCCCGGCATGCCGGTGTCAATCAAAATACTTTCATCTGATGATTTAATCAACAACACATGACCGCGCCTGGAACAATCAAGTTGATAAACATTTTTTACTATTTGCATATTTTTACTCCCATTTTGGCATCATTTGGTTTACAGTTCAGTCGGATTGAATGAAGTCATTGTATCATTTTATCGCTACTAATAAAAGATTAACTGCATAAAAACATCCCCTCCAGGGAGAATCAACGGGGCTGCATCTTTTACAGACCCACTGATCATTATCCATTAAAAGAGTTTACTCATGCTGGAATCATTGAGATTATCCTTTACATTCCATCAATTTATTCAATTGCCACTGTCTTTCATTGGAAACAGCTTCGATACAATCAGGTTTGATAAGGTTTATTACTTTTACCGAATAATCACTTGCTACCATTGCATGCTCTCGCATATGACCGCTTCCGATAGCCTGTCCCACAACTCTCAATGCAGTTTTTTCAATTTCATTCTCACTGTTTCTTGCCAATTGGTGAATTCTAAAACCCGCCTGACGCACATCATGCATTCTGGCTTTCCCATTCTGCCACTGTACATTTGTATCAAAACCGCCTAAAATAATATCGTTATTTTCATAAGGTATATTCACCAGCTCTAAAATATGTTTTGCCATCGCCAATGACCAGCGTGCTAAAATAATTTGATCAGACTCTTCATATACAGTATCAATTATTTCTCTTAACCACGTATCGTCCTGGATCTTAATTTTTACTTTTGTTGACATATTCACCTCCAAATCATCATCCCCGTATATCATTCATATTTTGCAGGAAACTGTACCCAAAATGCAACAAAACGAAAAAAACTGGTTTTTAGTAAAAAAATGCTATAGTATGTAGCTTGTAGGAGGGAAACGAATGAAACTCATATTTAAAACCGATAGAAACATGGCGATAGAAACCGCGCTTATTTTTACTCATCCGAATGAACAGGATGTAAAACAACAGATTGAGATTGCTATACAAAAAAACGAAAAAACAATAACGGCACTTAATACGTTGAATAACCGGAATATCCAAGTGCCGATTCAGGCAATCCTGATTGTAGAATCAGAGGAACGAATGTGCAATTTGCGATTAACTACCGGTGCGATGTATTTATACCCCAAACGGCTAAAATACGCGGAAGCAGACTTCATTAACAATGGCTTTATACGGATAAACAATCAAACGATCGTCAATATCAAGGAAGTACAACAATTTGCACCCACAACTAATGCCAGAATTGAAATAACGTTAAGTGACGGTTCCACATATTTTATAAGCAGACATTACATTAAAAATTTCAGGAGGGCTTTATCATGATAAAAGATTTGAAACAATCATTCTTTCAAGTATTCGCAGTTACATCGGTATGGATAACACTGCTACTCACTATTTTTTTCAACGGACAAACCATTGCCTTGAGTTATCTTTGGAATTTAATTGGAATTTCCGCTATTTTCGCACTTTTATTTGGTGTGATTTACAGCGGTTTGTGGAACTACCTTACTTTAAAACCAATCACCAATATTCTGATTTCTTCAATTTTAAATATTGTGGGAGGCTTAACAGCCGTCTGGCTGCTCTCTTCAGAAATGTTTTATTTAATTGCACCATGGATTCCAGGCATGGTGATTCTATCAATCACACTACACACGATTGCTTTTTTTGTTTACGCAAAGATGGATGCTGTAAAAAAAGCTAAAGAATTAGATGATTTAATAAAAAATTCATAACCAGGACTGTTTTCCCATAAACTCAATCAGTCGATCGGCCATCCGTTGATGGCCGGCCGGGCTTTGATGAATCCCGTCGAGATAGAGATCTTGATCGGTCCAATCGATAGTGCTTCGGAAATCCAGGACAGGTAATTGCGCTGCTGCGGTATAATCCCTTAGCCACAGGCAATACGCTTCGACCATCACCGCAGATTTTTTAAAATCGATGGCTTCGCCGCCGTCTTTGAAGGCCACCGGCAGCAGAATCGGAGGCGGAATCGCCACAACTACCAGCAGTTTTTGTTCGCGGCAGCGGTCAACCATGATTTTCATGTTTTGAGCGGCTCTCTGCCAGGAATGGTTGAAGAAAATATCGTTATAACCGCCCATCAGAATAACCCCATCGGTTTTTGCCGCAAACACCTGTTGTTGGATACGGACAAGCATTCCATCAGTGGTATCCCCGTTAATTCCGCTGTTTTGCAATCTAATCCCAGTCTCTTTTTCAGCGAGAACATGCCATTTTTCTTTGTGGGCGACATTATACCCAAAAGTCAAACTGTCGCCAAAACAAACAATTTTCACAATTATCTCCTTTTTTCTAAAAGTCTCTGTATCATATGAATTGAGCCTAGTTTGGTCAGTCAGTCCCAGAATAAGCAACCATTATTCAAGATACAGCGCTCTTTTTATCTTATATTTTCAATAGTTCACTCACTTTTCAGTTGGTAATAAAAATGAAACGGGGAGATTTTTGACTACCCGTCCTCAACTACTGACTGATAATATGACCAACGAAGCATCCTTGATGACTACCCGTTTCGCTTGACTTTTATTATAATACATTGCGATCGTTTTTACATCTTTATGCACAAAATTTAATCTCAAATAAATATAATTTCTATTACAAACCCAAAAATTGGCAACATATAATATTATATGTTGCCAACCCTGTCTAGTGTTTATAGAGAAATTCCGGGGTACAGCGCGGATGAAACGCTTATGAAATTTGATAAAGATCGCGTAGCATCGTTTTTCACAGACTATTTTTCATTCAAGGATACTAATTCCTCAGGATAATCTGCGTATTTAATTGCGATTTGCCGCAACAATTCTTGCACTTCTTCAAATGCCGCCACCATCAATGGCTCAAAATGACTATCACTGCCTTCCTTGATAATTTCCACTGCTTTTTTATGGGTAAAAGGCGGTTTGTAGACTCTTTTACTGATGAGGGCATCATAAACATCCGCAATCGCCATGATTCTCCCAGCGAGGGGGATGTCATACCCCGAAAGACCATCCGGATAACCGGAACCATCCCATTTTTCATGATGGTATTTCGAAAATTCCATGGCATGTTTAAGAAACGAATTTTCGCCAAGCTTTAATGATGCGATGCGGAGTGCCTCGTAACCGATGATAGTATGCTGTTTCATTTCTGCAAATTCTTCATGGGTCAGCTTTCCCGGTTTAAGCAGGATATCATCTTTTATCCCAATTTTACCGATATCATGAAGAGGCGCAGATTTGTAAAAAATCTGAATGATCTCGTCATTCAGAATCGTTTTGTATTTTTCATAGGTACTCAGCTTTTCGGCAAGAATTCGCACATAATTCTTAGTCCGCTCGATGTGCCCACCCATATCGGGATCTCGATACTCGGCAAGCGAAGCCATGGCTTCAATGGTGATTTCCTGGGTCAGACATAATTCTCTAGTTCGTTCGGCAACCCGTTTTTCCAAGATCTCATTCTGCCTAGCCAGTTCATTTCTGGCTATTGTGATGTACAGATGGGTCTGGACACGGGCCTTCACTTCGAGAATTTCAAACGGTTTGGTGATGTAGTCCACCGCACCTGCTTCAAATCCTCTTGTTTTGCTTTCGATATCCGTCATGGCAGTCAGGAAAATAATCGGTATCGCGGCTGTTGCGGGATTCTTTTTCAGCTTTTCACAAACCTCATATCCGCTCATTCCCGGCATCATGATATCCAGCAGAATTAAATCCGGCCATTCCATATTCACAATTTCGAGCGCGGATTCCCCATCCATGGCTACGGACAGTTCATAATCATCGCCTAGCGTTTCCACCAGAATATCAATATTGATTTCCGTATCATCCACAATTAAAATAGTGCATTCCGATAATGCCTTCATATCATCAAGCCTCACTTAATCTGATTAATAAGGACTCCAACTTTTCATCCGCTTCCTTAAATTTATATTTGGCAACAAATTGAAAGAGATCAGCTGCTTCGTCTTTGAGTTCATCCGGCCAGCAAATTTCATAGTGGGATTCAATTACTTCTGAACATCTTTTTGGCTTTCGGGCTCGAATATACTGCCTGAGTTCTTCCAGAAAAGAAATCAGAGCCGCGTTTGAGGTTACGGAAAAGTTGGTCTTAATGGTATTTTCTTTTTCCGACAACTGATTTATCAGAGCAGTGATCATTTTTTTTAGTGGCAGATCAATATTCTGAATTAACGGTTTTAATGCTTCACTGGCAGGTTCTTCTCTGATAGCTGTTTCAAGGATTTCGGCATTTTTATTTATTTCCATAGCTCCAATATTGGCAGTAACACCCTTCAGTGTATGTACAAGCCGTTCCGCCGTGTTAAAATCTCCATTACTGATTGCTTTTTTAATGTCATCCGGTACGTTTTTTTGACCTGAAACAAATTTTCGCAGGAGATTCATGTAGGATTTTTTCTTTCCCATGACGCGACCAAGACCCAGTTCGATATCCAGTCCGCTTATTCTGATGTCCGATTCCTGATCCAATGGCACCTCATGGACGATGTCGATACGGCGTTCACAAAAATCCGGAGTATGATTGAATGGCGGTATCCATCGTACCAACATTTTGAAAAGCTCTACAGGTTCAATCGGTTTCGGTAAATGATCATTCATTCCGGCGGCAAGACATTGTTCCCGATCACCGACCATCGCATTGGCAGTCATCGCAACAATCGGCAAATCCCTGAACCGATTGAGGGAACGGATTTTTTTTGTGGCTTCAAGCCCATCTAAAACTGGCATCTGCATATCCATCAAGACCAGATCATATTTTTTCTGTTCAACCATTGCAACTGCAATTTCGCCATTGACGGCTATATCAACCTGTAATCCTACATCCCTGAGGATTTCGACGGCGACTTCCTGATTAAGTTCATTATCTTCCACCAGCAGGATTTTCGCATTGTAAATGCCCTGCGGTTTTTTCTGATCTGTAACGGAATCCGGAATTTTTTTTTCTGGTTCATGCTTCATGCCTTTTTGAGGAATTCCGAGTTCGGTTTCATACATAACCCAGGGATTGTCGTGACCAGAAAGCACCTGACTATCGTTTGATTTCAAAGCTTTTTCTGTGCCGTAAAAATGGGTAGTAAACCAGAAAATGCTGCCTTTCCCAAATTCAGATTTCACACCAACTTCACCACCCATTAAAGTTGCCAGTTTCCTGGAAATGGCAAGGCCCAGACCAGTTCCGCCATATTTCCGGGTTGTGGATATATCAGCCTGTTGAAATGACTGAAAGAGTTTTGACTGTTGCTCTTCTTTCAAACCGATTCCGGTATCCTGAACTTCAAATTTCAACTGAAATCCATCTGAGAATTCTTTATCTTTTCTGATTCTAACCGTAATTCTTCCCCGATCAGTAAATTTGATGGCATTGTTTACATAGTTGATCAGGATTTGTCCGATTCTCAGCGGATCGCCGCATAATTCATTTGGTACATCCTGACCGACGTCAAACACAAGCTCTAGATTTTTTGCAAGGCATTTCTCGCTGTTACAATTGGAGAGGTTATCCAGCACTTCGTAGAGCTTGAAATTAATGGATTCGATATTTAGTTTGCCAGCTTCGATTTTCGAAAAGTCCAGAATATCATTGATAATACCCAGTAGGTGCTGTCCTGACTGCTGTATTTTATTGACATAGTCCTGCTGTTTTACCGACAGATCGGTTTTCTGGATGAGATAACTCATTCCCAATATAGCATTCATCGGTGTGCGTATCTCATGACTCATATTGGCCAGAAAATAAGATTTGGATTTCGCCGCTTCTTCAGCAAGAATTTTGGCTTCAAATAATTCCTCCTCCATTTTCTTTCTTTGTGTAATATCCGTGGAAATACTGCATAGCCCGACGATATCTCCGTTTTGTTTCATTGGCACCTTTGTTGATTGGTAGGTCCGTTTCTGATTGTCCTTTATGGAATATTCCTCGGTTACCTGGTTTTCCTGTAACGTGATAACATCCTGATCGTTTTGGTCATACGCCTCTCCGTCTGACGAAAAAACTTCTTTTGCGGTTCGGCCAATACATTCATCCCGCTTGTGACCTGTCGCTTCTTCCCAGTGCCGGTTGATATAGGTGTAGTTGCCATTTAAATCTTTTGCATAAACGGCAGCCTGAAGATTTTCCAGCACCGATTCCATAAACTGTCTGCTATTTGCGAGTTCAATGTTTTTTTGCTCAATTTCTTTTAACAATTCCGCTCTGGAAGGCGATTCAATTTCATTCTTCAGTTCTTCGACCAGAGAATAGCTGAAATCCGGATCGATTGTGATAAAAGGCAAAAAGATCGTGAATGTATATTTTTCATTCACCGTTTCAGAAGAAACAAAATTTTCAAAATGCTGCGCTTCGAAATTCGGATTGAGGAGATAATCCAGATTGTCAAAAACGATATTGATACCATTTCTGATCGGAATTTCTCCAACAGATTCTTTAACTGAAACGGAGAAATCAATCACACTCATACTGTCAAGAAGCTGTCGGATTGTATCTGACAATGCTGCTTCGATCCGAGTGGCGGTCACTTCTGTACAGCCCAGTTTCAAAGCAATTGAGCGTGCCTTTTTTCTGGCCTCAATCATGGAATTATTGGAGTCAACTTTAATTCGGCCCAGTTCGATCATTACACGACCTCCATTTTGCCCTTATACTATCTATTTCATGTGAATAAAGGGAACATATTGCTTCTTTCGTTAACAAAGAATTCCTTCCGCGATTAAATCATCATCCTCAGCGATGTTTCCATTCCAATATATACTTAATTTTCTTCATTTTTCAGCCATTTGCGGGCGAGAACACGAGTTCCTTTGCCCGGTTCAGATTTGATATGGAAATCATCCATAATTTTGATTACACTGGGGAGACCCTGCCCCAGGCTGTTGATCTGTGTGCTGTAATTTTCCTGCAGGGCCTGTTCAATGTTATTAATTCCCGGTCCGGCATCATTTGCCAGAAGCTCAATGCCAGTTATTCCGGTGACAGTATCGCAGATAATATTTATTTCGATAAAACCCTTTTCAGCATAACGCAGAATATTCGTGGATAACTCTGATGCTGCCACAGCGATCATTACTTCATCAATCAAACCGAATCCTGCTTTTTTTGCGATTTGACGAACTGAGAACACGACGTTCTCATTATCGTGACTCAAAACAAGGTCTAATTTTTTTGTTTCGATAGGCTTGTTTTTTTCATCGGATTCTGTTTCAAACGGATCATTAATTCGGTTCATCTTCTGTCACCAGCCGTTTCAGTATTTGTTATTATCAATCAATGCTAAACCAAGTTCAAGATTCATTGCCATTTTTATTTTTAAATTGACTGTAACATCTAAATCCATCAGTCCGGAAACAACTCCCGGGCGCAAGCCGACCCAAACGGTATGAATCCCCATCAGTGAAAAAACATTGGTTATTCGCACAAAAGCAAGATAGGTATAGGTGTCCATGACAGAGACCATCGAAAAATTGAGGATGGCACCGTTGATATCATTTCGGTAGGCTTTCTCCGTCACCATATTTTCAATTTTTCTGATCGTCTCGTTGGTCATTTCTTCCGGAAGTGCCACAATAAAATTATTATTGATTACCGTTATGAATGTGTTATTACCTTCTTTAAACATACGCATCACAATCCTATCTTCTTCATTATTCTTTTGTGATGACTTTCAGACTCAGTATGATGAACGCTTCTGAAAGAGCATCACTGAGCGTTGCCTGGGTATTGATAGCTGCCATATCAATTCCCAACTGTATGATAGTCTGAGCGACTGCCGGGGATATTCCTGACAGGATGCATTCACAACCCATGAGTTTGGTTGCCTTGGTGATTTTAATCAGATGGTTGGCAACGGCCGTATCCACCGCTGCAACACCGTGGATATCCAGAATAATCACTTTTGAATAAGTTTCCGCAATTTTATTCAACATGCTTTCCATCATATGCTGAGCCCGCAGGGAGTCGACTACACCGACAACCGGCAGAACCAGAACGCCTTCCCAGAGTTTAATCGTCGGTGTTGACATTTCCCGGATGGTATGACTCTGTTCTTTGAGCCGATTCTCATATAAAACGCGTTCGGTGATATCCATGATAAATTCAACGCCGCCGATAATTTCACCGCTGTCATCCTGCAGCGGTACAACCGAATATTCAACCGGGGTCCTGTTCTCTCCAGTATTGATTTCAGTCCGGCCGCTAAAAGATTTTCCGTCACTGATTGCTCTCAGCATACCACACTCTTCAGTACCACACTGCTCAGTAGCAATTAAATCCTTACAGGCTAAACCAATAATATTGTCCGCAGATTTCTTCAGCAGTTTTTTCCCCGCCTCATTCATATAGATCACTTTAAGCTCTCTGTTAACTGCCATGACTGGAGTTGGAATTTGGTCAAGAATCTGAGATTTCAGTTGATCATCTGCTTCCTGATATATCTTTTTCATTATATCCTCCTTTTATTATTAGCTATTGAAAATTGTTTTTTTTCTAAAATATTTAATTTTCAGGTTATCCTCTCTCATCAAGTATGAACCATATAATTGCTTAATACCCAAAAGCAATCAAATTAAACCTTGTTTTGAGCAAGGTAGTGAAAACAAGAGAAAACATGGCATTGGAGCCGGGATTCAAACGGTGAAGTGTTATTCATCGTTTTTTGATCACTGATAATAAAGAATATAACCAAATCAATGTTTCCAGATCCAAACATTTCTATGCCACGCTTATTTCCAGATATTATTTTCTGGGATGATTTTCATTAGACATTTGTCATCACCCATTTTTATGCTTTTTAACAACTCCACCTCAACTTGACACATAAACGCTTTTTCGAAAAGAACTTTACTGTAGCCAGTCGTGCATTGACACCAGGTATCTGTCTCCAATCGGTCAACCCCTTCAAGCATTGGGCATGTGCAAAAATTAAACTGAAGATAGAGTTCCCCATTATTACAAAACAGTCCCGCGGCTTTTGCTTTGTCCTGATTGCCGAATTCTTCCATGCTCGAAGATACATCTACCAGCTCTTTTACAAGTCCCAATTTCTCGTCCATTCCGTACCCACACTGACAATTCCTTCTAATCTGATGAACAATCGATTGATCAAATTTGTTTTCCAGTCGCTTCATTGTCGATTTTACCCATGTCGGATTATCTTCCGGGTTCCCTTGTTCATCCGATCCATATACGATTTCTCTTGCCGTTTCTTCATTACTCCTATCTTTAACCGCCTCATAAATAACCTGCTCCTGAATTTTTCGGATATCGAACATTTTCAATCCTCCATTTTTTCACTTTATTGTGATCGACTGTTGTTAATACAAATTCGTTTATGCACCTTTTAATTGCAAAAAAGCATAAAACAGACTTCTATAAAATCGAACACGGTCTTGATGACTGTTCTGATTATATAAGAAAGCCTGATTTTATACTTCTGAATTCTTGCTCTATTTAACTGGTATGCATAAATCCATGACAACATGCTGCTCATCTCTGTCAATCTTGCGATAAATATTAAGTCCATATCTTTCGTCCATTTCATAACCACTGTTTGGCATCCAGATATTAAATACGCCTTGAAAAGCTTCAAAGATATCTGGTATCAACCCATCAAAGCTGTAAACGGCAAATTTTCCGCCCTGAATCGTCATAACATTTTCAAGGGGAGAGGTTGTGTCGACCGTCATACAGATGTCATATAAACATTGCCCAACATTTGTGATGGAAGGATCATCAAAGAACCGTTCAATCAAAAGGGTCTCTTCTCTGAAATAATTCTGATTTTTTTCGGTGAATTCAGACCAGTTTTTTCCCAGATCAAGGTAATTTCCCAGATACCGTTCATAGATGACCTTAAAATTATCCAAATCCTTTATTTGAATCTGTTGGTTGTATTCATCAAATGATTGAAACGTCGCCTTCTTTTCCAGAATAAAAGGATGGGGAGCACTGTTCATATTCACATTTTTTCGAAATGCCGCAGGTGAAACATGATGGTGCTTCTTAAATGCTGAACTGTAATTCGATGAACTGTATCCGTAGGTAACGCCGATATCGGTAATGGATTTATTTTTTATCAGCTTCATTTCGATGGCGCTTTGTTCCATTTTCAAACGTTTGATAAACCCATAAATGCTTTCACCTGTTTCTGACTTAAAAACTCTGCAAAAATAATACTTGGAAAGATGACAATAAGCTGCTACATCTTCAATGGAGATTTCCTCATTTAAATTTTCTACAATATAATCGATGGCTTTGCTGACCAATTCGTTTTTAAACATAAGATTCCTTTTTCATTTATACTGATATCTATCTCTCTTCTCAGTGAATTTACCATACTGAATTGCTGATTGTTTGCATCCATTAATACATTTTAGACAGAATGTACATTCCCCTAACCACATAGGTTTTCCATCCATCATATGTATTGTATTGCATGGACAACTATTTTCACACTGTTTACAACCATTACATTTTTGTGTAACAAAAAACTTCTTAATATGATTGGCTTTTCTATAGCCATATCCAGTAATTGGAGTAACAAACCGGATACGTCCCTTTTTTATATATTCAATATCTTCTCGACACTCGATCATCAACATAATTTTATCTATTTCCACCTCAGCCTTTTTCAAAATAGTGCTTTGTTTCTCTACATTAATAATATTATATCCCACCACATAATTGTCAATCATCTGTACGCCGAATATTCCATTTAATTGCACTTGCTTATTTCTTAAGGTTTGGATTAATCTGTCCATCACATTTCCCGCAGCTATCCCATAAGTTGTTATTGCATAAACATATTGCTTCCGATATCCTGATAATTTTAACTGTACTATAAACTTCTCAACTATTTTTGGCATACAATACCAATAAACAGGAAAAACAAATCCCATTTTTTCATTTTTTTCGATTTCATATGTCTCATTTTTCTCAATGATGCTTTCCGAAATATCGACTAGCCTTTCACCTGTTCTTTCCGCTATTTTATTAGCAACATGCATAGAATTTCCTGTTCCACTAAAACAAAAAATCATCTTACTTTCCTTCTTTCGTTTTCATATATTTCATATGTTCTTTTTCTCCAATTTTTCTACCAAAGAAGAAATAATCTGCTCAACAATTATAACTTCTTTTTCATTGGCTGCAATACTTTTAATGGTATCTGTAACCCATTTATAAACTGCTTTATCTCCCTGCAAAATGGAGCTTCCCTTTGTGGTGAGTTCAACATAAAAAATTCTTTTATCCTCTGCCGATTGCATTTTTTCAACTAGTTTCATATTAATCATTTTTCTTATAATTGCAGAAACCGCTGGTTTAGTCAAAGATAATTTTTCTGCTATTTGGGAGAAATTCGGTCTCTGTAATGAATGGATTACTAGCAAATGGTAATAGTCATTATTAGAAAATTTTTCTGCTTCCTCCTCAGTTAGTGTAGTATTAAGATTTCGTATACATTCTTCCCATAATAAATTTACAAGCGCAGCAAATTTCTCTTCCATAACTAACCTCCAATTACCGTTTCTAAATTAGTTAACAAATTTTAATTAAATATTATTAACTAATTTATCATAATAAAAACGTACTGTCAATAGTACGCTTTTTTGCAATTACTTAAATTATTTCAAATATTCAACCCGAGTTGTGTCACCCATATGGGGACATCCTTCTTCTATGTCACCCAACAAATCCCATGGAAACTTATATTTTCTCTCCATTGCGATATCCACCAAATAATTTTGAATGTTAGATTCATGTCTTCAATCCTTAATTATTTGCCATTGATATTGCCAATTCCTGCTAATTAATGGCCTCAGGACAAAAATTCGGGTTCTTATTACGCAGGGTATTCATATAATCGATATCCAACTCACCCAACTTCTGAAAATAACAGTTTATCCGATGATTTAAGAACAGGTTATTCATCTGAAAACTAATAGATACCGAGAAATCAACGTGTTCATAAAATAACCCCTATAAACCCATCGGGTTTTGCCGCAAACACCTGTTGTTGGATACAGGCAAGCATCCCATTAGTGGTATCCCCGTTAATTCCGCTGTTTTGCATTCGGATCCCGGTCTTCTTTTCTACAATCACATGCCATTTTTCTTTGTGGGCAACATTATACCCAAAAGTCAAACTGTTGCCAAAACAAACAAAATTATACCCCCTATTCACCGACTGTGCAATCGCTTAAAGGTGCAGATTCGGCTGACCGCAAGCAGTTTTCAGCTGCCAAATAAATACCAATAGACAATTTCTACCAATTGTTCTTGATATTCACTTTTATCAGTATCATCCGGTAATTTTGCGACAAATGCGGAAGTACCCTGAACCAGAAAATAAGCCATTCGAGACATCACCAGGGGATTTTCGGTCCGCTGTTTTACATATGGACTTTCATTGCAGAAAGTATAAATTTCATTTAAGATTTTGTCGTAAAATTCGCCTTGAATATCGTTTAATTCCGGATTCGCCATGACAATGCTGTCAAAATCCTGAAACATAACCACATCTTCATAGGCATGATCCATTCCATTTTGGACAAACCTTAAGATCGTGGCTTTGGCAATTTGCGGTTGTTGATCGAGTTTTTTTGCCAGCTCACATAAATCCAAATAACTTCTATTAAGGAAAATAATCATAATCTCCTGAAAAATACTCAATTTATCCGGAAAATAATTATAGAAGCTGCCGGTTGAGACACCGGCCAGTTTGGCAATTTCCTTGGTATTGGTATTGTAATAGCCCTTGGTATTAAACAATTGCTGGGCGGAGTCAAGGATTTTTTTTCGATTGACAATGGTCCGCTCTTGAATTTTTTTATCTTTCTCCATTTTCAACTCCGATCTTCTCTCTAAAAACGTTTGCTATCTAAACATATGTTAAGGATAGTCTGAAACCGTTTTTTTTGCAAGGTCTCAATAAATATTGAACTTTAGTTCATGTTTTTATTGACAATATCTTTTCAGAGTTATATACTCGATTAAAGAAATGAACTAAAGTTCATTTTAGGAGGTAGTATGGAAGCTACAAAACTTTTTAATAAGAATTTCACCCTGATCGGCATCGGACAACTCATCAGCATGTTTGGCAATTCACTACAGCGCTTTGCCTTCTCCTTGTATATTCTCGATCTCACCGGCTCAGCCGCCTTGTTTTCGCTGATTATATCCCTGGCCATCCTGCCTACCATTATTCTGGCACCGATCGGCGGTGCGATTGCCGATCGGATGAGTAAGAAAAGAATTATGGTGGTGCTGGATTTTTGCTGCGCCATGATCATCGGTTTTTTTACCGTCTTTATTTACGGCCATAATAACCAAATCTTGTGGATTGGAATGTTAATCTTCGCCTTGTCCACCGTCAACAGTATTTATGAGCCCACCGTTCGGGCCAGTATTCCCAGTGTTATTCCGAAAGAGCACTACAATGCCGGCAACAGCATGGTCAGCCAGATCAGCGCCCTGACGATGTTGCTGGGACCGATCTCAGCCGGATTTTTATACGGCTTCTTTGGGCTGCAGGTTATTCTCGTTATCAATATGGTCAGTTTTTTTGTGGCCGGCGTCATGGAGTTATTCCTACTGATCCCCTTTAAAAAAACAAAAATGGAAGCCTCACCCATTGTGACTTATATCAGCGATATCAAATCAACCCTAGTATTTCTTTCCCGGGATAAGCCCTTCGTTTTATACCTTCTGTTTATTGCCGCCGGAATCAATCTTTTCATGACTCCACTTTACACGGTTGGCGTTCCCTATGTGGAAAAGATCGTCCTGGGTGTTTCCAACCAGCTCTACGGTACCTCTGAAGCCATATTGGGGATTGGCATGATTGTCGGCGCAATGCTATCGACAACCATTGCCAAGTACAATCCCTTTGAAAAGCTTCATCGACTCTTTGTTTTTATGGGACTCGGCATTCTTGGGATGGGCCTGTGCTTAACTCCCTGGATACTGGGCAGCACAATAACCGCATACGGATTGTTCACCTTTTTCGGATTTATTCTGATGTTTTTTGTCGCCAATGTCAATATCCAATCCTTGACGTTCATTCAGCAGCAGGTTCCCCCGAATTTAATGGGTAAAACCATGGCGCTGACCTCGGCTTTATCCACCGCTTTCATGCCCATTGGGCAGGTTCTGTTCGGCCAGCTCTATGACAAGCTGAGCTCCGGATTAATTGGCATTTATATTTTAGTTATGATTTTGAGCTTGGGCTTTGCAAAAATCATCTATCGTATGAATTACAACCGTCAACAATGTATATAGATTCCAATCGTTCCGCTGCCACGCTTAAACTTAGTCAGCAAAAGCATTTTTCAATGCCACAACTCGTTTTATGACGCTCTGGTGCACGATTTCGCTGTCTTCGGCGATTTCAAAACCATGAATGGTTCCGGTAGTCCGATTCAATTCAACTTGAATCCCGCTTTTTTTTAACGCTTCAGCAAAATTTATCCCTTCATCCCGCAAACAGTCAAATTCGGCGACTTCAATATAGGCATCCGGCAGGTTCTCTAATGAAGTGGCTTCCATGGGGGACGCATATTCTTTGTTTGAATGGAACCCCTGCCTGAGATAGAGCTTCCACATTTTCTGATTCAGTTTGGCGTTCCAGAGCGGGGTATCGGTAAATTCTTTAACTGACTCGGTCATCTGCCGGGCATCAGTGACCGGATAGATGAGCATCTGAAAACAGATTTTCGGCGCAATTCGGTCACGAGCCATCAGGCAGACAGCCGCCGCCAGTGCCCCACCGGCGCTATCGCCACCAATGGCGATTTTATTGGGATCGATGCCGATTCCTGCCGCATTTTGATCAATCCACTTCAAAGCTGCAAAACAATCTTCAACCCCAACCGGGAATGGCTGTTTCGGTGCCAGCCGATAATCAACAAAAACCACTTTGCATGGCGTTCTTAATGCATATTGACAGACTAAATGTTTATGGAATGCTGCTGACTTCAGGACAAACGCCCCGCCATGCAAATAAATAAGACAGGGTAATTCCCCTTCAACAGCCTCCGGTTCATAAATTCTTAATTCAATCGGTTCGTCATGATAACCGGGAATCCTTCTTCTGATCTCACGCACACCTTGATCCGACTTCCTGTTATTGAAACTTTTCTCGATCACTCCATTCATCAACGGTAAAAGTATCGGAACTAAAGGTGTTTTCATATTTTGATATTTTTTAAAATCGCTATGGATATTGTAGTTACTCAATGGTACCTCCCGCTGGTTGTCAAAATTTTGGCTGCTATTGCCATTGTTGATGCTTTATCTCCCCTGGATCTGATTCCTGATTATCGCAATTATTTCAAATATTCAACCCGATTGCGGCCATTTTTCTTGGCCAGATAAAGAGCGGAATCAGCTCTGGATACAATGCTTTCCTGAGATAAATCACCCTGATAAGCGGCAACGCCGATGCTGATGGTTACCCGACCGGCCCGGGTAAATATATTGGCACCAACTAATTTTTGCAACTTTTCTGCCAACCCGACGCCGCCTTCCAGGTCGGTATTCGGCAGGATGATAAGAAATTCTTCACCACCCCAACGACCGACCACATCATCGCTTCTGACATGTTTCTGCAGAATCGCCACCAGTTCCACGAGGACCCGATCCCCCACCTGGTGACCATAGTTATCGTTGACCCGTTTAAAATGATCAATATCCAAAATTAGAATCGAAAAAGGCACCGTTGCAATTTTTGCCAACTTTAATTGTTCATCCATGGTTTCATCCAGCTTCAAGCGGTTGTAACTTTGGGTCAGTTTGTCCGTAACAGACAGCCTTACGATTTCCTCTTCCATGATTTTCCGATCTGAAATATCCCGAGTTACCCCAAGCATTCCGATGAATCTTCCATCTTCGCTGTAAATACCCGAAACGGTTGCTTCTGTCCAAACAGTGGTGCCATTCTTACAGGGCTGTTCCAATTCGCCGCGGAACACTTTAAACGGCAGATTGTTCTGTATCAATCGAATGGCATTTTCCAGGCCTTTCTGCAGATGGATTAATGAACTAGGACAGAGAACTTCTTCCGGTGATTGTGCCAAGACTTCCGCAACTGTATATCCCCGAAGTTTTTCAACGGAAGGGCTAACGTAGGTAAATTTGCCATCCAGACCCATGGTCCAGATGACATCTGCTGCATTATCTGCCAGAAGCCGATGCAGTTCTTCACTTTCCCGAAGTTTTTTCTCAATTGCTTTTAACTCGGTGATGTCCCGGATTACACTTAAAGTATGTGGAGCCCCTTTTATTTTAATGATTCTTGATGAAACGAGACCGGTTATGATTTGATCACTTTTACCATGAAAATTCATCTCAGCATTTTTAATAAAACTATCTTTCTTAAGCCTTTCAATAAATTTTGCGTGTTCACCCAAATCATTGCAGTAATCTGTAATCAAGATCGTTTTGTTCTCTAATTCTTCTTTTGTGAATTTCATGGTTTCCAAAAACGCCTGATTGTAGGCAATCACTGTTCCATCTTCAATGTTAGAAATAATGGTCATGTCCGGAATAGTATCAAAAATCATTTTAAAGTGTTCCTGAATCTCCTTGATTTCATGAATGGAGACTTCTAACTTTTTGGTCATGCTGTTAAAAGAATCCGAAAAATCACCGAGACAATGAACACTCTGGGAAAAATCTCCCGCCGCAATGGCCTTTGTTTTCCAGGTTAAATTTCTGAGGGACGCCTGTAAGGATTTCAGCGAACCCAAAACATAACCTTTCCCATTTATCTGATAGGAAAGATTGCCGTTACCCAGTTCTACCACTGATGCTCTAATGATTTTTATAGTTTTATCCAGCTGTAAAAAGCCCTCATCATTTGCCAAACTGGTTGGAATATCCTGATTTGTTTTGACATCATACAGCTGCGCTTCGAGATAATCCAATAATAATCTGGCCTCATTACTGATCATTTTTCACTTTGGTTCCCTTCATTTTTAGCTTTTGCACTAAACCGACAGGTTCGATCACCGGTACACCAGCAGTCAATTTCTTTAACAATAAATGGTATCCCGGCAAAGCTTTCAAGTAATGCCGAAATAAAGCCTTCATCGTAGGTACAGATTTCATACCCAGTTTCCGGCAGCCCGGAACAGTCAAGGTCTTCCGATATAGTTAGAGTGAGTTCACCTTTTTCCATATCTGCTTCTTCGATTCTTAGAATACCCATCCCCAGTTCTTTTAAGACATCTTGAAGCTGATTGATAAAAGCATTAAGATTGTCCGTTTTTTCTAACATATGGAGATAGAATTCTTTTCCCGCCAATTGTCCCGCATCATAAAATATTTCATTTGTTTTTTCCCAGCCAACATGTTTTTCAATGATGTCTCTAAAGGTAAATTGCATTAAACGATATATTTCAACCCGAGTTGTGTTACCCATATTGGGTCGTCCTGCTTCAATATCACCCAATAAATCCCAGGAAAACTCATATTTTTTCTCCATCACAATATCCTCCAAATAATTTTAATGGTTAGGCGCAACCGGGCAGCGCAGCGTACAGCATTTTCGCAATTGCCTATCCAATATGTAGTTATATTTTTCTTTTTTTATATGTTCGCTTTGAATTTGCTACGTAATATTTTATCCTGTCATGTTCTTAAAGTAAAGAAAAAAACCTGACAGAAATGTTTAAAGGCCTGCTTGAGGGCTGTTTCCTTGAAATTATTACCGCTGGCGAAACCTATGGCTATAAAATCACACGACGTTTAAATACACTCGGTTTCGCTGATGTTGTGGATGGAACAGTTTATACCATTTTGGCGCGACTTGAGAAGAAAAACTTCGTCGATATTGAAAAAAAAACGTCCGCTAGCTGATTATTAAGTGGCCTGGGAACAAATTAAAGCCATTCTCTGGCCGCACTCAGATTTAACTGGTCGCAACCTGATGCCAATTCTTAACGATGTACTGGCGTCTATCGAACATTTAAGCAATTAGATGTAAAAGACTTAATTACTTCTGATCTGTTTTTGCCGCCAACATTGACGTTGCGGAGCAAAGCAATATATTTATTCATTTCTTTCCTCGTTTTATTTATCGACTGATTGGATGATGGACGATCGTTTTCATCTTTTCCGGTACAACTTTGTGGGGATCGTTCAAATAAGAGAAGGTGCCCTGAGTTTCAAACGTGCCGTCGCCATGGTTTATTCATAACTTTTGGACGCTGCTTTTGTGGTGCACCCCGACAATACCATCAGCATCAATGCCAGACTGAGTCCCAATACCAGCACTTTTCTGCAGTAAAAAAAAGCCATTGTTTTAACGAATGCCGATTTTTCCGACGTCATGCATCGGGGCGGCAATTTTCAGCAACGTGGTATCTTCCTTGTTTAATCCATATTTGAGCCCAATAAGATAGGAATATTCAGCCACTCGAACGACATGTTTTGCGGCCTCTTTGGATCGGGTTTCAATGATCTGACCGAGGGTATAAATGACTTCTTTCTGAGTCTCTATGATTTCTTCATTGGCCTTCAGCAGCCGTTGCTCAGCGTGTTTGATATCCGTAATGTCCTGAATGACGCCGATGATGCCGGCGGGTTCTCCCGTCAGATCGGTGAACAGGGCCTTATTGAAAATAACATCCTTTTTTTTTCCGGACACGGTCCTCACATGAAACTCATAGACCTGTTTTTCCTTCTTCTCAAGGAGTTCCAAATCGGTTTGATGATAAACACAAGCCTGTTCATCCGTAAAAATATCAAACGCAGTTTTGCCAATATACTCAGAGGGACAGAGTCCGCTTGCTTCATCAAACGCTTTATTGCCGCCGAGGTAGCGCAAATCCTTATCCTTATAAAAAATTGGCGAAGGCACGGCATTCAACAAGGCATTTTGAAAGTTCATCACATTATAAAGTTCATCCATGGTTTCATGAATCTTGATGTTGGTGAAGCTGAGCTGAGAGACGTAACTCGCCATTCCGGCATAGAAATTCATGGCCGTTTCAACCTGAAGATGAGTAAATCGCGGCACCTGGGACAATGCGTCCAGATAAGCTTCTTCATCAAAACCGAAAGACCTTGCCTGTTCCCGGAAGTAGTCGTAATCGATGGGCTCATCCTGGTAAAAAAATTGTCCTAAATAAATATGACCCATCCGCTGATTTCCGACATAAATCGGGGTCGCAATATCCCACAGATTATTTTTGCATTTGTACTGTCGGTATTCCCCCACGGCAATGCCTCTGGTAATTTCATAGTCGCTTTCTAAACAGTTCTTGCAGGCGGCCGGATTGACTCTATGAAAATTGACGCAGATATCCTGCCAGCCCTCTTTCACGATGATAGTTCCATTCATATCGATAATCCCAACCGGAATTCCCGTCAATTTATAGAAATAATCCATGATATTCTGGAATAAAGCGGAGTCCATTACTTCCCCAAGGCTGAAGTTGATGGGTGCTGTCGGGTTTTCCAGTAACAGATGTCTGGAATTCCCATAAAAACTTTTCACTTCCTCGGGTGCGCCCAAATTAATATGTAGCAACGCCAACTCCTGGGAATCCACATAGACAGCACTCACGTCGATATTGATCAAACGGTTTGCTTTGTTTGAAAAATAGGTCTTGAACTCGAATTATTTGTCTTTTTTAATCTTCTCAAAATAGGCCAAAAATTGGGTTAAAGTCAATCCGAAATTCAAATCAAGAATACAAACACCGGTTAATTGTTCAATGTCTTTCTCTAGTAAATCGGCACAGGAAGCACTAGCTCCAAGTACAAGGCCATCAGCATTTACAAGCATAATCTTGTCATTAATCGTTGTTTGATCCATGGCGTCTCCTTCTCCTCAATACAAAATATAACGTTATTTTTCGCACTGCACGTTCAAACATAAACCAGCCCTTCAAAAACAGCAACGCGTCTGATCTTTTTATACCCGTTTTCCGCTGTCTATCGCATATTCGGACTGAGATATTTTTCCGTCAGTTCCTTTTGCCTTAATTTCAATAATATAGCTACACTATTCTACCGTAAAAAAACCTGGAAGCTTGATACTTCCAGGTTTAAGATATGACAATTTCCTGCAAATCAATTAATACTTATCCATCTCATCATCATCCAGGATGATGTCAATTCGAGGTGACGGGGCTTTCGCCTGCTTTGGTGCCGGCTGTTTGGCAGCGGGTTTCATGCTGCTTCCCGTGTTTTTTCCTTTGAGCCGGAAGGCCCCAACCATGTGTTTGAGGATTTCCGCCTGTCCGGAGAGTTCCTCGCTGGCAGCGGCGCTTTCCTCGGCGGTGGCAGAATTGGTCTGCACCACCTGGGAAACCTGTTCAATCCCCTGATTGATCTGGGCAATTTCAGAGGCCTGATCGTTGGATGCCAAGGCAATATTCCCTACCAAACCGGTCACTTTTCCAATTTCATCCAGAATTTCTTTGAGGCTTTCGGCTGTCTGGCCGGCTATTTTTGTTCCAGCTTCCGCTTTGGCAATGGAGCCTTCAATCATCGCTGTCGTTTCTTTGGCTGCCTCGGCGCTTCGGGCTGCCAGGGTGCGGACTTCTTCAGCGACAACCGCAAAACCTTTGCCATGCTGACCAGCCCGGGCTGCTTCCACGGCCGCATTAAGAGCCAGAATATTAGTCTGGAAGGCAATATCATCAATGACCTTGATGATTTTTGAAATATTACCGGATGCCTCATTAATGTCAATCATGGCGGTTACCATCTGAGCCATTTGAGCATTGCCCACTTCCGCATTTTTGCGGACATCCATGGCCAGTTCGTTAGCAGCATTAGCATTTTTAGCGTTTTGTTTGGTTTCCCCTGCCACTTCTTCAATGGATGCCGTCAGTTCCTGAATGGAACTGGCCTGTTCCGTGGTTCCCTGAGCAAGTGCCTGTCCACCGTCAGAAATCTGGATGGCACCGGCTTCCACCTGACCGGCCGATTCATTGATGTCCGACATGGTGGTGCTGAGATTGGCGGTGATTTCATTGAGTGCTATCTTAATGGCCTGGAAGTCGCCCATATAATAAGTGGTGATTTCCTGATCCAGGTTGCCCTGTCCCATTTCATTAAGTGTCTGTGTGATTTCATCCACATAGCGTTTGAGGAAGGCGGCGGTCTGGTTCATATCCTCTTTGATCTGGGTATAATCGCCGTTGTAATTCCCCACCATACCGGTGCTGAGATTACCCTGAGCCAGTTCTTTCAGCGTTGCCGAAGCTTCCTGGATCGGTGCGACGACCGCGTCCAGGGTGGCATTGACGCCGTCCACAATCTTGGCAAAGTCTCCTTGATGGCGACTGGTATCCGCTCTGGTATCCAGTTGCCCTTCAATACCGGCCTGGGCCAGCATGGTGGCATCACTGATCAGGTTGTCAACCGAGTCCTTCACCGCAGATAGACTGTTGCGGATTTCAGAAAACTCGGCACTGACTTCAGTGGTATATTCATCCGCCTCACCGATCATCAGATCGAAATCCAGATTTCCTTCCGACAGCTGAATCAGATTATTGGCCAGTCGGGTTACTTCATTTTTTGTGTAATCGCTCACCCGAATCATCGGCGTCAGATCCGTCACAATTTCCACAAAGCCGACATTTTCACCTTTGGCATTTTTCAGATAGGCTGTGTCCTGCTTATTGCTCAGGCCGCACCATTCAAAGTAGGTTTCACCGATGCCCTGATCAACCAGGCGTTTGATGCCGCAGTTTTCGCTCTTGCAAATAGTTGCACCGGCATTGCAGCAATCCATGCCGACGGCAGATGTTCGATTTTTGATGACACTATTTTTTACCATCAGAGCTTCAAAGGCCTTATTCATAAATGCCCATTTCATGTCATTATCGGTAACGTGCAACGGAAATGGCACGGAGTCAATAATGGCCTCATACCAGACCATCTTATCCACCACGGTATCGAGGGTGGCGTTAATCCCATTAACAATTTCTTTAAATCCACCGTTAAAGGCATCCGCATCGCCCCGGTCCTGCCACTCACCGGCCAGTGCCGCATCAGAAAGCATGGTGGTTTCGGCAATTAAGCGCCGAATGGTTTCTACGGTTTGTTTTAAGACCGGGGTCACTTCATTCGTCGGATCCACCACTTCAATGTCAGATGAAACATCGCCGTCAGAAATATTTCTCATCAAACCGATAATTCCATATTCCAACGTATCTGCCAATTGATTGAGTGACTGGGTCATTTCGCCCACCTCATCCTTGGATGTAATTTCCAGACGTTCGCTCAGATGCCCGGCATTGATTTCTTTGATCATCGCGTCGGCCGAAACCACGGGCTTGGCGATGCGTTTTGAAATGATATAAGAGATGACGCCGCCGACTAGCAGAATGATCAGTGCAAATATGATGATGGTATTGCGCAGCTGCATAATCGGGGCCAGCATGACTGTTTTGGATTCGGTAATGACCAGAGTCCAGTCGGTTTCCGGGATCGGTGCCACATAGGCCACTTTGGTATCGTTATTGTATTGATAATCCAGAGTGGCAACATCATTTGAACCCAGTTTTTTGAAGCTAGCGCCAAATCCGTTGGGACCATCTTTTTCGATATTTTCAAAGACATTGGTCTGACTCAGGACAATCTCTTCACTGGGATGCGCCATCATTTCGCCGTTGGCATTGATCACGTAGCCGTATTTAATTTCACCATCACCCAGTGTATTGGTGATCGCGCTCAAGAAATTGGCATTTCGTCTTCCTAGGAGGACACCCACCACCTGATTGTCTTTTTTGATGGGTACCACTTCAAAAACTGCGGGTTGTTTGGTTGTCTGACTGATGGCAACGTCCGAAACACAACCATTTCCCTTCAGCGCTTCCTGATACCAGACTTCATTGGGTACATCAAAGGCACCACCGCTGAGGACATACTGCCCATGCCCATTGGTGCCGATCACCGCCATATCCTCATACCCCAGCCGTTGCACATCTACGGAAATAGAAGCCATCTGGATGGCAAAATCCATGCCGGTGGTTCGATCCCGGAGGGCCACTTCGTTGAGCTTATCCAGATTGCCTGTGATGACAGCTCCGACGTGGTTGGCTGATTCCTCCACATATTCCAGCGCATCAGCTTTTGTTGACTGATCAATAATGGCAGCCCCGCTATTGACCATGAGACTCCCCATGGCGATGATCGCAGCTGCCAGCGTCAGCACCGTTAAAAGGATGAGCTTTGTGGTTAAATGCATTTTTATGGTAAACGACTCGCCTCCATTCTGATTTTTTTGTAAATCATTTCTTTCCGCTTTCATTTCTTTGATTCCTTTCGTTTTTTTCGGATGCAGTACCATGATTTTTTTGTTTTCCCTTGTAATGTTTACTCTTTATGTCCCCGAAATTTAAACCAACTTAATTTGAGCTTGTTTCTATCTAAGAAGAAGAGAAATTTATCAGGATTTATTCACATTTAATCTTGTAAGCCGCAATCCTAAAGATTATACTATAATCAACTCAACAACTTCTCAACAAGTATAGAGCAATTCAATGATATATGGAGGTAGTCACAATGCAAAATAAACTGACAAATCATTCGACAATTGATTTTAAAATACTGGTAGAAAAACTCAATGAATGCGTTTGGGTCTACGATCTAAACACAAAGAAATTTTTGTATATCAGCCCGTCCATTTACCAGTTAAGAGGTTTAACCGTGGAAGAGGCCATGCAGGAAAAACTGGAAGATTGTTTGACCCCCGAATCTCTGCAGAAACTGAAAAACGGGTTCCTTCGCCGTTATCAGCGGTTTCTGGACGGTGACCGCAGTGACAACATTGTTTATAATCTCAGCGAATTTCAACAATACTGTAAAGATGGTTCCATTAAATATATTGAAATATCGACACGCCTGGAAATAGATGAGACTACCAATCACATTCTGGGTATTGGTGTATCCAGAGACATCAATAAACGAAAACTACATGAGAAAAAACTGGTTGAAACCATTCGAAATCAGTATAAAATCATAAACAAGAAAAAATCGCCAAGGAAATCAGAACCCGAACTTTATGTATATTTATTTGGAAAATACAGGGTATTGACCAGTCTCAAGGAAAAACCCATAAAATGGCGAACCACTAAAACTGAAGAACTGTTTGCATTTTTACTGCAGAATGAAAACCAGTTCATTTCAAAAGACGAACTGTTGGAAGCCCTATGGCCGGATGTGGAGCTGGAGAAAGCCACAAGATATCTTCACACCACCATCTATAATCTCAAAAATAATTTAAAAACTGCTAATATCACCTTCAACCTGGAAGTCATCAATGGCTTATATTTTTATGAAAAGCATCGTTTTTATTCTGATCTCGGTGAATTTAAAAATTTGATAAATACTGCTGTGAATCCCTATGATGAGGTTGATGCAGCGTCAGCCCGAAACATCGAACGGGCGATATTGTTATATGAAGGGGATCTTCTGGCCGAAAATGATTATCCCTGGGCGGCATCCCAGTCCACCTTTTACCGACACCAGTTTGAAAAGTATGTATTTGCGCTGGCCAGACATTATTTTTTCAAACGGGATTACCTGTCAACAAAACGCGTCTTATACAAACTGATTGAAATGGATAATCTTAACGAAAGATTTCATGAACTCCTGTTAAATGTCTTTCGTTTTGATGATGATTATGTTTCTTTTACCCGGCATTATGAAGATTTGAAGGCTCTGCTCCTAAAAGAACTGGACCAACCGCCCAATGCTTCAATCCAGGCATTGTATCAACAGTACCGGGATGATGCAGAAGCCAGTATTATAAATGAAAGGGCCCATTTTTAATAGATTCAGGCAGGAATCGATTCGAGAATGATTTTTAGCATATCCAAATCAAAATTATACTTATTTGCAATAACATCATCTAAAACACTAGTTTTCACAGTACCCCACTTCCTTTCCAGAATTATTTTTGCCAGGTTTTGCGAAACGATTGTGCGCTTCGCAATGACCGTTAGCTGTATTGACTAGCTAATCAGTAGAAAATTTCTCTTGCAATTTCATCTGCTGATAGCGGTTTAAAATAGTAATAGCCCTGGATTTCATCACAGTTTTCATCGCGAAGAAATGCCATCTGCTCAGCGGTTTCAACGCCTTCGGCAATAATCTTGAGACCCAGCCGTTTGGCCAGATAGATCATCACCGAAATGATGGATTCATCTCTGGTGTTAACGCCAATGCCTTTGATGAACTGCATATCGATTTTGAGGCGATCCACCGGCAGGTCCTTAATCCGGCTGAGCGATGAAAACTCGGTGCCGAAATCGTCAATACTGATGGACACTCCCATGTCTTTTA
>NZ_RXYA01000016.1 GCF_008086595.1 Acetobacterium paludosum | reverse complement strand
GGCCCGGGTTGCCATGCAGATCGGGCTGACTTTGGCATGCCTGAATATGAAAAAACTGGCAAATCTGCTGTACCGAAAACGAATGCGTTTTGGGTTGCCTTCACGTTTTATTCTGTTTTTTCATTTTCCGGCAGCAATATAAAAACCCGACTACAGCTTTGTTTGCTTGTAGTCGGGTTTGTCTTCGCTCTGAAACCTTTTTTTGAAAAGGTTTTTTTGTTTTTTTGAAGTAATAAAACAGAAATCAAAATGAAAAGAGAAAACCATGAATACTGTCGTTATCAACAAAATACCTGTAGAAGCAAATATTGAAAATCTACTGCCCCAAAAAAACTTTAAAGCTGATTCTCCCATTTATTATGAGTATCTGCATGCTGCGGATATTCTCACCAAAAGAATTCAGCCAATGGCCCTTTTGAAAGAGTGTAGTGTGGAGATCATATCCGACAATACCATTCTGATTGACGGTCATGTCTATAAAAGCAAAATGCTGCGTCACCTGCTAAAGGACAATCAGAAAGTATTTCTGTACCTGCTCACAATCGGTGAAACGCCTTCTGATCTTACCCAGACTGAGACGTATTTTGTGCATTCCTTAAAGCTGCCGGTGATGGTTTCTGCCATGCAAGAATTAAAAAAAATGGTGCAAACAGAGCAACATATCGAAAAAATCGGTATGGTTAATCCCGGTCTGATTCCGGACTGGTCGTTACAGGCCAATCAATCCATCTTTGAAACCTTTGGCAGCACTACAAAAGCCATTGGCATGGAAATAACCAAACAGAGTTTGATGCGCCCACTTTATAGCTCATCAGGGATTCTTTTTGAAGATTATCATCATTACTGCGAGTGTGAAACCTGCACCATTGATGCCTGTATTGGCCGAGAATTCCGGTTTAACCAGACAGCTTGATTAAAATCTTTACACGACTGTACTTTTGATGGATTTTTTCATATTACGATAGGAGAATTTTTGTGGCAACTAATAAGAACCGTATCGCACTCATCGGACGGATTGGCAGTGGTAAAACCACATTATGTCAACGGCTGACCAATGAACTTATTGCCTATGGCAAGACCCAGCAGGTCAATTACTCCGAACATTTTATTGATACCCCCGGTGAATTTATTGAATTACCCTGTTTTCGTCCCCAAGCCATCAACGTGACCTGTGACTCAGGGCTGATTATTCTTATCAATTCCGGCACCGATCAGCAAAACTCGGTCCCCCCCAATTTTGTCTGCACCTACAACATCCCGGTGATTGGTGTCATTACCAAGATCGATCATAAGCACTGTGACCTGAAGCGAAGTCAACGCTATCTGACATATGCGGGTATCCAGCCAAACAATATTTTACCAGTCAGTGCTTTCACCGGCGAAGGGATCGCTGAGCTTAAAGCCGTTATTCAAAAACATGTCTCTTTTGATCACTAAACCGTTTAATGATCATGGCGATGATGGATATTCAGTGAAATCATCAGCATGACATAGGGCATTTCCTTCTTTGTCAGTCCGGCTTCTTTTGATTCAAGTTTGCGGTTTTGGTTAAAAAAAGTAAGCACCGTCATTCCGATTCCTGCCCCGAGATAGAGCAATGTCGCTAAAAAAAGCGGGCTTAATTCATTGATCAGCAGCTTGGAAAAGGGCGCATTGAAACCAAAAAGGACGGCGGCTAATATTGCATATAAAACGGAATAATTTTTCTTTCTTGTTAATCACCATTATTTCTTAATCATTCAATTTCAAACCTACGATTGGACGGTTCCAGCTTACTCAAACTGCGCCTGATACAACTGCCAATAGCGGCCGGTCATGCGCATCAGTTCCTGATGCGTGCCGGTCTCGACGATCTCGCCCCGATCCACAACCAGAATATGATCGGCATTCTGGATTGTTGAAAGGCGATGGGCAATCACAAAGCACGTTTTATCTTTCATCAGATTGCGCATCGCTTCCTGAATCTTCTTCTCTGTTCTGGTATCGACATTGGAAGTTGCCTCATCCAGGATCAGTATTTTTGCCTCTAAAAGCATCGCTCGGGCAATGCTCAACAGCTGTTTTTGCCCCTTGGAAATATTGGCTCCTTCATCACTTAAAATTGTTCCGTAACCATCCGGCAGATGGGTGATAAAGGAATGAATTCTGGCGGCCTTGGCGGCGGCCACAACCTCTGCCATGGTGGCATTTTCTTTGCCGTAGGTCAGGTTTTCATAAATACTGCCGTAAAAAATCCAGGTATCCTGAAGCACCATGGCGTAGGCTTTTCTCAAGCTGTCCCGGGTCACCTCATGCACTTCCTTGCCGTCGATATAAATCTGTCCGGCATCCGCATCATAAAAACGCATCAGCAAATTGATGATCGTTGTTTTGCCGGCGCCGGTTTCACCGACAATGGCGATCAGTTCGCCGGCCTTCACTTTAAGACTGAGGTCATTGATAATCCGCTGCTGAGAATCATACCCGAATTTAACATGGCACAGCTCAATATCACCCCTGATATTTGCCAGCGGGACCGCTTCCTTAGCATCGGGAGCTTCCGACAATTCATTCAGAAGATCGAAAACCCGTTCGGCGGCCGCCAAAGCCGATTGCAGATCACTCATGATATTGGCCATTTCATTGATCGGTCCGGCGAATTTTCTGGAATACAGGACGAAGGACGAAATCTTCCCGATGGTCATTTCGCCGGCCAGATACAAAAGCGCCCCGAACACGCTGATGAAAGACAGCGAAATGTTGTTGATAAAGTTGACCATCGGAAAAATCATACTGCCGTAGTATTCCGCATTGTAATAAGCCTCGACTGCTTCTTTGTTCCTGATGTCGAATCGTTTGATGGTACTTTCTTCCTGGTCATAAACCTTGAGAGTTCGTTGACCCGATACCATTTCTTCGACAAAACCGTTGAGTTTTCCGAGTTTCCCGGAACGGCGGCTAAACAGCGGCCGGGTCTTTTTAACCAGATATTTCGACATCAACAATGACAGCGGCACCGTCACGACAAAAATCAGCACCAGCTTGGGGGAGATGGCCAGCATCATCAGAAATGATCCCAGCACGGTAATCACCGCCGAAGAAACCTGGACCAGATCATCGGAAAGCGAGCTGTTAACCGTATCAATGTCGTAGGTAATCCGGCTGATCACGTCGCCGGTCTGATGAACATCAAAATATCCGATCGGTAAATCAAGCAGCTTGTTGAAGACATCCTTGCGCATCGCGTAGGTCACCTTCCGGCTGATCGTAATCATCAATACTTCCAACCCATAGGACAGCCCGGCGGATGCAAGATAAAAGCCGACCATCCAGAAAGCAAAATAAAAAACCCGGCTAAAATTGACCTGTCCGACGCCCAGTTCTATGGCATCAATCGCATATCCGGATAACAGCGGTCCGACCAGAGCCAGCAGATTACTGCCGATGGTCAGCAAAATCGCCAGCAGCAGCCGCCACTTATAGCGCATCAGATAGCCGCCGAGTTGCATCAGGGTTCCTTTTCTGTTTTTCGGCTTTTCGAATTTTTGTGAACGTCTCATCTCAGACCTCCCCCATTTGCGAATCGCTGATTTCCCGATAGGCGTCGCAACTCGCCATCAATTGTGCGTGCTTGCCATAGCCGATGGCGGCGCCATTTTCCAGCACCAGAATATGATCCGCATGCAGAATCGAACTCACCCGCTGGGCGACAATGATGATCGTGGTCTCGCCAAAGTGTTCTTTAATCACTTTACGGAAAGCGGCATCGGTTTTATAGTCCAAAGCGCTGGAGGAATCATCCAAGATCAGGATATCCGGCTGTGCCGCCAGGGCCCGGGCAATCAGAATACGCTGCTTCTGTCCGCCGCTGAGATTGGCCCCCTTAATTGTCAGGGCTTCCCCGGAGCGGTCTGCTTTTTCATCGACAAATTCTTTGGCGCCGGCATAAAGAATCGCCTTTTCGGTTTCTTCTTTTGACAAATTTCTTTCCAGCCCAATATTTTCTTCAATGCTGGCTTCAAAAATAATATCATTTTGAAAGACCACGCCAAAGTGCTGATGCAATTCCCCCAAGGGGATCGACTTGACATTCCGGCCATCAATATAGATAGCGCCGTCGTCAACATCGTACAGACGCATCAGTAGTTTTAAGAGTGTCGATTTGCCGGCCCCGGTTTCTCCGATTATCCCCAGGGTTTCGCCTCTTTTGAGGGCAAATGAAATATTGGCAAGATTCGGTTCTTTTTTGTTGTAGGAAAACGTGATATTTTCAACTTCCAGATAATAATCGCTTGCTTTTTGATCTCCTGCCGGGATCGTCAATTCCGCTTCAAGCGCCAACACCCGGTTAATCCGATCGGCTGAAGCGGTCGCTTTCGTCCAGGTCTCAAAGATACTGGAAACCGACCGCACCGCCTGAAGGATAATCGCAAAATAGGTCATAAAGGCCAGAATCTTCCCCACTTCCGATGTGCCCTGGTTAACGCCGTAAGCGCCCACCAGCACCACACACACCAGGCCGAGATTCAAACATACATTCATGGCTGGCTGAATAACCGCGATGGTCGTGCGCGCTATTCTTTCCCGGTTCACCACTTCGGCATTGATGGCTTCAAATCGGGCTTTTTCATAGTCTGTTTTAGATAATGCTTTGATCACGCGAATGCCGCTGATATCTTCTCTGACCAGCCTGACGAAACGATCAATGGTCTGCTGCAGGGCCCCAAACAAGGGAATACTTTTTTTGGAAATCAGGGTAATGATGATGACCATGATCGGCATCATCCCGATCAGGACCGCGGCCAGCACCGGATCCAGAGTTATGGTAACAATAATCCCCCCGATCAGCATAATCGGTGCCCGAATTCCCAGACGCTGAATCCGAATGATCATCTGATGAATATTGTAAGTATCCGTTGTTAACCGGGAAATCACCGATGGCTTGGTAATCCTGTCCATTTGATGACTGGACAGATACATCACCCGGGTAAACAGATCATGGCGAATAACCTCGGTGGCATCACTTCCCACTCGGGCCGCCATGCGGTTGGCGATAATATTAAAAGCCACCCCGATAATGGAGCAGACCAGCATCACGATGCCCCAGTAATAGATTTCCATTTTGTTGTTTTGCGGAATCACATTATCAATAATATAAGCCAGAATATAGGGCAAAAAAAGGTCCATGATCGAACCGGTAAATTTAAAAAATACCCCGAATAGCATGCGATGATAGAATGGTTTTAAATAAACCATAAATATTTGTTTCATGGATTCCTCCTTTTTTATTGATTTTAACGATAAAATTGGATTGCGTCAAGTGGTGGACTCCCTTCGCCTTCATCTAATATTTTGATACCATCACGATCAGTTGGCATTAAAAACAACGCCTAATCTCTAATCAGGCGTTGTGATACAACCATAACATTTGCATTTTTTAGAATCGTAAGTCAATCTTTATTGTTTCTCTCCTGAAAAGGCATACCAGCAGTTATTACTTGCAGCTTCCTTCCCATGCATTGCTGGAAGCCTCATTAACGGTATTCCTTTAACATTCGAAAAGCCAGCTATTTCAAGCACCTCAACAAAGGTTGAAACACCTGGCTCGATATCTTCATTTTTTCCATGATTTTAATTATAGTTACCGGCATTTGCATCCCATCAGTTTTCTATTCTTTCCAGTAATGCTTCCATCTTTATTCTCCTCGTATAATATGTTTAGAACCATTACTTTATGGGTCTAAACATATTTATTTTTTTATTCTTAATTGAGATATCCTAAAGCTAAATATCATTATAGAATGATTAGCGCAGGATAATTCCTATTCTCCTTGCGCCGCCTTATGATAAACGCTTTTAAAGCATGTTTTCTGACTTATTTTTTTTGGTCCCAATTATAACATGTCGTCTATAGGTTGTTGTCAAACGCACTTTGTATGGCATCGCTTTTCGTTCAATCCGATCAATGTCATCCATATAATTTTGACTGATACTCGAAAATCCTGCTTTTTTCATAATTGATTCTGTCTTTTTTCGATTTTCTTTCTTTTTCATGGGAAGCATTTCCGCAAGTTCTTTACTATAACTTCCCGTTCTCTTCCACGGATTTCTAAACTCAGTCATCGCAATCAGAAATTTCCCGAAATTTGCTTTAATATTATCACCGACAGAATTGTCAGCCCAATTTCCATCTATAATAACAACTCTACCCCCTGGTTTTAACACCCGATTCCATTCTGCAAGAGCTTTTTCTGGAGAAAGAAGTGTCCACAGCAAATGACGATTTATTACCAGATCATAATAGCCATCCGACTCTGACGATAGATTTTCGGCATCTTCCACTTCAAATGTAATTTGAAGATTTTCTTTTGCTGCTTTCTCTTTCGCTTTCCCCATCATACCTTCTGATAAATCAACACCTTTAACACAATGGCCAAGTTCTGCTAAAAAAATTGCCAGAAAACCTGTTCCTGTTCCGATATCGAGTATATTTAGTGAGGAATCTCCCGCTATTTTTTTCAACGCTTCACGCCAGGCAACAGCTTCCGCTTTCGATTTTATACCATGTCCATAATGGTTATCATATGAATTGGAAGAAGTGTTCCAGCAAGAGATAATTTCACTTTTTACATCAATCATAAAACACTCACCATTTCTTTAGTGCCCTTAAATACATACCAGGGCTTAGCATCGTCATTTAATGAAAGATCCTTGCGTAACAATATCGCTTCGGGATTGTAAAAACCAGCTTTCTGATATGCCGCCAGATGATCATCGATTGTAGCATCCCGAAGTGGCATAGCGTTGCTAAGTTCAGGCGGATACTGCATTTTTGTATTCGGCTTTTCTAATTCTCCCAGTTCTCTTTCCTGAGGCGTTGTTATCCGTATGAAAGATAGTAGTACCCCACCGGGTTTAAGTACCCTTATCCATTCTTTTATGCTTTTGACTGGATCCAGTATCAGCCATAATACTCGACTATTGATAACCGCATCAAATGAATGATCGTCAAAAGGCAGCTTATCACCATCTCCCATTATAAATTCGACCGCGGTTCCCCTTCGAGCTGAATTTGATCGGCCTATTTCTAACATCCCTTCAGAAAAATCTATTCCAACCGAATGATAGCCAAGTTCAGCAATCATATTAGCAAGGAAACCCGTTCCCGTGCCGATATCAAGAACCTTACCATTTCCTTTTTTACCAATTAGTTCCTCCAATGTCGGTCTCCACAAATCAACATTTTCTGTCGCATGATCTTCATCAAATGTGGGTGCTCGTTCTGTCCATTTACTTGCAATAATTTCTGCAAAATTTTCCATCATAACACTCTCCTGTGTATTCTAATTTTTTTCTTACTGAAAAATCCAAAGGCAACTGGGAATCAATCAACATCTGTGTATACTTCTCCTGTGGGTGATCAAAAACCCCTTCAGCTGATCCTGTTTCAACGAAGCGACCGTTCTGCATAACTGCAATTTCTGAGCACATCTGCCGAGCTACATACAAGTCATGAGTAATAAACAGGATGGTTAATTCATATCTCTTTTGAATTTTTTTCATTAAAGTTAGTATTTGTGCCTGAACCGAAACATCCAGTGATGATGTTGGCTCATCAGCTATAATTAGATCCGGTTCCATAGACAACGCTCTGGCAAAAGCTAATCTTTGAAGCTGACCGCCACTTAGCTCAAAAGGATATCTTTCAAGATGCTCAGGAGTCAGTCCTACTGTTTCCAACCAATAGTTTACTTTTTCTATCTTTTGATTTCGATTCAGTGAAAAGTGTATGTCCAGGGGTTCCATCATACTCCTCTCGATTTTCCATCTTGGATCCATGACACCGTCAGGTTCCTGAAAAATCATTTGTACGCGTCTTCGGAAATTTGATGTTTTCATCTCGCTGTTCTTTAATATATTTTTACCGTCAATATATAGCTCCCCCGAAGTTGGTTTGAGCAAACCTGCGACTATTTTCCCAATAGTTGTCTTTCCACTGCCACTTTCGCCAATAATACCAAAACAATCACCTTTTTTTATTTGGAATGATACACTCTCAACCGCCGTCAATTTGTCTTTTGAAAAAAAGCCACCTTTATAAACTTTAGATAAATCATTTACTTGAAGCATAATAACACCTTACCTTATGAGTCTCACTCAATACCATGTCTGGCGGCTCCGCTTTTTTACAAAGCTCATTGGCATGCTGACACCTTGGTGAAAATACGCACCCCTCCGGTATATCGATCAAAGAAGCACCGAAGCCCTTAATCGGATGCAGCCCTCTCGAAGGATGCGCATTGATCAATCCAATTGTGTACGGATGTTCCGGTGATCCAAAAATCTCTTCCACCGTTCCAATTTCCAGAATTCTCCCACAATACATAATCGCAATTCTATCTCCCAGAGCAGCCGCAACACCAAGATCGTGAGTTATTATAAGCATTGCTTTTCTTGTTTCATCGGTTATTTGCTTAATCAGATTAACGATCTGCATTTGAACCGTAACATCAAGTCCTTTTGTCGGTTCGTCAGCAATTAAAATTTCCGAATCACAAGCAATACCCAAGGCTATCATCGCCCTTTGTCTCAACCCACCACTTAACTGATGTGTATAATAATTAAGTAAGTTCTCAGGAATCCCTGTTCTAATTAAAATACGCTCAGCCTCTGCTTGCGCTTCCTTTTTGTTCAAGTGCTCGTGCTTAACAATTACTTGAACAAGGTGCTCTTTGATGCTCAGACAAGGATTTAGTGACGAAAGAGGATTTTGCATGATAATAGCAATGTTCTTGCCACGAATTTCCTGCATTTCTTTTTCTGTCGCATTGATCAACTCTTTATCTTTATACATCAATTGACCTGAATAAAATACATTGGTTGGCAGTAACTTCATTATCGTCATCCCAAGCACTGTCTTACCCGAACCTGTTTCGCCAATAAAAACAAGTTTTTCCCCTTCATCGATATGAAAATTTACGCCATCGACTGCTTTAACAAGCCCTGCTGGAGAATCAAAATGCACCTTGAGATCATGACTTTCAATTAATCGCATTAATACCATCTCCAATCACGTTTTTATTGTCTTTTTTAAATGTGGATCGGCAAAATCTCTTAAACCATCGCCAAGCATATTAAAAGAAAACATGCTTAATGCGATTGCGATCCCTGGGAATATGATCATATGGGGATAGAGCGACAGGTATTGTTTAGCTTCACTTAGTGTCGCACCCCATTCTGCTGTGGGGGGTTGTACCCCAAGACCAAGAAAGCTGAGTGATGAAATTACAAGGATTGTACTGCCAATGTGTAGTGCGGCAAAAGTAATAATCATCGGCATGACATTCGGAATGACGTGTAAAAATATAATTCTGGCATCGTTACAGCCGATTCCCCTGGCCGCTGTAATAAAGCTCTGTTCCTTGAGACTCAGGACAAGACTGCGAGCCATGCGCGCATAACCAATCCAGCCCAGGACAATTAATGCAAAAAACAAATTACTAATGGAAGGCCCTAAAACACCAATAATAAAAAGTGTCAGAATTATACTTGGAAAAGACATCAGCACATCCACAATTCTCATGACAATCTCATCTATTACACCACCCGTATAAGCCGCAAAGGAACCGATAATCAGTCCCAGAACAGCATTCACCATCACAACACATACTGACAGCCCAATCGAAACGCGGCCGCCATAGATAATCCGGGCAAATAAATCTCTCCCAAAACCATCGGTTCCAAAAATATGTCCATCCGTTCCCGGTGGTAGTAATCGTTTTGTCAAATCAACCGTATATGGATCAAAGTTGCATATACGCGGAGCAAAGATAACCCCAAAAACCATAATCGTTATAATAATGATTGAAACTTTCATAAGTAAATTACTATTTTGTATGATACCGTTCTTTTTCATTATTATTATCTTCTTTCATATCGAATTCTTGGATCTATATAGGTGTACAAAATATCAGTTATTAAATTGATCACTACAAACATCATTGCAATCAATAAAACAAAACCCTGAATCACCGGAAAATCTCGTAAGTATACTGCATCAATTAGGAACTTCCCAATTCCCGGCCATGAAAAAACTGTTTCGACGACCACAACCCCTGCCAGTAGGTGACCAAACTGACTTCCGATTGCAGTTACGATTGGCCCCAATGAATTTCTCAAGGCATACTTGATCAAAATGACGTGTTGTGACAGCCCATTTCCTTTGGCCGTCGTGATAAAGTCCTGAGACAGATTTTCCAGCATGCTGCTTCTAATAACCCTCGAAAGCGTCGCAGTATAACCAACAACAAGGGTCGCAACTGGCATAATCAGATTTAAATAACTACCATAACCAAAGCTTGGCAGCCAATTCAGTGTTTTAGAAAAAACAATCATCAGCATAAGCCCCAACCAGAATTCAGGGATCGACATGGCTAGCAATGTAAAGAATCTGCTGACATGATCAAACGTTCCCCCATTATTTGCCGCCGAACGTACTCCAATAAAAAATGCTAGCGGGATAGAAAAAGCAAGCGTAATTAACGTAAGCTGCAATGTTGCCTTGAATCTCGTAATAAATTCATCCATAACCGGCTCAGAGGTATTGATGGACTCTCCAAAATCGAAACGCAGAGCCATATAAAGCCATTCACTTGTCTGTGTGAGTAGCGGAACATCAAGATCCTTTTGTTGCAAGAATAGCTCAATTTCTTCATACGATGGATCCTCGCCGGTTCGCTGTCTCAAGATATTCTCAGCGGGATTTCCAGGTGCCAAGTATAATAGGACAAAAGACAAAAGCGATGCAATTATCATTATAAAAATCCCCAGGAAGAGCCTTCGAAAAATCATTTTTTCCATTTAATTCGACCTTTCTGTATTTTTAGCTTATGGCGGAAAAACTGATAATGCGGTTTTCCGCTATAAAAGTGTATTAACTAAGTCATACGGGTAAGTGCTATACACTATGAGTTGCAAATTTATTTACTCATATCCATATCCAACAACCGCACATTGCTCATGTCAAACATATTTGAACCAACCTTATATCCCGTAACACGAGGATTACATGCCACAAGTTTAAGAACGCTGTATAGCGGCATACAAGGGGCTTGTGCATGAAGATACGTCCACAAGGTGTCGATTTTATTATTTCTGCTATCAGTATTTGGTTCCGTGAAAGCAGCATCGATCATGCCATCCAGTTCCGCACTGTGAAAAGAGTACGCCCAATCTTTATTGGTGGAATAGTACTTGTCTCCAATCCCAATACCACCTGGAATTGAGGGCATATTTCCAGAATGGTGGATATACATATTGTAGTCTCCAGCTTTCTTCATGTCACTTGCGGCACTACTCTCAAGAGTGAGAACATCGATCTTTGCTCCGATTTTTTGAAGTTCAGACTGGAGATATACCGATACCGTATCAGCATTTGCTTCACCCTGAGGAACGACTAGTTTAAGTTCAAGCTTCTCTCCATTCTTGTCACGTATACCATCACCATCAGAATCGATCCAACCCGCATCATCGAGCATTTTTTTCGCACGGTTTTGATCAAATTTATAATAATTTTCATCAACTTTATCTGGACCTAGTACAAACCAAGGTGCTGTAATCACTTTAGAAGCTTTGGTCATATCCTCAAAGAGTGTTTTTACCATTAATTCACGATCAACTGCCAAATTGAGTGCCATTCTAACATTCACATCGTCAAACGGCGCTTTTGAACAGTTATATTCAATCACCTGATATCGTCCTGTTTCATCAGTCTCAACTGTGTATCCTTTTGACTTTAATTCAGCAATTTGCACATATGGTATACTTGAATGATGCTCTGCTATTCCAATCATATCTACTTCATCACTTTCAAGAGCCACAACCATGGCTGTTGGATCCGCAACGTAAAGCCATTCGACACCATCTAACTTGGATGCACCTCCCCAATAGTCATCGAATCTCGTCAACTCAGCTTTAACACCTTTTTCATAAGTCGCTTCATCAAAATAAAATGCTCCCGTTCCAATATATCCTGACAGCTTTCCTTTTGGATCTCCAGCCGGCTCAAGATCAGCTGCACAGATCATAGGAGCACTTGTACTGGAAAGAGTGTTAAGAAATGATGCAAGATATGTTCCAAGAACAACCTTAAGCGTCGATTCGTCAATAACTTCTATACTGTTAACAGATTTCTTCAAATTCGCATCATTATTTTGCGCATATTCAAGGGAGATTTTAGCTGTCTCAGCGTTAAATTCGCTTCCGTCATGAAATTTTACTCCCTTTTTTAAATGGAAGGTATATGTCAGTCCATCGTCAGAAACATCATATTTTTCTGCCAACCATCCACTAAAATTACCGGCCATGTCAGACTTTACCAAATTTTCGTATACCAGTGTTTTACCTTCCATCGCACTCTTGAAATCAAAAGCTGCTGCAATTCTTAGAATTTTCTGTGAACTTGCTGAAGCTACCGATTCATTCGAATTTTTCCCAGATAAGCCGCAACCTGACAGAGTTGCCATCACCAAAACAAGTACCATAGCAAGCGCAAGAATGCGTTTGTTCATTGTGTATTTTTTCATGCTTTCCTCCAAAATTTTATGTATTACTCAAACTCTTTTGTAAAAAATGTGATCACAAAACAGAAATTTTCACTTTTTCAATCATCGCTATCAATCACTCTACCCTACCAAACATCCTTTGCCCCCCTACTCTTTAGTCTTCTAAGCATCTAATCCAACAGCATTTTTATCCAACTATGTTTATATAAAAAACCGCAAAAGTTGAGCCCTACTGCAGTAGGACAATCAACCTTCACGGTTTAATTTTTTTATATTATTCTGCATAGCGAAAGATAGCGCCATATCTGTATCCCGATACAAAACAATAACAATGTTTAATTGTTTTATTGAGCACTATTTATTAGCTGGTCTACTCATTTGTTTGATGCTGATTTTTCATTTTTCGCCCTTAAACACATACCAGCAATTACTCTCAGTCGCATCTTCTCCATGCATTGGCGGCAGATTCATTAATGGAATTCCTTCGACGTTTGAGAAGCCAGCTGTTTTAATCAATTCCATAAAGGCCGAAACAGGTGCGCCTTTTAATGGTAATGAATTCTCGATATCCTGTTCATAATGACTGCTATGCACCGGACCTTCTTTAATGTGAACAATGCAGAATAATTTTCCACCAATAACCAACAATCTTTTCCACTCGGTTACCGCTTTTAAAGGCTCTGTTAAGGTCCACATCAGTGATTTATTGGTGATGATATCAAAACTTTCATCGGTAAACGGAATCGTTTCAACCGAGCTTTTGACAAAATCGATTGACAAATTTCTTGCTTTTGCATCCTGTTTGGCATAATCCAGCATGCCCACCGATAAATCCAGTCCGGTAGTCTGATAACCAATCGACGCTTCAATCATGGATGCAAATCCTGTTCCAGTACCAACATCCAATACTTTTTTGGTGAGATCATCGCCTAAAAGCGTTTTTATTTCAGTTGTCCACTGCTCGATGTCTTCATTTTTTCCATGATTTTCATTATAGTTACCGGCATTGACGTTCCAGCGATTTTCGATTCGCTCCAACAGTGCCTGCGTTGTTACACCTTTTATCCCTTTAATGATATACCATGCTTTATCCTCGTTCATATTTCGGATTTTATCAAGCTTAATGGCTTCAACGTTGGAGAACCCGGCTTCAATAAGTGTATTGATGAGTTTGTTTTCATCAGCACCCTTTAATGGCAGTTGATCTTCAATATCTTGACTATAATGATTGCACGAATCTCCCATTGAACCAATGGTAACGATGCATAGCAGCTTCCCACCATTTTTTAATACCCGGAACCACTCTTTACAGGCTTCTCCTGGATTTAATAAGGTCCACATCACGTGTCTGTTGACGATTACATCCATGCTGGCATCCTCACAGGGTATGTTTTCGACATTGCTTTTGATAAAATCAATCCTCAACCCTTTATTGTTAGCATGGTTTCTGGCCACTTCCAACATCCCACTTGAGATATCAACAGCATGGCATTGATATCCCAACTCCGCTGCCATTAAGGTAATAAAGCCGGTTCCGGCCCCCACATCCATCAGCTTAATATTTTTATCTGGGCCGATATTTTCTGCCAATGCTTCCATCCAGTGTTTTTTGTCTTCGGGGGTTGTGTTCACCTGATGACGGTTATCATACTTTTGTGCATTAACGTCCCATCGTTCTTCAACCGCTTGTATCATATTATTCATCTTGTTCTCCTGTTCAATCTAGTTTTTTACTTTTCGGTTTTTTACATTGAAGTAATATGTATACGTATATTTCGTATCATTATAAAACCCTGCTTTGCCAACGGGAACAAGATTTCTTGCTATGAGCAAATATTGACCCGCTTCTTCTGCTTTTACTAAGAATCTTCCGCTTGCATTTGTTATCAATTTTCTTTGAACAACCGGTTTGTTCTCTTCCCCTTGAAAAGCCAAATCAAGTTCAGTATTCGCTAAAAAGCTATCAATGGTTAAAAGTTGAAAGCCAATTTTTTCACCTGGCTGCCATTTGGTATATTCATCTGCTTCAATACGCAATGGCAGTTTTAACATATCCGGTATGAGGACCGGCGTTATATTATGACCGACCATCATCGTCAGATGAGAATACTGGGTGAAGGATGTCGCACTTTTGGCATCGGGATAATCTTTTAAGGTGCCTTTCTGAAACTTTCCTTCCTGATCAATAACATATAAGCCCACATACTTTCCGATGAAATGGTACAAACCCTTCTGTATTGGAGTATAGCGGATAACATAATTGTCTGCATCATATTCATCCACGAGAAGATCCTCGGTGTTGCCATCCGGCATTACCACGCCTACGGTTAAGCCTTCTTTTCTTGCCAGCCCGTGTCCTTCCATGTTATGCCCCCATCTTGTGAAAACCTCTACGGCATCACCCTCATGCACATGGTTTGTTCCGGGTACCAGCCAGCCTTCATGACCATAAACCATATGATCCGTCGTATCCAAAAATTCAATTTTCATCATTTTTATCCTCTCGTTATCGCATTATTTTTTTAGCTTGGGCAATGTCACTCAACTTTATATATTGTGGCAGGCAACAAATCGATTTTTTTCTCCAACTTTTTTTAGCTCGGGTCTTTCTTCTTTACATATTTGTGTACACTGATCACATCTTGGATGAAAAGCACACCCTGTCGCTCGATTTTTGGGATCGGGCGGTTCGCCAAAAACCTTTTTCGTACCAAGTTTCCTTTTCTCTCCATCAATGGTCAGTACTGAACCAATCAGCATTTTTGTATAAGGATGGATTGGATTTTCGAAAACATCTTTTGTATCTCCAGTTTCTACAAAACTCCCCAAGTACATGACATTAACCCTTTGTGTCATCATGCTTACAATTCTGAGGTTATGGGATACATAAACAAGACCGAGTCCATTATTTGATTTCATTTGATTCAATAGCTGCAGAATTTGAGCCTGAACAGAACTATCCAGAGAAGCCGCCGGCTCATCTGCCACGATGAAATCCGGTTTTAGGGATAAGGCTCGAGCCAAGCCAAGCCTTTGTCTCTGACCGCCCGATATTTCATGCGGATACCGATTGTAAAATTCTTTGCCTAAATTAACATAGTTCAGCAATTCATCAATCCGCTGATTCGCTTCGTCTTTTGGAATTTTATTAATTACAAACGGCTCCTCCAATAACTTTTTCACCGTAAATTTGGGATTTAAGGTACTGTCGGCATCCTGAAAAATCGGCTGTAATCGCGGCCGCAGTTTTTTCATCTCATTAAAAGTGAGCTTTGATATTTCGCGTCCGTTATAACAGACGCTGCCTTTTGTTGGCAATGTCAGCCCGACCAACATTTTCCCGAGCATCGACTTACCACAGCCGCTTTCACCGACAATACCGACACTTTCACTGCTATTTACGGTTAACGAGACATTATCCACGGCAGTGATTTCTTTTTTATTAAATACCGAAAAATGTTTATCTTTGAAAACCTTCGTCAAATTAACGGCTTCAATTAGGCACGACATTTAAGCATCTCACTATTCTCTTACCCATCACAATATCCTCAGGCTTTTTTGTTTTGCATATTTCCGTTGACTTATTGCATCTTGGTTCGAACGGACAACCTAAAAAAGATTCCATTAAATTGGGGACTGTTCCAGGTATTGTATAATTACAGGGATCTTTTACCACATTCAATAATTCTTGCGCATATGGATGAAGTGGTTGCTGAAAGAATGCATCTCTTGCTGCTATTTCCATCATATTTCCGGCATACATTACGCCAATTGTATCTGCCATATCATGAACAACTGCCATATCATGGGTAATCATGAGAATCGCCATATTATATTTTTCTTTAATTTCCTGCAGCAATTCCAGTATCTGATACTGAACGGTAACATCAAGAGATGTCGTTGGTTCATCGGCAATTAATAATTGCGGATTACAGGCAAGCGCAATGGCAATCATCACCCGTTGCTGCATACCGCCACTGAGTTCATGTGGATATGAATTGTATCGGTTAATTGGCAATTTCACCTCTTTGAGTTTTTTTAATGCCTGTTCTTTAGCTTCTTTTTTTGAACACTTGAAGTTGGCACGGTATGTTTCAGCAATCTGATTGCCAATTCTCATTACTGGATTGATGCAGCTCATCGGTTGTTCAAAGATAGTGGCAATTTTCCTTCCTCTTATTTTTGCAAATTCTTTATCCTCTAAATTTGCAATATCCACGCCTTCAAATTTTATTGAGCCATTAATCATGGCGTTTTCAGGCAGGAGTCGTGTTAATGATAATGCTACTACACTTTTTCCGCAGCCGCTTTCCCCAACGATACAAAATATTTCTCCTCTTTTGAGGTGAAAATTTATATTTTCAGATACATTCACATCACCAATACTTGTTAAAAATTTAATATTTAATTTTTCAACTTCTAAAAGCTTTTCTTTATTCATAATGCCAACTCACTTTTTATTCTTGGATCCCAATAATCCCGAAGACTATCATCTAAAATATTAAAACTAAATACCACATAACTAATCAGCAAACCTGGGAAAATAAACAAATGTGGTGCCGTCGACATGAAATTCTTGGATTCACTGATCATCGCACCCAGTTCAGGTGTCGGCGGCTGCACACCGAGCCCGATAAAACTCAACCCCACAATTGCCATCATTGTATGAGCTATTCTTTGAAACGCAAAAGTTGAAAGTGGCTGAAAGACACTTGGTAAAACATGTTTGATGATTGTATAAAACCGATTCGCTCCTAAAGCCGTCGCTGCATCAATAAACGGCATTTCTTTTGCCGTTAAAACGCACCCTCTGACCATTCTCGCATAAACCGCCCATGATGTAATAATTAATGCTAGTGTAATATTAAAAGCCGATGCCCCTAAAATTCCCGCAATGGCTATCGTGAATATTTTTGTCGGGAATGCCATAAATACGTCAATAATTCTCATTAGGAATTCATCAACCGCACCGCCTAAAAATGCTGCTGTGCTTCCAAAAACAAAACCAATCACCATTGAAACAATCACAACCACTAATGATATTTTAACGGAAGTGCCGGTTGCATACACCAATCTGCTGAATAAATCTCGGCCTAACTGGTCAGTCCCCATAATATGAGCTGAAGTGACACCCTGCAGCCGGATGCTCATGTTTACGTCATTGGGATCATAAGGAGCAATTAATGGTCCGGCAAACACAATAATTGCCAAAAACAAAATCATAATAACTCCTATTTTAAAATTTTTACCCATTATTTTTGCCGCCTTCATTTTGATAATCAATTCTCGGGTCGAGTTGCTTGCAAATAATATCGATAATTAAATTCGCAAAGATAAAGAATACCGCACTTAATAGCACAAACCCCTGTATTACCGGAATATCCTGATTACCCGCTGCTTTTGCAAAAAAATTACCAAGACCTGGCCAGGCAAACATTGTTTCAACCGCTACTGCCCCGCCGATAAAATGGGTCAGATGAATGCCGACAACTGTAACAATTGGTATCAATGCATTTCTTAATGCATGTTTCATCATAATCTGACCCTCACTCAGACCTTTTGAACGAGCCGTTCTGATATAATTCAGATGCAGCACTTCTAATACACTTGTTCGTACTAATCGAATTAATGAAAATGAGCTGGATAATCCTAACGCCAGCATTGGCAGAATAATATTTTGAGGTGACGTATATCCAAATGATGGCAATAGATTCAATACAATTGAAAATACGTACACCAATAGCATTCCCAACCAAAAATCAGGAATTGACATTCCCACTAGCGAATACGCTCTGCTAATCCGATCAAATATTGAATTTGCTTTAAATGCCGAATAAACACCGATTGGCAGGGCGATGATCAATGCTAGTAATTGACTGGAAAAATACAATTCTGCGCTGGCCTTAAAACTGTAAATAAAGTCATCCAGTACCTCTGACCCATCGCTTAATGATTTCCCCAAATCACCTCTCACCGCATTTTTCAACCAGCTCGCATATTGGATTAAAATCGGTTGATCAAAACCATATTCTTGATTAAAATCATTGATTTGTTCTTGCGTCGGATCCCCCGAATAACGGGATTGCAGAATAATTTGAGCCGGAGAACTCGGGGATAAATAAACCAACATGTACGCCAAAAATGATGTTAAAATCAATACTGGTATCAAATAAAGCAGCCTTCTAAAAATGTATCTAATCAACTTTTCACCTCGTGATACCCAAATGTCTTTTTACTTATTTTTTATATGTAACATTATCAAATGTCGGCTCAGTACCGATAAATTTAATTCCTTCAACACCATCTTTTGCTACTACGAAAACCGCATTATAGTAGAGTGGTACACAGGCAGCCTCAGCATCAATGGCTGCATAAAATTCTTTGAATCCTGCTTTTCGTTCATTCACATCAAATGGATCCACCGCTTTTTGAACGGCTGATACAATTGTTTCTGAGGTATAACAGCCAGAAGCTCCAAATTCAGGTGTTGACGGATCAAACCGGCCCTCATTCCGTGAATAAATCCTTCTTTCCGGTCCGCCAATGTAATATGAAGTTACATCCCAATCGGCACCTTTTTTAGCATCAGCATACTTTGTTGCATCCATGACCTCTAATTGAAGGTTAATGCCCGATTCCAGTAACATCGATTTTAAAAGTTCGGCCATTTTTACCTCATCGGTATTATCACTATTAACAAGCATTTTTGGTGAAAAACCGGTCAATCCGCATTCAGCTAATAATTGTTTTGCTTTTTCCGGATCATATTTATAGCTTTGCACCCCTAGTGATGTCGTAAATGGTGAACAATCTGAAAAATAAGCATCATTTGCCGGAGTGATCCAACCATCAAACAAACCCGCTATTTCATCTTTATTAATGGCATAATTCATCACTTGTCTCAGTTTTATATTTTTCCAGTTATCATTGTTGGTATAATTAAATGCCAGTACTGTTGTCATCGGCATTTCTTGTTTTAAAACCTGAACTCCCCCCTCTTTAAGTGTACTCAGCAGATTTCTCGGCGTATAAGCTGATCCACCATGGTAATAGTCAACGATCACGTCGACATCTCCCGACTGAATAGCCAGAACTCTTGCTTCATCATCTGTTATTGTATTGACTGTAATTTTTTCAAGTTTTACCGCATCACCTTTGTAATTCTCATTTGGCACAAATGTTGTATATTGGTCTTTGACATATTCACTAATTTTCCAGGCCCCTAAACTAGTATATTTTACAATTGGTGTTGTGGGATCCCCAGGAGTCTGAAAAGAATTTGAACCGATAATCGTATTTCCATATTCTGCAAAACCCGCTAACGCGATATATCCATCCATACCATCTTTATAATAAAAATTGATTGTGTAATCATCCGGTACTTCAATTTTTTCAACGCGATCCATTTCAGTCCACTGAAAACTCTTAAGTGCTATATTTCGATCAAAGATTAATCTGACTTCCTTTGCTGTTAAATCGGTACCATCTGAAAACTTCAGACCTTTTTTAATTTTAAAAGAAATACAGCTTCCATCATTTTTAACTTCCCAACTTTCAGCAATACTGGGTACTACTTCACCATTAACAACTTCAACCAGTCGTTCTCCAGCAAATATCGCTACGAGCATATCCGGATTTCCTTTTTCTGATATTACATTGGTATCTTTCCCATAAGCAACTTTTAATTCCGTTTGATTTGTTTTACCACTTGCTCCAACGTTGCTGCAACCAACAGAACCAACCAGCATCAGTGCTGCCATACCAAAGCACAACAGTTTTTTTAATTTTGAATTCATTCCTACTCCTCAATTTCTTTTTCAATATTTTCTAAAATCATTTTTAAAAATACCTATATATTGTCTTTCCATTACCATCGTTTCTTTATAATCGTTTGTCCTTTAATTTAAATTTTTTATAAAAAAACCGCGAAAATTGACACCTACTACAGTAGGAAAATCAACCTTCACGGCTAAATTAATTATAATATTCATCTTTTTTTATATTATATTTATTTTGTTGCTTTATTTTCGTTATAATATCACAACTTGTATATACTTGTCAAACATTTTTTAGAAAGTGTGAATCTTGTGAGTAAAATTCACTTTGGCAACCGTATCTCATACTTTAGTGTTTCCAAATAGGCGAATTGTTTGTTCACCAATCCGTTTGCCAAACAAATTGAATAAATCTTTTCGCTCTTCCACTCCATTGTTGACGCCAATACCAATGGGTCCAAGATGAATAAAGGGTCGACCGCAACCGGCTCCTGACGAATAGGTTAGCATCCCTCTGACCAACATATGACTGATCATGCCTTGTAGCGCAATATCTCCGCCACCATGCATGGCGTTGGCGGTAGCAAAAGCAGCGCCCAGTTTTCCACCCAACTGACAATCCCAATCCGTATCAAACCATTTTTTAAATTGCCAGCACATATTGGCAACATAGGTAGGTGTTCCCATAATTACCGTATCACTTTCATTAATGAAGGTATTATCCATGGTTGAAGGTTCATTTAAATTCATCAGTCTGATTTCAAAACTGCCGGTTTCCATAAGACCTTCTTTGATATATACTGCTGCTTTTTCCGTATTACCCGTTTTGCTAAAATATAATATTGTTATTTTCATCTATTCCTTTCTTCCTCTCATTTACTCTTGCCTAAAGCTTCACTAAAATTTTCCCGCGGCGGGATACTGCATTTGTTTTAAGGATTCCATTTTCCGATCGGGCGTTGACAAATGCCGCAACTTTTTCCTGCAAATCGATGGTATCTTTCCCGTAGAAATTCAATCGCGACATAAACTCTTCAACTGCACTCTCAATATTCAATTCTTCCGGTCTGGCATTCTGTTTTACTTCAAAAGCCAGATTATAACCCTGAGTATAAAGCCAGTTCAGATTATAGATAATATCACTTCTCCACATCAGTATTTCTTCTCCATACAGTTCTTTCCAGAGTTCTCCAAAAGCTTCACTGTCCCTTCTTCCAGCCCATCCGCTGAAATACAAATATTTTTTTGCACAGGACATCGCTTTTTTAAAAAGTTGTGCATTGTGAACCCCTGGGCACATGGAAATAAAAACCAGATCAAAAGCCTCTGTCCACCCCATTTTTTCGACATCCACATCTTCCCATGATTCCTGAACAACCGTCACACCGATTTTTCCTTCGTTCTGAATTTGTTCTTTTATAAATGATGACATGGCTGTTGTCGGTTCCAGAGCGGTTACCTCAGCATTCTTTTCTGCAAAAGCGAAAGAAAAAGCCCCGGGACCGGCTCCAATATCAAGGATCTTCATCCCTTCAAGAGTGACCCCCTGATTTTCCAGCCAAATAATCACTTCATCCGTTCTCTTTTTACCCCGTTCTCCTTTAACATTGGACTTAAATTTCTCAGCCCGTTTTTCCCATAATTCTACACTGTAAGCAGGTCCGTCACTTTCAGGATGGTCTCTATGAGTTTTCGATTTTTCCCAAATATTCTCCCAATATTCCGGATCTCTTAGCTTTAATATTTCTTCTTTCATTTTTTCACCTTTCTGTTAGTTGTCGTTTCAAACTGTTTCAATTTTAAATCATATCTCTGAAGGATTCCTTCATCAATTGTCTGGTATAAATGTGTTCCGGATTCTTGAAGATATCACCGGATACTCCATGTTCCACAATTTCACCTTGATACATAACATAAACTTTATCCGCGACTTTTCTGGCCAGATGCAAATCATGGGTAATGTACAGCATAGCAAATCCCTGCCTGTTCTGAAGTCCCTTGAGCTTTCTTAAAAGATTGGCCTGGGTTGAAGGATCCAACATGGAGGTCACCTCATCCGCAATCAAAAGTTTCGGTCTGGTAACCAAAGCCCTGGCAATTGCCAAACGCTGACGCTGACCACCGCTCAGTGCATGACAGTAGCGATCTAGAAATTCAGATGCGGTGGGCAACTGCACAGCACGTAGTGCTTTAATGCCCGCTTCGTCCCGGTCATCCCTGCTTCCCCATTTAATAATGTCCAACGGCTCTTTGACAACATCCAGTACTTTCATGCGTTGGCTGGTGGCTGAAAAGGGATCCTGAAAAACAATCTGCATCCCACCCATCATTTTTGTCTCCCAATGACCTTCAAGTTTTTTCTTTTTGAAAAAAGCTTCGCCTTTGTCCGGTTTCCAGACTCCGGCAAGCACCTGGGCCAGTGTAGATTTGCCAGAACCCGATTCCCCTACCAATGCCACAATTTCTCCGCTTTTTATTTCCATACTGACATCCTTAACCGCCACAATTTCCATTTCTTTCAATTTATATGTTTTACGAATGTTAACCGCCTTAAGAAAGGTCTCAATCCCCCCTTTGTGACAGGCCACCATGTGTTCCAGAGCCACATATTCTAATGACGGTTTTTCATGACTGCAGCTTTCCTCATGCTGACAACAACGGGGATAAAAGGCGCATCCATTTGTAGAAATTCCAGAAGATGGTTCACCATCAATCCCCCACAAATCTTTGTATTTGAAAAGATTTGGCGAAGAATTCAAAAGTCCTCTGGTATAGCAGTGAAGTGGATTTCTAAGTACTTCCGATGTTAATCCCTTTTCAATAATACGTCCACAGTACATCGCCATCACTCGATTAGTGAGCTTTTTTATCACCCCGAGATCATGAGAAATGATCACCATCGTAAACCCGAGTTCTTTTTGCAACATCTGCAGCATCCGCAGAATTTCATTTTTACTGATGACATCCAATGCCGTGGTCGGCTCGTCGACTATCAATAATTCCGGATTGCAGGACAAAGCCATGGCTACCAACACCCGCTGACGCATTCCACCTGACAACTGATGAGGATAAGCCTGCCGCCACTTCGGATCCAAACCAACCTTTTTCATCAGCTCAATTACCTTCACATCAATCTCAGCTGACGAATTGTGATAATGGGTTTTTATGGGTTCTCCAATTTGCTCACCAATAGTGAGTACGGGATTAAGAACCTCCAGCGAATTCTGAAATACCAGCGCAATTTCTTTCCATCGGTATTTTCGCATTTCTTTTTCAGGCAGTCTGTTCAAGTTTTGACCTTTATAGATTACTTCACCTTCTACATTCGCCTGGTTAAGCAGTCCCATTATGCCCATTGCAAAGGAGCTTTTGCCACACCCGGATTCTCCGATAATACCCAACGTTTCGTTTTTAGCAAGCTTTATGTTTATATCATCCACTGCTCTTACCGGTGGATCTGCGCAGTCATATTCTACCCCGAAATTTTTGATTTCCAACAAATATTGACCTTCATCAATCAATTTAATCTCTCCTTACTCAAAATTATCTTTAGGCCCTGATTCTAAGACGCGGATCCATGACACGTTCCAGTTCCCTGCTTAAAAAAGCCAGCGACATCACTACTAGGGTTAAAATTAGCCAGGGATACAGCAGCCACCATTTCCAAAAATTCGTATAATAAATCCCGGGAAAACTGGTTGCATAGTGAATAATCAGTCCCCAACTTTTTGAAGTGGGATCTCCCAATCCTAAAAATGACAATCCCGCTTCTGAAACAATGGCTCTTCCTGTCAACCGAATGATATTTACGGCTAAAATAGGGAATACTGCCGGTAAAAAATGACGCCAAATTAAATACCAGTTGCTTGCCCCATAAGTCTCCGCAACTTTAATATAAGTCTGTTCTTTAAGCATCATCACCTGGGAACGGACAATTCTGGCTGGTGTGACCCATGAGAGCAATGCCAGCACAATGACTACATTCAAAAGACTGGGTCCCAGAAGTGCCGCCAATAAAACCATCAACGGAAAATCTGGAATAACCATTATAATATCAATGATCCGCATAATGATTTTATCCGGCACTCCTCCAACATAACCTGAAAAAACACCAATCATACCACCACCCAGAGCAGCCAAAATAGCTGTTCCAAAACCTATCAGCAAGCTGATTCTCGCGCCATAACAAATCTGTGCCCAAAGATCAATACCCAAATCATCGGTTCCCAGAAAATGCCCGTTCCCGGGAGCCATAAGAGCATCGCCTGAAGAAAAATCATAGGGATAAACTGAAAGACTTGTGGCAAAAATCGCCATTAAAATAACCAACACCAGCATTACCAGACTCAATTTTCCCAGTATAGAAAAGTCTTTAATTACTTTCCAAATTTTCAACATTTTATTTTTTATTTTCGACACGCCTACCGCTCCTAAACCTTTCCAGAATCATTCACCCGGGGATCTAATAATTTATAGACCGTATCAGCTAAAAAATTAGCCAACAGAACAAAAATTGTTACCACCAGAAAAATTCCCTGGACTACCTGATAATCATGAACTTGAATGCATTCTCGCATCAACCGTCCGAGTCCGGGATAAGCAAAAACATTTTCAACCAGTATCGCCCCCCCAACAAGTGCTCCCAAGCTCAAAAATATCCGAGTTACCACCGGCAGTAGTGCATTTCTCAGCGCATGATGAAAAATCACTCGCTTCTGACTAAGTCCCTTTGCCTTTGCCGTTCGAAGATAGTCTTTCTGCAAAACAGTGGTCATACTGTTTCTCACCAATAAATAAATCCCCCCCATCTGAGAAATGGATAAAACCATAATTGGCAAAAACGCATGATTCAAAATATCAGATAGTTGATCCCACCAGCTCGTATAATCTTCAAAGGGAGTCATGGCTCCGGATAAAGGGAAAATCCTTAACCATGCCGAAAACACGAACAAAATCATGAGTCCAATCAGGAAAACCGGAATTTCCGATAATAAAATCATTTGAAAAAACAGCAGTTTGTCTGGCCATTTTTCACGATACCAGGCCGATACACTTCCCAAAAGCACACCAATTCCAGTACTAACAGCCAACGCGGATACCACCATAAATGCTGTCCAGCCCAAACGCCCTAAAATAATCTGACTCACCGGCACTTTATAATAAATGCTGTACCCCAAATCGCCATGAATCAATTGTCCAATGTAGGTTACATATTGTTCTCCCATCGATTTATCCAAACCATAATAGCTTTCATAATAATCCCGTTGTTCCTGTGTCATAACAATTTCTTCATTTTCAGCATTATCTGATGAAAGTAAAAGAAAAGGATCACCAGGTAGTAGTCTGGGCAGAAGAAAATTCAAGGTGATAATAATCCAAATGGTTAAACCGTATTCAAACAATTTCATTATTCTATTGTGTTTCACATTCTCCCCCCTTTCCATGAAATATTTACTGAAAAATTAGGATGACAGCCCATAAAACAATCTGACAACCATCTGATTTCAACTATCGCTATCTACTTTCAGTCCGCTACAAAATTCTCCCGATCATCATCATGATAGGTATTCTTACTCCAGCCATCATAAACTTTTGGCCGATGCACGGCTATCGTGTTTGTATAATAAAGCGTCAGCTTTGGCAATTCCTGAGCCACAATGCTCTGAAGTTCGCCACTGAGTTTTAATTGTTCGGCCGGGTCAGTTGCGTTAAGCTGAGCCGTGTACAACCGATCAACTTCCGGATTGTTGTAGCCAATTACCTGTGCAGTCGTTGATGTGGCTTTTGCTGATTTTTTAATGTTCGTGATCTCGCTGAGATCTTCTCCGCCACCGCTGCCGTTAATGACCATCTCAAAGTCACCCGCTGCGAAACGCGCATCTCTGCTTTTAGTGTCAGTCGTTTGTACATTTATCTCAATTCCTACCAAAGAAAGATCCTGCTTGATCAGGTCCGCCAACCGTGCACTGCCCTCATCTGCCAATAACATAAAACTCAGTTTTTCGCCACTGGCGTTTTCTCTGATTTTATCGCCATCAGTATCTTTAAAACCGATGCTATCCAACAATTCTTCAGCTTTTTTCGTATCATATGGATATTGTTCTACATCCTTGTTGTAGAGTTTATTGGTCGGATGTAAAACTCCGGGATTTCCGGGTACTGCCGCCCCACGTTCAATTTTATCAACCAAATCCTGACGGTTGATGGCATAGGCCAAGGCCTGACGAAAGGTCACATTCGCAAATTCCGGTTGAGTATTCATATTAAAGTACAGTCGATAAGCCCAGGTGGTGACATACTGCATCACTTCATACTCATCATTGTTTTCAAAACGGTCCAAAACATCCGGCGTGATGCTGATCCGATCAACATCTCCCTGTTCAAAGGCCAGAATCTCTTCACTTACCGGAATGAACTTAAGTTCTTTAACCTTTGGTTCACTTCCCCAAAAATATTCGTTGATTACATAACGATAACTTCCTAGTTCCTTGCTGTAATCCGTCAATTTATACGGACCTGTTCCCACAACCGCCTTGGCATCCTGATAGTTGTTGGGATCTGTTACCGTCTCCCATACATGTTTCGGAATAATCATAAAACCCGTGAGTGTCGTCAGAAATTTAGCATTCGCTTCGGTAATTGTTATTTTAACCGTCTGGGGATCCGCCACTTCCATGCTGGCGATTTTTGAAAAATCAGCAGCACTCACAGTGGGGTATGTTTTCTGGTAATTGTAGCTAAAAACCACATCCTCCGCGGTGAATGCCTCTCCGTCATTCCATTTTACATCCGGTCGCAATTTCAGCGTGTAAACCAGTCCATCATCGCTTGCCTGCCATTCGATGGCCAGCTTGGGAATAAGATTACTATCTGTATCCGTTTTTACCAACGAATCAAAAATCAATGCCATTTTACGTGAGCCCGGACCTCTGGGATAAATCCCGTAAGGAGTGGGATAACCCCAATCGCCACCAGCCAATTTAATGACCTCCACCTGTTTCTGATTCGCCAGGTTATTTTCCTCTTCTGATTTTGACTGAGTATTGCCGCAGCCCGGTAGCATCACGACCAGTGATGCAATTAACAGCAGTACTGTCCATTGTTTCAACCTTATGTTTAACATTCGCTTCCTCTCTCTCTTTAATTCAATTTACCAGTTTATACTTTACTAAATTGATTTTTTTTTTGGTCTCAGCATTTCTGCTAATATTTCTCTTGCTTTTTTATATTTACTCCATATTATCCTTTTAACGCCGAAACCATAAACATCGGTGATGCACCATACAGCAGTTTTTCTTTTTCATCCCATACTTTCTCCGTAATGTCACGGATATAATCAACGCTGGTAAAGCCACAATCGTTTAATGCATCAATATCCCAGTCTGGCCGCATGATCTTTGAAAAAGGCAGTAACTTGTAATCGATCGTTAAACCTCCGGCCCGATCTCCAGAAAAGGTGGAACCGTATTTTTCAACACATTGTTTTTCCCTTCTTTTGACTTCTTTCATCAGATTTTCATTGAAAAAATAATGATGCCAGTTTGCATCAAATATCAGCAATTTCCCAAGCGGTTTTAAAATCCGATGCCATTCCTGATAAACAGCTCTCGGATCTTTCAGCGTCCAAGTCAGATTACGGCTCACAATTAAATCGAAAGTACTGTCTTCAAAATCCGGATGATGGCTATCCATCATCCGCAACGTCGGATTTACCCTGTTTTTTCGGGCATTTTCTCTGGCAACAGCCAGCATTCCCTCCGAACAATCGATACCTGTCACTTCGTGACCTTCCTGACTCAAAATAATGGCAAAAAAACCCGGTCCAGTCCCGACATCCAATATTTTGAGCTTTTTTTCTGTAAATACTTCTCCAAAAATTAAAGATTTCCAGGCATCCGGTCTAAAACTATTGAGTTCATCATCAATAATTCTTCCATAATTCTCAGATGCCTGTGTCCAGTATTTTCCCATGCTGTTGTCCATAGCAATCCTTCTTTCAATTTATTTTTATACCTGATTAACCAATAAAATTTTATTCTGATACAGCCAATTGCTCTTGCTGTAATAAATGAACATACACAATGCCGTTGATGCCCAAGTAATGGGATAAGTGATGGCAACCCCCTGAATGTTATTCTGAACTCTCATCATTATAAAAAGCAGTACCGTTCTCAACAGGCATATGTTAGACAATATGATAACCATTGTTGGAAGGGTTTTACCGGAACCTCTGATGGTTCCACTAAGAATCTCCAAAATGACATACAACCAGTAGAAAGGAAAGGTAATTCGGATGATCTGCATCCCGTAGTCAACCACCGCAGCATCGCTGTTGATGACGCCGAAAGCTTGTCTGCCAAAATATAATAAAAAGAGGCTCATACCAATGGTGATGCCCCCGCCCATCAGAATACATACCCGGGTACCTTTTTTGACCCGATCGTATTTTTCGGCTCCGATATTTTGACTGGTAAAAGTTGAGATGGCTTGACCAAAAGCAACAATCGGTAAATAAATGAGCAGTTCAACCTTAAAGTATGCCGTATAAGCTGCGATCGCATCCACCCCAAGGCTATTGACATAATACTGAGCAACTACGTTTGAAATGGTGATCACCAGTGTTTGAAGCCCCGCCGGAATTCCAATTTTTAAAATACGATTAAAACAGACCCTATGGATTCTGATTTTGTTAAATTCCAACTTAAAATCAGAATCTGAGGCTGACAGAAAATATAATACCAAAATCGCGGCAATCGACTGAGAAATTAAGGTTGCCCATGCCACACCGCTGACGCCATTTTTAAAAAGAAGTAAAAATACGGCATCTAAAATTACATTGGTAATTCCACCAATCAACTGAATGACCATAGGCGTTTTTGAATTGCCCATCGCCCGGATAATACCGGATCCCATGTTATAGGTTACTACTGAAATCATACTTAGGAAATATACGCGGATATAGGTTATGGCTGTTGCCATGATTTCATTCGGCGTATTGATTAATTTCAAAAAATAAGGTGCCCCGATATAGCCGATAATCATAATAATGGTCCCACCGACAATTCCTAATGCAATGGCTGTATGGACAACGTTTTTTAGCGCTTTTTTATCACCAGTTCCGAAAACATAGGAAGCCACAACACTGGAACCTACTGACATACCTGAAAAAAAGCCCACCAGACAGGTTACAAACAAGGTACTGGCACCAACCGCCGCGGCCGCCTCTTTTCCCAAAAAATTGCCCACGTAGATCAAGTCCACGGTGTTATATAATTGCTGAATGAAACTTGACCCTAATAAAGGTAGCGAAAAAAACAGCAGCTTTTTCAGATAACCCCTTCTATCAAACTGTTACTTTTTATCACAGGCCTAATTCTCCAGAACCAAATGACATGCTACGTAGTGACCTATTTCCACTTTTTTGAGTTCTGCTGATTGTTCATAACAACTGTTCATATTCTCATACAAAGATTGAATCATCAAAATAACCCTCTAAACTATTTGACAAGAAAAAGCTGAAATTTGTTTATTATCTCTCGTTCTTCATCACTAACTTTAGCTTTTTCTTTACTGCTGATCTTAACAGAAAGATCCGTGATTCCCATTCCAAGTAAAATACTGCAATCCCATTGAGGTCGCATTTCCTTTGATAATGGCAATTCTCTGGCAATATTATCGATTACACCGGTGTCAACTCCATCAATCACTTTATGTGAATGCCCCTGGTGTTTCTCTGAATAGGCTTTATTATAAAAATCATCGGTATAGTGATAATAATAATTACCATCATTATTGAGCAGTCTTCCATTCGGTCGCAACACCCGTAACCATTCGGAATAGGCTTTAACGGGTTGCTCTAAATTCCATGTCACATTTCTGCTGATTACGAAATCAAATGTCCCGTCGTCGAATGTCAAATTTTGAGCATCCATTTGCAGAAATTCTATCTCTACGCCAAAATTTCCAGCATTTTTTCTGGCCTCCTCCAGCATATTATCGGTATAATCCACTGCCGTCACCTGATAACCTGCCTGGGCCAGCATAATTGAAAAGAAACCGGGGCCACAACCAATATCAAGTACTTTTTTATATTCCGGCACTGGCGCGAAAGATGTAATTGTCTGAATCCACTCTTTTTTTGATTCACTGTTGAGTTCTTCAACATTTCCTTTTGAAAAACTTGGTGCTCTCAAATTCCAATAACTCCGTATGTCTTCCAGTTTTTCTGCATTTCTTAATTCCATTAGTTTCCCTCCGTCGTTCTATTTTTTTGTGATTCAACATACTTAGCATCGTAATACTTGCTGCTGATCTAGCTTTTTTCACACTATTTCAGCACAAAAAAAGCGAAAATTGATACCCGCTTCAACAGAATATTCAACATTCACTGTTAAACTTAATTTTTTGTATTCAATTTTCAGACTGACATAGAAAAAAGCCGGCATTCGCAATGGTGTTGTATCACTGCATCTGTATGCTTCTTTCAAATCGTAAAGCAACTCATTCAGCAATTGCCCGGGAACAAAAAAAGCCGCGAAGTTGATCCCTATTATCATAGGATTATCAACCTTCACGGCTAAATTATTTTTTGCTCACAAATTTTTATCTAAGTTTAATTTTTATTATGATACCATTCTTGTATATACTTGTCAAGCCCTGTTTATACTAGTTGGAACTATTCCTGTCGATTTACCCAAATACCTTCATATCAATTTTGTGATATAAAGGTATTTTTTCAGTACTTATTAATTGTCATTAAGGCATTACAATCTGTCATAAAACAGAATCAATCAGTCTCTTTGTATATTCCTCACGGGGATTCATGATGATCTCATCCGGCGTTCCTTCTTCAACAATCCTGCCGTTGAACATCACCATCACGCGATCACAAACCTCCTGAACTAATGCCAGGTCATGGCAAATCAGCAAACAAGACATCCCCATTTTCTGCTGAAACTGCCCAAGCAGTTTCAGGATCTGTGACTGAATGGTTACGTCCAGCGCACTCGTCGCTTCATCACAAATCAACAGACTGGGTTTATTGGCAATGGCTCTGGCAATCGATGCACGCTGGCATTCCCCGCCGCTGACTTGATGGGGATAGCGGTCGGCAAAATCGCTGGACAAGCCACAATTCGCCAGACATTCCTGCGCTCGTGCTTTCGCTTGGCGCCGTTTCATGCCCTGATTGATCATGCTCTCCATAACACTTTCACCCAGTCTGATTCTTGGATTGAAGGAATCCAGCGGCATTTGGAAGATCATCTGAATGTCCTTATAAACGTCGCGGAGTTCTTTTGTATTTACATGCGTAATCTCTTTTCCATTCAGGAAAATTTCGCCTTCATCCGCCGCTGTTAAACGGGTGATCAGTTTGGCAGTGGTGCTTTTGCCGCAGCCGCTTTCGCCGACAAGACCCAGACACTCACCTTTGTTGATTTCAAAACTGATGCCATCCACCGCTACTATTTCCGTTTTTCCTTTTTGATAGGCTTTTTTTAAATTTCTTACTTCTAACACCGCACTCATGAGATTACCGCCTTCTGATTTTTGGTACCGCCTGAATCAATTTTCGAGTATACGTTTCCTGAGGATTGTTGATGACATCCTCGGTATTGCCGTATTCAACCAGATGCCCCTGGTGCATCACGGCGACTTTATCAGCCATATAGGAGACAACGCCGATATTATGGGTGACGATTGCGATGCCACTGCCGAACTCTTTTCTCATTGCCATCATTTCACGGATCACCTGGGCCTGTACTGTGACATCCAGGGCGGATGTCGGTTCATCGGCAAACAGCAGATCCGGTTTCTGAATCATCGCCATCACAATGCCCACGCGCTGATTCATCCCGCCGGATAATTCAAAGGGATAGCTTTTTAAAATCCGCTCACCATCCGGCAGATTGATCTTTTCAAACAGCTGCATTGCCAACAAATCCACTGCTGCTCGTTTTATGGCACGATGCTGTTCCATACTCTCATATAATTGATCGCCGATGGTCCTTATCGAACAGAGAGCACTGCCGCAGTTTTGAAAGATCATTCCCATTTCCGGTCCCCGCATCTGCCGAAGTTCGTCATTCTGAATATCCAGAACGTTTTTGCCTTTAACATAAATATCGCCTCGGGTCACTGTCCCGGCCGAACCCAGTAGACCCATGGTCGCTTTTATCAGCGTACTTTTTCCGCTGCCGGATTCACCCACAATGCCAAGTATTTCACCCAACTCCATTTGCAGATTAAAATCAAATACCGTCGGTTTGCCGTCATAGCTTATTTCCACATGCTGCATTTCCAGTAATGGCTGTTGCATAATATTTTTCCTTTGCTTGATTTAATTCATATCCAGGTCGGCGGTAATTTCATAATAATCGGATGGATGGGCAGAAAAGCCGGTGACCCCTTTTTTCATGACAAAGGACATTTTTAAATACGATGCATAAATATAGGCGTTATCATTGACAACCTGTTGGGCAATCTGTATGGCCAGATCGCTGCGTTTGTCTTTATCAAATTCATTACGCAACTGCCCGACTAAAGTTTCAACTTTATCATTGTGATAAGATCCTTTATTGTAGTCAGAACCATCAACAACATGGGTGGTGAAATAATATTGCGGATCGCCAGTTGGTGCGGTCACAAAGGCATTCGCAAAGACGTCATAATTACCGGCTTTCAGGAAATCCTTGTAGCTGTCCGTGGCATTGACAATGACTTCAATCCCGGCCTGTTTATATGATGCCTGAACGGATTCAGCCAGTAGTGGCAGTTCCTGTCTTGATGTATAAGTCAACCAGTTAATCGATAATCTCTGGCCATCTTTTTCCCGGATGCCGTCTCCATCAGTATCAACCCAGCCGGCCGCTTCCAGAACTTTTTTTGCGCCTTCAATATCATAGTCTGCCGTTTTGACTTTATCTCCGCCGAAGGTGAAATTGCTTGGGAATGGGCCTTCTGCTGGCGTTCCGTTACCCTGCAGCAAAACGCTGGTAAAACCATTTTTATCCATGGCCATGGCCATGGCTTTGCGGACCGCATCGTCCTGGATCACTGCCGATTTGTAATTCAAACAGGCCTGATAGACACGAGAGGTGTTGGTGGAACTGATGGTATAATCTTTATTATCCTGAAACAATTTCAAGCTGGCATAGGGAAGTCCCTGGGCGGCATCAATTTCGCCACTCTGCAATGCCATCGTTAACGTATCCCCGTCGGTGATGCTCTTAACATTGACCTTGCCCACCTTCGGTGTACTCCCCCAGTAATTGGCATTGGCTTCCAGATTGATTTCTGTGTCCGATACCGCGGTTGCCACATAGGGTCCGGTTCCAACCACATTTTTATTAGCACTGACGCCGGCTTCCATATCGATGATCGCCCCGTATGGATCACATAAATAGCTAATCAATCCCGGCACTTTATTTTCTGAAATGATGGTGACGCTCTGACCATCAGCTGTGATTGATTTGATCTGCAAATCCTTTGGGGCCCGATCATGAACGGCAACGAGGTCCTCCAGGCAGGCTTTGACCGACTCACCCGTCATTTTTTTACCATTTGAGAATTTAACGTCATCTCTTAAATTAATTTTGACTGTGTTTTCATCAATTTGCTCATAGCCAGTTGCCAGCCAGGGTTCCAACTCCATTTTTTCATTGAATTTGAATAGGGTCTCGCCGACGCCATAACGCACCGTCGACCAGCCGCTGTAAGAGTTGTGCGGATTCAGTCCGGTATTCGAATTGCTGACACTGTAGGCCACCGTCCCGTAGTTAAACACTTTTTCATCACTGCTTTTGCTGGCTGTCGAACTGCCGCAGCCGGACAACAATCCGACGGACAATGCCGCTGTCAGCAGTATTGTTAAAACTTTACTTTTCTTTTTCATTTTTTCCTCCAGTTTATTTTTTTGTTTGGGGATCCAGTACATCTCGCACGGTATCGCCCAGTAAGTTAAATAGCATCACGGTTATAAAAATAGCACAGCCTGGTGCCAGAATGACCCAGGGCGATGTCTGCAGCATGCTCCGTCCATTGCTCATCATCGAACCCCATTCAGCAATCGGCGGCATGGCGCCCAATCCCAGGAATGACAAGCCCGCCAGTTCCATCATCATCGTTCCGATGTCCAGCGTTGCCGTTACCAGAATCGGGCCCATCATATTCGGCAACAGATGCTTGAAAATGATTTTTGCCGGTTTGGAACCGCTTAATTTTGCTGCGGAAATATAGGGCATGTTTTTGATGGACAAAACCTGGCCTCTGGCCAATCTGGCAAATTTAGGCCATGAAATACAGGCCAAAGCAACAACGGCATTCATAATGCCCCCGCCCAAAACACCGGCCACGGCAATGGCAAAGACCATCCCAGGGAAGGCCAGAAAAACATCGGAAATGCGCATGATGATTGAATCGATTTTTCCGCCTTTGTAGCCACAGAATACCCCAATACTTGTTCCAATCACCGAAATAATGGCAACCAGCAGCAATGATGAAAAGATGGTGGATTGGGCTCCCATAATCACCCGGGACAGCAGGTCCCGCCCATAACGATCGGTGCCCAGCAAATGATTCGAATCCGGTGCCAGAAGAGCCTTTCCTAAATCCTGCTGATAGGGATCATAGGGCACCAGCTGGGAAGCAAAAACAGCAATTAACAGCAGAACAACCACAAGGGCTGAAAACACATAAAGCTTGATCGTTGTCTGGTCTTTATGTAATTTTGATTTTCGAACCGTTATTGACTTTTCTAATCGCATTTCCAAACCTTAGCCCTCCTGTTCCAAGCGAATCCGGGGATCGAGATAATGATACAGAATATCTGTAAGCAGATTAACCAGCACATAAATTAGGGCCATCCAGATGACATAAGCCTGAATCATCGGATAATCTCTGGCCATGATGGAATCCACCGCCAGTTTACCCACCCCGTCCCACATGAAAATCGACTCAATGATTGCCGTCCCGCCGAGCAGGGATCCGATCGACAATGCCAGCAGCGTCACAATGGTGAGCATGGCTGATTTCAGCACACTGGACCAAAGGATTACCATTTCTCTGACGCCGCGTGCTCTGGCGCCCATAACGTAATCCTTATTCAGTTCTTCCAGCACCGTTGCCCGAACCTGACGCGTATACTTGGCTGCCATGGCAATCGCCAGGGTCAGAGTCGGCAAACAGATGCTCTGCCATCCGTCATTGCCCATAACCGGAAACAGCTTTAATTTCAGGGCAAAAAAATAAATCAACAGCAGTGAGACGAAAAATCCCGGCATCGAATTCCCGATAAAACTCATTCCCCGTATGAGATAGTCGGTCATGCGATTTTGTCTGACTGCCGCCAGTATCCCAAATGGGATGGAAATCACGACAGTTGCCAATATGGATGTCAGGGTCAGATAAATCGTCGCTGGCAGCTTGGAAACAAATGTTTCAAACACCGGCTGGTTCGAAATATACGATGTACCCATATCACCCGTTGCAATCCCAACCAGCCAGTTGGTGTACTGAACCAAGAACGGCTGATCCAATCCGAGCTCTGCCCGTTTCTCGGCCTTTACCTGTTCGGTCACGCCGCCTCCCGAATTATCGTATAGGGCATCAACCGCATCACCTGTTGCCGTGTGCATCAGCGTAAAAGACATTAGTGTAATTCCCAAAATAATCGGGATCAATTGTATCAGGCGTTTCCCGATATATTTTCGCATCTCTCATTATCCCTTTCTCGCATCCATGATGCTTCGTCCATTATTGTAACACCCGTTAAAACGCCTCACAACCCACCTGGGGGGTTGTGAGGCATTCCAATTTTGCATACCTTTCCATGCCAAAGTTATTTATATCTTCTCTTCAAGATTCTGAATCACAAAGTCAATAAATTTATTTTCCCAGTCACTTAGCTCTTCCGGCTTTCTCTTGATATATCCAAACATCACGGAATTACTCCCTTCATTCAATGGGAAACCCCGAAATTCTGTATCTACCACCACATTAGTTAAATAGCCGCTGCTGATATTGGCCAGATCGGTCGTCTGCAGCAGCTGTTCCAGAATACAATCGCTGTTTGTCACCACCACATTTTTAAGTTCGCGGATCTCATTTCCCTGACTGTTCGTGATTCGCCAATAATTATTGAGGTCAAACTCATCTTCGTAACACTGCACCAATCTAATTTTTTCAAGATCTTGACTCTCAATGGATTTCGAATGATATAAGGGATGCTTTTTTCCAAAATACAGAACCACCTGAGTGTTTTTTAGCTGAATGAACTCCAGATGCTTTCTTGATAACATATATTGAAAAGCCGTATTCTGGCTGCTCATGACATAAACAAAGCCAATCTCATCCAGATAAGTACTCACTCGTTTCATTATTTCTTCCACACTTGCCGTATATAAATGGAACTGCAGGTTTTCCAAATGATATTTGTTGTAGAATTCTGCAAAACATTGCGCCATCCATTGACTTGGATTGCTTGATATCTTCAACTGCTCAACCTTTTCGGTCTGTGAAAAAGAGGACAAGACTTCAACATTTTCGATGGCTTTACAGGCATATTCATAAACATGGTCACCTTTTGCGGTCAGCAGAATGCCTCTGCTCTTTCTTTCGAACAAATTAAACCCCAATTGATCTTCCAGGGCTTTAATCGCTTTGCTTACATTCGGTTGCGTTGTGTATAATATTTCCGCCGCCTTGCTGAAAGATCCAACATCCGCACACACAACAAAATACTGCAATTTTTTTAATTCAATCATATCTCGCACCAATTTCGGTCTATCATCACTCATTCTATTTTTCCCATCGCTTTCTTCTGTCAATTAAAGCCATCACTGCCGTTTTGTCCCTGCTTTATTTCATGAATTGATCAATAGCTTTGTGCAAATCATCAAGCGCTTTTTGATCTCCTTTTTCAACCGCCGCTACAATGCAATGGTCAATATGGTCTTTTAGAATAATCTTCCCGGTATTATTAATGGCCGCCTTTACTGCTGATAATTGGATTAACACCTCTGAACAATCTCTTCCTGATTCCACCATTTTTCGAATCGATTCTAAATGACCGGTGGCTTTGGATAAACGATTCAGCACCGCTTTGGTCTGGGTATGATCATGATTTGGTTTCTTTGCCTGTATTGCTTCAATTGGCTTGTCAATTTTTTCTAAAAGCATCTGATTTCTCCTATAATTATGCTTGCTGCACAAATCTCTGTTTATATGAATTGTTTTGATTGTTCCGCTTGTTATTTTTCTGATCACCACTTTTTTTATTGTAATTTACAAATCCGTCACGATCATATGCCGGTTCAATTTTAATAATATTGAAATTCCTTTGTAAAATAGTTTCAATGAATGTGATGCTTTTACCGCCAGTATCCATCATCACCATAACCAGTACATTGTCTGGTATACAAAATATTTTGTCGTTGAAATTTCTAGTTATCTGATAATTCTCATGCTTGTCTCTTTTGAAAAAAAAGATCAGATCCAACAAAATTTTATTTAAATTTTCACGATTAATTTCTTCAATAATAAAGTAGTAATCATTCTCGCTATCTTCTATTGCCTTTTTGCAAAAATTCATGAACAAGCCTTCTGCTAAAAAAAAGTCGCCCTTATTTTTTGAGCCATACTCAAATACCACTTCACGATTTAAAAAATACTTGTCTAATTGCACAATTGATATTCTTTTCTGGTCTTTTTCTTTCATCATCGAAAAAGCCAAACATTCTGCCATTAGGCTGTTGCCAATACCCGAAGTGCTCTTTATTATAAGGCTTTTCTTTTCTTTTAAAAGTGCAACGATGGCATCATATTTAACAGGATCGATGGCAATCTCTGAAAGAAATTGCTCTTTAGAATAAACTTCGTTCTGCTCCTTTGCCATTTCTCGCAGACCCCAGACCCCACTATTAAAAGATTTACAGTAAAACAAGTCTTCTTCATGGGCAAATGATTTCGAATCACTGCTTAATTGTTGTAAAGTGAATCTGACTCGCGCCTGCCAATCTGCATCCGTTTGTATTTCCTTTAGTCTCTTTCTATTCTGAATCTCTTCCTGTATGCTTGTTAAATGTGCTTCTCCGCCAAACAGTTTTAATACCGCAATAATTTCATCTTGATAGGAGACCTTATTTTTTTTATTTAAATTTTTCTTCCAATATATTTCGTTTTCAAAACGACAAATATCTTGCGGCTTGTCATAAAACGTAAAATCAATCAGCGCCACGCACATCCAATTTTCGGGGTTAGATTTTACTTTCCAAATGACTCGAATAAACGTGAAATAATACCATTCTTTCATTTTGGTTTCTTTTTTCCATTGAACATTTATTTTTTTACCATTGTTATGATTCTTTGTAACAATCCCAGTGGCTTTGATTTCCATAACGGATACTAATCTACCTTTTGAATCAAAGGGCAGATTAACTTTTTTATTATGAACAGATTTTAACGCAATCCGGTCTCCAATTTGTATTGAATTAACAAGATCACCATATTTATCACAGCGAATATTTTCCCAAATGCCCTCATTAATAAAACGCTGTGTTTGATCACCATCATCCCCAAAATATGCAGTTACAAACCAATTGGTTCCAATATCCATCATTCACCTCCTGAATCCAATCAAAATGCGATAATAATCTCAGTTTTTAAATTATAAAAAAAACGAAGTAAAATTCTCATCAAAGAATAACTACCTCGCTGGCTTATTATTTAAATCTATATTGCTCTATCATTTCCTATATTGACCACAGTCTTATGTTTTACTAACCTATTTTTCCGCAAAAATCATAAACATTGGTGTTGATGCATAATTTATCTGTTCTTCATTATCCCAAACCCGTTCTCCAATATCCTGCTCAACCATTACTTTTTTAAAGCCGGTATTAATCAGAACAGCGGCATCCCATTGTGGTCGCATGGTTCGGCTTAATGGAAGGTTTTTCGCAATTTCTTCCATCGCTGCCGTATCGGTATGAACATAGTGATCCTTCACTCCGTATTTTTGAGAATTCATACGATCTTCTTCATATTCAGATTTCTTTGTTTCATCAAAAAGATGGAGATACCAATTTGCATCAAAATTCAATAATCTGCCGCCGGGGACAAGAACACGGTGCCATTCTTTGTAAGCCTGATCCGGTTTTTCCAAATTCCAGGTCAAATTTCTTGTGACGATCAAATCAAAGGTATTCTCTTTAAAATCCAATGAATGGGCATCCATTTGGATAAAGTTAATACTTTTTTTGTAAGATCCGGCATTCATTTTTGCCCGGTGCAGCATGGCATCTGTATAATCCACAGCTGTTACATCATAACCACAGGATGCCATGGCAATGGCAAAAAAGCCCGGACCCGTTCCAATGTCTAAAACCTTTAATTTTCTGCCGATCACATTGGGTTTATAGCGATTAATCAGCTCTTTCCACACATCCATTTTATAACTGTTGAGTTCCGCCACATTGACCTCGGAATATCCCTCTGATCGGCTATCCCAATAATTTTCTACTTCTTTTAGAATATTTTCCATATTAATCTCCCCCCCCAATTTATTAAATTAAAAAAAGCCACAAAGAAATAAACCGATCTTCTGACCGAATTAAGCCTTCATGACTTTGTATATACATGTATTTTTTATTAGTTTCTCATAATAAATACTCTTTGTCAATTGGAATCTTATATCTTTTTCCCGGAAATAATATATAATTCATCCGTATCGACAAGAATATCAATGTCAAAGTTGACTCTGAAATAACACGATTCTTCTTTCGCTTCTTTCAGTGAGTCCGAAACTTTTTTGACTTCAACTCCTGAATGCCGGTGGTTAATTGTTTTCCGGCTTTCGCTGTGGGCAATCATAAACCGTCCATTCGGCTTTAGGCAGGCTGCCATTTTTTTCGAAAAAGCAACCTTCTCGGGAAAATGCGGGTAGGCACTGTAGGCAATCGCAAAGTCAAAACCATTCTCGTTCAAATCGTAAAAATCAGCGACTTCAAAATATACATTTGGCTCAGGATATTTTTTTTGAGCCTGAACAATCATCTGATCCGACAAATCAATCGCTACAACAACCTCCGGCTCTGCCTGCAGTAAATAGGGGATTAAAATTCCCGTACCGGTAGCGATATCTAAAATACGATTGCCCGGCTTGAGATCTGCGAGGGTTAAGATTGCTTCTATTTTATCCTGATCATGGTAACACATCGCATCCCATTTTTCTGCGATGTTATTAAAAAATTCTTTGGTTGATTGACTGTTTTCCATCTTGACTTCCTATCCTTCTATTCCTTCTGTTTGTAGTTCCAACATAATGGGTTTTTCGATTACCCGTGCTTTTTCAAGCGCAAGAACCAGTAGTGGCAGCACAATAATCTGCAGAATAATGCCGGGAAGTGCGGATACAAAGGCCCCTGTTAAAAAGAGTTGAAATCCATACGCTTTTCCCGCGATCCCGTAGAAAATAGCTGAAGCTACGCCAGAAACAACCCGGCCACCCAGCATTGCGACGATTAAAGCAAGGTATAAATTCAGGTTCAGTTTACGATAAAGCAAACCTGCTAAAGCGCCGTAAGCACCCAGTTCAAACATCATCGCCACACAAGTTGGAAAGAGCGGTGGCATGCCGGTTAGTATTGAGGAAAATAACGGGGTAATAATACCACAGACCAAGCCGAACTCCCAGCCAAAACAGAGACCGCAGAGAATAACCGGAATGTGCATTGGCAGAAAGACCGTTCCGGCGCCAATGGCGTGAAACAACTGCGGAAAAACAAGCCCGAGAGCGATACAAAGCCCGGTACCAACAAGATTTTTTATTTTAGAATGATTCATAATATTTCCTCCGTTTTTTTTTTACAAAAAAGGCCATGAAACTGATACCTACTCAAATAGGTTGATCAGCCTTCATGGCTAAATTAATTGTTGCTTTATAATTTGTGTTTTGTTTTGTTTTGTTATCAACTTTTACTGGTTACGATAAAATGCGGTTAAAAGCTATGATCATGAAAATGTTTATGATCTTTTCCGGCATGGCTGTGATAATATTCGTCGACAAGATTGACTCGCTTCAATAAATCGACATCATCCAGCAGTTTTTCAGTCGGCATATCCGCCGCAATCGTATGATTTTCACCGAATAGAATAGCCCGGCTGGACAACTCCGGCACAAGCTCAAGACTATGTGTTGATATTATCAATGTTTTACCCGCCTGGTTTAATTTCACTAAAAACTCGACCAGCCACCGCTGGGTTCTCGGGTCCAGTCCGTTCATCGGTTCGTCAAGAACCAAAACTTCGGGATTCAAAACCAGCACGGAAGCAATCGCGACCTTTCGTTTTTCGCCACCGCTCAGATGGTAGGGCTGTCGATGCTTAAAGTCCTGAATGTTAAGCAAATTAAGACAATCATTGACCCTTTGCTCAACATCGCTTTCACTGATGCCCATTTGCCTGGGGCCAAAGGCAATCTCATCATAAACATCAGCACAGAACAATTGTGTATCCGAATTCTGAAAGACAAATCCGATCTTCTGGTGAAGGCGCTTTGCAAATATTGGGTCCTTAAGCTCTTTAGCCGTTATTTCTTCATTATTGAATTTGTAAACGCCCCGATCCGGGGAAATAATGCCATTGATTAATTTCAGCAGCGTCGATTTTCCGCTCCCGTTGGCTCCCATTAATGCGACTGCTTCACCGTCTTCAATACTCAGATTAATATTATTTAAAGCATTGACTCCTGAATATGAAAAGCTGACGTCTTTTATCTCGATCATTTTAAATCCTTCCGAAATATACAAACAACACAATGATGCCGACATTGATCATGATATAGCCAAAATCCGCAATCGTGAATTTGAAATTGTTATAAACATGATATTCGCCGGTAAAGCCTCGGCATTCCATGGCAATATACATATCTTCAGCCATTTCTTTCGACTTAATAAACAGCGTTCCGCCAATACCTGAAAGAGCAGTATATTTGCTTTTGTTTTTTCCGACCGATCTCAATTTCAGTGCATACAGCATACTCAAGGCAAAATCACCCAGCATCACAATGTACTTAATCGTAATATCCAAGACCAGAATAAAGAGGTCTGGCACAAAGAATTTTTTCAATGCGCCGGTAATGGACGTCCATTTTGTGGTACGGGAGAGAATATTCACAACGGTTATGGTCGCAAATACTTTACCGGTTATCAGAATCGTGCTGGAGCTGTTTCCCCAAAAGGCCGCCGGCAAAAGAAGAATAAAGGTGAATAAACTCATGACTAAACTGACTTTAAGAATTTTCACAATGTCTTCGGCCTTCATCAAGCTCAGGATGACAATTAAATAGACATTGATAATCATAACAAAAACAAAGCTTCTGGAAAGCGAGAGCAGCAGTATCAGCATAAAGGTAAAGGCAACTTTGAAGATTGCGCTGATACCGTATTTTCCGGTTTCACTTGAATCCTGAGTTTTTATCCTTGCCAGGATGCTCAAAAACGAGAGGATACTTTTATTGACAAAAGTATCCCGGTCATTTGGCGGGCTGTAATTTTCGTCTGTTAACAGCCACTCCGGCATATTTAATGCGTCCATCCGATTGTCATTCAAGCGCACTTTCACCTTTGTCTTTCTTTAAATAACCGATGACTTTAAACAGAATGATTAAGATCGCCGCGCCTGCGATCGCCGACAAGATGTATCCAGCCGCCTCAGGCAATCCGCTGACAGAATAATCCGGCATTAACGCTTCAAAACTGAACCCGTTCTGCATACCGGCTGGGACAAAGCCAAGCGCACTGCCCCCGGATACAACATCCTGGATCTCATCCGTTCCCCATTCGCCCCAGGCCGTGCCGGCAGCCAGAAGCCCCAATGGCGTCAGGCAAATCAGACCGATAATCAAACCGTAGATTGCTTTTGTTTTTTCTTTGGCGCCCTCATAAATAGTTCCTGGTGAAACCTTTTTGACAAATGAAAAAACCGCAACAGTAAACAAGACTTCCACAACACCGGCAACCAGAAGGTGCGGGATTGTCATAGCTGGGATTGTCACCGACAGCGGATAGGGACAATACAGCGGTTGCCCGGTCGCACTTTTAAAGAGGAGCGGCTGAATGCCAAATTCAATGGCAGCGCAAAAGGCCGCCACATTAATCCCGATATATGAACCCGCTATCATTCCAATATATTCGCCTTTGTCCGTTTTAACGCTGTCTTTAATAAACTTATAAATATAATATCCCACAAAAGGCAATACAAATGCCATATTAAAGCAGTTCGCCCCGAATGACAGGATCCCTCCATCGCCAAACATCAGTGCCTGAATCAGGAGCGCCACAGTAACCGAAATACATGCGGCCCACGGCCCCAACAAGATCGCCAGCAAGGTTCCTCCCACCGCATGGCCGGTTGTTCCTCCCGGCAATGGCACATTGAACATCATCAATAAAAATGACACTGCCGCGCCGATACCCAATAACGGGATCATTTCTTTAGGAACTTCTGCTTTGATCTTTTTTACCGCAACTGCCCATACGGGGATCATTGCCGCACCCATAACCGCACAGGTTTGGGGACTCAAATAATTATCTGGAATATGCATTTTCTACCACCCTTTCAAAAATACGCTTTGTGATTATATCTTTTCGCACAAAAAAAATAACCCAAAAGGACCTACTACAGTAGCATCCTTTTGGGTTCATCCCAAAACTTAAATATTCTATAACCATTGATTGCAATCAATGGTTATAAGATAGCATATTCTGTTTTCTTTGTCAAATATTTGTCAATATTTTTTGGGGATAGCTGGGAAAGATATCTCAACGGCTTTTATTCCCGATCAAACAAACCAACGTAATCCTGTGCGGCGGCTACATTCAGATAGGCCGGCCGGATGATCTTATCCATGTTGATTAATTCTTCCATCCGATGGGCGCTCCAGCCGACAATCCGGGCAACCGCAAACATCGGCGTAAACAGTTCCAGCGGGATATCCAGCATGCTGTAAACAAAGCCGCTGTAGAAATCGACATTGGCGCTGACGCCTTTGTAGATATGTCTTTTTTCGGCGATCACTTCCGGCGCCAAATTTTCAATCATTGAATACAACAGGAAATCATTCCGGCGATCCTTTTCATTGGCCAGCTTCTCGACAAACTCCTTAAACACTTCCGCCCGCGGATCCGAGATCGAATAAACCGCATGGCCCATTCCGTAAATCAGGCCCATCTTGTCGAAGGCTTCTTTGTCGACGATTTTTTCCAGATACTGCCGCACCGCATCCTGATCAGAAATATCGCTGACCTGGTTCTTGATGTCCGTCATCATTTCCACAACTTTAATGTTCGCGCCGCCATGCTTGGGTCCCTTCAGGGAAGTCAGTGCCGCCGCGATGACCGAATAGGTATCGGAACCGGATGAAGTGACGACCCGGGTGGTAAAGGTTGAATTATTTCCGCCGCCATGCTCCATATGCAGCACCAGGGCAATATCCAGAACCCGCGCTTCGACCTCGGTATACTGTTTATCCGGTCGCAGCATGGTGAGAATGTTTTCCGCGGTCGATAAATTGGGATCCGGCTGATGAATATATAAACTGTCGCCACAGTCAAGATGATTGTAAGCATGATAGCCATAGACTGCCAGCATCGGAAAGACACTGATCAGCTTCATCGATTGTCGTAAGACATTTTCGATTTCCAGATTTGAAACGGCCTCATCGTATGAAGCCAGGGTCAGAATGCTCTTCGTCATCGAATTCATGATATCCTTCGACGGGGCCTTCATGATCACATCGCGGTTAAAGTTTGTCGGCAGATTCCGACTCGCTGCCAGATCACTCTTGAACAACGCCAGTTCATTGCTGTTAGGCAGCTGGCCAAACAGTAACAAATAGGCGACTTCTTCAAAGCCAAACCGTTTGTTCAGCACCATCCCCTTAATCAGATCGATGATGTTGTAACCCCGGTAGTTCAGCACCCCGTCGCAGGGCACGCTTTTACCGTCGATGACTTCCGCCGATTTAATCATCGAGATATTGGTCAGGCCGCATAAAACCCCTTTGCCGTCTTTATCCCGGAGGCCCCTCTTGACGTCGTATTTTTCAAACAATTGACTGTCGATCGTTGAATTCTGCCGACACATTTCACCGTATTGATTCAAGTTCAGTGGATATTTTTCGTTATTACTATTTTCCATTAAATTTCTCCTAACTCATATTTTTCAAAACAGTTTGCAACGTGATTCTAAAATAGGTTCAAGATTTATTGCTCCAAATGAAAAATTCCTGGTTATCATATCACCGCCAACTCCGTATTCATCTTAATCAGTGCAGTTCGTTATTGATGTTGCCGACGATTTTCTTGGCGACGGTCAACATCGTTTTTTTTTCTTCAGCGGTGACGCCTGAAAACAGCGTCTCTGACAAATTGGTTCGCAGTTTTTTGATTTCACTCAGGATTGGCCGGGATGCCTCCGTCAGTTCCAGATGAACGATGCGGCGGTCGCCTTCATCATCGATGCCAGACAGGTAGCCTCTGCGGATTAAATTTTCCGTCGCTTTGGAAATATGCGCCTTGGAAAAAAACCGGATTTCGGCAATATCCCTGGCCTTGTCATAATCCGTGCTTTCTAAAAACAGCAGGATCTCAATTTCGATTTTATGCAGTCCGTATTTTTCGGTGATACGATTGTACTTCTTTTCATATATCTTTTTAAATTGCTGCCCGCTGATTAATGTCTCAAAGTCGTTCGTCATTTTTTTTGGCTCCCCCGTTTTGGTTCTTTATTGAACTGTTCTGTTTTGAACTGTTCACTTCTGAACTATAATACCACTTTTTTTTACTTTGTCAAGTGAGAAAAACAAGATCCGGTTTTTCCGGCAACGAGAAAAAGCCCGACAAACAAATGCCGGGCTTTTTCTCGTGCAAAAACATCAAGCATGTCCCTTGGGGACAAATTGCTCAGACAACGCGTCGGACCAACAATCAGAGCAACCGCACCTGGTCTCGGCCGTTCTTCTTGGCCACATACATCGCTTCGTCGGCCCGTGAAACAATGGTTTCAATGATGCTGTCCCCACGATAAACGGTGACCCCAAGACTTACCGTGATGCTTTTCTGGCGCGGGAAAAGCTTTTCGCGGATACAATTTCTGATCTTTTCCGCCAACATGATGGCGCCATTAGCATCGGTTGCCGGGAGGATAAAAAGAAATTCTTCGCCCCCCCAACGCCCGACGATATCCCGGGACCGAATGCTGTCTTTTAAAGTTGTCGCCAGTTCAATTAGCACGGCATCACCAGCCTGATGTCCAAAATTATCATTGATGCGTTTGAAATGATCAATGTCCAGCATAATCAAAGCAAACGACCCCCCCTTTTTCTTAGCCTTCTTGAATTCTTTTTTCAGAGCTTCATCCAACTTGAGCCGGTTATACAGCTGCGTCAGTTTGTCCGTTTCCGATAATTTTTGAATTTCGTCCCGTAGTTTCACATTTTCAGTGTTGTCCCGGGTCACTCCCAGTAATTCTCTGAACTGATTTTCTTCATCGTAAATTCCGGACAGGATCGTATCCGACCAGAAGGCACTGCCGTCCTTACGAAGCTGTAATTGTTCAAACCGGATCGGTTCAAAATGCTCTCCGCTGCTCACCAGTTTCTTAGCAATTTTCAACATATTTTGCATCACCTTGAGTATTTCGGGTGAAAAATAATTGATTTCCCGATAATGGTACATCACTTCATCAACCGTATAGCCGGTAATTCGTTCAACCGATGGACTGATATAGGTAAAATTCCCCTCCAGATCCACGGTGGAAATAATATCATCCGCATGGTCAGCTAAAAGCCGATGTCTTGCTTCGCTTTCTCTGAGTTTGATTTCGAGTTTCATGATGTCGGTCACATCTCTGATAACACTCAGTAGCCAGTCTTTACCGTTCATATTAATTATTTTTGATGAAATACTCCCAAAATAACATTCGTTTTTATTATTTCGAAAGGTCACCTCCATATTTTTGTAGAAGCCCTTTTTTTTAAGATCTTCATGGCTCGTCGCCAATTGCTCAGGGGTGATGCCCAGATTAAAACTTGCCAGGTGTCGATGCAACACTTCCTGTTCGGTGAAGTTGGTTAACTCTAAAAACGTTTGATTGGCGGCCATTACCGTCCACTCTTCCATACTGATGAGCACCGTGGCATCGGGAATATTGTGAAAAATCATGGCAAAATTATCATTGGATTCTTTTAATTTGCTGACTGAAAAATGAAATTGTTTCGTCATGCTGTTAAAAATATCCGAGAACTCAAAAGAAGGCTCCACTCTGGTGGAAAAATCCAGGGGAACGACTTCAGAGGCATTCAAGGTAAAGCTTTTAAAGTCATTCATAAACGTTTCCAGCGCTGCTAAAACAAGACCGCTGCCGTGAACATCATAAGACAGATCCCCGACACTCAGGGCTTTCGATACCTGACGGATCTCTTTGATCATATCATTCAGTTCCCTAAAATCGTCATCTTCAGCCAATTTATCCGGTAGTTCAATTGCTATTTGCTCATCATTTAAAAGGGTTTTAAAATAATTCATCAGGGCTTTTGCATCTTCGCTTAACATTAATGGTCCTCATTTTATTAATAATTATTGTTTTTCAGTTAATCCTTAATATGGCATTTTAAACAGACCCGTTTTATTCCTATTCGTTTCAAAATTACGCCAAAAATATTTTGATCACTGTATCTCTTCAAAGTCATTCGCAGCTAACTTTTAATTTTAGTATATTAAATTATAATATCATATATTTCTAATGTTGACAAGTTGTGCTGCTCAGATCGTTTTAGATTATTGCTTATCCAAACAACGTCAAAAAAGCAGATCCAGTTTTATTTTGCAAAGTCTACTTGACATTTAATGCAAAGTGAACTATACTAAAAATGCTAAGTATACTATGCAAATCAACAGAAGGTGTCAATATGAAAACACGCATTAAAGAATTGCGAAAAGAACGAAAATTGTCTCAGGAAGAACTGGCCTTAGAAGTCGGCACCACCCGCCAGACCATCACCTCAATTGAGGTCGGAAAATATACGGCATCCCTGGTGCTGGCTTACAAAATCGCCCACTATTTCGGGCTGACGATTGAAGAAGTATTTGATTTTTCAGATGCAAATGAATTTTAGGAGGAATACTATGGAAGAATTTAGAACAAAAGTCAAACGAAGAATCATCCTTGCTTCAGGTTTGACGCTGGTGGCCGTGGCCCTAGGTATTTATGCTGTCTTTTCACTGCAGAACGTTCCCGATGATGCCACGATGTCTGCTGGTTTTATTTCGGGATTTCAGTTCGGGCTCATCATGAGCATCGGCATTTTATCAATGGTGACGGTCGTCAAGTTGCGGCGGGCTCTTAATGATGAGATCAAACTCAAAGTTTTATACAACAAAGAGCATGATGAACGGTTAAAAACCATCCGCAGTAAAGCGGGACAACCGCTGCTGTCAATCACATCCGTGCTCATGATTATCGCCGCCATCATTGCCGGCTATTTCAACATCGTCGTCTTCTATACCCTGGTGGCCGCCGTGCTGGCCCAGCTGGCCATCAGCGCCGGCGTCAAACTCGTCTGTATGACAAAGATGTAGTTCGGGATGTTAAAATTTTGTGTTTGCGAAATGCTTAAAGCAACAACAGAAGTTGCTTTTATATCGCTTTAAACAGCCAATTTTACAATATGTCGGCAAACACGACGTACCGTCTAAAAAAAGGAAAATCGCCTAAAGACCGGATAGTCTTTAGGCGATTTTCTAACTTGAGGCACTTATATCACTTATATAAAGGTTGCTTTTTATCATTCTAACAACGGTTTTATCGCGTCAGCGCATACATGCATGAATCCAGGACTTTGCCATTTTTAAAAATACTCTTCTTGAAAATGCCTTCCAACTGGAAGCCGGCTTTTTCCAGGGTTTTGCGGGCGGCCGTGTTTTTGGCAAAGGGCCGCGCATAGATTCTCTCCAATGACAGATCCTCAAAACCGGTTTTGCAAATCTGGGTGATCGCATCGGCCATGATGCCTTTGCCCCAGAACGGTTCGCCCAGCCAGAAACCCAGCTCACCGCTTTTGCAGCTGACATCTTCCTGCATCAGCAGGCTGATCGACCCGGACGGTGAACCGTCAATTTCGATCGCTTTGTTAAGATGATTCCGTTTATGGGAATGAATGCTTTTGGTGATAAAAAGATGCGCGTCATCCAGGGTGTAGGGATAAGGAAACGTGTTCCTCAGATTCCCCGCAATTTTCTGATTGTTTGCCAATGATACGATGCCTTCTGCATCACTCAATTTCCAGTCTCTTAATTTAAATTCCATTTTCATGACCTCCTCATGCTTTTTTAATGATCCGCGTTTTCTAAACTGCCCGCTATGAACTCGACTAAAGATAGCGAACTAACGCAGTACCAATATTTGTTATCGATTTCACTTTATTCAGGTAACCTTATTAAAATTTGAGTTTGTAATCAACCCTTCTCCCTCACCACTTTCGCCTTTTTTCATTTTCAAACCCCGCTGATTGATCAATCCATTTATTCTCTGCTGTGTTATAATTTTTCATAAGAATAACATTATTCTCAAGATATGTCAATATTTTTTCTTTTAGCAGCAATATATTGCATGTAGTTGTTTGTTATTTCTCAAACAATCATGAAGGCAAGTAATATTTTGTTCGTTATTTAACAAATTATCTTTCCATGTCAAGCACCGCTTGAACCGCAATATAAAGTGTAACCTTAATATTTAACGGCCACTCAAATCGTTATTTTGAATACCTGATTCTGATATTTTAGTTTCATTTAAAAACATTTTGAATTTTTCGGCGTCAAAACAATTCTCAAAAACACATTTTATGATTTGCCGGAGCATTCTGCTTTTTTCTGTACCTCAGAACCCAAACCGACACTTCCTCAAAAGATGGAAAGATCTTCCCCGCAATTGCCGGCCGCCTTTTCCGGACGAGTGAAAACCACGCCAGGCAGATACCATTACGCGCCCTTTTTCATCCATTTATTGTTATTTTCTGACCGTATGCCCCGATTATTTTTTTGTTCTGAATCATCAGTTATCAGGAAATAGCGACACTGCTTAAGGATTATTTAAGGAAGCAAGCTGTTTATGATGGCCCTGTAGCAATTGTGACATGACATCTTCCCGATAATAAAGAAGCAAAAAGGATAGTGTCGGGGCGGGTTATTTACGCGCCCATGCGTTAGTTGCAAGCCCGACGTTCACGGGCGATTACTAATCGCCCCTACATTAATCACCTACAGGGTCATGCAACAAGTCGGTAATTATGTTGTCGCCCTCTTACCTTTCTTTATAATAGATTCCGGACGCACAAGAAAAACCGAAGTTTTCCAGTCAAAGCACTGGGAAACTTCGGTTTTCTTTTTAATAATAAGAATGCTGCGTTGTTAATGTTTCTGACTACTGTTCGCTTACCGGACTTGGTTTTAACGGATTCACAACCAGATACAGTAAACAGAAGACTGCCTGGACTCCCCCACTCACTAGGATAGGTGCGGTAACCGCATCACCGGTGATGGCGGCAATAGCGCCGATCCAGTAGGTTGACAGGAATCCGAAAAGATTCATACCAGCAAAGAATAAGGATACCGCAAATGCCATCTGGGCGGGTTTAGCCGTCATTCCAATAATCATCATACAGCCTGGAATCAGGGTTGACATGGCAAACCCTCCCAGAAATGCGCCAACAGCTAACATATAAATATTTCCTGCATAAACAACGATTAGTGAACCCGCAACAGCGATGGCAAATCCTAAAGCCAGAATAAAGCGGTTGGAAATTTTGAAGAGCTTACCGAAGACGGAACCGGCAAGCATCCCACCGATAGTCAGAAATGCGAGGACAATCCCGGCTGTTGCTGTCGTCCCCAGGCCGCGATTTACGATCAGGGTCGACATGTTAACTAACATGGGATAAATCGTCAGGGTAAAGATCCCGTAAACGAGTACCGTGATCCATACTTTTACGGGCAGTTTTTCTTTGGGAACGAGCTCAGTTTGAACCGTAACAGGTGCTTTTGCTGGTTCCGGCAGAAAAAAGATAACCATAATGAGAGAAATAATACCGAGACCATGAGGCAAGAAACTATAATTCCAGCCGATTGAGGCCATATAACCACCCAGGTATTGCAGGACCATCCCACCAATGTTCATTGCCAGGGTAACTATTCCGGTCATGGTTGCAAGTTTGTCGCCTTCATAAAGACCCATAACCAGTGAATTAGCCAGTGGTGACATAATCCCCAGACCGATACCAAAGACAGCCCGTTCAATTAGAATAACGGTGAAGTCAGTTGCAAAATATGGAGCCACGCCGCCCAGTACAAAGAGCGCCATTCCCAGGATGGCCAGGGTCTTGTATTTGACTTTGCTTCCAGCAACAGATCCGGCAATGATAGTGGCCGGAATAACGAGTAATGATGGCAGGGTCGACACCAGCAGAAGCGTGGTGATCGGTAAAGTATTAAACTGAACAAAAATTGCATTTAGGGCCGGGGTAATGGTCCCAACTCCCATTCCAAAAAACGCTAACGCCATGATGGTAAACATTGAGAGGGGTTTTACTGATTGATTCATTTTTTTCTCCTTAAAATAAAAATTTAATATAAATTAAATAATTGAAGTTTGCGATAAATCTAGAAAAGCTCTTTACTCATGTGTTCAATTTCTTTGTTGATCGTTTCATACACCCCCTGGAAGTTATCAATCGGAAGACCAGAGGTCTGACAGGGAATAAAATACTGCTTGCCGTTATCACGACAGGCTTTTTCCACATATTCCGCCACAATTTCCGGAGTCCATGCCGGGAAATCAACGAGTCCACTATGGATACCGCCCATAAAGGAAATTTTTCCCCCATATTCTTTTATGAGTTCGGGAATATTGTTCGTGTTCATGACTCCCTGCCAGATATCGATGCCCATATCGATCATATAGGGGACCAGATTGGCCGCATAGCTATCGCTGTGGTGAACAACCAGTTCCACGCCATTGGCTTTATAGAAACCATAGATTTTTTTGTAGGCCGGTAGGAAGAATTCCTCAAACATTTCCGGGGAAACAAAAGATGAAAGCTGACTGCCCCAGTCATCATGATGGAAAATACAATCCGGATGGATTTTGTCGATCATCACCTGAGCGAATTCCAATTCGTAACTAACCAGAAAGTCAATCAGTTCCTGCATGGCTTCCGGTTCTTCATAAAGTGCCATCAGGGCATTTTCCATGCCCATGAGATGATGGGTCATTTCAAAGATTCCCGGAGCAAAGAATCCGGCAACATACTCTTCATTGCGGTCAACGGCATTTGCATGCGCAACGGCTGGCGCCCATGCTTCATCAGATGTTGCAATCTCCGGTTTTTTCACAAATTTTTGCCATTCGGTAATATCCTGAATGACCGCTAAACCATCATGGTGAACCGGAAACATTCCCAGTTGACCTTCTGGCCATTGCCAAGTGATTCCCCAGTGATCTTTCCAAGTTTCGCCATAGCGAAACTCAATACCTGTCGGCGTTTCCATAATAATGTTCAGGAATTCATACTGATTGACGAAACGATCCGGTTTACCCCCATGAATTGTTTCCAGCAAGTTCTGTCGTTTTGTTAACATCCTTCTACCTCCTTATGATTTTATTGTTATACCGTAACCAGTTCTTTGGCTTTAACAGAAGCACTGCCGGCATCCGGTGCGTATCCGTCGGCGCCAATTTCGCCAGCATATTCCGGTGTCACTGGCGCTCCTCCTACGATTACTTTCAGATCCGGGAACGCGGCCTTAATGGTCTGGACAGCTTCTTTCATTGCCGGCATTGTGGTGGTCAACAGTCCAGAACAGGCAACTAATTTGACATTGGCATTGTTTTTGACAGCTTCCACAAAGGCGTCGGCTGGAACATCAACCCCCAGATCCACCATCTCAAAGCCGGTGCTTTCAATCATCATCGAAACCAGATTTTTTCCGATATCATGCAAATCCCCTGCGACGGTGCCAATCACACAGGTGCCCAGTGAGGACGAGCTATCTCCTGCCATCAATGGTTTTAAGACCTCCACGCCTTTTGACATGGCTTTGGCGGCAATGAGCATTTCTGGGACAAAAATCTCTCCAGCAGAGAACTTATCTCCCACCACACTCATAGAATCCACCATGGCCTGCAGAATCTCGGCCGGTACAATTCCGGCGTCCAATGCTTCCTGTACCAGTCCCGGAATAAGCTTCGATTTTCCGGCTTCAACCTTCGCTTTTACTTCTTCGATTTTTGACATGTTTTTTCCTCCTGTTAAATGAATTCAATTTTCTTACGAATCCTGACTATCCGGTTGCTTTCCCACATTATTAATCGATTTTATATTTAATGTGTTTAAGCGCATTAAATAAACATATAACCGATCAATTCGAGGATTTGAGCCGATTAATTATTTGCATACAAATAATTTAACCGGTTCATTATTTGTATTGTAATCGTTATTTTACGAAATGTCAATACTTTTTATATCAGTTTAATATTAACCGGTTCAGCAAAATAAACTTGCTTCCATAACCAGAAAGGTCTAAAATAAACTAAGACTGAAAATACCTCAAAAGAAAGAGATGCCGATGAAAAATCAGAAAGATAATATTCTCGAAACCGCCACCCGGCTATTTTACGAACAGGGCTACAAAAACACCTATCTGGACCAAATTGCCGAGCTTTGCGAGATTACCAAACCCCTGATATCCTACCATTTTAAATCCAAGTCAAAATTGGGCCGGGCCGTGAGTGACACCTGCCTCTTTGCTTATAAAAACAAAATTGCCATGAAACTTTATACCGATTATTTTAAAGGACGAAAAACCGATCTTCAGGTCAGTGCCGCGGTAGAAATCCGTCTGTACAATCAATTGTTTCTTTCCGATTCCAACGCCATGCGTTTTATCAAAGAGCTGGCCGACGATAAGTATGAGGATCTGTTCAGTCAGGAGGGAAATCGTCTTTATCAAATGCATATTCGTCGGTATCATCTGGATATTAAGCCGGATTCTGATGAAATTTCCATGCTTGCCAACGCCGCCCGAGCCTCCACCTTCTCGATCCTCTGGGCCTACGACCGGGGCGATTTCAACTGTTCTGAAGAAGATTGTCTGGATTATATCACCCGCCTGAATTTTGTGCTGATGCATATTGACAAAAACCGCATCGATGCCATCCTGGCTGAGAGTAAGCAAGTACTAGAAGAAGTTCCCTTTGAATACAAGCCCTACTTTTAGATTGAATAGATACTGTCTCATCAGAAACACCAATAAAAAAATCACCTCACTGAAAATTCAGCAGGTGATTTTTTTGTTTCTTAAACCTTTATCCCGGTTGCGTTATTTTTTCGTGAACAATTCAAAGTTGTTCTTTTCGATCTCATCTGAAGATAAGGGCTTGAAGTAGTAATAGCCCTGAATTTCGTCACAGTTCTCAGCTCTGAGAAAGCCCAGTTGAACAGCTGTCTCCACTCCTTCGGCAATAACCTTGAGGCCCAGCCTTTTGGCCAGATTGATCATCACCGTGATGATGGATTCGTCCTTGGCATTGACGGAGATTCCCTGGATAAACTGCATATCGATTTTAAGCCGGTCCACCGGCAGGTCTTTCAAGCGGCTCAGGGACGAAAACTCGGTGCCGAAATCATCGATGCTGATGCTCACCCCGATCGCTTTTAATTCACGGAGACATCGGGTCACATCCCCGGACTCCTTCATGGCAATACCTTCGGTAATTTCCAGCTCCAGATACTTTGGTTCCAACCCGGTTTCGGCCAGGCATTTTTTGATGATGTTTTCCAGATTGGCGTTGCGAAACTGCTCCAGCGAGAGATTAACCCCCATCGGTACTGGTTTGAACCCCGCATCCTGCCAGGCCTTGTTCTGAGCACAGGCTGTCAACAACACCCATTCTCCAATACTGTTGATGAGGCCGGTCCGTTCGGCAATGGGGATAAATACAGTTGGGGAAACAGCTCCCAAGGTCGGGTGGTTCCACCGCAGCAGCGCTTCAAAACCGATAATCTCCTTAGCGACGGTGCTGACCTGGGGCTGATAATGAAGATGCAGCTCGTTTCGTTCCTGAGCTCGATACAGGCTGTTGGTCATGCTCATTTTTTCCAGAACCCTGTTCTTCATATCCTCTGAACAAAAGGCAATCTGGCCTTTGCCGCTTTTTTTGGCGGCGTACATCGCCAGATCGGCATTTTTTATCAGCATATTCACATTTTCCCCATCTTCCGGGAAAACCGCAATCCCACTGCTGGCATTCACATAAACTTCCTGTTCTTCGATGAGGACCGGCTGTTTAAATACGGTCATGATTTTTTCGGCGATTTCCACCAGATCTTCCAGCTGAGAAAGTTGGGGAACCATAATCAGAAACTCATCCCCACCAAACCGTGCCACAGTATCATATTTTCGCACACCGGCTGACAGGCGCTTTCCGATCTGGTTCAACAGTTGATCCCCCCAGTTGTGACCCAGGGTATCATTGACTTCCTTGAAACCGTCAAGATCAAGGAAAATCACTCCGATCAGTTTCCCACGGCGTTTTGCCAGGGCAAGTGCCTGCTCCAGACGATCTTTAAACAGCACCCGATTGGGAAGGTTGGTGAGCGGATCATAATAAGCCATTTGATTGATTTTTCTTTCCGTTTCCGTCTTTTCAAAGGCATCTGCCAGGATGTTGGCCAGCACTTTCAATAATTCGAGATCATCTATTCGCCATGCTCCGCCGGATCTGATCTGATCATACCGAATGAACCCGATGATGCAGTCCCGGCCTTGAATGGGAATGCAGGACACCGCCTTAATTTTCAGCTGATTCATTATTTCTTTTTCCGCTAGCTCTTCAGCCGTCAGGATATCTCCTGATGGCAATAAAATAATATCATTGTCAAGAAGCTTTTTTATATGCCACGGCATCGTTAGCAACCGGTATTTTTCATTTTTTCCAATTTTCGACCAATCCGTTCCAATGGTTTCGCCCAGCCACTCATGCGTATAGCGAATATTTTTCATGTCTTCAGAAAATATGCCGATAAAAGCCCGGTCGGCATTGATGAGGCCGCCGCTGCTTCTGAGCAAATCCCATACTTTGTCATTAAAATTAGCCCTAGTCACGGAAACAAAATTGGTGGTAATGCTGGCAATCATTTTCTGAAACCCGACCTGCTGCTCATTTTGTTTCAGCCGGGCAATATAGGTTTTATTGCTAAAGGCGGCCAAAATAATGGCAATGGCATAAAGAATCAGTCTGCCCAAATAATCCAGGGTCCCGACGTAAACAATCTGCTCCGGGACTATTAGCCATAAAGCCATCCCGGTTGCCAGCGTCGCCACTGAAACCACCCAAAACATTTTTTTGCGTTTGAAGATAATCGTCATCATCAAACAGGTCAGCGGCGTGATCCAGATAATATTGCCCAGCCGGTCATTCATAAACCAAAACATGGTAAACGGAATGGAGAATGCCATCATCACCATCAATATCCGATCCTGAACAATGATGGCTAAGTCAGATAGGCTCAGACCAAACATGATGAGGCCGATAATCACCAATACCGTGCTGAAGATCATATCTTCCCAGAGTACCGTGGGAAAAACAAAGCTTTTAAAGAGAATTAAAACGCTGATACTGAAATAAACCAGGGCAATGTAGCGAACAAAGGTTGAATGGGTGTCAGTACTTAAGATGTCGCTGAAATTCTGTTTTTGGTTGGCTTCTTTGGGTCCCAAAATCCTGAGTTTATTTATATTATAGGCGAATGCGCTAACTGGTAAGAGTATCATCATTGGCGCAAAAATCGCAACCCAGCCCCAAATCAGCACATCATCAACAACATTCAGTGAATTGACGATTGCAAAAACATAATTCAAGCTTGAAATACTCAGACAAATGCCGAAAAAAGCCTGATTTAAGCGGGCTTTTTTATTGAGCATCAAACCGACTACGCCCAGGAGGGCATCAAGGATAAAGATGACATAGAATATGATTGATAGTATGTTTTGCAGCATCCTTTATCCTCCTTCCCAACAAATTTCGGTGCTGAATATAAACTAATTATTTCTTTCGGGATTTTTTTATTTCGCCGGTGAAGTTTTATATATATCACCTTCTATTTCATTTTTTGAAAGCGGTTTATAATAGTAATACCCCTGGATCGCATCACAGGCTTCGTCTTTTAGAAAGCCCAGTTGAATTTCGGTCTCAACTCCTTCGGCAATGATCTGAAGTCCCAGCATTTTGGCCAAATGGATCATCACTACAATGATGGATTCATCCTTAAGATTCTGACTGATTCCATGAATAAATTCCATATCGATTTTGAGTCGATCCACCGGCAGGTCTTTTAACCGGCCCAGCGATGAAAATTCAGTGCCGAAATCATCGATGCTGATGGTCACTCCGATAGTTTTTAAACGATGGAGGCATGCGGCCACATCTTCGGACTCCTTCATCGCAATGCTTTCCGTGATTTCCAGTTCCAGATACCGTGGATCAAGGCCAGTTTCCATCAGGCATTTTTTGACAATGGCTTCCAGATTTTCGCTTCTAAACTGTTCCAGCGACAGATTAACCGCCATCAGCACCGGTTTGAAACCTTTATCCTGCCATTCCTTATTCTGGGCGCAGGCCGTCATCAGCACCCATTCGCCAATGCTGTTGATGAGACCGGTCTCCTCCGCAATGGGAATAAATACCGCTGGCGGAATGGTTCCCAGCTTTTGATGTTCCCACCGCAGCAAGGCTTCGAAACCGATAATCTCTCTAGTGGCGGCACTGACCTGGGGCTGATAATGGAGCATCAGTTCGTTTTTTTCCAAGGCCTGATAAAGGCTGTTGGTCAAAGTCACTTTTTCCAGCACATCATTCTTCATTTTCCCTGAGCAAAAGACAGCCTGTCCTTTGCCATTTTTCTTGGCCACGTACATGGCCATATCGGCATTTCTCGTGAGAGTTGTAACATCCTCCCCATCTTCGGGAAAAACGGCAATCCCGCTGCTGGCATTCATAAAAAATTCCTGCTCCTCGATCATCACCGGTTGCCGAAAAATTCCCATGATTTTCTTAGCGACTTCATCCAGATCTTTTTTCTGGGCTAGTTGGGGCACCATAATCAGAAACTCATCCCCGCCAAACCGGGCCACCGTATCGTATTTTCGTACACAAGCTGACAGACGCTTGCCAATCTGGTTCAGCAGATGATCCCCCCGATCGTGGCCAAGGGTATCATTGACTTCCTTAAAGCCGTCGAGATCCAGGAAAATCACCCCCAGCAGTTTTCCGCTGCGTTTTGCCAGGGCTAGCGCCTGTTCCAGACGGTCATTAAACAGTACCCGGTTGGGCAAATTGGTGAGGGGATCGTAATAAGCCAGATCATTGATTTCCTTTTCAGTTTCGACCTTTGCAATGGCATCCGCGACAATGTTGGTCAGCACTCTCAACAATTCAAAGTCAAGTGTTTTCCATACTTTGTCTTTGCTGATCTGATCAAATCCGATAAATCCAATCACGCTGTCTTTACTATGAATCGGAATACAAACCAGAGACTGAATTTTCGCTTCTTTCAGTATCCTGCTGTCTTCATCAGCCTCAGGAGCCAGCCTATCAATCGATGGTATATATACAATGGCATTGTCAAGCAGTTGTTTTCTGCTCCAATCCAACACCTGTACCAGGCATTTTTCAGTTTCTTTATCTATGAATTCCATGGTTTCCCTCACCCACTCATGGGTAAAAGCAGCGCTCTGAGAATCATCCGAAAATAGCGCGACAGCCGCTCGATCGGCATTGATGAAGAGCCCGCTTTTTTTTAGTAAATTTTTAACCTTGTCATCAAAATCAAAGCGGGTCATGGTCACAAAATCTGTAGATATTTCTGCGATCAGTTTTTGAAAATCCCGCTGTTTTCTGTTTTCCATCAGCCGGGAAACATAAATATTCGTAATCAGGGCCGTGAGGCTTATTCCAACCGCATAGAATAGCAGCCGCAAAGCATAAGTCTCCCCGTTAATTATTAGATTAAAGCTCGGCATTCTTACCCAAAAAAGCATCCCCAGCAGCAAACTTAGGATTGCTGTGAAAAAAAACAGTCGTCTGTCATTTGATATAACGGTGATCATGATGACAAATATCGGCACCGGCCAGATAATATTACTGAAAGGGCCGTCATAATATGCGAGCATCACAATTGGTAAAATTACAAGGAGCAGCAAGGTCAGGATCCGCTGCTGATATTTAACCGACTCAATCAGATAGGGGATGACCATCAGCACCACACTCATCAAGACTAAAACAAGACTGAATAGAATGCCGATTTCTCGTCCTCCTGAAAGGATAACCCAAATATAAAAATTAATGATACTCCCAATTGCCAGGACGATGCCAATATACTGAAAAAGTTTAGCCCGGCTATCAGCATTCAGTATGATGCCTTTGGCGCTTTCGTTATTTTGCCCATTGGCAGATATTAATCCATATTTATGAATGATGTGATAAATCGTTCCCATCAGAATCATAATGACCAGTGGCGTAAGATAAGGCAGTTGATAATTCAGAAAATGATTCGCTAAAACATCTGTAAACATTCCCAAAAATAGCGCCACACTGAATGAGATCAACAGATACAATGCTTTCTTCTTGTTGATAAAATTTTTCGTACTGCGAAACCATCGCATCAGCAAAACAATAGCGATCAGTGAAAAGCCCAGAGAATAGAGATAAAACAATATATTTCCAAAATCATTAGCTGGTTTTATGGCCCAGCCTGAAACCGTATAAATCAGTTGCATCTGGGCATTGGTAGTTTGGCTGTAAAACATAATAATAATAACATTCAGGACTGCCGGCACGTAAAGAGCCATTAATAGCAGAGGCTTTTTCTCCTTCCTGCTCCAGTTCGATCCCGTTAAAACAATGATAAAATGGAGGATAACACAATAGGCAACACCCCACCCCAATACCGCAATTCTTCGCCAGAACAGCGCTTCAGCATAGGTACCTGCCGAATTACCCACAGCAAATGCAAAACTCCACAGCGAAAAGCAAAGACAAAGCGACATAAACAATCGATTGAGCCTAGCCTCTTTATTGAGCGTAAAACTATACGCTCCAATCAGGGCATAGGTGACAAATGAAATGTAAAGGATTATTGAAATCAGGTTTTGCAGTGTCATTTGGTCTCCTCTAAAAAAAATCGCTTATTAGCCGAGTAATTTTGTTTTTAAATTGCCATTCCTGATTCTCCATAAAAAAAGAACAGAGTACCGCCAGTGAATGAGGCTCGTAATCCGTTCTTTCTGTCAACCAGTTAAAACTTTTTGGCATCTTTTACCATTATAATTTTGTTTTGAAGCCGATTGCTTATAAAAAATTAACTCTAATTTCCAAAGTACGTCTTACTGATGTTTGTTCCGATGCACGATCCGATCACTTGAAAAATCCGACTCCATAATGTTTCTTTGTAAACCCGGCAGTCGATCTGAGCGATAATTTTTTTATCTATTGTTAACCCTTAGGCAACAACAATTGTATTATACTATTCTGTCTGGCAGAAATCAATTGCTAATTGCTTTCTGCCGTTAATATTTTTTTACAGTTGATCGATTTTACGAAATTGCCGATCCTATCGACAATCGTTTGCGAACAGCCTGAACAACCTAAAAAGAGGTCGATTTTCATCTCAACCCCGATAACTTACCCTTAGTTATTATGTGTTGCATCGATATCATTCTATTTATTTTATGATGATTTCGTCTCCCGGTCTGATTTCACCGTTTTTCAACACCTTGACAAAGATTCCTTCTCTGGGCATGATGCAGTCGCCGACCTGCTGTTTAATGGCACACCCTTTATGGCATTCCTTGCCGATCTGAGTGACTTCAAGCAGAACGCCATTGATCTCCAGCAGGGTTCCAATCGGCAGTGTGAACAGTTCAATCCCTGTGGTGGTTAAATTTTCCGCAAATTTACCGGGATCCAGTCCTTCAACGCCCATTGCTGTCATTTTATCAATGCTTTCCTGCCCCAGCAGGCTGATCTGGCGATGCCAGTTTCCGCCGTGGGCATCCCCTTTTATGCCAAAATCGACCAGACATTCCCCGACTGCAACCGGATGTTTGATCACGCCTTTTCGGTCGCTGATATTCACTGCAATTACTTTAGCCATTTTTACTCCTCAATTTTTTCCAAATTTAAATTTTTACCGTTTTTTCTGTCACGGTCAGTTTATCCCACAATTATCAATGTAGAAAGTATACCATATAATCAGCCGCCGATCATTTGCATTTTTCTTGAGGATGAAAATTTTTCTCCGAAATGATGTCCCATTGGTTTATTGAAAATAATCTGTTTCATGATCACGCCCATATTTTTAGCTTTAAGTTGCAGTGCTTCTCTGATATCCACTTCTTCGTTATTCCCCAGGCAAAGCCGAATCTTTCCGTCAGAAGTCAGTCTGATTCGATTGCAGTCCGAACAGAATTGATGCGTCATTGGTGAGATAAATCCAATCTTCCCGGCAAATCCTTCCATCCCATAGTAAACTGCAGGAACGCTTTTATCATTTTTTTCCAGGTATTTCAAGGCGGGTCTGACCTTGATCACCTCATCATTGCGTATGATTTTATCGGCATTGTTTTCTCCAAAACAGCCCATCGGCATCAGCTCAATAAAGCGGACTTCAATGGGTCTGTTTCTGGCAAGTTCGATGATTTCATCGATTTCGTTATCATTGACGCCTTTGATCAGAACGGTATTGATCTTTACCGGAGTCATCCCCAGCTCCAGCGCAAGGTCGATTCCTTCCAGCGTCTTTTCAAGCTCTCCGCCACCGGTGATCTGTTTAAATTTGTCTTTATTTAAGGAATCTAAACTGATGTTAATTCTTTGCAGGCCGGCTGTTTTCAAATCTCTGGCCATTTTTAAAAGATTGATACCGTTGGTGGTCATAGCGATATCTTCGATCCCTTTTATTCTGGATATTCTGCTGATGATCTCGTAAATATCATGCCTGACCAATGGCTCACCACCGGTAAGTCTGACTTTTTTAATGCCCGCCTTCGCCATTGCCCGAGTAATCTTTTCAATCTCTTTCGGACTGAGATTCTGCTCCTGATTTTCTTTGCAATGATCCCCATCAGGATTGCAATAAATGCATTTTAAATTGCAATTCTGAGTAACTGATATCCTCAAATATTCAATTTTTCTTCCATACCGATCTATCATTTTTTTTACCAGCTTTCGTTCTTACTATTCCTATATCTTGTGACCTCATGTTTTTTTACTCCCCTCAGAGTTTACTCATGATACCCGTCGTTTTTTTGCAATTTACTCAATGACCTCAAGAAATACCTCGATTATGCCGCCGCAGACCATGCCTTCATCTTCGGCTTCCCACCCGGTCATATCCACCACATGCAGTTCCGGGGCGGGTTTCTCGGCCCTTAACATGTCGATGGCCTTCAGTTTAATGGCGGCTTCCGCACAGCCGCCCCCGAGGGTCTCCACGGTTTTTCCGTCCGAGAAAATCAGCATTTTCGATCCGGTTTCTCGGGGGGCCGAGCCTTTGCGGCTGACAATCGTCGCCAGCACGATCTTCTGTTGCACCAGGTTATATTTTTCAATGGCTTTGAGCAGTTCTTTTGAATAACCGCAGCTTTCCTTTTTCTGGTTTTTGACCGTGATGATCTCGGCTATAATGGATATGGCGATTTCCGTTGGGGTTTCCGCCTTGATCTTCAGCCCGATGGGGGTATAGACTTTTTCCAGCTGACCGGCATCCACGCCATTGCCTTCCAGCTGCTCCATGACCTTCTTCACCCGCAGCTTGCTTCCGATCATGCCGATGTAGGCATTGGGTTTCTCGATAATGGTTTCCAGACAGACCTGATCGTAACGGTGACCCCGGGTCACGATGACAAAATAAGTGTTCATGTCCCCGGCGATTTTTGCCAGCCCGTCTTCAAAGGGTTCGCAGATAACCTGGTGGGCTCCGGCGGCCTGGGCGTTTTGGGCGAAGTCGTAGCGATCTTCGATGACCGTCACATTGAAATCCGCCATCAGAGCGATTTTGATGATCGGAATTGAGATGTGTCCGGCACCGCAAATCACGAGTTTCTTTTCTGTGCCAACACGTTCGCAGAATACCCGATTGCCGTCAATAGACTGGCTCCCGTTTTTAGTATCGTTTAAAATAGTTTCGCGGTGACGGCTTAAAAAGCCATTTGGTTCGGTTTCAAAGCGGCAGTCATCTCCGTCAAAAAAGGCCTTTTCGCCGAGATGCTCGCCGGCCACGACGGTTGCCACACTGTTTTTATGATTAGGACTGCTGGCCCGGATAATTTCATATAGTTTGTTCATATTTTTTGTCCTTCGCTTTCTGCTGATTCGCTTTCACTTGATTCATGCGCCTTTTCCGAAGCCGCAGTTCGGGAAAGTACAGACATCACAGGAAAGGCAGAGGCCGCCCTGTCCCAATCGGGTGAAATCGCCGATTCTCAGGCGTTCGTCGGTCATGATCCGGGGCAGGACCAGATCGAAGATGGTTCGTTTGGCATACATCACGCAGCCGGGCAGGCCGATAATGGGGATTTTCCCTTGATAGTAGGCCAACAGAAACATCGCACCGGGCAGGACTGGGGCCCCATAGGTAATCATTTTGGCTCCGGTATTCTTGATCGCCAGTGGGGTCCGGTCATCGGGATCCACGCTCATGCCGCCGGTGCAGATAACCATGTCAGCACCCTTTTCCAGCAGCTGCATGATCGATTCGGTAATCATCTCGTGTTCATCGTTTGACAAGATGTGTCCGACAATCTCGACGTCGAATTCCGCCAGTTTTTCTTCAATCACCGGAGTAAAGGTATCTTTGATCCGTCCGTAAAACACTTCGCTGCCGGTTGTGACAATGCCGACTTTCTTATGGACGTATTTTCTGATCTCAAAAAGCGGAGCGTCGCCGCATAAGGCTTTGGCCTGATCCATTTTGCTTTCTTCAATCACCAGCGGAATCACCCGGGTACCGGCCAGGACGTCACCGGCTTTTACCGGAAAATTGCCGTGACGGCTGGCGATCATCATCTCCCCCAGGGCGTTGACCTGATTGACTTTCTCTTTGTCAATTTTCAGAACCCCGTCGCAAGACGCGATCAGTTCGATTTTGCCTTCCTTTATTTCGGAAGGCTCCATGTTTTCGCCTTTGCACAGATCGTAGAGAATTTTAGCCGCATCGTTTTCATGCAGCATACCTTCTTCCTTTTCCCAGACATAAAGATGTTCCTTCCCCACCGACAGCAGTACCGGGATGTCTTCCGCCCTTACAATATGCCCTTTTGAGAACACCGGTTCTTTTTTCACGCCTTTGATAATCTGGGTGATATCGTGACAAAGCACGCTGCCGACTGCATCGGTTGTTTCAATCTGTTTCATTCTTTTCTCCTGTTTTACCGTATTGTTTTTTTAACAAATTACCTTCGAAATTAGAATCGTTATCCCTTTTTTCTCTATTAAATCAGCCAATCAATTTTCAGAGATTTGCTGTGCTTTTTTTCTGCAATCATTTAACACCGTGGATTTTCTATCTGAAGCCCTCAAACGCTTATTCGTGATAGCTGTTTCTGCTCATTTAAAGTTAAGAGGCAAAAACGTCACTTTATCCGACATTTTTGCCTCAGTTGTTAGAATAATCCTCTTAGGGATTTTGGCCAACTGACTAAACGGTTCTAAATTTGCATGATGATTTGGACTTGATTAATTTTATCTATGTTAAGTTCCGTTATTTTTTTTAATTATTTTCGTATCAGCTGGCCAGTTAATAAGTATTTACAACTTATTTAAGGGCATCCAGACCAGCCTGAGCCACGCTCATGTCTTCTGCGACACTGCCGCCGCTGACACCAATGCCTGCGATAATTTTGCCATTTTCAATAATCGGGAAGCCACCGCCAAAGGCAACCATTCTTCCATTATCACATGAAGTGATGCCAAAGAGTTGACCTGATTCTTTGGCAAGGTCGGTTAAGGTGTCGGTGCTCATTTTAAGTGCAACTGCGGTATAGGCTTTATTCGTCGCAATGCTCATGCTGGCTAATAAAGAATCTTCCATACGGTTATATAATACCGTATTTCCATTTGCATCACATATAACGATCACCATTGGCACATCAATTTCGATTGCTTTTACTGCAGCCGCTTCAGCCATTTTTTTTGCCATATCTAATAATTTACCGGTAGTTGTCATTTTGTCCTCCACTTTTTTTAAAAAATTTTTTTTCATCTCAATTTATCTCTTATTACTACAACCAAGTCCAACTTATCTGTTTATACCACAATCAAGTCCAAATTAACATGCAAATTTATGTTCGTTTAATCAGCACATCTATTTAAAAAGCAATTTTCATGCCAATAAAAAAAAGACCAGATTAAAGGCTTTTTTCGTATTTTCTTTGCTTATGTTCGTTTTTTAAACGTTTTTCATTATAAACAGACGTTCATTTATTGAACAATCGTTCGTTTATTAATCACTTTTTTCAGACTGGAATAAATCAGTTGCCAGTCTTGTTTTTAACCCGGAAGCGTTTCGTTTTTCTTATCCATGATTGCTATCCTTCACTGATTTTCAAGGCAACCATGGTAATATCATCAAATTGAGGTGCTCCATTAACAAAGTTGTCAATATCTTTTTTTATCATTGACAGTAGCGCATCCGGAGTTAATCCGATACTGTCGTTGAGAACAGACCGCAATCGTTGCTCGCCATATAAATCATTGTTGACATTCGTTGCCTCAGTCACCCCATCGGTATAGAGAACCAGTTCATCACCATTAGTCAGCTGCATTGCTGCCTGTTGATACTTAGTATTTTCCATTCCTCCCAGGACAAAGCCGGAATTTAAATTCAGATATTCAAAACTGCCGTTTGCTTTTTTTAGCAGCGGTGGATTATGTCCTGCGTTCACTGAGATAAAATGATGGGACGAAATTTCCAGCACCCCCATCCAAGCCGTGACAAACATACCCACTTCATTATTTTCGCAAAGCTGGTTATTCACTAAAACAAAAACTTCTGCGGGGGTCATGCCGGCCTGCATATGATTTTTAATCAATGTTTTAGCAATCACCATAAACAACGCCGCCGGAACGCCCTTGCCGGACACATCGGCAATAACCACGGCCAGATGATCATCATCAATTGAGAAGAAGTCATAAAAATCGCCGCCAACTTCTTTAGCCGGCTGCATCGTCGCATAAATGTCAAATTCTGCTCGATCAGCGTAGGCCGGAAAGATGCTTGGAAGCATGGAAACCTGGATCTGAGTAGCCACATTCAATTCAGCTGAAACACGTTGTTTTTCTTCATTATCCTGTTCCTGCTTTTTCAGAAGATTTCGGGTCCGGTTCGCCAAAGTGAAACAAATTGGCGACAGCGCCACTAAGGTAAATACCCGCGGCAGATAATAAAATTTTAATGTTCTGATCAGAATGCTCGCTGTGATGATCCGTTCTTGTCCCACGTCCATACTAAGCATCATATCCGAATCCCACAAGCCCACATAAAGTCCGCCAAAAATGGCAATAGTCATAAAAATGACGCTGCCGGCCAATGTCCATCCTGTGAATTTTCGTGAATAATAATGGCAGGAAATCAGCAAAGGACACAGCCACGCCAGTACCGTATGCAACGTCATCATCATGGACAGAATGGTTATTCCCAGAATCGTGCATGACATAATGAGATATTTCAGGTACCACTTATGGCCGCCAATCACTTTATTCAGCAGCGTCGGCAATAAAAGCAATGCTATACTGATCGGCATCGCGATGTTCATTAGTATTTTGGGAATGATGAAAAAATCGATGGCATTTAAGATCCATACCATTCCAACAATAGCGGCAACAAAGATTAAACATTTGGCAGCATATTGATTCGCCTTATCCTCATTTTCGATAAAAATTTCATTATTCATTGCAACATCATTTTTTGTCATGGCCAATTCACCCCAGTCTCTTATTTATACCTATCCAGCTAAAATTGATTAAAAAATATTTTAACTGCCGAGTTTTTCACAGCACCGTTATGCCACCATTTTTGGTCACAATCTTCTGACCATCTTTGCTCATCAGGAAATTAAGAAAAGCCAGCGTGGCATCGTCAACTTTGGTGGCATCATAAACAGCCACGAATGGTCGGGATAGTGCATAGGTTTTATTTAGCACGTTATCAACAGTTGCTTTGACGCCATCCACATCAAGGGCCTTTACGGTTTTATTGACAAAAGTCAGGGATACATACCCGATGGCATTGGGATTGACGGCAACCGTTGTCTGAACGTTGCCATTTCCTTCTTTAATGGTCGCACTGCCTTTTAATTGTTCCGTGAATCCCACTAATTCTTCAGTTGCCGTTCTGGTACCCGAGCCGTCTTCCCGGGATACAACGACAATCGGCGCATCTTTTCCGCCGACTTCACTCCAATTTGTAATTTCCCCGGTATAAATTTCTGCCAATTGTATCTTGGTGAGACCGGATACCGTATTTTCGGGATTGACGATTATTGCAATGCCGTCATAGGCAAATATCATTTCGGTTAAATTCGTTTTTTCTTCGGTCTTTAAATCTCGAGATGAACAGCCAAATGAATAGGTGCCCGATATTGCCCCCTTGATTCCGTCTGAAGAACCGGTGCCGCTGTAAGTAAATTTAATATCCGGGTTTAACGCCGTATACTCCGATCCAACCGCATCGATGATCTTTTGGACCGATGTTGAGCCGCCGCCATTAATTTCTCCCGTTGTTGCCGATTGCGTTGTTCCTGATGAACAGCCTGCCAATACCAGTACCATGGCACCAGCGAGAAGTAAAGCGGTTACTTTTTTCAAACTTTTCAATATTTTTTCTCCTTGAATTCCTAATTTTCGTTTTCGCATCTCTATTTTATCACAAAATATAACCGCGCATCTATATTTCATTCTCTTCTGGCAGTTCATTTATAAATACATTATACAATGATTTATAAAAAAGACAAGTTTCGGGAAACCGTCGTCATGCCATGCTCTGACCCCGGTGTTGATATTGCTTTCTGGCCTTTCTTAGCCAGTTATCTTTTCCTTACCTTATCCAGATGCTATAAGCTGAGGGATCAGTTTTCAATAAAAGGCTGCCAATCATGACGATGGCAGCCTTTTACTTTTTTTATTTCATCAATAAGCAATTTTATGATAATATTTAATTCTATGAAATGCAGAAGCTATTCTATGTCAATTAATTAAAAGCCGAATCCAACGGGTACATAGAATCCACATCATTTATAAATATTTAGACCGGAGTTTATCGACAATGAAACAAAACACAAAAGTATCGATCCTGGCATTCTTAACCGTCTTTCTTTGGGCCTCCGCTTTTCCGCTGACCAAGGTGGCAATGACCTACTATACCCCCAACGCCCTGGGCTTTCTCCGCTGTACCATCGCCGCCGTTTTCCTGCTCATCATCGGTAAATCGAATCACATCCGTCCCCCTCAAAAAAAAGACCTTCCGTGGTTCTTCCTATCCGGTTGTCTGGGTTTTACCCTGTACATGATCACCTTCAACATTGGCATCCAGACGCTGACCTCTGCAACCGCCAGCATTATTATTGCCACGACCCCCATTATGACTGCGGTGGTTGCCTCCATTTTCTTTCGCGAAAAAATAAACCGGCTTGGCTGGTTCACCATCTTGCTGGCCTTTGTCGGCGTTTTGATTCTGCTGCTGTGGGAAGGCATGTTCTCCGTCAATATCGGCCTGATTTGGACCCTCTGTGCTGCCACTGTTTTCTGCGGTTACAATTTTTTAAACCGCAAACTTTCCAGCGTAGGCTACACCGCTTTGGAAATCGTAACTTACAGCATGTGCTGCGGTGCCATTCTACTGGCTATTTTCGCACCACAGGGCGTTGTGCAGTTAATGACTGCACAACCCAAATACCTGCTATTAGTTATTTATCTTGGTGCATTTCCCAGTGCAATGGCTTACTTTTTCTGGGGAAAAGCGCTTTCCTTGGCCGATAAGACAAACGACGTGACCAATTTTATGTTTGTCACACCGCTACTGTCAACGGTGATGGGCTTTATGCTGTTGAATGAAATCCCCAATATGGGCACTTTCATCGGCGGAATTATTATCATCGTAAGCATCATCCTGTTTAATTTAAAAGGAAAAGAAGCATAGCACTGCGACCGCAAAATCATTCACAATTCATTTATACACAATCTCAAAGCTTTGTAAATTTGGTTGAGTTCATTGATTTTTTCGCCCAGTTCCAGGCTGGTGTTTTCTTTATCGGCAATCACGCGATTAACGATATCGGCAATTTCTTTTTTCAGCACTGTGGACTCAGTGTCCAATATCGAATTGAAAGTGCGCACACTCTCACGCAGTTTATATTGATAATTGTAAATCATATTGTTGATGTTGCATTCCACATCGTCCTGCATTTTTTTCACAAAACGGCTGAAAATTTTCTGATTGGCATAAGACCTGGGCAGCAAATAAACAAAATCGTTTATATCCAGCAACAGCGATCCGCTATCGTTATTAACACTTACATAAAAATCTTCCCGTTCGGATAAACCTTGACTCGTCGTTTCATACTGATATGCAATACCAAAAAGTTCATCGATGACTTGTTTGAGAAAATCTTTCAAGTCATCGATCTTCTGGCTGAGCAAGTCTGCCGCCTCCTCATATCCCATTTCAAGGATTAACAAGCCCCGGTCGCTCAGTTCTGTCAGATGGCCGGTTAAATCCATTTCCAGAACATCTTTCAATGCTTCTTCAAGCTGCTTCGGTTTTTTGTCGCGATTTATTTCATAGACAGTCTTCAGTATTGCTGTAAGATCATCGCTGATGACTGTCGCTTCTGTGTGTAACGCCCCTTGAATTCGTTCAAGAACTTCATCAATCTTCTGGCTGAGAAAATAAGATGCATTCTTGATGATCCCGTCAAGATTTTCAAGTTTCTCAGTGAGTAGCGCTTTTTTCGCTTCAAGATTATCAAGCGGCAGATGCAAAGCAGTATTGTACAAGTCGATGTGCGACAATGCCGGTATTAAAACCTCCTTCAGCTTAATCCCAACAGAATCCCTCAGGATCTCATCAGCTGAAGTCCTAAGATCCTCCTGAATTGTCGAAAATAGCGTGTCAATGCCGATGTTTTTTCGGGCACTGATAGGAAAAAGATCAACGGCTTCTCCATCCATGAGGTCACTTAGAATATTACGGCAATAGCCCAGGTAGGCATTGAGATCCGACAGCGTGATGGTGTCAATTTTATTAACAGTAAAATAGAATTTCGCTGCATGATTTTTAGCCGCAGCCAGAAATGCTCTTTCAATTTCGTTAATCGGACTGTCCACCGAGATCATGAAAATAATGGCATCACTCTCGGTCAAAAAAGAATAGGCATCATCGGTGTTGTGCTGATGAATGGAACCGACCCCTGGTGTATCGACAAGCGTAAGACCGTTTTTCAGAAAATCGTGCGGCAGATAAAGATTGACATAAGAGACGCCTTTTTTATTTTCGGGATTGTTCTGTTCGCTGATGAACTCTCCCAATGTATCCAGGGAAACCGTTTCTTCATTACCCGATTTGAATGATACGGTGGCATAACCTCTGCCATACTGGATTTTTGTCACGACCGACGTCACCGGGATGATCCCCACCGGCAGAATATCTTCCATTAAAGCAGCATTGATAAAGGATGTTTTACCCCGCTTGAATTGTCCGATGACTGAAATGATCAGCTCTCGGTTATCCAGCTTTTTCATAAGATTTTGAACGGCTACAGTATTGTCTTCACAGATGCCTGAACGTTTCAGCAGTTGAGCCGCTTCTTTGAGGGTATTCTGGATTGTCCTATTCATAAAGTTTCCCTTTCATCCTTCAAATGTTACCTAGGGCACTGTTAAGGCACCACTCGTTCGCTTTTTTAGGGCATAAAAAAACTGATGCATCCACAAATTTATTTGCAGAAGTCATCAGCTCATGAGCATTTAGGCATATACCATGGTGAACTTCATCACCTTTTAATCCATTGTACTTGATTTGTAGCAAAATATCAATGAGAAAAGCGAACTAATAACCGAGGTTCGATTGATTTGTCCCAAATATTTAATCAAACGAATGCATATCTTAAATAAAGCTAAATTTATTTTGATTACATTTTTTTGATTACGATTTCAATTGATTATCCTCTTGACGCATTTCTTCCCCCGTGCTATCCTAAAATCACATTAAAAAAGGTGATGGAGTTCACCTAAATTGCTGATGAGCTAATGACTCCTGTCGGATTGATTTTTTAATTCTGCAGGTTTTTTATTGCCCAAAAAGCATTTCTCTTTTTTGCCAAAATAAAAGACCTTCGCGACTAATTTATTTGTCATTTGAGTGAGGAGGACAATTTATGAAAAAGTATTATTTTATTGCTGCCGGAGGATCCATTGGTGCGCTGTTACGTTATGGCTTTAAAACATCGGCAGCTTTTTTACCAACAACGGATTATTTATTAAATAGTTCTTTTGATATTCTGGTTATCAACCTATTCGGTTGCATTCTTTTAGGTACATTGAATGCCGTTTTTTCTAAAACGGAACGAATCAGTCCCCCTTTAAAATTAGGTGTTACTACCGGTTTTGTAGGCGCATTTACGACATTTTCGACATTCTGCAAAGAAAGTCTGGATCTGCTTGATGCCGGATATATCAGCACTTTTTCCTATTATGTTGCGGCATCCATTATTTTAGGTATCGTCGCTGTTTACATTGGTCACCAGATCGGTCATCGCGTCGTGCATCCAATCGGGCAAGCCATTGTTTCTCAGTTCAGTTTTGACTACAATTAGGAATCTGACTCATGGAAATAATATGCGTCATGCTTGGGGGCGCACTGGGAAGCACCGCCCGATATTTGCTTGGAAAACGCTTCGCGGCAAGATATAAAAGCATCCCCATTGGCACCTTTGTCATTAATGTATCGGGTGCATTTCTTTTAGGTTTTGTAACGGGAGCTGATATTTCACAACTTCTGTACGGATTATTTGCCGAAGGATTTCTCGGAGCCTATACCACATTTTCGACTTTTATGTATGAGGATTTCGTCCTTCTGCAAAACAACCGGATACTCAGCGCCATTATTTATATTAGTACAACCGTTGTTTTGGGCTTTATTGCCTGTTATCTGGGGACGTCTTTTGCAGTTTTTATCATCGCTCCGCACTGATCCAAAGTCTCTCTGGTGATTCTTTAAAAGCCAGTTCATATATATCCCCCTTCAAATCAGTACAATTTTTGTGACATTGTACTGGTTTTTTTATTTCGTTCTTATTTTCAGCAGCCATTCCCGTCTAGAATTTCCATCTTCGATAACTGTTCGGGTGTAATCTCCGGTGCCTCAGAACCAATTGATGCTTGGTCCAAACCGTTATGCTTTTCCAATTTGTATAATATGCCACATAATATAATACTGTACTTAACAGAATTCCGCAGAATACATCAATCAGGGAATGCTGTTTGATGAATACGGTTGAAATACAAATTAAGATCATCAGGGCTATCGTTCCAAATTGAAACTTCGGATAGGATTTCAATTTTTTCGATTTCCACACCGCAAAGGCAATCGAAACCGAACTGGCTACATGAATTGATGGACAGACATTCGTGGGTGTATCAATCGAGTAGAGCCATTTCGTCAGCTGACAACAGAGATTGTTCCCGGCAATTTTTCCTCTGATATCAAGTCCGCTCGGTATGAGTGCATAAATGATCAGACAGAAGGTCATCCCGCCAAACATCATCAGACACAGATTTAGAAAAGTCTCTTTTTCATAAACCATGAATCCGACTAATGAGGCTGCTATGCAAAGAAACCACATGAAATATGGAATGATAAAATATTCATTAAACGGTATATAATCATCCAGGAAAAAATGGATTATATGTTCCGGCCGATCCCAATGCTCCAATGTAAAAAAAACTGCCAGATAGAAAATAAAAAACAGCATTGCATACGCATGCCGATTAGCTGAAAGCCATTTACTCACTTTTTTAATCATATAAACCTCCAATTTTTTCAATTAAAAAATGATTATATCATTTTTTTGATCATAAAATGCAGAGAAAGTTAAAAAATAAGTTATTGACGTCATAAACTTTTGCCTTATGATGATCAGGCAAAAGCCTGATTTCTTGTTTCTATTTGAACAAAGGGCTGTTGCAGCGGTCGCAGCGGTCGTTTGAAATCGGATTCTCTGCTGAGCAGACATTACAGTAGATAATGTGGTCTCGGGATTTATCATATTTTTCGTAGGTTGACAGGCCGGAATGATAACGGATGCGATCGCCTATTTTAAAATAGTCGTACATTTCCCGCCGATTATTATAGATCATCTTGTATTTTTGACCGTTTGTTTTCTGAACAGCCAGCACATATTCGACATCATCGTCATCATCCGAATCATCATCGGCATGTTTATTAATCTCATATTTTTCGGTGATCACACCTTCCCAGATCTGATTCTTCCGGGTCTTGATATAAAACATATTAAGGCCAAACATTACTATGCCTAATACAATACCAATGATAATCCCTCCGGCTAGGGGCATCGTTTTGATCAACAGCCCGGCAATGAGAAAGCCAATCGGAAATACCAGCGCCAGGGCCCATGCGAATCCAACGGCGGTGGCATTTTTCTTTTTTACCGCCGCCATGATCTCGGGATCTTTCCAGTGTTTTGACCAACCCACCAAACTATTCGTGCCGCCCGATCGCGGCATCGCGTCTTCTCGCGTCGCTGTCCCACATTGCCTGCAGAATTCGGTATCCGTGGTAATTGGGGCCCCGCATTTTTTACAAATCATAGTTGTTCCTCCTGATTATTTTGATGAATTTTGGCACGATTTCATTGTTTTTTTCTCCAACAGCCTGATAATTCTGGGCCGATTATAGCGCTGCACAATAATGCAGGGTAAATTGACGGTCAGGGCATAAATAAGCATCCAAAATATTACCATTGGTGGCGTAAATAATCCAAAAACCCAAAAGGGCAGAATGGCAAGCAGGTGTATCATTTCGGCGCGGCAGGATTCCAACAAGAACTGATTCATACTGGCTTTTGAAAAACTTTCAAGCGATTTCTTATTATAGCTTCCCTTAATCAGCGCACTGCTTTCCGGCAGGAATCTTTTCCACTTGTTCACTTTGAATAATTGCTTATAGATCAATCCATTTTTTTCCCATTTGTGTGTCTGATAAAAATACGAAGACGAAGAAAAAAACCGTTCCGGCAAGTTCAGACAAACAACGGCTGGCACTATCTGAAATATTGGCCATAAAATAAAGCACAATAGAATCGAAACGGCTTTTGGCAGAAAAATAATTTGCATTGCTCATTTCCCCAATCTAATTTCTCGATCTTTCCATACCACTTTAAGATGAAAAATTTTCTTGATCACTGACAGTAAAAACACCACCAGAAAAACAGTTAAATAAATCGGATAGCCGATGATTCCGCCTACTGAAAAGCTGCCAATTTGGGATGCTATCCTCCGGAGTTCAAAAATCCAGAGCAGATAAAACAGTAAATAGACCAGCACCCACAATGATTGCATTGTTACGATCGATTTTATGATTTGAATGGGTACCGACGTACAGGATGTGACCCATAAAAAAACCATCACAAACATTATGAACGGCGTTTTTACTGCCCCTTCAGACTGATTTTTGGTCCAACCCTGAAGCAGTTCTTTAAAACCATTTCCATACATCCGAAAAAATATATCCTGATCCCCGAGAAATAGTTTAAAGGGTATTTTACATCTTTTCAGTTGCTGGCCCAGAGCTACGTCATCAATAATGCTGCCTTTAATCGATTCGTGACCGCCGGCGTCATAATAATCCGGCCGGTTGATGAGAATCACCGGCCCGTAGAGTCCGACATTTTTATTTTTAATCGGCAATCCCAAACCATTAGCGGCCAATTGGATGAGATTGAAAAATAGTGAAAACTGCTCATACCATTTTATCATTTTATGATAGGGCTGCACCGAGATCACACAAGTGTTATTTTCATATGTATGCATCAGCCTGCTGACGGCAATCGGGCTGAGTCTCACATCCGCGTCAAGAAATAAAAACAGATCCCCGCGGGCGGCATCGGCGCCATTTTGGCATGCCCATGATTTACCGATCCAAGCCGCGGGCTTTTCGTTCAACGCCATCAGTTTGGCCCCCCCGGATAATGCCACTCGGCCGGTGTTGTCCGACGACGCATCGTCGACACAGATGATTTCAAATAGCGGAGCCGTCTGTTTTTTTAGATCGTCCAATAATAACGGCAGACTCTTTTCTTCATTTCTGGCCGGAATAATCACTGATATTTTCAAAGCACACGTTTCTGAATTTTCATCATCAAGACCCGGAAATCTATGAAAAAGAACCAAGCTTATTATCAGTCCCAGCAATACCATTGCCAAAGCCACTGTCATATCACCCCCCGGCACGCTGCAATTTTAATTTTTTACTTACCGCATCAGCCGCTAATTTACCGGTCATAATTGAAACCGGCAAACCCGACGGGCTGAAAGTCCATTGCCCGGCCTGAAAAATATCCGGCAGGGGCGTCAAAACGGCTCTGGTTATTTTGGCGAACTGATTTTCAGCCGGCATTTTATTCGCTGTGAAGGCCCAGCCGGTAATTGCACCCGCTTGATTTCCAGTCAATCGTTCAATGGTTAACGGTGTTGAACAACTTACGTCCAGAATATTTTTTATTAATCCTGGGAACAGGGTTTTGTCAAAAACCGCTGCAATGGTTTCCTGACAGTAGGATTTAAACGCGTCATACCAGCCGGCATCGGCAATCTGTTTTACCAGTCGATAATCCAGCAGCGTACTGACAATGACCCCGGTCTTTCCTTCCGGGGCAAGGGCTGAATCTCGCAATGACGGACATGATATTTCATAAGTGGTCAAAGCGAGATAATCTGCCAGCCATTTTTTCAAAGCGGCTTTTTTATTTTCAGCCGATCGCTGGTGGTCGGATGCGATCTCATCCCAATTTTTCGGATAAATACTCGAAAGCCCCGCTATTTGGGGTGTATAAAAAGCATGATCACCGCAGATCTCGGCAAAGTAGTCCTTGTCCAGATTAACAGCCAGATAGATCGATAGCACCGAATCACCGCCGCCGTTTTCTGCGATCAAGCGATGCTGATCGCTGATTTTTTTTCGCTGTTTCTGAACGACCATCGGCTCGCTTTCCAGGACTGAGTAAAGGGTTTTCATATCGGCACACCAGACCAGTGCCTGATAGCTAAACGAACGGCCATCCCGAGTTTTAACCTGTTTTTTGCTGATATCGATGCTGGAAACCGCGGTTTTAAGCGCAATCTCCCCATGATTAGCTTTTATCCGTTCGATCATTTTATCAACTAAAACCCCGGTGCCACCAATCGGGTAGCGGTAATCCAGATACAATCCAAAATAACTCAATGCAAAAAAGGCTGGGGTATTCTTGAAAAAATGCTGGGTGATGATATTAATAAGTGCCTGGTTTTTTGTGAATTGCTGCAGGTAAGCGGTTATGGGGGTATCCATCTTTTTAACTTTTCGGATATTGATCTGATATTTCAATAACCAGGGCAACAGGGTTTTAAATAAATAGGCCGGATCCTCTTTAAAATCCAGAAAAAGCGGATTGTCGATGGCATAGAGCACATCCATATATTTCATCGTTTTTTTTATTTCAGCGAGTATTTTATCAATATCTTGACCATTTTTCGGAAATTTTTTCCAGAGCAAAGACCGATAATCATTCAGGCTTTCTTTTGATTGCAGCTTAATAATTTGTTCTTCAATACCAATGGAAACCGGATTAGAAACAAATTCAATCTCAATTCCTAATTGTTTGATCATCGGCAAAACAATCCCGGAGTTTTCAAAAGCTCTGATACCGGCGTCAAAAGTAAAACCATTCCGGGTAAAGGCGCTGACGAGTCCTCCCGGTTTTTCTCCTTTTTCACAAAGGAGGGTGCGATATCCGTTTTTGCTGAGATATGCCGCGCAGGTTAAGCCGGCGATGCCGGCTCCAATGACAATAACCTCATAAGAATGATCATTTTTCAAAATCACACCACCTCGTTATCTTCTCAGATAATCAAACACCGCCTGAATTTCCACCGGTGTCCCATTATTTTCATTTTTAATACAGCTTTTTTCGCATTCAGACAGCGAAACAGCTTGTTGATCATTTTCTGCAAAAATCCGATCGGCAATTTTTTTTGCACCGACAAAATTGCCCACTGTTACCCTTCTCATCATGCCGCGAATATCCACGCTCATAGCTTTAGCGCAGCCGGGTTTCTCACAATACTGACAGGCACGCGCCTTATTCATCATAATCCGCTTTTCTTCCGAATACTCTCGATATAACTGATCCTCCGTAAACGGCTTGTCCCGTATGCTCACATAATTTTTCATCTTATCATGATAGACAAAGGTTTCCAGCGCCATTTTTTTTAAGACGGCGTTTGCCGCACTGAGCCCGGAAGTGGTCACCGTTGGGGTGCCGGTACCCATTACGGTGGATTCACCGCAGTAAAATAAATTGTTCCACTCACTTCTGGTATGCAGCCGATTAAACATGTGCTGCCCCAGCATCTGCTTGGGCCCTGCCACTGCCCCGCCGTTTTTATTGGTGTACCGTTCAATTGTCCGCGGCGTGGCAAGTTCGGCATAATCGATGCCATCCCGGAATCCGACGAATTTCTTTTCCAGAACCGCAATCAGCCGTTCTTTTTCTTTCTCTTTTTTCTGAAGATATTCCGTCTCATTATCGCTATCCCAACTTTCAAAAGTCGGTCCAATCGCTAGAAGCACATGATGTTTCGCGTCACATAACGTTTTATCGTCAATGCTGGAAAGATAAACCGTTACTTCACTTTCATCAAGGCTATCCGGATTGCCCACCAGCATCTCTACCGGGGCTGTATCTTCGGGAATGACGTTTTTATCGATATAGGCGTAGAACACGACACTCGGATAAGTGGGGATCTGGTTTTCTGCCCAGACGACTTTTTTGTCCGTCGTATGGGATTGATCAATTAGTTTGCCATATAAGTTCCAGACCGTTCCTGAGTAGATAAGATTCTCACCGTAAATTTTTTCGCCGTTTTTTAATTCCACACCAACCGGATTATCGTCATGGAAAAGGATTTGCGTCACTTCCTTTTCCAGCAGCATCTCACCGCCGTTTTCCTCAATGACCTTCTCCAGCGTTCCCGGCAGAAAAAGTGTTGACCCCGCCGGATAATAGCTGCCGCCAATATGATTGTCGACAAACATCACCGCGGCAAGAACGGCCGGCGACTCTTCCACCGTCGTGTAGCAATAAGTGGAGGTCAGCTTGTCGAAAAATTTAAATATCTCCGGATCCGAAAAATATTTTGCAAGCAGACTCCCGGCACTTTTATTTAAATAACTCAGAAATCTCAAATACGAACCGGGATGCTTTAAAAAACTTTTCACCGAACCTTTTGGATCCGTCTCGTCTGGTGTTGAATAACTCGGATTTTCGACCATCACATGCTGATACATTTTTTCAAGATCTTTATAGAACCGTTTTATATTGTCTTTTTCGGCAGGAAATACTTTTGATAGTTCTTCAATGAACTGATCAATATCAGGCCAGAATTTTATTTTGTTTCCCTTGAAGTTAACGCAGTACAGTAAATCATGTTTGATGACATCGAATGGTTCTTCTAAACAGTTAAATACAAATCGATGGGCATTGAAACCTTTTTCGCCAAAGCCAAAAAGCATGGCTGCTCCCTGATCGAAGACAACATTGTTTCTTTTAAAGATTCCGCAGGATCCGCCAGGATTATAACTTTTATCGATTACAACAACTTTCAGACCTCTTTTGGAAAGAAGGCTGGCAGCCGTCAAACCGGATATACCTGCGCCAATTATTATTACATCATATTTCATCATTGTTTACCCTCTGTTTTTTTAAACAAAACAAACACCTCACTGATTGCAGAAGTAAAACCTACCGTCATAAAAAAATAATTTGAGGTTATGAATTCAAACCCACGCCTTAATGGTTTCATTATCAAAATATCCTGACCCATTGATTTTCTTATACCCCGGATCTTGATTAAATATTCATTACTCTCTGCGGTTGTTTCCTCGTGTCCGTTTTATTGCTTCCAATGACAGATATTCTGTTTCAATCACCGTCAGTATCGAATCATAGATATCTTGTTGCAGAGTATCCATGGTAAAAATCAGATAAATAGCACTCCCGATTCCATTTTTCCAGCAGATGTTGCTCATTTCTGCTCCTGCATTTCTGAAAAATTGATCCACCTGTTCCTCGTCCATAGCCAGATAAAAGCCTTCCGCATTAAGGATGGTATCAAGATCACCCAGCCTTTTTCCGTTTCCAATTAAATTCTTAAATCGTTTTTTCATATGGCTCCTATTTTTTAGAACTTCAATTATTCTAATACGCTTCGGTCTTTTTTCATCCTGGAAAATTTAAGTTTCGTCGCCAATCCGTTTTCGAATTTGTCTGATCTTTTCGTCCAAGCCGGCATCCTTCTGATGCAGTGGCTCAACAAATTGAAATGTTTCCATAATATTATTGTCTTGTAAATAGTCTTTCATCTTTGCCAAACATTTTTCAGCTTCGCCACTCATGCTCGTTGCCACCAGAATGATATTTTTTCCGCTGATGCTGTAATCGTGCAGAAAGGTGTGAACCGGAGGGGTAAACGTTCCTGCCCAAACAGGGCTGCCGATGATCAGGGTATCATATTTTTCCAGATCGATGGTTTCATTTACCAGTTTCGGTCTTTCACCAAAGGTGGCGCTTTTTCCACCCCAAACATATTTGCTGACCTTTCCAGTTGGATACTCTTTTTTCGGAATCAGCCTAATCAAATCAGCAGCATGATTACCCCCAATTTTTTTAGCAACGAATTCCATATTTCCTTCCAGTGAATAATAAATAACCGCTGTTTTCATCTTTTTTCGGTCCTTTCTACTTAATCCAATTTTTTTTGTATTTTTTACTATCATATCATGTTTTTTGATTATCCTTCTTTTTTTATATTCAATTTTTTCACCCTTAAAAACAAATTGTGTTGGGACTTATAATATTCCGCCTGTGCTATAATAATAATCTAGACTATATTCTGGAGGTATTAACCATGTTAAATGGAAAAACAATTACTTTAGGCATTACCGCCTGCAGTCCTGCCGTCAAAGCGCTGGATCTAATTAAAGAACTAAGGCATTTAGGCGCTGAAGTGCATGTTATTATGACACCTAATTCCGTAAACTTTGTCACCCCTTTAATGATTCAAAGAGAAGCCGGAACACCGATTCAAATTGAACAGTTTGAGTTGCCGAAAGCTTATGATTTAAATCATCAAGCGATCGCAGTCAAATCCGATTTAATGTTAATTGCGCCAGCTTCTGCCAATACTTTAGGCAAGGCTGCCAATGGTATCGCTGATAATTTGCTTTCAACGAGTATTTTGTCGGCAAAATCGCCGCTTCTGGTTGCTACCCACATCAACCCGACCATGTACAGCAAACCAAGTGTCCAGCGAAATATTGACCAGTTAAAAGCGGACGGATTTATTTTTGTTGAAAATTCAAACTCCGAGAGCAAGTATCCCAGCCTTTTTCCCGGTGTGGATGCAATAATTGAAAGCGTCAAGAAAATACTTGCGCCGGGGTATAATTTGTAAAATTCTACTCCTCATTCGGAAAGCACTCCGTTTGGGCCAGTAGTCTTAAGCGTTGCTGAATTTCAAGTTTCATTAAAGTTTTCAGCGTTATTATAAACCTGCGAGATGAAAATCTCCCTTTTCTTTTTCTTTTCATTCCCAATCTCATGTAAAAAAAGCAACGCGCCCATCCGGGGTTCGTTGCTTTTTTACATTTTTCTCAGCGATTTTTTTCTTCGATATTAGTCTTCAAGAATAAATACAGATTTTGGTTTCTGGCACACCGGACAAGTCCAATCATCCGGTAATTCTTCAAACGGTATTTTGCCGTCATAAACATAGTGGCAAACTGAACATACCCAATGTTTCTTACCCGCCTTGGCCCCTTCTTTTCCAACGGTGCCGCCAGATTTAAGCGTTCGGTAATCGCCATAGCTCATCGGCTGACCTTTTTGCGTTTTTTCGGCTTCGACAACATCGCAGATGAACAGGTAATGAGATTCCAAATCAATGACTGAAGCGACATTGAGACTCATATAGGCGACCGTATTTTTATCCAGATAAGGATTTCCGTTGCCGTCGGTTTGGTAGTCGATTCCATCGAATTTATTAACCTCACGTCCGCTTCTCATGCCAAAGGAACCAATCAGCTCCAACGGGCAGTCAAGGGACAGAACGGAAACGGTTAGGCTTCCTTTTTTTCTGATCAGTTGAGTGGTGAGGTTTTCTTTCAGCATTGTTACATGCATACGTACCGGCTCAGCGGTTGCCTGAACGGCGGTATTGATAATACAGGCATTCTTCTTTCCGCCTTCTGCTACTCCGGCCACGAAAAGACCATAGGTCAAACTAAACATTGCAGTTGTATCCATTATTACATTGCCTCCTATAAAATTATTCTACTATCAATTTACTACAATATCAGTGATTTGTAAACAATAACTATTCACAACTCGGATTTTTTCTTATAATAAATCGTATCAACGGAGTTAGTCGGTAAGAGCCGGACCAGACAACAGCCTAACAATTGAGCGATGCGCTGATTTGCCGACAGTGATAAGCGAGTTGATTATCAATCAACTCGCTTATCAAAACAATATACTTTTGGGGCGTAATTTTTCATTACTCACTGATATATTCTTTAAACACATTTTCAAGAATATCCTGCAGTTGCTCCGGTTCAATACAAAAGACAATCGCCACGCCTTCAACGGTGCATTGGGATTCTTTTACATAACGCTTATTTGATTCATCATCCGTAATTGAAATCATACAGCTTTCCCCTTCGGATTTTAGAAAGGCTTTAATATGACCAATGATTCCCCCCAAATCAGTGACTTTCTTTGCAGCCTGCTTTAATAAATCGTCAAGGATTGTTTCTGATTCTTGGTAGCTTTTTGCAATGCTGAATGTGTACGATCCCACGACGCTCATATCGTGGATAGTGATGGTAATCGGTTTGTGTTCGTGGTGATGGTGTTCATCGTGATGCTCATCATGGCATCCACACTCGCAGTTTTCACCATGTTCGTGCTGCTTGATCTGATCGCTTTTCATCATTTAAAACTCCTTTGTTCAATGCCGAGCACAGCCTCAAATACGGCGGTGTCGATCGGCTCGGCCGCACTGATCCGGAAATATTGCGCCATGTCATTAAATGTTCTGATCGATGCTTCCACTTCGTCTAACGTATCTCCATCAACCAAATCCGTTTTGTTTATGAGAATGACATCGGCTGCATCGAGCTGTCCTTTGAGCAGCATTTCCATCGGCCGAAACAGTCTTTTCCACCGCTTTGCATCGGTGATGCAGGTAATACTACAATCCGCATCTGGCAGTGACTGTTCGATGGTTTCCCTAATATTATCCGGATAAGCCACTCCGGTTGCTTCCATGATAATGAGTTCGGGATTGAAGTCCCGGATGATGTTATGCAGCCCGATGACGAGTTCCCCGGCCATCGTGCAGCAGACACAGCCGGAAAACATGTTCGCCACTTCGTAGCCGCTGCCGCGCAGCAATTTGTCATCAATGCTGACTTCTCCGATCTCATTTTCCAGGATAACAACTTTTGTTTTGTTTTCAGGGTTGCTCCCCAGAATATATTTTGCCAGCTGGATAACAACGCTTGTTTTTCCGGATCCTAAAAATCCCCCTAGAATTAGTATCTTCATATTTTATGCCCCTGATTTTTCTTTATTTGTCGTTCAAAGTTGTTTTACTGATACACCGTTTTACTGAGTTTTTTCGCTTCATCTAAAATCCAGCCGTTGACTTCCTGAACTTTAGGATTCTCAAAGTCGAGGGATGTCAGCATTCCATTGAAAATGAAACCGCCGTCGGGGGCCAGCTTCTTGTAGGTATCCCGTACCGTTTCACGGACTTCCTCTTCATCCACAACCGGCCAGGTGCTCGGCATGGTGAACTCGAAGCCGCCGTTGATGGCAAGTTTTCGGCCATATTTTTGCTTCATGCCGACGAGATCATTCTGCGCCTGAGCCGGATCCCAAACGTTTACACCGATATCAATCATTGACGGCATCAAGTCCTCGCATCTGCCGCAGTTGTGGTAAAAGATCGGAACGTTTTCATCGCGGACAAGATCCAGACATTTTTTATACCGCGGGACGAAGATTTCATTAAATAGTTTTGGAGAAATAAAGGGATTAAGTTTTGACGCGGTATCGTCAAGTAGATAGTAGCCTTCAGGCTTGTAGTAATGAAGTAAGTTCTTGGTGATATAGAGTGAATGTTCAAGCATATAATCCAGCAGTTCTTCGACTTCTTCCTGTTCTTCATAGATGGCACAAAGCCCTTCTGTAAATCCCATAAAGCCGATAAACTGTTGAAATAAATCCGCAAAACCACCGAGCACAAAGGCTGTCTTATCTGGATCCTGCACATATTTTTTGCGGTCTGCTTTGGCAGCCGCTTCCCAGTCAAATCCGGTGTAGTCCGGTGCTTTGATCACATCACGCCATTTTGTAACATCGGTCAGAATAAAGTCGTTGGGTTTCGGAAGGGCGGCAAATTTGATCTCTTCACCAGTGACATAGGTAACGCCCCAAGGATCTTTTCCGCCGCCTGGGCCTCTAAAGCTTCCCAGAATACTGGGGTCTGCCATTGAATAAAGTGGCGCTTCTTCGATACTGAAAAAGGTCGATACCGGTACATATTCCGGCATTTCACCACGTGCTACGCGTAAAAAGTTCTCTTTCTGAGTTAAATGTGCTGTCATGCTTTTCTCCTTTATTGTTTGAATTATAAATAAGTTTAATATTCAGTCTAAGCTTTGTCAAGAGATTAGTAAAAATATTTTTATTTACAATATAACGTTTTCAAAGAATGAAAGAATCCGCTTATTTTGCCACTATTAATTCTAATAAAACTTTTTTCGTTATGAATTCCCATACTTTCTGCTAATCTTATTTTTTTTTATTTTTGATTTATTAAACTTATATAATTTTTTATCATGCTTTCCCATGCAGAAATTTTTTAATGCTTTACGAATCGTTTCAACAAACAATTTTTTTCATAGAAAACTGATCGCCATACTCACGTCACTCGACTGATTTGATTCCACTGGATTAATTCATACCATAACTTAACGGTGCTCTCTTCCCCAGCTGCACATATCGTTCACCAGGGGAATCAGACTCTGTCCCTTTTCTGTCAGAGAATATTCCACCTTCGGAGGTACCTGAGGGTATTCTTTTCGTAAAATAATGTTTTCACCCTCCAGTTCCTTGAGCTGGGAACTCAGCATTTTGTGAGTGATTTTCTCAATATTCTTTTTTAAAACCCCATACCTCACCGTCCCCATACAGGCAAGAAGATAAATGATCTTCAATTTCCACTTTCCAGTGACGATAGACAAAGTATATTCAAAGGGTTCCTTGTTGTTTACAAAACAGATTTTTTCCGGCATCTCTATCACTTTCCTTTTTGAATGTATCACACAAAATAGTGCGTACTATTCTTATTTTCATAAACTCATTATAATAAAGGAGCAAGAAAAATTCAACTTTATAATGAAAAGGAAATAATACTTATGATAATTGATGGACATTCACATGTAACCCTGCCAATTGACGAGCACATAAAAGAAATGAACCGCGCCGGTATCGATAAAACCGTCCTATTCTCAACCTCTTTCCATCCCGAAACCGCTGAGAACGCCAGTGAAGTAAAACAAGCCATGACTTATCTCAATAATTTACTCGCCGGTAAAATGGGGTCGATGATTCAAGTACGCAAAAAATCAATTGCCGAACTCATGAACGCCATCCATTGCTATCCGGACCGTTACGTCGGCTTCGGCGCTGTTCCACCGGGCTTGGATGAAGATGCAACAATGGCGTATGTGGAAGAGAATATTCATCGCAACCATCTGGCCGGCATGGGCGAATTTACAATCGGAAGTGGCCAAATAGCTCTTCTTAAAAACATTTTCATAGCTTCCCGTGAATTCGGTAATCTGCCAATCTGGGTGCATGCCTTTTTCCCGCTGACTTTAGCGGATATCCATGAGATTGCCGATTTTGCCCGAAATTATCCCCGTACGCCAGTCATTCTGGGGCATCTGGGGGGGAATAACTGGCTGGAAACGATGGATCTGGTGAAAGAAATTTCCAATCTATATCTGGACACCTCCGCCTATTTTTCGACTTTTGTTCTGGGTACGGTAATTAATGAACTGCCTGAAAAGTGTCTTTTCGGCGTTGACCACCCCTTCGGCGATCTCCAACTGTCCAGGGAAGCCATTCTGAAAGTTTCAAAGTCATCCACTGTTGCCGACGCCGTTCTCGGCGAAAACATCGCTGAGTTATTGGGGATCTGTGAAGAAGCATAAACCAATCAGAAAAAATTCTCTAATCGGCTTTATGCTTCTTCACAGATTCAACCCGATCCGAAAAGCGGTTGACTTTCTGCTTATTTTGGCAGCATCACCGTGAAGCAGCTGCCTTCGTTTAGACAGCTTTCGGCATCAACCGAACCGCCGTGCGCCATCACAATCGATTTAACAATGGCGAGACCGATTCCCGATCCCCCGGTGTTACGGTTTCGACACCTGAGAACACTGATTCATATCACAGGTTTGGGCATCCCAGATGGTCTGCTTGTTCAAATCGTAAACCGTGATGATATAGCCATCATCAAGGGCGTCCATACCAATTGTCTGGACAAAGTCAGCATCCCAGGTTTTCGTCGCTGCATCGTAGTGTTGGCTGAGGCTGTTGGCAATCTCCTGGGTCTGGTTCTGCTGCTGACTTGCCAGATAGGTGGTGAATTGCTTTTGAATCAGGAAATTCGCCAAAATACTGATGAGGGCAATAGTAATCAGCATGACCAGAGCGATCGTCAACGATAACTTTGTTCGCAGACTATACTTCATTCAGTGCACCCCCAAATTTATAGCCGATCCCAAAGATTGTCAGAATATAAACCGGACTTCTGGGATCGCTTTCAATTTTTTGTCTGAGGTTTTTAATATGACTGTCCACGGTGCGGTCGTATCCTTCAAACTCGTCTCCAAAGGCGGCTTTAATCAAGTCCTCCCGGGTAAAAACTCGGTTTGGATACTTTATCAAAGCGGCCAACAGTTTAAACTCATGAGGAGTGAGGTTGATCTCGACCCGCTTTTTTTTAACCGTGTGGCTTTCAAACTCGACTTCCAAATCGCCATGATTGAATGATGTTTTATTATAAAGCGGCACCAAATCGTCGCTTGATCTGCGCAGGACTGCTTCAATTCTTGCATAGAGTTCTTTTAAGCTAAACGGCTTTGTGATGTAATCATCGGCTCCGATGTTTAACCCCGTCAACAGATCCGACTCCTCAATTTTGGCGGTCAGCATGATAATCGGCACCCGGGATTTTTTACGAATCTCGACACAAATTTCTTCTCCTGACAGGTCTGGGAGCATTAAATCCAACAGGACGAGGGATAAGTTCTCCCTTTCAAAGATCGCCAATGCCTGTGGGCCATTTTCCGCACCAGCGACTGTGCCAACTGATTTCCAACAAATCCTCCCAAAACAGCGCCGGCCGCCGCCGCCAGTAATGGTACAAAATATACCACAAATGCCGCCAAAACAATACTCGCTTCCTGCATCTCAAATGTGACTCATTGCCCCGGCTTGGCCGAAATCGGATTTTGAACATTCATGAGAATGGCATTATCTCCCGGGCAGGCCCCACAGTTTTCACAATCTCCGTGTCGGACCGCTTAACTTTTGCCAGATTTCCATCCACTTCAACAACAAATCCAAATTCTTCCTGTTTCATCTTATTCTCCTTTTTTTTATTTTGCTTCAAAGCTCTTGAGTCAAAAGGCGTTAGTAAGCGCCGATTCGTCGATGGCGGTGTTTCCTTCAATGACCACCCCTTCAACGGAAATCCCCCCCGTCTTGACTAAGATCATATCATCTGTCGTCCTTCTTTCCCGTTCCATTACATTCCTTGCGTTTACTGGTTACTGATGTTATTGCACATGCTACAGCCACTGCCCACGGCAAATACAATCAGGACCAGCACCAAGATTTCCGTCATTTTTGCTTTTTTTTTGCTTTTCTTCGCTCGCTTTATTTGTTTGTTTTTGTCCGGCCCGCAGCACCTGAAAATCCATTTCCTCAATGGCTACCACAATGGCGGCCAGACTGACTTGATTGGCATCATATATAAACTTTACCTGAGCCCGCGCATAACTAGCGATGGCACTGATCACGCCATTTAGCTGTTTGAGTTTGTTTTCAATTCGGTTTTCACAGTTGACGCAGGTCATCCCTTTGACCAACAGCGTTTTTGTAATAAGCTTCTGTTCCATTCAAAACCGCCTTGTTACTTATTGTGTATGGATATAATAACAGTAAGTTTTGTAGAACTTATGGAGATATTCTGAATCAGAAATTTTCGTCTTTTCAAACTCAGCATTATTTTCTTGACAGATTGATTAGCGCATGCTATATTAGTTGTCGTTACAACAGTCGTCTCTGCTATTGTTGCAACGACAACATTTTACAGAAAGAAGTGAAATTATATGAAACAATTTTCAATCATCGAACGTTCGTGCCGTACTTTTTCTGAACGCCGACTGAAAAAATATGACTTGGGTTTTTCTGAACAGCTGGTGCTAATGTATGTTTCCGCTCACGATGAAGTTAATCAGGAAAAAATAGCCAGAAATTATATGATCGACAAGGGCGCCATTGCCAAAACATCCGTAAAGCTTGAAAAAAAAGGCTTTATTACCCGGATCCAAAATCCGGATAACAAACGTGAATATCTCGTTTCTTTAACTCAGGATGGTCAAAATATCATAAAACATATGAATGAAATTCTGATTGACTGGAACGAAGGCCTTTACGAAGGAATTTCAGAAGAGGATATTATCGTAATGAAAAGAACCACGGAAAAAATGGTAGCAAATGCCGCCAAGCTTATTGATCGGGAGACAAATCAATGAAAAAGCAGAATGAAAAAGCGAAATTCGGACTCATCCTTTCAGTCTATCTGCTGGGAATTTTTATGGGCGCACTGGATACCGGCATCGTAACACCGGCCCGAACCATTATTCAGAACAATCTGATGGTCGATGAAAAAACCGGAATCTGGATGATCACCATTTATACGCTTGCCTATGCTGCCAGTATTCCCGTTATGGGAAAACTGGCGGACAAATTTGGCCGCAAGTATATCTATTTATTCAGCATTATGTTGTTTGGGGTGGGTTCGCTGTTATGCGGACTGTCACAAAATTTCGGCAGCTTTTCGTTTTTGCTTGTCGCCAGAGTGATCCAGGCCATCGGCGGCGGCGGCATCTTGCCTGTGGCAACCGCGGAATTCGGTACTACCTTTCCCGAGGATAAACGCGGGTTGGCACTTGGTCTGGTCGGAGGCGTATTTGGCATTGCCAATATTTTCGGTGCCTCTGCCGGCAGTGCCATTCTTGATATCTTCGGAATAAACAACTGGCAGTTTATTTTTTATGTCAATGTTCCGATTACCCTGTTTATTTTAATTGCTGGCTTGATGGCGCTGCCGAATACCAAAGAATTAAGCACTAAAAAAATTGATGGGTTAGGGATTCTGATCCTGATCAGCATGGTGCTTTCCTTACTGTATGGATTAAAGAACATCGATTTCTTTGCTTTCAATCAAACCATCACCAGCACCTCTGTCTATCCGTTTCTGCTGATATTCGGGTTGCTGCTCCCGGTCTTTATCTTGGCCGAAAAGAAGGCTGAAGATCCGGTCATCAATTTAAATTATTTTAAAAGCCCGCCGATCCTGATCACGCTGTTTCTTTCCTTTATTACCGGCGTCGTGATGATGGGGATGATCTTTGTTCCGCAGTTTGCTGAAAACGCCCTCAAGATTCCATCCGGCAGCGGCGGTTATTTTGTCATTGTCCTCGGATTGTTTGCCGGCATCGGGGCCCCGTTTTCAGGCCAGCTGATCGACAAGTTCGGCGCTAAATTTGTACTGGCCATCGGATTTTCAGCATCCATTGCCGGCTCGCTGTTCCTTATTTTTGTCACCACCGCATACCCGAATTTCATCACTGTTGCCGTCTGTCTGATCCTCATCGGCATTGGCATCGGATTCACCATGGGGACCCCGATCAATTATATGATGCTTGACAATACTGCCGCCGCGGAATCAAATTCTGCCCTGGCCACCGTTTCACTTATTCGTTCAATTGGTACGGCAATCGCTCCAGCTATCATGATCGGATTTATTTCACATGCCGGACTTGCCGTTCAGACAAATGTTATGAACATCCTGCCATCAGAAGTCAATGTCCCCGCTCTCCCCTATGCCCAGGAAATTACCGAGACCGAGAATTCACTTTTATCCAATGCTGTGATGAAAGAAAAAATGGCCGGTATTGAAATTCCCGACTTGTCAACCCCGCGAACCGTGAAAGTCAATATGAATGACAGCAGCGGCTATACTATGCCTCAGGAACTATTGGATCTGATGAAAACCTCTGATGTCACAACGATTACTGAAAACAGCAAAACCCTCGCTGAAAATATGTTTGCCACGATGACCCCGGATACCATCGCCGAGATTCAGAACGGTGTCCAAACTGGAATCAATGCCATGAATAATGCAGCAACAGAAATTGAAAGCAATATTGCCGATTTGCAAAGTGCTTATAACGGCATCGATCAGGGGATCACCGGAATGGAAACAGCGATTACGTCTCAGAAAGAGGCCCTGGATCAGCTGGAAAGCCTGAGAACCACGATGGTTGAGATGCAGGCTTCCGCGTCCGCCGCTATGGCAGCATCTGCATCTGCAATGCCCGCATCCGCAACGATGAGCGGACAAGCCGGAGCATCCGCGAGCTTAATTGATATGATTCCCGATGCTGTCAAAAATCAGATGCCGCAAAGTGTTCTCGATGAACTGAGTGATGTTCAAACCGTTGATGATTTGGACAATAAGATTGCGCAACTGCAAGCTGCCATTGCCATCTTACAGTCTCAGGTTTCTGACAGCAAAGCCAGCCAGGCGGAAATGCTTGATGGTGTCACTGCGATGCAGGATGCCAAAGTTCAAATAAATGATACCGTCAACAAAATGACAGCACTGAAAAATGCTGTCCCTGACGCCTTCGAAACCGCCAAAAACGATTATCTGGCTAAAATTGATAATATGAAAACGGCCATCGAAGCCGAGTTTCAGCTGACGCTTAACGAAGGATTCAAACAAGTATATTTAACGGTCATCATCGCCTCGGTCATTGCTTTGTTTTCGCTTGCTTTTTATAAAAACAAGGAGCAGGATTGTACCGATGAAGACCTACTGATCAACGGGAATCTGAACGACGACTGTGAAACCATATAATTTTCTTTCTGGCAGGCTTTGACCACCAGCCCATGAAAGTTGTCATACCTGAAATCAAAATTTTAAGCAAATAAAAGCTCCCGGCAACCATCTGATATAATCAGTGGTTCCCGGGAGCTTATTTTTCAATCGGCCTATTTTCTGTTTTTGATAAACGCAATGAAGGCATCCGCTTCTTTTTCTAAATAGGGAGCACTTGCGGTCAATTCGAGTTTTCCGTCTTTGTTGAGCTGCTGCATCACATTTGGAATCGTCAGACGGGGCACATTCATGATATCCATATTTAAAAAGCTGAGCAGGGTGACCAAATGATCCTGGGCAATCGCAGTACCTGACATACTTGGGGTGATACCACTAATTGCCGCCGGTTTTCCAGGTAGAACCGCTCCTTCTGTTTCGCTGACAGGTCTTGAAAGCCAATCGATTAAATTTTTCAGCACTCCTGGGAAAAAATGATTATATTCTGGGGTGAAAAACCAGATGCCATCCGCCTTTATAATTTTTTCTCTGATTTCCTTGACCCTTGCCGGTGCCGGGAATTCAATATCCTGATTTAAAAGAGGGACCTCACTATAATCGATTATTTCGACACTCACTTTGTCTTGTAAGTATTTTTCGGCTTCTTTGGCAAGCTGAAGATTAAAGGAATCCTTCCTTAACGAGCCAACGATTGCCAATATCCTGATGTTTTCCATTAATTTTCTCCTTCTCTTAGTAATTTATCTCATTCTCTTTAATCATTTGTTTTATCAAAATATCTTTGAAGGCGGTCAAGCCATCTCCAACTTATCCGATAACTGTTTAAACCACACACATATTTTTAATATCTAATTAAATTGTCTCTTATATTGTAACCATTCCGTTTAGTTTCGTCAATGGTTTGCGTTAATTAATAATAATTGCTGTCCTGTTTAACTTTAAGAGGTTCTATAGACCAACCCCAAAAAAGACTAGAGCCGATTCCACATTTTTACCTGCAGAACCGGCCTAGCCGTTAATCTCAGTTGGCATCCGTTTGGACTCCTTCTTTTGATTTTATCAAAAACCTTCTTTTTCACTTTCCAATGCAAATACCACTTACTTTTCGGGTCATTCTACTTTTTAAATCAGGATTCTGTCACGCACTTGAAAACTATCTTAAGCTATTTTAGTTATCATCGTTGATCTGAGCCTATTTCTCGTTTCCAATTTTTTTCAATCAGAAGAGGTTTTTATAAACCGTGAGAGATTTTCTTTCGACTTAATAAATGATCTTTCAATATCTGTCATTTAATTCTCTAGCAAGACTTCTTCCCTTTTCTCATTTCGGAGTGATCTGTTTTTTAATTCAAATCTGCCCTATCCTTTAAAATTAAATCACTTCATCATGGTCAAATTTTCTTCTTCAACCTCGGGTCACTTCTTTAATTCTATTGGTGCGTTAAGCGATTGTTCACTTTTAAATGACCGTAATCATTCAATTCAGAAAAGGTTTGAGTTGATCTTTGATATGATTTCATTATAGCACCTTTTCCCGGGAAGTAAATAGATAAATTGTAAACGTTTGTATTAAATTCGTATATTAAAATATGCAGCTTTGTAAAATGGTTTTTCATCACTCAATAAAATGCTTTACAGAGCATTAAAATCACTCCCGCCCTATATAAAACAGCCATCACATAATTTAACCAGATATTATATATTCTCCGGCTTTTGCATGCTTAGCTTATAGTTTCATGACCACATTCGGCAAAATGAGATGGATCGTTTCAATAGTGTTCAGAGTCAAATCCATTGTTTCCGGCTGAAAACTTTCCACCGGTACCTGCTTTGATATTCTGTACACCTGTATTTCTTCTTTTGCAATTTTCAGATCATTCATGAGTTTTAACTGTCGGACGAACAATGTTTCACTATTCATCTGCGCTTCAATTTTTCTGATGGCCGCTGCCATTTTTTTCAGTTTTTCTTCTTTTTCATGGCTGACTTTCGCTTTGGCCTCATTTTCAATCGGTATTTTTTCACCGGTGATCTGCATCAGAAAGTTTTCATAAACCTGATCCAGATCGAATCCCTGGATTTCCAGAATTAAATCCTCATGGAGCATCCAGCTGGTCTGGAAACAGGTATCGACCTTAAAATCATTTTCGGTTTCTTTCCCGCAGCACAAAATTTTTCCCCATTCTTCGTACCGGACGATAAAGATGGCATGTTGATCGATTTCTCGGTTCAGAATTTTCAACAGATTTGGATTAATTTCCTGTCGATTTAGACTGATCTCATAGACAGCTATTTCCGTGACCGCTTCTCCCGGGCTGATGATCATCGTCTCGAGAGAAATCTGATTCATCCAGATGATGCCTTCAATTTCGCCAATAAATAACTTTTTTAATGACTCGGAAAAGTTCAAGTATTTATAAAACATTTCTTTTGGCATTTGTTTACAAACCTTGGTGCTGTTTGGCAAATTGATCATATCATCACCTTCACATTCCTATTTTGTTGATTTTTCACTGCGATCTCTGCTATTATGATAATCGACTGCGCCTTCCAAAAGCTTAGCTGTTTTTAGTATTTTTAAATTTCCTCCTGTTTCCAGATGGAAACGGCGGTCTTTAAAACTCTGGTCTCAGGTCTATGAGGGAAACGTAAAAAAGCAACATCCCCCGGATGGGTACGTTGCTTTTTTTACGTTTTTCTCACAAGTCTTTTTTTACACAGTTTCTCTAGAACTTGTCTCAATCATTTTGAGATGAGTAAACAACTATTTCTTATTCTAAATGGTCTCATGATCGTCCAATTCATCATTATTTTCCTGACCATTATACGGATCGATATGAACACTCACGCGGGTGTTTTTCAAGGCATCACACAATTCCTTTTTCAAACAGCCGACAATATCATGGGCTTCCTTCACGGTAAGGCTCGGATCAACGGTGATATGAAAATCGATGTGTCTGACATTTCCCGACTTTCTTGTCTTCAGCTTATGATAATCGATCAATTGCTGTGCATTCTTATCTTTAACCTTCTCAATCACACCTTTTATTTCCTGCTCTTCTTCATCTGAAAGCCGGATATCCATGAGATACTCTAGCGCATTATAACATAGACTCCAGGCTTCCTTGACAATCAGCAGCGCCACTAAAATAGCCACAATTGAATCCAGTATCATAAAATCGGTGAGTTTAATGAGCAGAATGCCAATACCGACTCCCAAAGATGTATACACATCGGTTTTCAGATGAAGTGCGTCCGCTTCGAGTGCCATGGAATCTTCTTCTTTGGCTACTTTGTATATTGTTTTTGAAACGAAGAAATTAACCAGGGCAGCGACCGTCATCACGGCGATGGCAACCCACGCCTGTTCAATTTCAATCGGTTCAAACATTTTTTTCACCGCTTCAAACACAATCAGCCCAGCCGCAATAAAGATCAATATACCTTCCACAATGCCGGACAGGTTTTCAATTTTACCATGGCCGTAAGGATGATCCCGGTCTGCTGGTTTTGAGGATTTACGAACTGCTGTAAAAGCGACAAGTGAGGCGACAAGATCCATTGAAGAATGGATCGCCTCCGAAATAATACTGACGGAACCACTCAGTAGGCCGGCCATTATTTTCAAAATAATCAGCACGGTGTTTGAACAAATGGACAATAAAGCAACTTTTGTTTTTCGATTTGATGTAGACATAAAACTTTTCCTCCTAAAATCACCTGAAACAGGACCTGTATGTTTCTTTTTTGTTTCCGGGCATTGCAGCAACTTCCGACGAAAAATATCCTGTGGAACCATCAATTGTGATTGAAGTCCCACAGGATATCACCCGCTGCCAATAAAGGCCCAGCATATTGAAATTTAAATTCTACATGCTTGTATTTTTATATGTAATTTTCAAATTTTAGCATATTATTTTGCAGTTGTCAACACGCCTGCCTTCTTTTTTCTTCTTGCACTTTCTGTAATTTTTTACATTTTTCTCTGCTTTCAGCTGCATACTCGTCAAACACTTCCCGATAATCCGCATAATCAATGGTGCAGTCTTTCTGATCAAACATTTTACAGTATCCTTCCAGCGCCACCCAGTCCCGGCTGTAAGCGTGGTAGCTGATCGCATCGTGAGTGTAGGACCCAAGCTCTTTAATGCCCACTTCTTTAGCAATATACCTTGACAGTTCAATTAATGCAAAGACATTCATGGCAACCGCCTTGACACCGTCGTTGCTTCTAAATACGACATTGGTGTTTAATTTACCGTTTTTAACAGTGTAGTGTATTAATTGCAGACAGGGCGGATCACTCAGTCTTGCAGCCTTCTGATTAGAAACATGCAGCGTTGCCTGTCTGGTATTCGGATCTGCTTTTAATTTATTGATAACGAAGTCAATATTTTCTGCGAATAAATCATGATACGTGTACCCATACATATCCTTTTCAAAATCTTTTGTTCCTTCAACCATCTCCAGAACGTAGTCCACAAGGGTTTCCAATCCGGCCGGCATGGCCATGGTGATTTTCACATTCTGGATACTATCGATATCCATGACAAGATGTATTTCTTTTAAATGATCTTCCCGATCCTGATTTTTTCCGGTCACGACCTCCGCCTTATTTAAAGCTTTCATCGCCGCCTCGATCCCTTTATGCAGTTCTTTTTCGTGTATATAAGTAATCATCATTTATCTTTAGTTTTTTATAATATGCCGCCTACTGATATTGCACCTTATAAATTTCTAAATTCCTTTCTTGGTTAATATTGCTTTTCATTAATGATAACATATTTATCAAAGTTTAGACAAGTTGCCCTTGGGGCTTTTAAATTTTCAGAGTTCGCCGATCTCATAGTTGCCTTTGTAGATGTTGCCGAGGCCGCCGTCGATGGAAATAGGGTCTCCCGACTTGAATCGATGGCCATTGATGAGGCATTCCTTCTGGGAATCATTCACTTCAAGACCTCTGCATTTGACGATACAGATCTTTCCGATGCTGGCTGCTGCCACGGCGGCGTGGGAGGTCACCCCACCTTTGGCCGTGATGAGGCCGTCGCAGACAAAAATCAGGGGAATATCATCCGGTACCGTATCCGGTCTGATCAGAATGATTTTCGCATCTGGATAATTCCTTTTCAAGCCCTCCATATCTGCCATATCAAAGGCCAGCAGGCCCGACAAAACCTCGCTGCTCATTCCAATGCCATGGCCCACCAGTTCCATTTCATGAGGCGAAGGAAGAAAGCTCGTAAAGGACGTCTGCTTTTTCAGATCCTGATTCCGGGTCTGCAAAATATATAAATCTTCCGGATATTCCGATTCAAAAGTAAATTCCATTTCCTGATGAACAAAACCATACTCCTCAATGAGTCGATTCGCATAGTGCGCGAGGGCCTCATAAATCTTGGGGAATTCCGACTCCAATGACAGGGTGCTGTCCTGATCATGCTTCTTCCGCTGCGCCTCACTAATTGGCAACGTATTGACCAGACCCGAAACGACGTCCTCGCCCTGACTGCACAGAGCAAAATCTCCGTACAGATGGATTCCCGATCGGCCGTTAAAAGGACTGCTGGTGAAGACGACTCCGGTGCCGGACCGGGACGAACGATTTCCCAGCACCATCTTTTGAACGACCACTGCGGTTCCCCAATCATCGGCGATCTGCAGATGATTACGGTAATAGACGGCGCTTTCCGAGGACCATGAGTCCAAAACGGAACGGATGGCCTGCTTCAGCTGTTTAAAGGGATCCCGTTCAATTTCAATGTGATGGTCGGCAAGTACTTTTTTGTAATTAAAGGCTATGTCCTTCATCTGATCAGCGGTAAATTGAATTTTCAAATCGACTTGCTGTCGTTCCTTATGCTCCTGCATGATCTGGTCGAAAATGTCCCGATCGATCCCATAGGCCATTCCCCAGCTTTGCAGAAAACGACGGTAGCAGTCCCAGGCGGTCCATCCGAAACCCTTTTTGCGGCTGTATGCCGCGGCAATTTCATCATTCATCCCAACGTTCAAAAATGTTTTCATGGCCCCCGGCAGGGAAATGGAAGAGCCCGAGCGAACGGAAAGAAACAGTGGTTTTTCGGCCTTCCCGTAATGCTGTCCGGTCAGCTCTTCAATATAAGCAATGTGGCTTTCGATAAGCAAATCCATATCCCGCATCATATCCGGATGCCCTTCGATGATATCCTTGTGGCGAAAGACCTCAGTGGTAATGACAAAACCCGGCGGAACCGGAAAATCATAGCTGATCATCTTTTTCAGAAAATAGGCCTTCGCCCCCAGGAATACCGGATTATTGATTTTTCCACTCTTTTGAGTTAACAGACTGAACGCCATATCAGGATCATAGGTCATCATGCTTTGAATGAAGGAATTGGAATAGTTTTTTATCATGCTTCGCAAACCATTGATGGTGTCGGTGATAAAGTTATCCAAATCCTGAACCAGAAAGGCGGTTGACAGATTGTCCCGCAAGAATTTCTCAGATTCCATATGGTAGAATTTTCGGCTGTCGCCTTCAAATTTGACCTCCTTTGTAGCCAGAACCTGGGGAATAATCACCTTCATGGGCCTTTCAAAAAGATCGAAGAAATACTCGCTGATAATCTGTTTGATATCGTTTGCCATAAACTGAAAAATATTAATATACTGGTCGATGGAAAAACTCGGCGAGGCCAGACCAAATTTCAGCATATCCAGATGGGAGTTGAAGCCCTGGTTGTAAATGCCATCAAGCTCCAGACCATCCTTGAACAGGACCAGGATATGATAAATCTGCCGGAAGGTCTTGGCGGTAATGTATTCGGAATTAAAGGGCTGGGTGACCTGCGTCATGAGCTTTGCCACGGTTCTTTCAAGCCGGTACATGAGACCCAGAGCATCAAATTTTGGCTCCATATAGGCACCATACATAGAAGGGATATCAACCGCAATATGCCTTTTGTAATAAATATTTTCAAATGCTTCACTTTCGTTGGGGTCCAAGATAATTTCCTTCAGATGGTTCATGAGATTGTAAATCTGGTGAATGGCCTCCTCCTTTTGGTTGTGCTTAAGACTTTTCTTTAATTTTGTCAGGTCTCCGGTGATATGCAGGCTGTAGTTTTTCAGCATGGCCAGAACATCCTCGAATTCAAAGGAATATTTCTCCAGCAGCAGAAAATAGACCTGAAAGAGATCCAACACTCTTGTCACATCCAGATTTGCGTCGGACGGTAATTTGTTCAGAGCTTTTTTGATCGCCTCAATATCCAGATTCATCAGCTCCTCGGGACTGGACGCAACTTCCCGGCAGAGCCGAATCAGCGTTTCATGGGGCTTTTGAAACCACTTGCTCTGTTGCTCCAAATTGATATAAATCTCATCTGGAATGATGTCCTGCAAGGGTTCTTTATTCCCGTCATACCAGTAGGTGATGATCTTTTTTGACAGCTCAATATGGGTATTGTTGCTTTCGATATGAATCTGCTTGCGCATAAAGTGGATGAGCCGGTCTTTTCGCTTTGAAGCTTCATCAATGGCCGTTGTCACTTCCCGTAGCTCTCCCTCGGCTCCGATTTCCCGAAAATAAACGGGAAAGATTCTCGCCAGCTGCTTGATTTCCCGGTAAACGGGTTCGATGTCCGAATTGAGCAGCTTGGTAATATCCCGTTGGAAGAGATCAGTATCTGAAATAAAAATCCCGCCCAGTTTGAGGTTCATGATCAGGGCAGCCAGCAGCTCCCGCATGGCCTTGGGGTCTTGTTCAATTAACTCCAGCCAAACCCGGATATTTTTGACATGATTTGAATTGATTAGAATCTGCCAGTCATTGTTCAGACTAAGCTTTCCCGGGTAGTTAAAACCCAGCTTGATCAAAGATTTTGTGAAATATTCAATGTTGGCCGTATCGCCAGTGGCAATAATCTCTTTGCCCAGGGTTAGCATGCAATCCAGTAAAGTGCCCCCATGATCTTCTCTGAGTTCCTGGAACTCCACCATAATGGTCGTGAGAAAATCAGTGATCTCTTCGGAATCCAGCTCATCAAATATATTTCTCAAATTACGATTAATATCATAGATGAGATGGTCATTGAGGGTCGCCATCCCCGGCAAATGCAGAAGGTAATAAAGATAGTAAATGGTTTCCAGATTGGAAGAAAATTTTTCCGAAAAGCTACGGAAATAATTGGCGATATCATTGTAAAACATCAGTTTCTGAATACCGCTCCAATCGGTTGCCTGATTTTTTTCTTCCCGAAGGCGGTCAAAAAACGGATGACCGATGCCCTTGATTTTCTGCCCATTCATGTTATGAAAAAGCGGTTGTTTCGAATCAAACCACTCTTCCGCTAAAGAGGTGCGCTCCCAGTAATCAATGCACTGTTCTAATAAGCTGGATGTGATTTCCTGTAAAACCGGAGCGAATTCCGGCTGCTCTGCGACTTTATTGAGGTAAATTTTGAAGTAATCGGAATTTTTTACATATAAAAGCTGATGATGAACCCGGTCCTCTTGCAGGACGTCAACACACTGATGAATAATAGTTTTGGGGAAGTCGTCAAGATTTGTCAGCCGGTCCATAAACCGAATCAGAACCTGAATAAGAAGGACTCTCTGGCTGTCCTCCAGTTTAGAATGTAAAACAGACCTGATGATCTCAGCCAATACGCCGAGCGCCTGCTCCGACTCGTCAAGGGCACCATACAGCCATAAATCGTCAAGGCAGATGGTTTTTAGCGATTCGATGACGTATTGATTATTCCGGTACTTGTGATTCAACTCCACCAGAAATTCCTGGGTCCTTTTGTGAATACCCCAGTACGATTTTGATAATTCTCCAAACCACTGCTGTATCGCCGGAATTTCGGTGATGGTTTCACGGGTCTGGGTAAGATTGGCTTCTAAAGCCTTGGAAGAAAACACGTTAGCCATTTTATTATCCCCCTAAAAAATAGATTGGGTAAACGTTGGCTTTACCTATGATCAGTATATCATAATCGTGTGATCAAATGAATAAAGAAAAACGCGTCTTTAATTTAGATGAGACTGTAAATAATTCAGTGCCATCATCGAATGATATGCTTCCTTTATCATTCAATGATGGCACTTTTCTGATGCTGCTTCTAGACAAAATTCAATTTACTCCAACCTTCAAAGGAAATTCTTATACCTTAATATCGCCGATGCTTTTAAACGTTTCAGTGCTTTTTCCATTGTCTGCCAGCATTGAAACTGCTGCGGTGGTGCTTAAGCCGGCCTTATCATAAGCGTAAACATGAATGGTATAATCGCCGGCTTCACCATTGTGATCTGCATACAAGACCCGACAGCTGGCCGTATTGCCGCTGATGGTTCCCGGATACCATACTAGATCGTCCTGACCATCTTTATCCGTCCAGACTGGAAACATTACCTTATCAACGCCGGTTCCCACATCCGATACCGCGCAGCTTACCGTAAAGCCATTTTCATCAGCTTCTGTTACCTGAACATCAGATAACACCGGTGGTGTTATATCGGATGATGCATCCACATAATCTCCGATGTAAATATATCCCTGAAAACCTCCGACGGAGGTTGCATCCTCAGCACCGATGCTATAGGAATAGGTGCGGAATAATATGCCGCTCCAGGTTGACTCAGAAAGTGTCACCACATTATCGACAATGGACTCAACAACAGCCACATGTCCGGATGATCCACCGCCCCAACAAATGATGGCACCCAATTTGGGAGTTGATCCGCAAGGATAACATCTATTACTTAAATTGTAATCCCACCATTGATTGGCATTTCCAGTGTCCAAATTGGGTTTGGTTCCCAGAATTTCATAGGCCCGTCCCCAGGCGTAAGCAGTGCAGTTCGGCATGCCATAGCCGCCTTGATAATAAGCATTATCTGCATAGAAGCAAGGATTATCTGTCCCTGGCGCCGTCATTCGTGCCGAGTATAAAGCCGGCAATACTTGCGCTGCTCCAACAGTAGTTGTAACCGCGGAATTATTTGAGTCATTTTCTTCAGCCATTACCGCTCCCGGCAACAGACCTAAAAATAAAATGAACGCAATACTAAAACATGCGTTTTTAAAAAAACGTTTCTTCATTTAACCTCCTGCTGCCCATATATGATGATGTTACAAAGATATTTGCAACTTAAATACATCATAATTGTCGAGATTTGTTTACAAAACAGCAATATGAATTTTACAATGGATCAATTTAATTTGCAAGTTTTTGATTCTTATATCCATCTAAATTAATTAATTCATAAGTTTTATGAGACCGTTTCCAAATTTCAAAATGCTATAACAGCAACGATTTTTCGTATAAAAAAGCTCCTTCCATAAAAATGGAAAGAATCGAATGGACTCAACAATTAATCTTTATTTAAGAAATTCAGCTCACCATTATTAATGTACTGCTTAGCTGAACTGAACAGTTGACGAAAACCTGATTCAGCAGTGAATCAGGTTTTTTTCGAAAATCAGGAGAAGGAAAACAAGCCAAAAGCACTGAGACTAAAAAAATAAAGAGTGATTATTAATCACCCTTATTTGATGGCCACTCTGAAAGTTCCGTTTTTTTTGCCATTCGCGCTTTTCTCCTCATCATAAGCTCATGTAATAAAATATACAGCAGGAGACCCAATGCCACACCGGTACTATCGATGAAAACATCTCTTACCTGTCCCGAACGGCCAAGAATAAATAACTGATGGGCTTCATCACTGCAGGCATAAAGCACACATATTATAAAGGCCTTAACTTCGGCTTTTGAAACATTGCTTTGCTTTAATGCAACTAAAGTCAGTACTGCAAGAATTAAATAGATGCAAAAGTGGGCACTTTTTCTAATATAAAAATCAAGATAGCCAATATCCACATTGAATCCCAAAGAACCGATGGTCAACTTTGCAATACAACTACTCAACTCATCCGACTGATCAGCCGGTTGATTGGAAAAATAAAAGATCAGGCCCATCCAGATAATAACTAAAATCCATGCGACCACTATGTTTCTGGTGACTTTTCGTCCGTCTTCCCGGTGGGTCATCATAATATCACTTCAAACTTCACGCTCGTATTTTCAACGAAGACTTCATTATCCTGATCATTTAAAAATATATTTCTGGCCTCAATTGCTTTTGATATTACATGATAAATTCCAGTGTTGCTTCTTTCCCGAGTCCATATTTTCATTGATTTACCCCTCTTTATTACACTTTACAAAATAGTAACACATTGGAAGAAAGAAGACAAATTGAAAGGTTACTTTTTTCATAAAGCAATGATGCAATGACCGCATCTTCACCTGGACAATGCTATTGACGGGTTCCATTATTTGTGCTAAACTAGGTTTAATTTATAACCGTTATAATATAAAACTGAATATCACTTATCTGTCTGATGCTTATTTTTTCAATAAAAGGGTAGCTATAATTAATGAACTTCTAAATTTTAAGTGAACAGAGTGATTGTATTCGTATTACTTAATGGTTTAAATTGAACAATCTTGTACAAATATGTACAATTGAGTTAATAAAACATATAAAAATATTTTTGGTTCAAGAAAAGGAGATCCACATGAAAGATTTAAAAGGAACAAAATCAGAAGCTAATCTTATGACTGCCTTTGCCGGGGAAAGCCAGGCCAGAAACAAGTACACGTATTATGCCGGTCAGGCAAAGAAAGATGGGTACGAACAAATTGCCGCCTTATTTTCTGAAACTGCCAAAAACGAAGAGGAACATGCGAAAATTTGGTTCAAGCTTTTACATAATGGCATTGCCGACACCGCTACGAACTTGAAAGATGCCGCGACTGGTGAAAATTTTGAATGGACAAGCATGTATGAAGGTTTCGCAAAAGATGCAAAGGAAGAAGGTTTTGATGATCTGGCACGTCTTTTTGAAGGTGTTGCCAAAATTGAAAAAAAACATGAAGAACGATATCTTCAATTACTAAACAAAGTTGAAAACGGACTTGTTTTTTCTAATGATGGCGATACTATCTGGAAATGTTCAAATTGCGGTCATATTTATATTGGCAAGAAAGCACCTGAAATCTGCCCAATTTGCAAACATCCAAAAGCTTATTTTCAAATAGAAGTTCAAAACTACTAAAATAGATTAAATACGATGGGAGTGTTTCATATGAAAGCTATAATTGATCGTTCCGAATGCATCGGCTGCGGCTTGTGCACAGAAGCCTGTCCGGAAGTATTCCGTATGGGTGATGATGATCTTGCGGAAGTTTATGCCGAGGTTGATGATTCACTAAAAAGCAGCGCAGTTGAAGCTCAGGACAGCTGTCCGGTTTCAGCTATTTCTCTTGAAGAATAACAACGGTTGTTACGGGAGCCCCATGGAAAAGCTATTGGAACAATTACCGAACGAGCAAAACCATTTCTAAGCAAAAAATAATCTAATTATATTAATAACAAGTACCCTCATATCTTTTTCATGATATGAGGGTACTTGTCATTAAATGTCTCACTTATTCTTTTACAATCAGCACGGAACAGGGAGCTGATGCAAGCACTTTTTTAGTCGTTGAACCGACAAAGAAACGTTTGACCGGACTGAATCCTCTTCTGCCCATCACGATCAAATCAAATCCTCCCGTCCTGGCATATTCCTCTATTTCAACATCAACAGTACCGATTAAAACTTTTTTATTCAAAACCACGCCCGTGTCTTTGTACCCTTTGACAAGTGCATTCAATATTTTTTCGGACTCTTTGGAAGCCGCCATCTGGAGTTCATCCTGCATCTTTGCATAATTCGGGGGAATTGCTGCGGTTTCATAATAAGGCAAATCGATTTGTACAACCGTAAGAAACGTTACCTCACTGCTAAATTTCTCTGCCAGTCTAACAGCTTGAGCAGCTGCTTTTAAGGAAATTTCAGAACCATCTACCGGTACAAGTATTTTTTTCATTGGTATTCCTCCTAGCTTTATTTTTTTTATATACCCATATGAGTAGAAAATAACCTCAGACCCTACTCTTTATTATGGCAAAATTCAATAGTCAATTTGTTTTTTTGAATGATTATCGTTATAATAAAATAATATTGATCATTTATAAGAAATCAGAAGCTCGGATCACCCTTGCAATTGCCGGTGATGAAATTAAAAAAAGAGGTCGCTATGTCAAAACAAAAAGAAATTAAAACGAATGCGATGCGCATTTTAGACAAATTAAATATTCAATATCAATCCCAATCCTATGAAAGTGAAGCGTTTGTAGATGGGCTAAAGACTGCCGACCAGTTGAATCTGCCACATGAATTAGTGTACAAAACGTTAGTCACCGTGGGGAAAAGCCAAGAATATTTTGTATTTGTTATTCCTATTGCTACAGAGTTGGATATGAAGAAAGGAGCAAAATCTGTTTGTGAAAAATCAATCGCTATGATTCACGTTAAAGATTTACATGACGTGACCGGATATGTTCGCGGAGGATGCACTTCTATCGGTATGAAAAGACAATTTAAAACGATTATCAGTGATACAGCAAAAGGACTGGATAAAATTTATATAAGCGGAGGCAAAATCGGTTTACAATTAAGACTAGCCCCTGACGATTTGTGCAAAGCTGCAAATGCTGTTTACGGAGATATTATCATGAAATAGCTATTATCCAGAACTTTTTAAAAAAAGAAAGACTTACAATGACGGCAAGTCTTTCTAAGTAAAAATATTAAACTTTGTCTTTTATTTAGATTGATCCCCTGATTCTGATGAAATCGGTTTATCATGATAGGCGAGTTTAACGCCGAAAATATAGATTAATATTCCCAGCACTACAAAAAATGGAATAATATATATCGGACTGATGAACAATGCTGGAAGCGTCTTGAAGAGGGTAAGTGTTCCAAAGAACATAAATATGATTCCTGCCATCCATTTTATATAGATATCAGGTATATGTTTGGCCAGCCACGCCCCGCCCAGTATCCCAATCCCATCAGCAATGAGCATACCGGTTGTTGTTCCCATTAGGATGAAAAGTGGTTGGGTACTTTCAGCTGCGATTGTTATTGTCATCAGCTGGGTTTTGTCCCCCATCTCTGCAATAAAAAATGCAATTGCCACCGTGACAACCGGTCCGAATCGATGCTTTTTTTCACCGTCTTCATCAATTTTATCACCGCGCAAAGTCCAAATTCCAAAGGCAAGGAATGCGATTGCTGCAACAATTTCTACTGTTTGCATGGGAATAACCGAGCTTAAATAAGTGCCTGCCAACACCGCCAGGGCATGGTTTAGAATTGTCGCTATCAGTACTCCCAGCATGACCTGTGCAACTTTATACTTGCCGGCCATGGCCATCGCGAGCAACTGGGTCTTATCCCCCATTTCAGCCACTACCACAAGCAGTAGGGCCTTAATAAATTCTGACATTTATTGACCTCCTTCTAAATTTTAAAATATAAATAAAAAAGACCTTCAACACAACAGCATGATCAGATCAATCAGAACCTCTGTCTTTTCAGTATAAAAATTATACTAAAAGAGGTTTTGATCGATCTGATAAACCACTGTGTTAAAAGTCTCACTTGACAGAAATCAGTACTGAAATCCACCACGATAAAGCCAGACCCAAAGGTCAGTATGTTGACTTTATCACCGTATATGGGCAGCTACTCCCTCTTAACATTAAATTTATATTTTATTATACAACGCTTTTAATACTACCACATAATTTTTACACTGACAATACAAAATCTAATTATTTACTATAAAAAAGTGTAAAGGACTCCGAATATTTTTTCATACAAGCGCCTGCTTCAGAATAGCTCAGCATGTCAGTCAACTTGCCACTGATCGTCTCATCCACCTGCTTAAGAAAAATATCGTTCTGACTATTCATACTGTCAAGCAGGGTTTTCACTTCTTGAGATTCTTGACTGGTTCCATCTGGTTGATAAGTTCCGTTTTTCACACCTTCCTGAATTTTCCAAGCCGCCTGATTACTGTAATCCGCGGATTTTTTCAGGACCTGATTAACGTCATTCATGATATTTGAACTGCCTAAATTCAGACATTGAACCCGATTCCCGGCCGCCATTATTTCATCCGTCTTTTCTTTAACGGTCTCAATAACACCCTCATCGTATTCGGTTTTTGCATCTGTTTTAGCTGCTGCATCTGTTTTAGCTGCTGTATCCGTTTGAGTTGTTGCATCCGTTTGAGCTGTTGCATCCGTTTGAGCTGTTGCATCCGTTTGAGCTGTTGCATCCGCTGTATTTGTCACGCTCAGGGCGGTATTGATATCCGCATAATTTTTATTAACCCGAATATAATCGTTGATCACGTCGCTGCCGATGTACTCTGAAATTTGAGAGCCATTTCCAGGATAACTGTTTTCCAACTTTATTTTACCCAACATTTCTTTGCTGTCTTCATAATCTCCCAACAAGGTGAATAATGCACTGGCGTCATAATATTTTCCTTCTGTATAATAGGCCTGAGCCTGGGTGTATTGATTTTCTTCTTCAGCAGTATCTTCTTTGCTGCCTGAGGCCATTCCACTGCCAAAAAACATTCCGCTTTTCAGTATAAAGACCCCCGCACCAGCCAGAATTAAAACCAGCAGTCCAATCGGCAGGCCTATTTTCAACAATTTACTTTTCTCTTTTTTCGGTTTTTTTTCTTTTCTTTCTTTTTTTTCTTTTTTTGATTTGGTTTTAACGGTCTTTTCGTCATTTTCCTCCTGAATCATTTCCACTACTTCAGGATTTTCCGCCAACTTTTCTTTTATTAACGATAGCTTATCTTTTTCTTTTGTACTTTTCGAGTTTTTCTTTTCATCTCTCTTAAACAAACTTTTTTTCGACACTATCTTATTTTCCTCCCGCATTATTTTCAGTCCTAAAATTTTGCGATCCCATGAATATGAAGATTACATTATTAGTTAATATAAGCATTGTTTTTCAATCCTTGTCATTCTACCATTTCTATCCAGGAAAACAAATAATTGTTTTTATCCCTATCATTAATCAGCAAAGAAGGTTAATTAAGCGTCCGCGACAAATGTGGGCTTAGTTGGACTGTTGCTAAAGAAATTATATACGCATCACTGAATAATTGCAAAGACAGCTATTGCATCATTCAAATTCTGGCGACGCCTCACTCCCAAGGTATCGGCCTACAGACAAGTCAAATTTTAGTAATAAAAGGGTTTAAGCATTGATTTTCATATTAACAAATGAAATAATAGCATATCGGTATTTAAAATGATATAATAGAAAAAATCTAACAGCTCTGCGTCAATCAATTCACACCAAGGTTATTTAATTTGACGTGGAATTAAGGTAAACTACAATTTGTTTTTTAGGAGGTTTTATATGCGTTTAGTTACTCGTTCGGATTTCGACGGTTTAATATGCGGCATGTTGTTAAAAGAAGCTGGTATCATTGATGACTGGATTTTTGTTCACCCAAAAGACTTACAGGATGGGCTCTTCACCCCTACTGAAAATGATGTTCTGACAAATGTTCCTTATGTTCCTGGCTGCGGCATGTGGTTTGATCACCATTCGTCTGAAAAAGAGCGTCTGGGATGGAATCATGAGGTCAAAGGCGAAAGCCGTCTGGCACCCTCAGCGGCACGTATTATCTATGAATATTACGGCGGAGCAAATCGATTTCCACATTATGAAAACATGATTCTTTCCGTTGATAAGGTCGATTCCGGAAATCTCACCAGAGAAGAAATATTAAAACCAACCGATTGGATTTTATTGGGATTCATCTCAGACCCGAGAACAGGTTTGGGGCGATTTAGAAATTTCAGAATCAGTAATTATCAGCTCATGGAAGAACTCATCAATCTTTTTAGAAATTTATCCATTGCTGAGATTTTAGAACTTCCGGATGTGAAAGAACGTGTGGAACTCTATTGGGAACAATCCAAACTGTTTTCCGATATGGTTAAAGCACATACCCACGTCGTTGCGAACGTTATCGTCAGCGATTTAAGAGACATGGAAACTATTTACACGGGGAATCGATTCATGATTTACAGTCTTTACCCCGAGCAAAATGTTTCTCTTTGGATTGTGGATGGCAAACAAAAGCAGAATGTTTCCATCGCCTGCGGCTACAGCATCCTCAATCGGACCTGTAACGAAGACATCGGCAAGCTTATGCTCAAATACGGCGGCGGCGGTCATCAAATGGTAGGAACCTGTCAGGTCCCCTACGATGATGCCAATTTAACCATTAAAGCAATTATCGATGTCTTGAAAACTACGTAAAAAAATTCGTCCGGCAGGTGATTGGAGGTTACCTGCCAGACGAGTTTTATTGTGCTGATTAAACGCTCTTGTTTCTGAAATCACACAATTATCCATTACAAAATTCTTAGTACCCTTATATCTAATAGATAAACATTCACAAAATTATTTTTTCGGATTTGCGCTATTTCTCCTTCATTTTTGATAGGTTCTTTTATATAAATTAATACTCTCCTGTTGATGAATTTATTTTAAAAACTTTTTAATAATCGTCATTTTTTTTTCCGTATAAGATGGATAGGCTAATGTGTTATTAATATTATGTGGTTTCTTTAAAATACTCTTGCAATGTGAAAAGGTAATAAAACTTTGTTTTCCATGATAAGATCCCATTCCGGCATTTCCAACCCCGCCAAAGGGTAAATTGGAATTGGCCACATGCGATATTACATCATTGATGCATACCCCACCTGATGAAATTTCACTGATTACTTTTCTTTCAACATTCATTCTTGTCGTGAATAAATAAAGTGCCAAGGGTTTTGGCAACTTCTTAATATTCTGTATGGCGCTGTCTAAATCTTCATAAGCTATCAATGGAAGCACTGGTCCGAATATTTCTTCTTTCATCGTTGCGGCATTCCACGAAGAAATTTCGATTAATGTTGGTTCAATGAATTTTTCACTTCGATCACTTTTTCCGCCAAATACAATTCCCGCTTTATCTTTTTCCATCATCGTCGTAATCCGGTCAAAATGACTCTCATTAATGATTCTTCCATATGAATTATTATATTTAATATCATTGCCATAATATAACTGTAAACAATTTTTCATTTCACAGATTAATTCATTTTTCACAGAATCATGCACCAAAACGTAATCCGGTGCCACACAGGTTTGTCCGGCATTTAGTGTTTTCCCCCACATAATTCTTCTGGCCGTCTCTTTAATGTTAGCGCTCTCATCTACTATAACAGGACTTTTTCCACCCAATTCCAAAGTTGACGGAACCAGATTTTTAGCAGCCGCCTCCTTAACAATTCTTCCTACCCCGGCGCTGCCGGTAAAGAATATATAATCGAATTTCGCATTAATCAAAAGCGTATTTGTTTCAACGGTGCCTTCAATACAGCTAATGTAATTTCTATCAAAAGTATTATCAATCATTTCTGCCACGACTCTGGACACCTGTGGCGCTATTTCCGATGGTTTCAGTACTGCACAATTTCCCGCTGCTATCACCCCCACTAACGGTTCAAGCATCAGTTGTAATGGATAATTATAGGGGCCCATAATTAAAACTGTTCCGTACGGCTCATATAGTGTATGACTGCGTGAAGGCATCAAAAATATCGGCGTTTTTACCCGTACCGGTTTTGCCCATTTTTTAATATGCCTAATGGTATCCGTAATACTGCGATAAACAAATCCTATTTCGGTCGCGTAGGATTCGACCGGATGCTTGCCTAAATCCGATTTTAAGGCATCCATCATCGCTTGTTCATACTTCAACATTCCTACTTTTAATTTCTTTAATTGGTCAATTCTAAACGCTACATTTTTCGTGACCTGAGAATCAAAATATTCATGATGTACCTCCAATAATCCCGTCACTTCTGCATCTGTCATTTCTTTCATACTAACCTCCCTATTTAAACGCCTTCGTTATCAAACTTCGGAATAAAGCTTTCTTCTGCGGTGCCACCCTCTTGAATGAAGGCATTTTCTACCCCCAGAGCAATCGCATAATCTAGCAGTTCATCATATTCTGCTGAACTGATTTTCCGGTCCAGTTCTGGGAATTTTTTCACATGAGGCAGTGGCGTAAACTGATTCATGATGCTGATATAAATTAAATTTCCGTATCTTTCGTGAAGATATTTAATGATCTTCTTCGAATCTTCCAGACCACCCGGAAGCATGAGATGTCTAACAATGACCCCCTTTTTCATTATGCCGTCTTCATCAAATACCGGTTTTCCTATTTGACGAACCATTTCCTTCAACGCTGCTTTGGCAGTCTCTGGATAATCAATAGCCTTGGAATATTTTCTGCTGAGATCAGGATCCAAATATTTAAAATCCGGTAGAAAAATATTCACTTTGCCTTCCAACAACTTTAAGGTCTCAACTTTTTCATAACTGGCGGTATTGTAAATCACAGGAAGATCAAGGCCCTGGTCTTTCGCAAGTTCCAGTGCTTCAATGATCTGCAGGACATAATGGGTGGGCGTTACAAGGTTGATATTTAACGCGCCCTTTGCCTCTAGCTCCATGAAAATCGCTGCCAGCCTCTCCACCGGTATCTTCTTACCGATCTTTGCCCTTGCGATATGAACATTCTGGCAGAATACACAGCGCAGATTGCATCCGGAAAAGAACACCGCCCCGGAACCGGCTTCCCCGGAAATACAGGGTTCTTCCCACAAATGGAGCGCCGCCCGAGCGGCCACGATTGCATTTGTCTCTCCGCAGAAACCAATTTCCCCGTTATCACGGTCAGCCCCGCAGTTTCGCGGACATAAATAACATTTCATAATTTATCCTCAACTTAATATTTTTATTTAATGTGAAAACGCGATGATATATTCATTTCTAAAGTTAGCTAAAGCAATAATTAACAATTACCCTGATCTGACTTTATCATTAATTTCCAAATGTCTGCTGATCACGTAAATGATAACTTATTTAAAATATTAAATATAAGCATTTTTCGTGAAAACGTTGACACCTTTGACGAATGCTGATAAGATAATGCTCAATATTAAATTTAAAGGAGTGGTAATATGAATTTATTTGATTTGACTGGAAAAGTAGCCATTGTCACTGGCGCCTCAGGCGGATTGGGTGCTGATGCGGCAAGGGCTTATGCCGAAGCCGGCGCTGATGTGGCCATCTTGGCCCGCAGAAAAGACCGTTTAGAAGAATTAGCTCAAGAACTAATCACTAATTTCGGTCATAAAGTACTTGCCGTTCAATGTGATGTAACCAAAGAAGAAAGCACAAAATCAGCCGTTGCAGAAGTCTTTCAAACTTTCGGACACCTCGATATCCTTTTGAATAATGCCGGCGTAGCACTTCATGGGACCGTTGAATCCATGTCGGCTGCTGAATGGCAGAAAGCCTTTGATACCAATGTTATGGGTATCGTTAATATGTGCAAGTACGTTATACCGCATATGAAGGATAAGAACTACGGTAAGATTGTAAACACCGCTTCGGTCAATGCCATTATTGCAGATAAAGAGCTAGCATTAGTCCGTCATTCATATAATACCACCAAAGCAGCGGTAAGAGGCCTTACCATGGCGATGGCGGCAACATACATGCAAAATGGCATCACGGTAAATTCCGTGGGACCGGGACTATTTGAATCCGAAATGACGGTGGATACGTTATTCAAATCAGAGGCATTTTTAAAGATGTACAATCATAATTCACCTGCTGGAAGACCCGGTAACCGCGGGGAATGTAATGGAGCCATCATTTTTCTATCCTCAGATGCTTCTTCATATATTACTTCACAGCATATTATTATTGATGGCGGTACTTCGATCGTATAACATTTCCCCACCATTTATGCTTTCGGCCCAGTCAATTATATAAAAGAATTGACTGGGCTAAATGCTGTCAACTTCACATTCAAGCCCAATTGCCGTTTTTGAAAATACAGATTTCACGACCGTCTTTTGTGTTTCCGATGATCTCCAGATCTTTCGTTCCAATCATAAAATCGACATGTGTCATTGACTGGTTGGCCCCCACTTTCTTCAATGCTTCGCTGCTCATATTTCCGCCGCCTTTGACAGTGGTGGGATAGCATTCTCCCAAAGCAAAATGACAGGCTGCATTTTCATCAAATAAAGTCTCATAGAAAAGAATTCCCGTATTGGAAATTGGTGAATCATAAGGCACCAGCGCCACTTCACCCAGTCGATCTGAGCCTTCATCCATCTCAATAATCATCTTTAAGATATCGTATCCTTTTTCGGCTTTAAAATCAGATACCTTTCCTTTATGGAAGGTTATGCTGAATTTCTCAATGAGGTTGCCCTGATGACTGAGCGGCATTGCCGCCACCACGGTTCCTTCCGCGAAGTTGCAGTCCGGCGTGGTGAAAATTTCTTCGGTGGGCATATTTGCAAAAAAACAGACCTGCTCCGGGGTAAATTCTCCGCCACCTTCCCAGATATGGTCTTGCTGTAGGCCAACGGTAAAATCCGTACCGAGACTGTTTTTATAATGGAGTTTTTCAAAATGGTGGTCATTCAGTATCCTGCATTTTTCATTCAGAAAGGTATTGTGTCTTGCCCATGCCTTGACCGCGTCTTCCCTACCGATTCTGACTGAAGCAAAGATGGCATCCCAAAGATTTTCCATGGCAGCTTCTTCGGATAATTCAGGAAAGACCTTCATCGCCCATTTTGCTTCCGGTACGGCAGCAACACACCATTGTATTTCACTGTTCATCATCATCTTGTAATAAGTTTTAAAAGCCTCGTCGGATGCCCGAGAACTTACTTTCAGTTTTTCGCTATCCACGCCAAGATAAGCTTCCGGATCACTCCCAGTCACCGCTATAAAGGCGGCTTTCTCTCTGGCATAGTAGTTTTTCGACTCTGCCCGCCATTCTGGAATGTCTTCCAGAACTTCCATAGCTGCATAGTCAAATCGGGTCCTGCTTGTTTTGACATCGTTCCAGAAAACGATGACATCTTTTGCTCCAACCTTATAGGCTTCTTCAACGACCATCCGACCAAAGGAAACATTCTCAACGCCACAGCTTAAAACCACATACTGTTTCTTCTGAACATTAGCCCCGGTCCGAACAATCAGTCTTGCATATTCCTGTAATTTTTCAATATGATTCATTATAAGTTCCTTTTCTTAATCATTAATTTTGTCCTAAATTATAACATATTAAGTCCCAATTATCCGCCATTCTGCTTTAAAACTAATGAACAACTGCAAAAATCACCCCTGATGGCGTATTCCAAAGGGGTGATCCGGATATTTTATATTATATATACTTGATTTATACTTGATTACTACAAAATACTGGGGTTTGCAACTGTGCTTTTGGTTTGATTGCTCTGGGTCTGGGTATTCTGCATTTGAGGTGTCTGCTTTTGGGTGTCGTTCGTTTGAGAAACTACGGTTTGAGCAGCTGCAGTTTGAGTACTGATCTTCCTGCTGGCTATTTCCGAATCATACTGTGCAACTGTTATTCTCCCAGCATCTTTTAAACTTTTTAATTCGGAATCGGAATAAGATGATAGATCATCAGATGAAGCACTTGTGGATGCACTGTCACTGGACACCGTCTCCTGTGAAACACTGACGTCACCACCAACAGCAGTTGATGTTGTCTCCGCGCTCGTCTGTGATGGTATCTCAGCTGGTTTTCCCTGTGGTGATGCGGCATTTTGGAGATTCGTATCGCTTTCTACTGAACTATTCTCACTTTTCGTCTTGTATTCCAGATAATCCTGACTAAGTTCTATCGAGTCATATTTGTAATAACTGTTTGCTTCCTGAGCAGAGCCTTGACCACCGATGCTTTCAGCATCTGATTTTATTGTTGTCTCTTGAACTTTTTTTGTAACCGTCGCTGTATTTCCTTGAAGTTTTGCAACGTCCATACTGAGTACTTCCATATTAAATCACCTTCCTAAAAAATATTTACATTTTTATAAATACTATTCAAACGATCAATAAAGCTATTTTAAAAAGTATATCACAATTATATAAATATTCAAGTAATTTCATAATAAGAAATTACAAAACTGCCAAGTACTCCATCATTAATTCCTCAGTTTGTACTTTCAACCTCTATAATATCTACTGACTCAGTATTTTTTAGCTTGTCTGCTTTAATTTTTTCCAGAGCTTCTTTATGCTGGGTGGATTTCAGCGCTGGGAATGCCCGCAGCAATCGCTTTTGTCCAAAAGGGCTGGCTTCTAAAAGCTCTCTGTAGGCTTGTTTTATATCACCAACTCCTGGTTCATGGTGTTCCGAAACTTCTCTTCTTGCTTCTTTCTGAGTCGCCCAGTCTTCCTCAAGCAGCTTTTTCTTTTTGTCTATTTTATCTTCAATCGCATCTTTTTTATTAACTAAATCAATGGTTTTTGTGGCCAGATTCTCGCCTATTTCATTTGATGTCTTTTTAATAATCGCTGATAGTTCATCGATTCGTTCTAATTTTTTATTTAATTTAAGTATTATTTTAACGGTTGCAATTAAGTCACTTGCAAATAAGATGATAATGACTGCCAAAAGAATAATTGCTATTATTTCAGGTATAAAATTAACTACTTTTGCTATGAGCGGGTGGATACGATCCACAACCACCAAACATGCAACTCCCCACATTAATGAAAACAACGGACATACATATCCCCCAATATTAAACGGTTTGTCGGCATAGTCCCACCATTTTTGATGAAACATCTTTTCAAGAACAAATCCGGCAACTAGTTCAATTATGCTGGTAATAAGTACTGAACCTAAAAACAACACGAAGAAATTCTCTTTAAACGGTTGTAATAAAAACACAACTGCCAGAACTCCAAAACCATAAATCGGACATAATGGTCCGTTTAAAAATCCTCTGTTGACAAATTTGCCTTCCTTCAAAGCGGCAAAGCATACTTCACAACACCAACCTAGAAAAGCATAAATAAAAAAGTACAATAGCACGGTAATAGTCATTTCTTTTTTGACTCCATTCATAATTTAATTAGGATAAACTTACCAGCCTTGACACACAAAAAGACAAGTGAAAAATGCCACCTGTCTCCGCTATCACGATACTGGTAACAGGAGAAACATCTCCAATTCACCCTTGTTTTTCGTTGCGACTAGGAATTCTTCAAGATAATTCTTGAGATAATTTCTGCCGCTTCTTCAAAAGAATCGCAACTTTTCTCAAAATAATCATAAATCCTTATCAATGCCACGGTATCAAGGGGATTTAGGGAATCATTTTTTTCGATATAAAGTTTTTTAACTGATTCTAAATACAATTCATCGCCAAGATTTTCATAACGATTAATTTCAATAATTGCTTCCTGAAGCGCTTTTGGTTTCTTGAAATTTTTTAAATCTTTTACTGCGTCATGCATCTTCAAAGCAGATTTTTCAATTATCTCCATGAATTCCAGCATCTCCGATGTAATCTTCGGTACTTGAAACATATCGATGTATCTCAAAATATCTTCTATCATATCGATGACTGTATCCAGTGCACTTGCCAAATCAATTATATCTTCCCGTTCAATCGGAGGAAGGAAATCACTGAACAAGTAATTCATCATCTCATGTTTCTGCTCATCTGCACTGCGTTCGATTTCATGCAATTTTGCCAACTTTTTGTCGGTATTCTTAAGATCATGATCATGAAGAATTTCATTCAACATATTTGATGCTTTCACAATCAAATTAGAAACAACCATAAATTCCTTGTAATAGTTATACCCTTTTGTTTTACCCTTTTTTGCCATTATGACTCCTTCTTAGAAAATTTTCATAAAAACCCAGGCCATTATAAAGCCAACTAATCCACATCCCGGGAATGTCAGTATCCAGGCTAAAATCATCTCATTTACAGTCGACCAGTTTACCGAGGAAAACCGTTTCGCGGCTCCAACTCCCATAATGGCAGTAGTTTTTGTATGCGTTGTACTGACAGGCAACCCCCAGATAGAAGATAATAATAAACAGCTTGCAGCCGCCATGTCCGCACTGAATCCCTGAAAAGGTTCCAGCTTCACCATATCCATTCCAACTGTTTTGATGATTTTCATACCTCCTATGGATGTACCTAAGGCCATCACCACGGAACATAAGACCATCATCCAAACGGGAATGACAAAATTTGATGCATCAGCATTACCCTGAGCCAGGAAAATCCCCAGCATGAAAATTCCCATGAACTTCTGGCCATCCTGTGCTCCGTGCATAAATGCCATCGCGGCTCCTGCGCCAACCTGGCCTTTTTTAAAAAAAACGGTCGTCTTTTGCCGGGACATGTTTTTACAGATTCTCGACACAATTTTCACAACCAAAAAACCAAAAACAAAGCCCAAAACGGTAGAAGTGACCAATCCGTAAATAACCTTGATCCATTCTCCACCATTGATACCACCGATGCCGCCTTGCAGCGCAATCGCCGCCCCGGATATTCCGGCTATCAAGGCGTGACTTTCACTCGTTGGAATTCCAAAATACCAGGCGGCGGTGGCCCATATTACAATTGCAAAGAGGGCCGCACACAAGGCGATGGTCGCATCCCCAGAATCTCCGCTGAAATCAACCATATTTGCAATCGTTTGGGCAACCGACGCGCTGATGGAAGTCATTACAAAAACACCTAGGAAATTAAAAACCGCCGCCATCATGATGGCTTTTCTGGGAGCCATGGATCTTGTCGACACACAAGTGGCAATGGCATTTGGGGCATCAGTCCAACCATTTACTAGAATGACCCCAAGGGTTAACACTACAATAACCAATAGCGCCGGATTACTAATAATGCTATTGATAAATTCCGATAAAGATATTGTCATATTCTTTTTATCTACCCCTATTTTCTATGCACATCAAAAATCAATTCTTTGACTCAATTTCAATCGGCACACTTTTTGTTATAGTTTTTTGCCATTTCCATTTTACTATATAAACTACCTTAATAGAACCTTTATTTTTTTTAAATTTAATCAGCACTAATTCTATTTTTTTTAAAAAATTTGAGATTACGGACAAAAAAACTCTATTTCGGCTTTAAATCCTGATCGGATTCATGCCGAAATAGAGCAATTTATTTAGTAGCACTTGGAGAGAAATACTTTCATTAGAACAATTCCCTGCTCATTTTGTCAATCTGACTTGTCACTTCTTCATAAACACCGGGGAATGAACTCATTGGCAATCCAGAAGTTAAACATGGAATATAGTATTTTTTGCCGTTCGTTTTACAAGCTTTTTCAACATATTCAGCACAGATTTCAGGTGTCCATTCCGGGAAATCGATTTCTCCGCTGTGAAGGCCTCCCATGAAAGAAATTTTTCCGCCATATTCCGCAATCAGCTCTGGGATTTTGTTGGTATTCATTACGCCCTGCCAGATATCCATACCCATTTCGATCATATCAGGAACGAGAGTAGCCGCGAAGGAATCACTGTGATGAATGATCAGTTCGACGCCATTGGCTTTGTAGAAACCGTATAGTTTCTTATAACCTGGAAGGAAAAATTCTTCAAACATTTTCGGCGCCAGGAAAGTGGATATTTGACTGCCCCAGTCATCATGATGGAAAAGCGCATCGGGATGTATTTTATCGATCACGGTTTTTGCAAATTCCAGTTCATAGTCAACGATGTAATCAATGAGTTCATGCATTGCTTCGGGTTCTTCATAAAAATTCATCAAAGCGTCTTTCATACCCATCAGATGATGCATCATTTCAAAAAGACCGGGTGCAAAAAAGGTCGTTACAAATTTTTCATTGCGATCAACTGCCTCTTTACTGTATTTTTTTACGATAATGTAATTTGACTTTTATAAACAATGGTTTCTTAAAATATTTATTAAGCGACTAATTCTTTTGCTTTCACAGCAGCACTGCCGGCATCAGGCGCATAGCCATCGGCACCAATTTCAGCTGCGTATTCCGGGGTGACCGGTGCGCCGCCAACAATGACTTTCATGTCAGGGAAGGCAGCTTTAACAGTTTGTACCGCTTCTTTAAGAGCCGGCATAGTGGTGGTCAACAGACCTGAACAGGCTACCAGGACAACATTGTCATTATCTTTGACTGCCTGTACAAATTTTTCAGCCGCTACGTCGACTCCTAAATCAACCATGTCAAAACCAGCGCTTTCCAGCATCATCACAACCAGGTTTTTACCGATATCATGCAGATCTCCGGCAACGGTGCCCATGATGCAGGTTCCCAATGAGTTTGAGGTATCACCGGCCATCACGGGTTTCAGTACTTCAACCCCTTTGGACATTGATTTGGCGGCAATCAGCATTTCCGGTACGAAGATTTCTCCGGCTGAGAACTTATCTCCGACGACACTCATCGATGCAACCATGGCATCCAGGATATCCTGCGCTTTATCTCCGGCATCTAGTGCTTCTTGTACCGCTGCAGCAATTTTCTTTGATTTACCGGCTTCCACCAGTGCTTTTACATCTTCAATTTTCGACA
>NZ_RXYA01000015.1 GCF_008086595.1 Acetobacterium paludosum | reverse complement strand
ATGGTCTCAGGAATTGCCCGAGGTGTGCAGACTCAATCACAAATACAAAAAGTGCCTCAAATAATGATGTGATCAGTATAGCAGGTTTCGATCAGACTTGCTATACGCCATCTTTTGAGGCACTTACGTTTTGAACCTGCGAAAGGTTCTTTATGCCCATTTTCAGTTTTTTATGCCGGAATTGAACGGGAATAGCTATTATCAAAAATTTGTAATTATTCAGTAGGCATTACTTATATAATATCACTCAGGACATGATCCGAGATGCAGAAATGGAGCAGCAGAAAAAAAACAGGCAGAAGAACTATCAATATAAAATGACGATCAATGTCAATATGGCTATCGGCATTATCAAGGAAGACTTGATTCATATGGCGCTGGAAGATAATACGGAGAAAAGAGAAGTGATTTTCAAGGCAATTATTCAGGCAATCGCTAACAATATTGTTCCAATCCGGGAGAATCGTCATTACCCGCGATCAAAGAAGCATCCAGCTATAAAGTACCCGATTACGAAAAAACGCAGCTACTAGAAAAACATACCTTTTGAAAAACCTTTATTAAAGTTAGCTATAAACAGATTTTGTATTTTAAAAAGCAACTCTCTTCGAAAATAAAGAGAGTTGCCATGATTCGTTTTACCTATATTGCTTAAGTTAATGACATTGACCCGAAGGTGGCCTTTTTATTGAAAATCATTCATAGAATCAAATATATTGTAATTAATTATTGTAATAATGAAAGAACATTCTGTGGTTGTTTATTGGCTTGAGCAAGCATTGACTGAGCAGCCTGAGAAAGAATATTATTCTTAGTGAACTCTGTCATTTCTTTTGCCATATCAACGTCACGGATACGAGATTCAGCTGATGTTGCATTTTCTGATGATGTACTTAAGTTGTTGATGGTATGTTCCAAACGATTTTGTACAGCACCAAGTTTTGCACGTTCTGATGATACTGCTGTAATAGCATCGTCAATCGTTGTGATTGCAGCATCTGCACCACTTTGTGTTGTTAAATCTAATTTATCAATTCCTAAATCTTTTGATCCCATCGCAGCAATTGATAACGAAGTACTCTGTTTTTCATTGGCACCAATCTGGAATTTCATCTCATTACTTGAATCAACATCAACTTTAAAGGTGTCTCCATCTGCAGCAGCAGCATTTAATTTAAATGTTAAACCCGTAACTTCCGTACCTGTAGCATCTGTTAAGCTGACTTTTGATACCTGCGCCTTATCAATTGTAAATGAACTCGTGCTATTACCTGTAACAGAGGTTCCTGTTACATCAATACCTGCAACACTTATAGCACTAGCTAAACTACCACTATACTGATAAGCCGTTCCAGACGCATTATTGACAGTATTTCCTTTAGAATCCTGAAGAGTTATTGTTGCAGTATTACCGGATTTATTATAATTAGTAACCGCTATAGTATAAGTTCCTTTATCCAAATCAGCTTTTGTTAGATCCAAAGTAGGCGCACCGGAAGCACCAACACTAATGGTAAATGTACTCCCAATCTTTGCAGTGTTTGCCAACGAAACAGTAACACCACTTGTTGTGCCACTCGAAGCAGTTGCCGTACCACTTGCTCCAAGTTTGAATGCATTTGAAACTTTAAATACTGATGCATCATTCACAGCAGCACCAGAAGTACTCAGAGTTATAACTTGACCACTAAAGGTTAGCGCTGTAGCGCCACTAGCACCAGAGAATTTTATTGAAACTGTTCCATCCGCACTTGTCAATGTATATGCATCACCAGACGTATCTTTTTGTGTCATTGTTAATGTATAAGTATCTGCATCTAATCCAAGACCACTGGCGAAAGCGACAGTGCCACTTCCACTTTCAAGTGCAATAGTCCCTGAAAGCGCTGCAGAAGTACTACGTACTACTGATCCTGAATATGTTCCTCCGACTGCTCCAGACGCACTAAAACTTGATACGGCTCCACTTGCATCATCCGTTTTTGTCGATTTCTGCGTAAAAGTTCCTGTTGTACCTGAGGCAGCTGAAATAGTTACATTCGCTGTATAGCTACCTGTTGCAACACTGGCATCTACGCTAACATCAGCAGAACTTGTAATGCCTGCATAGCTATTTGTATTTACTTTTGTTGCTTTATCCCCATTCAGAAGTTTCTGAGTATTAAATTCTGTATCTGTGGAAATTCGGTCTGTTTCTGAAGTCAACTGATCGATTTCCTTTTGAATTTCTTTACGATCCGATGTGGTATTGGTATCATTTGAAGACTGAACAGCCAATTCTCTCATTCTCTGTAAAATTGAATGGGTTTCGCTTAAAGCACCTTCAGCTGTTTGGATCAAGGAAATACCATCATTAGCATTATTGGAAGCTGTATCCAAACCACTAATCTGTCCACGCATTTTTTCTGAAATTGCTAAACCGGCTGCATCGTCTCCAGCTTTGTTAATTTTCAAACCGGATGATAATTTTTCCAGCGATTTAGATGTTGCGGCTGTATTCGCTGCCAATTTGTTATAAGTGTTTAACGCTGCGATGTTATGATTGATTCTCATTTTTTTGTTCCTCCATTTTTTTATTGACCGATGACCCCCGGCCTGGGGAATTGTTTAGGCCTTCCTTCGTACGCAAGGTCTGCCAAATGTTTAAGCTTTTTCGCTCTTGTTATTTATATCGACCATCTTTCCGGATACTTTAGAAAAAAGTATTTTTTTTCTAAAGTATTTTCATTTTGTCAATCCGTCAATCGCTCTGATACTGGATAACAATTTCGAACTTTGAACCGGTACGAAATCGGCCAACTGCTTTAGCTCTTGCGCTCTTACTATTTATATCGTCCCGGTTATAAAATACTTTAGGGTTCTTTTTCAAAAAATAAAAAAATTCTCTAAATTGTTTTGGTGTTTTCCCAAGCATTTAAAGAATTTTATTTTACTTTTCAGATTAAGATATAACGGCAATTGAGTGAAGTTAGACTCTTTGATCAAGTTTTTGTCCTTCTCCATTTGAAACCTTTTCGGCACTTCCAGCCGCCGGTTTGTAGTCAGGCGCCGCACTGAGCGGAACATATAACGGTCCAACTCCTTCTATCGGTTTGTAATCCGGATTGGAACTCGGCGGAACATAGATGGGTCCGCCAACATATTTAATAATCACATCCGGCCGCTGCGTTACGACTAATTCCAGATCCGGTGGATAAAACTGGGTATCGGTATTATCAGCCGTTGCCGTACTACTGGAAAGCCCGCTCATGTTAAAGCTGATTTCCATATTGTTTTGTTCATCGTTCCCGCTTTGCGGCGTGGTTGGTAATAGGCCGGCGATGGAATTGATGTCTCTGGTTGATTGTTCAAAACGGATTGCCTGGGCATCGCCATCTTCCATTTGAATGTTGAGATTCAAATTTCCATCTTCACCATAATCCGCTGTTGCCGTATAAGTTGAATGATCCCAATTATACGTGGAACTCGGCTTAAAAGAATCCTGAATGGGAATCCGAATCGGATTAGACGTGATGCTTTTTTTCCCGTCTTCCTGAGCGACGCTGACCTGGGTTGAATTAACCGCTGATAACTTCAGCGGTTCTTTTTTTACAAATTTGATCTCTATTGGGACAGTTTCAATTGTAATTAAAGGTTCCATCTCTCCTCCTACAAGAATTAATCCGATAAATTTTTAAATTATGACATGTAATCAAAAACGGATTGCTGAATGAGCTTGCTTCCCATTTGAAGAGCGGCTTTATACGCTACCTGCTGGGTTGAATATTCCAGATAGGCAGAAGCGGCATCAACCCCTTCTACGGCCGTTTGTTTTTTCTCTAAGTTATAATTCTGGTCTTCATACCGTGACGTCATCGCTGTTAAATAATTGGTTTTTGCTCCTATTTTAGTTACGGAGAGGCTGGGATTCTGGGTTGCTTGCTGAAATTTGCCGTAGAGCGTATTCATCGTGTCAAAAGAATAACTGGGGGACTCAAACTCACTGGCAATCTGTCCGAGCAGATCGTAAACATTATTTGAAATAGTTTGTGACTTTCCAGCTATTGTAACCTTATCATCAGCATATATGATATTTCCATCGGTATCTTTAAGAACATTTCCGGATGCATCCGTTGTGGCTGTTTTTGAAACGCCGTTGCCAACCAGATCAATCCCCGGAGTCGAATAGCTGAACACTGAATTTTTATCGACTTCACCTGAAGTTTTGTCGAAAGACACCCCCAACCCAATATCGACATAGAGAGAATCACTCTGCAGATTCTTTAATACCGTACTTCCATCCGTCAAACCATCTACTTTTTCACCATTATAGACCAGTTTACCATCCGTAACGGTAAACGGTGCTGTTCTGGTATTACTGCCACCGAAAATATAAGTATCCGATGACTTGGTGTTAAGCGTATCCAGTAATTCGCTTTGGATAGTACGCAGCTGGGTTGCAATAATCTTACGTTCATCCACACTTTGGGTGCCGTTCATTCCCTGCAGTGTTTTATCCGTTGCTTCTAAAAGCGAGGTCTGCATTCCGCTGATGGTCGATTCAGAGTTGTCCATAAAATCCTGGGACGAGTCGATATTATTTTGGTAGCCTTCCACCTTTGTCAAATCTCTTCTGACCTGATAGGCTTTAACGGCTGATGATACATCCTCGGAAGTGCTTGAAAATTTTCGACCGGTGGCAACCTGGTTGTTTAGCTTGTCCAAATCTGTGGAAAGATTATTTAAATTCGTATTGTAATTTCCGGTTGTCATTTTATATGTAATTCTCATTTTTTATTCATTCCTTCCTAAGTTATCTTTAGCTTTGCTAAAATCGCACCGCTGAATCAAGTTCCCATTGTATTAATGATCTTATCAAGATTTTCATCCAGAATATTAAAATACTTAACGGCCGCATTATAGACTTTTTGATAAGCGGTCAGGTTAACGCCTTCTTCATTAAGCGAAACCCCTGAAACAGATTCTCTTGAGGTGTTAATTGTAGCCAATACACTTTTAGCTGTCGTCTGAAAACTGGTGTTAAGCTTCACATCGGTGGAAAGGCCGGTCAACAAAGAAGTCATATATTTATTGTAACTCCCGGTAAAAACGATACTTTTAGTGGTACTACCTTCTGGTGTATAGTCAAATTTCTGGTCATCATTCATGGCTGAAACCATTCGCAGAATATTGTCGTTACTTCCAGACGTGGTACTCGCTGTGGTTGGGGTTGTCGTAATATAGGTCGCATTTTTCAACCATGCCGATGATACCTGAATATTTGCCGCGGTGATGTTATTGGTTGAGCTTCCATCCGAACTGGTAAACAAAGGTTTTGCAGTTCCAGGAGCCACCGTTGACGTTGTTGTGCCATCGGTATTTGTTATCGTGGTTGTAACATTGGCATTAATATCATTGAGTACGCTGGCAAATTTATTTGCAAAAATATCCATCGTCTTTGAATAATAAGAAATTCCCTGGGCCGTGTTCTCAGTTCCTGTTGCATAACTTCCTTTGCCGTTAAGAATGTCTAAATAGCCTTTAACCGTACCATTAGAAAAATAATTATTGACATTCGTTTGGTCATTCCCTTTGGCATCCGTCATTGAAAGGCTGATCGTATCAGTTGCCGTATCATCTTTATAACTTAAGGCGCCGTACTTGTCCTTATCGACAATTGTAATACTCTTGTTTGTCGTGGGATCGGTAATGGAAATACTTAAATTTGAGATGGTTAAATCATTCGAAATCTTTTCCGGGGTACTGCTGACTTTAATGGCAGCAACGCTTGACAGTTTATCAATGAGACTATTTCTCTGATCATATAAATCGTTGGGTGTATTGCCGTGTATTTCTTCTTCTCTAATTTGTCCATTTAAACTTGCGATGTTTTTAACATCCGTATTGAAATCACTGTTAACCGCAATATCTAAATTCTGAACTTGTTCCGTCTTGACTTCGGCAACGCGGTCGGCATACATATTGATGTACTGGGTTACCTTTTGAGCCGATGCCAGGATGGTTTCGGCAATATCCGAACTGGTCGGAGTCTGTGAAAAAGTCTGCAAATCTTTAGTAAAGCTAGACAATTCACTTTGAAGGGCCGCTGTATCCGCTTCATCAAAAACACTCTGTAAATCCGTCAAACCCGAAACCTTGGTATTGTAACTACTCGTTTCCGCATTTTGGTTACGGTAACGCGTATCAAGATAAGCATCTCGTGTTTGAGTGGTTCTGACGGCTTCGGCGCCAAGACCAGTTTTTGCTTCATTGTTGGCATATTTCTCCGTAGCACCGCTGGAAGTAACGGCATTAACATCCACCCGTTGTCTGGTATACCCATCCGTATTGACGTTCGCGATATTATTCCCAGTTACATTAATCGATGCCTGACTTGCTTCCAGTGCTCTACTAGCCACTTGAAATGATACAAAAGATCCAGCCATATTATTTCTCCTTTATTTAAATACTTTTCTCAAAAGCCCTTGGCAAGTTGATACTCCCCACTTCTGTGCCATCTTCCTGATACGTTGTTTTATCACTCTTTAATTTCGATTGGGCGATATTCTTCTTGACCTGATGAAGTTTCATTTCAAGAAGAGTTTGACATTTTTCTTTGTAAAACTGGATTTCCCTACTGGTTTTTTCAAATTGACTGAGCAGTTCATCAAACCGCAGCTGTTCGTCCATGGGAAGCTGCTTGATGACTTCAGATAAATTTTTTCCGGTCAAATTAAGTTCATTCATGTAGCCCGCAACATCCTCAGTGAAATTCTTTGTTTGATAAATAAACAGCTGCTGATGATTCAGGTTGATACTTAATTCATCGAGACTTCCGCTTTGTATCAGCATCAGCTCATCTTTCAGTTTAGGTATCATTTCTCGATGAAGCTTAATAACCCCGAAAAGATAGTCATAAAAGTTATCCAGTATTTGTTTATAATTTTTATTTTCAGACATTTTAAGCCTCCTCAAAAAATTGCTTTACTATTTTTTTAAAATTGCTGCTGCAATCGAATCAGCTGAGACATTGTAGGTTCCGTTATTTACAGCTTCCTTTAATTCACTCAATCGATTCGACTCTTTTACGGTGACATCATACAAAATAGAAGACTTTGCGACATTAAGACGACTGTCTTCAAAAGATGTATTATGATTGCTTGAAATTTCAGTGCTGTCGGTTTTACTTTTTGCGATGCTTTTTTTGCTTTCTTGAGCGTCAACTTTACGTGTCGACTCTGTTGTTACCTCTTGTCCAATCTTTGATTGAACAGTGGTGTTATTATTTGCTAATCCTATTTTCATGGCTAAACCTCCTCTTACTCATTTAAACCTTTATTTTTAAATTCTTCATTCTTTTATTTATAAAGTCATTTTTATCTTCTGTTATACATATCGTCATTATAATAAAAAACTTTAGAAAAAGATATAAAAAAAGTTTGTGGATGTGCGGGCGATTGAGAATCGCCCCTACGGGGGGTGTGACACCATTGGCGGATCGCCCGCCGGTTGTGGGGGTTTGCCGAATGCATAGGGGCGGGTATTACCCGCCCGTCAACGTTTGTTGGGGTATTTGCGTTTGCAGGCGATTGATAATCGCCCCTACAGGGGGTGTGATACCATTGGCGGATCGCCCGCCGGTTGTGGGGGTTTGCCGGATGCGTAGGGGCGGGTATTACCCGCCCGTCAACGTTTTTGCGGTATTTGCGTTTGTGGGATATTATTATTTTGATAATACGCGGACAATTTCGTCGGATATCTTTTCCAATGGCAATTGTTTTTCTACCCCGCCGATATTATAGGCAACCATGGGCATTCCGTAAACAATGGATGTTTTTTCATCCTGACCAATGGTATAGGCGCCCTTTTTTTTCATTTTTAACAAGCCCTCGGCGCCATCTTTCCCCATTCCGGTTAGAATGACTCCAATTGACTGTTTTCCCGCTGCTTCGGCAACTGAACTAAAAAGAACATCCACCGAAGGACAGTGACCGCTGACTTTTTCTTCCTGGGTGCATTTCACAATATAGCCGGTTCCCCTTTTTACTATACGCATCTGATAACTCCCGGGGGCAATTAAAACCCGTCCGGGTTTTAAAACATCCCCATCTTCGGCTTCTTTTACTTCCAGTTCACACGTATTATTAAGCCGATCCGCATAAAGTTTGGTGAACACCGGCGGCATATGCTGAACAATTACGATCGGCGGCATATCTCGGGGCAATCTCGATACCACCGCATAAATTGCATCGGTACCTCCGGTAGAGGCGCCAATCGCGATGATCATATTCATTGTATTGACACCACTATTGGCAATCGCCTTGATTGGGGCATAATCTTTTTTCAGATTGCCGACCTTCGCGGTGGAAGCAATTTTGATTTTGACAATGAGCTCATTAACAAAAGAATTCATCCCTCCGGTCCGGCTAAAATTAGGTTTTGTGACAAATTCTACGGCTCCGGCATCTAAAGCATCCAGGATGTTTTTGGAAACTGAGCTCACGACAATAACCGGCAACGGGTATTGAGGCATCAGTTTTTTTAGAAATTCAATGCCATTCATTTTAGGCATTTCCACATCTAAGGTGACAACATCCGGTTTTAGTTTTATGATCATGTCCCTGGCCATGTAAGGGTCGGTTGCTGTTCCAACCACTTCCACATCCGGGTCTTTTGATATTTCTCTGGATAATGTTTCTCGAAATAATAGTGAATCGTCAACGATCAACACTTTAATTTTTTGTTTAAGTCTCATCTCAGATCCTCTTTCTATTTTTCTTCAAACAGCTCTTCCACTATTTCCATTTCATCGCTTTTTAACAGTCTTTCACAGTCAAGCAGCAATTGAACTTTTCCGCCCGCCTTTCCAATCCCTTTCATAAAGCGATTTTCAAAGCCGGTCTTGTTCGATGGCGGTGGGGAAATCGCTTCGTCGTCAATATTCAGGACTTCTTCAACATTGTCGACAATTAAGCCAACGGAGACCGCATCAATATCGATGACAATGATACAGGTTCGATCATTATAATCCACTGGTTCTTTTCCAAACTGCAGGCGGACATCAATAACCGGGATGATTTTCCCTCGTAAATTGATGATCCCTTTAATATGAGGCGGCACCTCCGGCACCTTGGTGATTGATTGCATACCAATGATTTCAGTCACGTATTTAATCTCAATCCCGAATACTTCCTCCTCTAACGAAAAAGTCAAATATCTGCCATGCTGGGTATCTTCTTCCAGGTAGTCTTTTTCTAAACTATTCTCCGCCATTTTATTTCTCCTTTTAGATAGAATTTTATTTTTTCATTTCCCTGTTTTCACTTTATAAAGGTGATTAAATTAATATTCTTGTTACTTAAATCGACATTTTCAATCAACTCTTGATCTTTTCATTTAAATTATAACATGTTTTCTGATTATCTTAGCATCTATTGCTTAATAAATTTCTAATTCCGTCATCATTTTAACAAAAACCGCTGAACACAAAATGCTCACCGGTTAAAATATAGCGCGTGATTTAATTAAAATTCCTCTATTCTTCTATTGAGCGATTGTATTTTCATAATACCTGTTTCCAAATCAAAATACTGGGTTCTTCCAAAATTCAATCCGGTATCTTCAGCAAGGATCGGGATTCTTAATTGACTTAATGCTTTTTTCACACAGTCAATATTTCTTTCCCCGATTGCGCCAAGCTTGCTGCCGGGCTGAACGGCAAACATTTGGGCGCCCCCAGCAATTTTTGCGACAATGCGATTGTTTCTGACCCCGGCGTTTTTCAATTCTTGGACCAAATCAACGAGGGCCGTATCGGCAAATTTTTTGCGATTTATATCTTTGGCGGAAAAATTGGTACTGTCCGGCAGCATGATATGTGAAAGCCCGCCAATTTTTGTAACTTTGTCATATAAACAAACTCCAACACAAGACCCCAATGCATAGGTGACAATGACTTCCGGGCCTTTTGTGAATTTATAATCCGATATTCCAACAACGATTAATTGACTCATATTTCCAATCCTAGTTTTTGCATAATAATTTTTAATGTGTTGATTTCGGCAAACATAATCATATTGCTTTTTAAATCATTGGTTTCACCTTTAAAATTTTCTTCTATAAACATTAATTTATCACCAATTGCCCCAAATTCAATTATCGGGACACTCATTAATGCGCCAACCATATCAATAGCTATAAAGGGAACTGACACTTGTATGTTTAGCCCCGTTAATGCTGAAATGGCGTTAACATAAGATGAACTCAAGATATTTCCAATCTCTTTAATCCCGGATATCTTCATTTCACTGAGATCTTCACTGTCGTCTTCACCCACTAAAATATCCATGATGCTTTTGGCATCCTTTATGTTCAGCAAAAACATAATCATGCCGTTGCCATCGCCGCTGAAATTCACCAGCACCGCCACCGTCATGGTTTCCGCACCGCCTAATGCCTGAACCGCTTCATCAAACCCCGTAATTCTGACACTCGGAACATTCATATCCACTTTTTCATCTAAAATAGTTGCTAAGGCTGTAGCCGCATTCCCGGCTCCGATATTGCCAATTTCTCGTAACACGTCAATTTGCATATCGCTCAGTTCCTCATAATTATTAAACAAATCCGCACCTCTTTTCTCCTAATTATCATGCAATGAAAGCTACAGCATCCCATTGATGATTTGATCGTCACTCCAGTAAATTTTACAGTGCTCCAGATTATCCAATTCATGTTGGAATACACTCTCGCCAAAACAAATTTTCACGCCGCGGTGGAGTTTTCTTTTAACCGACACCGAACCGAAATAGTCAATGTGCCCCTGTTTTTCTTCTTTTTCTATTTCCGCCTTTATTTCATTAATATTATTTTGTAACGCATTAATCTGTTTATCAATTTCTTTTTTTATGACCGTCAACTGTTTTAGCGCATCATCGTCCTGACTGTTTTTTCTAATATCTTTTCTTTCCTGATCCAATATCAACGATTTTACTTGCGTTTTTTTCTCAAAGGTGGCTTTCATTTGAAGTTTTTTTTCTGCCATCTTCTTATTTAAATTCTCAATCACATCCGTGTTGACGGTATTTTCTCCCAGAATCCGAATAATGGTCGGCAGTTCTCTTTCATTGCCAATTTCTTTTGCGGTCAGTTCACCGATTAATTGTATTTCTCCGCCAATAATGATTTCCCGGGATCCGGCCAGTTCAATATTTCCCATACAGGTTATTTGACCGTCAATAATGAAATCGACCGTTATATCTCCCCCAACGCTGATATGAGCCTTTTCGATATAATTGCAGCGCAGATCTTTGCCGATTTTGATTTGACCTGAACGACCCCCATAAATACCTTTGGATATCAACACATTTCCCGCAACTTCTATTTTGGCTTCTTCGACCACACCTTTTACAATCAGATTTCCTCCTGATTGTACTGAAAAGCCGCTGCATACATCGCCATCAACGGTCACATCCCCTGAAAAAGAGATGTTTCCTGTTGAAAAATCGACATTTGATAAGATATGCAGCATCTCGTTAATATGAATGGTATTACCGATAAACTTTACAATTCCATCACAGGTTGCGATTAATTTAGTATCGTCTTCGCTTAACTCGGTATTTTTTCCGGTTGGAACCGCTGGACCTCTGCCATTTTTTGCCGATATAACTTCTCCATAGACGTTGATCCCGTCGGTACCTGCTTCTTCTTTTGTTATTTCACACAGTATTTGATTTTTCTCCACCATCTGAAAGTAGTTTAAATTTTTGTAGTCAATTTTCTTCTCTTGATCTTCGTTATATTCAGGATGATATTCCGAATCTTTTTTTACAAAATACTCAACACTGCCATCTTTTCCGTCAACGACTGCTTTTCCTTCAGCCACTTTTATCTTAATATTGTAAATTGGGCGATTGACTAACTGGGCTAGGGCTATTTCATTAATCCCAAATTCAATTCTATTTTGCTTTAGAAGATCAAGTAATTGTTCTTTTGAGAAAGCTGGTGATTCCTCCGCCGGTTTTGAAAATTTGATGAAAGCAGTCATTTGATCATCGCTTACGATGATTTTTATTACCCTTTCATGATCTTCTTTTAAATCCTTCTCTTCATTCATCGTCCGTCTCCACTTGACTTTATTTAAGTGTATTTCATTATAAATTGAATCTCATTCCATGTTATCTTAGTTGATTAACGACTTTTTCTATCTCATCTGTTGCTTGAAGTATTTTCGAGTTGAAAGAAAAAGATTTGGAAGCTTCAATCATTTTTGTCATTTCTCCTGCCAAATCGGTTCCGGAAGATTCTAAATAACCGGTTTTAATCGTGCTTTGGCTGTCGGCAGTCGCCTGTCCGGATACAGTTGTTGCCGTATATTGATTGCTTCCCATTAACTGCAAACCGTAAGGATTGGAAAAGCTAAAAAGTCCAATTGAATTAGCATCAAATCCATTAGTCATATTAATGGGTTTATTATCTTTCCCTAATACATAATTTCCTTCTGCATTGACAAGATATTTCTGATCACCCTCAACACTGACACTAAAGGCCCCATCTCTGGTATAGGTAACCGCATTTGTACTCTTGTTTTGAACAGCGAAAAAGCCGTTTCCATCAATCGCACAATCTAATGGCTGATCCGTTTTTTCTTGACCGCTTTCGGCGAAATCAATTCCATTTTTCTCAACTTTTGCACCATGTCCGGTGCTGATGTTCGTGCCTGACCCACCATCGATATTTTCATACAATAAGGATGAAAACGCTGTTACCTGGGGTTTGAAAGCAGTTGTGCTGATATTGGCAATATTATTGGCAATGTTATTAAGGTAATTTTGCTGGCTGATTAAACCGGAACTTGCTGTATAAAAGCCTCTGATCATATCGGTAATTTCCCTTCTTTATCTAAATGATTATTTTGTGCTTAACCAAGTTTTCCCACTTTGTTCGCAGCTATCTCCGCGATTGAATCGAATATTTTCAGCATCTGGGTACAGGAGGTAAAATGATTTTGTCTTGAGATGATCTCACTCATCTCTTTTGTCATATCAACGTTGGATTTTTCAATGGACCCCTGGACAACACTGTAGGTTCCATTTTGAGCTGCCTGAAAACCATTCTGGCTCTGAAAATAGCCTTCGCCAACCTGGTTAAGGTCTGTTCCATTGGTCACGGTGGCAATATATAATTTTCCGCTCGCTACGCCGTTTTGCGTAATGGTCCCATCCGAACCAATGGTGAAATCACTGCCCTTTAAATTGATCGGCTGTCCGGCGCTGTTTAAAACATTTCCAACCCCCGGAAGTGTCAGGTTTCCCGTCTGGTCCAGTTCAAATTGTCCGTTTCTCGTCAGCACCTGGCCATAGGTATCGTTTTGAACAACAAAAAACCCCTGGCCTTGAATGGCCGCATCGACACTTCTTCCAGTTTCTTCAAAACTGCCCTGAGTTAAATCCGTAAATTGACCAGCATCAACCGTGATGTACGTTCCTGTTCCAATGTTAGCTTTTGCAATATCGGGATCCTTGCTCATTCTTGAGACAAGATAGTCACCAAAACTCGATTGAATCGTGGATTGGCTTTTATAACCGGCGGTACTGATATTGGCCACATTATTGGACATGACATTGATGGCTTTTTGTCCTGAGAGCATACCGGCGGCAGCTGAATAAGATCCTCTATCCATTTATTTTACCTCTTTTCTCATATTATTAATAGTTTTTTAATCTATTTTTCATTTTTATCATTGCCTGGGAATGGATTTGCGATACTCGGGATTCGGTGACTCCCAGTACTTCGGCAATTTCTTTTAATTTTAAATTTTCATAATAGTACAGCGATACCACCAATCTTTCTTTTTCTTTCAATTGATCGATGGCTTCCGCCAATTTTGACTTGAGTTCATTAAATAAAATGTTTGATTCTGGTGAATCATCCGCTCTTTCTTCGGTAATCAGCGGGGAGACTTCCATCATTTTTTCATTTATCGCTTCTTCATAAGACAGGACAATTGAATTATGCCTTTGCTGGAGTATCTTTTGCAAATTTACTTCTGATATGCCCATTCTTTCTGAAATTTCTTTATCCGTCGGCTCTCGTTCAAGTTCTACATACAGCACGCCATAGGTTTCTTCTAAAACTTTTGAAAGACTGCGCTGACTTCGCGGAACCCAATCCTGCTTGCGCATAAAGTCAATAATCGCACCTCTGATTTTCAACGTCGCAAACGTTTCAAATTTATTGCCCATTTGCGGATTAAATTTTTCGACCGCATCAATCAGTGCAATCATCCCCTGATTAACCATATCATCCATCTGGCCAAAATTGTTGTAACTGCCCCTAAATCGCAAAACATTTTTTTTTACCAGACCAGTATATTGCAGGACAATCTCATTTCTGACTTCTGTACTTTTGGTTTCTTGATACAATTGCCATTGATCTATATTATTCTCTTCTGCCTGATTCATTTTGACACTCCTTAATTTCTAAAGGATTCCAGTAACTTAATTTTCCAGCTTAATCATCCCAATCACCTGAATTTGAATCGTCGTATCAATTTCGTTAAAGGAAAGCACGGTTAAATCTGCCATGAACTGTTCAATTAACCGTTTGAAATAGATCCGCACAATCGGTGATGTGAGAATAATCGCATGATCAACGATCTCCTTGAGTTTTTCAATTTGTTCTGTCACTTTTTCGACAATCGATTGGACAACCTGGGGATCGATTGCCAGGTAGGTGCCATGTTCGTTTTTCTTGGCTGAATTTAGAATAATATTTTCAATTTCCTGATCCAACGCAATGACCTTGATGCTGTTGCCGTCGGTGTATTTTCTGGTAATGGTTCGCTTTAGCCTTTGTCTCACATATTCGGTGAGCATATCGGTGTCTTTAATGGTGGTTCCATGATCACCCAGTGTTTCTAAGATACTCTCTAAATCTCTGATGGGAATGCCTTCACGGAGAAGATTAACCAATATCTTTTGAAAATCGGCAATGGAGACGATGTTTGGAATCACATCATCGACTATCGCAGGATTTGTTTTTGAAATATTTTCCAGCAAGGTGTTGATATCCTGCCGGCTTAACAGCTCATGCATATGTTGTTTAATCACTTCCGTCATGTGGGTAATAATGACTGAAAGGGCATCAATAACGGTATAGCCGAACACCTCTGCCATTTCTTTTTGATCTTCGGTAACCCATTTCCCCTTAATCCCATAAGCCGGTTCAATGGTTTCGATTCCGTCGATCGGTTCACTGTTGTTCCCCGGATCCAGGGCCAGAAAGTATCCTACCAATACTTCTCCTTTGGCAATTTCTTCCCCTTTTATCTTGATGATATATTGATTCGGGTTAATGAGACCGTTGTCTCGAAGCCTTACGGTTGGGATAACAACGCCCATATCCATGGCAAACTGTTTTCTGAAAATAACAATGCGATCGATAAAATTACCAGAGCTTTCCTCCGCTACCATTGGCAGCAGCGAATAGCCGAATTCCATTTCAATCGGTTCAACGCCGATAATATTATAGACATTATCAATATTGCGGTAGAAATCAACTTCACTGGTTTCCTGTTCTGCCAGTTGCGTCATTTGATCGACTTCTTCCACCTCTACCTTGACATTCGCTTTTCTAATCAGAGTAATACCCAATCCACCGAGGATGACTGCCAACAATAGAATTTGAAATTTCGGTGTTCCCGGTATCAATGACAGTGACGCAATGGCACATGCGGCAATAATTAAAACCTTGGGTTGAGACAATAACTGTCTTTTCAGATCCTCATTAAGGTTGCTTTCTGAAGCGGCTCTGGTAACAACCATTGCCGTCGCCACTGAAATCATCAGTGCCGGCACCTGACTTACCAGACCATCCCCAACCGTTGCGATGGAATAAACGGACAGAACTTCGGTAATCGACATGCCGCCTTGAACCATCCCAATAATGCTTCCGGCGATAAGATTAACAACGGCAATAATAATCGAAGCAACGGCATCGCCTTTAACCAATTTGGTTGCCCCATCCATTGCGCCATAGAATTCCGCTTCACCCTGGATATCTTTTCTTCGCTGTTTAGCTTCTGCATCGGTTATGGACCCGGAATTTAAATCGGCATCTATGGACATCTGCTTTCCCGGCATCGCATCTAATGTAAACCGCGCTGATACTTCAGCAATTCGCTCAGCACCTTTGGTGATAACAATAAATTGAACAATGATAATAATAATAAATACGATAAAACCAACAATTGGATTTCCGCCGAGAACAAAACTCCCGAAGGTGGCAATAACCTGACCTGCCTGTCCGCCGTTTGATAAAATAAGACGGGTGGAAGAGATGTTTAATGCCAGTCTCAGCAGGGTCGTGATCAGCAGCATCGACGGGAATATTGAAAATTCCAAAGGTCCTTTAATGTACATGGTCGTCAGCAAAATAATCAAAGATAAAGAAATATTAGTGATAAACATAAAATCAAGAAAGAATGGCGGTAATGGTATGATGATAAATGCGATTACCATTACTACAAATAGAGCTACAATATTTTCAATAATTTTCATGAGATTATTTTTCCTTCTTTTTATTGCTGTAGACCCATGCCATTAGTTCTGCTACGGCTTTATAGAGCTCTGCCGGTACATAGTCATTGATTTCTGCTATTTCATATAAGCCTCTTGCCAAAGGTCGGTTTTCTTGAATTGGAACCCTGTTTTTTTCTCCAATTTCAATAATTCGAAAGGCAATATGGTCTTTTCCTTTTGCTATAATAATAGGCGCTACATCCTTATCCATATCATATTTCAAGGCAACTGCATAATGCGTTGGGTTTCTGACAATAACATCGGCTTCGGGCACCGCTGCCATCATCCGATTCATACTCATTTCCCGCTGTTTATTTCTTCTTTGACCTTTTATACGAGGATCGCCTTCGGTCTGTTTATATTCATCTTTAATTTCCTGCTTTTCCATTTTAAGCTTTTTATTATAATCATATTTTTGATAGGCAAAATCAAGAATCGCGACAACAACAAAAATCATACAGATTGTTTTAACCATCGACATCGTTTCATTCATCAAAAATGCTGCATTTTCAGCTAATTCCGTGGTCATCATATCTGGTGCCAGCGGAATTAAACTTTTTATCGTGGTGTAAATAGCGACTAAAATCAAGGTTACTTTCATGATGGATTTAGCCAATTCAACCAGCGATCTCAATGAAAACAATCGTTTTATCCCGGTAAAAGGATTAATTTTATTAAATTTTGGTTTTAGCAGTTCCCCTGAAACCAAAAAACCCGTTTGTGCGCCAACCATAATAATCATACAAAAGCCGATAATCAACATGATGGGCAGTGCCGATATAAAAAAAGCTTTCGCCACTTCCCGAAACATTTGATTGCAGGATATAACCGTCAAGGTCTCGGTATCAGCGATCTTATCCATCTGGGCGAAAAAAAAATTTTTAACTTGCAAATAAATAAAAGGCACCAATTGACTGGTTAGGAAAAATCCCACAAACAGGATGACAACCGAGACGACATCCTTGCTTTGAAAGGCGTTTCCTTTCTTGCGCTCATCTTTTACCTTTTTCGGGGTTGCTTTTTCAGTTTTTTCTCCAGCCATTTTTTTCTCCGATAATTCGTTCGATTACATGAAAAACGAAAGCATTTGCGTGATTTTTTCCATCATAATCATGTTTATTTTAGTCATAAAGCCTGCCAGAGTCGGTATAATTGTGAGAATTACGATCAATCCAATGATTATTTTAAGTTGCAGGTTAATAACAAACACACTGATGTTCGGTACCAGTCGCATCATCACTCCCACGGCAAATTCGGCGATAAGCTCGGTTACGATGATCGGTATGGCAACCTGTAAAGCATATAAAAAAATATAACTGATGAGTTCTACAAAAAAAATTCCAACACGCTGGTCGATATATCCAAAACCCACGGGAATTACCTGATAGGACTTGATAACAACATTTATCAGCGCCAGGTGACAGTTAGAAACAAAAAAAAGCAAAACATACATTGCCCCGAACATATTTCCTGTTGCTGTAATATTGGCCTTTGAAGCGGGGTCATACATGGATGCCATGCTCAACCCGATTTGCATATCGATCAATTCTCCGCTGATTTGGAAAATGGAGAGAAATGATTGCATGATCAAGCCGATAACAAAGCCGATAACGAAGCCTTGAAGCATTGCCCCTACAAACTCGATAATTGTATAGTCGATGACTTGAGTACTTCCAATACTATAAACCGAGAACATGGCGATAACCAAAGATAAACCTATTTTTAGTGTAGTTGGAACACTGCTTCTGCCAAAAATCGGATTAAAAAAGATTACTCCAGCGGCCCTGCAACTGGCTAACAGAAATATCAAATACTGATTCATATCAAACGTCACTAGCATCACCCATTTTTATTGTCTTTTAAATCTGTGTGGCAATTAATTCAAATATTCGCATCGTAAAATCCATCATTTGCTGAAGCATCCATCCGCCACACAAAACAAGTGCTATTGCCACAATAGCTAATTTAGGAACAAAGGTCATGGTTTGTTCGTTGATGGAGGTTGCTGCCTGAAAGATTGCGATAATAAGCCCCACTGCCATTGTCAGTAAAAGAATCGGGGCGGCTACTTTTAATCCGGTAATAACGGCATCTCTAAAAACCTCAATTAAAGCTGATGTATCCAATCTGATTCTCCTTTCTTAGTGATATGTCATAATCAACGTTTTAACGATCAGACCCCAGCCATCCACCACCACAAATAACATCAGTTTAAAGGGTAATGAAATCATAACCGGTGGAAGCATAATCATCCCCATGGACATCAGAACGCTGGCGACGATCATGTCGATGAGTAAGAATGGGATGTAAATTAAAAAGCCAATAATGAAGGCTCTTTTAAGCTCACTGATTACAAAAGATGGAACAACAATGGTCAAGGGCAAATTCTGGGCGGTTAGGTTTTCCACCTCTGTTTGACCTGCCTGAACCGATAGATTTTTAAACAAATCAACAGAATCTGTTGTCGTCTGTTTTAACATCCATTCTTTTATCGGGGATGAAGCCAGATCAATAAACTGCGTCGTATTGATGGTTCCAGCATTATAGGGCTGCAGTGCCACCTCATTAATTTTCATCATTACCGGAGACATTACAAAGAAAGTAATGGCCAACGCCAAACCAACCAGAACCTGATTCGGCGGCGTTTGCTGCAAACCTAAGGCATTTCTTAGAAACGAAAGGACAATGACAATTCGTCCAAAACAGGTCATCATGAGTAAAAGCGTTGGAATAATGGCGATCAGCGTCATTAATACAATAATTTTTACCGTATCCGAGCTTTCTCCAGCTAAAAGACTTTCAATCGAAAAATCTGCACAATACACTTTTGTCATGGTAAGAAAAAACAAAAAGGTGATGACCGGCATTATGACTAGGGCTTTTTTGATAAGCGCTTTTCCTTTGTAAATTGTTTTTTTTCTTATATTCATGCTATTTTTCCTTTTGAGAAAATGTTTTAAACATGCTCAAAAAGCTTTCTTTTGATATTTCTTGTTTTTGTGGGACGACAATCGGTTCTTCAAGCTGTGTCAAAATCTGAACGTTTTGTTCACTGACGCCAACCATATACTGAATTCCCTGAACTTCAATAATTACAATCGATCCCGTTTTACCAACGATCAGTCTGTCAACCACTTTTATATGCTTTGCACCGGTCAGAGATCCATGTGTTTTAGCAAACCGGGTGGCATACCACCGGCTGCCGTAATAGGTTAAAACAATCACGCCGATAGTTCCTAAAAGTGCCAAAACTACAGAAAAGATATCGCTGCTGCTCAACTTTGGACCTTCTTTCTTTTATTTCCCAAGCGCACTGTTAACTGTTTGAATTAATCGATCTGCTTTAAATGGCTTGACAATAAAGTCCAATGCTCCGCTTTTAATGGCTTCAACCACCATTCCTTCTTGTCCCATAGCTGAACACATAATAATTTTTGCTTGTGGTTCCAAAGCTTTTATGGCCTGAAGGGCCTGGATGCCATCCATTACCGGCATGGTGATATCAAGCAGCACCAAGTCCGGATGATTCTCTTTGTACTCGGCAAGGGCCACTTCCCCGTTTTCAGCTTCAATAAAATTCGAGTAGCCTCCTTTTTTAAGGCTATCTTTGATCATCATACGCATAAACGCGGCATCATCGACTATTAATATTTTGTCCATTTTTTTCTCCTTTTATCCATTTCATATCCTGGTTATTTTTTTTGATTCATTTCTTCTTTTACCTTTATTATTTCAGTGATTTTCACACTGTAATTATCGTCTACAACAACAACGTCTCCTTTGGCAATCAACCGACCGTTAGCGATCACATCAACCTGATCCCCCGCCTGTCGATCCAATTCGATAATATTTCCCAGAGTTAGATCGGCGATATCTTTTATTTTCTTTCTTGTTTTTCCCAATTCAACAGTGATTTGAATCGGTACCGACATCAGCAAATCTAAATTGTTGCCGGTAATCGTCTCTCCCTTTTGTTCTTCTCCAAGGGGTTTATATTCATAGGCCGTAACCTGAACCGGTTGTTGCTGACTAACATAGGAATTCACCTCGGCCTGTTCATTCTTGACAACCCGGGTTGACGGCGGTGCCTGTTGCCGCGGCGGTGATGGCGCTTCGTACTGGACCTCCGGCCTTACCGGTTCCGGTTGAACTGGGCTTGGCTGTGGCGGTACTTCTTCCGGTACTACCGGCACTTCTTCTTCATCATCGATCCCAGAAGCCCCCATCGACATTTCCACAATTTCTCGCGCCAGAGCGGGTTCCATCGCACTGATAAACTCGCTTTCAACCAGTCCATCAATACTCAAATGGAAATTTATACTGACGAGGTTTTCACCTTTTAATGAAAAGAGTTCTTTGATGCTCTTATTATTGGTGGTATCTAAAAGAACCGGTGGTGAAATATTAACAACTCTTCCTAAAAATGAAGCAAGGGCACCAGCAGCTGCACCCATCATTTGGTTCATGATTTCCCCGATGGCACTTTTACTGATTTCGTCAAATTCAATGTCGTCGCTGCTCTCCATATCAAATAACTGCGAAAGGATTTTTTTCATGTCTGCTTCTTTTAACAGCAGCACGTTAGCGCCTTCAATTCCTTCAACGTAATTGATTAATACGCCAATCACCGGTTCTAATTGCGTAAATTCAAACTCATCAACGCCGATTGTCTCAATTTTTGGGGTTGTAATATTTACTTTTGTATTCAGAATGGTGGACATGGCCGTAGCCGCTGTTCCCATACTGATATTCATCACCTCTCCTATGACATCAATTTCCATGCTTGTCAACTTTTCCGTATTCGTTTCTGTTTCCGTCATCAGATTGGTTCACTTCCTCTCTCAGTCAGCTCTTCTTTTATTGCAATAGCTTTTTTGTTCTTATATTCGCCCATTTCACCTTTAAACCAGACTTCATCATTAACCACGACATCGACCAGAGCGTTTAGCGGTTTATTAAGCTTGATAATATCCCCAACTTCCAATTCAAAGATATCCTGAGATAATACCTCAGTTTCTCCTAAAACCCCTTTAATTTCCAAATCTGTTTGTCTGATTTCATTGATAATATTTAATCTTCTCTGCTCTTCGGCCAGATGGTCGCCTCTTTTGATATTCTTTTTTGTTTGCGATACCTTCTTTTTAAACAGCATGTCTAATGTTGTTGCCGGAATACAAATATTTATTTTTCCCTGAGTTTCATTTACTTTTATACTCATTACAATAATCACGACATTTTCATCGGCACTGATTCCCTGTAAGATTCTCGAATTTGTTTCGATTTTCATTAAACGGGGCGATATTTCCAAATAATCAAACCAGACATTTTTCATCAGGTTGATCATTCCCTTCACTAAATACTCCAGGACACCTATTTCAATCTCGGTATATTCTCGGTCTTCTCTTAGAGGTTTCCCCGGTCCCCCCAGTAATCTGTCAAAACAGCAGAAGCCAATTTCTTTTGATATATCCATAATAACCAAATCTTCTTCATCATCGCTGTCTTTAATATCAAAATCAATCAATCCCATCAGGACCGAGTCGGGAAGAGCATTGTTAAATTCATAGAATTGCTGTTCTTCAACTTCGATGATCTCCACCAGGCTGTAGGTTTGCAGAATTCCGGTAATATGTGAAGACACCAGCCTTGCATAATTTTCATAAATACTAAACAGATGCTTAAGCTGCTCTCTAGTAAATAGCTTGGGTCTTCTAAAGTCATAATCTTTAACCTTTTTTTCAGGTATCACCTGCGTATCCGCTTCATCTTTTCCACTGATTAAACTGCTTAAAAGGCTATCAATTTGACTTTGTGAAAGAATTTCTGCCATAATTGTTTCTCCTAATATTGTCTTCTAATTCCAAACCATGATTTATGAGTCTTATTTAAGTATCATTGCGCTTTCCATGGTCTCAATTCTTTCTCTCAAATCTTTTTTAGTTATATCGATTATAAAGGCCTCTTTTGAATGAAATAATTTTTGAAATAACCTGGGCCGCGCTGTCTGATACGACATAATTTTTTCCATTAACCAGTTTTATGGTTGTATCCGGTTTTTCTTCAATCGTTTCGATTAAATCACAATTGAGAAAAAATTTTTCACCATTGCGTTGTTTATTTAGCTTAGTTAATTCTATCATACTTCCACCTTAATTGTAGTATAAAACAAATTCTACCCGAAGAAGAAAACTCCTTCGGGCGGAATCTCGTTTCTAATTTTTATCGTTTAAGATTGATTAGCTCTTCTAGAATGGTATCCGATACGGTTATGACACGTGAACACGCCTGAAAACCACGTTGAGCAATAATCATTTCGGTAAACTCTTTTGACAAATCGACGTTTGAACTTTCCAACTCAGAGGAGATAATCTTTCCAGTCTCGTTTGTCCCTGCTATTGATGCCACTGCGTTTCCAGAGTTTTCTGATTGTATGGAGTAGCCATTGCCATCCTGACTTAATCCATCGGTATTTGCAAATTTTGCAATCGCAATATAGCCTAAGCTTTTCGGAACACTACTTCCAGCTTCAATGGTACCGATTTTTGAAGTTGACAACCCGGCGTTATAAGCCGTTAGAAGACCTGCTGAATCAACAGTTAACGTTATTGCATCAGTACCGGTCCCAATAGTAAGCTTTGAACTGGTGTCTGTGGTCGCACTATCCCAGGCAACATCAAATGTTTTAGTCTCTCCGCCTTGGTTAGTAACGGTCGCACGAATGACTGTAGTATCGGTTGCTACCGATCCAAGTGTATAATCATCTGCAGCTGTTGGAAAATTAGTTGCAGCATTTGCAATCGTCACATCAGCTGTTCCATCGTTGTTCGTATCAAAGGTTAATGTCGTTCCCGTTAATTTTCCAGTTACACTAAAGGCAGTACCGGCAGTATTTGAACCTTTTAAAGTATAAACACCGTTTGTACTCGTTAGTGCTAAATCCCCAGCACCAATATCTGCTGCAATATTGACATCAACATTCTCACTTCCGGGAGTAGAATCCGATTTAGTGAAAACAGTTTTTCCAATTGCTACTTTAACATCTCCAGTGTAATTGGATGTTGCTGGCACATCGACACTGGTAAGCCAACCAAAACCGCTGGCTTTTGTAAACTCCGGAGCGCCTGCCTGTGTCCCGGTGATTTCTCCGGATTTACCAATCGCGACGCCCGTGCATTTTTCAAGTATCGCCGGATCAACATTTATAGTCTTTAAATCACTCACCGGCAGTGTTCCGTCTGCATTTAATATCGGATTTCCGGAAGCATCCGTGGGAATACCCAAAATCTTGCCTCCGTTGGCATCCGTTAGATTACCTGCCGCATCAAACTTCAGATTACCCACTCGCGTATATTTTGTCGTTCCACCAGCACCTTGTACCGCCAGATAACCCTCACCATTGATATAAACATCCAGAGACCTTCCAGTGTCCGCTCCTGAAGCGATGGAATTGTTCACATCAATGCTACCAACCTTTGAACCATACCCCAGCTGACTGGCATTGGTACCGCCTGATGTGGAACTGGCAGCATTTGCATTGGATAAATTCTGGTACAGCACATCGCTGAAGACAACGCGGCTTGATTTGAAGCCGTAGGTATTTACATTTGCAATATTATTACCGATTACATTTAATTTAGTTTGGTGGGCTTGCAACCCTGAGACCCCCGAATATAAAGATCTTATCATTTTGATTCCTTTCTCTGTACCGCTTTAAGCTTATCTGTCATTCAAAGCTTTTTAGTTTCCTCGTAGAGGGCCAACTATATAAATACGGCACCGTCAATATCATTGACTAATTTATTTTTCATTTCATTTTTATCCATTACCGTTATGACGTGTTTATCTGCTGCATTAACGATAAATGCTGAATCACCCATCATAATCAACGCGTTGTCAATCCCTTTTTTCTGGGCTTGATCACAGGCACTGCCTAGTTTTTCCAAATCACTGTCAGAAACTTCAATATTTCTTTGCTCTTTTCTGATATTGGCATGCTTTGAAAATGTGACGGTACTGTTAATCTGCTGCTCCAGCAACTGTTGAAAACTATCATCCGTTTTTCCTGTGCCATTGGTTGTTTTTTTTTGCTCTGTTCCCGTTATTCTTTCCGTTTGCCGAATAATCGCATCATTCAAGCGGTAGTAATTTCCGTTTATACTATCAGCCATTTCATCACCTCAGTTCTCAAAAGGCTTTTATTCTATTTTGTTGCTGGTGTTGTTGCTGGTGTTGTTGCTGCTGCTTGGGCTACTTCTACAATACTGGTTGCTGGATAGGTAACACCGCCAACAACAATTTGAGCATCTCCACTTTGCAGATTTACACCCTGAACTGTACCGGTAATATAATTTGTTGTCCCATTTTCAGTAGTTTTAAGACACACTTCTTTTCCGATTAAACCGACACTGTAGGATGTGGTTGATTGCTTACTTAGATCGGATAATGCCTGAACCATTGAATACTGAGCCATCTGACTCGAAAATTGCGAAGTGTCAGCGGCATTGTTCATGTCCTGATTTTTAAGTTGTGCCACCATTAACTGTAAAAAGTCATTCATCGATAAAGTACTGTTCTTTGATGTACTTGTTGTTGAAGCGGTGCTTGCAGAAGCACTTACTGCATCAATTGCCATTTGTTTTTCCTCCTTATATCAAATAATTAATTCTATTGCTGCCATAGTTTTGAAACTGTTGATTAATACTAACAACGGTATCTTCTTCACTTTCCGGTTGAAGATTTTTTAAGCTGCTGCTGTTGTTTCTGATCAAGCTTTCTTTAAGCTGGGCCTGATTTTGTTCCTGCGAAAGATTTGTTCCCATATTCATCAGGGATGCGGAATTCTGACTGCTGCTTTGAGCCGTCTGATTAACAACATGAACGGTATCAACTTGAACATTCTGAAGCGCTAAGCTTCTTACTAATTGATTAACTTCTTTTCCCAATAATTTTTGTGTTTCGGTACTCGCCGCCATGATATTAATGACGAGTTTACCCTGATCATACTTCATTTGAACATCAATATCTCCTAAATTTTTCGGCGATAATGTCATTGTGAAGGTGACTGGTTTGTTTACCTCATAATTTTGCAGAACTTTTTGTTCAATCTGCTGGGACACTTCCACATGTGCGCTGGGCTGAACCTGGGGTTCCTTGCTTACGGTTATACCCCCTAAAGTGCCAACCTGAACATTATTTTCTGAACTATTCACATCTTTCTCATCTTTTGCAACATTCTGTTGCGCAGCCAATTCTTTTTGCGTACCCAACCCAGACTCTGGGGTTGCCTTTTCCTGTAATCCTGGAGATTCTTTGGCATTATCTGAGCTATTTGAGGTTGTTGTCTCTACACTTGCTGTCGGAATTTTCTGCTCCTGTCCATTAAGACCAACTTGCTGCCCGCTCTGGGTTTGCGCTGTTAAACCAACTTCTTGCCCGCTCTGGGTTTTGGCCGTTAAACCAGCTTGTTGCACGCCTTGGGTTTGCGCTGTTAAACCAGCTTGTTGCACGCCTTGGGTTTGTGCTGTTAACCCAGCTTGTTGCACACCCTGAGTTGCCACTGTTGAACCCGCCGGTTGCACGCTTTGTGCATTCTCGGCTGTACCCGCTGTTAAAATTCCCTGATTCTGTCCCGCAGCTTCTTTTAAACTGACAAGCGGTGTACCATTACCTTGCAACCCTTGCGCTTCCAAGCTCTGAATGCTGGCCGGTCCTAAAACATTACCCAATTGACTGGTTGCCGTTGATGTTGCGCTCTGGTTCAAGCTTTCTACCTGGCCGGTGTTGTTCGCCGTTCCGATTTGTATCCCGGTATTTTCTGTATCAACATTGATTTTTGCTGTCGCAAGGCCGTTTTGAAAACTTTGAACCAAATTGAGCAAGTCATTTCCAATAACCGATTCATCGCTGGTTGCCTGTTTTTTATCGTCTGCTGGATTTTCAGCAACCGGTGCATTTTTAACATCATTTTCTGTCCCTGACAAAGCTGCTTTAGTTGAAGGATCGGCATTTTCTGTTGGTTCTGATTCTTTAAGCGACTCTTTCTTTTGTGAACTTCGATCTTTAATTGTTGATTGCGTTATATTACTCCTTGACTGGTTCAGCTGATCCTTAAAAGAAGTGCTCTTCTCGTATGATCCTTTTTGTTCGCATTTTCTGTTACTCACACTTGTTGCCACACTGTGTAATCCATAAGTTGTTGAACCACTATTCGTTGACTGAAACTCTAAATTCATTACTTTCCTCCTTTCCTAAAGTATTTTGCGGTTTTTTGTTGATATTCAGCAAAAAACCGGAGCAATTTTTTGATTGCCCCAATATATAACAGTCGGTTTGACTGGTATAATCAGTATTGAATTTTGGTATATTTCGGTATAGCTTGATGTATTTCGATATAAGTAATTGCAGGTTTTTATTACTGTCATAATATAAACACATAAAAATATTCATGTATTTATATTATATATTATTCCCTTGATATATTGCAACTCATTTAATCTGTTGCAACTCATTTAAACATAATTAAACATGTTTTTATTATCTCCCCAAAAGCACCCATTCTTTTCTTTCCGCAATCAGTTTACTTTTGCCATAGACTAATATTTTTAAGCTATTTTCACTTGCTATTCTACGCTTAATTTCTTAAACAAAAAAACAACGATTAACTCGTTGCATTAGTGATCTGGCACACTTTTTCAGGCAACTGGCTGTCATATAAAAAATTATTTAGACCCTATAGTTTTGCGTCCTTATTTTTCAATAAGTATGCTAATATTATGTTGTTTTAATACTACTTGATAAGTCCCTTTCTGTCAATATAAAAAAGGCTTTTACGGAACTTATTAAAGAAATAACCGGTGTTTACAAGTACAGAACTATATCGACAAATAGATATTATTAAAGTCACTTGCTTTTCAACTTGCGCTTGACATAATCCTTCGTTTTTGATACTCTTCAAGTTAGTTTATAAGTGAATGCAAACTACTGGGAAATACGCTTTGCGAGTTTCTTGTAGTTTTTTTTAAATTAGCTTGAAGTGCTAAAAATTTAGGAGGAAAAATGTCAGAATTTACTATGGCTGAAATTGTCAGTCTCGCAAAAATGAGGGGAATTGTTTTCCCGGGTTCGGAAATATACGATGGCCTTGCAAACAGTTGGGATTACGGCCCTTTAGGCGTTGAAATGAAAAATAATGTAAAAAAAGCATGGTGGAAAAAGTTTGTTCAGGAATCGCCTTATAATGTCGGTTTGGATGCTGCTATTCTGATGAATCCCAAAACTTGGGTCGCTTCCGGACATGTTGGCGGTTTTAATGATCCCCTCGTGGATTGTAAAGCCTGCAAATCACGTTTCCGTGCTGATAAGCTTATTGCTGACTACTTCTTTGAAAAAGGTGAGGATGTCATTGTTGATGCCTGGTCCAATGAAAAAATGATGTCTTTTATCCGGGAAAACAAGATCGTCTGTCCCGAGTGTGGGAAACTGGATTATACGGATATCCGTCAATTCAATCTCATGTTTAAAACCTTTCAAGGGGTCAATGAAGATACCGCCAGCGAAATATTTTTAAGACCGGAAACAGCCCAAGGTATTTTTGTCAACTTCAAAAATGTTCAAAGAACCGCCCGTAAAAAGATACCTTTTGGTATCGCCCAGGTCGGCAAGTCTTTTAGGAATGAAATTACTCCGGGGAATTTCATCTTTAGAACCCGTGAGTTTGAGCAAATGGAACTCGAGTTTTTCTGTGAACCCGGCACCGATATGGAATGGTTTAATTTCTGGAAAGAATTCTGTAAAAAATGGTTGTTTGACTTAGGCATGAAAGATAACAATATCCGCTTTAGAGATCATGAAAAAGAAGAACTGTCGCACTACAGCAATGCCACAACCGATGTTGAATTTAGATTTCCATTTGGCTGGGGCGAGCTTTGGGGAATCGCTGATCGTACTGACTTTGACCTTACTCAGCATCAGACCCACTCGGGCAAAGATATGCGCTATACAAACCCGGTTACCAATGAAAAATACATTCCGTATTGCATTGAGCCCTCCCTGGGTGCCGATCGTGTTTTCCTGGCTTTTTTATGCAATGCCATGGAAAAAGAAGAAATTACCAATGGCGACAAAACCGAAGAGCGAAATGTTATGCGCATTCATCCCTTCCTTTCCGCCTACAAAGCTGCGGTACTGCCGCTTTCTAAAAAATTAAGTGAAAAAGCTACGGAAATCTTTGAAATACTTTCCAAACATTTCATGATTGAATATGATGAAGCCGGCAGCATCGGAAAACGCTACCGCCGACAGGATGAGATTGGAACGCCATTCTGCGTCACTGTCGATTTTGACACCCTGGATGACCAATGCGTAACTTTAAGAGACCGCGATACCATGAATCAGGTTCGTGTTCCCATTGATGAAGTTGTTCATTACATTGCCACACGCATCGATTTCTAAACAAAAAAAAGGTTCCGATTGGAACCTTTTTTTATTTAACACTTTTCTGTTTTTACGCTTCTTCTATTGCCAAAACGTTTTGTGGACATACTTCAACACATTTTCCACAGGCTATACATTTTGAAGGCACTTCTTTATCTGGTGATTTAACAATAACACCATTTGGACAGGCTTCTACACATTTTCCACAGTTCACACATAATTTCTTGTTGATCATGTAAACACCTTTTTTGTTTGCGGTAATTGCGCCAGCTTCACATACTTCTGCACATTTTCCACATTGAACACATACATAAGTTTTTAGTTTTCCCTCTTCTTTTTCAATCCGAATACACGCTAATTCTGGAACTTGTTCTTTGTAAAATGCTTCTGAACAAGCCATTGTACATGCCAAGCATGCTACACATGCTTCCTGATCAACTACTACTACTTTTTTCATTGTTACTCCTCCTCAAGGTCAGTTCGATCTTCAGATCGAATTTGTTTTTATTTTCACATATGGTTCATTCTACTTTTAAAAATTTGGATTGTCAATAAAATACGGAATATTTACATTAACTTCTGCCAATTTTGGTTTAGGAATGTTGCTTTAATTTCTCGGCCTGATCACTTGTGACCAGGGCATTGATCATTTCATCGATGTCCCCATCTAAAAATGCTTCCAGTTGGTAAACCGTCACACCAATTCGGTGATCGGAAATCCGTCCCTGAGGAAAGTTATAGGTTCTGATCCGTTCACTTCTATCGCCGGTGCCGACCTGACTTTTCCGGTCTTTTGCTATTTCGCTTGCCTGCTTTTGCTCTTCTATTTCCAACAACCTTGCTTTTAGAACTTTCAAGGCTTTTTCTTTATTTTTTAACTGTGATTTCTCATCCTGGCAAGTTACCACCATACCCGTCGGCAGATGCGTGATCCGAACGGCGGAATCGGTCGTGTTGACACATTGTCCCCCATTTCCGGAAGATCGGTAAACATCCACTCTTAAATCATTGGCATTAATATCAATTTCAACATCTTCTGCTTCCGGCAGTACTGCTACCGTGGCCGTTGACGTATGAATTCGTCCACCTGATTCGGTGGTTGGTATCCGTTGGACACGATGAACGCCGCTTTCATACTTTAATCGACTGTAGGCCCCTTTACCTTCTAATAGAAAAATAATTTCTTTAATGCCGCCGATGTCCGGGATACTTGAACTCAAGATATCACTTTTCCATCCTTGTCGCTCCGCATATCGGGTGTACATTCTAAACAGATCTCCGGCAAATAAAGCGGCTTCGCTGCCGCCGGCTCCGGCTCGAATTTCAACAATAACATTTTTGTCATCATTGGGATCCTTGGGCAGTAGCAGTACTCTTAATTCTTCTTCCTGTTGAAGGCTTTTTTCTGTTAATTCTTCAAGTTCAGCTTCCGCCAATTCCATGAAATCTTTGCTTGAATCTTTATCCGCCAACATTTCCTTTGCCTCTTCAATGCCTGTCAATGTTTTTGAATATTCATTGTATTTTTCAATGATTGGTTCGATGTGAGATTGCTCTTTCATCAGCTTTCGCCATTGGTTCTGATCCGCAATCACCTCGGGATCACTGATCTTTTTATTTAATTCAGCATATTGTCCTGCTAAAAAGTCTAATTTATCTAACATATTGCTCCTTATTTCTTTTTATTTTTCTACTTAAGTTTATTTTATATTAATCATCAATGTGACTAACCCACCAGGCCAGCACGCATTAAAAAAGACCTGATCTTTATTTTATCACAGTTTCATCTTTTTTCAAAAACAATTCTTGGGCGCTCTTTTCTTCAAAGAGGGTTCGACCCTTGTTTTCCAAAAATTCAATGAGACGTTTTGTCTCCAGATTGATGATCAATTCATCGGGAAAATCAACTGCATCAAGTAACTTATCCACCAAGGTGAAATCGCCAATAGCTGTTGCAAAGTGCGTATCCGTTCCCAGTATCACCGGAATCTCCAATTCTTTGCAGCGGTTTGCAATCCATTCGCAGTTTGGTTTGGAACCCTTTCTGACAAAAAATGAACCATTGTTAATTTCAATCAGAGTATTATGCTTTTTGGCATCCTGAAGAATTACTTCATAATCCAGTTCATACGTTGGATTTCCCAAATGACAGATAAAATCTACATTTGGATTGGCAATTGCTCCCAATACCGCACTGGTATTTTCATTTTTTGTTTTCGGCTTAAAAGTGGGGGTATGCAATGACGCTGATATGATTTCCAATCTTTGAATAAACGGCATCGGAATATCCGTATTTCCATCAACATCCATAATATTACTCTCAATTCCTTTAAGCAGTTTAACATTATTCAATTTCCCGGGAATCACTCGATAATTGGCAAAGAATAACGGGGTGGGTGCTCCCGGAAGGGCTGGTCCATGCTCGGTGATACAAATCATTTCCAAATTCTTTTTTGCGGCAGCTTCAATTAGTTCCAATATTGTGTTGTAAGCATGTCCGCAGGCTAAGGTATGGGTGTGTGCGTCCAATACATAATTTCTCATTTTTTCTTTAATTTCCTTCCCTGTTTTGCTTTTCTGTATTTTGTTTCTCTTCATTTTCTTTTTTCTTCAATTCTCTTTTTTCGACTTCAAGTTCGTTTTGATGGGCAACCCGATCACAGAATACTTGAGCGGAATGATAACCGTACTGTTTTGTGCGATTATTGATGGCTGCCGTTTCAATAATACAGGCTAAATTTCGGCCTCCTGATACCGGGATCATGACCTTGGGTATTTCGATCCCCAGAATATCAACTTTTTCTTCATCCAGTCCCAAACGATCATAGGGTGAGCGATCATCCCAGTTTTCCAACTGAATGACCATATCAATTTCCACCACACGCTTAACGGCTCTGGCACCGTAAAGTGTTTTGACATCGATAATCCCGATGCCTCTGATTTCCATAAAATGCTGCAGCAATTTTGGGGCTGTTCCCATTAGATGATTGTCCCGGATCCGTTTGACTTCGACAACGTCATCGGCAATCAGACAGTGGCCGCGTTTCACAATTTCCAGGGCCGTTTCACTTTTTCCAATCCCGCTGGGTCCGGTGATCAAAACACCGACACCGAATACCTCTACCAGGACACCGTGTAAACTGACCGTTGGCGCCGATAACTCATCCAGATAGCTGACCAAATGATAAAAAAGCGACGTGGTGTGTTCTTTGCTTTTTAGCAGAATACGCCCATATTTTTTTGCCGCTTCCAAAAAAAAGTCTGTCTCTTCCAAATCCCAACAAACAATAAAGCACGGAAATTCATAAGCAAAGAAATCATCAATTCGCTGCTTTCTTACCTCAATATCAAGATCGAGCAGATAAGCCACTTCAACTTTACCAATTACTTGAATTCGATCTGAATCGAAATAATTATAATAGCCATGAAGTTGGAGTCCCGGCCGATTAATGCCGCTGTCACTCAAGTCTAATTCACTCGACTGACAATAAATTTTTTCCAAATTCATTTCTTTGCAAAAATCATCTAAATTTACTTTTCCATTCATTTTTTTCTTGTCTCTTTTCATTAATCTATCGCTTATTAATTTACCCAAATTATTCTACCTCAAAGTTTAATCATATCAAAGTGTTTTCATTAATCCCTGTGAAAATATTCAGATATTGCCTGGGCTGTTTTTTCCGACATCCCCGGGATTGCCATTATCTCTTCTGCATTCGCATTTTTTATGTTATTAATATTTTCAAAGTGGGCCATGAGTGTCGCTCGTCGTTTTTTTCCAACCCCTGGTATTTCTTCCAACCGCGACGCCAGCATCTCTTTATTTCTAAGCACTTGATGATATCCCAATGTGTAACGATGAACTTCTTCTGAGACTTCAAAAAGAAATACGCCCAGCGGCGTTGCCTTTTTTAAAGCAACTTCCTTGCCTTGATAAAAAATCCCCCGGAGTCGATGGTGATCATCTTTCACCAGGCCGCAAACGGCAATACTCACGGGATACAAAGATACAATGCTTTCCACCGCGGTGACATGCCCCAAACCGCCGTCGATCATCATGATTTCCGGAAGGGGCAAAAAGGTGTTTGTTTCCTGGACTTTCATGGCTCGTTCCATCCTGCGAAACACCATTTCCTGCATACTTGCATAATCATTTTGGCCTTCAACCGACTTTATCTTAAAGCGGCGGCATGCTTTTCGATTTAACTTACCGTCTTCAAAAACGACCATCCCTCCGACATTATTCGTTCCACTGATATTGGAAATATCATAAGCCTCAATGCGTTTTGGTATTTTTTCCAATTCTAAAAGATCCGCCAATCCCTCCAAACGACTTTTTGACCGCTCTTCCTTTTGTCGTTTTTCCAGTAAATGCTGTTTCAAGGCAAGATCAGCGTTTTCTGCCACCATTTCCAGCATCTTAATTTTTTTTCCTCTTTGGGGGATATGGAGCTCAATCTTTTTTCCCGCAGTTAGACTTAACCATTGTTCAATGGTTTTTTCATCCTCCATCGCTTCTCTTAAGATGATTTCTCGGGGAATAAATCCACAGCTTGAATAATATTGTTTGACAAAACTTTCCATGATTTCAGAAAGTTTCACTTCGGCAATTCCTTCCAGGAAAAAATGATCACGGCCCATGAGTTTTCCCTCCCGAACATGGAATACTTGAACGCACCCCATATCGTCTGCCATCGCCATCGCAATAAAGTCCTGATCCTGTTTGGTATTCGATATAATTTTCTGTTTTTCAACAATATGTTCAATACCGGATATTTGATCTCGAAGCATTGCCGCCTCTTCATAATTTTGCTGCATTGCCGCTGAATCCATTTTATCTTTGAGTATTTTAATCAAATTGGGGTGTCGACCATTTAAGATATCTAAAATCGATTGAATATCCTGACCGTATTTTTCCATGGATACATTTCCCCGGCACGGGGCCTGACACTGACCGATATGAAAATTCAAACAGGGTCGGCCAATTTTTTTTCCAAACATTACCTGACGATTACAGGTTTTCAAAGGATATATTTTTAATATCGCCTCAATGGTGTTTTTTACAGCAAACGCACTGGTAAAAGGGCCAAAATACTTACTGCCATCTTTTTTGTATTCCCGGGTCATCATAATTCTGGGATACTCTTCATTGATCGTTACTCTGATCCAGGGATAGCTTTTATCATCCTTCAGCAATATGTTGTATCGGGGCATATGGGTTTTGATTAAATTACATTCCAGTATCAGTGCTTCCATTTCAGAATCTGTTACAATCGTTTCGATTGTTTCTATATGTGAAACCAGCACCGCTGTTTTTGATGTCAGGTTATGTTGAGAATGGAAATACTGACGCACCCGATTACGAAGGTTTATGGCTTTACCGACATAGATAATCTCCCCCTGATTATTTTTCATCATATAGATTCCTGGACTCTGGGGCAGTTCTTTTAATTTGTCTTTATCATACATTGTTTTTTCACCTTAGCTGTTTTATCTTAAAATAATCTTTTTTTTATATTTTCCTGTTTATTTCCCTATTAACTTTGGTATAATAGTAATACTATTTATACTTCAATTGATTTTTAAAGAAAGGAAGTGTTACCATGTTTGAAAAAATAACCCTTGATGGCCACAACACCTTAGTTTCTTTCGGCAATTTCGAAGTGAAAATTGTTCCGAAAATTTATGGTGGTTTTACTTTAACGAAAACGGTTAAAGATAACCCTTTTAAAATTATCGAAATACGTGAGATAAGACTTCCAATTTCAGAAAAAGAAATTATCAAGGAAGCAAAAGAGCTTTTGAAACGAAATTATGAATCAATTGACTTCAACAAGTATTGTATCACATAAATCTTGAGTTCTGCTTTTTTTGCCTGACTTGTGTTGCTTAAAACATGGTCCTTGTTTCTATCATTGCGCTAAAGATTGAGCATGACCGAAACAAGGACCGACGTTTGCAGCGAATCTTACCCTGCTCGAACTTGTCTTAACTGAAATAAAGTATTTGCGAATCCATTTGACAAAATTTCTTATCTGCTATATACTGAAAAAGAATTAAAGTGTATTTATTGATTTCACATATTTTTGAAAGTCATTTTTTACGTTTAGATGATTTTCAAAAATATGTGTTTTTCTTTTTTGCATCACGATTTATATTAAAATGTAGGAGGTACCTAAAATGAATAATGGTACAGTAAAATGGTTTAACGAGGAAAAAGGTTTTGGTTTTATTTCTGTAGATGGTGGCGAAGATGTATTTGTACATTTCTCTGCAATTATTGCTGACGGACGTAAAAATCTTGTTGAAGGACAACGTGTAACTTTTGACACAGAAAAAACTGATCGTGGCTTACAAGCTACAAATGTTTTTATTGCATAGTTTCATTATTTAAAAATCCCCCCGTCGTTTAACGACGGGGGATTTTTATTGCCCGGATATTTCTTCCGGGACAATTAACACTTATCTTTTTCTGAAGAATCTGTTCCCGTCTTGCAACCGGGGCAGCTTCCCCCTTTACATCCTTCGCAGGAAAAATCTCCTGATTTCATTTTCTTAACCTTTTTAAAAATAATATAACCGGCCGCGCCCAAAATTAAAGCTGCCAATATCCATGTAACCATTTTCAATCCTTCTCTCTAAACCCTTTAAATAAATATTCTGCTCCCCACCTGATAGATGATTAAAGAAATCATATAGGCTAAGCCAAGTTGGTATACTACTGCGAAAAAAAAGTCTCGCCAGTTTCCCAGCTCTTTTCTCATGGTGGCCAGAGCCGCCATACACGGTGATGCCAGTAAAATAAAGATCACAAAACTATAAGCCGATACCGGTGTGAAAATCTGGCTGATTGCCAGTGTCAGGCCGCCTGCCTGACCAGCGGTTAAGACACTTAATGTACTGATAATCATTTCTTTGGCGGCTATTCCCGTCAGCAAGGCAACAGATGCCATCCAGTTTCCAAAACCCAATGGCACGAAAATCGGGGCAATCACTTTACCAAAAGTGGCTAAAATGCTTTCATCTGCAGATTGTACCATTTGAAAGCCTAGGGTAAAGTTCTGTAAAAACCATAATACGACTGAGGCCGCAAAAATAATGGTACCTGCCCGGACCAGGAATTCCTTGATTCGCTCCCATACCTGCGTCAGGGTATTTTTTATTTTCGGCAAACGAAACGGTGGAATCTCCAGAAGATAACCTGAATCGGCCCCTTTAAACCAGGTTTTTGAAAGGATAAAGCCGGATGAGAACACCACAATCAAACTGATCAGGTATAAGGAAAACACCAGCAAGGTTTGATTTGTTGTGAAAAACACTGAAGCCATCAGAATATAGATCGGCATTTTTGCGCCACATGAAATGAACGGGGTCAATACTGCTGTTAATTTCCGTTCCCGTTCATTCTCCAGCGTACGTGTTGCCATAATCCCCGGCACCGAACAGCCTAATCCAACTACCATGGGGATAAAAGATTTTCCTGATAAGCCAAAATGTCGGAAAATCCGATCCATTATAAAAGCTACTCTTGCCATATATCCGCTGTCTTCCAAAATAGAGATAAAAAAGAAAAGCGCCATCAACTGAGGTACAAAGGTCAAAACAGCACCAACCCCGGTAATAATCCCATCATTTATCAGGGCAATGATCCAGTCGGCGGCGCCGATACTTCCCAGTCCTGCAGCAATATTAACAATCAGCACGTCCTTAATGAACCACGTAATTCCACCGATGGTTACTTGCCCAACCAACGTAATGGAAACATAGTAAATGATAAACATAAACAGAAAAAAGATGGGTAAAGCCGCATAGCGATTCATTAATACCTTATCCAGCTGCTCCTGAAATTGCTGGGTATTTTCTTTTGTTTTTCTTGTTGCCATATTAATTGTCGCGGTAATGAAGCGGTAGCGGTAATCGGCAATGGCGCTATCGACATCATTACCGGAAAACACTTCAATCTTTTTTCTTGTTTTCTCAATGTCTTCCAATAATATCGAGCAATCATCAATCTTCGACAAGACTTCATCATCTTTTTCGATCAGTTTTACTGCCCGAAAAATTCTGGGATAGTCTGGCAACACATTGGGAAACTTGTTCTGAAGCAAATTTTCAAATTCCTTAAATATTTCATTGATTTGTTCCGGAAATATTTTTGGAAATTCCTGTTTTTTATCGTTTTTAACGATCCTCCCGACCATTTTAATCAGGTCGTCAATCCCCGTTTCCTGTTGGGCCGATATTTCTACAAAGGGAAACCCGAACAATTTTTCCAACGCATCGACATCAATTTCCACGCCTTTTTTCTGTACTACATCCATCATATTAAGCGCTCCGACCATCGGGCAATCCAGCTCCATAAGCTGGGTTGTTAAATAAAGATTCCGCTCAATATTTGAAGCATCAATGATGTTAATAATGAGATCCGGACGCTCTTCCAGCAGAAAATTTCGTGATACAATTTCATCCATGGAATAGGGGGCCAATGAATAAATTCCGGGAAGATCCACCAATGTTATCTTTTCCGAAGTATTTTTCAGATCTCCTTCTTTTTTTTCAACTGTCACGCCCGGCCAGTTGCCAACGTATAGATTACTGCCGGTGAGACAATTAAACAGTGTGGTCTTCCCTGAATTTGGATTTCCCGCCAAAGCAACCTTAAATTTCATGTTTTTCCTCGTTTCATTTTTATGCATAGTATTTTGTTTTTAGACAACGAAGCCACCTTGAAAAAGGTGGCTTCGTTGCTACTGAACCATTAGAATGTTTGCGGCGTCTTTTTTTCTTAGACTTAAAGCATAGCCTCTCAATCGTACTTCAATGGGATCCCCAAATGGAGCTGTTTTATTAACTTCAATTTCAACGCCGGGTGTAACACCCATATCCATTAGTTTACGTCGCATTAAACCCTCAACCGCAATAGAGCCGACACAAGCTTTTTGTCCTGGTTTTAAATCTTTTAATGTAAACATAATAAACACCTCCATATTGTCTTTTTCAAGCCTCAACATCAAGATCGACCGTCACCATATATGATGGTAATATGGTTATTTTGCCATCCCTCATTTGTTAGTCTTATTATACTTTAATTGAAAACCATTGTCAATTAGATTTTATATCTATTTAAGTTTTTTTAAGGCAAGTCTAACTTTTTTTCTATGCCCAGACAAAGCGCAAAAACAAATCCCGAAGACAATGACTGATGATTGTCTCCGAGACTTTTATATTGACAGCCTCAATCAATCTAGATAAAAACCGTCTTTTAATACGCCTTAACGCTTTGCTAATATTTTTTTCAGATATTGTCCGGTGTAGGATTCAGGTGCATTTGCAACTTCTTCCGGCGTTCCTGTTACAACAACCGTACCGCCGCCGTCTCCGCCTTCGGGACCCAAATCAATGATATAGTCCGCTACTTTTACAACGTCTAATTGATGTTCAATGACAACCACGGTGCTACCGCTGTCTACCAGGCGTTGGAGAACAATAATCAGTTGATGAACATCGGCAATATGAAGTCCGGTTGTCGGCTCATCCAGGATGTATAATGTTTTTCCGGTATTTCTCTTACTCAATTCCGTTGCCAATTTAATCCGCTGGGCTTCCCCGCCGGATAATTGCGGCGAAGGCTGACCTAAACGAACATAGCTTAAACCGACATCATAAAGAGTTTGCAGTTTGTCTTTTATCTTGGGAATATTAGCGAAAAATTCCAGTGCTTCCTCAACCGTCATATCCAATACATCCGCAATGTTCTTTCCTTTATACTTAACTTCCAGTGTTTCCCGATTGTACCTTTTTCCTTCACAGACTTCACAGGGAACATAAACATCCGGCAGAAAATGCATCTCGATTTTCATAATGCCATCACCGCTGCATTTTTCGCACCGTCCACCCTTTACATTAAAACTGAATCGACCTTTTTGATAACCACGTGCTTTCGCTTCCGGTGTCTTGGTAAAAAGATCCCGAATCAGATCAAAAACGCCGGTATAGGTCGCCGGATTGGATCGGGGGGTTCTGCCAATCGGAGACTGATCGATATCAATAACCTTGTCGATGGTTTCGACCCCCTCAATACCGGTGCATTTACCCGGTTTTTTCAAACTCCGATAGAGTTTTTTAGAAATTTCTTTATAGAGAATTTCATTTATCAACGTACTTTTCCCCGAGCCGGAAACCCCGGTAACACAGATAAATTTTCCTAACGGAAACGCGACATCGATGTTTTTGAGGTTGTTTTCCCGGGCGCCGATGATCTTAATCTGCTCGCCATTTCCTGCCCGCCTTATTGCCGGGATGGGGATTGCCCTTTTTCCGCTAAAATATTGACCGGTAATGGATTCCGGAACCGCCATTATTTCTTCCAGGGTTCCCTGGGCGACGACCTCGCCACCGTGCACCCCAGGACCCGGGCCGATATCGACAATATAATCGGCTTCCTGCATGGTTTCTTCATCGTGTTCTACCACAATCAGGGTATTCCCCAAATTGGTGAGGCGACGCAGCGTTTCCAGCAGTTTGCGGTTATCTCGCTGATGCAGTCCGATACTTGGTTCATCCAAAACATAAAGGACGCCAACCAGGCCGGAGCCAATCTGCGTGGCAAGGCGAATCCGCTGTGATTCGCCGCCGGACAAAGTACCGGCATTTCTTGAAAGAGTTAAATATTCCAACCCCACATCTTTAAGAAAATTTAGTCGGGCATCGATTTCTTTGAAAATTGATTCACCAATCATGATTTCCCTTGCCGTCATTTCCTGGTTTTTGAAAAATGCCAGTAAATGCACCACCGACATATCGGTTATTTCGATGATGTTTTTCCCATGAATGGTCACGGCCAGACTGGTCGGATTTAACCGCTTGCCGTGACAGGTCGGACAGGGCGTTTCAGACATATACCGCTCAATCAGGCTTCTCATCCGCTCTGAAGTCGTTTCGATATAGCGCCGTTCCATATTTTTGATCAGACCTTCAAAGGTTGATGAATAGGTTCCGGAGAACTTTCCTTCATAGGCAATCTCCACCACCTCGTCACTGCCGTACAACAGCGCCTTTAAAAACTCCGGACTGGCATTTTCAATGGGTTCATCCATTGAAAATTGATGCTTTTCCGCCAGTGATTTTATCATATTAAAATAATATTTCGAATCGCTTTTTAAGCCAAAAAATTTAATTGCGCCACCCGGAATTGATAAACTCTTATCCGGTATCAATAAGTCAGGGTCTACCTGCTGATGAAAACCCAGTCCGTGGCAATCCGGGCACATGCCGAAGGGGTTGTTGAATGAAAAGGTCCGGGGTTCCAGAGTGTCCATGGCGATTCCACAATCTGCGCATGCCAGTTTTTCACTGAAAAGCTTCTGTTCTTTCCCAATCACATCGCAGATTACCAGACCGCCGGAAAGCTTTAAGGCCATTTCAACTGAATCTGACAAACGTTTTCCCAGGTTGTCTTTCGCAATCAAGCGATCCACCACCACGTCGATGGTATGCTTTTTGTTTTTTTCCAGATTGATTTCGTCGGTCACTTCCAGGGGTTCCCCATCAACAATAATTCGCACAAAACCCTCTTTTTTAATATGGTCAATGATTTTTTTGTGCTGGCCCTTCTCTTTCCGGACAATGGGGGCTAAAATCTGAAACTTAGTTTTTGGCGGAAGGGTCAGAATGGCATCGACAATCTGATCGACTGACTGTGATTCCACCACCTTCCCGCACTTTGGGCAATGGGGAATCCCGATTCTGGCATAAAGCAAGCGCAGATAATCATAAATCTCCGTCACGGTTCCAACCGTTGATCGCGGATTTCGATTGGTTGTTTTCTGATCAATGGAAATCGCGGGAGACAACCCGTCAATACTTTCCACATTTGGTTTTTGGGACTGGCCTAAAAACATTCGGGCATAGGAAGAAAGGGATTCCATATAGCGACGTTGTCCTTCTGCATAGATTGTGTCAAATGCCAGAGAGGATTTCCCCGATCCGCTCACTCCGGTTAAAACCACCAGCTGATCCCGGGGTATTTTTAAACTGATATTTTTTAAATTGTGCTCTTTTGCACCCTTGATATCTATAAATTTCATGTTTCTCCTTAAATCGATGGCTGCTAATTATTAAGATGCTTCAACCAATGAATTTCGTCTCGCAGTTTAGCCGCTCGTTCAAATTCTAAGGCTTCGGCAGCGCTTAACATTTCTAATTCCAATTCTTTAATCTTATTCTCAATCTCAAAGGTCTGACCTTCAACTTCATAGGTTTCCTGATTCTCGGCAACCTTAGTAGCTTCAATAATATCCCGGATGCCCTTTTTTATCGAGCTGGGAACGATGTGATGCTCCTCATTGTAGGCTGTCTGGATGGTCCGGCGCCGATTCGTCTCGCCGATGGCGCGCTCCATTGACGGTGTCATTTTATCTGCATACATGATGACATGCCCCTCGAGATTTCTGGCGGCCCGTCCAACCGTTTGAATCAACGCGGTTTCTGATCGCAGAAAACCTTCTTTGTCCGCATCTAAAATAGCTACCAAGCCAACTTCCGGCAGATCAAGGCCTTCCCGCAAAAGATTGATACCGACAAGCACATCGAAAGTACCGAGACGCAAGTCACGAAGAATTTTCATCCGATCGATGGTGTCGACATCTGAATGCAGATAATTAACTTTGATCCCATTTTCTTTAAGATAGTCAGTCAAATCTTCGGACATTTTTTTTGTCAAAGTGGTAACCAATACGCGATTGCCTTTTTCTGTCGTAGCATTGATTTCTCCCAGCAGATCATCAATCTGACCGTTAACCGGGCGCACCGTTATTTCGGGATCAATAAGGCCGGTTGGCCGAATAATTTGCTCGACGATTTTCTGGCTGTTCGCTTTTTCGTATTTGCTGGGAGTCGCTGTGGTAAAAACAATCTGATTGATTTTTCCTTCAAACTCCTGAAAATTCAGGGGCCGGTTGTCATAGGCTGAAGGTAATCGAAAGCCATAATCTACCAGATTCTTTTTTCGTGCCTGGTCCCCGGCATACATTCCGCCAATTTGAGGAATGGACACGTGCGATTCATCGGCAATCATTAAAAAGTCTTTGGGAAAATAGTCAATGAGTGTGTAGGGGGGTGATCCTGGCGGCAGCCCATTAATGTAACGGGTATAATTTTCTATGCCATTGCAATATCCCATTTCACGGAGCATTTCAATGTCGTAATTCGTTCTTTGCAGAATGCGCTGAGCTTCAACCAGCTGATTGTTCTTCGTGTATTCATCGTACCGCAATCGCAATTCGTTTTGTATCTCGGCGATCGCTCTTTCAATATTTTCCGGAGTTGTGGTATAGTGAGATGCCGGAAAAATGGATACGTGATTGAGTTCTCCGTATATTTCGCCGGTCAGGGTATTAATTTCCGTGATCCGTTCTATTTCATCTCCAAAGAATTCCAGCCGCACCGCTTTTTCTGAGGATGCTGCCGGAAATATTTCCAGAATATCTCCTCTGACCCGAAAATTGTTTCGTTCGAAGGCAATATCATTTCTGGTGTATTGAATATCGACTAATTTTCGGATGATGGCATCCCGATCTTTTTCCATTCCCGGACGTAAAGAAAGCACCAGATTCTCATAATCAATCGGGCTGCCTAATCCATAGATACAGGATACGCTGGCCACGACAATGACATCCCCTCTTTCAAACAGCGAGGCGGTGGCCGAGTGCCTTAATTTATCAATTTCATCATTAATGGATGAGTCTTTTTCGATAAAAAGATCGGAATGCGGCACATAAGCTTCCGGTTGGTAATAATCATAATAACTTACAAAATATTCAACCGCATTATCTGGGAAAAAGCTCCGAAATTCGTTGGTTAGCTGCGCAGCGAGGGTTTTATTATGGGCAATCACAAGGGTTGGTTTTTGGACCGCTTCAATGACTTTCGCCATGGTATAGGTTTTACCTGATCCGGTTACACCTAACAGCGTTTGGAACTTCAATCCCTCTTTTATCCCTTTTGTAATTTCTTCAATGGCTTTTTTCTGATCACCTTTTGGTTCATATTCCGAAACAACCTTAAATGGGTTTTTCATTTTTTTCATCAGCGCCCTCCAATCAACGATCTGAACATTCGTTCTATTATCTTACCATAGGATATTATTTATGGCAATTAGTAACCTTTCTAAATTAAAAAAAATATAAAAAGCACACCACGCGGGTGTGCTTAAATAATCGACCAATTTTTGATTATTTTTATTAAATCAGTTTGTGCCACCAAGATCTGCCAATGCTTTTTGTAATTGAACGTCTTGTTCATCGGTAAAAACATTGTTTTTCATATCATCACTGGCATCAATGACGTCGTTAGGTTGCAAACCAATTTTATTGATGCTATTGCCATTGGGCGTAAAATATTCTGAATTCGTGATTTTTATACCACTGCCATCAGCCAGACTGATTACTTCCTGAACGATGCCTTTTCCAAAAGATTTTGTTCCAACAAGGGTTGCCGCACCGGTATCTTGAAGTGCCCCTGCCAATATCTCTGAAGAACTGGCTGAACCTTCATTAATCAATACCACCATCGGCAAAGCTAACTGCTGCGTCGCATCCGAATTATATTCGGTCTTCTTTCCCGCTTTATCAACGGTATAAACAACCACTGTCTGTCCCAATAATCGATCGGCAATATTCACCGCCTGTTGTACGCCACCACCGGGATTATTACGCAAATCAATCACCAGTCCGGTAATATTTTGCGCTAATAATGCGTTAAGCTGGGTATCAAAATCGGTGGCGGTATTATTGCCAAATTCACTGATCTGAATATAGCCCTTATTTCCGATCACCCGGGAACCAACCGTTTCAACTTGAATGGCTTTTCTGACCAGTGCCAAATCGATTGTTTCTTCACCTCTAAGGATGGTCAGCGAAACGCTCGAATCGGCTGGTCCCTTAACCTTGGACACCACGGCTTCGGAACCGATGGTGCTGACATCCTCTCCATCTACTTTAACAATCCGATCGCCGGTTTTAATTCCTGCTGCCTCAGCCGGTGTTCCCTTTTGAGAGGCAATCACCGAGGTATGGCCTTCGTCATCTTGAGTCACAACAACACCGATTCCCTCATATTCTCCTGTTGCCATCTCCATGAAATCACTGTATTCGTCTTTTGTAAAATAAGTGCTGTAGGGATCCCCAAGGCTATCATACATTCCTTTAATGGCACCATCCATCATCGTATTATCATCAGTATCTTTATAATAATCCGCGGAAATTTTGTTTTTTAGTTCAATTAGCTTTTTTATCCCATTGGCAGTTTCTTTGCTATCGACATTTACGATCAACTTATTACCCAGCAAATAGTTTCCTGTTGTCGCCATCGTAAAGGTGAAAACATTTGTGAGAACCAACAATACCGCAATGATAATGATTAGTTTTTTCTTTAATTTCTTATCCATATTCCTCCTAACAAGCCATTGCTTATCAATTAATATAGCCACCAATACATGGCCTAAATTTTTCTGTGTTTCTCAAACAATCTCAAGTGAGTGATGCACTTGTTCAACTCATTGTTTTTGCACAAAATATAACAGGAGAAAAGAATCACGATTCTTTTCTCCTGTTCTTTATTTTCTATTGTACTTTTAAACTCTTAAAAGTAACCCATAGGATCGACAAAATCTCCACCAACAAGGATTCCGAAATGACAATGCGGTCCGGTAGAATTTCCCGTTGAGCCAACCAATCCAAGGACATCGCCCCGATTGACCGTTTGTCCGGCAGATACGTTTATTTGACTCATGTGACCGTAATAGCACTGCATGCCGTTACCTAAGTCGATAACAACACAATTTCCATAACCGCCGTTCCAACCAGCCGAAATAACCGATGCATTACCCATGGCTAAAATTGGTGTTCCGGTAGAAGCACCAATATCTACTCCCTCGTGGTATCCGGTATATGGGTCTGTACGCGGTCCGAAGGGGCTTGTGATCTCGCCGCCGCAAGGCCATGTGTAATTACCAGAAGGCACGAAAGAAGCACTGCCGCCAGTCGTTGAACCATTAGCAGCATTTGCAGCATTCGCTGCCGCAACTTCTGCCGCAATCTGTGATTTCAGATTTGCTGCGTCAGCTGTTTCAGCATCAAGAGCCGCTTGAGCTTGGGCTATGATCGCTTTGTTTTGAGCAACCAGCTGATCCTTTTGTGCTTTAACCTGCTGTTGTTGTGCTAATTGTGTTTCCTGTTCGGCTTTTTTGCTAACCGTTGCCAGTCGATCTGACTCAATACTCGCTTTTTTCTCTGCTATAAGCTGCTTCGTTTCTTCCAAAGCAGTTAATGCTTCTTTGTCCGCTTCAACAATATATCGGGACATATCTACCTTTGAAACAAAATCGGAAAAACTGGTAGAAGAAAACAAGAATTCCATGACACTCCCGTTTCCGTACATATACATCGTACGGACACGCTCATCCATTGCCGTTTCTTGTTCGGCACGTTTTGCTTCGGCAGCATCCAACTCCACCTGGGTCTGCGCAATATTTGCTTCTAATGTCGAAATTTCGGTGTTAATGCCATCAATCACGCCGCTGATACGGCTCATTTCATCATTTGCTTTAGTAATCTCAGCTTCTATGCCATCGATTGTCGTTTGTGTCATATCAATCTGATACTGTGCCGCTGCTGCTCGATCATTGCTGGCAGCCAATTGGTCTGAAAGCGACGCTGCATTAACTGGCGAAATCACAATGCCCAGCATAATGATGGTCCCCAATATGCCTGTTACAATTCTTTTTTTAATCATCCCACTAATCCTCCTGATTTCAAACCACTTCTTTTCAATTTAATCATTTTTTATACGTCCAAAAATTTGCGAATTGCAAAGATACTACCAATAGCTCCAATTAATCCTCCGTAGATCAGGAAAAAGTATATGAGTTTTCCCATTACCAGATCAGGTGATGCCAGCGTTGTACCGACGGGCAGAAAAGAACTTCCGCTTAAAAGGCCCAACACATAATAGTATGCGATTCGAATAACCAAAAATGCAACAATCGCTCCAATAAGACCTAACAACGTTCCTTCTAAAATGAAAGGGGATCGAATATAATTATTGGTTGCCCCCACATACTTCATAATCCCAATCTCTCTACGCCTGGCAAATACGGTTAATTTAATCGTGTTATAGATGATAAAGATCGAGATGATGGACAGAACCACCAGAACGACCAGACTCAGTGTATTGGTAAAATTGCTAAAGTTCACCAGTACCTGAACATACTCTTCTCCATATTTCACATATTCAACACCTTTATCTTTAAAAGTCATTGCCAAGGTTTGAACCGCTTCAAGATCATTTGGGTCTTTAACCCTTATGATAAAGGATGCCGGCATTGGGTTGTTTTGAGAATTATAGCCGCTTAAAAGCGATGAATACTGGTCCAAACTTGCTGAAAATTTATCTAACGCTTCCTGTGAACTCTCAAATGTGACGCTCTCAATCATGTCGCTATCTTCCAGCGCCTGCTGAACAGTAAGCTTTTGGGCATCTGTAAAATCAGATTGAAGAAAAACTTTAAGTTCAAGCCTGGATTCTACGTCTTTTGTTAATTCCGAAACATTAATGGTTAATATCAAAAATATACCTAAAATAATCAAAGCGGCAATAACGGACAATATTGAAGCCGCACTCATCAGATTATTTCGTTCAATACTTTTTAACGTATCACGAACAACATTTTTGGGCATTGTTTTTATTGAACTAAACTTCATATCCGTACCTACCTATTGCATCATCAACTGTGAGCGCACCATCTTCCAGGGTCAATACGCGTTTTTTCATAACATCAACGATCTCGCGATCATGCGTAACCACTACAATTGTCGTCCCACGTCGGTTTATTTCTTCCAATATACTGATAATTTCATATGAAGTTTCAGGATCCAGGTTTCCGGTCGGTTCATCACAAATGAGGATAGTCGGATTATTAATAATCGCTCTGGCAATAACTACTCGTTGCTGCTCGCCTCCTGAAAGTTCATGAGGATAATGGTTAATACGATGTGATAAGCCAACCATGTCCAGAGCTAACGGTACCCGCTTACGGATCTGTTTTTCCGACTTTCCAATAATCTCCATCGCATAAGCGACATTCTCAAATACGCTTTTGTTTTCTAAAAGACGGAAATCCTGGAAAACAACTCCCATTTTGCGTCGCAAAAATGGTATCTCTCTTTTTGAAAGGTTGGCAATATTGTAGTTGTTGATAAAAATCGAACCTTGCGTTGGCTCTATCTCTCTTAAAAGAAGCTTAATAAATGTTGACTTTCCTGCTCCACTCCGACCGACAAGAAACACAAATTCGCCCTTATCAATAAACAAACTCACATTTTTGAGTGCATCACTCTTGTTTTTTTCATAACTCTTGGTTACATTTTTAAATTCTATCATATTCTATTTTTCACTCCCAGGATGCATACCATCCGTATTCATTTTTGCACGACATTTTAACACATCAAGTTACATTGTATCTTAATGCTCTTTTGGTAAACTCTCGTTATTTTAATTCTATTTTGATGGAATGTGAAAGACTTCTAATTTTCCAGCTTTCATCATTAGCTGCAAAATCATCCTCTTGCTAATTAATGTATTTATTTTAGCATACTTTTTCATTAATTTCATTAAAAAAATAAATTTTTTGTAACAAATGTAACTTATTCTAATCAAATCTCCGCAGAAGAAAATGAGAACATAAAAAAAAGAGAAAAGTTGGTATCTTTTCGGACCAATCTTTTCTCTTTTTCTATATCTATTATTTGCTTAAATATAACTGTATGGATCAACGGCTGTTCCGTAAAGTCGTATTTCAAAATGAAGGTGTGGTCCGGTGGAATCTCCGGTACTTCCCACTGCACCAACTGTTTGTCCGATGCTGACGGTATCGCCTGACGAAACATTAATCGCACTCAAATGGCCATAAACCGCAGATAATCCATTTCCAATATCAACAATAACACAGTTGCCATAACCACCATTCCATCCTGCCGATATTACTGTTCCGTTACCGGCACATGCAACAGCTGTTCCTGTCGAAGCTCCGATGTCAACACCTGAATGATATCGGGTTGTGCCCGGGTTAAGGGGATCATCACGATATCCAAAGGGACTGGTAATTTCTCCGCCACAAGGCCACTGATACCCATTTGAATAAATTGGAGCTGCTGTTGATCCGCCGCCATTATCACTACTGCCAGTATTTCCGCCGCCAGATTCAGTCGCATCGCCGGAGCTACTGCCGGTATTGTCAGAGCTACTGCCGGAGTTATCAGTAGCGCCACTGCTTGCCGCATTATCCTGTGCAACCTGGGTAGCTTGTGCTGCCTGGGCTGCATAATAAGCCTGAAGTTGACCTTCAATGTCAGATGAAGTTGCTGCTTCGGAATCTTCAATTGCCTGATATTGTGTTAAGACCGTTTGATTTTGTGCCAACAATTGATCTTTCTGTGCTTTCACATCTTCTTGTTGACTTAACGCAGCTTCCTGCTCGGTCTTTTTCTCAACGGTCTTTACTTGATCGGCTTGAATACTCTGTTCTTTTTCATTAATAACTTTTTCTGTTTCTTCAAGAGCATTCAGTGAATCCTTATCGGCTTGAATTATGTAACGAGACATGTCCACTTTCGTTACAAAATCCGAGAAATTAGTGGAAGAGAACAAAAATTCAAGGACACTGCCATTGCCATACATATACATGGTTCGTACCCGATCACTCATGGCTGCTTCCTGTTCAGTCTTTTTCGCCTGTGCTATTGCTAATTCTTCCTGGGTTTTTGCAATATTCGCTGCTAAAGCTGAAATGTCGGTATTGATTGAATCAATTTGACCACTGATCTGACTGACTTCAGTATTTACTTTACTAAGCTCTGTTTGAATACCGTCAATGGTGTTTTGAGTCATGTCAACCTGATATTTAGCAGCTGCTTGCCGTGCACTGCTTTGTGCCAACTGCTCAGTAAGAGAAGTAGCATTAACGGGTACTGCTAAAAATGCCAAAACCAACGAACCAGTAATTATCCCTGATATGATTTTTTGTTTTTTCATTTTACCCCTTTTTTTCACAACTTTTTAATCATTATGAAGCTATCTAAATTTTAATTTGTCATATTATTTTTGTAACAATTGTATTATAACACATCAAGGGCGATATTAAAACCGAAAACAAAAGAAATATTTAAAAATATTTTATCTGAAACATGGATGAATCCTTTGTTTTTTCACTTCGAATGATGCTTAAAGACTTTTTGAGTTGCATCAAAACTTTTAATAAAGTTAAAAGTCCTGGAGATAATCATAACATCAGTTGTCTGCATCATGGCAAACCGGCCGCCGGTCCGAACATGTAGCAGACAACGATTTACGCTTATCTCCAGGACGAGTTTATTACAACTTTTTACAAATTACTTTTCAGCTTTTCAACCATGTCAAGTCGTTCCCATGGCAAATCAATATCGGTGCGTCCAAAGTGGCCATATGCCGCTGTTTGTCTATAAATCGGGGCCCGCAAGCCAAGATTCTTAATTATGGCCGCCGGTCTGAGATCAAAATATTTGTTAATCAATTCAATGATTTTGTCTTCTGATATTTTCCCCGTTCCAAATGTATCAACATGAATGGAAACTGGTTTTGCAACCCCAATGGCATAAGCCAGTTCAACTTCACATTTATCCGCCAAACCTGCGGCAACAATATTTTTGGCAACATGTCGGGCGGCATAAGCTCCCGAACGATCCACTTTTGTCGGATCTTTTCCGGAAAAAGCACCGCCGCCATGTCTACCATAACCGCCGTAAGTATCGACAATGATCTTTCGGCCGGTTAAACCGCAATCTCCCTGTGGCCCGCCGATCACAAATCGTCCCGTGGGATTGATAAAGTATTTGGTATCATCGTCCAATAATTCAGCCGGAATCACCGGTTTTATGACCTTTTCAATCATATCCTCCTGGATCGTCTCAAAGGCAACATCAACACTGTGCTGAGTCGAAATAACAATCGTATCGATTCGGGTTGGAACCCCATCATTATACTCAACGGTTACCTGAGTTTTTCCGTCGGGTCGTAAATAATTCACCAGCTTCTCTTTTCGTATATCTGATAACCGTTTGGCCAGCTTATGCGCCAATGAAATCGGCATTGGCATCAATTCTGGTGTTTCATTGCAGGCAAAGCCAAACATCATGCCCTGATCTCCCGCTCCGGTAGCCAGGTCCAGTTCGTCACCTTCCCCTTTTTTTGACTCTAAGCCTTCGTCAACGCCCATTGCAATATCACCGGATTGTTCATCAATGCTGGTAATAACGGCACAGGTATCACAGTCGAAACCATATTTCGCACGGTCATACCCAATTTCTCGAACCGTATTACGCACGATTTTAGGAATATCGACATAGCATGATGTTGTAATTTCACCGGCAACCACCACTAAACCGGTCGTGACCATCGTTTCGCAGGCAACCCGCGCCATTGGATCCTGTTCAAAAATAGCATCGAGTACCGCATCTGAAATCTGGTCGCACATTTTGTCTGGATGCCCTTCGGTAACGGATTCCGAGGTAAATAATTTTTTCATCTGTTTCTCCTTTTGAATAATAATGTAACGTCTATTTACCCGATATCAAAAAAGCCTCGTCTTTTGACGAGGTTAATGATTTACATTAAATCCCATCATTGCGAACTTGCAGAAATTCGCAGGTATTGGCACCATGCTTGCGCTGGTTGCCGGGTTTCATAGGGCCTGTCCCTCCACCTCTCTGGATAGGTAAATATTCAATTACTTTTTTAAATGATACACTTCAACTTTTCCGATGTCAACGTTTTTTTTATAATACTTCACAACCATTCGCCGTGATCACTACATCATCTTCAATCCGAACACCGATGCCAAGCTTGTCCATGTATAAACCGGGTTCCACGGTCAAAACCATGCCTGGTTTTAAGACCAAATCACCGGCGGGACACAAATCATGCGTATCCAAACCTAAAGAATGGCCAATTCCATGATAGTAAAATTCAGTGATATCCTGATTTTTAGGAATAAAGCCGGCATCACAGCATTTTTCCAGGAACAAATCTTTTGCTAATCCTTGGAGCTTTTTCATGACCGCTCCGGGCTTATAGGCCAAAAACATTTCTTTCTGCACAGATTCTACCATGCGAACAATTTTTTCTTGGATAAATGTCATCTCTCCATTCACAGCAAGGGTTCGGCTAATGTCTCCGCAATAACCATTAACTCTTGCTCCCAGATCAAAAAGAATCAGGTCTCCCGCTTTTAGTTTGGCGTGATTTGACACATAATGGAGAGTCGTGGCATTTTTTCCTGATGCAACAATACTTTCAAAGGCAAGTCCATCAGCGCCTGCTTTTTTTAGAAAATATTCAAAAAAGGCAGCGAGTTCGTATTCATAAATACCAGGCTTAATCAACGTCCGCATTTCTTTGAAGCCTTCTTTTGTCATGGCGTTGGCTTTTTTTATTGCCACAATCTCTGCAGGTGTTTTTATCATCCGCATCTTTGCAAGAATGGGGTGCAAATCCCTTAACTTGCATTGTTTTAAGAACTTCTGGACATTTTCATCTTTGGTTTTAAAACTCTGATGTTCAGGTATTTTAAAATCAAAATATAACAACTTAGCCGAATCAACTTCATCAACCTCGCCTATTTCTTTTGCCAAATTTTTGCTGTAGTCAATTACTTCAATACCCGATAATCCTTGCGCCTGTTCTTTATCAATTTTTTTTCCAACCCATTTTTCCTTAAATGGATCGGCTTCTTCGATAAATAATTTCTCGGTTACAAGGCCATCCATATCTTTTTTTATAATCAAAACCACATTGGGTTCCCTAATACCGGTTAGATAATAAAAGTTGTTGCTGGCAAAAAAAGGATAGTCTTCGTCCAACGACATCTCAACTGCTCTGCCCGAAAACACTATAGCGATGCTGTTTTTTTCCTGCTGTTCGCCAACTTTTTTTCGGTTATTAATATAAAAGCTTTGTATTAACGCCAATTTTTTCCTCCTGAATTTTTAATTAAATCAATAATTTGATAAAATGACTGCTTTATAAAAGATAATCCCCTTTTAATCTCTCTCATTAAATGTTAAAATAACCTCAGGATGTCTTTTGCTATTTATTGTACCTTCGAAAGAATTTTTTGACAAGTGTTGAAAAGCAACCCTTCCAAAAAGAATGGTATCGGACATCTGAATGAACAGGAGAATCTTTATGAAAAAAATTCTTGGACCGCTTCGTCGCGGGGTCGAAAAATACGAAATGATCAAACCTGGCGATCGCATCGCCATCGGTTTGTCCGGCGGTAAGGACAGCACAGCTCTCCTAGTTGCGATGAAACGCTTCCAGACCTTTTCTCCGGTTCCTTTTGAACTTGAAGGAATCACTTTAGATATGGGTTTTGGCGGAATGGATCTTTCTCCCTTAGTTGCTTTGTGTGCAAGTCTGGATGTACCCTACACCATAAAAAAAACAGCTATCGGTCCCATTGTATTTAAGGAAAGACACGAGAAAAACCCCTGTTCCCTTTGTGCGCGAATGAAGCGCGGCGCTCTCCACGACTTAGCGCTTGAACAAAACTGCCGAACCATTGCGCTTGGACACCACGCTGATGATGCCATTGAAACCTTTTTTCTCAGTCTCTTTTATGAGGGTAGAATCAATACTTTTTCCCCGGTGACCTATTTGGATCGAAAAGCGATCACCCTTATCCGTCCTTTAATTTTTGTTAAAGAACGGGATATCATTAGTTACTTTAAAATAAAAAATCTTCCCGTGATCGAAAGCACCTGTCCCGCCAATGGATTCACCAAACGGGCGGATATCAAAAACATGATTAAGGATCTTCGTAAAACGATACCTGATCTCGATGATCGGGTTTTAGGGGCTATTCAAAATAAAGAACAATTAAATCTTTGGTTTTAAACGATTTAGCATTAAACTAAAAACTAGAAAGTAGGCACTAAAATGAATGAAAAAATACTCGTCGTAGATGATGAAGCATCTATTGTTGATTTAATAAAATTAGAACTTGAGTTCGAAGGATATCAGGTTGAAACGGCGTATGATGGTGTAGAAGCGGTCGAAAAAGCATTAGCTATTCACCCTGATCTGATTGTCTTGGATATTATGCTTCCTAAAAAAAATGGTTATGATGTTTGCCGGGAACTTTGTCCGCAGTTAGGTGTTCCCATTATTCTTTTAACTGCCAAAACCGACATCATCGATAAGGTTTTGGGGTTGGAACTCGGAGCCGACGACTATCTTACCAAACCATTTGACAATCGGGAACTTTTAGCCAGAATTAAAGCTCATTTGAGACGCTCAGCCATTGTAATTGAACCTAAAAAACAAGATTCTCTATTAACGAACGGCGACCTGAGCATTTATGCTGATGAACGTATGGTTTTGCTGGAAGGAAAAGAAATCCATTTAACGCCAAAAGAATTTGAGCTGCTTTTCCTGCTTGCTTCAAATCTTGAGCAGGTCTTCCCTCGGGATACGCTTCTTGAGAAAATCTGGGGCTATGATTACTATGGCGATACCAGAACCGTTGACATGCATGTTCAGAGAATTCGACGAAAAATTGATAGCCAAGGAAACAAATACATCCAAACGGTATTTGGAATTGGATATAAAATGAGGAAGCTCTAATGCATCTGAGCTACCGAAAAAGAATGATCATCTACAACATTTTTCTTTTTGCTTTTGCATTTCTAATTGTTGTATTTTGTGTCTTTCAAGGAACCTCTTATTATTATATAAATCAAGCAAAAAATAACCTGTTGGAAATGACTCAAGACACTACTTTATATATTGATCAAGCGCTCAAAGACTCCTCGGATTCTGATTCGCTAATGAATCGTTTTTCCGCAAATGGTCTTTACTTATGTAAAAATATCGCTGTTAATGAAAATAATCGCGTTTTGCTTTTTGATACCAGTGGATCCCTTATTGCTGATTCGGTTGACCTAAGCAATACAAATACCCTAGATACCGAAATAAATTTGTCTAAAGCCCAGTCTTCCCCGGTGTTTACTTTGAAGTCCGTGAACAACGCCAGCGTTGCCTATTATGTCGCTCCCATTAATATTGATAACTCGATAGTGGGGTACATCGGTTTTCTATATCCCATGCATGAACTGGATACTTTTCTTCATATCACCAGTATCCTTTTTGCAATCGGCGGACTCATTGGTCTTTTTGTGTTGGTACTGGTAACGACGATTTTTTCCAAACATTTTTTTCAACCGATTAAAGATTTAACAAAGATTTCCAAAGCAATCAATAATGGGAACTTTAATCTGACTATTTACTATAAGCATTCTGATGAAATCGGTGATTTAACACAAGCTTTCAATGGCATGATTACCAATATTAACAATGTCATTCTTCAGCTGGAATCAGAAAGAAAACGACTTGCCGGGGTACTCGCATCGATTGATGATGGTTTGTTGGCTATTGACAAAAACGGAAATATCATTACTTCAAACAGTTATATAAAAACTTATTTCAATGTCAGCAATCCAAAAACGATTTATGATTTTCAGTATCAATCATTCTTGCGGGATATTTTTGACAGTCTGAAAAATGGGAAAAACCATATTTCAGAAGAAATTGATTGTAATAATCGTAATCTTTTACTGATCGGAAGTCCTATTCGAGAAAAAGGTTTTGAAGAAAACTATTTGATCATAATCCGTAATATGACAGCTGCCCGGCACCTTCAAGACGAACAGCGGAAGTTTATCAGTAGTGTTTCTCACGAATTGCGCACGCCTTTAACAACCATTATCGGGTATACCGATATGCTGACGCGAAGACAGGTTGCTGATCCAGAAATAATAAACCGCTCATTAAACACAATCAACCGTGAAGGCCATCGTCTTCTTCGTCTTGTCGATAATTTGCTGAATGTAAATAAACTTGACAAGGCCGAATTTGATTTTAAAAAAACGAACTTAAATATTGTTGTTTTAATTTCTGAAGTCGTTGAACAGATGCAAATTAAGGCAACTCAATCTGATATCCAAATTAATTATATTTCTGATGACCTTCCTGAAATTCTCGGTGACTATGACCGGCTTCAGCAGGTATTTATAAACATTCTTCACAATGCCATTAAATATTCAAATAACGGTGACATTATTGATGTTATTTCCACCCTGGAAGAGGACCACATTGTCGTATCCATTCGTGATTATGGCCCCGGAATCGCAGAAATTGAGCAGCAACGTATTTTTAATGCCTTTTATCGAGTTGAAGAAGATCGGTCCCGGGGACCCGGTGAGGGCGGCTCAGGGCTTGGACTTTATATTGTTAAACAGATTGTTGAAAAACATGAGGGTAAAATTGAAATTGTCAGCCAGGTTGGCGAAGGAACTAATATTATTGTAACCCTTCCCATTTTATCCGTTTTAATATATGGAGGTGATAAAAATGAAAAGCCTAAAGAATAAGAGCCTTTTCCTTGCTTTTATCATCATGATCGCATTGTTTGCCAGCGGCTGTCAAAATTTATTTATTCCAGTTAATGTCCCGGTGGTCCTTAAAGAAGGCATTTTCTCTGGAATTCGGTCTCCTCAGAAAATCAGCATCCAATCTTTTAATGTTATTTCGTCCGGTGTCGTTCAAGATATTACCAATAACGGAAATAATTTGATCATCCTCAATAGCGGAACAACCTTTAATATCGATACCTTTAATACCGATACTCAGCAATTGTCTTCATTTGTCAATTCAGATAAACATGAGTTATCAGCGCTTTATGATGCCAATGATACCGGTATCTATTATATCGAAAAAACGATTGAACCAAATTCCGGAAACTTGGACAGTCAACTTTTATGGACGGACATCAATAAAAACATCACCCGTACTATCTCAAATCCTGAAGAAAATGTCAATCAGTTTTTCAGTACCAATGAATCGAATCAAGTCGTTTATAGCAACAATAATAATGAACTTGTTTTGGCTGATAACGAAGGAAACCGCACTGTTTACAAAACGCTTCGGGATTATCCTATTCTATCCATCAATTATATTGAAGATGCCCAGGGTTTTGTGTTTATCGCTTATGATCCTATTAAAGAAGAAAAGACGAATCTGTACTATGCTAAAATAAAAGATGATTCCCTCGAATTGTCGCCAAGTTTAATCGCGGAAAATGTAAATAGTTTTGATATTAATGATGTTACAAATCAAGTGATTTTTATAAAAAACGGTGGTGAATCACAAAGCATCGGCACTTGGAAAACCAGTGATATTAAATCATCAACAATTGCAACCGGTCATTTTGGAACTGTGAAATTTACTCCAAATGGTGAAAATATTATTTACACCCAGTATTCACCCAATTATGATTCTCAATCACAGTCAATTTGGGTCATGGATACCAACGGTGATAATCCCCTCCAGGTTACAGCTCCTTTGAAATTAAGCTCGCAGGTGTTTTGTCATCCAAATAAATCAATTCTGTATTTTTCAGCAGAAACAAATGCTGCCAGCACAAATTCTACCGTAGATAGTGTCCCTTCTCAAACCTATCAAATTATGTATAAAATCGATTAGTACCTAAACAAACGATAAAAAGCCTTTCTATTATTATCCGTGTCATGCCCAGATCGGACACCCTTTGGGTGTTCGCCTTGATGCACATCAATGAATAATAGAAAGGCTTTTTTATATTCAGACTAATCTGTTTAAATCATTTGCACTCTTCCCTGGTAAATAATTCCACGTTTTGGATCAAGGGAAATCAACTTGCCATGCTCGATAATTTTCAATGCATTTGAAACATTAACAATGACCGGAATGTCATAATGAAGTCCGGCAATCGCACCTTCTGAACTTAGCCCGCCTTCTTCGGTAATAATCGCTGAAGCCATATGAAGAATATGACTGATCTCTGGTATCAGAGATTTTACAACGAGAATATCACCTTCAATAAAATCGTCAGTATTGACTGCTGTTATAATCTTAGCATAACCAGTAACCGGTTTTTTTCCGATGCCAACGCCAGTCATGATTGCATTACCAACGGTATGAACTTTTATGATATTGGTATTACCCTGAACGCCCAGTGGTACTCCGGCCGCAACAATTGCTATATCTCCAAATTTTACATACCCCTGCTCAACAGCCTTTTCAACAGCATCCATGATCATGCTGTCGGTATCTCCAAACTCGGGTGTATAAATACAATCAACGCCCCAAACCAAAGCCAGACGTCGAACCGTCGTCACCTTATCTGTCACTGCCAGGATCTGGCAATCCGGACGATATTTTGAAATCATTCGCGCTGTATGGCCAGATGATGTTGCCGCAATAATGGATTGCGCATTGAGCTGATCGGCAATTTGGCAAGCCCCTTCGCTCACTGCATTGGTGGTGGTCAGTTCTCCGTGTTCCGGTTTTTTCCGCCTGGCATATTCTTCGGAATTTTCGCTTTTAACGACAATATTGCACATTGTTTTTACTGATTCTATGGGGTAAGATCCCGCCGCCGTTTCGCCCGAAAGCATAACCGCATCGGTTCCATCAAACACTGCGTTTGCGACATCCCCAACTTCTGCCCGAGTCGGTCTGGGATTACGCATCATCGAATCAAGCATCTGTGTCGCTGTTATCACCGGTTTCCCAACCAGATTACATTTCCTGATAATACTTTTCTGTACCAATGGCACTTCTTCCGCCGGTATTTCAACCCCCAGATCTCCTCTGGCAACCATTATTCCATCTGAAACATTAAGAATCTGGTCAATTTTTTTGACTCCTTCTCGATTTTCTATCTTCGATATAATATTAATACCACCGCCGCCGTTTTGTTCCAACACTCTTCTGATTTCTAAAACATCTTTCGGTTTTCTAACAAATGAAGCAGCAACAAAATCCACTTTTTGTTTGATTCCAAAAATAATATCTTCTTCATCTTTTTTAGTCAAAGCTGGCAATTCGATGTTTACCGCAGGAAGATTGATACTTTTTTTATTACCTAAGGTTCCCCCGTTTAATATTCGACAGCTAATTTCAGTTCCCTGAACGTCTTCTACTTCAAGCTGAATCAACCCGTCATCAATGAGAATTCTACATCCCACTGATACTTCACTGGGAAGATTGTCATAAGAAATGCTGAATCGCTTTTCATCTCCCAAAATGTTTTCAGTCGTTAAAGCGACCGTTTTTCCAGCTTCCAGTTCAACTTTTCCCTGAAGTAATTCCCCGGTTCTTATTTCCGGACCTTTTGTATCCAGCATAATAGCCACGGGTATTCCCAGTTCTTTACGGATCTCTTTAATTCTCTGAATTCTTGCCGAATGTTCCTCATGAGAACCATGAGAGAAATTTAAGCGGGCGACATTCATTCCATTTAGGATCAGCTCTCTTAATATTTCCTTTGTATCTGACGCTGGACCCAAAGTACATACAATCTTGGTTCTTTTCATTTTTTTACCTTCTTTCTATATCAAGACTTTTTTTAAATCATATGGATAATACCGATGCCATATCATAAATATCCTGTCGGAATATTTTTGGCATTTTAAGTGCTTCATCAATGGGAATGCCCAAATAAGATCCGCAACGTTCAACAATAATACGTCCTGTTTCTTTTTTTATGATACTCAACACGGCATTATAACCCATAAAACTTGCTAAAATTCTATCCGCATTTGATGGCGAACCACCTCTTTGAATATAGCCTAAATTCGTTCCTCTTGTCGTTACTTGAGTGCGTTCTTCAATCTTTACGCAATAATCTCGGTAATTTCCACAGCCTTCAGCCAACATCACGATGCTGTGAAGCTTGCCACGGTCTTTTCCCTGGAGAAGTCTCTCGCAGATAGCATCCAGATCTGTTTCAACTTCCGGCAGAATTAATGCTTCTGCACCTCCGGAAAGTCCTGCATAAAGTGCTATATCACCGCATTTTCTGCCCATAACCTGAACAACATTGATGCGATTGTGTGAATAGGTGGTATCTCTTATTTTACTGATCGCATCCAGCGCCGTGGTAACCGCGGTATCAAATCCAATGGTGTTATCACTGCAGCCTAAATCATTATCAATTGTACCCGGAACACCAATCACATTGACTCCCAGTTTTTGAAGTGCCAGGGCGCCGTTCATACTTCCGTCACCGCCAATAATAATGAGATGTTCAATTCCGTATTCTTCGAGAACCGCAGCACCTTTTTTAACTCCCGCATCGGTGGCAAAAAATTCACTTCTTGATGTTCTGAGAATCGTGCCTCCCCGCTGAAGAATATCAGCGACCGAGTAAACACTGAGCGGAGTGATATCCTCTTCCAATAAACCTGCAAAACCTCGGTTGATTCCATAAACTTCAATTTTATTAAAAATCGCCGTCCGAACAATAGCCCGGATGGTTGCATTCATTCCCGGGGCATCGCCCCCACTCGTTAATAATCCAATTCGCATTTTATTTTACCTCCACGTTTTGATTTCCTAAAATATGAGTTAATTCACTGATTAGTGCCTCTCCCGGGGTCACCCATAAGTTTCTATTGGCTCCGAAATTCTTATGATCATTTCTTAAATACAACACAACCGGTACCGGTCCCGGATACTTTATTAGAACTGATTTTACTGTTTTTATCAAGGACTTCTCTGTTAAATCGTCGAAACTTAATACCAGTTTCTTTTGAAGCTGGGTTCCATTTGTCGTTTCATAGGGAGCAGAAATTTCTTCGACTTTAAGAGTTTTCAATTGATTCGAAGGTTGTCCTATGGGACATATTTGCGAGGCAATCACGGATGTTTGCGCTTCTTCGTTATAGTTTATTCGCCCTTTAATCACAATCGGCTGGTCCTGTTTTAAGTAATTTCGGTATTCATCATAGGTTCGGGGGAAAACGACCACTTCAATCCTTCCATACAAATCCTCAATGGTTAGGAAGCACATCATCTGGCCTTTTTTTGTCATCATAGTTTTCAATTCAGCAATTAATCCCCCCACACTGACCTGTTGTCCATCCCTGATGCCGGCATCTTTTAAATCTTGATAACTATCAATCATATTGGAAAAAAGCGTCACTGTCTTTTTTAATATTTCTTCATACTTTTCGAGCGGATGTCCGGTTACATACAAGCCTAAAACTTCTTTTTCCAATACCAAACGCTCTTCTTTCGAAAAAGGTTCCTTTTGCGGGAAATGCTCTTCTTTTAATATCAGCATCGCTCTTGAATCTCCCAAATTCGCCATATCCAACAATGACATCTGGCCTGAGAGCCGATCTTTTTTTTCTCTTTGAACCTGATCGACAATTAATTCCGCAGTGGCCAGCATCTGGGCCCGATTGTTTCCGATCGAATCAAAAGCGCCGCCCTTGATAAGACTCTCAATACTGCGTTTGTTCAAAGATTTCAGGTCGACACGTTCACAAAATTCCCTCAGACTTTGAAAATCGCCGCTCTTTTTTCGAGCCTCAATGATTGCTGCGATGGCATTTTTGCCAAGTCCTTTTACCGCCCCCAGCCCAAAGCAAATTGAATTTTCCGAAACACTGAACTTCTCATAACTGGCATTAATATTTGGCGGCAATACCTGAATCCCAATTTTACGGCAGTCTTCAATATATTTGGCGACTTTTTTCTCATCATCCATAATGCTTGACATCAACGCCGCCATAAACGCGGTGGGATGAAAATATTTGAGCCATGCCGTTTGATAGGAAATGACTGCATAAGCAGCTGCATGGGATTTGTTAAATGCATATTTAGCAAAATCCTTCATCTCTACAAATATTTTTATCGCGACTTTTTCCGGAACCCCGCGACGAATCGCTCCATCAACGACGATTTTTCCATTTTCATTCACTTCTCCATGAATAAAAACCTGGCCTTCGGCTTCCATCACATCCCCTTTTTTCTTGGACATGGCACGGCGGACCAAGTCGCTTCGCCCCATCGAAAAACCGGCTACATCCCTGAATATCTGCATCACCTGTTCCTGATAAACCATACAGCCGTAAGTTACATTGAGTATGGGTTCCAGAATCGGATGATCATACGAAATACAGTTCGGATTTTTTTTGTTTTCAATATAGCGTGGTATTTGCTCCATGGGACCGGGGCGATACAGCGATATTCCGGCAATAATATCTTCAAAATTACTGGGCTGGAGTTCTTTCATAAACTGCTGCATACCGCGGCTTTCCAACTGAAACACACCCATGGTGTCCCCTTTTGAAAGCATCTCATAGACTTTGGCATCGTTCATCTCCAAAGCTTCCAGATCCGGGCACGGCCTGCCGGAAAGGACAATGTTTTCCAGGGCATCGCGAATGACTGTTAATGTTCGCAAACCCAGAAAATCCATTTTCAGCAGTCCCAAATCTTCCAACAGACCCATCGGGAATTGTGTCGTAATCGCATCGTTATTTCGATAAAGGGGAATATATTCCACCAGCGGCTTGTCTGATATGACAACTCCGGCCGCATGAGTCGAAGCATGACGCGACAATCCTTCAATGGATTGAGCTGTTCTGATCAACTTGGCAACATCTTCATCCGCTGCTTCCATCTTTCTTAACTCGGGATTCTCTTCTAGAGCGTCTTTAATGGTTACATTGGCTCCCGGATGAATCGGTATCTCCTTGGCGACCCGGTCGACTGCATTATAGGGCATATCCAGGGCTCTTCCAACATCCCGTAAAGCCCCTCGGGCCGCCATGGTTCCAAAAGTGATAATTTGGGCAACCCGGTCTTCACCGTACTTATGAACCACGTAATCAATAACTTCCTGACGGCGTTCGTAACAAAAATCAACGTCGATATCAGGCATGGTGACCCGCTCGGGATTTAAGAATCGTTCAAACAGTAATTGATACTTAATCGGATCGATGGTGGTAATCCCTAAACAGTATGCGACAACGCTTCCGGCCGCACTCCCTCGCCCCGGACCGACCATAATTTGATGATCTTTTGCATACTTGATAAAATCCCATACAATTAAAAAGTAATCATCAAAGCCCATTGTATGGATGGTGTCCAGCTCATATTCCAACCGATCATCCAATTCCGATGAAGCATTCTGATATTTCTTTTGCATTCCCTGGATACACAACTTTTTAAGGTAATCTTTTGCATTTTCATTTGCCGGCAGTTCAAATTTGGGCAAATGCGTTTCTTCCAAATCAAATGTTACTTGACACCTTTTTGCGATTCGATTGGAATTCTCGATCGCTTCCGGCACATCTAAAAATAGTTTGGACATTTCCTCAGGACTTTTTAAATAAAACTCATTATTGGGAAAACGCATCCGTTTTTCTTCCTGAACGGTGGCCGCTGTTTGGATACATAAAAGAACATCATGATTCTCGCTGTCTTCCTTGTTAATGTAATGAACATCGTTTGTCGCTACCAACGGTATCTCATACTTTTTGGAGAATTCCAGCATCCGTTCATTTACCAATGCTTCTTCTCTTAAACGATGATCTTGTATTTCTAAAAAGAAATGATCTTTCCCAAATATATTCTGATATAACAAGCACCGTTGAACGGCTCCGTCGACATCATTATTTAAAATCATTTGGGGTATTTCTCCTCCGATACAAGCAGACAGACAAATAAGACCTTCACTGTTTTCCTTTAAATAATTGTGATCTATCCGAGGTTTGTAATAAAATCCATCAATAAAACCTTTTGAAACTATTCTCATAAGGTTTTTATACCCCTTGTTGTTTTCAGCTAACAGAATAAGATGGAAACGTTCCTTATCCAATTGTGGTTCTTTTTGTTCTAACCCTCTGGGTGAAACATAAACTTCACAACCGATGACCGGATGTATTTTTTCTTTTTGACAGGCTTTATAAAAATCAATCGCACCAAAAAGAACACCATGATCCGTAAGTGCCACACTGTCCATCCCTTTTTCTGCTGCTGCTTTCACCAAGGCGTTGATTCGGCAAAATCCATCTAACAAACTGAATTCGCTATGCACATGAAGATGCGTAAAATTTTTTTCCATATTAGTTACCATTTTTCATTCTTAGATTTATACTTTTTAAAGTTTTTCCGATTTTTTATACTAAATATTATACCATACTTTTCGAAAAATAAATAGCTACTTGTCCCAGCCGGATGTTATTGATCCCACTAAATCCTTACTTTTTCAAACTCGTAAGCCTATAAATTCATATCTACCGACAATCTTAAATGATAATTAATTACCCTTAAAATGAGTTGAACAGCCTTTATGTTAATTAATTAACGTTCTTTTTTTATCAGTAACCCTTTACATTATTTCTAAATTGTGTTATTATGACCAAATAAAGCAATTTAATAATTTCACACAAAGATAAACTAATTTCATATTTGGCAGGAGTTATGGAGGGCCGTACTTTCGTTTTTACATTAAGAGAATATGTAAATTTGTTAGTATGTGCTCTTTTTGTTTTTTTTCGTAATTTTTCGGTTTTTTTCTTTAGATTTTATTATGTTTTTACATAATTAAATAAATAATAAAATAAATAGGGGGTTATACTTATGAAAAAGTATATCTTATCACTGGATGCGGGAACCACGAGTTCAAGAGCGATTTTATTTAATCATGACAGCGAAATCGTCAGTGTTGCACAAAAGGAATTTACGCAGATCTATCCAAAAGCTGGTTGGGTTGAACATGATGCCATGGAAATTTGGGCTACCCAAAGTGGAGTAATAACTGAAGCGATGTCAAAAATCAGCGCTACCGCTGATGATATTGCTGCCATCGGAATTACAAATCAACGCGAAACCACAGTCGTTTGGGACCGAAAAACTGGTGAACCTATTTATAACGCAATTGTTTGGCAATGCCGTCGAACGGCAGCATTTTGCGACGAATTAAAAGCCCGTGGTTTAGAGGACTATGTCCAGGAAAACACCGGACTTGTTATTGATGCATATTTTTCAGGAACTAAAATAAACTGGATTCTTAATAATGTTCCCGGCGCACGCGAACGAGCTGAAAAAGGCGAATTAGCCTTTGGAACCATTGATACCTGGTTGATCTGGAAATTGACAGACGGTAAAGTACATGTTACCGATTATTCAAATGCTTCCAGAACGATGGCCTTTAATATCAAAACCCTAAAATGGGATGAAAAAATGTTAAAAGAACTGGATATTCCGGCTTCTATGCTGCCAGAAGTGCGACCTTCTTCCGATGTTTATGGAACAACTACTTTATTCGGAAATCCAATTCCAATTTCCGGAGCTGCCGGCGATCAGCAAGCGGCACTCTTTGGTCAAGCTTGTTTTGAACCAGGGATGGCTAAAAACACTTATGGAACCGGTTGTTTCATGCTTATGAATACTGGTGAAAAACCGGTAAAATCAAACAGCGGTTTGATTACAACCATTGCCTGGGGTTTGGATGGTGTTGTCGACTACGCTTTAGAAGGCTCTATCTTTGTAGCCGGTGCAGCGATTCAATGGTTACGTGATGAAGTAAGACTGGTCGATTCAGCACCTGACAGTGAATACTATTGCAATAAAGTTCCAGATACCAATGGCGTATACATGGTACCAGCCTTTGTTGGATTGGGTGCTCCCCATTGGGATATGTATGCACGTGGTGCCATCTTGGGATTAACCCGTGGTGCCAACAAATCTCATCTTATCCGGGCTACCGTCGAATCTCTTGCTTATCAGACAAAAGACGTATTAGATGCTATGGAAAAAGATTCTCAAATTAAATTGGCAAGATTAAAAGTTGATGGTGGTGCCTGTAATAATGATTTCTTGATGCAGTTCCAAGCAGATCTTCTTGGTGTTCCCGTTGATCGTCCTTCCATCGTCGAGACAACGGCTATGGGTGCTGCTTACCTGGCTGGTTTAGCAGTTAAATTCTGGGATGGTAAAGAAGATGTCACCAAAGCCTGGAAACTCGATCGATCTTTCAATCCAGTGATGGCTGCTGATGTTCGTGCTAAATTATATGCTGGCTGGTTAAAAGCAGTTGAATGTTCTAAAGGCTGGGAAGACGTAGAATAATTCCTTCTTGACCTGATAAACTCTGTTGATGGTGTTGGGGTGTTTTCATCACACCCCAACAATTTTAGATTTTTCTCTTTCCAAATTAAGTGGTTGTGTTATATAATGAATTTGTAAAATACAATCCATAGGGAGGAGAGTTATGGCTACGAGAAAATGTCTTCTGATGTTTCAGGACAATCCGATCATTGCTGCTGTTCGTAATCCCAAGGATATTTATGATGCGATTCATTCTCAATCGCAAATCATATTTTTACTGACCGGAAATGTATTTAATCTAAAAAAATTAGTGGAGCTTTGTATAAAAGCCGATAAGTATGTTTTTATACATTTGGATCTGATTAAAGGTTACTCCCAGGATAATTATTTTATTAAATATCTTAAAGATGAGATTAATCCCACCGGAATCATTACGACAAAAAATAACATTATCACCCGTGCTAAGCAGGAAAATCTGATGACAATCCAACGCTTATTTTTATTGGATTCTTCCGCCATGGATATTTCCATTGAGTCAGCTAAAAAAATCAAGCCTGATGCAGTTGAAATTCTTCCTGGTTTAGTCCCCAAGCTCATTAAAAGCGTTAAAAAAGAAATTAATATCCCCATTGTCACTGGGGGCTTCATTGAGACAGAAGAAGAAGTTCGTTCTTGTCTTGCTGCTGGTGCACTATCAGTCAGCACATCTCATAAACCATTGTGGGATAAAATAAAGCTTATTCGAGAAGAGCAAAAATTATTATTGCAAACTATAAGCTAAAATAAAATACAAGGCAACGGAGAGCCACACTGTTTTCTTAAATGAATCCTTCATTTGAGAAAATTGTGTGGTTTTTTATTATTAGTTCCAAGGAGGAATAAATTATGTATGATATCGCTATTATTGGAGCCGGCATAGCCGGTTCCTACATTGCCCGAGAATTATCTCGGTACAAATTAGATATTGTTTTGTTGGATGGAGAAAATGATGTGGGTAATCAAATTACTATGGCCAATTCTGCCATTGTCCATGCCGGTTTTGATGCCCCATCCTATAAACTAAAGGGAAAATTCAATGCTGCCGGAAACATCATGTATGGAAAAATTTGTGATGATCTGGATGTCCCCTTTAAACGTTGCGGTTCATTAGTCGTCGCCCATGATGAATTTGAAATGGCAACCATCCACGATTTGTATAAAAACGGTTTGAAAAATGGTGTTCCTGGATTGAAGATTTTATTCAAAGACGAAGTTCATGCCATGGAACCCAATCTCAGTGAGGATATCTGCGGAGCGCTTTATGCCCCGACCGCTGGAATTGTTTCACCTTTCGAACTCTGTGCCCATGTTGCTGAAAACGCGGTTGACAACGGCGTTACCCTTAAACTCAATCATATGGTAACGGCCATTAATAAAGTCGATGATTATTTTAGTATCACTACCGCTGATGAAAACATCGATGCCAAATTAGTTATCAATGCGGCGGGCCTGTATGCGGATGACGTTTATGAAATGGTTGGCGAACCCTATTTTAAACTTCTTGCCAGAAAAGGTAATTACTTTATTTTTGACAAAGACGCGGGTTCTCTCGTAAACAGTGTTATCTTCCCTTGTCCATCAAAAAATGGTAAAGGTATTTTAGTTTCACCAACCGTACATGGCAACCTATTAATCGGTCCGGATGCTTCGCCAGTAGATAAGGGGGATGTCTCAACAACCGGTGAACAACTGGATTATATCAAAGCCAATGCTTTGAAAAATTGTCCTGCTCTGCCCTTTAAAAAAATCATTCGCTCATATGCGGGACTCCGAAATACGCCTGTTGCCGATACCTTTACCACCACCGATGGTGACTTCATCCTTGAAGAATCCCCGGTAAAAGGATTCATTAACGTCGCTGGTTATGAATCTCCCGGATTAACATCGATTCCAGCTGTCGCTCATTATGTTGTTGAAGAAATTGTAAAACCATTAATTCCCAATATTGAAAGCAACCCCAATTTTGATCCAAAGGTTCGTCCGCATCTTCGCTTTGAAGAGCTTTCTGACGAAGAACGGGCTGACATTATTAAAAAAGATCCCAAGTATGGTAAAGTCATCTGTCGTTGCGAAACGATTACCGAGGGTGAAATTCTTGATGTCATCCATCGGAATGCTGGTGCTCGAACAGTCAAATCCGTTAAAAAACGATGCCGTGCCGGAATGGGTCGTTGTCAAGGCGGCTTCTGCTCCCCGCGGGTCGTTGAGATTCTTGCCCGTGAACTCAACTGTTCGTTGGATGAAATTATGTATGATCAACAAGACTCAACCTATATTCTTGCTGGACAAACAAAATCAGCTAAGGAGGAGGCATAATCATGATATATGATGTTGTTATTTTAGGCGGCGGCCCAGCTGGTTTATCCGCTGCGGTAGAAGCTAAAAAAGATGGCGCGGAAAATGTTCTTATTCTGGAACGGGATCGCGAATTAGGCGGTATTCTGAACCAATGTATCCATAACGGTTTTGGTCTTCATACTTTCAATGAAGAATTAACCGGTCCTGAATATGCGGAACGTTATATTCACCAGGTTACTGACCTTGGTATCCCCTATCTGCTCAATACCATGGTTTTAGACCTGACCGATAACGGCGATCTCAAAACAATTCATGTCATCAACGAAGAAGATGGCTACACCGTTATTCAATCGAAAGCTGTGATCTTGACGATGGGCTGTCGGGAACGAACATCCGGAGCCATTGGCATTCCTGGCTACCGTCCATCCGGGGTATTCACTGCCGGCACGGTTCAACGCTATATCAACATGGAAGGTTACATGCCCGGTAAAGAAGTTGTTATTCTTGGCTCCGGAGATATCGGCCTCATCATGGCTCGTCGGATGACTTTAGAAGGCGCTCATGTTAATGCCGTTTGTGAGCTGATGCCTTATTCAAATGGTTTGGTACGTAACATTGTTCAATGCCTGGATGACTACGATATCCCTTTGAAACTTAGCCATACCATTACCTTTATTCATGGTAAAGACCGTATTGAAGGTGTTAGTGTTTCACAAGTCGATGAAAAAATGAAGGTAATTCCTGGAACGGAAGAATATATTCCCTGCGATACCCTGCTTTTATCCGTCGGTTTAATCCCCGAAAATGAAATCACCCGTAATGCCGGCGTTGAAATGGATGACCGAACCAATGGATCTGTGGTTGGAGAACTTCGCCAAACCTCCATTCCCGGCGTTTTCGCTTGCGGTAATGTGGTCCACGTTCATGATCTGGTGGATTTTGTTAGTGAAGAAGCAGTTCTTGCCGGCAAAGGTGCCGCTAAATACGTAAAGGGAACGTTGGATACCAACGTCACTTTTACAACTGTTAATGGAAATGGCATCAGTTATGTCGTTCCTCAACAGGTGGCCATGAAAAATGTGGAGGAAAATGTAACCTTCTACATGCGTGTTCGTCAGGTCTTTAAAGATCGGGTTGTCAATGCCTATATCGGCGATCAGCTCGTTGCCACAAAAAAGGAGAAAAAATTACTTCCTGCTGAAATGGTCAATTTCAAAATTGCTAAAGAACTATTAGCCCAATATCCTGCCGGAGAAATCCGTTTTGTCGTCGAGGAGGCCAAAAAATGATCAAAGAACTAACCTGTATCACTTGCCCCATGGGCTGTCAGTTAACCGTTGTGGATAAAAATGATGACGGCAATTTTGAAGTTACCGGCAATACCTGTAAACGTGGTCCCAAATATGCAATCAATGAGCTAACCAACCCAACTCGGGTTATTCCTACCACCGTTGTTGTCAGAAATGCCATGCTTCCGCGTCTGCCCGTAAAGACAGCCGAACCTATTCCTAAAGGAAAGATTTTTGATGCCATGAAAGTCATTAATCAAGTCGTTGTCGATGCCCCCATTAAATCGGGCGATATTATAATTGAAAATCTTTTGGGTCTTGGTATTAATGTCGTTTCCACAAAAACCATGGCCAAATGTTAACCTATTAATCTAAAGTGTCAAGGGCCGCTGCTCAGAGATTTTCTGAGCGGCGGCCCTTATTTTCATTCAAAATTGTGACATTGAAACAACTAATTTGTTACAAAAAGAACGTTGTATTATCTGCATAATGTGTGATATTGTATTAACTATATGAAAATAACAATTGAAGGTGAATCCCTTTGAAAACAAACAAACTAATCCGCAAAATTAAGACCTCTCCCCGAATAGTTGTGATCATTATCCTGATGCTAATTATTGGCGTGGTTGTTATTATGAACTTCCAGAATATAGCCAAACAAAACTCAGAAATCAAAGCCGGAGTTGATGAATTGACCTCTTTGGAATCAAGGGATCTTTTTACAATGGAAGAAAAAATTGATTTCATGAAACATGAAGCAGTAGATGCTGGTAATTATCCTGATCTGTTTGATTCTTCTGTCGTTTATGGCGACTCTATCGCTGAAGGTTTAGGACTTTATGGTTATTTGAGAGCATCTTCGCTGGTAGCGATTCTTGGAAAATCGATTGACAACAGTCAAGAAGATGTTCCCAAGATAGTCGATTTATCTCCTCGAACGCTCTTTATTGAATTGGGTCTAAATGACATCAGCCATCCTGACAGCACTCTTGACTCTTATATTGCTTCCTATGAACAGTTAATTAATGCCATCCAAGATCAGTTGCCAAACACTCAAATCTATATTTGCAGTATCTTCCCGGTTACGGATAAAGTCCTACAAGAACAACCGGTATTCAGTCAGATTGAAACTTATAATGCCGCACTTATCGAAATGGCTAACCGCAAAAACATCCATTATATTGATACCTATACCCTGTTAAAGACAAATCCGCAGTACCATGAGGACGATGGCATCCATGTGATAAAAGCATTCTATCCCTTGTGGTTGGATAACCTGGTAAAGAATAGTGACCTTTCAAAATTATTATAGAATTGGAAAGAACTGATGAAAAAATTCTCCATCATGATACTTATTATAATACTGACTTTCCCTCTTCTTGGCTGCCAGCACAACAGCAACCGTTCTTTGACTGATATAGAAACAGATCTTTTAGCTTCTGTTAGTGATTTGGGTATGGTAAAAGGTGAAGGAAAAGATTTAAAACGTTTTTATGGATTAAACGCCAATGATTTTGACGAATATCTCATCTATATCCCATCAAACTATATGGATGTATCAGAAATGCTGATTGTTAAATCAAACGATTCGGCTCAAATTGATCTTGCTGAAGATGCGATTGAAACACGGGTGGCAAAACAGCAGGAGAGTTTTAGCGGTTATGGCCCTGAACAATGCGCGCTTCTTGATAATTATGAGCTAAAAATAATTGGTAATACCTTATTTTATTGCGTTTCGCGAAACGCAACTGATCTGAAAGATGCCTTTGTCGCAAGCATGAAAAAATAATAGCAAGGAGTTACTATGGTCTTTAGCAGTATTTTGTTTTTGTTTACATTTCTCCCCATTTCCCTGGGTCTTTACTACATCGTACCCAAACAAATAAAAAATGCCGTATTGCTGTTGGCAAGTTTAATTTTCTATGCATGGGGTGAACCAGTTTATGTCTATCTAATGATCTTTACCATTATTTTCGACTATTCTATTGGAATGATCATGGATAATAAGTCGGCAAATATCCGAAAACGGTTATTTTTCCTCACCTTAATCGTAAACCTTGGGGTGCTGTTCTTTTTTAAATACTGGGGATTTCTGCTTGACACCATTAATCAGATTTTCAATCTGGGAATTCCTTATACTCAGCTTCCTTTACCTATTGGAATCTCGTTTTATACCTTCCATATTCTATCCTATTTCATTGATATCTATTTTAGAAAAGCACCTGTTCAAAAGAATATTATTTCCTTCGGATTATATATTACCATGTTTCCGCAACTCATGGCCGGCCCAATTATTCGCTATACTGATATTAATGAACAACTTTCCAATCGACCGGTGAATCAGGAAAAATTTGGAATTGGGGTTGAACGTTTTATTCAGGGTCTTGGCAAAAAAGTGCTTCTTGCAAATAATATCGGTTATGTCTGGACCATGATTCAAGCCATCGATGTCGGTCAAATGTCGATCTTAACCGCATGGATTGGTATTGTAGCCTTTACTTTTCAGATTTATTTCGATTTTAGCGGATATTCTGATATGGCCATCGGGCTTGCCAAAATGTTTGGTTTTGACTACTTAGAGAATTTTAACTATCCCTATATTTCAAAAAGTGTTTCTGATTTTTGGAGACGCTGGCATATCTCTTTGGGGACATGGTTTAGAGAGTACCTCTATATTCCATTAGGTGGCAATCGAGTTCCGATTCCACGGCTTTTTATAAATCTCTGTATCGTTTGGTTTCTCACCGGGCTCTGGCATGGTGCCAGCTGGAATTTTGTGATTTGGGGTCTTTATTACGGCCTCCTCCTTTTCATCGAAAAAGTGTTTCTATCTGCTCTTCTGGAAAAACTACCCGTGTTTCTTCAGCGTTTATATACCATGCTTTTTGTCATTATCGGTTGGGTTTTTTTCGCCAGTCCAAACTTGGGCTATGCGCTGCATTATCTCAGTGTCATGTTTTTCACTGCCGGTGCACCACTGATTGATTCAACCGGGGTTTATTATTTGTATACTAATTTCATTTTATTGATTATCTGTGGTGTTTGCTCAACCCCATTCATTCATAATCTATACACGAAACTTATTCATACCGAAAAAAGTTGGATTGTTCCAACCGCTCTGGGACTAAATGGCATTATCATGTTCCTATCCATTGCTTATTTAGTAACAGAAACATATAATCCATTTTTATATTTTAGATTTTAGGTGAATCTTTATGCAAAAACAAAATACAAGTCGTACTCATGAACATCATAACCGCCCTCTTATTTACAAAAAATACATCAATTATTTAAGCTCATTTTTTGTGGCTCTTTTAATTATAATTCCATTGGCAACATTGCTATTGCCGGATGTGAAATTTTCCGCAACTGAAAACCGAATTTTAACACAATTGCCACGTTTTTCCATCGACAGCGTGGTGGATGGCCGTTACATGAAAAAGGTCGAAATGTATACGGCCGATCAACTGGTCGGCCGAAATTTCTGGATTCATGCCAAAACCGATGCCGATCGAATAGAAGGTAAAGATTTCTCAAACGGTGTTTATTTGGGAAAAGATCATACCTTGCTCGAAAACTTTAATCCGCTTCCTTCTGCAGATGTAGAAAAAACGAAAATGGCTTTAAACAATTTTGTGACAAAACATCCTGAACTTAAGCACTACTTTATGCTGGTACCCACCGCTATCAATATTTATAGTGATAAGCTGCCTGCCGATGCGCCGGTTCTTAATCAGAATGATTATATTGATTCCTTTACATCGAGTTTAAATGAAAACATGGTTATCCTTGACCCAAGGCCCATTCTGGAAGAAAGCAAGGATCAATTACTCTATTATAAAACCGATCATCATTGGACAACGCTGGGGGCCTGGCTTTCTTTTCAAGGTGTTTCCAAATCTATGGGTATTACCCCAGATTTGGACGCCTACACGGTCTACCCGGTAACGAATTCTTTTTCCGGCGCACTCGTTTCTGAAAGTGGTTATTCAATCAAGGATACGGACACCATCGATGTTTACATTCCCAAAAATGATAACGACTATTCGGTTGTCACTTATGTGGAAGAACAAAAAAAGTCACCTTCTCTTTATGCTTCCGATCAACTGACCGGGAAGGATAAATATGCGGTTTTTTTAGATGGAAATCATCCCATTGTTACGATCAAAAATCCCGTCAATAATGGCAAGCACCTCCTCGTGCTTAAGGATTCTTATGCCAACGCCTTTATTCCATTTTTAACCCCTTTCTATAGTGAGATTACGATTGTTGACCCTCGCTATTACTATGACAGCATTGAAACCCTTATTGCTAACGCTAATATAACCGACGTTTTATATCTTTATAATGCCAATACTTTTTTCAGAGATACAAGTCTCGAACCGGTTCTCAATGATATCTAAAAAAGCCCTCGGAAACAGGCTTTTTTAATATCTATTTCTGATACCGGGAATTTTCTTTTAAGTAAATCTAGTGGGTTACCGTTTAGACATCACTTTATATGGTATAATATATTATGATGTATATCGGACTCTCTTTATTCCCATCCTTTTTTAATCGAAACCAAATTAAATAGTTTGTCTTTTAAAGCAATTGTTCCTGGTTACAACGAAAGGAAGTTTTCAAACATGAAAGAAAAAGCTTTAGTATACTGTGAAGGTCATTTTGGTGATACAGATGGAAAAACAGCAAACGGTTTAATTCGACGTTCTCAAAAATATCAAGTCGCCTGTGTGGTCGACAGCACACATTACGGTATGGATGCCGGCAAGGTTCTGGATGGTACTGAAAATGGCATTCCCATCTATCGTGATTTAGGAGATGCCGTAAATAAATTATCGGAACTGCCCAAATACTTTATCTATGGCATTGCACCCAAAGATACCTATTTATCAAGTGATGAGCGAAGAATTTTTCTCAAAGCGATATCCATGGGTATGAACATCGTTAACGGCCTTCATGAATTTATTTCAGAAGACACCGAATTCAAACGCGAAGCCAAGCGTTATGATGTAAAACTCTATGATATCCGAAAACCTTTGGCTAATCGTTATCTTCATCTTTTTACCGGAGATATTCTGAAAGTCAAAACCCCCAAACTGGCAATTTTCGGGACAGACTGTGCCGTCGGTAAACGAACCACCGCCATGCTGTTAATTCAAGCTTTAAAAGAACAGGGCCTGCGCGCTTCATTTATTGGAACCGGGCAAACAGCTTTGATTCAAGGTGAAAAATACGGAATTGCAATGGATGCCATTCCTTCAGAATTCATGACCGGTGAATTAGAAAACGCCGTTATGGAAGCCGATATCCATGAAAAACCGGATATTATCATTTTAGAAGGACAGGGTTCACTCAGTCATCAGGCATTTGTCAGCTCATGTGCCATTATCCGAGGAGGAAGGCCAGACGCTTTCATTCTCCAACACCCACCCACGCGAAAACAACGGATTGATTTCAATTATCTTAAGATGCCTACAATCAACAGTGAAATCAAGCTTATAGAGGGTTTCTCCCAATCAAAAGTCATTGCACTCACCCTAAATCATGAAGGTATGGGCAATGAAGCTATTAAGGAAACCATTAAAACCTATGAGCATGAATACCATCTACCTACAACAGATGTTTTAACCCATGGTTGCAATAAACTTGTTAAAACAGTCTTAAAAACATTTCCTGAATTAAAGGAAAAAATTACGCTCTAACCCAAAAGAAGCCAATGTGATTTTCACATTGGCTTCTTTTTATTAACTATTGAGTTGTCTGGTAATAGGCATAGGTCATGGGTTCTTCTTTACTAAACCCATCGCCATCAACAACCTTACCAATAAACATATAATGAGTTCCTAAATCGATGGTCTGTTCAACTTCACATTCGACAAAACACAGTGTTTCCAACAACCCTGGGCAACCTGTTTTTTCACCGGTAATGTAGCTTAGTGTTTTAAATTTATCAACATCTCTTCCGCTCTGACATCCAAAATGACTGATCAGGCTACGATTATCTTTTCCCAACATTGAAACTCCAAATACGCCGGATTCTCTTACATATTCGGAAGTAAGGGTTTCTTTTCCTAAACAGACACTTGCTTTTAATGGCGTATTTGCGATCTGAATGAAGGTGTTGGATACCATTCCATTTAGCTTTTCGTCTAAGATTGATGAAATAATATATAACCCATAACTGACATTGAATAACAATCCTTGAATCGCTTCTCTTTCCTTATCCGGTAAATCATCTGGTATCTCTTCCACCAAAACAAATTTATTCGGACCTACCCCACAAATAGGACATTTTTCCGGAGAAGTATCGCCTTCATATTGATAACCGCATACAGTGCACCGCCATTTTTTCATTTTGTTCACCACTTTCTTGGAATTACTTTTCGCTTTTTACATTTTAGTCGCAATAATTTATAAGCAATTTGAAGTCAACGGGATAAAATTACTATCTTTATAATTATATACCTATTTCTGAGATATAAACATAAAAAATGCATTTTTTTGTAAATAAAGGGAATAATATTGATTAATAGTTTGCTTCAAAAAATAAAAAGAGTAAGAAGTAAGCGTAAGGGGGTAAGATAATGAATATAATGAGTCAAATTTTACAGAAAAACATCGCCGCATCGGCTGGTTTTGAGAAAGCCGATCTTGTTCTGAAAAATGCAAAAATCATCAATCTTTTTTCTGAAGAAATTCTTGTTGGCGATCTGGCTATTGCTAATGGCTTCATTGTCGGTATTGGCCAATATGATGGTCTGAACGAAGTTGATTGTTCCGGAAAGTTTATCTCCCCTGGTTTTATTGACGCGCATATGCATATTGAGTCAACCATGGTGACGCCCTTAGAGCTTGCAAAAGCCATTTTGCCGTCCGGAACAACAACCATTATTGCGGATCCTCATGAAATTGTAAATATGGCCGGGACAATAGGACTGGACTATCTACTAAATACGACCGAAAATATTCCTCTAAATGTATATATCATGCTTCCTTCTTCAGTTCCAGCCACTGAATTTGAAACCAACGGCAGCGGTGCATTTTTGGTGAACGACATGACGCCTTATCTTAATCATCCCCGTATTCTTGGTCTAGGTGAAGTAATGTGTTTTCCCAATGTCCTTGCTGGGGATCCCGTTATTCTTGAAAAGCTCACGCTTTGTCGTGATAAAATCTGTGATGGTCATGCCCCTGGACTCTCAGGAAAGGCTCTTCAGGCTTACGCATGTGCCGGGATTGAAAGTGATCATGAATCCACCTCCTTTGAGGAAGCTTATGAAAAATCAGCAGCCGGAATACGAATTCTTATCAGGGAGGGTTCCGCTGCCAAAAATCTCCGCGCGATTGTCACCGGTTTATTGGACTCCGGTCTTCCCCTGGACCGCTTTCTCTTTTGTACAGATGACAAGCATCTGGAGGATATTCATCGTGACGGACATATTCGATGGAACATTAAAATGGCTATCGAACTGGGCATGGATCCGATTAAAGCCATAAAAATAGCAACCCTCAACGCCGCTCAGGCCTATGGACTAAAAAGACTTGGTGCCATCGCGCCGGGATACCGTGCCGATTTGGTCATTCTGTCTGATCTCCAATCAATGACAGTTGAAAGTGTCTATAAGGATGGAAAACCGCTTGAGCAATATCGTTTTGACAATACAACCGGGGACACCATCGACCCTCGTTTGCTTAATTCGGTCCATATTCATGAATTGTCACCAGCAAAACTCAAACTGCCAGTTTATAAAAAAAATCACGTGATCGAACTGATTCCCAATCAAATTGAAACCAACCATCTTTTCGAGTCCCTCCCCAGCGACGAAAGCAACTTTGTACCCAATGAAACCTACACCAAACTTTGTGTGATTGAGCGGCATCGAAATACCGGAAATGTGAGGGTTGCCGCTATTAAAGGTTTCGGAATAAAGAAAGGTGCTATTGCCACCACGGTTGCTCATGATTCACACAACATCATTGTCGCTGGCGATAACGATGCCGATATTCTACTAGCCGTGGACTGTTTATCTGAAATAAATGGTGGTTATGTTGTTGTCTCTGAACATGCCGTTCTCGGTTCAGTTCCCTTGCCCATTGCCGGACTCATGAGTCTTGACTCCGGTGAAACGGTACAGAAAAAGATAGCTTCCCTGGTAGCATATGCTCACGATCTTGGTATTCCAACCGGAGTTGACCCCTTTATCACTTTATCATTTATGGCATTGCCGGTTATCCCGTCCCTCCGTCTGACCGATCTGGGTTTGTTTGATGTCAATGCCTTTGCATTAATCAAATATGAACCAGACTGATTGTGATTATTAAGATAAAAAAATCTCAAGGCCAATTATTTTTCATTGGATATCGCGAAAATCCATACCCAATCCAAAGAAATAATTAGCCTTGGTTATCAATCTTGTTACGTTGTCTTATCCAAATACTTTTTTTGCAATAGTTGCTCCTTCTCGGGCATCTTTGCCAAAATAATCCGCTCCGATAGTTTTAGAATATTCGGGATTCAGGACCGCACCACCTACCATAACCAGTGTATTCGGGCATTGTACTTTGATCTTATTAATTGTGATTTCCATGTTCTTCACAGTTGTTGTCATTAAAGCGCTGAGTCCAACCAACCGGATGTTTTCATGTAGAATTACTTTAATCATTGTTTCAGCTTTCACATCCTTGCCTAAATCGATAATTTCATAACCATAATTTTCTAAAATTACTTTGAGAATATTTTTTCCAATATCGTGGACGTCACCTTCCACCGTCGCTAAAATGATTCTTCCCTTTGCGACTTGGATTTTTCCATCTTTTTTCATGGTATCCTTGATCACTTCAAACGCCTTTTGAGCTGTTTCCGCCGCGAAAATCAAATTCGGCAAAAAACACTCTCCGGTTTCAAAAGCATCCCCAACCGCATCCAGCCCGGGAATTATTTCATTATTGATAATATCCAATGGCGCTCTTGTTTCTAGTAGTATCTTCGTTGCATTTGCCGCCTGATCATCAAGTCCTTCTTCAATGATTTCTTTCAGACTTAATGCATCTTTAGTCTTTTCTAAACCCGTTCCGTTTAACGTACTCTCTTTATAGGTGTTTGCATAAGCAATACATTGTCGGTCCAATCCCGATAAAGCCCGAAAAGCGTTAATGGTATCCATCATATCTTGATCACTTGGATTCATAATCGGGTTTGTTAATCCCGCCTCCAGAGCCAAGCCCAAAAAGGTTCGATTTAAAAGCTCGCGATTTGGCAGCCCGAAGGAAATATTCGAGACGCCAAGAACCGTCGGAACACCAAGATCATCATGTATTTTTCTAAGCGCAGCGATTGTTTCTTTAACCTCTGCCTGCTGAGCTGAAGCGGTCAAAGCCAAACAATCCAACAGAATATTTTTCTTGTTTATATCAAATAGCTGTGCACTATCAATAATTTTTTTGGCAATGGCAACACGCTCTTCCGCTTTGCCGGGGATGCCATTTTCATCCATGGTTAAGCCTAAAACCAGGGCTCCATATTTTTTGGCAAGGGGTAACAATGCGTCCATGGAACTTATTTTTCCATTAACCGAATTAATAATGGCTTTCCCTGGATAACTCCGCAATACTGCTTCTATCACTTTCGGGTTTGATGAATCAATTTGCAGGGGGCAGTCAACCAATCGGCTGACGGTCACGACCGCATTTTTCATCATTTGTATTTCATCGATGCCAGGCAACCCTAAATTGATATCCAGGATATGCGCGCCATCCTTTTTTTGATCAATGGCCAATTGTGACAATACCGATAATTCTCCGCGACGAAGAGACTCTTTCAAAACCTCATTTGTCGTGGGGTTGATGCTCTCCCCAATCACATGGATATCATTTCCCAATATGACGGTTTTGGTGTTTGATGAAACAAAGGTTAAACCTTTATCTTCAACTTCAAAGAGGGGCAAATTCCTGGTTGTTTGAATCATTCTTTCGATATAGGGCGGGGTCGTCCCGCAGCACCCACCTAAAACCAGTGCCCCCATTTTCGCTATTTCTACCATGTATCCGGTAAATTCTTCAATATCGATGTCAAATACCGTCTCCCCATTAACCATATGCGGAAGCCCGGCATTCGGCTCCACCATAATCGGCACACTGGCATAATGAATAAGATCCTTAATAATCGGCAGCATGCCATCTGGTCCGGTGGAACAGTTAATTCCGATCACGTCTGCTCCCAATCCTTCTAGAATGCTCACCACGGTTAACGCATCGGTACCTGTTAAAGTGCGTTTGTTTTCCTGGTAAGTCATCGAAACGATGACCGGTAAATCTGACACTTCTTTAGCGGCAATCAGGGCTGCCCGAGCCTCGCAGATATCCGTCATTGTTTCAATCATAATCAGATCTGCGCCAGCCGCTTCTCCCACTTCAATGATTTCTTTAAAATAATCCACAGCTTCATCAAAGGACACTTCTCCAAAAGTGCCAATAAGGGTACCCAAAGGTCCGATATCGACTGCTACATAATCCGGGTGAAGTTCCTTAGCATTTTTTACTCCGGCTGATACCAATTGACTTACCGTAAAATCAGTATTATTAAGTTTATAGCCATTTATTCCAAACGTATTGGATAATATAATATTTGCCCCAGCATCGATATATAATTGATGAATTTCTTTGATCACTTCAGGGTGGGTTACATTAAGCACCTCCGGTATCGGCCCGATTATATCCAATTTATCCTGGAGTAAACTCCCCATTGCGCCATCTAAATAGAGTCGCTTGTTCTTAAGTATTTCTTTTATATTCACTGATTTTATTCTCCTTCTAAAATTTTTCAGCACACTTCACAGGATTCTGTGCGATTACCGGGCAACCATTTGGTGATTGCTTTCTCCCATCAAAAAAACCTCGTCTATGCGACGAGGCTAATGATTTTCATTAAACCCCATCATTGCGAACTTTCAGAAATTCGCTGGTATTGGCACCATGCTTGCGCTGGTTGCCGGGTTTCATAGGGCCTGTCCCTCCACCTCTCTGGATAGGTAAATATTCAATTGTTTTTATGAATGATACACTTCAATTCAATCTTTGTCAAGCACTGGATCTTTTAAATATAAAACATGAATCCTTGATCTGAACTGTTTCTTTCTGCTTCTGATACGAGATCGGTTAAGGTAATCTCTGCCAACGTGGATTTGATCGCACTGTCCAATGGATCATAAACTGTGTTTTTCATCGCTGCCTCTATTTCAGGCGCATTTTTCACGATAGATTCTTCGGTATTTTCAAAAAGAGACGTTTCAACCGCAGACAGTATTTCTAAAACAGTAATTCGATAAGGAACGCGCGCTAATTGATAACCGCCATGAGAACCTTTTACAGAGGTTACGATTCCTCCCCGTTTAAGCAAAGAAAAAACCTGTTCCAAATATATTTTTGAGATACCAAGTTTGTCTGAAATACTTATCAGAGTCACGTATTCATTTTTATTATAACATTGAGCCATGTTCGTTGTTGCAGCCAGCGCATACCGCCCTTTTGCTGATATTCTCATATTAACACTCCATTTCATACATCATAAGTATGTAATCATAATAAATGAAATTGGACAGATTGTCAAGCAAGTTTGGTTATGCTTTTAAACAGATAATTTTATTAATTCAAAAAAAATGATTCTTAATGATACAACTGAATTAAAGATCATTTTTAAATCTTTTTAAATTTATTATTAGCACAATTCAATTTCTCCCCAGGCCCCAAGCTGATCCTCAATGAGAATAAGCACTCCGAGTATCCCGGGAATTTTGTTTGCCCATTCAATCCCTTTGACCACATCTTCCGGTTTCTTTATGCGATTGCAAAGAGCCGTCGCTGCCGCATCCGCCAATGGGATATTTTCACTGAGAACCGTGACAGCATCAGCCTTTCCAAAACTTAGGGAATGCCCCATCATCCCTGAAGAGGTGCAAATCCCCAAAGCCTTTTCGCGCGGTTTTATTTTTAAACTAAGATCCTGAAACTGAGAATTTCCGGTATGAATAGCGATCCGGCGTATCTTACTTGTCTTGATTAAAAGATCCCCCCCATTTTCCACAATAATTTCTTTAGAATAGGGTTCCAATCGTTTCCCGACATATTTTGATACCGCACCTGCAACTGCCGCCATTGGGCCAACACCGGTCATAATTCCGGCCATCAACATATCTGCAACAATCGGAACAGCCAATCTATCCGCCTTAAGCGGTATCAGCGATTCGATAAAATTCGGATGCGTGATGTTATAATCGAAAATGGCTTTTCGAAGCTGTTGAACCTCTTTTAAAACAAGTTGAGATAACATCGGTTGATTTACTTTTCCATCAATGCCGATAAAAAGGTCGGATTCGAATTCGAGGACCTGGAAATATTCCAGGTCCTCGGATTTCATTTGATTTCGATAGGTTCGTTCTTCATATGCCATCTGATCACATGACCGCATGAATCGCCCGCATTGGACAAGCTTTCACGCATAGCATGCATTCAAGACATTTATCTTCATGGTGAATCAATGACCAGTTTTCATCCATCTCAAGGGCATTGACTGCACAAACAGCTGTACAGGCACCACACGAAATACATTTTTTTTCATCGACAACCACCATCGACTGGACTTCTTTTACCCCAATTTGGTTTTCCCGAAGAAAAACGATTCCGGCATTAAGGTCGTTCGCCTCGCCTCTAATCTCCAGCAGAAGCGTTCCTTTGATATTATCATCAATCAGCGCTTTAAGAATGCTAAAATCAAGATTATAGGTTTTTATTAATTCCATCGCCATCGGCTTGCCTGTGGCCACTTTAGGAAAGGATAGCAATATTTTTTTTGTGATCATCGCGATTCTCCTTCTTTTATTTCAAGACCTTTTAAGGCATTCCCTATGGGGAATGTCTGAATCGGTTCTTGAAGGAAAAATTTGCCCTTTTTGATCCAATGATTGAGCTCTAAAGCAATTTCTCTTGCTACTTTCAAACTCGACATGGGTGATGTTTTTATAATTTTTCCATTAATGTCCACCGACCCGCTTCTGAGTTCAGCATAACTCACTTTTTTCAGAGTCGGATGCCCACCTTTAGAAACACTATAGTCGAGAACATTGGTGTGGAGGTCTTTATTTTCAACCGACACGAAGGACATCATTTCTTCATTTAATATTGGAATCGGAATCCCAACGCCGACAAACATCGACGTACCATATTTTTCATACACCGCTCCTCGGATATATGCAGGATTCATCTCCTTCATATTGCCGATCAAGGCTAGTGTCGCTCCTGGTGTCGTCGGATATCCTTTTTCATCCCTTTCGCAGGCGGTATTAAATTGAGTACCCATCCAGGAGACATATCCCTGAGCGCCGCCCAGAAAAATCCGGGTACCCATACCGATTGTTTTTAATAACGGGTCATTAAGGAGTGGACTTAATTCTCCAGCGGTACTGTAGGTGATATTCCCCATGTTCGGTTGCAAAATCCCCATATAAGTGTAGATTCGTTTGCTGGATGTATTGATGGCCGCATTGTAATTCTGATAACAGTTTCTGGGATTAAATAAATAAGCTTCATTTAAATCAGCCAGGGTCACCCAGGTATCGATTTCTTTTCGGGGATAGCAGTCGGTTCCCGGGGATTTCGCTACTAAATGCACCTCTTTCCCGGCAATCAAATCATTGATAACATGAGCTCCGCCATATTCTATTCCTCTGTCATTAGATGGCTGAGTGGCGCCTAAATAAGTATCGACTGCAGCTAAACCGCCGCTTGCCACGACTCCATTTAAGGTAATCTCAGCCATCCGAATGGGTGGATCAGAATGGCCGAAATTAAGGAATGCCCCGGAGGAACACATGGGACCAAAGGTAGCCGTGGTCACGACATCCACATAATCTGCCGCTTCTTTAACGCCCCGTTTTTTTACAATATCAATTACTTCTTCTGCCGTTACTACGACAGCTTCGCCTTTTGCGATTTTCTCATTTATTTCTTGATAGGTTTTTGCCATTTTCCCCTCCAAAATTCTTCATGTTTACAAAATCGACGCTACCCGGTTGTCTCAAACAACCATTGTATTGAGATAAGCATTCATAAAACTATCCAGCTCACCATCCATAACACTTGCTACATTTCCGATCTCCACATTTGTTCGATGATCCTTAACCATCGTATAGGGATGAAACACATAAGAACGAATTTGGCTACCCCAGGCAATTTGACTGTAATCCCCTTTAATATCCTCAAGCCGATCCATTTTTTCCTGTTCCAAAATTTCCACAAGCTTACCTTTTAACATTCCCATGGCCACTTCCTTATTCTGATGCTGGGATCGCTCATTTTGACATTGAACCACAATTCCAGTTTTAAGATGGGTAATTCGTATTGCTGAATCCGTTTTATTGATATGTTGTCCACCGGCCCCACTGGCTCGAAAAGTATCAATCCGGATATCATCAGGCAATATTTCTATTTCAACAGTTTCATCCACCTCAGGGGAAACATCCAACGATGCAAAGGATGTATGCCGACGACCGGATGAATCAAAGGGAGAAATTCGCACCAGTCGATGCACCCCACGCTCTGTTTTTAAATAGCCGTATGCGTTCACCCCTTCAATCAGCAGAGTAACGCTTTTTATTCCAGCCACATCACCAGGTTGAAGATCCAGGGTTTTTACTTTATACCCTTTTTTTTCTGCCCAACGGGTATACATCCGCAGTAACATTTCCGCCCAATCCTGGGACTCCGTTCCACCTGCTCCCGGATGAAGGGAAATTATCGCATTATTGCTGTCATATTCTCCGGAAAGAAGGGTCTCAACGCGAAAGCGATCTAATTTTTCACTAAGCTCATTGATGGCTTCTGCAAACCCTTCCAATTGCTCCCCTTCTTCCACCAATTCAAGCATGACAAGAACGTCATCCAGCGACTCCGCAAGGGCGTTGTACTGATCAACTTTCAGCTTTATTAATTTTAATTCCTTTAGAACAATTTGAGCGCTTTTTTGATCATTCCAAAAATCAGCGCTTTCTGTTTTCTTTTGCAGTTCTTCTATTTGACCAACCAGTTTGGCTAAGTCAAAGGGAATCCCCCAATTCTTTTAGTTTAATTTCCATTGCATTAATGATTTGTTTTTCTTCATACAAATCGATCACAACGATCACTTCCTTCCTGTTTTATACTCATTGATTACCAGCTAAACAATACCCTTAAGCGCCGCAGCATTTTTTATATTTTTTTCCACTTCCGCAAGGGCAGAGATCGTTACGTCCCACCTTATTATGCGAAGTGGCTGGTCCAACCGGTTTTCCTTCAATTTCATTTTCATTTGTTTTCATCTGACTGAAATCAACTGATTTGTTTGTTTCTTCAGCCGGAACTACTTTGATATTTAAATTAAAGAGATATTTGACTGTATCTTCTTGAATTCTCAAGACCATGTCATCAAAAAGATCAAATCCTTCTTTTGTATATTCTTTGACGGGATCTCTTTGTCCATATGCTCGAAGACCAATTCCCTGTTTAAGCTGATCCATATTATCAATATGTTCCATCCAGGCGGCATCAACACTGCGAAGAAGAATCATGCGTTCAATATTCTGAAGCTGTTCGAGCCCTAAAAGTTCCTTCTTTTCGTCTAAAACTTTTCGGCATTCTGCCAGAATTGCTGCTACCAATACTTCCCGGTTTTCCGGTTTTTCAGGAAGTACCAGGCGGTCTTTTGGAAGTACATTTGTCTCAAGATGCTTAGTTAATCCTTCCAAATCCCAGTCATCATAATATTCGCCTTCGCTGGTGAATGAATTGACATAGGCACTAATCAGGGTTTCTGTCATACTCCAGATTTCGTTTTCCATATCTTTTCCATCAATAACTTCTTGACGTTGTTGATAAATAATTTCTCGCTGACGGTTCATAACATTATCGTATTGAAGCACATGTTTTCTGATGTCGAAGTTGCGTCCCTCCACCCGTTTCTGCGAATTTTCAATTCCTCTGGTCAGCATTTTATTTTCGATGGGCGTTTCTTCATCCATTCCCAGCGTTTCAATCATACCCTGAATTTTTTCAGATCCAAAAACACGCATTAGATCATCTTCTAATGATACAAAGAATTGTGATGATCCGGGATCGCCTTGACGTCCAGCACGGCCGCGAAGCTGATTATCAATTCGGCGACTTTCATGACGTTCCGTTCCGAGAATATGCAACCCACCGACATCTGTAACCCCGTCTCCCAGGACAATATCCGTTCCACGTCCAGCCATGTTGGTGGAAATCGTCACCGCGTTCATTTGTCCGGCGTTGGCAACAATTTCGGCTTCTTTTTCAAGATGTTTTGCATTAAGCACATTGTGCTTGATCCCTGATCGCTTCAGGTAACCGCTGAGCAGCTCGGATTTTTCAATTGAAATTGTACCAATTAGAATCGGCTGTCCGGTTGCATGACGTTTCTTGACATCTTCCGTAACGGCCAGGAATTTTCCTTTTTCGCTTTTATAGATCAGATCATTCAGATCCCGTCTAATCAATGGTTTATTCGTAGGAATGGTGATAACATTGAGGTTGTAAATCGTCTGGAACTCATCTTCTTCTGTTTTGGCCGTCCCGGTCATACCGGAAAGCTTTTTGAACATTCTGAAGTAATTTTGGAACGTTACGGTCGCCAGTGTTTTTGATTCCCGATTAACTTTTACGTTTTCCTTTGCTTCAATGGCTTGGTGCAAACCGTTGGAATAGCGGCGCCCCGGCATTAATCGTCCGGTAAATTCGTCAACGATAATGATTTCGCCATCTTTTATCACATAATCTTTATCCTTTGACATTAATGTGTTGGCATGAAGCGCCTGGTTAAGATTATGAGCGATTTCCATATTTTCCATATCGGCTAAATTTGTCAGATTGAAATATGTTTCTGCCTTGACAATTCCCTCATCCGATAACATAACTGATTTTGCCTTTTCATCTTTGATGTAGTCATCTTCTTTTAGGGTTTTTACAAAGCTATTGGCTAAAGCATATAACTTTGTACTTTTATCGCCACTGCCGGAGATAATAAGCGGTGTTCTCGCTTCATCGACTAAAACACTGTCGACTTCATCGATAATGGCATAGTTTAATTCCCGTTGAACCTGCTGAACTTTAGTGCCCGCCATATTATCCCGCAGATAATCAAACCCAAATTCATTATTGGTTCCATACACAATATCACAGGAATAAGCATCGTTTTTTTCCTGGAATGACAACCCATGAACAACAAGACCGACTCTCAGGCCTAAATATTCATGAAGTTTTCCCATCCACTCGCTATCTCGTTTGGCGAGGTAATCATTGACGGTAACGATATATACCCCATGTCCATTCAATGCATTAAGGTAGGCTGGCAATGTTGACACCAGGGTTTTTCCTTCCCCAGTTTTCATTTCTGCAATGTTTCCCTCATGCAATGCCATTCCGCCAAGCAGCTGTACCGGAAAATGCTTCATCCCCAGTACTCTGTCTCCGGCTTCACGGACCGTTGCAAAAGCTTCTACCAACAAATCATCCAGGTCTTCTCCCTGGGAAAGACGTTCTCTGAGTATCAGGGTTTGTCCCTTTAATTCATCATCACTCATCGCCGCATAATGACTCTCAAGTGCTACGATCTGATCCACTTTTTTTTGCATGCGTTTTAATTCTTTTCTGTTACTATCAAATATCTGGTCTAAAATTCCCAATCTATTCTCTCCTTCTTAACTTTTCTGTCAAATAATCATATATTTTAACAATATACTAATCTTCATTATAACATACTCCCTTAAATGATACTTTATAAAATTTAAAAAGGGACTGTATTTTTTTATATACAGTCCCCATCGTTTATTTATAAATGTTCAATTATTACTTTTTCTTTCGCCAAAACGCAACATCTTTGCCATCTAATTTCAATTCAACTAACTCATATCCCGCTTTTTTTCGTTCTTCAATCGTTTCTTGAAAAGTTCTTCGTTGTTCATCATTCATATTTGCCAAGAGTTTTTTTTTGTCCTCTTCCGAACTTTTATAAACTTTTCCCACGACAGGCTCTGTTACCTCTTCAATCTCCTTGAAGGGGATAGCCATTTCCTCATCATGGGCTGGAACTAATAAGCTTTCCGTTTCCTTGTTGCTTTCTTTAATGGACTGCTTTCGTCGCTGAGCTTTGCGTTTTTCATCCTCGATATTGAGCCGCTGCCAAACACTGAGCATTTCATCTTCAGAAAATTCTTCTTCCTCCGCACCTTTACTCATAACGATACTTTGGTCTTCATTTTTTTCACTGCGTAATAAAAATGGTTGATCCAATTCGGTCAGCTTAAAACTCTCAACAATTCTTAAATCTGATCCCGGAACTGATTGCGGTGAAGTTAATGGATCATGGAGTGATTGAGCCGTCCGGTTTAATTCCATTTCCCGCATTTGAAGTTCTAGTCGTTCTTTTTCAACAGCTAGTTTTTCTTCATAATACTTCTTTGTGAAAAATCCAGCATCTTCGCTGTTGAGAATCTCTTCCATATCAGCTGCTTCTAATTCATTATCGTCTTTACCGGAAACGTAAGTGCCGACTTCTTGTATATTACTGATTACCTTTGTGCTGCCATCATCAATAACATCCATGATTCGTGTTTCCTGAGTCATTTCGTCATTCACAATAATTTCTTCGGTTTCAGTTCCAATCTCTGACTCGATTTCACTTAATTGGGCTGGAACAATACCTGTTTCAAAATCGCCAACTGGAAGCACCATCGTTTCATCTGGACTGGCGATCGCTTCATTTGGCAGGACCATCGTTTGATCCGCACTGGCAATCGCTTCATTTGGAAGGACCATCGTTTCATTTTCATCACGATCCCCGTGAATAGCACCGGTCGCTGCCATATCCCGGTAAAAATCTTCAATATCCGTATCCTCTTGACTATCCTGCAGGGTAACGCCTTCAATATCTTTTTCGTCATCGCCGAATATTCCTTCATCATCGGCATTTTCCATGCTCTCATCATGAATGAAGGATACTTTTTTATTCATAACATACTGAATAAAGCCTACCAGCCCTAGCAATGCTACAATTGTTCCAGCGCTGACACCTGCAACTGTTCCGTAAAGACTCATGACCATCGGCACATAGGGCACTGGTAACGGAAGATTAATTCCCAAAAACCATAATAGCGTATTGGGTTGGATTAATGAATAGATTGGACTTAACCCCTGCGTAATCTGCTGACCAAAAGCTGTTGGTAAGAGATCAATCACACCTTGAGAAACCGGCATGTGTCCGCCATTAATAAAAATGACCACAAAATTAGCAGTTACACCCATCGCCATAAGGATGACCCAAAAATCGTCTAAATTAAAGACAAGCATCACTAGAATCAGTATATAACTCGCAAAATTTACAATTTCCAGATACGGTTCAATGACTGGAATTCCACCCGTGTAGATATAAAACCGTAGAGCAATTTGTAACACCAGCCCTAAAATTCCTACCGGTAATAAAGAAATTTTTCTTACCTTAAAACCATGGAGACTTCCTCTTCGAATTTTTCCAATTAAAAAGCCTAAGATAATTGCAATAAGTATTAACATATTTGTTTCAACCCCACTATTTATTCATAATTCTTTCTATTATATTATTAGGTATACTTCATCTGCTTTTTTTAATGAAATAAACAAACCCTGTTATACGCATAGGTCTATTTTAAAGCAAAAGAAAAGTTCTGTCAAAACTTTATGCCCAAATTCGAAAATAATTTTCTATTTTTAAATTAACATCATCAAAAGCACCCCTTAAAACAACTTTTCAAGGGGTGCCCATCATTAATTTCAATTTTTTTCTTAAGAAAGCTTTAGAAAGTGGGCTCGATTAAACCGTAATTCCCATCTTTACGCATATAAACCACATTAACATCATCGGTATCTCCATTTAGAAATACAAAAAAGTCATGACCAATCAACTCCATCTGTAATGTGGCTTCATCCACAGTCATTGGTTTCACTGCAAATTTTTTCGTTCGCACAACTTTTGCTTGAAATACATCCTCTTCTTCAAGGGATTCAATTTCTTCAAAATTAAGTTTTACCGCTTCGTCCTGATTTCGTTTTTGTAATTTTGTTTTATGTTTTCTGAGTTGACCTTCCAGTTTATTAACAGCATTCTCTATGGAAGTGACCATATCCTCGGATCTTTCTTCAGCTCTCAAAATTGTTTTCCCAACTGGAATAGTAACCTCTAACATTTGATAATTTTTTTCCTTGCTAAATGTTGCATACACTTCTGTATCTTGTCCAAAGTAACGATCAAATTTTTCGAATTTTTTCTTTAATGTTTCTTTTAAACCTTCTGATACATGCATATTTTTCCCGTAAATTGTAAATCTCATAACGACAACTCCTTTCAAAAGGTCAATCTAATTCGTCAATACGACACCATATCGTGGTATACGAATTCTATTCTTATTATACCTAATTATATCCCCTTTAGTCAAAATCATTTGTGTCAAATTCTTGTCACAAAATATCATCAAAGAATACGCTTTCATTCATTTAACAAAAAGATTTTGTCTCAGTTGACCTGGTCTTTTCCCCCACACTCGCCAGCAGGAAGTTTAGCTCAGTGTTAGCATCACAACTCCTCCTCTCGGCATTCGCCGGCTGGACTTACTTCTAAGATGCACCATGATCAACAATTCGCTATTGAATTGTCTTACGTGGATCGCTTCGCCTGCATCTGGCTTCGACTTTCAACCACAAACCTGAGACTTCATCTATTATAAGATTAGATTCGCGAAAATGTCAAGTGAAATCCATACCATAGAAAAATACCGTTCGATTGCATTGCCTCTATCAAACGATCCGTAACCTGAAAAACCACCGATCCTAATAATTTACCTCTCATGATCTCTAAACCCTGCGATAATCTTAAATTTATGTTATAATGTTAACCATTATATTTAGGGAGGTTTCCTGATGTCTTTTGGTTTATCAGCAATTATTTATTTACCTATTTTTGTTATTAATATTTCACTAACCTTTACCATTATCTTTTTAGAACGAAAGAATCCACAAAGCACCTATGCGTGGCTACTATTTTTATGGATGTTTCCGATTATAGGATTCCTATTCTACCTATTTTTTTCACAGAATCTGACTAAGCGAAAAATTTTCAGGTATAATACCCCTGAAAACATTCGATATCATCATTTGCTACGGCAGCAGCATGATTTACTTTCAGAAATTATTTCTATTAATCCTGAAAGTCCGATTGAAAAGTATCAACATTCCATTGAGTTTCATTTACGTGTCAGTCAGTCACTCTACACAAACAATAATGATGTCGAGATTTTTACCGATGGGCACAAAAAATTCGAGGCGTTATTTCATGCCATGGAATTAGCCACTTGCTCCATCCATGTCGAATATTATATTATTAAAAACGACTCCCTTGCCTTGAGAATGATAGAAATTCTGACACGTAAAGCATTAGAAGGTGTCGAAGTGCGACTTCTTTTTGATGCGATGGGCGGCCGATATCTCCCTCATTCAATCATCGAAGCTTTTAAATCTGCCGGTGGACAAATCGGGGCATTTTTCCCGTCGCTATTTAAAATGCTCAATCTGCAAATCAATTATCGTGATCATCGAAAAATTGTGGTCATTGATGGGAACACCGGTTTCGTCGGTGGTTTCAATGTCGGGAATGAATATTTGGGCCTTAACTCCAAAATGGGATATTGGCGGGATACCCATCTAAAAATAACCGGCTCTGCTGCCTATGAACTGCAGCTTCGTTTTCTTTTGGATTGGCGGGCAAGCTCCTGTGAAGAATTGCTCATTGACGATGAAAAGCTCAGTGCCTATTTTCCTCTGATTCCCCAAAAATCCGGCGTCGGAATCCAGATTGTATCCAGTGGACCTGATAAAGTCAACCAGCAGATCAAACAAGGGTTTTTAAGAATGATCACTAATGCAGAAAGCTATATTCTCATCCAGTCCCCCTATTTTGTACCAGATGAAAGTATTCTCGAGGCCTTGAAAATAGCTTTATTGTCAGGCATCGATGTGCGCATTATGATTCCCAACAAACCTGACCATATCTTTATCTATTGGGCCACCCTTGCCTATGTAGGTGAACTGATTGAATACGGAGCTAAAATTTTCATTTATGAAAACGGATTTTTACATGCCAAAACCATTGTCGTGGATGACGCTGTCTGTTCTGTCGGTTCCTGTAATTTTGATATTCGCAGTTTCAGGCTCAACTTTGAAACCAATGCTTTTATTTATGACCGAAAAGTCGCGACTCAACTTAAAAATATATTTGTTAACGATATTAAACAATGTACCTATTATGACAAAGAACGCTATCATAATCGCAGCAAGACAATAAAAATAAAAGAGTCTATTTCACGATTGTTTTCACCGCTCCTCTGATCTTAGCAGTCACCACTGTGTATTGTCTTCTAAACTATCAGTAAGGCTTCACACTTCTTCAACTTGAAATATTGGTAATCGCCTGCATTCAGAAATAAAGCCACTTCACAATTCACCCCAAATCAACATAAGGCCAGTTATTCATCTAATTGTATGCAAGCAGTAATGACCTACATACAACCAGAATGAATAACTGACCTTGAATTTTGTGTGCCGTTAGGATCTAATTAGAAACGGAAGTCTCGTTTTCCTTCATTCAACTCCGTTAAATGAGCAGATGCAATACCACGAACTTTATCATTCGGAATCGATGCGAGCTCTCTCTGAATCGTTATTTCACCCTTTGCTTTTGTGTCAGGAGAAGCGTAGTCCTCCAAATATTCCTTCAATGTCATAATGGCATTGGGCTGACAGCAATTGGCAATCTGTCCGGATTTTACCAGTTTCATGAAACGGTCTCCGGTTCGTCCCTCTCGGTAACAAGCGGTACAAAAACTGGGTATATGGCCCATGTCTAACAGCCAGTTGACAATTTCATCCAGTGTTCTGCTGTCACTGACATCAAATTGAGCTGAATTTTGATCTTCCGGTTCCGGTACATCGTAACCGCCGACACTGGTGCAGGAAGCTCCACTGATTTGAGAAACGCCCAATTTTAGGACTTTTTCCCGAACGGCCTTGGATTCTCGTGTTGATATGATCATTCCGGTATAAGGTACCGCAATCCGAATAATAGTCACAATTTTCTCAAATATTTCATCCGAAATAGCATTGGAGAAATCAGCGGTATCAATATCATCTGCTGGACAGATTCTGGGAACGCTGATGGTGTGCGGTCCAACACCCTTGTATGCTTCCAGATGCTCGGCGTGCATCAACATTGACACAAAATCATAGCGATACATGTTAAGTCCAAAGAGAACGCCAATCCCGACATCATCAATTCCGCCTTCCATGGCGCGATCCATGGCTTCGGTATGCCAAGCGTAATTATGTTTAGGACCAGTTGGATGAAGTTCTTCGTAATTTTTTTTGTGATAGGTTTCCTGGAAAAGGATATAGGTGCCAATACCTGCTTCTTTAAGCTGATGATAGTCTTCCACGGTTGTCGCCGCGATATTGACATTAACTCGGCGAATATCGCCATTCTTATGATGAACACCGTAAATTGTATTAATACTTTCGAGTATGTATTCCAGAGGATTGTTCTTTGGATCTTCTCCAGCTTCAATAGCTAAACGCTTGTGACCCATATCCTGAAGTGCGATAACTTCCCTTTTTATTTCTTCCTGGGATAATTTTTTACGTGTGATGGTTTTATTTTTATGATGATAAGGGCAATAAACGCACCCGTTTATGCAATAGTTTGATAAATATAAAGGGGCAAACATAACAATGCGGTTTCCATAGAAATTTTTCTTAATATCTTGTGCCAGCGTCACCATCCGTTTGTTTTGATCCTCAAGTTCACAGGCTAATAAGACTGCTGCCTCGCGATGACTGACGCCTTTGAAATCATAGGCACGGTCGATAATACCGCTGATTAAAGCTTCATTTCTTTTATTTTCTTCAGCATAGGCTATTGTCTCCAAAACTTCCTGATCATCAATAAATTCTTCAGCTTTGCTTGATTTTACGTTATACATTTTTTCTCCTCTTTATTCTGTTTTATTAGGATAATCGCCACGATTATTAACGATTTCATAACCAATCGATTTCATTCTTCCACTTAAACAGACTCGGCATTCAGCGGCCTCATCACCGGTGCAAATTTTATTATCATACAGACTGTAATCTTTTCTAACCGCAACCGGCGATAAATTAGGCATGACGACATTGGCTCCGGCCAAAATACCAAATTCCCGACCTTGCGGGTTAATGGTTCCCAAAGCGGTCGTTGCCGGTATAAGTGCTTTGGGCAGCATCAGTCTGAGAATTGAAATAAGTAAAAGCGTCTCTTCTAAAGTGCCGGGCTTTACGTCCTTGTAAGGTGTCTGCTGATGGGGTATGAAAGGACCGATGCCGATCATCTCAGGATCTAATGCTTTAATGAAAGCTAAGTCCTCAATAATATTTTCCACTGTTTGATGCGGAGATCCAACCATGAATCCGGTGCCAACTTGAAAACCGATCTCTTTAAGATCTTTTAAGCATCTTTTCCGATTGGCTAAACTCAACTCTTTAGGATGGAGCTTCCGATAATGCTCTTCATTAGCTGTTTCATGACGAAGCAAATAACGATTCGCGCCTGCTTTGAAAAAGGCCTGGTAAGTTTCTTTTGATTTTTCGCCAATCGATAACGTGATTGCACAATCAGGATATTCTTTTCTGATCTTTTGGATCATATCAACCATTTGATCATCGGTAAACTCCGGGTCTTCCCCGCCTTGCAGCACAAATGTCCGAAATCCTAATTCATATCCGATTTTACAGCATGCTAAAATTTCTGTTTCTGTCAAGCGATATCGGTGAGCTTCCTGATTACTTCTTCTGATTCCACAATAATAGCAGTCATTTTTACAATAATTGGTAAATTCGATCAGTCCCCGGGTATAAACATCATTACTGTAAGTTTTGGTCGAAACCTGTCGCGCTCTTTGCGCTAGTTCCTGTCGCAATTCTTCGGTGTTGTTTTCCAACAGCCACTTTAGGTCATCACTTTCCAGGTTTTGCTGTTCTTCCAGCTTTTCTATAATCTTATTCATTTTTATCATCTGCTGCTTCGTTTTTCGGTAATTTTGAATAGACTGTTTTTATACTGACACCATCGATCATTCCTAATTTACCGGACAGAGAGCTAATCACATCTGTTGATGCATCAATCACTAGACTGATCACCGACACATTCCGCTGATGGTATGGAATTCCCATTCTTCCGACAATGTATTCGCTATAGTCATGAAGAATGCAGTTTAATTTTCCGACTGCCTCTTTTTTTTCCACTACGATCCCAATGAGACCAATTCTTGTTTCCATTGTTTCCTCCTTCTTCTCGACAAGTCACCTTCTCTTCAAAAGCCACCATAAGAAACACGTTTAGCGAACTTCTTATGGTCCGTGGCCATTCGCCAATTGAGCACAAACACTCGTTTGGTTCATTGCCTTCACGAAAAAAATCCCTGCACCGCAAGGGCACAGGGAAAACACGCAAACACCTAAACCACTATCTATAGTGGTTTTGTGTGTAATGACACATGATTCTCTCGCCTTTCCAATAGGGACTAACCCTCATGGCATCAGTACGATAGCTTTTTAATTAATTATTAATTGCTGTTTGTTGTCTGAATCAGGGTCGCCCTCATCTTCCAACGCACTTTACCTGAAAAGGATATCATATTTCGCTTTAATGCACAATCAATATGTAGGATAAAATTTTGCATAAAAAAAGAGGTGTACGATTAGGTACTACCTCTCAAACTATTTTTTCAACAAATAAATATCTTTTACCGCCCTATTTAAGAAAGTTTATGGATAAACAATCCACTTCTTAATTTTGGCTCAAACCATGTTGATTTTGGCGGCATCAGCAAATCAGCATCGGCAATATTCATCAGCTCTTCAATGGATGTTGGATACATCGAAAAAGCCAGGGTCATGTCGTCATTCACACGGCGTTCCAGCTCTTTCAAGCCGCGAATCCCACCGACAAAATCAATCCGCTCATCTGTCCTTATATCGCCAATTCCTAAAATTGGAACGAGCACATTATTTTGAAGGATTGCCACATCCAATGAATTGACCGGATCAGCCAAATCATAGACACCTTCTTTAACCGTCAACAAATACCATTTATTATCAAGGTAAAGGCCAAAGCTTCCTTTTTGCTGGGGTTTGACTGCTTCTGACCCACGATCTTCAATTTCGAATTTTTCGGAAAGAGCATTTAGAAACTCCTCGATGCTCAATCCATTTAAATCTTTCACCACCCGATTATAATCCATAATATAAAGCTGCTCATCCGGAAATAAAACCGAAAGAAAATAATTGAATTCTTCTTCTCCAGTATAATTCGGGTTTGCTTCACGTCGCATTAAACCAACTTTTACAGCCGAGGCTGAACGATGATGCCCGTCTGCGATGTATAAACTCTTCACATTTTTGAATTTTTTGACGAGTCTATTAATCATCGAATCGTCATCAATCACCCAAGCGCGATGGATAATTCCATCTTCTGAAACAAAATCATAAACAGGAGCATTCTCTTTTCGCCATTTATCGACGATAACATTGATCGCATCTTCGCCTCGATAGGTCAGAAAAATAGGGCCAGTATTGGCATCGCAGGCATTCACATGCTTGATCCGGTCTTCTTCTTTATCAGCCCGGGTTAACTCATGTTTCTTGATCGTGTTATTTAAGTATTCATCAATGGCTGTGCAAACGACCAAGCCAACTTGGCTTCTTCCATCCATGATCAATTCATAAATATAAAGGCAATCCTTATTATCCTGGGTCAATGCTTTTCGATAAAAAAGCTTATCCAAATTTTTTCTTGCCGTTTCATAAACAAAAGGATCATCCATTTTCATTCGATCATCCAAGGTTGTTTCTGGGCGATCGACCCTTAAAAAAGAGTCTAGTTTCCCTCGCGCCGCAGCTGCTGCTTCTTTTCGATTATAGACATCGTAAGGAAGCGCTGCTACGTCCTGAGCCTTTTCCGGAAAAGGACGAACAGCTTTAAAAGGTTTTATTGTTGCCATTTTTTCCTCCGCTTTTTTAATAAAGAAGTGGTCTTCATTGGTCTGAAGCCACTTCTTTATTAATTGTTTTTATTTATAATCTTGATTATTTAATAATCCGAACTCGGGCAACGCCCGCAATGCCTTTTAAAGCAGTCTTCACATTTTCCCCAACATTACTGTCAACGTCCATCATGGTATAAGCCCATGATCCCTTGTTTTTATTGGTCATAACAGAAATATTAATATCATTATCTGCCAAAACTTTTGTGATTTGTCCTAACATGTTGGGAATGTTGGCATGATTGATTGTAAGACGGTTGGTTGATTCGCAAATACCCATACTGCAATCCGGATAATTGACTGAATTAATAATGTTCCCATTTTCCAAATATTCTTTCATTGAATTAATCGCCATATCTGCACAATTTTCTTCACTTTCAGGGGTTGATGCCCCTAAATGAGGAATACAGATGACATTTTTCATTTTAAGAAGACGTTCATTAGGAAAATCAGCTACATAGGTGTCAACAATACCTTCTTCAATCGCCTCTTCCAATGCATCATAATTCACAAGTCCGCCGCGAGCAAAGTTAAGTAATCTCAGCCCTGGCTTTGCATCTTTTAATAAATCAGCATTGACAAAATCTTTTGTTTCTTCCATATAAGGAACATGCAGGGTAATATAATCGCAATTTTTGAAAATGGCTTCTTTATTTACCGAACGTTTTACTTTTCGGCTCAAGCCCCAGGCATTGTCAATGGAAATAAATGGATCAAATCCATAAACCTTCATTCCAAAATCAACAGCCATATTCGCAACAAGAACACCAATGGCGCCTAACCCGATAACGCCTAATTTCTTACCGTATAATTCAGGACCCGCAAAGGTACTTTTTCCTTTTTCGACCAGTGCTGGTACATCTTCACCCTTATCGGCTAAGGTCTTTGCCCATTCGATACCATCTACAACTTTTCGTGAAGACATCAGCATCCCGGCAATGACCAGTTCTTTTACGGCATTGGCATTGGCTCCCGGAGAGTTGCAAACAACGATTCCTTTTTTTGAACATTCTTCTAAGGGAATATTATTAACTCCAGCTCCGGCTCGTCCGACAAATTTCACACTATCCGGAATATCCATATCATGCATTTTAAAACTTCTTAATAAAATAGCATCTGGATTTTCTGGCTGATCCAGCACTGTATATTTTTCATTCAATGCTTTCAACGCTTTTTTCGAAATATTATTGAGTGTCTGTACTTTATAGTTCAACGTATTATTTCCTTTCTTAGCGAAAATGCCTAGGCATTTTCTTTTTCAAATTTCGTCATGAAATCAATCAATGTATCGATTCCTGCCATCGGCATTGCATTATAAATGCTTGCTCGCATCCCGCCAATGCTGCGATGGCCTTTTAAATTTTCCATCCCGGCTTTTTTACTCTCTTTAACGAAGAGCGCATCTAATTCGTCAGAACCGGTAACAAAAGTTACATTCATGATCGAACGGTCTTCCGGCACAACCGGTGCTGTGAAAAGTTTACTGTTATCGATAAAATCATATAATTTTTTTGCTTTTTCTTTATTGATTTTTTCCATCGCTGCTACGCCGCCCTTTGCTTTAACCCATTCATAAACGAGTTTGCAGATATATATGCCATAGCATGGTGGTGTATTGTAACAAGAATCGTTATCCGCATGGATCTTATAATTAAGCATCGTTGGTGTGATGTCTTTGGCATGGCCGATTAAATCTTTTCGAATGATAACGGCGGTTACCCCGGCTGGTCCCATATTCTTTTGGGCCCCGGCATAAATCAAGCCAAATTTTGACACATCATATACTTCTGATAATATATTTGAAGACATATCCCCAACTAATGGAACATCTCCGGTATCCGGTAAATTATCCGGTCTGAACCGTGATCCATAAATAGTATTATTAACACAAATATGGAAGAAATCAGCATCTGGCGTAAAATCTTTAGAATCAACCTTTGGTATATAGGAAAAGGTTTTATCCTCGGAAGATGCAATAACCTTTGCTTCTCCATAACGAGCGGATTCTTGGTAAGCCTTCTTTGCCCAGCTGCCGGTAACCATAAAATCAGCTTTATTGCTCTTAGACAAAAGATTCAATGGAACCATTGCAAACTGTGTTGAAGCTCCGCCTTGCAAAAATAAAATTTCGTAATTATCTGGAACATTCATTAATTCTTTATAAAGACTTTTAGCTTCTGCTAGAATATCCTTAAAATAAGATGAACGATGGCTCATCTCCATCACGGACATTCCTGAATCCCCATAAGATACCATTTCATCGGCAGCTTTTTGCAACACTTCTACTGGTAGACATGATGGTCCAGCTGAAAAATTATAAACTCTTTTCACGTTTAATTTCCTCCTTAAAATAATGTTTTGGTGTGAGTAGCCCTTTTCTTAAAAAACTACTTCAGATTATTATATGTTAAATTAATATCAATTGCAAGATCCCTATGTAATTTAATGCAATTTTTTGCAATTCTCTTTTTTTATCATTCTATCGTTACCGTCGTTTTTGCCGGAGTGATTGATTTTACTAAAGCTTGCGATAAGTTCGTCTGAATTGGTAATTCATATTCACCCGGGCCGAGATTGGAGCAGTCAACAAAGGCATCCATCTGAGAGGCATTTTGACTATTTATGACGCTGTTTGCTCCTTCCAATTTCAGTACGACCTTTGAATCTTTAATTTTTGAAACAACCAGGCCTGCGCCTAAATTAGTCACATTTACTTTATCCAAGGTAAAACTTTTTGCTACTGAGCTTTCAATATTTACGGTTACTTTCACTTTACCACTGTTATCTAAAAAATAACATCCCGTTGGCGGCGTCAAATTAACATCTTTGGTAAATGTTTTCGATTGTTCGGATACATCAATGGCATCCATCGGAATCGACTCAATCGAAGTGAGAAGATCTTCTTTTGCACCAATCACTACCTTTGAAGGTTCTACCTGGACGCCAGCAACACTATAGCCACTGGCTGGATTTCCGGATATTGATGGACTGATGCTAATGGATTTTGTTTTTCCGAGAACAATCTCCACCGGAACAACATTTGGTAATATATCCACATCATCAATGGCATTTCCCGAAGCATCATAAGCTGTAACCGTCAAGTGTTGCGTTGTATCCTTGGTTAAGCCATTAACATCGGCTGTTCCCGTTATTTTATCAATTCTCGCCAGTGAATCTTCTGGGCCTTCCACTTCAACCTTTTCAGTAGATTTTGCCGATATGACCGAAAGATCATTTGCCGGAGTTCCTTCCAGCACAATCGCAACGTCCAGATCCTCTTTAATAATATTGTCCACCTGAATTTGAAGGGTTGTCGGATTCATACTGGTGACGATCACTGAATTCGGCAAACCCTTTACTGCAATTTCCAACTCATAGGTGCCTTTTTCACCAATGTCACTTAAGTCTGCCTCTGCTGTTATATCTTTCATGCTGATGTTTCTAAGATTTTTATCCGTACCTTTTACCTGCAAATTAAGATAATAATTTTTATCTTCTGCTAGAACCAAGTTTTTTCCCGTTAATGTATCCACATTTGTGAGTGTTATCGGTATGCTGTTGTACTCCTGGGTGATCAGCATATCTGAATTTCCATTAACAATGAACCAAAGTGTAATTGCAATCCCGACTGCAATAAAAAGACGAATGAGTTTTTCATATAACGGGATTTTCTTTTTATTTACCATCTTTTTTCTCCCATAATTTATAAAACCATCCGTAGTTATTGCCTTCTTCTTTTACGCTAAAGTTTTCTAAAATAACCTGTTTAAGCATATCCGGGATAACATCCTGATAAAGTGTCCCTTTTAGAGCATAAGATATATAGCCCGTTTCTTCAGAGACAATAACAACAATCGCATCTGATTTTTCCGTCATTCCCAAACCTGCCCGATGCCTCGTTCCAAGCTCACTTCCAAGGGCCCGATTATCAGAAAGTGGCAATAAACACCCGGCAGCTCGAACTTGACTGGACCATAATTTAAGGATCACAGCACCATCATGCAAGGGGCGATTGGGGGTGAAAATATTTTCAAGCAACTCGCTGCTGATATCGGCATCCAGTTCAACGCCCGTCTCCACAATATTGTTAAGGCCCGTATTTTTCTCTAAGACAATCAGCGCACCTGTCTTTTCTTCTGCCAGGGCCATAACTGATTTAATCACTTTATTAACGTCTTTAATTAAAAAATCCATCGATGGCTTTTTTAACAATCCCTTGAATAGTCGGTTATTACCCAGTTGCTCCAAAGCGGAACGAAACTCAGGCTGAAATACAACCACAACCAAAATAAAAGCCCACGTAAATGCACTTGTGATAATTAAATTTAAAGTTGTAAATCCCAACCATGAACTGAGCGGTGCACAAAAAAGCAACAGGATCAAGCCTTTAAATACCTGTTCTGCCTGTGTTCCTCTAATCCACAGCAATAGCTTATATACTATTAAGGTGATGATAACCACTTCTATGAAACTGTTGACTGTTATTCTTGATTGTATATATAATAAAAATTCCTGCATATTGTATTCCCCATTTATTCGTTATGTTAATTATACACTAACCATCCCTTTACGCGAAAATAAAAATGTTTTTTTTCATATTATTACAGTCATCGTTAAGAAAAATCATTAAGGGATTTTTTTAAGAATCATGTTAGAATGTTTGAACAACATATTTCTAAAAATATTTAGTAAAGAATAAGGAGCTCTTTTCTATGAAAAACCATTTATTCTATTTATTACCAAAAAGTGACACCGTCTTTTTAACCAATACCGATTCATTTCAGCAAGCGTATAACATGTTTATTATTACAAATTATACTGCGTTGCCAGTCATCAACAAAAAAGGACAGTATATTGGCACCATTTGCGAAGGTGATCTCTTAAGATCCTTAAACTTAAGTTTAACACACCCTGAAATTGATTTAAATTCTTTTAAAATTAAAGATGTCGAATTCAAAACAAAAGTTGAAGTCGCTCGGATCAATGAAAGTTATGAACATTTAGTTGAACTCGCGGTAAGCCAAAACTTTATTCCTTTGGTTGACGACCTCGGTATTTTTATCGGAATTTTACGCCGTCAGGAATTAATTAAAGAATTAATCACTTTATTACCAAATAATGATTCCGCTCTCGAAAAAGCAGAATAAAAAAAGGCTGTCGCCTTTTTTTATTCTATCAAGCTTTTCAGTTTTTTTATAATCTGCTCTCCACTCCTCGGACAGGGCAGCGCTTCAGCTTTCAATATCTTTTCCAGGCGGTTGCAAAACTTCATTTTTGTCTCTTCATTTAACAAACTTTGCTTTAAGCTTTCTTCTAAACCAAAGCATACCAATACTTTGTAAACATCGTCGTTTTTATCTTTTTGTTCATTTATAGCGGGAAGAATCCTTTGCAGGATTGCCAGATCAATGACTTCTTTTTCATTAAACAAACTTTCTACACCACTATTTATCCCAAATGCTAAAATCTCATTTTTCCCGCGGTACCCCATCGGATGATCAAAGTTCGCTAAAATATTTTGAAGTTCATTCAATAAATACATCAGCTTTTCGATGATTTCCGACAAACCTTGAGATTTGTTTTGAAGTTTAAACTGATTGTTATCCCAATTACTTTCCCCGACTGAACTTCCAAAATTAGGAAAAGCACTTATTTCAACCGTTGGCATTTCAAGGGTATTTCCACTATCGATAACTCTGGACTCTATCGGAAAGCTACCGGGCCCCCCGTTAATCGTTCCAACAACATATAGATTATCAGGGAAATGAAGCTCGCCATATTCTCGATACGCCGCAATATCCGCCCCAAAATCTTCCCGTGACAGAAATGGTTCATCATTTCCATTGATCCCTTCCAGTAATAATCGCATATAATTTTCCGGCAAAGATCGATCCATTTCATCAAAAAGAAAAAAATGCGGTTTCTCGGGGTTTTCTTTTGAACTTTTTAAAATCATCATGATCGGCCCTGGGATAAAATGCCCCCGACTATCTAAGGTTCCGAAAATACTTTTTTCGTCCTTCCAATTTTTCCCAACTAATACCCTAAGGAATCGTCCATTTTCAGCATTAGCACCAATAGATTCAGCAAATAGACGCGGTAAGCTTGTTTTTCCACTGCCCACATATCCCTTAATCATCACAAAAGGTTTTGATTTTAAAGAAAGATAATAGCATTTTACCAGTTCTGAGGGATAAATGAACCCCTTGTTTGCCATTTTCGCCAATATTAACTGAAGATAGGATGTCAGGGTTTCATTTTTTACTGGATAATGTTTCAATTTTTTCATAAAATCTCTATCATCCTGAACGCTTTTTTTAATATTTTCTTTTTGATGCTCTCTGATTTCATCCTGTTCATTTACAATATCATCATCTTCATTTTGTTCTTCAAAGATGAATTTTTCTTGCAATTTTATCGATTCCATCGCTATTTTCATTTTTTCTGTTTTTACTTCTTCTTCAATATTAGGCATCTGAATTTCTAAATCCATTGCATTTGATTCATCATCAATTTCGTTGTATGCTATTCCCTTTTTGAAAATCGGTTGGTCCTTTTGTTCCGGCTCTGCCACTTCATTTAACACTTCATTTTGAAGTTCCTCCGAACTATTTTCTTCCACTGACTCTTGATGATTTTCTATTGACGCTTCCATAAATTCATCATCGCTGGTGATATCCATCGGTTCTGAATCCATTGCTATACAAGCAGCATATATTTTTCTAAAATCTTCAAATTCGGCTTCCAGCACATCATCTTCCGGCATATCTTCTGTGTATTCACGATAGCAAAGAATCCCTGAAACCAATGTCGCATTCGCCAACAGCAGTTCTTGATGATTCGTTTTATAATTTTTGGTATCAACTTTCTCTTTCAGTTCATTCACTTTCTCCGAAAGACTTCTTATCCCCAGACCGCTTTCTGTATAGATAATGGATAAATATAATTTTCTGCTATCCATTGCCAGAAAATATACGAGATGAAGGCCATTATCAATACTGTTTTCGATCCGTTTATCCGTCACCATAACCCAGGGAATTTCTGCCCACTGTGAATCTCCGGCAAATCCTTGAACACTGTAATTTCCGGTTTTAATTTTTTCAAGTCCTACCAAAGCACCTGGTATTTCTTCATTGATAACGTCCTTAAATGAAAATCTAAAGTCTCTGGGATAGTAATTCGGGTAGTCAATAATCCACTTTTTTAACAGCCCTTGTAATCCTGATTTTTTTTGTTTGGGATCCTCCTTATTTTCTTCAATATTTTCCTCTTTATTACCGTTTATTTCTTTATTTTCAATAAGTAATCTTATATTATAGTGATCACTTTCTTTTATTATTTCAATACATGGTGTCTTTTCCGAATCTTTAATATCCTGAAACCAAGAATTATATTGCGGAAATACTTCTCCAAATTTTCGGATCAGCACTTTACTCAATTTTAGTTTTGGGTTTCCTCCTTCAGTTTCAACATATGCCGGATATTCACGACCATTAAACATTAATGCCAGCCGTTCTCCTTCTTTTCCAAAGAAATTCAAAAAATCATCCGGCACATAAGACTCTGTATTAATAAAATCAGATAATTCTGTCGTTTTTATTATTTTATCGGTTTCCAAGAATTTCCAGCTCATTTTTTACTGCCTTTCTGTTCTTTTTATCGTTCATCCCTTGTTTTACACCGTTTATGTATCTATCCGCACTATTTATTATTCTTCTGATTGCTCTATTTCTATTTCTATTTCCTTTTCCTTTTCCTTTTCCAGCAATAATCGTTTTTCCTCACAAAGCTTCCATTCAATACGCATTTCTTCTTTAATTTTTTCTTGTTCGGCTTCAAATTTTTCACGTGTTTTATATAGTATTTTCAGATCGTTGGGCATCTCAGGCTCTTCATTTTCAGACAATGTCGTTCCCATGGAGCTCATAAAATACTGTCGTTCGCCCGGACCCTGAAATTCAACAAAATAAATACTTTGATTTTTATCGAGTATCAACGTTCCATCCTGAACCATGATTTGAATCGTCATGCCAAAAATGCTTGCTTTAACATTTGCAGTTGTCCAACCGGTAAATTTCATGCCATCATACTTCGGCAATAGATGATTGATCTTATTGAAGAACTCCTTTTCCAAACGCCAATTATCGTTAACCGAAAGGGTAACTGCTGATGTTCTTTCCGGAATTTGAATATGGACAAAACCATCTTTTAACCGTATTTTAGAGATATAATCTCTGACGCTTTGGGTAATATCAATCAGTTGTTCATTGCTGGTAATTTCAATGTGAGTTGTTTTCATTTTATGGTCTCCCTCTATTATGTTAATTAGTTTTAATTACACCATTATAAGTGTTTGTTGAGGACTTGTTTCTTTTATTATAAACGATATCGTCTTAAAAAACTAAAACATATCCATTGATCTTGGATAAATATTTGTATTTAACAACTATTTATCCAGGAAATCAGATTTATCTATGAGACATCAATTTGATATGTTAGAATGATTTAATAATAGCAGCTGGAAAGGAAGTATTTATGTACTATGCGCTAAGTCTTCTCTTTATTTGTTTTATCCTCTATGCCTTCATCGGCTGGATCTGTGAAGTTGTTTATTGCTCAATCCTTGAGAGAAAAATTACCAATCGCGGATTTTTAATCGGACCTTATTGTCCCATATATGGTGTTGGCGCTCTGTTTATTGTGATGTTTCTGCTGCCCTTCACCAGCGATGCCCCGGTCGTATTTTTACTGGGTGTTGTTTTTACCAGCAGTCTAGAATACATCACTAGTTGGGGGATGGAAAAAATATTTCATGCCAAATGGTGGGATTACTCAAATAAAAAATATAATATTAATGGTCGCGTCTGTTTGCTTAATTCATTTTTCTTTGGCATCATGTCCCTAGCCCTGATGTATTTTATTTATCCTTTTGTCCAGGGAATTATTACCAGTTTTTCTGCTTTGTGGATTCAAATTATCGCGACCATTACGGCTGTTTTTTTTCTCTGCGATGTGGTTGAATCAACCCATGAAACTCTCGTCTTTAATAAAAAGCTGGTCAGCATTTATGATGCAACGACCGAATTCAAAGACAGTTTAAAAGATAAAGGAATCTCAACCGCTCATGAATTTGCTGCAAAGATTCAGGAATTAAAAGATGGTACGCTGGCAGATGCCATAGATTCCGCCCAAAGTAAGGTTCAGGAATTAAAAGATAGTACCCTTGCAGAGGCCATGGATTCCGCCCAAAATCTGGTCATTTATCTGGTTAATCGTATTAATGAAACACGAAAAATCAACCGTTATGCACATAAACGTATTATGAAAGCATTTCCCGGCATGTCCCACCATAACTTTCAATCATCATTAGAAATATACAAAGCAATTTTAACAAAAAATAAAACCAAAAATAATCCTGATTCAAACCAGAAAAGCGTTAATAAATATTTTTTTTGAAAACATAACTAATAGGAAGTAAAAAACATGTTATATCACAATGAGCTCAACTTACTCAGTCAACTTGCGGCATTGGATCTTCCAATTGCCTCATCGGCACTTCATGATTATACAGTTGGTGAAATGGTTGCAGCACTCTTAAAAAGGGTTAAATCCTTAGCAGGAGATTGTGCCATGTCTTCAACCGAGTGGTCAAATTCCCTACATTTAATTCAAACGAATTCGCATCTCACTTCTTTAAAGGTCCTTGCTTATACCAATCATCCAGAAAGTGCTCTTGTCGCATATTGCTTTTTTGAACAAGCTGAGAATACTGGAATCATTGCTTTTCGCGGTACTACAGGTACTGGATGGATTGATAACATTAAGGGCGGTTTTCTTTGCGATACCCCGCAACAAATAAAGGCACTGGAATTTTTTCATGAGGTAAATGATACCTTTAATATTAACGACTACATCATCACCGGCCATTCCAAAGGCGGAAATAATGGACAATATATTACCATTGTTGATGGCAATAAGATATCTCATTGTATTACTTTTAACAGCCAGGGCTTTTCGGCCGAATTCATTCGCAAATACACTCTCCAAATCAAAGCAAACCAGGACAAAATAATAGCTTATGAATGCGCCTGGGATGTCGTCAATATACTATTCATTAACATTGCCGCAAAACGAATTGTTGTCGGGACAGAATCAAGACTTCCCCATCGTAATCACCCACCCAATCGATTATTGAATCAAAATGGTGATATTCGTGATTTTGACAATCGTCATCCTCTTTATTCGGGAATTCAAAATTTCACGACAAACCTTTCTCTGCTTGTCTCTAAGGTAAAACAACGAATCGAAAAAAATAAATTCAAAAACAAATAAATTCAACTAAAAAAAGGACTCCTGCAAAACTGCCGGAATCCTTTTTTATTTTAATCAATATCACTCATGGTCTTCTTTATAATGCGTTCGTTTGTTATTTTTCTAAATACTGCATAAATAACAGCAAAAGTAGGTATTCCTAAAATAGTCCCCAGAATACCGAACAGACTTCCACCAATAATCATTCCGATTAGCACCCAAAGACCTGATAGCCCAACTGAACTTCCCACGACCCGTGGATATATTACATTGGTCTCAATTTGCTGGAGTACAACAATATAAATAACAAAAATCAGACAATAGAATGGATTGACCACTAATAATATAAAGCCACTGGGAACGGCACCAAGAAATGCTCCAAATACAGGAATAACACTGGTCATCCCGACAAGAACACCGATGAGCAGTGCGTAGGGAATTTGCAGAATCGCCAACCCGATGGTGCAGAGGGTTCCCAGAATAAAAGCTTCTGTCAATTGGCCTGCAATAAAGCCATGAAAGACCTGATTAGCAGTAATGCTTACATCTTGTATAAAATCTGCTCGATCTTTTCGGATATAAGCATAAATGAGTTTGTCCTTTAAAGCCAAAAGTTTTTCCTTGTCTGCAAGAAGATAAATTGAAATTACGATCCCCATTACGATATTAACGATCCCGGTTGTGACACTTTTCGTAACATTAAATATTTCTGGTACTGAATTGATCACCAGCCCTCCAAATTGACCCCATAGTTCATCCCATTGAATCGTGAGATCATTCCACAATGCTGCCGGCAGTCCAAAGAATGCTAATCCCTGATCTACCAAAGTATTAAATGAATCAATATATCCTGGTAATTTATCAATAAGTGTATTTACACTTTCGCTTACTTGTGGAACAATAAATGTAATAATAGCGGCAATAATTCCCAGCATCAAAACAAATGTAATGGTTATCGCAATAACCCGTTTAGTCTTACTTAAGTCTTTATTTTTCTTATTCTTAAATTTTTCCATAAAAGTCAAGAAATGCCTTTCGATAAAAGACATGGGAATATTTAAGACAAATGATATTCCTAATCCAATCAATACCGGCGTAATGATGTTCATAAATATGCCTAAATAACCAACTAAGTAATTAATGTTTAACAACGCAACAAAAAGACAAATGGCGAAAGAAATCAAAAACAGATAATTTCTAAACGTCATTTCACTCATCTCCGGCTTATTTTTTTTTCCCTTATCACTATTTTCCATTTCTTTACCACCTTTTTTAATATTATAGCATTCATAAACAAATTTTGCTAAATACCTTTTGCTTCATTTCTATAATACAGTTGTATTTATAGCCGACTTTCCAAAATTATTATGTAAAGTAAAAAAGCACTACTATTTTAGTAATGCTTTTTATTATGATCAACTTTAAAATGAATGACTAGTAGGATTTTATTAATGTAATACTACCAAGAACGGGAAGAGGTTTTGCTTCAAGATTCACGACATTTATTATTCCAATAATCATAAGTGCCAAAATCCCCAATGAAGCGACAAGATAAACTAATCCGATGATCATGCTAAGAATACCACCTAAAATCCCGAAGGGTGAAAAGAGCAAATTCAAAATCGAATACACAATCCACATGGCGAAAGATGCTAAACACAATACCAAGCCCTGATTTGCATGAAACTGTGCAAATTTATTGTCTTTTCCTGCCAACAATGGAATTAAAAATAAAATACCAAGGTATGCAAAAATAGAAATTACTTTACCTTCTTCAGCTTCCTGCTTATCAATATCAATCATTTGTTGTTAACCTCCTAGCTAAGATTTTACTCATCATAGCACATAAAAAGTTTAACGGTCAATCTATTTTGATTGATTATTTAAATTAATATGAATTTCTTTTTATTCCCTTATTTTAACAACCTCAGAAACACAGATAGTGCGTTCCTGAGGTTGTCGATACAAACATAAAATTCAAATTTAAATTATTTCGAAGGGATCATTATTGCTTAGCGTTTAGTTCTTTTTCGATCTAATTCGGATAGTACTTTCTTTCGGATTCGAATATCACTTGGCGTTACTTCTACCAACTCATCATCATTAATAAACTCTAACGCCTGCTCTAACGTCATTATTTTGGGTTCAATTAATTTCAAAGCTTCATCTGTTCCGGAAGAACGAACATTTGTCATTTTTTTATTCTTAGTTGGGTTGACGGTCATGTCATCGCTACGATTATTAATCCCAATGACCATACCTTCATATACCTTTGTTCCAGCTGCAACCATCATTTCCCCACGATCACTTAAATTGAAAAGTGAGTATGCCATGGTTTCGCCATTGAATTGTGAAATGAGTACGCCATTCTGTCGTTGCGGAATATCCCCTTTATGCTGTTCAAAAGAAGCAAAGCGGCGAACCATGGTTCCTTCGCCATGGGTATCATTAATAAATTCACTTTGATACCCTAATAAGCCACGAGTCGGCACTAAAAATTCCATTTTCGTCCAGCCTTCATCAGAGTACATGGTTTCCATTTGTCCTTTTCGAACATTCAGTTTAGAAATAACCGCACCAGAATATTTTTCAGGAACAGAAATAATGACACCTTCAACCGGTTCCATTAGTTTTCCATTTTCATCACGATGCATAATGACTTCAGGTTTTGATACGGCTAGTTCGTAGCCTTCGCGACGCATGTTTTCTATCAGAATCGACAGATGAAGTTCCCCTCTGCCGGAAACCTTGAATCCATCAGTCGTATCAGCCATATCTTCTACCTTTAATCCAACATTTACTTCCAGCTCTTTTTCAAGACGAGCTCGAATATGACGAGTCGTAACAAATTTTCCAACTTGTCCTGCAAATGGCGATTTATTTACCATGAAGTTCATTGAAAGTGTCGGTTCCTCAATTTCAATCATTTCCATCGGTTGAACCTGGTTGACTTCACCAATGGTTTCACCAATCGAAATATCTGAAATACCTGAAATTACAACAATATCACCGGCTTTTGCCTCTTTGACTTCAACTCTAGCCAAACCCTTGTAAACAAATACCTGATTAATTTTTTCTTTTTTAAACGTGCCATCTTGTTTACAGACTTCTACTTGATCCCCTGCATGAATGGTACCGGTGTATATTTTTCCAATTCCCAAGCGGCCAATGTAATCATCATAAGCAAGTGATGAAACTTGAATTTGCAAAGGTTCCAGACTCATATCATCGTGCAGTCCAACGTGTTCAACGATGGTTTCAAAAAGTGGTTGTAAATTGACTCTTTCATCACTCATATCCCGAATTGCAATGCCCTCTTTTGCGATACCATAAAGCACCGGAAAATCCAATTGTTCGTCAGTCGCTTTCAGTTCTACGAAAAGATCAAAAACCATATCGACCACTTCTTCGGCACGTTGATCTTTTTTGTCAATTTTATTGATAAAAAGAATTGGGTTTATGCCCTGTTCCAAGGATTTGTTTAATACAAAACGTGTTTGAGGCATCGGTCCTTCACTGGAGTCGACTAAAAGAACGACAGTATCGACGGTTTTTAGAATACGTTCAACTTCTGATGAAAAATCGGCATGTCCTGGTGTGTCGACAATATTGATTTTAATATCCTTGTACATGATTGAACAGTTCTTTGAATAAATTGTGATACCACGTTCACGTTCTAGGTCATTACTGTCCATAACACAGTCTACGACCTCCTGATTATCCCTGAAAACATGGCTTTGTCCTAAAAGGGCATCTACTAGAGTAGATTTCCCGGCATCGACGTGGGCGATGACAGCAATGTTTATAATGGGCTGTTTGTTGTTCATAAATTCCTACTTTCTTAATTAACTATTGTAACACTTAAAAGTCCTGCAACATTGAATGTCGCAGGACCCTGTGAAAAGTCTGTTATTAACGTTTTGAAAACTGTGGTGCACGACGGGCTTTTTTAAGACCGTATTTCTTTCTTTCAACCATTCGAGAATCTCGGGTTAAGTAACCGGCACGTTTAAGTGCTGGTCTCAGGTTGATGTCCGCTTCAAGCAATGCACGGGAAATCCCATGTCTGATTGCTCCCGCTTGTCCTGTAAATCCGCCGCCATGAACATTAACGATCACATCATAGGTATCCAGGGTTTCAGTTAATTTCAAAGGTTGTCTTGCGATTACCTTAAGTGTTTCCATTCCGAAAAATTCATCAATATCACGTCCGTTAATTGTAAATTTTCCACTCCCGGGTAATAAACGAACTCGGGCAACCGAGGTTTTTCTTCTTCCAGTTCCAAAATATTGTACTTTAGCCATTCTCTATTTCCTCCTTCTCAGCGTTAAAATTCGTAAACTTCTGGCAATTGCGCAGCGTGTGGATGTTCACTACCTGCATAAACTTTAAGTTTTGTAGCAACCTTATCCCCTAATTTGTTATGAGGGATCATACCCTTTACTGCTTTAAAAACCAAAAGTTCTGGTTTCTCAGCTAAGAATTTTCTGTAAGTCATTTCCTTTAATCCACCGGAATAACCGGAATATGTTTTATATAATTTCTGATCTAATTTATTTCCTGTTAACACAATTTTTTCAGCATTGATAATAATTACAAAATCACCGCAATCCATATGTGGTGAATAAATCGGCTTATTTTTACCTCGTAAAATATCAGCAACTTCTGTAGCTAATCTTCCTAATACCTTACCTTCTGCATCAATAACATACCATTTACGGTCTATTTCATGAGATTTGGCCATTTTTGTAGCATTCGCATTCATCTCAAAAGTCCTCCTCAGTTTATAATTTCTTATTTGTATTATTTTTGGTTTTCCGATAAGTGGGAGTTATCGGAAATCGTATTTTCTAGTATCTGGGCTAAGGATACATTAACGTCCATCATTAATTTTATAGCATCTTCCCGGGTGTGTCAAGTTATTTGTTTTCATTTAAGCCTAATTAATTCGCATAATATACTTCTTTTAGATAAAGCCCGTATGCCGGTGCTGTAATCCCTGCTAAACTTCGATTCTTGCTTAAAATGATCTTTTGTATATCGTGGCTGGCAATACGATGACGTCCAACTTCGTAGAGTGTTCCCACCATAATCCGGACCATGTTGTATAAAAAACCATTTCCTTTAAACGTAATTTCTCGAAGACTGTCATTTTTATCAAAAGAAATCTCTTCAATTGTTCTCACCGTACTTTTGACCGAACTTCCACTTGCCATAAATGATCTAAAATCATGTTCACCGATAAAATATGCTGCCGCTTCTTTCATCGCTTTCCAATCAAGTGAATCGGCAACATGAAATGCCAAATCTGTTGTAAAGGGACTAACCACATGCTCTTCACATATTTTATAGACATAACTCTTTCCTTTTGCATCATAACGGCTATGAAAGCTTTGATCACACCGTTGACTTTCAATGATACGAATATCATCCGGCAACTTTGTATTAAGCGCTTTATAAAAAGCTTCTGGCGGGATTGTAGAATCGGTTAAAAAATTTGCACATTGTCCAATTGCGTGAACCCCGGCATCCGTTCTCCCGGAACCAATAAGGTTTGTTTGTTCGCCGGTTAGTTGTTCAATCGCTTTTTCAATGATCTCCTGAATCGTAATGCCATTGGTTTGAACTTGCCATCCACAGTAATGTGTTCCGCGATAACTGATAATCAATTTTATATTTTTCATTATTTCTCTCTAAATCGGAAATATTAGCGGTATCTTTATCATGGTCGTTAAGATCAAACCACCAATCATCATAAACATTAGAACAAAAGACACGCGATCCCTGTTTTCAAAAACAAGTTGTTTCATCCGCGTTCTGTTTTGACCGCCTCGATAACACCGGGCTTCCATTGCTGTCGCAAGCTCATCAGCTCTCCGAAATGCTGAAATAAAAAGCGGTATCAGAATAGGAATAAGATTTTTTGCTCTTGAAATAATGTTGCCTGTTTCGAAATTTGCACCCCTAGCTTTTTGTGCCTTCATGATCCGATCCGTTTCTTCCATTAAAGTTGGAATAAACCGCAGTGCGATTGACATCATCATGGAAAGTTCATGTGCATAGCGACGTACAAATGGGATAAATCGCATACACCATTCCATCCCATCCGTTAAGTCAAGGGGAGACGTTGTTAATGTCATAATACTGGTACCAACAATTAGAAATATCAATCGTAAAGCCATAAATGTCGCGGTCTTCAATCCTTCCAAGGTTATATTAAAAGGTCCAAGTGCAGCCACTACGTTTCCTGGTGTCATAAATAAATTTAGCGTCACCGTTAATAATATAATTAGTACTAAACCTTTGATTCCACGGATAATATAGCCCACTGGAATTTTTGAAATAAGCGTAACAATAACTAGTACTAAAAATGTAGCTAAATAGCCCCATAAATTGTTAATACAAAATAACATCACAATATAAGCTGTCGTAAACAATATTTTTGTCCGGGGATCCAATTTGTGAATAACCGATCCGGTTGGATAAAACTGTCCAATAGTAACATCTTTTAACATCTTGTTACCCTCTTATGACTTTGAGAATTTCGTCTTTTGCTGCTTCCACTGTAAAAATATCTTCTCGTATTTCGGGATATTTTATTTTAAGTCGTTTCATGAGGTAAGTCACCTCCGGTACAGCTAGTCCAATGCTCTCAAGTGTCTCTATTTCCGTAAATACACGATTAGGCGAGTCATAAAACACAACTTCACCTGCATTCATTACTAATATTTTTTCAACTAATCTTCCGATGTCTTCCATGCTATGTGATACTAAAATCACCGTCATTTTTTTTTGTGTGTGCAGCAATTTAATCTGTGCCAGTATTTCTTCCCGGCCTCTTGGATCAAGACCTGCTGTTGGTTCGTCAAGGATTAATACCGATGGTTCCATAGCCAAAACACCGGCTATGGCAATTCTCCGCATTTGTCCTCCTGAAAGTTCAAAAGGTGATTTATCCTTAACTTCATCATAATTCAATCCAACCATTTTTATTGATTGCCGGACTCGGTTATTCACTTCTTCTTCAGATAAGCCTTGATTCTTTGGACCAAAAGCCACGTCTTTTTGGACAGTTTCTTCAAACAGCTGGTGTTCAGGATACTGAAAAACCAAACCGATATGATGACGTAATTGAATCATTTCTGATTTTTTTTTATTGAAGATATCCTCGCCATCAACCAAAACAGTTCCTGATGTCGGTGTTAACAATCCGTTAAGGTGCTGTATCAATGTCGATTTTCCTGAACCGGTATGTCCAATAATCCCGATGAAACTGCCATCTTCAATCGTAACATTAATATTATTGAGTGCCTGAAATTCAAAAGGCGACCCTTTTGAATAAATATGTGAAAGATTTCTAATTTCTACCGACATAAAGCATCCACCATTTCATCAATACTGAGAATATTATCTCTGATGTCCATTCCTTCATTTCTCAGTTCATAAGCGAGTTCCGTCATCTGCGGAACATCTAAACCTATTTTTTTAAGGGCGCAAACGTTTTTAAATATTGATTCCGGTGACCCTTCCATTACAATTTTACCTTGATCCAAAACAATAATACGATCTGCATTTATAATTTCACTCATATAATGTGTGATATGAATCACTGTCATATTTTTATCCCGATTCAATTTCTTGATGGTTTCCATAACTTCACGTCGTCCTGAAGGATCAAGCATTGCAGTCGGTTCGTCAAAAATAATGCATTCAGGTTCCATCGCTAAAATTCCTGCAATTGCGACACGTTGTTTCTGGCCTCCAGATAATTGATGTGGCTTTTGATGTGCATATGCCTGCATTTCCACTGTTGCCAGTGCCCGATCGACTCGTTCTCTGATTTCCAAAGAAGGAACTCCAAGATTTTCTGGGCCGAAAGCAACATCGTCTTCCACAATCGTAGCGACCAATTGGTTGTCTGGATTTTGAAATACCATTCCAGCCGTCTGGCGAATATCCCACAAATGTTCATGATCCTTTGTGTTTAATCCATTGACAATTACATCGCCTTTTGTGGGAAATATAATGGCATTAAGTAATTTAGAAAGTGTTGATTTTCCAGATCCATTATGACCAATAATCCCAACAAACTCGCCTTTATCGATATGAAAATTCACACCACTTAAAGCGTCAACAGATTCGGTATCGTTGTTACCTGGATATACAAATTGAACATCCCGTACTTCGATCATTTTTACTTTTTGTTCCATAGTCACTTGTTTTACCTTCTTTGGTGTTAATCACGAGTATTTTAAATGGGCCGAAACATCTTTGCGAGCTTCGACCTTTTCCTGGCTAGCTGCTTAACATTCTTCTTCTCTTTATCTACCCGCAAATGCAAGAAAGGGACTAAGCATAAATAACATCTTAATCCCTTTCTTTTGCATCATAAATTATACTAATTCAATTATAGCCATTTCTGCGCCATCGCCGCGACGTGGTCCAACTCGATAAATTCGAGTGTACCCACCGTTTCTTTCAGTATATTTAGGTGCTATTTCGTCAAACAACTGTTTAACTACAACTTCTTGTGTTATATATGCAATTGCCTGCCTTCTGGCATGTAAGTCGCCTCTTTTACCTAATGTGACCATTTTATCTGCTAATCTTTTAACTTCCTTCGCTCTGGTTACGGTAGTTTCTATTTTCCCGTGTTCTAGAAGGGCTGTGGTAAGATTACGCAATAATGCTCTTCGCTGATCAGAGGGACGGCCTAGTTTTCGATATCCCGCCATAGTACTATTACTCCTTTGCCTTTTCTTCTTCTTGACTCAAGGACAACCCAATTTCTGCGAGTTTGTGCTTGATTTCATTAAGAGATTTACGTCCGAGGTTACGTACTTTAATCATATCCTCTTCACTTCTTTGTGTTAATTTTTCGACTGTATCAATATTCGCACGTCTTAAACAATTACTGGATCTCACTGAAAGTTCCAATTCCTCAATCGACATTTCACGAATACGTTCTTTTTCACTTTCTTCTTTTTCAACCATGATTTCCACAGTTGTAGCATGTTCGGTTAAATTAATGAACAAGTTAAGGTGTTCACTTAATACCTTAGCTGCCAAAGACAAAGCTTCTTCCGGTGTTGTCGTTCCATCCGTCCATATATCGATCGTTAGCTTATCAAAATCGGTGATTTGTCCGACGCGGGTATTTTCCACTAAAAAATTAACTTTTAAAATGGGAGAAAAAATTGAATCCATTGGAATTGTCCCAATCGGCATTCCTGGATACTTGTTTTTATCTGCCGCTACATAACCTCGACCTTTTTCGATCCGCATTTCCATATTGAGGGTTCCACCCTTAGCTAAAGTAGCTATATGCATCTCAGGGTTAAAAATATCGACATCAGAATCTGCTATAATGTCTCCTGCTGTAATTTCGCCTTCTTCTGATGCTTCAATATAAATTACTTTTGGTTCATCTGAATATATTTCCGCCGCTAGCCCCTTGAGATTTAAAAGGACTTCAATAACGTCCTCCTTAACTCCTGGGATGGTAGAAAATTCATGTAAAACGCCTTCTATTTTAACTGATGTTACTGCTACACCCGGTAAGGATGATAACATAATTCTTCTTAGACTATTACCCAGAGTTGTTCCATATCCTCTTTCTAAAGGTTCAATAACAAACCGCCCATAGGTTTCGTCGTCTTTTTTATCAACAATTTCGATAACTGGTTTTTCGAATTCGATCATTTATCAAGACCCTCCTACTTATTTATAATCCATTCATTAACATGAGGGTTAATTGGTTCCCGAACATGTAGCCTATTTAGAATACAATTCAACAATAAGATGTTCAGCAATTTCGACATCAATGTCTTCTACTGCCGGTCTTCCAATGATTTTACCTGATAGAGTTTCAACATCTTTAGACAACCAAGGTACAACTGTTCTATTTTCGGTCACTTCTATAATGTCTTTGAATTTTTGAGACTTTTTACTCTTTGGTCGAACTTCAATTGTATCTCCTTCTCTGGTAATGTATGAAGGAATATTTATTTTTTTACCATTAATAAGGAAATGCTCATGATCTACTAATTGTCTAGCTTCCTTACGAGAAGTAGCTAAACCCAATCGATAAACCACATTATCTAAACGTGACTCTAAATGGATTAATAAATTATGACCGGTAATTCCCTTTTGTTTTTCAGCAATTTCAAAATATGATCTAAACTGTTTTTCCAATATTCCGTAAATACGTTTTGCTTTTTGTTTTTCACGTAATTGAAGTCCATATTCTGATATTTTTGTTCTTCTTTTTCCATGTTGGCCAGGTGGTGTTGGACGTCTCTCGAACGCACATTTATTCGTTGAATAACAACGTTCTCCCTTAAGGTACAATTTTGCACCTTCACGTCTACACTGTCTGCATGAAGCTTCTATATTTCTTGACATTTCTTCGCCCTCCTATTATACTCGTCGTCGCTTAGGTGGTCGACAACCGTTATGTGGAATAGGCGTAACATCTCGGATAAGGGTAATTTCCAATCCGGCCGCCTGTAAAGCACGAATAGCTGCCTCACGTCCTGAACCAGGGCCTCTGACTAAAACCTCTACAGTTTTTAATCCATGCTCCATGGCTCCTTTAGCAGCTTCTTCTGCTGCCATTTGGGAAGCAAAAGGCGTACTCTTACGAGAACCTTTAAAACCTAAACCACCAGAACTAGCCCAAGATAAAGCATTCCCGGACATATCTGTAATGGTAACAATTGTGTTGTTGAAAGAAGATTGAATATGGGCTTGACCACGTTCGATATTCTTTTTAACTTTTTTTACTTTTCTTCTCGATTTTTTTACTGCCATTATTAAGCCCTCCTATTTCTTTCTTCCAACTGTTCGTTTAGGGCCCTTACGTGTTCTGGCATTTGTCTTAGTCTTCTGTCCTCTGACTGGAAGACCTCGACGATGACGTAACCCTCTATAAGACCCAATTTCGATCAATCGTTTAATGTTTAAGTTTACTTCTCGACGAAGGTCTCCTTCAACAGTGTATTTTTCATCCAAGATATTTCTAAGATCATTAACTTCAGTTTCAGTCAAATCTTTAACTCTAGTATCAGGGTTGATATTCAAAGCTTTTAAGATCTGTAACGATCTAGAATGCCCAATACCATAAATATAAGTTAATCCAATTTCTACCCGCTTATCTCGGGGCAAATCGACTCCGGCAATTCTTGCCATAGGGTGTGTACCTCCTAAATTGTTTTCTAAATACTGAGGATTAAGTCGTGTTAGTGACGTAACTCATTAACTCTCAGCGATTTGTTTCGCTTTATCTCATGAACATGACTAAAATTGCCGCGGCCATGTTCTTTTTTTCTGGTTTCGACGGATTTAACCTTGTCGTTGTTTGTGTTTTGGGTTTTCGCAAATTACCATAACACGGCCATTCCTTTTAATGATTTTGCACTTTTCACAAATTTTTTTTACTGATGATCTAACTTTCATTTAAATGCCTCCTTTATGATTTCCCTTTCCCACGCCATACGATACGCCCGCGGGTCAAATCATATGGGGATAATTCAACAACTACCTTATCGCCAGGTAAAATACGAATATAATTCATACGAAGTTTTCCCGAAATATGTGCAGTTATCTGATGTCCATTTTCCAATTCTACTAAGAAAATAGTGTTAGGTAATGACTCCACAACAGAGCCTTCAACCTCGATAACATCTTTTTTGGCCATTGATCAAACCTCCTCACGATTCTCATCCCCAACACCATTAGGCATGTGATAGGACTCGAGTATTTTTCTAATCTCAGCGTTACTTATCTTTTTTCCATCTAATATTTTATCACGAATATCTGTGGCAATGTGATTCGTCTTCGCTAAGTGTTTGATCTTCTTTTTTTTTGGATTACTCACTTTACGAAGTTTTCCATTGCATACATAGGTGAACTGATCATCCAACACTTCAATAACCACCATAAACTGACCCTTATCACGACCAGCTACGGAACGAACCACTTGTCCAACTATAAAATCATTCATTTGCTCACCAACCTAGATCACTGTTAAAAGCTCAGGTTCGGCAGTTCCAGTTATCAATATCGTATGCTCAAAATGTGAAGAAAGCTTGCCATCTGTGGTGACAACCGTCCAGTCATTATCAAGCACAACGACATCATAGGTTCCAACATTCACCATTGGTTCAATAGCTAATGTCATTCCCTGACGCAAACGCGGTCCGTGTCCTTCTAATCCATAATTGGGGATCGGGGGATCTTCGTGCATTTTCTTTCCAACGCCATGTCCAACATAATCGCGAACGACTGAGAAACCATTTTCTTCAACATAAGTCTGTACTGCATTTGATATATCGGATAACCGATATCCTTCTCTTGCATAAACTATACCTTTGAAAAAAGATTCTCTGGTAACATCAATTAGTCTTTGTGCTTCTTCAGAAATATTTCCAACCCCATGGGTCATGGCTGCATCTCCGACGTAACCCTTGTAAGTTGCCCCAATATCGATACTGATAATATCACCTTCCAGTAGTTTGCGCTTGCCTGGAATACCATGAACGACTTCTTCGTTAACTGAAGCACAAATTGATTTTGGAAATCCTCCGTAACCCTTGAAAGTTGGAATCGCATCTGCATCCTTAATGAATTTTTCAACCGCGCGATCCAATTCCAGAGTTGTTATTCCCGGTCTTATCAATTTCCCCACCAAGGCATGGGCACCGGCGACAATACTGCCTGCATGCCTCATAAGTTCAATTTCCTTGTGAGATTTTATGGTTATCATATTATATTAACTCCGTCTAAAACTCTCTTTATGTCTTCAAAAACATCATTCATATTTTGGAGTCCATTAATATCAACAATCTTTTGTTTTTCTTTATAAAATGCTATCAGTGGTTCTGTTTGTTCCTGATATACCTGAATTCGTTTTTTCACCGTCTCAACCTTGTCATCTTCTCTTTGATACAAAGAAGCACTGTCAAAATCACAGACTCCTTCAACCTTGGGAGGATTAAAAATTACATGATAGGTTGCCTGACAGCTCGGACAGATTCTTCGTCCAGAAATCCTCTCGACTAAAACATCTAAAGGCACTTCTAAATTAATCGCGAAATCCAATTCCAAATTTCTTTTCTTGCTGATTCCATCTAAAGCTTCAGCCTGAAAAACGGTTCGTGGAAATCCATCCAGTAAAAAACCATAACCTGCACTCACAACGTCGTCATGAGTCAGACGATCCTCTACCATATCAACTACCAGATCATCCGGCACCAAAAGACCCTTTGCCATAAAATCTTTTGCTTTTTTTCCGAGGGGAGTATCATTGTTCATATTTTCTCTAAAAAGATCACCGGTTGAAATATGAGGGATATTGTAGGTTTCACAAATAAGTTTTGCCTGCGTCCCCTTACCAGCCCCCGGAGGTCCTAATAATACAATTCTCATTTCTCATTCATCTCCAGTTTATACTATGATTTTAAAAATCCCTGATGGTGTCTCATCATCATTTCTGACTCAAGCGTTTTGACTACTTCGAGAGCTACACCAACGACAATTAGAAGACTTGTTCCTCCAAATTGAAGATTGACTCCCATATAATCACCTACAAAAATAGGAATAATCGCAATGATCGCTAAAAATGCGCCACCAAATAATGTTAATCGATTCGTTATTCTTGACAAATAATCAACGGTTGGTTTTCCCGGTCGAATTCCCGGAACATAACCACCTTGTTTTTTAATATTGTCCGCTACATCATACGGATTAAATGTTACCGCCGTATAAAAATAAGTAAATGCAATAATTAATACCACATAGATAATTGTTGATGCCACTGATCCCCATGCAAAATAGGTTGTTACCCAATTTGCAAAAGCAGATGACGGAAAAAAGCTTGAAATTGTTGCTGGAAATAATGTTAACGAACTTGCAAAAATTACCGGAATAACTCCTGCCATGTTTACTCTCAATGGAATGTGAGTACTTTGACCGCCATACATTTTTCTTCCCACAACACGTTTTGCATATTGTACGGGAACTCTTCGTTGACCTTCATTAACTGCAACTACTCCAAATACAACAACAACTATAAACACAAGGAATAATATTAAGCTAATGGCGGTCATGGTTCCAATTGTAATATAATTATACATCTCAGAAATTCCAGAAGGAATTCTAGAAATGATGCTGACAAAAATAATCAGCGAAATACCATTACCAATGCCGTTTTCGGTGATCTGTTCACCTAAGTACATAAGAAAAGCTGTTCCTGCAGTAATACATAAAACAACTGTAAAGACAGTTAGTGTTGTCTTCTCCGTCAGTAAATCACCAAAGGATAAACTTATCCCCAGAGCCTGGATTATCGCTAAAAGTATTGTTAAAAAACGTGTGTACTGTGCTAGCTTTTTACGTCCTTCTTCACCTTCTTTTTGCAATTTTTCCAAAGCCGGAATAGCAAATGCCAGTAGATTCATGATGATCGATGCATTAATATACGGAGTGATACTCATGGCAAATATAGTAAACTTACCAAAGTTACCTCCAGAAATAATGTTAAACAATCCAAACATTCCATTGCCATTGACAAGTGAACTTAACTGTGTAAGGTCAATAAACGGGATCGGTATGAAGGATCCCAATCGATATACAAACAGCAATGCTAGGGTGAATAATATCTTCCGTCGCAGATCTGGTATTTTCCAAGCATCCTTCAAAGTAGAGACCATATTAGATCACCTCTACCTTTCCTCCTCCAGCGAGAATCTTCTCCTCAGCCGATTTGCTGATTTTATGCGCTTTTATTGTAAATGCCTTTTCAACTTCTCCGTTTCCAAGGATTTTCACGCCGTCTCTTAATTTTCTAACAAAGCCATATTCCATTAATAACTCTGGTGTAATAACTGTGTTTTCATCAAATGCATTAAGATCTCCAACATTTACGATAGCAAATATTTTTTTGAATCGAGCATTTGAAAATCCGCGTTTAGGTAAACGTCTTGCCAACGGCATTTGTCCACCTTCAAAACCGACTCTAACACCACCGCCAGAACGAGATTTCTGTCCATCAGATCCACGACCAGCTGTTTTTCCAAGACCAGAACCGGTACCTCGTCCTTTACGCTTGTTTGCCTTTTTAGAACCTGGAGCTGGACTTAAAGTATGTAACTTCATATTGACGCCTCCTATACTTCTTTTACGTCGAGCATAAAATCTGTATGATGAATCATGCCGCGAATTTGAGGGGTATCATTATGCGTTACGGTCTGTCTAATTTTCTTTAAGCCTAAAGCCTCAATCGTTGCACGTTGTTTTTTATTGCGTCCAATCAGACTTTTCTTAAGGGTAATTTCTAATTGTTTAGCCATAATGACTCCTCCTAATCTATTATTTCTTCAGGTTTCTTACCACGTTTTGCTGCGACTTCTTCTAGTGTCGTTAATCCAGCCAGGCCTGCCATTGTAGCATTAACCATATTACGTGCGTTGTTTGATCCTAAAGATTTAGTACGAATATCTCTTACTCCAGCTAATTCTAGAACTGCTCGAACGGGTCCTCCAGCGATAACGCCAGTACCTTTTCCAGCAGGTTTTAGTAAGACATGACCAGCGCCAGCTTCACCATTAATTGCATGTGGAATGGTTGTTCCAACCATTGGCACTTTAATTAATGATTTCTTTGCTTCATCAATGCCTTTACGAATAGCATCTGGAATTTCCATTGCTTTTCCTTTACCGACGCCAACATGACCGTTTTCGTCTCCAACAATCACAAGACAGCTGAATCTGAAGTTACGACCACCTTTTACAACCTTTGTAACTCGGTTGATAGCGACTACTTTTTCCTTCAATTCTGGCAATGTACTTGGATCGATTTTTTTGTTTTGCATCAAATGACCTCCTTTACTTAGAATTTCAGGCCGGCTTCACGAGCGCCATCAGCCAATTCTTTTACTCTACCATGATATACATAACCGCCTCTATCAAATACAACGGCTTCGATTCCTTTTTCAAGGGCACGTTTTGCGACTGCTTGTCCAACTACTTTCGCAGCAGATTTATTTCCTCCATTTGATAACTGACCTTTAAGATCAGAGTCATTGGAAGAAGCGGAAACCAATGTGATACCTTTTGTATCATCAATAATTTGAGCATAAATATTTTTATTACTTCTAAACACGTTCAAACGTGGTTTCATTTCAGTTCCAGAAATCTTATTTCTGACCCGATAATGACGTGCGACACGTAATTTATTTTTAATGGGTTTCTTGATCATCGAGTTTCACTCCCTTCATTATCTTTGACGGGTTAGCAGGCTATTTCCCTGTTTTACCTTCTTTACGTCTAACTACTTCATCAGCATATCTTACGCCATGACCCTTATATGGTTCAGGTGGACGTTTTGCGCGAATGTTGGCGGCATAAGCCCCCACTGCTTCTTTGCTAATGCCTTTGATGACGACTTTTGTATTCGTCTCCGGAACAGATTCGACTCCTTCAGGATCTTCCATCTCTACCGGATGTGAAAACCCTAAATTCATTACCAACTTGTTCCCTTTTTTTTCTGCTCTATATCCTACTCCACTGATTTCCAATGTTTTTGTAAAGCCCTTGGTAACGCCTGTAACCATATTTTGAATTAAAGCACGTGTTAAACCATGAAGCGATTTATGCAGCTTACTTTCAGATGGACGTGAGACAACGACTTCGCTCTCTTGAACATCGATGATGATATCAGGATGAAATGTTCTAACCAGTTGTCCTAACGGACCTTTGACCGTCAAGGTTTGACCATCTTTTTGAATGTCGACTCCCTGGAGGATCACAACGGGTGCTTTCCCAATTCTTGACATCTTTTTACCTCCTGTCTTAATTTGTTACCAAACGTAACATATCACTTCGCCGCCAACACCGGCTTTTCTTGCTTTTTTATCTGTCATAACACCTTTTGATGTGGATATGATAGCAATGCCAAGACCATTTAAAACCTTTGGCACTTCATCTTTTCCTGCATATACTCTTAAACCGGGTTTAGAAATTCTTTTAATGCCTGCTACGACACGACTTTTATTTTCTCCATATTTAAGAGCAATTTTAATTATTCCTTGTTTTTCATCTGTGATGTAATCGACTTTATTAATATAACCTTCTTCTAAAAGAATTTGAGCAATCGCTTTCTTTTCTTTAGAAGCAGGCATCTCAACCATTTTATGACCTGCATTGTTTGCATTTCTAATGCGTGTTAACATATCCGCAATGGGATCAGTCATAACCATACTCGGTACCTCCTTTTCTGTGCTAGTTTGTTTTTACCAGCTTGCTTTTCTTACGCCAGGAATCTCGCCTTTATATGCTAATTCTCGGAAACATATACGACAAACACCGAATTTTTTTAAAACAGAATGTGGTCGTCCACAAATTCGACATCTAGTATATTCCTGAGTTGAATACTTTTGTTTTTTTTGTTGCTTTACTTTCATTGATTTTTTTGCCACTTTAACGTCCTCCTTATGCTCTACTGAATGGAATGCCAAGCAGTCTTAACAGTTCATGAGCTTCTTCATCTGTTTTTGCCGTTGTGACAAACATAATATCCAAGCCTCTGACCTTTTCGACCTTGTCATAATCAATTTCAGGAAAAATGAGTTGTTCCTTAATACCAAAAGCATAATTACCACGTCCATCAAAGGATTTGTTTGATAAACCTCTGAAGTCACGCACTCTAGGAAGGGCAACATTAAATAACTTATCCGTGAATTCGTACATGCGATCACTTCTTAGAGTTACTTTCGCTCCAATGTTCATGCCTTCTCGGACTTTAAAATTAGCAACTGACTTTTTCGCTTTTGTAATTATTGGTCTTTGACCAGCTATTATTCCAAGGTCAATCACTGCTGCTTCTAAAGCTTTAGAGTTATCTTTGCAATCTCCTAAACCCATGTTAAGTATAACTTTTTCAAGTTTAGGAACTTCCATGATATTTTTATATTGAAATTTTTCCATTAAAGCTGGAATCACTTCAGTAAGATATTTGTCTTTTAATCTGGGCATATTGATCCTCCTTCCCGAAATTAATTATTAAATGTTTCATTGCATTTTTTACAGTATCTAACTTTTTTGCCATCACTCAACACTTTATGTCCGGTTCTTACACCTTTATCACATTTAGGGCAATATATCAAGACGTTAGAAGCCTGAAGGCTTCCTTCTTGTTTAACAATACCACCTTGTTGCATTTGTTGTGTTGGTTTTTGATGCTTAGTTACCATATTTACATTTTCCACAAGGACTTTTCCATCTTTAGGATAAGATTGAATCACTTTTCCTTTTTTTCCTTTGTCCTTACCGGAAATAACCATTACGATATCATCTTTTTTAATATGCATCTTTCATTTCCTCCTTAAAGTACTTCAGGAGCCAAAGATACGATTTTCATGTATTTCTTGTCCCTTAGCTCTCTTGCGACAGGTCCAAAAATACGAGTACCTTTTGGGTTTTTATCATCTTTTATAAGAACCGCTGCATTTTGGTCGAACTTTATGTAACTTCCATCGTCTCTTCTGATTCCACTTTTTGTTCTTACGACAACGGCTTTAACAACGTCGCCTTTTTTAACATCGCCACCGGGTGCAGCACTTTTAACAGCACACACGATAACATCCCCGATATTTGCATATCGACGACCGGAACCACCAAGAACTCGGATGCACAATAATTCCTTTGCACCGGTATTATCTGCTACTTTTAGTCTCGATTCTTGTTGAATCATCCGAAATACCTCCTTCCGCACATTAACTTATAGTGCTTTTTCTACGATTTCTACTAATCTCCAACGTTTGTCTTTGCTCAATGGTCTTGTTTCCATTATTTTTACGGTATCACCGATTTTACATTCGTTTTGTTCGTCATGGGCTTTAAACTTTACAGTCTTTTTGACTCGTTTTTGGTATAAAGGATGCTTTCCAAAGCTTTCAACTGCAACAACAATTGTTTTTTCCATCTTATCGCTGACAACTTTACCAACTCGAGTTTTTCTGTAATTTCTTTCTTCCATAAGCTAAACCTCCTTATCTATTGGTTTATTATGCTTCGTCTGACTTCATTGCACGTTCTTGCATAATTGTTTTGATGCGTGCATAAGTCTTCTTGACATCTTTGATGCGCATTGGATTTTCCAACTGGCCTGTAGCATGTTGAAATCTCAAATTGAATAACTCTTCTTTAAGGTCACCCAATTTTTCGGTAAGTTCTAAATTCGATAATTCTCTTAATTCACTTGGTTTCATGACTCATCACCCACTTCTTGCGCTTCCTGATCTTTGCGAGTGATAAATTTTGTCTTAATTGGCAATTTATGCTGAGCAAGACGCATCGCTTCCCGAGCAATCTCCTCAGGAATTCCGGCAATCTCAAACATTACTCTACCTGGTTTTACCACTGCAACCCAATACTCTGGCGAACCTTTACCGGAACCCATACGAGTTTCTGCTGGTTTCTTTGTAACAGGTTTATCTGGAAATATTTTAATCCAGACCTGACCACCTCTTTTAATATATCTGGTCATAGCAACACGAGCAGCTTCTATCTGATTTGCAGTAATCCATGCTGGTTCTAGTGCTTGAATAGCGTAATCTCCATAGGTAATTTTATTACCACGAAGTGCTTTTCCTTTCATACGACCTCTATGTACTTTTCTACGTTTTACACGTTTAGGCATTAACATATACGTTGTCCTCCTCTCTTAGTTTTCTGTCCTGTTAGTAGGAGCTTTACGACGAGTGTTTTTTTTAGCTTTTGCATCATCTTCAGCAGTAACCGCTAAAACATCTTCACGTCCCGTTAAAATTTCACCTTTATTGACCCAAACCTTCACGCCTACTTTACCGTAGGTGGTGTCAGCTTCAGCAAAACCGTAGCTAATATCAGCTCTTAGAGTTTGAAGTGGCACTTGGCCTTGAGCATAATGCTCATTACGTGCCATTTCAGCACCATTCAAACGTCCTGCTACTGCAGTTTTAATACCCTTTGCTCCGGCTCGCATGGTTCGTTGCATTGTTTGTTTCATTGCACGACGGAAAGAAATTCTTCTTTCTAATTGCGCTGCGATATTTTCGGCAATAAGCTGCGCATCCATATCGACATTTTTAACCTCTACAATATTAATGAACACAGTTTTTTTGGTCATTTTTTCAAGTTCAAGTCGTAAAGTATCGATACCTGCACCACCACGACCTATAATCATGCCTGGTTTAGCAGTAAAGATATGAATCTTGACCTTGTTACCAAAACGTTCAATAACTATTTTAGAAATACCCGCCTGGTATTGATTTACTTTTATATATTTTCGAATATCGTGATCTTCAATTAAACAATCTGCAAAATCTCTGTCGTTAGCAAACCATTTTGCATTCCAGTCCTTAATAACGCCAACTCTAAATCCGTGAGGATTGACTTTTTGACCCATCTATGCCCTCCTTACTCTTTTTCTTTTAATACGGCTGTAATATGAGACGATCTCTTTCGAATAATCATGGCACGTCCCTGTGCACCCGCTCTGAATCTTTTTAGTGTAGGACCCTGATTAGCATATACTTGATCAATATATAAATTTTCAGGATTCATATTAAAATTGTTTTCAGCATTTGCTAAAGCAGATTTTACAACTTTATCAATTATTTTCGCTGCTTTATTTGGTGTTAATGCTAAAATACTTAATGCTTCTCCAATGCTTTTGCCTCGAATTAAATCAGCCACTAACTTAGCCTTTCTGGATGAAACACGTACATATTTAGCTGTCGCTCTTGCTTCCATTCGTATACCTCCTTCTGGCTATTTTAATTTAGATTTCTTTTCTCCAGCATGACCTCTGAAGGTTCTGGTTGGCGCAAACTCACCGAGTTTGTGTCCTACCATATCTTCGGTAACATAAACTGGAACATGTTTTCTTCCATCATGAACTGCGATGGTATGGCCTACCATTTGTGGAAAAAGTGTGGAGCTTCTTGACCATGTCTTCAATACATTCTTTTCATCTTTTTCGTTCATTGCTTCGATGCGTTTAAGTAACTTTTCGTCACAAAAAGGTCCCTTTTTTAATGATCTACCCATTGTTCATCCTCCTCTCGATTCGTCATCTTATGGTTGAGTGTTTATTTTTTATTTCTTGATCTTACAATATATTTATCGGAAGGTTTATTTTTCTTACGTGTTTTATAACCCATCGCTGGTTTACCCCAAGGAGTAACTGGACCAGAACGTCCGATTGGTGCTTTTCCTTCACCACCACCATGTGGATGGTCATTTGGATTCATTACCGAACCACGTACAGTTGGTCGAATGCCCATATGTCTTTTACGACCAGCTTTACCAATTCGCACATTTTGATGGTCTAAATTTCCTACTTGACCAATTGTAGCTCGACATTCAATTCGAACCAGTCTCATTTCTCCAGAAGGCAATCTCAGTGTCGCATAATTCCCATCTTTCGCCATAAGTTGTGCACTTGTTCCAGCTGAGCGAACCAATTGTGCGCCTTTGCCTGCTTTTAACTCAACATTATGAATGGTTGTACCAACTGGGATGTTTTTCAATGGCAAACAATTACCAATGGTGATATCTGATTCAGGTCCTGAAACGATAACATCGCCAACTTTTAATTTTAATGGTGCAACAATATAACGTTTTTCACCATCTGCATAGTGAATTAATGCTATATTTGAGCTTCTATTTGGATCGTATTCAATTCCTGCGATTTTTCCAGGAACGTTATCTTTATTTCTTTTAAAATCAATAATTCGATATTTTCTTTTTGCTCCACCACCATGATGTCTAACGGTGATACGACCGTATGCGTTACGGCCTGCGTGTTTTTTTAGTGGTGACAATAAAGATTTTTCAGGCACAGTTTTAGTGATTTCCTCGAATGTATTGACACTCATATTTCTACGCCCAGGGGACGTTGGTTTATACTTTCTAATACCCATTATTCGCTACCTCCTTTTTGTATGCTTCTCGGGTTGTAGTCTCGCTTATGTGATTATACGCCTTCGAAGAATTGGATGCCCTTACTTCCAGGTGTTAACTTCACGATGGCCTTTTTCCAATTAGATCTTCGGCCAACGAAACGTCCGGTTCTTTTTATTTTTCCATTCATATTCATTGTGTTTACTTTTTCAACTTCAACACCGAATATTACTTCAATTGCATTTTTTATTTCAATTTTATTCGCTCTTTTATCTACTTTAAATGTAAACTTTTTTTCTTCTGCATCTGCCATACTACGTTCTGTAATAATTGGCTTGATGATAATATCACGAGGATTTTTCATTATGCGTATACCTCCTCAATTTTTTCTAATGCTTCCTGAGTCATAATCAATATATCATACTTCAACATATCATATACATTCAATTCATTGACCGTCGTGGTTGCGACTTTAGGAATATTGCTTGCTGAACGAATAACTGCTTCATTATTTTCTGGAAGTACAATCAAGGCTTTTTGAACATTGATATTATTCAGTACGGCAATCATTTCTTTTGTTTTTGGGACATCCATCGCTAATTGATTTAATACGCGAATTTCATTGTCCTGTGCTTTTGCCGAGAAAACTGATTTCATGGCTAAAGCTTTAACTTTTTTATTAACTTTTTTGCTGTAGTCTCTTGATTTCGGTGCAAATACCACACCGCCGCCCTTCCACAATGGAGATCGGATTGTGCCGGCACGAGCCCGACCTGTTCCTTTTTGTCTCCAAGGTTTTCGACCACCGCCACGTACTTCCGAACGTGTCAAAGCTGAGCGTGTTCCTTGTCGTCTATTTGCAAGCAGTGCTACCACTACTTCATGTACTACATACTCGTTGGGTTCGATTCCGAAGATTCCTTCGCTTAACTCGACATCACCAACAACATTTCCTTTTACATCTAAAATGTCAATTTTAGGCATTTGATTTCCTCCTTTCAGGCTTGATTTTTTTATGCTTTAACGCTGCTTTTAATTGTAATAAGTGCTCCTCTGATGCCTGGTACCGCACCCCTGATTAAGAGTACATTGTCTTCAACATCAACTTTAACAACTTCTAAATTAATAGCAGTCACATTTTTGTTTCCCATTTGGCCAGGAAGCTTCTTTCCTTTAAAAACTCTTGCAGGAGAAGAACACGCTCCCATGGAACCTGGTCTTCTGTGATATTTTGAACCATGAGCCATCGGTCCTCTGGATTGGCCATGTCGTTTAATGACCCCCTGGAATCCCTTACCCTTTGATTTACCTGAAATATCAACATGATCTCCAGATTCAAACATATCAGCCTGAATCAATTGTCCCGTTTCATAGCTTGCATAATCATCAAGCTTAAATTCACGGATTACTTTTTTATATTCCACACTGTTTTTGTCATAATGACCCTTTAAAGGTTTTGTCATTCGACGTTCCTTCACTTCACCGAAAGCCAATTGAAGAGCTTCATATCCATCAACTTCAATGGTTTTCTTTTGAAGCACAACACAAGGTCCTGCTTCAACTACAGTTACAGGAATAACAGTGCCATCTTCTGTGAAAATCTGTGTCATTCCAATTTTTCTACCAATAATCGCTTTTTTCATTGTTTCCTCCTAAATATCATTGGATTGCTGAGCAATCATAATACCATTGGGGTCTATAGTTTAATTTCTATATCAACGCCTGCTGGTAAGTTCAATCGCATTAATGCATCCACAGTTTTTGGTGTTGGATTTAAAATATCAATCAACCGTTTGTGTGTGCGCATTTCAAATTGTTCTCTAGAATCTTTGTACTTATGCACTGCACGAAGAATCGTAATGATTTCTTTGTCTGTTGGCAGTGGCACCGGACCAGATACGCTAGCACCTGTTCTCTTTGCTGTTTCAACAATTCGTTCAGCTGATTGATCTAAAATTTTATGATCAAACGCTTTCAACCTGATTCTAATCTTTTGTTTTGCCATACCTAAATTTTACCTCCTTATTTATTTCTAATCGTCATTTAGGTACTCCAATCACGTGTCAACCCATCCGGGTGTTTCATCATTATTTTTTTCAAAATGACTAAAGTCATTCTGATGGAATTGTATGATATTCGTGATTGTCGTCCGATTCTTAGATCGTGACATACTCCGTGAAAATTAACCTGTCTAAGGCGACAGCAACCTCTCACTTCATCGCAGAGTGTCAACCTTCCCTATTATACAAGAAAAAAACGCCTTTAGCAAGCGTTTTTTTGAAGTTTTTCTATTTATTTTAATATTTTTTCCGGAGGCATGTCCAGAAAATATATTCCTGTACCTTGAAGTCCTAAATGGGCTGCTAAAACACAGCCAATCGGTACCGGTTCAATTTTTGTAACGCCCATTTCTCGCAAAGCACTTTCATACTCTTCAACTGGTTTCATGGAACCAGTATATGCTATGCCAACGTTCTGGTCAAGATAATCCTTAATATTTTGAGCGGTTATTTCGACAACTGTTCTTTGCGCTTTTTTACTTCCCCGAGATTTGCCAATGACTTTTAATTCTCCATTTTCAACCGATACGATGGGATGAATTTTCAGAAAGCCGCCAACAACTGCTGTCCCCTTGGATACTCGACCACCCATGTATAACCAATTCAAATCTTCGATACTAAAATAGAAATGAGCATGAGGAATGAATTTCTTTGCTGCATCAGCCAAATACTCAAGATTTTTTCCCTGTTCAATAAGTTTTAAAAGTTCTACTGCTATAATGGCTATACTTCCCCCGCTGTGAAGGCTATCAACTATTTTACATTTAAAATCCGGATATTTTTCTAAAACATCTTTTAAAACAAAGCCCGCTGTTTCATAACTTCCTGACAGCTTTGAAGAGAATGTAAGATACAGACATTCTTCGTTATTTTTTGCGCATTTTTCGAAATATTCGATAAAATCTCCTGGATTTACTTGGGACGTGGTAGGCACGATCCCCTGTTCCATAAATTCATTCATCCTTCTTAAATCAATTTCTCTTTTATCCCGATATGCTTTTCCTTCAATGATTACATTTAATGAAACCATATCTAAATTCGGATGGTTTACATAATCTTTAGGTAAATCACACATACTATCAACCAAGAGTCTAATCATTTCTTACTTCTTTCCAATTCCGTCTATTAGAATCATTGTATTTTTTCTGATAAATTTCTTTTATCTGATCTAAGCTTTCAAATGCTTCTTCTCGAGAATAATTTTGTTCCTGTAAATATTCATCACTCATTTTAAAAACTTCCGAATAGAATTTTTCTGACAATTTCAGATGTTCAAGTTTAGGATTTTTTTCAATTGTTTCAAACAAAGCATTCTCAGCTTCATTTATTTTTCCATTATAAATCATTTCCTGGAAATGATAAAACAAGTAATCATCTTCGATCATTGCAACTTGTTCTTTATCAATTTCAAATTTCTCTTTTCGGAATATTTCGATTACAAATTTAGAAAAGCTTTCAATTTCTCGCATGAGGAAATCATTTTTTAACATCTTATTCTCTTATCGCTTTCTTCGTTATTTGTTATTTGTTATAGATGATACCATAAATCATATCCCTTTTCCTATCAAATATTGTTTTTGTGAATTTTTCACGTTAAAAAGACCGTCTCTCAGAATGAGAGGCGGTCTTTTATTCATTAAATTTTTACATGTTTTTCGAAAACTAGCTGCAACTTTAGTCTACGATAATTTTCGCAACGACTCCGGATCCAACTGTTCTTCCGCCTTCACGAATAGCGAAACGTAAGCCTTCTTCAATCGCGATTGGTGTAATCAAGGTGATCTCCATTTGAACGTTATCTCCCGGCATTACCATTTCCACGCCATCCGGCAATTTGATGACACCTGTTACATCAGTTGTTCTGAAGTAAAACTGTGGTCTGTATCCATCAAAGAATGGAGTATGACGTCCGCCTTCTTCTTTGGTTAGCACATATACTTCTGATGTGAAGTGAGTATGAGGATGAATGGAGCCTGGTTTAGCCAGTACTTGACCACGTTCGATTTGTGTCCGGT
>NZ_RXYA01000014.1 GCF_008086595.1 Acetobacterium paludosum | reverse complement strand
CGCGAAGTCCAAGAAAGGAAGACGACATACCGATTGCTCTCTACATTCTAACAGCTTAAGCAACAAGATGGATAAGGTCCTAACTGGTTGTTAGGTACTATAACCATAAATATATTGTAGTAGAAAGAAGGCTGTATAAAAAATTTGAACTGAAGGGGGTTATGCCGATTAATGCGATGATAAAGTATTATAATTTGTTATGCCAATATGGTCCGTTTTCCAACAGTAAGGATACGCTGATGACAATGCTAATCGTATTTATGCTGTTAGCGGTATTAATATTAAATAAAACAAAATGGACCACAAAAGAAAAGTGGTGTAGACCAGCAATTTGGTTTTATGTGTATTTAATATTTTTATACACCGTTTTGGCAAGGACGGGCAAAACTCATTTCGATTATAACCTGAATCCATTCTGGACCTACCAATACATTTGGGAGACCCATGACTTCCGGCTTGTCTTGGAAGTTATTTTCAACTGCCTGATGTTTATCCCCGTGGGGATATTAATACCATTGGCTTATGAAAATAATATTGATGAGGATGAAACGAAAAAGCGTAATACCGTCATATTATTGGGCTTTCTTATTTCTGTTTCAGTAGAGTGCCTGCAGCTTTTTACCAAAACCGGCATGTTTGAGTGGGATGATATTATCCACGATACGATCGGCGTAATCGTGGGATACGGAATTTATCTTTATCTGAAGAATCAGATCAGGGGTGAGGATCATCAAAAACTGCAATGGTATTTTCTGCCATTCAGCTCGGTGTTAGTGGCATTGATCGTTGCAATGATATACTAACACAAGGAGACGATATTGCTTACCTTCTGACCGGAATTAGTTTTGGTATCGTTCGAAAGGCTTAAAAAAGCGACATTCGTCGAATGGAATGTAAAGAACGATCTTCCTAATTCTCGTCCCCCTGATTATCTAAAGAACGCCACCCAGATCCTCAACGTAAAAAGACTATCCAAGCTTTGAAAGCCTGGATAGTCTTAAATTTTGGAATAGAATAATTGGTTAGATCAAGGACACAAGAGACTATTTCTTTAAATAGTCGGAGTAAAGAGCTTCAAACTTAGTCAATAATTGTCCTAAACTCGAATAATGTTGTTTAAATAAATTAGTCAATAAATCGACTTTATCTTGAGCAATCGTTATTTTTGCATACTGTAATTTAGCAAAATCTAATGAAGTAATTAAATCACTAATCTTGTTATCTGATAATGTAAGCACTTTATACTCAGTAGGAAGAGCAAAAAGTTGATCACGAATAGTTTGAATAAATTCTACATTAGTATCAATTTCATCTATTGTGGGGGTTTTCCCAAAGTATGAATCTGCAATGTTCATTTGCGTTTCAATAACGAATCTTGCATGGGTTAAATTTTCAAAATAATTCTGCACAGTATTTAATGTATAGTCAACTGCTTTATTATCAAGCATATCTTGTGCTACGGCTAGTTTTCTGTCAGTATTAACTATCTGGTTGTAGTATTCTGTATCCAACCCCAGCGCATAAATATTAGCAGATTTTTCAAGTGCGACTTTCATCGCTATTGCATCAGGTGCATCATTAACGTCTTTCAATGCTGCTTTTGGACCACTAGTTCCGCCACCACCTGGAGTTGGTGTTACTGGTGTCACTACTGGTGGTTCGGTAACAGATGGATCATCTTCTTGTTTGGTGGGTGCGGTTTCAAATTTTACACCATTTGAATTGACTTCAGCATTGTCAATGGTTCCGGTACCCAATATAGCAGCTCCGCTGTCGAGAACCATTTTTTCAACTTTGGTGCCCGCGGCCAAATTAACTGCGCATCCGGTTGCTGCTGCACTGATATTCATATTGGCGATGGTCGTTGTACCCTGAGTTTGAATGTCGATATCCGGGGCATTAACGGTTATCGTTGCAAAGCTGCCCTCAAGGACAATTGCCTGGCCTTTGGCATTTTCGGAGATCACTACTTCAAGTCCATTGACGTCGGTTGCCACAATACGAATATCCCCGGAAGCTGTTTTTTCCTCGGAGGGATGGTTCTTTTGTGCAGATTCTATTCGTTAGAACCCAGTGCCTCAGTGCCTGACACCAATCTTATATTTATGCCGAATATTAAACCAGCCTCTGATTTGAGAAATATTCAGTTGCCGGTTATTCTAAAACAATGTCTTTAAACAAAAAATCATTGATCTGGTCAATCAACTCCCGAGGTTCGGTCAGATGAGCAACTACTTTCTTTGCCTGACTGACATCATTGGTAATAATATTGTCAACACCAAAATGAACCATCTCGGTGAGGGACTTTTCCGAATTAACCGTCCAGGCGAAAATCTCCTTATATTCCCCATGAATGGCGGTTACCATGCCCGGCGAAATAAACGACGCTTCGATACTGAGAGCGTCGACCGGCAGGGTCTGAATCTTACCCATGGCCACACTGGTCACATAAACCCGCTTAAGCTGAGGATCAACTACGGCCACCTGTTCCAGAGTCGGATAATCCATGGAAGCAAGCAGGCACTGATCACGGCTGTTTGTCTGATGAATGGCAGCAATGACCGCGGCCACCAGATTGGCGTCATCTTCGGTGGGGTCGAGCTGAAGGTTCAGTTTTAGTTTGTCTTTGGAAAACAGCAGGGCATCGGATAGGGTGATAACCCCCAAAGAGGTGAGCTCGTCAACCGTCGCGGCCCCGATAGTGATCGTCTCCCCGGCAGTGCTCTTAATCGTCGGAGCGGCCACAACCAGCACCCCATCTTTTGTTTGGGCGACATTAAGTTCAGCCCCATCGGCACCGTCATCAATGGCTTGCTGCAGGGTGATCAGGGTGGTTGGTGTTGAAGGGCTGCTTTGGGCAATGATCTGCGGTCCGGCGATAAAATGTGCATTGAAGGTTTCGTTAAAGTTGTTGAAAATAATCGTGCTGCTGTGGGCGACAATCACCAAAATAGCCACAATGCTCAAGCTGATAAACGATTTTTTCCGGGCAATGAATGGTTTTTTAGTTTGGATTAGGGCTGTTGATGGCACTTCGAGGTGGGCCCTTTCGGAATAATCGTAATAGAACATTGACACCAAGGCAAAGGTGATGGCCGTCTCGATTAAATGAAAGGTGGTAAAGAGTGCCGAAACAAAAAATCCGAAGCCGCCAATAAAAACGGATAAGGCCAGAGTATTTTCCAGAAGTTGGCCGAGGACAAAGTAGGCAAACACTTCAAACAGGCTAAAGAGGAGCAACAGCGTCAGCAGAATCGCGCCATTCCAGAAAGCCACCCAGAAGGTGGTGTGCCAAAAATGACCGTTGATCAGCGACCGGCTTTTTTTGATGGCTGCCAGAAAGTCGTTATCTGCCAAGGTGAAATAATGCAGGGAGAAAATCCCGAAGAGCACCATCAGAAACAGGACGATGATGACCGCATAATAGGCCAGCGTCAGCATCGGGCTGGCAAAAATATGCGCCATCAGATAGTCTGGTATGGACACTTCTGAAACAAAACTGGAAGCCAGTGAAAATTTGGTAAAGGGGATAATGATCAGCACAAAAATAATCAACGGGAAATTGCGCGGTTTGACAATATGAAGGGCCCGTTCAAAACTTTTTTGGCACAGCGGGATGAGTCCCACGTTTCGCTTAAAATGGCTTTCGTTAAACAGTACAATTAAGGTGGTTAATTCGAACAGGCCGTAAAAGCCAAGAATCAGCAGCAACACCAGAATCGTCAGCAGGCACAGCGGATTGGTTAATACCTGGGATATATTGGCGTCGCTGATAAAAGCAAACCCTAACTGGTGCATCACCTGATCAAAGAGAAAAAAGCTGCCGGGATAAATGATCTCGGTCCCGACTAAAGTATACAGTGCTTCAAAGATCAGCAGCGTTAAAAAATTAAATTGGACAAGCTTGAATTTTACCTTGCCATGATGGTAGACATCCATTAGAAATGCTTTCATTTTGCCTCCTTAGATTGAGGTGCCTGACACCAACTTATAAACTTGTTAGAATATCAGAGTTTGGGTGTAAAACACCTAGGAATAATATTTTTGGAACTTGCTCTTCGGCTTATTAGGAAGTGTCATTTTAATTCTGCCGTCGGCAAGCAGGGGAGCAATATACGTTTTAATAAAATAGGTGGGTGCTTCAAAGCCAAAGTGTTGAGTGTTTCCGATATTTCAAAGCACCCTTTTCCAGAGCCAGTGCAGTTACCTTTTACCGAGGTTTCGCTGTTACTTAACATATTGATGTTTTTTGCCACCTACCACAGCTTTAAAATCTGAAAATATTTGATTCAATAATTATTCGTAAGTTTTTGATGACATCATCATAGGTAACTTTATCGTATAATAATTTGGATGTGATATTTTTATAATCATTTTCATAAAATCCATTCTCGGTAAGCTCTGTTAAAATTTTATTTATATCTTCACCGGCAGAATAACACTTGGGATTCTTAATCCGCTCTTTCCTGACTTCACCAATAAGAGGTACAATTGATTCTAACTCACCTAATTTATCAATAATCATATAGAGATCATAGAGATGCCTGGAATGTTCTTTATCATTTTCTTCAATGTAATAATCACATACAGCAAATACCTTATCAATAAATGTTCTTGAAATATCCTGAACATAAACGGTAAACGGTTCTAAATTATATTCCGAAATTACTTCAGTAAAATCATTTTTTTCGAGATATTCTGCAATCAATGAATTTATTTTTAATTCTTGTACCGGAAAAGGAAGTGTAAGCAAAGTATTTTCGACGATTATATGATCTCTGACGACACGATGCTGCTCAAAATAGGAGTATTGGACTTTAAAATTTTGAAATTTCCTGCCGGATTTAAAATCTGATTCATTTAAGTACTCAAATCCCAATTCTTCAATTGTTTCTTTTATTTTCCGATTTGATTCCTTTATTGTGCTTTGTGTAATTTTTCCTTTTGATCCTACAGAATAAGAAATATCAATATCTTCAGAAAATCGATTAATCGCTTTGTAACACTTTGACAATGATGTACCGCCTTTGAAAATAAAATTCGGTAAATTGGTCTTCAGGGTTTTTAAAAAAAGTGTGACAAAATAGTCCTTTACAATAATATCTTGTGCAATCTTAAGATACTCATTGGCTCTAAGTATACTCTCTCTGAAATTTACTTCATCATCATGCAAATTCATTAATCATGCCACTCTCTACTAATTTTTTATAAGTTTTTTTTGAATAGTTGATCAGTACCAGGTCAAGATTAGCTCTCGAAAAGTGTTCGGTTTTTAAATAAGTTCTCAGACTAGCTGTCTGTTCTTCATTATTAAAATCGATGTTTGAAACTGCTTCTAAGAATTCAATGATCTTGATATTTGCTTCTGAAATTGGGGTTTTGGAACACCGAAGTATTACTCTCTGATTTCCGACTTCAACTGTCCGTTTACGGTTCGTTTCATTATTGGTTACTATTTCAATAACATTTGGAACCTGTGTTGTAAGCCCCCATTTGTTCAACAGCGACAAGCCAGTCATTACTCCATATTGTTTTTTTCCATTACCTAAATATTTCCTTTTGATCACATCAACCGGGTTTAGCGAAGATTCTCCGAATATTGTTTTTTCCGGAATATAATAAACGCCTTTTTGAAATCTCTTTATTACGCCAGCTCGAGCCATCCGCGATAAAAATTTTCTTAATGAATCGCTTGAATATTCATTTTTGTTTTCCAATTCAGATAAAAAAATTGGCGTATTTGGTTCAAATTCAGATTTAATTTCATCAATGGTCAACATACTCATCACCTCATCCTTATTATACTCAGATTTCATAAAGACTGCAAGTTATTATACACTTTATGTATAGAATTGTGACATTTATATTTTAACATAAGATTTAATTAAGAAAAGGGGAAGAGTGGTGCCTGGGAATGCCTAGGTAACGGCGCCTGACACCAATTTATAAACTTGTTTACATTCAGAATTTGATGGAGTAAAATATCAGCAAGTTAAATAATCAAATCAATTTTGCTGATGGAGGTAGTGATGGGGAGAAAGCCAAGGGTTGAATTTGAGGGAGCAATCTACCATGTCAGGAAAGAACTCGTGCCTGAGAAACCTCCGAAAAACGGCCATAAAAAAGCACGATTTCTTAAATCATGAATGAATATTCGTTGATATGAGGCTAATAGAAACCTAACGATTCAATTTTTATAAAACGTTTGAGAATGACTGATAAATTGACGGCGGCAGCTACTTTTACCGCCGCAGATTTCATCAGATTTTCAAATTTTTTGTAGGAGGGAATAACAAAGAAACCATCCTTACAATATTGCAGGCTAGATTGGCCATGGTAATATGAATTTTTGCCCCACGGAGTCTGATATATCGGCACCGACGTAAACCGTGATTTCTGACCATTGTAGCAAAACGTCTTTCGATTTTGTAACGCTTATTGTAAGCAATGGTGAATTCTGGAGTTGTTACTCTAGCTTTGTCTGTTATCACCGCATCATACCGTAAATAAACAGTGACACGTTTGTTTTTATATTGGTATTTACCATTTTTATAACGGTAAATACATTGCTCAATGAGTGGACACTGACTGCAATCTTTAACGTCAAACTGAAAATCCTTCATATCCCGATTGTTAACTTTATCGTGTTTGATCTTAAAAAATTCAGTACTCTTGCCGTTTGGACAAGTAACTGTTTTGAAATCATCAGAAAAAACAAAATCCTTCATTTTGAAATAGTTGTTTTCTGAGCTCGATTCCTCGTAAAATGCGATGTTGCTGATGATGGTATTGTCTTTTAGAAAGGCTCTGTTTTCTGTTTCGCCATAAACCTTGTCCGCTGACAGTTCTTTTGGTTTTAAACCAACTTGTGTTTCCGTCTTTTGGAGCAGCTCCTTCAGTTTTTTTCCATCACCGACATTAAATGGTGTCTGGGATGATGCCAGGATGATCTCGCTGTCTTCATCGATGATGATATGATCTTTGTAGCCCTTCTTAACATTTCCAGGTGATTTATGAGCGACTCGTGCGTCTGGATCAACAATACTCACAATCTTATCCTTTTTATTATTGGTATATTGATCCAGTAAATCATAGCATAGTCCAAAAGCGTCCAGATATTTCGGGTTATATTGCAACTCATCATAGGTTTTGATATAGAGTTTATCCAAATACTTTTGGGTGATTTCAAAATGTTCTCGCCAGCTGAATTTTTCTGATTTTTCATAAGCGAGATCCAGTTCTGATTCAATAGCTGCTGCTATTTCTGTGGCCAGTAGTTCATTGAATTCTGCCACTGCCTGTATTACTTTATTAAAAGCAATTCGAGCCAGCTTCTTTATTGAAGGATAATTGACATTGGCAGCCACATCGGTAGAATCAATAATAAAACGATTCGACCGGATGAGATCTTTTTCAATACACTTTTTAACAATTTCAGTGAAAAAGGCTTCAAAATGTTCTTCTGTCAATCGCTGAACGCGAAAGAAACTGAGCGTGGTGTCATCGGGAACAGTATCATTAATACCCAGGTTTAAAAACCATCGGAACACAATATCTGTTTGAATTCGTTTTACGACTTCTACATCAGAAAGTCGATACAAGTATTCCAGAAGAAAAATCTTAACCAGCATGACCGGATCTTTGGATCCCCGGCCAATTGGACTATATTGATCTTTTACCAGGTCATAAATGAATGAAAAATCGATGATTGAATCAATTTTAATCAACAGGTGATCCTTAGGAACCAACTTCTCAAATATGACATGGTCAAACATATCTAATTGCGGTCTGTTTTTCTTTAACATGGACTGAAACCCCCTTGTATCAACGTTTTATATGATTTCTTTATACCCGTTATTGGTTATTTTAGTTGCTGTTCTGGAGTAGTTAATCAATAAAGTTCGTTGTGCGATTAGAGCGAGCATATTTATTCATGTTATTGTATAGATTTACAAACTCTTTCATTTTTCGGAGGTTTCCCTGACACCAACTTATAAACTTGTGGAAATAACTGCTCGTGCCGACTCCTTGAAATATTCCAAAAATAGGCAGAATAATGCTCGCAAAAATACGATATAATCTTATTAAAGAAAAGAGATGCAAATTTCATGAAAGAAGACTTGTCACAAAAGCTGCTGTCATTAAAAAAAACGTTTATAACTTTAAATGAGCTTGAAAATATCGTCTTGGCTAATAATTATGATGAATTAAGAGCCATCGTCAACGAGCAAATTGCTGATGAAGTCATCATGGCGGTAGGAAAAAAGAACACCAATGGCTTGATTCCACCGCTGCACCTTAAATATCGTATTTGTAATACTGCTGAAGACCTATCCCCATATTTTGATGAAATTCGGCATCTTCATCCGGATTTAAAAATCTCGGAATACCTTGCTAATCCCCATTTGTATAAGATGCATCGTCATATCGTATTACCCTTAAGCGATATGTTAAAAACACGCTCAGAAACATTACGGCATAAAATGTCGAAAAATGAGCGGGCCTACAGCATTTGGCATGATGAAAAAATGCTGGATGATTCTAAAGCAAAATCAGTCATTGCTTTTTTAGAAATAGCAGAAAGATTGAACTATTATTTGACACCCGAGCCATTCTTTGACTTTGTGTTAAGAAGTCAGAAGGAAATGACGGTCTTAATTATTGAAAATAAGGATACCTGGTTTACCTTTCGAAAATTACTGACTAAAAATCCTGAAAAATGTTGTCTGCACGGAACGCAATTGGATGCGGTTCTTTACGGGGAAGGAAACAAGGTGACAAAACCCGGAGGGATTCAAGCCTATGCTGATAATGTGCTCAGTGCAAACGTTCAATTTCTTTATTTCGGAGATTTGGATTTCACCGGCATTGATCTGTTTTCAAGAGTCTGTAAAGCAAATCCCGGGGCCAATATCAAATTATTTGCAGAACTTTATCAAGATATGCTGGATTTGACCGAATGGGATCAACTTGGTCAAATCCGAAAAAAACAGAAGACAGATATAAACATGAATGGGTTTCTGTCTTTTTTTTCAGCAGATCACATGATAATGATACAGGAGCTGTTAAAGGCAAATAAATATATTCCCCAGGAAGCAATCAACTATCCAATTTTAGCGACGCTGCTTCAAGTCAATGAGGGGTAAATGAAGGAAGGTGCATGGCATGGATTTTTTACAACAGTTTGAAAAACGGATGGAGTTTATTGCAGTGGTTGATTCGATTGTAAATCGCCGCAACACCTCGCCCGAAATAGAAAATCTGCTGAGTAAAGTTGAAATTGACAATCTGCTGCTATCAGTGCTTGTTTTTATTATGGAGGTTACCCTGACAGAAGACCAGGAGTGCACCATTGATTCAATCGCCGAATTTTTAAAAGAAATTTTGCCCTTTTATGAGAAACAACTTGCCACTAGTGATATTGAAACCCTGACACGATATCTGATAAAGGATATTCTCCAGAATAAAAGCCAAATTAGAGCGTACACGGTGATGGATTATGACAAAGGGGCACAACGAAATATTCCGGTGCGGCTTATTCGAGACAAGGAAACCGACGAGGGATTAGTTGTCTATGAGCTGACATCCCAGGGTTATAATTTTATGTTTCGGACAAAGGAAATTGACGAAGAATTAGGGTTTGAACTGGAAACGGTGAAACTCAATCTGCTGATCAAAAAAAAGAATTATCGAAAAGCGGTGGCTCAAAGTCTTGAACTGATTCGCATGCTGCAAAGCAAAAGAAGGGATCTCCAGCAATTTGAGGATAACCTTCGGAATAATATCGCTTCCGTCTCCGGCTTGGATTATGACAACATGATTGTGGAAATCAACAACATGCTCCAGCAGGAATATGAGTCGATGATTGAAATCAACAACATGATTAATCTGGCCAAACAAAGACTGCTTGAGGAAGAAGAAAACCAGGGGCGCAGCGATGAGAAAATAAGACAGGCCAAAAAAGATGTGATTCAGATTTCAAAAAATGTAGAACGGGCACTCAAGTATCAAAGACGTTTACTGGTCGAAAGTAAAGCGATGAAGTCCCTTTATCTGGATCAGCTTGAGGATTCCATCGCTTATACGAAAATAAAAGTTTATGATTTTGAAAAAATGATTCTAAGGCCGCTCGAAATGCTTGCTAGCGGTTCTTCCAGAAGCAGCGTCAATATCACCAATAAACTGCTGCGACCGCTGTTTATACCGGAACCCCAGCGGACTCTGAATTTAAAAACTGTTTATGACGAACAGTCCCAGGTACGAGAAATTGATGAAGAGGGGCAGGGGGTTGAACAGGAAGAAGTGGAAGAGGATAATCAACCACTGATTAATGAGGGACGAAATCGGAATCACACGCGAATTATCAAGCAAATGATTAAATTTGCATCGGCTCATCCGGATGGCTTTGCATTTTCGCAGTTTTTTGAAACGCTGAAAGCAGATCCTCATTTTCACGATATGGTGGCAAACCGCATGCTGTACCTGGTGATGCTCAAACTGTTTGAAGAAGGGGAAGTGGATATTAACCTCTGGTTGGAAGATGAAAACAACGTCGTTCATGAAGCCAATGGTGAGTTTGATCTGGCCTATTGTCTGAGTGCGGTGCTGGTGCAAAAAGAGCATTATTATGATGTCGGACGAATAAGAATTGAAAAAACAGATGAGGAATTCAGCCATATACAAGTCTTTGATCAAAAGAGTGGTTATGAAGAACGCATCACAATGAATGATTTCAGATTTGAGGTGGAAATGAATGAATCGCGCATTACAAATTTATAAAAAGCTGCTGAGTGACGGTCAGATAAATGATAAAGTCGATCCGGAATTTTACACAAACTATAAGGACCCTGATGTCAGAGTCCTGCTTACGGAGTTTGAAAAAGAATTGGGATTTAGAATAATTGAAGCCAAGCATACCGTTTATCTGGTGCCTAATTCTGATAATGATCTGTTAAGTTTCAGATTGAAGGATATCAGGGAGTCGATTTCGTCCTCGGCCAGGCAGGTTGATGCGTTTTTGCAATGCTACATCATCATGGTCATTCTGCATTTATTTTTTGGTGGCAAAAACTATGATCCGAAACAAATTGAATTTTTACAGATCAAGGACATTGTTCAGAAACTGGATGAAAAGTTTGATACGGCTTCCGAGGGGAAAATGGATGAACTGGAGGAAAGATATTCCCTGAATTTCCGGCATATGGCCAATCAATGGCGTGCGAAAGCCGCTGTCCAGGATGGGAAACGAACGACAAAAAATGAAATAGTGCTCAAGGCCTGCCGGTTGCTGATACGCCAAAAATTAATGGATTTTCGCGACAATGAGAGAGAAATCAAGACGACAAAACGGCTGGATGATCTGATGCGCTATTATTATCTGGATGAAAAGAGAGTGGCGGAAATAACTGCTATTTTCCAGGAGGATGAGAAAGATGCCGAAAATTAATCGCATCAGAATCAGCAATATAACCTTTGACAAAAAACGCATTATCGATGAATTATATTCGACTTCAGATGGTGAAAATGTGCTGATTAATCTTGCCAATGGCAGCGGTAAAAGCGTTCTGGTGCAACTGATGCTTCAGACTATTTTACCGAAGGTGAAAATACATGGCCGCAGTGTGGAATCTTACCTGCCTTCAGACCGGTCCACGGCCTACGTAATGCTGGAGTGGAAGTTGGATAATACGGTTCAGCCGGCTTATTTTTTAACCGGCATTGCGATGTGCCTGGGCGGGAACGACGAGAATAACTCAAGGCTTAAATATTTCACGTTCACCAATGATTATACCCAGGCAAATGAATTTGATATTGCCAATATCCCCTTGATTGAAAAGACTGGCAAGTTTCACAAATACTGTTCCTATGAAACCGCCATGAAATTAATGCGACAATCAGAAGAAAGCCGGGTCCGCTACTTTCCATCCGATTTGGGTGAAGACTACCGAAAGCACCTTGCCCAACACGGCGTTTTTACGAATGAGTGGAAAATTATAGCCAGGATCAATGAACAGGAGGGCGGCGTGGATGAGCTTTTTAAAAAAAGCAGCACCTCAGATAAATTAGTTGATGACTGGATTCTCAAAACGATCACGGACAGTATGGAGGCGTCAAACGATCTCCAGGAAATGTTTGTTGCGCTGATGAAGGCAGTAATGGAAGAAAATGAAAATATTAAAAATAAGGAATTGCTGACAAACTTCAATGACCACCTGGTCGAATACGAAAAAAAAGTTGGTGATCTGCTGGCCTCACTCACCAAAGCGGAAGATCTTGAAACACAGTTTAAGGAACTCTATCATTATTGCCAAAAGCAGGGTGCTGATGCACAACAAAAAATTCTTGCGTGTCATGAAAAACTAAATGAAATCCGAATTCAGGAAGAACATATTAAATATGAAAGGATTTCTGAAGCGTATTATGAAAAAAGGCATAACTTTAGCAATTTAATGGAAAGTCTGGAAGATCGGAAACAGGGGTTGCTGGATGCCAGTGAAAGACACCGGTGCGATAAACGAACAAGAGAAATCTATGAAACCGCCGAGATCTCACACGATCTAGATATCAGCAAAGGCGAGCTGTCGCTCTGGATTCAACGGCAGGAAGCATTAAGCAGTGAGGAACGCAGTGAAAAACTTCAGAATATTGGCTATACCTTATCAGAGGTCTATCAACAACTCAAGCGGACTATTCAGAAACAGCGGGATGAAAATAACAATTGCTTGATGACAACAAAATCTACTGAAACGGGACTCATTAATCGGATTAACCAAATCACTGGGGAGCAGATGGAAAATCATAACGCGTCAGGCTCACTCGCAGCCAAATGCAAAAGCTTTAAAAATGAAGAAGAAAAAATCTTTCGTGAGTTGAAAATATTTATCAACCGGCTTTTGAACAATCGCTTAGATGAATCAGAAGTGGCGAGTCAGCGGGAAAAATATGACGATCTCATCCAGAAAAATAATGATGATTACCGCGATCTTAAAAATAGACAGGATATAGTCAAGCAACGGATTTCAGAGCTTGATGAAGCCCTGGTGGACGATAGACAACAGTTAAATACTGCTGAAAAGAATTCTGAAATGCTGGCCCTGGATAAAAAACGATATCTTGAAAAAAGGGTGGTTCTGCTTGAAATCCTTTCTGAATATGAAATTGGGCCGGAGCGGGAATTCAGCAAAGCCTTCAATAGTCAGGATGTAAAAGAGCGAAAACGGGATTTGAATGTGGTGTATCAGAAGTTGGGCAATCGCATTGAAAAACAAAAGGAATTAATGGCCGCGTTGGAAAAGGGTATTATTCACACGTCAACAGACCTGACGGAGCTTTTCCAAAAAGAAAACATTGAATTTGAAACGGGGGAACAATACCTGAATAAAGAAACCGAAGGCCGCCGAAAAATGCTCCTTCAAAAAAATCCGGTAATACCCTATTGTTATCTGGTTGGGAAAAACGAATTGGAAAGGGTAATGAACTTAAAACTATCGGAGCCGATGATGCGTATCATTCCGATTCTATCCTTTGAAGACATTGAAACAGATCAGCAGCCAGTCAATGAGTTTGTCAGGTGGAATAAGGGTGTTTTGGCCTGTCATTATCTTGAAAAGTGCTTCAATACCGATCAGCGACAGAAATTTAAAACCCAGATTGAGAATGCGCTGGCAACCATGGAAAGCGAGCAAAAGAATCGTGAAACGACCCTGACTCAAATCAGCCAGGATTTAATAGCAATTGCGGAGTATCCCTATGAAAAGGGCTATTTGAAAGCGGTTGAGGATCAATTGGCGGCGATTCGCAAAGAAATAATCGCGTTAAATACCGGTTATGACGTATTAGCAGCAGAAAAAAGAGCACTTACGGAAGAGATGAACGATATTCCCGACCGCCTTGCTCGGTGTCAGCAGGATCAGGACCTATTAAAGCGTCAGCAATTGTCATTTGAATCATATCTCTTAATGGACAAACAGTATGGACTTGATTTCAGTCAACATGCGGCGGTCCAACAGCGTCTGCTGGATTTGGAAAAAGAGAAAACCCGTTTAACTAACCAGAAAGAAACAGTGCTCAAAAAAATAGGGGAATTTGAAGAACTGGAGCGCGGATATCAGACAAAGAGTGAGGAATACAAGAAAAAAATCAATCAGTTTTCAAACTTTAAAAATGGTGAGCTCTTGAATGATGATGTTGTCATTCTTGAACGACAATTTGAAGATCTGCAAAGCGAAAGAAGCAGCACGAAACAGGAGATAGACAGGAACATTCAGAAAATCAATCAAGATATTTCTAAACATCTGCATAAACTAATGCGATTTAATCATATTTCACCGGAAGAATACATCGATATTATCCTGGATGACCTCACCTTTGATCGTCTGGTTAAGCGGGAAGACGAGGCCTCGACTGATCTTGAAAATGCTAAGAATGAACAATCAAAGGCTGAAACTAGCGTCAGGGTTGCCGAAGTAAAGGTTGAAGCTGAAAGTAAAAGACTCACAGAAATAGGCCATGAAGCGCCGTTGCCGATGGATGAAATAAAGGGGAATTACCTTAACCGCAAAAAAGATTTGGAAACTCAGGCACAGGAAATCAGCGGCCAGGAGCATCACCAGCAGGGCAGAAAAACGGGATATGAAAAAAAAATAGCAGCGGTTGAAAAAATCATCGAAATACCAGAGCATTTATGCCCCTTGCGGTTAAGCAATGAGGCGTATGAAAGCCTTGATATTCAAACGATGTCGAAAGAAATAAAAGAAACCAGAGACAATAACAATAACCTGCAAAGAGAACTCTTTCAGAATTACCTGACAATAAAAAGTGAATACGAAGGAAAACATTCAATCATCAGTTCCTTAATGGCTAGAATGGATACTTCGGGGTTGAAGCTAAAGTTCGAGGATTATTATTTTGTCTACGAAGAATTAACTAATTCAAGAAAAAGATTGAATGATTATCTCCTTGTTATTGAAAGTGCTTTGCGCACCATCGATGAGGATACGAAACATATCAACCAACATGCCATTGAGCATGGCAAAAAAATCCATCAGGAAATGATCCTGATTGCCAAGTCGGCAGCGGTCAAGCTTGAAGGGCGAAGAACCGCTCAGCCGATGCTTTCACTTGATATTCCAGAACAGCTGGACAATTATTATGGGGATCGGATGAAGGAGCATATTGCCTACTGTGTGGAAATCATCCGGAAAGAGTGCGAAAGCAGCGACAACATCGAAGAAATTGTCCGAAAGAAAGTGAAAATACTTTTTTCGGATCGAAAGATTTTTAATATTATCATTGACAAGGAATCACTTAAGGTCAAGTTGTACAAAGCGGATATCAGCGTTGCCGCAAGTGAACTGCGGTTATGGGAAGAGGTGCTGGTAGGAAACTCCGGGGGGCAAATGTTTATTTCATGTTTTGCCATGATCTCTGCCTTAATTGATTATACTCGAAACAAAGCCATGGAAAGCAGCGGCTTTGAAAAGTATGAAGCCAGCAAGGCTTTTATCATTGATAATCCTTTTGGTAAAATGTCGTCATTTCATTTACTTGATGTGCTACTGAAAATTGCTGAAAAATTTAATAGTCAAATGATTTGCCTTTCCGATCTTAGTCAAAGTTCGATCACCACTATATTTCCGGTCATTTATCAATTAAAACTGCAAAAGGCAAAATACAGTAATCAAGCATATCTTCAAACGACTGATTCCCATACCAGAAATGATGTTTATCGCAATGAAAAACTGGAACATGCTTTCCTGAAATCTAAACAAGTTCAAATAAATTTATTTGATTTTTGATGATGATAGATTTTTTCTGATTAAAAAAAAGAGGATGATATTATGATGTTGTGTAACTCATTTATTATCAGTGTTATTGTTATTACACTAGTACCATTAATTATAAATATATGGTATGCTCTTTATAGATTGGGATCATGTGATTTAAACGTTTATATTATAAACGGTAGAAAATAATTTTATAAATCAGGAAACTAGGAGGAAGTATTTTATGAACATTATTGCCATCAACGGCAGTCCCAGAAAAAATGGAAATACAGCGATTCTGCTCGAAAAAGCGCTGGCAGGCGCGGCTTCAAAGGGTGCCCAAACCGAGCTTATTGACCTTTATGATCTGAACTACAAAGGCTGTATCAGCTGTTTTGCCTGCAAGCGAAAGGGCGGCAAGAGTTACGGGAAGTGTGCGGTAAAAGACGATCTTTCGGCGATTTTCGAAAAGATTGAAAAGGCCGATGCACTGATTCTGGGTTCGCCGATCTATTTCGGCGAAATTACCGGGGAAATGCGTTCATTCCTGGAACGGTTGTTTTTCCAGTACCTGGTTTACGACAGTGACCACTCGGTGCTGTTCCCGAAGAAAATCAAAACCGGGTTCATCTTCACGATGAACGCACCCGAGCAGGCTTTGAAAGAAATAAAATATGACATGAAATTCAAAGGGTATGAAGGCATTCTTACGCGGTTCTTCGGCAGCGCAAAAACGCTGGAAGCCACGGATACCTGGCAGTTTGATGATTACTCGAAATATGAGGCAACGGCTTTCAATGTCGAGGCCAAGGCCCAGCGCCGTCGGGATGTTTTCCCACAGGACTGTCAAAAAGCCTTTGATTTGGGCGTCGAACTGATGGTCTGAAAGGGTTGTAAACAAAAGTGATTCTGAACGGAGTGTCCTCTGCTCAGAATCGTTTTTTATGGATGTGATCAGAGGGACAGATCTGTCGTGCAGACTCCATTGGTTAGAACACGAAAGAACCGTCCCTTCATGCTTAGAATAAATGAATTTCACCGCGAGGAGGTTGAAAGATGACCTTAGATATCAAAACAATTGTCCTGATCAATTTGATCGTCAGTCTCGTTAATATCGGCGTCATTGCGATCATCTGGAATCAATACAAAAAGGTTTTTAACGGTCTGAGTTTTCTGCTGGCAGATATGATATTGCAGTTTGTCGGTTTTTTACTGATTGCTTTCCGTGGTGTCATTCCGGATTTATGGTCCGTGGTGGTGGCCAATTCGTTTGTGGTCATCGGTTCTTTTTTTGTCTTGAGGGGGCTGGAACAATTTTTTAATACCGCCCGAAGAAACATCCATAACTACGGTCTCATTACAATTTTTGTGGTTGTCCTAAGTTATTTCAGTCTGATTCAAAATAATTTGGTGATTCGCGAAATCGTTATTTCAGTCATGCTGATCGTCATGAATAGTCAATCCGTCTGGTTAATCTTTCACCGGATCGACCGACCATCCCGAGCGATTGCTAAAATAACCGGTATTTTCCTGGCGGGGTATGTTTTAGTCAGTGCGGCACGGTTTGTTTTTTTGATGATTTACACGCCAGAGACCAGCGAGTTTTTCAAAACCGGACTGGTGGATGCCCTGGCCCTGATTTCCTATCTGACGCTGAGTATTTTAATCATCATGAGCTTCAGCAATATGGTCAGTCGGCGGCTGTTTGAAGAGGTTCAAACCGAAAAAGAGAAATATAATGCCACCTTTAATTCCTCACCCTATGCGATCATGCTGACCCGCTTGTCAGACGGCAAGATTTTTGAAGTCAACGCCGGTTTTGGGTTGATCACCGGATATGAACCCTCTGAAGTGATTGGCAAAACCAGTCTCGAAATAGGTCTGTGGGTCAGTGTCGCGGATCGGCGGGTGATGACCTATGCTTTAGCTGAGGGGAATGAGGTGAGTCATTTCGAAATGCAATTTCAAGCCAAGAATGACCGTTTGATCACGGGGCTTGTTTCATCAAAAATCATCATGGCCCACGGTGAAAAATGCCTTGTTATCAGTATCAGTGACATCACTGAAATGAATGAGATTAAGAATCAATTATTGGAACTGGCAACCCACGACAGTTTGACCGGTTTGTCCAATCGGATGCTCTTTTATGATCGCTTTGAGATGGCCAAAGCAAATGCCCAGCGAAACAATCATAAAATTGCGGTGATTTCATTGGATGTTGATCATCTCAAAGACATTAATGATGGCTTTGGCCATGATGCTGGGGATAAAGTATTGGTGACCATCAGTGACCGGATTTCGGCGATCTTGCGAAAAACCGACACCTTTGCTCGCTTTGGTGGCGACGAATTCATGATTCTGTTAACCGAAATTGATACCAGTACGGTTGTCGCGCAAATGACCGACAAAATTCTGGCTGCTGTCGCAGCGCCAGTTGATCTCGGGAAGGACCAGATTCAGGTTACTGCCAGCATCGGGATTGTCCTTTACCCGGATGATGGCAGTGAGATTCAGGTACTGATCAAAAAATCGGACCAGGTGATGTATCAGGTTAAGAACAATGGCCGGAACAATGCCCAATTTTACCAGGCCCCAGTTGCAGGCCGTTCATGAGGAAACCGTGCCGGCGGATCAGGGCGCAGATGTGAGCTGCCTGAGACTCTTTAGGTAAATCGGTACCAATTGAAAAGATTAAAGCCATCGAAACCTTACGGTTAACGATGGCTTTTTTAGGTGCCATTTTTTTACATTTATTTTGTGGATATATCACCCAAGTGACGAATGAAAATACGCTGATAATGTCAAATATGTCGGCAAAGCGGTTATTTATGTCGAGTACGGTTATCGGGTCTGTTTATCTGATAGGATTATCTCTATGTAAAAATTTACTTTAAAAAGTGCGGCAAATAAATCAGCATGGCCTTAAAAATAGTGCTATTTTTCAAAAACGTTGCAATGAAGTGAAAAATTCAGGAGGAAATGACATGGAGATTAAAAAAACATTCAGCAAAACAATGGGAAAGAGAATTTTGGCACTGCTGCTAACGGTGGTCATGGTGACCGGGCTGTTGCCGCCAATGACCATGCCGGTACAAGCGGACGGCGAGGTTTACGGCGTGCTGCAAAGTAACGGGACGATCTATGAAACCAATGCCGGCAATACAGATCCAACCGCAACGGTAATCGCTGATAAAACGACCGTGACCCATCTGTTTGTGGCCACTGGGGTAATGGAAATTAAGGCGGAGGCGTTTAGCAACTGCTTTAAGTTAACTGCTGTTGATTTGTCAGACGTAACTACAATTGGTGAAAAGGCATTTTTTTATTGCACTGGATTGACCGACGTCGATCTGTCAAAGGTAACCTCAATTGGTGTCAAGGCATTTTCATATTGCGCTAAATTAACGATGGAGAAGCCAATGTCAGCGGTAACCTCAGTGGGAGAAAATGCCTTTTATGGGTGCAGTGGATTAACCATAGTGAACCTGCCATTGGCAACATCAATTGGACAAGCCTCATTTTCTAATTGTACTAATTTAACAAAGATCGAACTACCCGGGGTAACATCTATTCCGCAGTGGGCATTTGAAAAGTGCACTAAATTAACCGACATTGATCTGTCAAAGGTAACTTCAGTTGGTCTCCAGGCGTTTTCTGATTGCAGTAACTTAAAAGCAGTCGATCTGTCGGCGGTAATATCAATGGGTGAGGGTGCATTTAGAGAATGTACACGTTTAGATAATGTGCAGATGCCTAAGGTAACATCAGTTTCTAATGGTGCATTTTTTAATTGTCGGGGATTAACTACGGTGGACCTGCCGGCGGTAACCACAATTGATGTTTGTGCATTTAAAGATTGTCGCATTCTAGTTAATGTGAGCATACCTAAGGCAACATCGATTTCTACGGGTGCATTTAAAGATTGCAGAGCTTTAGCTAACCTCACCGTCGGAGCTACCCCACCTACTGTAGGCACCGATGTGTTTTATGACTGTCCATGCACCAACCTCATAATTGTCGGCGGCAACACGCCTGAGGCCATAGCAGCATACGAGGCAGCTGACACCAGTACTCCCAATGGTTATTGGTATAGTTGGGCATTATCCTATCCACTTACGGTAACTAAGGGAACAGCAAGCGGGGACTATCGTACCGGCACAACGGTCACGATTACGGCGGACACACCGGAAGCAGGTTATCGTTTCACGACATGGACACCTGAAGGCAAAGGTAACGGCGTCACGTTTATTGATGCGACGGATATGACCACGACCTTTATTATGCCAGGGAAGATTACCGGCGTCACTGCCAATTATGAGGCCATTCCGGTAACCAACATCAGCTTTGATGCCAACAGCGGCGCAGGCGACATGACACCACAGCAGATCAGCGCAGGCAGTCCACAGTCCCTTACTAAAAATACATTTACACGTGTTGGCTACAGCTTTAAAAACTGGAACACCAGTGCCGACGGCAGCGGCACCTCCTACGCCGACAGGGCGCAATTTACTGCATCCGACACAGAAAGCGTTGTCCTGTATGCCCAGTGGACTGAAACCACACCGGCAGAACCAGGCTACGGTGTTCTAAGAAGTGATAAAAAGGTCTATGCTACCAATGCGGACAATACCAAAACAGACGGATTGGCAATCGATATAGCGACTGTTCAAGCAACCGTGACACACCTGTTTGCGGCAGATGATGTCAAATCAATTGAAGACTCGGCATTTTGTAATTGTGAGGTTTTAACCACCGTTACGATGCCAACGGTAACCGCAATTGGTAAAGAGTCATTCAATGGCTGCCAGGCGTTAACCAGTGTCGAAGTGCCAGCGGTAACCTTAATCGACGAGGGGGCATTTTCTATGGATGACGCATTGGTTCATATCAATATGGCAGCGGTAGAAACAATCAATACCGGCGCCTTTGCTAACTGTGAAAAAATGGAAACAGCTGAGATGTCGGCGGCAACCACAATTGGCATCGCTGCATTTGCTAACTGCAGGGTTTTAACAACGGTAAAAATGCCTCTGATCACCTCAATTAACGACCAGTTATTTATAAATGATAAAGCCTTAACCACGGTGGAAATACCGAAGGTAACCTCAATCGGGGCTGCCGCATTTGCTGGTTGCAGAGCCTTAACCACGGTGGCAGTGCCAACGGTAACCGCTATCGGTATGGAAGCATTTTCTCAATGCCTGCTATTGAGTAACCTCACCGTGGGGGCAACCCCACCAACGGTTGACAAAGATGCGTTTAAAGCATGCAAACCCACCAATCTCACCATTATCGGCGGGAACACGCCTGGGGCTATAGCCGCATACGAGGCCGCTGATACCAGTATTCCTAATGGTTACTGGTATGGCTGGGCATTATCCTATCCACTTACGGTAACTAAGGGAACCGTAAGCGGCGACTATCGCACCGGAACAACGGTTACCATTACGGCGGCCACACCAGCAACCGGACAGCGATTCACAAACTGGACGGTTGCGGGTGACGGTGTTACGTTTACTAATGCCGCCGCTGCAACCACAACCTTTACCATGCCGGGGAATGCCGTCGCAGTGACTGCCAATTATGAGGCCATTCCCGTAACTAGCGTCAGCTATGCTGCCAACGGCGGCACGGGCGACATGATATCACAACAGATCAGCGCAGGCAGTCCCCAGAACCTGAGTGTCAACACATTCACACGTGCTGACTACAGCTTTAAAAACTGGAACACCAGTGCCGACGGCAGCGGCACCTCTTACGCCGACAGTGCACAATTCAGTGCATCCGTTGCAGAAAGCATCATCCTGTATGCTCAGTGGACCGACAACAAAAACACGTTCACGGTGTCGGGAACGGTTGCGGACAGCAATAGTCAGCCGGTGTCTGGTGCCGAAGTTAAGCTGATGCAGGGCAACGCTCAAATCGGCGTAAGCGTCACCACCGATGAAAACGGGGGCTTTACCATTAATAACGTGCCCAATGGCAACTATAATCTGGTGGTCAGTAAGGGCGCTATTGTGGTGACCACCCTTGTCACTATCAATAATGCCAATTATAGCATTTCAAGTACCATCATTTTGCCAGCCGGAACGATGAACAGTGAGGTTGAGGTGAAAGCAGACACGCCGGAAATTGTTGTCGGAAATCTTGAAAAGCAGTTTACCGATGCTGATAAAAAATCAGCAGCAAAGGGAGATTTAGTCGAGATCAGGTTTGCAGCTGAAGCAAAAGACGAAACGGCACCAAATGCAGGGGCTATAACTGCCGCTGCCGCTGCGGCAGCAACTGGAAGAACTGTGGGGATGTTTATTGATTTTTCCGTATTGAAAACAATTGGTTCGTCCACACCAGCAACAGTCAGCGAACTGCCTGATCTGATTGAGGTATTGATCCCGCTTGATCCTTCGCTTCAAGGCAAAACAGATTATGTCATTTATCGCTACCATGGTATGGATGTCAATATGATTACCACAACAGCGAATATTGACGGCGAGAAAATTGAGCTGATTGACGACGGCAAAACCATAAAACTGACCGCCAAAAAATTCTCCACCTACGCTGTTGCGTATGATGAGACTGTTCCAACGCCTGTTCCGGTTAAAACATATACCCTAACCTACAACGAAAACGGTGGGATTGGCACTATGTCGGAACAGGTCTTTACCGAATCAATGAAACAAGCACTGGTTAAAAATACCTTTGACCGCACCGGCTATACTTTTGTCGGCTGGAATACCAAACAAGACGGTACCGGCACCGCCTATGCCGACGGGGCGGACTTTACTGCAGCAGCAACGTCAACCCTGTATGCCCAGTGGATCAAAAACGAAATCACGGTCCCAGATGGCGTCACTTATCGCACCCATATCCAGAATATCGGCTGGGAAAACACCTGGGCAGCTGACGGTACGCGTGCCGGAACCGAGGGTCAGAGCCTGCGCCTGGAGGGGATTGAGATTAACCTCACCGGGGATAATCTGCCAGCCGGGGCTCACATTGAATACCGTACCCATATCCAGAACAGCGGCTGGGAAAATACCTGGACATCGGAGGGTAATATCGCCGGTACCGTGGGCCAGAGCCTGCGGCTGGAAGCGATTCAGATTCGGCTGGTGGATATGCCAGGGTATTCGGTGCAGTACCGGGTCCATGTTCAGAATGACGGCTGGGAAACAAAATGGTCTGCCGACGGCGAAAGTGCCGGAACCGAAGGTCGGAGCCTGCGCCTGGAGGCCATTGAAATTCGGCTGGTTAAAACAAATGACTGAGTGCCACTCGGAAAAAAACGTTAATAACAAAACGGAAGATCCCTGCTTAGAGTTAAACTCAAGCAGGGATCTTCCGTTTTGAATTATGCGCTTTCCGATCATTTTGTCCGATACCTGGGCATTTACAGGTAAACCAGATCCCCATTGAAAAGATAAAAAATGACCTTCAGATGGAGACATCCAGTACAAATAGATCTCCTTCAATGTTGCAAGTAATAAAGCCGCCGAGAGACTCTGCCGCGTCTCGGATGCTCAGGAGGCCATAGCCGTGGCCGGGAGTTTTCTTGGTGGATTGCGGGACCTTGCCGTTCATGATAATCTCGTTGTTGAAGCGATTGGTAACTCGAAACAGAAAACGGCGCTGCTTTGTTTTGATTTGTAATTGAACACTACGCTGCTCAGGCAGTAGTTTTAGTGAGGCTTCCAGTGCATTTTGCAGCGCATTATTTAGGGCCATGCACATTTCCACCTGGTTCAGCACCATCCGGCCCGCCTGGATATCGTATTCGAAGGTCGTATTGTTGGCCCAAAAAAGTGCGGCATAGTTTGTGACCACGGCGTTAAGATAAGGGTCGTCGGAATACAGCTTTTTCTGATGGCTTTCAGCGTAATCTCCGAGGCTGTCGAGGTAGTGGACAGCCTCGTCTCGGTTATTCTCTTTAAGCAACTGGGCGACAGTGCTCAGGTGTCCGTTCATATCGTGCTTCATCCGGTGCAGCTCCTCCTGATTATGAAGCTGGGCTTCATAATACCGTTGCTGTGCTTCCTTCTCAAAAACCAGCCGATTCGAGGCGGATTTCAGTTCCAGATGTTTCATGGTGGAAATCATGTTGTAGAGATACAAAACGAGGACTGCCAGGGAAAAGAGGCAGACGGCGATCATGGCCCAGATGATTTTGATATCGGAATAGGGGTTTAATTCAAAGGCATAGTCCGAGCAGAAATCAATGATCAGCTTAGCAGAAAGTGCGAAGCCCGCCAGGGCGAACCAGTTATGACGTGGCAGCTCGGTTTGAATCAGCCGGCGGCCTTTTTCACGTAGTACCAGCCAGGATAAAAGTAAAATCACAGTGTACATCACCACCAGCATTAGTGCCGCCGACATACCTGTTTCCAGATCACCGCCAACCGCCGTACTTAGTGGAATGTGCAGAATAAAACCACAGAAGGTGAATAATCGGTTGAGAATGCCTTGAGTGAATAGAAAGGCCATCATCGCTCCCAAATCCTCCCGAAAGGCGATCAACACCATTATATCAATCCAATACCCGAGGCCGGACATCAACACGCTGTAGGAGCTGGGCTGATGAAACACTGCGGCAAACAGGACCGTCAGCAGCGGCAGGGAAAAGAAGGTCAGCGTCAGCATCGTCGGGTACAGCCACCATTTCCAGCGGGGCCGAAGAAAGCAGAAATACAGCAGCATCCCACCAATGGCAACGGTAACGGTACCGGGATTGTGCCATATCATTTCCCAGACATGTGTTAGATAGATCATTTTATGACTCCTTAAAAGTTACGAAACAAAAGTTCGTGATACTGGTTCCGGGCCTGTCCGGAGTAGCTTCGGGAAATAGGAATGCTGATGTCACCAAGGGTGAATTCACTGGTTGTCATAGCAGTTACCTGGTTCAAATTGACAATATAGCTCTGATGACAGCGCATGAAGCTTTCGGCGGGCAGTTGTGAGATAAAGTCGTCCAGTTTGCCATAGGATTTTAAAGTTTCACCGCTTTTCAGGTGAAAATTCACCGTGTGCTGTTTGCTCGAAAGATACAAAAGCTGGTTGCAGTGGATGGTATGCAGGCTGCCCATGAAAGGGATACGAATCACTTGATTTGCATCTTTGTTTAGCTGTTTCAGGGCCCGGCCCAGAACCTCGTTCAGCTTGTCTTCAGTCAGTGGTTTAATGAGGTAGTTGAAGGCATAAAGATCATAGGATTCCCGATAAAAATCATTACTGCTGCTGACAAAGATTAAAAGTGTTTCGGATTCTGTCATACGAATGTGTTTTGCCGCGTCAATTCCAGTCATTTCGGCCATAAAAATATCAAGGAATATGATGTCAAAACGAGCGCCGCTGTCAAAATCCCAGAGCAACATTTCACCGCTTTCATAGGCGGTGCACTTGCTGTCGGAATGTACTGATTTAATAAGCGATAGCAGACGCTGCCTGTCGCTGGGATTATCGTCGCATACCGCAATTTTTAGGGCCATTGAGTGTCACATCCTTCTTTGCTTTTCTTTAGTTTACCATAAAATCTGTTGATGATGCAAAATATGACGGCATGATCTATGAAAACAATGAAGGCAATACAGATCCAACCACAATCGTAGTGGTGGTGTTGATCAAATACCAGGCGGTATTCATCAGAAACCTTATTTTTATTTTAGAATATTATCACAAATGTTTTGAATTTAATTTTGCGGGTATATTAATTTGAAAGAATTATAGAAGAACTAGCAAAAGAACAAGGCGATTATATTTGGTTTGCGTTGCCCGGTAAAACTGGTAGTCTGGTTCAGGTTTTGCTGACCACGACCATGTCGGCAGTGCGGCTGTAAAGGCTAAAGAATTAGTAAATGCTTAACAGCTAAAAATAAGATTTTCAAATACTAGGAGGTATTACAATGTTGACAAAAAGACAGAATTTAATGGAAGTGATGAAAGGCGGCCATCCCGATCGCTTTGTCAATCAGTATGAATTTATGGAGCTGATTTTAGAAGCCCCGATGGATCTTCCCCTGGCGCCGGAACCAGGCACAAGAGTCAAAAATAAATGGGGCATCACGTTTGATTGGCCGGCAGATCAAATCGGCTCATTTCCGATGCATGATGACGAACACAAAGTAGTAAAAGATATTACCAAGTGGAAAGAAAGCGTGAAGGCGCCCTCTGTTTTTTATACCGATGAAGAATGGGCGGCGGCGGAAGCACATGCGAATGCTGTCGATCGTAAGGATAAATTTGTAACGGCATTTTGTGCCCCCGGTATTTTTGAAATGACCCATCATCTCATGAGCATGGAGGACGCCTTGATGGCACTCTATGAAGAATCGGAAGCCATGAAGGAACTGATTGCTTACGTTGTTGAGTATGAGCTGGCTTATGCAAAAGAATGCATTAAGCATATTCATCCCGATGCCTTATTCCATCATGATGACTGGGGCAGCCAGATTTCTACATTTATTTCACCGGCAATGTTTGATGAGTTTATTCTACCCGCTTACAAGAAAGTCTACGGCTATTGGAAAGCCAATGGTGTTGAAGTGATCGTTCATCACAGTGACTCCTATGCCGCAACCCTCGTTCCAGAAATGATTGAAATGGGTATCGATATCTGGCAGGGGGTGATGACAACCAACAAGGTGCCGGAACTCATCAAGAAATATGGTGGAAAAATCACCTTTATGGGCGATATTGACAGCGGCCGAGTCGATTTCCCCGGCTGGACCCGAGAAAAAATTTATGAAGATGCTAAAAAAGCCTGTGAAGAATGCGGTAAATTATACTTCATTCCCAATCTCAGCCAGGGGTTGAATATCAGCTCATTCCCGGGTGTTTATGAAGCAACCAGTGACGTGATCGACCAACTCACCAGGGAAATGTTTTAATAATTGAAGTACTAACTGCGGCTGCCGAATGGGGAAAGCGAAATTTACTGGAAACAGAGAAAATAATGTCTTGCTTTCAGATTAAATAAAACATATAATCTAATATACGAATATCAGACGGATAACTTAAAGCGATTGTTTCGAAGGAATGGAACAACCGCTTTATCATTATAATTTATTAATAAAAAAAGGAGAGCCCTCAGAAAAAAGACGCAGAGAACAAGAAAAAGAAAAAGAAAAAGAAAAAGAAATGGAAAACGAGAAAAAGAAAATGATAGCAGGAGGTTTTAGGAATGAAATGGTTTTATAACATGAAAATTACGGCAAAGCTGTTAACCGGATTTATTCTGGTGGCACTGGCGATCGGTATTGTGGGTTATGTGGGGATAACAAACATTAAAAATTTGGAAAACTCCGGCATGGAACTTTTTCAAAACAATACCGTTCCAATTGCACAGATTGGCGATATCTCAACAGCCTTTCAAAACATAAGCGTAGATGCCCGGGACATGATCGCTGCAAACGATCCCCAGAGTATTAAAGCCTTTGGCGATAAAATTGCCGAGGAAAGAGCAAAGATTGATACTGATGTCACTGAATTTGAGAAAACAATTAACTCAGATGATATGAAAACAGCCTTTCAGGGCTTTGTTGATTCTCGCAAGGTCTATGTACCTCAACTTGAGGCGGTGATGACGCTGGCCACCCAGAACCAGGATGCTGAGGCCACTGCGCTCTTAGCTGAGAATGGGGCAGCCGGAATTGGTGCCCGTGCGGAACTGGCGGCGATTTCCAAAATTGTTGCTATGAAAGTCGATGATGCCAAAGAAAAGGCTGACGCCAATACCGTCCTGGCAAACGGCGTGATCACCACCATGACGATGATTATGGCGGTGGGGATTATCTTTGCAATTGCCCTGGGTCTGCTCCTGAGTATCGCGATCAACCGGCCGCTGAAAAAAGCAGCAAATATGATCAAAGAAATGCGCCTGGGTCATTTTGGAGAACGCTTAAACATGGATACCCGGGACGAAATTGGGGAAATGGCCATTGCCATGGACGGATTGGCTGATGACCTTCAAAACGTGGTGATCGGTACCATGAATCAGATCTCCCAGGGGGATGTCTCGGCCAATATTGAAGTCCGAGATAACCAGGATGAGATTGCGCCGGCGCTTAAAAAGACCATCGAAACCATTCGCAGTCTGATTGCTGAAGCCACTATGCTGTCTAAGGCGGCGGTAGAAGGTAAATGGGATACCCGGGGCAATACTGATGCCTTTAATGGCGGGTTCAAAGAAATTGTTGAAGGGGTCAATGCCACTCTGGATACAGTGGTGGATAAAATGGTCTGGTACGAAGCGATTATCGATGCGGTGCCATTCCCCATTCATGTCACGGATAATAACATGAAATGGACCTTTATGAATAAACCATTTGAAGACAATATGATCGCCGGCAATGTCATTAAAGATCGGGATTCCGCCCGTGGCATGGACTGCTACAATGCCGGAGCAGATATCTGCCGAACCGAAGGCTGTGGGATTAGACGACTGGTTGATCAGGGATTAGCCGACAGCTATTTTGAATGGTGTGGCAAAAGCAATAAGCAGGACACCGCCTACCTCAAGAATACCAAAGGCGAAAATGTCGGCTTCGTGGAAGTCGTCACCGATCTGACATCAATGATTCGGGTCAGCGACTATACGAAAAATGAAGTGATACGATTGGAAAACAACCTGATTCTTCTTTCCCAGGGGGATGTTGCTTTTGATATGAATATCGGTCAAGCCGATGAATACACAACTGAAGTCAGTGCTCAATTTAACGAAATTGGCAATAGTTTGGCCGAAGTAAAAAGCGCCATTGGCAATTTGATTAATGATGCCACCATGCTGGCTCAGGCCGGAATTGACGGCAAACTCGATACCCGGGCGGATGCCGGCAAACATCAGGGCGAGTTTGCCCGGATTGTTGACGGGGTCAATGCCACCCTGGATGCCGTAGTTGCACCGGTTCAGGAAGCCTCAGCCACCTTGAACGAACTGGCCCGGGGAAATTTGAACACCGGAATGGTCGGCAATTATCAGGGTGATTACACGGTCATTAAGGACGCTATGAACCAAACTGTGGACTTCCTCAAAAGCTATGTGGATGAAATCACCCGAACCCTGGAAGAAATCGGCCGGGGCAACCTGGATCAGAATATCACCCAAGACTATCTGGGCGACTTCGAGGCCATTAAAACAGCCCTGAATGAAATCACCACCAACCTCAGCACCACCATGTCGGATATTAACATTGCCGCCGGTCAGGTTGAAATCGGGGCCCAGCAGATTTCTGATGGTGGGCAGGCGTTGTCCCAGGGTACTACCGAACAGGCCAGCTCCATTGAAGAATTGACCGCCTCGATTGAAGAGGTTGCCGGCGAAACCAAGAAAAATGCCGCCAATGCCAATCAGGCCAATGAACTGACCAACACCGTGCGATCCCATGCCGTTGAGGGCAATGAACAGATGAGTGAAATGGTCACCGCGATGGTGGAAATCAATGACTCATCCAAGAGTATTTCCAAAATCATCAAAGTGATCGACGATATTGCCTTCCAAACCAATATTCTGGCGCTGAATGCCGCTGTGGAAGCCGCTCGGGCTGGACAGCACGGTAAAGGCTTTGCGGTTGTGGCCGAAGAAGTCCGCTCGCTGGCCGCCCGCAGTGCGGAAGCCGCCAAGGAAACCACCGGCCTCATTGAAGGCTCAATTGAAAAAGTTGCAGCGGGTACAAAAATTGCCGACCAGACAGCGGAAAGCTTAAGAGATATCCTCGACCAGATTGAAAAAGTAACGACGCTGGTTGGGAATATTGCCCAGGCCTCCAACGACCAGGCCTCGGAAATCGCTCAGATCACCCAGGGGATCGAGCAGGTATCTCAGGTGGTGCAGACCAACTCCGCTACTGCCGAAGAAAGCGCCGCCGCCAGCGAAGAGCTTTCCGGCCAGGCGGAAATGCTGAAACAAATGGTGGATGCCTTTAAAATTAAAAACGCAAACACAAAAAGTTACCAAACAAAACCAGCGGTTTCCAAACCGCCAAAAACAAGAACCCCATCCCCGTCACAACCCATCATCAATTTAGATGATGACAGCGACAAATACTAGATCCGGTAAAATATTGAAGGTTTTCTCTGGTTTGCTGATGCAAACCGGGAGGCCTTCATTTTTTTGTTCTTTTCGGTAAAAAACTTGATGCTATTTCGCTGTTACAGCGAAATAGCATCATAGCAAGGCCTCCTTTTTTACTTCTTATGGCAAAGTTGATTGGTCTCAAATTTGCGAATAGTTTAATTCAACTCAATATAGAAAAATAAAACAAATATAATAAGATCTTAACTATTAATTATCTGATAAATGTGCTATCCTAATAAAGCAACAATGAAGGCAAACTGTTGTTTGAACAGATAGCGTTATTATCTGATAGCTACGAAAATATTTTATGCCATTAGGAGGGCAACACGATGAGATGGTTTTACAACTTTAAAATTCGAACAAAAATACTTTCGATTATCGGAATAGCTGTGATTGCGGTAGCGATACTGTTTTTTATTAGCTATTCAAGTATGAACAGACTGGGTCAATTACAAAATTCTGGAAATATATTAAGTGCAAACGCTGTGACTGCAAAAGATGCAATGTCATCTTTAGATCGATTAAATACAATATATGCCGATGTAGTCGTCAATCGTAATTTCGCAGAAAACCAAAAAGCATGGGATGACGCGAAGCAGAAGGAATTAAATTCACTGCAGTTTGTTAAAAATGTTGCCGATACTGAAGATGAAAAAAATTCAATAAATGCTGCTGAAAATGCTATGAATGCATATATTGCTATCTTTGAAAATCAAGCACTTCCGATAATAAAAGCAACTGGAGATACAACAGCAATCACACAATTAGATACTCAAATGGATTCGCTGAGGAATCAATATCAGGATCAAATGACTAAAGTAAGTGATTCAATCACGCAGGAATCAGCAAATGGTGATAATCAATTTGATGCTTTAGTAGCTGCAACTTTACAAATATTTATTGCCATTTCAATTGTGCTTCTAATTGTTTTGATCGGTTCAGGAATCTATATCGCTCAGATCGTCAGCCAGACAATTAAAAAAGCGGAATACATGATTAAAGAAATGCGTAAGGGTCATTTGAGCGAACGATTAAACATAGATACCCACGACGAAATTGGGGAAATGGCTATGGCCATGGACGGTTTAGCTGACGACCTTCAAAAAGTGGTGATCGGTACCATGAACCAGATCTCCCAGGGGGATGTCTCGGCCAATATTAAAGTCAGGGATGACCAGGATGAAATTACACCAGCGCTTAAAAAGACCATCGAAACCATTCGGGCTCTGGTTGCCGATGCTAACATGCTGTCTAAGGCAGCCGTGGCAGGCCATCTGGACAAAAGAGGAAACATCGATGCTTTTAATGGCGGCTATAAAGAAATCGTTCAGGGCGTCAATGACACGCTGGATGCCGTGGTTGGTCCACTGCATGTGGCGGCAGATTATGTGGAAAAGATAGGACAGGGAAAAATTCCAGCTAAAATTACAGAAACGTACTATGGCGATTTTGATACCTTGAAGAACAGCATCAATGCCTGCATTGATGGATTGGGAGCATTAACCGAAGGAAACCGTATTCTCGGCAAAATGAGTCTGAATGATTATTCTGAAACAATTGAAGCCACTTATTCCGGCATCTACGGAGAAATCGCGCTGGCAATCAATGCGGTTCATGCGCGTCTCGACCGAGTTGTTGCTATTTCAACCCATATCGCCGATGGGGATATGACTGATCTGGATGCCTTAAAACAAATCGGCAGGAGAAGTGACAACGACACGTTGATCCCGAGCTTAGTGAGAATGATTGAGAACATAAAAAGTCTTGTCAAAGAAACCGAAGTTATGGCTAATATTGCTGTGGAAGGTGATCTTAGCAACCGTGGTGATGTCAGTAAATTCCAGGGTGAATTCGCCAAAGTCATCGGAGGCTTCAATCAAACACTGGATGCCGTTATCCAACCTTTACTTGAAGCAAGTGACACGCTGAATGAACTTTCAACCGGGAATCTCAGCACGGCGATGGTCGGTAACTACCAAGGCGATCATGCCCAGATAAAAAATGCTTTAAACAACACCATCGCATTTCTGAAACATTATGTGGATGAAATCACGAATTCGCTCGAACAAATGGGTCAGGGGAACTTTAATCAGGAGATTACTACTGACTATCTTGGCGACTTCCAGGCCATTAAAAATGCTCTTAATGAGATTACCACCAGCCTTAGCACTACCTTGTCGGACATTAATATTGCGGCCGACCAGGTGAAAATCGGCGCTCAACAAATATCCGACGGTGGGCAGGCGTTGTCCCAGGGTACCACCGAACAGGCCAGCGCCATTGAGGAATTGACAGCCTCCATTGAAGAGGTAGCCAGCGAAACGAATAAAAATGCCGCAAATGCCAATCAGGCCAATGAACTGACCAACACCGTGCGATCTCATGCCGTTGAAGGCAATGAGCAGATGAGTGAAATGGTCACCGCAATGGTGGAAATCAATGACTCATCCAAGAGTATTTCCAAAATCATCAAAGTCATTGATGATATTGCCTTCCAAACCAATATTCTGGCGCTGAATGCCGCCGTGGAAGCCGCTCGGGCTGGACAGCACGGTAAAGGCTTTGCAGTTGTGGCGGAAGAAGTCCGCTCGCTGGCTGCCCGCAGTGCGGAAGCCGCCAAGGAAACCACGGGTCTCATCGAAGGTTCCATTGACAAGGTGGCAACGGGTACAAAAATTGCCGACCAGACAGCCGAAAGCTTAAGAGACATCCTCGACCAGATTGAAAAAGTAACGACGCTGGTTGGTAATATTGCCCAGGCCTCCAACGACCAGGCCTCGGAAATCGCTCAGATTACCCAGGGGATCGAGCAGGTATCCCAGGTGGTACAGACCAACTCCGCCACCGCCGAAGAAAGTGCCGCCGCCAGCGAAGAGCTTTCCGGGCAGGCAGAAATGCTGAAACAAATGGTGGACGCCTTTAAAATTAAAGATTCAAAAGCAAAAGGTTCTTCTAAAAAAGAAGTGGTTTCCAAACCGCCGAAACCAAGAACCCCATCGTCGTCCCAGCCCATCATCAATTTAGATGATGATAGCGATAAATACTAGACACGGTAAAATATTGAAGGCTTTCTCTGGTTTGCTGATGCAAACCGGGAGGCCTTTATTTTTTGTTCTTTTTTGAAGATAACGGTGACGTTCCCTTAATTTATTTATCAACTAACTATTTTGTTTAGCAATTCAATCTCAGGGTACTGATTAAGTAAGAATGAATAAGGGAGGATTGCGTTATGAGAAGAATTTTAGTCTACATATTGACGACTTTTATGATGTTTGCCTTTTTTGTTCCCACGTCAAATTTGGCAAATAGTGAGGTATCTGTATCGTATCAGGCCCATGTTCAAAACATTGGCTGGCAGTCCTTTGTGGGTGAAGGAGAAACGGCAGGAACAACGGGACAATCCCTGAGAATGGAAGCACTTAAGCTTAATCTTGACAATGCCCCTGGAGAGGCCAGCATAAAATATGAGGCCCATGTTCAAAATGTTGGATGGCAAAGCGTCGTGAGTAACGGTCAGGAGGCGGGAACCACGGGGCAAAGCCTGCGGATGGAAGCAGTTAAAATAACCCTTGAAAATCTGCCGGGTTATTCGGTGGAATACCGAGCGCATGTTCAAAATATCGGTTGGATGCCCTGGGTCAAGGACGGTGAAATAGCCGGAACGACGGGTCAGAGTCTACGTCTGGAAGCTGTTGAAATAAGGCTTGTGAATGAAGCAACGCCTAGAATTGAAGATTATTTTCCAATCAGGGAAAATACAAAGTCTGTCTATGAAGGACAGGGAAATGAATTCGCATCCTATGATGTCTTCATTGACTATGCCACCCCAACTAAGGTTCAGCAGCGCATCAACAATGGGGGAACAGAAATAGTGGATGTCATTGAAGTGGTTGACCACAAGCTTGTAAAAACACTGTCGAAAGCGGAAACCTATTACCGCGAAAATATGCTTAATAAAGGTAATCAGGAGGATGTCTTATTAATGGAGCCGCTTAAAACCGGAACGACCTGGACGCTCTCGGATGCCAGGGTTAGAAGCATTACTAACGTTGCCGCCGCGGTAACCACACCTTATGGCAATTTTCAGGCCCTTGAAGTGACGACCACATCGGCTGATCAGCCCAATCAGAAACAGCTGGATTATTACGTGAAGGATCTTGGTCTGGTAAAATCGGTCTCGAAGATCGGAGAGAATGGCGAAGAAATCACCTCGTCTCTGAAGTCAATTGAGGAAGGGGCAGTGATGACTCAATCCATTTCCTTCTTCTATCCCAATATTAATGACGAAAAAATTTATTATCAGGTAAAAAAAATTGATTTTCACACCAACGATATTACCCGAGTCACGTTGGCCGCCGTCTATAAACAGGATGCCCCCTTCACGGTGTTTTCACCAAATACCAAAATCAACAGTCTGTATCTGAATCAGGATGGCATGGTATATATCGACTTGAGCAATGACTACCTGACGGAAATGAATGCCGGCTCTGAATTGGAAGCAATGAGGCTTCAGTGCATTGCCAATACTTTTGGGAACTACTATGGTGTGGAGCGGGTGCTTCTGACGATTGATAATCAGCTCTACGAATCCGGCCATATGGCCCTGGGACAAGGGGAATATTTAACGGTTGATCTTAACGGCACGGTGTTAATAAATTGATACTATGAAGGCATGAGCAAAAGGCTCTCCCGGACGAACATGTCCGGGAGAGCCTTTTAAAGTTGATGAATAACTGTGGCATTGCTTCTTTATAAAGAAAAAACGAATATTTATTGACCTAATCAGCCGAAAATGGTTACAATATAAGCAATAAATGAAATAAATTTGGAGGAACGCATGACGAATCTTCAGAATCAGCTTTTGAAAGGGCGGTGCTTCCGATCGGCATTGAAATAAAATTGCAGCAGGTGGATTTCACACAACGGGATGTGATGGTGGGGGTGGTGCGGAATGTTAAGCAGTTAGCGGACAATCTGACCCATCGCTTTTACCGGATACCCAAGAAAAGCGTGGCCGATATGCGGCTGCCCATTCACACGATCGCATTGTATCAGCCAATGCGCGCTTTTGGCAAAGAGCAGTCCGGGATTTGGTATTACGGGGAAGTCGTCACCTGTGAAACCCTGAAAAGCAAAGAAGACTTTTACTATAAATTTACGGTTGAAGAATGGCTGGAACTGCCTAAGCGAATCCGGCCCAAAGAGCTTTGCCCGATTGTCAGTACCTATACCAATCAGTTTTTATTGGAAAACGCCGAGGATATGCCGGAGCTATATATTAAAACAGAAGCGGAATATCGGCTGTATGTTGAGATAAAGCGGATGACGGCTGTTTCGATAAAAGAAAGCAGCGGTGAAGCAAAGGAATATCGGTTTGACGAGAACCGCATGGCGATTCGGGATGAGCAGATATTTTTGTTTGCGGGGGATGGCAGAGTGCAGGTATTTGCGGTTGCGGCGTTTGTCAGACGGCCTCAGGAAGTGATGAGGGGCTGCCAAGCTTTTTTAAAAATTTAGCTTTATGATTTTATTTTAGGAGGATAAAGAATGACAGAAGAAGAAAAAATATTTCAAGGTAAATTGTTTGATGCTCGTTCTCAGGAACTGCGTGATATTAAGCACAAAGCACATATTCTTTGCCAAAAATTTAATGCACTTGATGAGTATGATGAGAATCGCTTACCGATAATTAAAGAATTTATTGGAAAAATAGGCGAAAAATATTATTTTCAGGGACCGATACAGATAAATTACGGATGTCATACTTATATTGGTGAAAATTTCTTTGCGAATTTTAATACGACGATTTTAGATGACGGCAGGATTTACATCGGGGATAATGTTATGTTTGGTCCTAATGTATCGCTTATGGCGTCCTCGCATCCACTTATTCCAGAAGAAAGACTTGCTATGAAATACCAAGATGGTCATGTATCCACGTCAGAATATGCGGATGAAATCCACATTGGAAACAATGTTTGGATTGCTTGCAATGTGGTGATTTGCGGTGGCGTAAATATTGGCAATAATGCCGTCATTGGAGCAGGTAGTGTTGTTACAAAAGATATTCCAGATAATTATATTGGATATGGTAATCCCTGTAAGCCAATTAGATTGATTACAGAAAAAGATTCAAAGCTGGATTTACTATAATAATTTGAAGTATCGGTTGTTTATTTGGTATTCAACAAATTGTTAGAACAGGATTGATAGGGTTCAGATGGCCGTGACCTGACAAACGGTGAGGACCCCGTCTTTCACGGTAAACCGAATATTGAAGCGGTTGAATGCCAGCCCATAGATGCGCAGCGGGTCCGTCTGATAGGATGGCCGCGGGTCATGGGCCAGAACCCCCATCAGGGCGGACTGGTGTTCACGGGGAATGAGCTGCAGCAAAGCCGCAGGAAAATCCACTGCCAGAATGTAGTCGCTGACCGGATCGATAAAACCGCCGGCGGCTTCAGGATGACTGTCGGTGTAGACAAGATAAGGCTTGATGTCATAAATCGGGGTCTGATCCAGAAGATCGGCCCCGGAAACATGGATGATGGGGCCCAGTTCGGGATGGTTTTCGATGCGGTCAATCTTTACTGAAGAAAGGCCGATGGGGTTTGGGCGAAAGGGGGAACGGGTGGCAAAAACGCCCATTCGTTTGGATCCCCCCAGCCGGGGCGGTCTTACGGTCGGTGAATATTGGGCCCGGACGCTCTGAGAAAACCCCCAGATGAGCCAGATATGCGAGAAATTCTTCAGGCCACGGAGGGCGTCAGGATTCCGATAGGCCGGTTCAAAGACGATGATGGCTTTCAGGGCATCCACCAGGCCGCTTTGCCGGGGAATCCCGAACTTTTCAGGGAAATCGCTGCGAATTCGCGCAATTATTTTCATGGGCGGATTTTCAGGATCGCTGGTGGGCTGATCCGGTATCGCTGTTTCATTGGGGTCTTTACTGGGGGGCGTGTTTTTGAGCATGATGGTGTCTCCTTCATCTGTGTCATAATACATGATAACAGTTATTATCTATATTCTACCATATGATGCAATCATTCATAAATCGATTAAATGGATTTATGAATGATTTTTTGTCTGTTAAATCAAATTCCGAATTGATGAGCCTGCTGATTGCAGGTTTTTTTAATGGCTTTTTATCTAGACTGCATAAAAAAAATAAAATAATTGGTTGACTTTATATATCACAGTGGTATAATAAAATAAATTATATATCACTGTGATATATTTCGAATGTATAGACAATAGTGATAGGGATAGAAGGTAAAAACGAATGGCCAAAAAAAATAAAACAAAGTATGCGCTTTTAGGGGTTCTCAATACAATGTCCGGTTCGGGATACGATATTAAAAAATTCTGTGATTCGTCCATAAGTTATTTCTGGAATGAAAATTACGGACATATTTATCCGGTGTTGCAGAAAATGGAAGAAGAAGAATTAATTACAAAGCAGGTTGAACAAACGGAAGGCCGACCATCAAAGAATGTTTATTCTATTACCGAAAAAGGCCGAGCAGAATTAGAAAATTGGCTTTTAATGCCGGTGGAACCTGAACATGGCCGATCAGAACTGCTGTTAAAAATATTCTGGTCGAAGAATGTTCCCGTAGAAGTGTTGATTGAAAAGTTTCTACAAATAAAAGAAGTGAGTGAAGAAATGCTGGTACAATATGCTCAGATTGAGAAGGCGTTAAAGGCTCACAAGGATGAGATCGATAAAATGAATTTAGTATTATGGATTTCGACTGTTAATTACGGCAAGCATGATTCAGAAGCAAAGATCAAGTGGTGTGAAGAAACCATAAAAAGTTTGGAAGAAATAGAAGCCTAATAAAAAACGAATGGGAGGATTACAAATGAATATTTTAGCTTTAAATGGAAGCCCAAGAGGAAAGAATGGAAATACTGAGGTTATTTTAGAACCATTTTTAAGAGGCTGTGAAAAAGCCGGGGCAGCGATAGAAACAGTTTATCTTGCGGAAAAAAACATTCAACATTGCAGCGGTTGTTTTTCGTGCTGGAACAAGACCCCGGGAAAGTGTGTCCATAAAGACGATATGGAAGACCTGTTGGTTAAGGTATCCGAGGCTGATATCATGGTTTATGCCACACCATTATATTATTTTACGGTGACCGGCATTATGAAAGATTTTATGGATCGGATGCTGCCATTAAATAATAAAGAAATCGTCAAAGTCGGAGAAAAATACGGCCATCCCAAACGGCTTGAAAGAGAAATTCCGGTTAAGTCAGTTCTGATTTCAAACTGTGGTTTCCCCGGCGACTATAATTTTTCAGGGTTATTAGAGACTTTCAAGGTTATGACAAGGGGAAATCTCGCTGGTGCTATTTTATGTGCCCAAGGGGGGATCCTCCAGGCGATTCATTCTAATGCGATGCTTGAAAAATTATACAGCCCCTTTTTCCTGGCATTGGAAAACGCCGGTGAAGAAATAGTCAATCAGGGAATCATAACTGATGCGACACAAAATATTTTGAATAAAGATTATATTGATTCTGAAACTTACATGAACGCTGCAAATGGCGAAAACAGAAAAGGAGAATTATAGACATGAACGAACCATCAGGAAATCTTTTAAATGGGAAACAATCGGTGCTGAAAAACATCTTCAACCGGGACTTTGTCGTCAGTGCGATTATCCCGATTATTATATTTGCTGCTTTTGATAACTTTAAAATGACATTATTGGGAATTATACTCTCAGGATCATGGTGTTTAGGAGTGGTCTTAATTAGTTATATCATTGAACGTAAAATGAATGCTCTTGCCATTATCGCCGGAACTTTTTCGGCGGTAGGATTAATCGGGACAGTTATTTCAAGGGATCCCACCTTTTATTTAGTCGCTCCGATTGTACAGGACTTTCTGGGGGCATTCGTTTTCTTTGGGTCGTTGTTTTTCGAAAGATCATTAATTCAGGTCATCGTCGAACAATCTTACTTAAAAAATGTATCGGAAGACTTTCGAAAAAATCCCAAATATAAATCAGCCTGGCGAATATTGACCTGTGCCTGGGGGATTCTAAATATCAGTCAGGCCGTAGTGAGAATCGCCTTGTTAGTTTCGGTATCAATGAGTTCATATTATGCAATCAGTATGGTTTATAACAGCATTGCGACGCCGTTGCTGTTAGTTGTATCAATGACATTTCCAAAGTGGTATTGGAACCGCGGAAAGAAGACTGATTCCCTTTCAGAAAAATTAGTCGTTGAAAATAAGGAATCGACAATAGTATGACAAGTGAAAATACCCTCATATCACTTTTGCGATATGAGGGTAATAATTTTCATCGGTACAGGTTTCGCTGTAATCAAAGGGCTTGGTTTATCTATATGGTTTGGTTTAGTTGAAACTAAACCGGGTTCTGGCAACAAAGCAAAGTATGTTGTATATGTTTGACACCTATATTATAATATATAAAAATGATAGTGAGGTGAAAACAGTGGATGCTAAAACTGAAAAAGTTACAGAGAATCATGATAGCTCTGAAAGTAAGCTTAATCAAACTGAATTAGCGGAAAGTGAAGCGCGCTTTCGCATCATCACCGATTCAACCAATGATGCCATCCTGATGATGGATTCGATTGGTATTATTTCTTTCTGGAATCCTGGGGCTGAGGGCATTTTCGGATACGCCGATACTGAAGCTATTGGTCAAAACCTCCACGACTTAATTGCTCTGCCTCAATATCATAAAGCCCACCAGGCCGCTTTCCCTCTGTTTCAACAGACTGGTCAGGGTAATGTCATCGGAAAAACACTTGATTTGGAAGCTTGTCGAAAAGACCGTACGCAGATTCATATACAATTGTCACTTTCAGCTATTTATATGGCTGATGGCTGGCATTCAGTGGGCATCATTCGGGATATTACGGATCGCAAACGGGTAGAAGTGCTATTAAAGGAAAGTGAAACACGATTAATTGCCGCCCAAAAGATGGCCCATGTTGGCAATTGGGAGCTGAATCTGACGACCAAAGAAATGTGGGCCTCCGAAGAGGCTTTCAATATTTATGGAATTGATTATCATTCCCAGTATATTCCTTTGGAATTGGCTCAAGAAAGTGTTCTGCCGGAATACCGTGAGATGATGGATATTACCCTAAAAGATTTGATTGACAAAAACAAAAACTATAATATTGAATTCGAACTAAGAAATCTTAAAACGGGTCAATTGCATTTTGTTCATTCGATTGGCAACCTGATCCGGGATGATGATGGCAAGGCCAGCAAAGTGGCTGGCACCATCCAGGATATTACAGACAATAAATTAAAAGAAACCAAAATAATGAATCTTAGTTTTCACGATCAGCTAACGGGTCTCTATAATCGCAGATTTTATGAAGAAGAATTGCAGCGATTGGATACAAATAAAAATCTGCCATTGACCATGTTAATGGGAGATATTAATGGTTTAAAGCTGGTCAATGACTCCTTTGGCCACGATATGGGTGATGAACTGATAAAGAAAGTGGCGGAAGTGATCACCAAGGCATGCTCGGCTGATGCTGTTATTTCCCGAATCGGCGGGGATGAATTTGTTGTTTTGTTACCGAAAACAGATACTTTTGAAGCAGAGCAAATTCTCAAGCGGATTAAGGATCTTTCATTAAAAGAAACAGTAGGGTCACTTTATATTTCAATTTCCTTTGGCTATAAAACAAAAATAAACGAGGCTGAGGATATTAAAAATGTATTCAAAAAAGCCGAAGATCAGATGTATCATCGGAAACTGTTTGAAAGCCCAAGCATGAGGGGGAAGACGGTTGATACGATTATAAAAACCCTTTATGAAAAAAACAAACGAGAGGAACAACACTCCCACCGAGTTTCAAAACTTTGTGAAAGGTTGGGTAGAGTTTTGGGATTGTCCGAATATAAAGTCAAGGAGCTTAAAACCGTAGGGTTACTTCATGATATCGGGAAAATTGCTATCGATGAGAGAATCCTCAATAAACCGGAGAAACTAACCGATGTTGAGTGGACCGAAATTAAGCGCCATTCAGAAATAGGCTATCGCATTCTCAGTACCGTTCATGAGATGTCAGAAATGGCTGAGTATGTCCTGGCTCATCATGAAAGATGGAACGGCACTGGTTACCCCAAAGGCTTAAAAGGCGAAGAGATACCGTTAGAGTCAAGAATCATTGCCATTGCTGATGCCTATGATGCCATGACAAGTGAACGGAGTTATCGAAGTAAAATGCCAGCAGAAGCGGTATTAAAAGAATTACAGGAAAATGCCGGGATCCAATTTGATCCGGAATTGGTAAGTATATTTATTGATAATTTTTTAAAAAAGTAAACCGAAGAAATCTATGTTATTTAACTTGAAAAATAATGCCGGAAACTTATCATCTTTTATGGTAAATTTTCCGGCGTTATTTCATGATTCAAGAGATGATCCCTCAATCATTCGAATCCTTTCAATGTGCAAGGCTAAATAGCTGACTTCTCTTTCGGAAAAAGGCTTGCCTAATTCTTGCTCGAGTTTTTGGCAGACGCCGGCAGCCACTTCAAAGGCATAGGGACAATGGTTTTTTGTGTATTCAATCATATCGGAGTTTAGTTTTTCGTTGGTCATTACCCGGGAAATCATAAAACGAAAATGGTACATGAGCCGGGAATAGGCGAACGAACCAACCTTAATGGTCATACTGCAATCGTTTTCTATTTGTTTGATGGCTTCGCCCATAATAATGGCGACATTCATGGATTGCGACACCTTGGTATCGCTAATGGCGGAATGAATGTACAAAGCAATGTAGCCCACATCATCGTCACTGATCGTATAGCCGGTTTTTTCGGTAATGACCGCCTTTCCCTTTAGGGCAACTTCAAACTCCTGCTCATATAAGAAGCGAATATCATTAGTAAACGGATTTTCAAAATTAATATGACCCTCAATGCGTTCAATGGCAAAAGCAATATGATCGGCCAAGGGCAGTAAGATGTGGTTGTCCAGTTGTTCGAATTTGACTTCCGCAGTTTTAATAATTTCATGGGCGATTTCTAAATAAATCGGGGCTACATTTTTGATGAGATCGGCTGAAAGTCCTTTTTCAGTGTCTTTATCCAGATAATACTTTTTGATTCCGGGCGGGGTTTCATCGGTCATGGCAATCTTTTTATTAAAGCCGACACCCTTGCCCAGAAAAATAACTTCCTTCTTTTTTTCAATATCAAAAGCCAAGATGGCATTATTGTTTAATATTTTTTTGATGACAACCATGAAAACACCCCTTTGGAACCAAGCAAACCACTGGTTTCCAGTGGCATGCTTTTTATTAATATTAACTCTATTTCAGAAGAGATGCAAGTCTAATTAGGATTCGATTGAAAAGGCAGCTTCATTTGCTTTGATCGTTCCACTTTTAAGGATCTTCACTTTCTGATTATCGGAAAGGTTGGTAAACACAATCGGGATGGCTGTGGAGGGGGCATTTTTAGCAATATAATCCAGATCCAAGGTCAATAATAAATCACCTTTTTTCACCTGATCGCCTTGTTTCACAAAGGCTGTAAATCCTTGACCATCTAATTTGACGGTATCAATGCCGATATGAATGAGGATTTCCGTTCCCCTAAAGCTGGTCAGTCCTACGGCATGTTTGGTCGGGAAAAGCACATCAACACTGGCATCACAGGGGGCATAGATTTTATTGCCGGTGGGGAAAATCACCACTCCATCGCCGACCATTTTTTGACTGAAGGCATCATCCGGGGTTTCGGTGATATTGGCGATTACGCCATCAATGGGAGATCCGAAAATCTCCGTGGCTTTTGGGGCCTCAATCTCGGTAGCTTTTTCTTTTGGTATTTCGCTTGGTTCTTGGATTACGGGAATGTCTGTTTCCAGATCACTTTCAGGACTCTGCAAATATTCATCCAGTTTGGATTTAATAACGGTGACTTTCGGGCCATAAATGACTTGAATGCCATTTCCTTTTTTTATCACACCGATGGCGCCGGAATATTTAAGAATCTTTTCATCAATGATTTCTCCATTTTTAACCGTTACTCTAAGTCTGGTGGCACATGAATCAAGGTCCACGATGTTCTTCTTGCCGCCTAACCCGGTGGTTATCATGGCTGATACCGGATCGCTGGATGCGAGTGGCAATCCTTCTGAGCCGGCATTTTTAGCTTTGTTTTTTGCATCAACATCGGTACGGGTGTATAGTTTCGTTTCTTCGTCATCATCTTCACGTCCCGGTGTTTTTAAATTAAACTTTTGAATTAAAAATTTAAACAGGAAGTAATATACAAAGAAATAAGCGACGCCAACAAGGACAATGTAGATCCAATTGGTTTTAGCATTCCCCTGAAGAATACCAAACAGGGTAAGGTCAATCAGGCCGCCTGAGAAAGTCATGCCGACGCCAACATTGAGCATGTGCATGAACATATAGGATAAGCCGGCAAGAACACAATGAATCACATAAAGAAAGGGTGCCACAAAAAGGAAGGTGAATTCAATGGGTTCGGTAATTCCCGTGATCATGGCAGTTAAAGCAGCTGACATCAACAACCCTCCCACGGCCTTTTGGCGGCTGGTTTTAGCACATTTATACATGGCCAGTGCCGCCCCGGGAAGACCGAAAATCATGAACGAGAATTTACCTGACATAAAACGGGTCGCTTCTACTGAAAAATGCTGAACATCCGGACTGGCCAATTGGGCGAAGAAAATGTTCTGGGCACCTTCAACAACCACACCATCCACCGTCATGGTTCCACCCAGGCCGGTTTGCCAGAATGGCAGATAGAAGACATGGTGCAAACCGAAAGGAATCAGTGCTCGTTCAATGAAACCATAAATAAAGGTTCCAAAGTATCCGGATGCCATAACCAGCCCTCCAAGGGCATAAATGCCATTTTGAATAAAAGGCCAGATATAGAACATTAAAGCACCAACAAATAAAAATACCACGGCGGTTATGATGGGAACAAAACGGGTTCCTCCGAAAAAGGAAAGAACAGATGGTAATTCTATTTTGTAAAATTTATTATGAAGTGCTGCCACGCCTAAACCAACAATAATACCGCCAAAAACACCCATTTGCAAAGAGGTAATCCCGACCGTGCTGGAGATTGAACCACTGGGCAGTAATTGATTGGCGACGAGGGGAATATACTCAACACCTTTTTTAGCGGCTGCTATTAATCCGGTTTCATTGGCCGCCAAAAGGGTTTCCGGGGTATAGGTGCCGGTTAGGGTAATCAGAGCACCAATGACGGTATGCATAATGAAGTAACCAATTACTCCGGCCAGAGCTGCAACGGCTTTTTCCTGTCTTGCCATACCAATGGCCACACCCATAGCAAAAATAATGGGTAAGTTATTGAAAACAATCTCACCTGCGGCCATCATAACCGTTAAAATTCCATAGATTATGGTACCAGGCCCCATAATCCCCATCAAGTTGTAGGATGTTAACATGGTTTCGTTGGTAAACGAACCCCCAATTCCTAAAAACAGACCGGCTATCGGTAACAGAGCAATGGGCAGCATAAAAGATCGGCCAACACGTTGTAAAACACCAAAAATCTTGTCTTTCATTTTTTTCCTCCTTATTCAACTTTTATTTGTTATCAGTGCTTTTATCTTTATTCTTTTTTTATCTTATTGCATAAAAAAAGACATTAACACCCAAGAGCAGATTCTGATAAGACTACCTCTTGAATAGTTAATGCCTGATTATTCAGTAACACACTATTAAAAACAATATTTAGTTGTTGATGTAATCGTAAGTCAATTTATTCGGTTTGTCAAGGCTTTTTAATAAATACTTTTGATAATTAATGAAGTGGATTCTGATGACGGAGAAAGTATGTGTTTTAATTTTAGTGAGGAGGGAAGCAAGAATAAGAGGGATCACCAAACCGAATCCGGCCATCATGAGTGGGATTCAATTCGGATTTATTTCGAGAATTTTTGAAAATTATTTTTGAAAATAATTATTGAAGGATTGAGGAAACATGATTTTTTTTAATTTCTACAGCAAGATTTTTTATGAATTGTTCAATTCCGAAAATAAAGTGTTTGAATTCATCATTGCTTTTTCCGGCTGGATCTTCCAATCGCAAGTCGATCATGAATTCACCGGGAAGGTTTGGGTAACTGTTGTCACAGTCCATTTTTACAACAATGTCAACGGGCGGGAGATCTTTCAACAGTCTCGAAGCTTCGTTTTCCTCCAGATTGATGTTATATAGTTCCTTCATTAATCGTACCGCATCGGGATTGGGTGAGAGTATTTTTGTGGTTCCGGCCAAATAGCTTTCAAAGACGTCACCTCCAAATTTTTCGCCTAATGCTTCCGCAATCTGACTCGTACAGGAATGATGCATGCAAATAAATGCGACTTTTGTTTTATCCATTTTATTCTCCATTTCGTTTTGATTTAGACAAATTCTTGAATACATTTGTCTTTTAATTTGTTGTTATCATATCAAAAGAAAGTGATAGAAAATATTACAGTCAGGTTAAATATTTTTAACATAAGGATAAAATCCAAAGTGCCACGGGATATCCGTGGCACTTTGGATTTTAGTTCAATTTTAGTATAAAGCTGGTTGATCCCAAAGGTTAAGTTCGACCCCGATATTGTTCTTTCGGGCATAGTCGTAGACTTCTTTGCCCCAAGCCACATCTTCCACCGGCATGCCGCCGACGGAGTAGAGGATGATCTGATCGTCGCTTTCACGTCCGGGTAATTTGCCGTTTAAGATGGCTCCCAAATCATGAATAGCAGATTTTTCAAGCTTCCCATCGTGGATCATATCCATAAATTTGGAACCGAGGATGTAGACCATATCGAAGGTTGGGTAAGGATATTCTTCAGCCCAGGCTTCGTAAAGAGAGATATTATCGACCACGAGTTTGGTTTTGTCGCTTTTGATCAGTTCATCTGAAAAATCGGCCGCACCCGGGAGACAGAAGAGGGCACCGGGCTTGATCCATTCGGTTTTAACGAAGGGATAGGCTGAAGGGCCACTGCCCATCGGGGTAGAGGTGGCGAAGCTGAGGATATCCGCATCACGGACACATTCTTCCAGGGTTTCGCAGATGATAATTTCGGTGAACTGAGGACATTTTTCATTGACATAGGCGATGCAGCGGTCAATGGATTCCTGGCCCCGACCTTTGATTTTAAGGGTCGTTAGGGTTGGTCGCAAGGCGGCGAAGGTTTCAATCGCGGTGGAGTTGATCACTCCTGGGCCGATGATGGCCAGAACTTTGGCGTCTTTAAGCGCCAGATTCTTCACGCCCACACCGGGGATAGCAGCGGTACGATACGCACTGAGCAGGTTGGCAGACATCAGGGCCAGTGGTGCGCCGGTGTCCTTATCATTGAGCATCATCATCAGGATCGAGCGGGGCAGCTTTTTGTCACGGTTTTCAACATTAGAGCCGTACCATTTCATTCCGGCGACATCGAACTTGCCGCCCACATAGGCGGGCATCGCCATGAAGCGGCGATCCGGGCCGTTCTTGGGCATATTGGGGAATTCAGGTTCGTCCGGGAAAGTAATCATGCAACCGTGAGAATTGCCATTATCACCACCCATCCGATAGTCGCCCTTATCCAGGAGCTTCAACAGCTCTTCCATACAATCGGTGCAGCCGACAACATCGTCCACCCCAGCTTTAAGCATATCTGGTTCACTTAAATACAATAAATCAATTCCTGGTAATTTCATAATGATAAACCTCCAAATAGTTTTTTATTTTAAAATGTTGTAATAACAGTGCTGAACTTATTTTTCTAACTTGGGGATGTGATCCCCGGATTTCGCATTGTGATAGACATGGTAAAGATCATTTTCCATCGCCATAACCTTTTCCAGCGGGATGGGTTTAAAGAGTTTGAGCTTCATAACCTTTTTGACCCAGATGACGGAATAAACCGTCAAACAAGCGAAGATGAACCCACAAGTCAAATAAATAGATATCCGCGTCGCCGGATCGGAAGAAATGTTATAAATCATCCAGACAATGCCAAGGGAACCGATGATCGGGATCACTGGGCCGAAGGGTACCTTAAAGGTTCGGGGGGCTTTGGGCAGACGTTTCCGTAACACCAGCACATTGAGATGGGTGACGATATAGGCGACCATCCAGAAGACCACGCCGGTCAAGATCAGGAAGGACAGCTGGCTGGTGGTGGATAAGCCGGTGGCATTGATGAGTGCCATAATTCCGCCGATGATCAGGATGCCCACATAGGGAGCCCCTTTCTTGTTCGTCTTCATGAAGAATTTAGGCAGTAGGTTGATTTTAGCCATCCCGTCAGCGATATAAGCCAGGGATGAAATGATGGTATTGATCACACCTGTAACGGCGCAAATTGAAACCAGGGCCATCCAGATGGTACCAAAATTACCCAGCAGCATGGTGCCGTATAAGATGTGGGGCGTGGTGCTGGCCCCCAGGTCAGCCCAGGCGGTGTAATTGTGAAAACCGAAAACCAGCAGCGTTTCCATCCCAAAAACGACGACCAGAGTGATGATCAGGCCCAAAGGGACGTTTCGCCGGGCATTCTGAACTCGGTTTGAAATCGGAACGATGTATTCAGAGCCGATAAAGAGGAAGAAAGCCAGCCCGCAAAGGGAGGTGATATCAGTGAAATTGGTTGATAGGATCATCGGTTGGGCGACCACTTCACCGGTACCCAGTTTGAGAAAACCAAGGACGCCCATGATGACCAGAGAGCCAATGAGGGTATAGGTCACCACGTTTTGTATTTTGGCGAAAACATCCACCCCGTTTAAGTTGGTGATCATCAAAATGATGATCAAGGCGACGCTATAGTAGTTGCCGGGGATCGGAATATTCGGAAGAACACTGGCAATGGTGTTCCCGAACATGGCGCACTCGGCACTGCCGACGATGGTATTACAGAGCAGATACCCACCGACCATCACGACGATGCTGATAAAGGGCCCCATACAGGCCAGAGTATACTGGGCCAGTCCACCGGTTAAGTTGGGCATGAGCGCATTGAGTTCAGAGACCGAGAGAGCAAAAAGAATATTTAAGATGATGGCAATGACCATGGAAATGATGAAGGTCATGCCAATGGCGGCTGAGCCTATCCCCAGGGAGATCAGGCAGCTGGTGGCAACGACGACACCAACCCCGGTGGCGACGACGCTGGGCAAGCCAAGTTTTTTTTCAGTCATGGTAAGCTCCTTTCATGGGCGAAATAATAGGTGATTAGCGAAACTGTCATGAGCTTCGTTGCCAGTTTACACGAAACACTTTTTACACTGTACGGCGGACAGTCTGTCGACTGTTCGCCTACACGTTACAAAATTGTTTGTGCAAACTGACAGCAAAGCAACTATTGTTCGCTTTTTTTGGATTTTGTAATTATTAGAAAACAAGACAGGATGGTTTTGTCTTAATTCTGGCAAAGCGCATCCAGACCGTCTTCGCCGGTACGGACGCGGATGGCATTGGTAACGGCAGAGACGAAGATTTTGCCATCCCCGATATGCCCGGTGTAGAGTTCTTCCTGGACAAATTTCAGGAAAGCCGGAACATCTTTGGTGGGAAGCACCAGCATAACCAGATCCTTGGGCAGGAGCGTGGGTTCTTTTTTCTGCTCAACTTCGTATTCCTGAGTTCCAAATTGGACCCCGCATCCCAATACCTGAGAGACGGTCATCCCGGTAATGCCATATTTACCCATGGCGTTCTTTAAAGCTTCGATTTTTGAGTTGTTGGTAATAATTTCGATACGTGATAATTCCATAATGATTCTCCTTAATTTTTATATTTTATTTGTATAGATACGGCTGTGAGCTTCGCTGCTGGTTTAAATCCGAAGGGCTGTTCCGGCAGTCAGGGATTTGCGGTAATTCAGGGGCGATATTCCCGTGAATTGTTTAAATTCTTTGAGCAGGTGGGACTGATCATAATAACCCATATCCGCGGCGATGGTTGAAATATGCTGATCCTTCCCCAGGGCCAGCAAAACATTCTGGAAACGAATGATTTTTGAGAAGGTCTTGGGGGGTAAGCCAATTTCATTATTAAAGAGCCGGTTGATGTATCTTGGGGTATAGCCGACGCTTTGGCTTAATTCATTGACATTGATAATCCCCACTACCTTGGTGATCTCATCAACCATGCAATAACTGAAGGGACGAGTATCGGGACTGTAATAGTTTTGATAATCCGGAATATAAGCATTGAGAAACAATTGAATCTGTTCTTTAAAATCGGTACTCTTGGTGATGCCTTCCATCATGGCCTGATCCTTGCAGATTTCCGGCAATGGAATGGACGTCTCGGTAAGGCTGCCAATGGGATAGCCCTTGGGTAAGAATGCCTTTCCGGGCAAAAAACGAATGCCAAAGATGGTATCGTCCAAATGAAAGCTGGTAGCATAATCAATGGTGTGCATTTTCAGAACCGCCCCATAGCAGGTTGCATCCACGTGATCCTGACCGCAACGGAAGACGATGTCCACGGTGCCATCAGGAACGATGGTGGCTGTTTCTAACATTTCCGGGGTGACCTGGAACCGATAAAAGTGGGAGATACCATAAGCCCGGTAATCAAAGCATTCATAACCCTGGGAATGCTGAACCATTAAAGGCTGTTTCGGGATGATGATTTTTTCTTTTAGGGATGACTCATAAGACCCATACCGTTGCAATAGACCAATCATAGGTAAAACCTAAAGCGTATGCTTTCCTTTCTGAACGGATTGTTGCGAAAGTGCCGTGAGCTTGCTGTTGGGTTGCGACAACCGGCAGCAAAGTAATTTCTGTTTGATCAACATAAAAAAGACAAGGACGCCGAAACTTTGGTTTCGACATCCTTGTCTTTTTATGGTTGGTCGTGCACTTCTTATTTATGTATACAATATACCATAGTTCGGAAGGAAAGAATAGTAAAAATCGGTACTAATTTACATAAACAATCATTTTTATGAAAATTCTGATTAATACCTTTCGAATCAGAGCATTCTTACTGCTTGGGCTTGAAGCGGTCGTAGCGTAAGGCGGACAAATCGATGATTGACTGACCGTCGACCATCATTTCGGCGATGTTATAGCCGGCCGCCGGGGCGATGCCAAAACCATGGCCGGAAAAGGCACAGGCGATGTACAGGCCGGGAACTTCTTCCACCGGGCTGATGACCGGCACCTTGTCGGCACAATCATCCAGCCAACCGGCCCAGGCTCGGACGATCTTGGCGTCGGCCAGCGCCGGGAAGTACTTCATAATCCCCCGGCAGGTACAGGAGGCCCCGATGCTGCTGGAAATGGGGGTGCCATTGTCTTTATTGAAAGGTTCCAAGCCCGAAGACCCGCCGAAAACAAAGGAACCATGCTTAGATTGATGGCCGTAGAAATCGGCTTCGGCGGTGCCCAGCATTTGCAAGAACATCGGCGGTTCCGCTTCGGTGACCAGACATTCCATTTTCATCGGCTTCATCGGGACATCAATGCCTACGGTTGCTAACAGTCTGCGGCTGTCATACCCGGCTGCCACCAGGATCTTATCGGCTTCATAGATAGCATCGGGAGTGACGACCTGGCGGATCACGCCTTTAATTTTTCGCAGCTCGAAGCAGGGGGATTCAGTAATGAAGCGGACTCCCAATTCCCGGGCTTTTTTATAGTAGCCCAGGGTGGCCGTCAGGGGATTGGCGTGACCATCGGTGGGACACCAGCTGGCACAGGTGACTTCGTCGGAAAGATAGGGGTTGATGGCCCGAATTTCGTCGCCGTCGATCATGCGCACATCCAGCCCACAGGATACCGCCTTGTCGGTTAAGCCCTGCAGGATTTTCTGATGGGCCTCGGTTTTCCCCAGCCGCAGGTTGCCTTTTTGGATGTATTCCACATCCACGCCCAGTTCTTCGGAAAGTCCCGGCCACAGATTTTTGATACCCCACATAGCCAGCGGGAGTTCCCGGGTGTCCCGGCCGGACTGTCGAACGCCGCCGCCATTACGGGAAGAACCGCCAATACCGATGTCCTTGCTGGCTTCCAGAACGGTGACGGATAGGCCTTTTTTGGCGAGATAGTAAGCAGTGGCGTTACCGATGATGCCGCCGCCAATGATAATAATATCGGTATGTTTAGACATGAGTTACCTCTTCATTTCCTAATACTTTCATTTCCACCGGGCGCATCGGGGAACGGCTGGTGGCTGGATCTAATTGCGCCGGGATAACATCCAGCTCCTGAACAACGATGTTCTTCACCAGCCGGCCACAGGTTTGTCCTTGGCAAAGCCCCATGCCCGACCGCAGGTAACGTCTGATTTCGTTGACGGTAAACATCCCATCGTGGATCGCCTGGCGAATTTCGCCCTTGGTGATTTCTTCGCAACGGCAGATGATGACTCCGTCATCGGTCTGGGAAACGAAGGGACCAATATCCTGTGAACGATCATTAATTGATTTCATTTTTTCTCTCCTTTTCTTTGATTCTGATCGATAAATGCAAAACTGTTGTGAACTTCGCTGCCTAGTTTACACAATTGGTTGATGTATTTGAATTTCATAGCTGCTTTTTATAATTCAGCTCTTTGGGCTTCGCGTTTATAAAACCGGGCAGTCATGGCTTGGGCCACCGGGACTTTCATGGTGACCAGCGTGGTGTGGTCAAAGGCTTTGGCGCTGCGAACATCGATGATTTCGGCGACGCCGAGAGGCTGGCCGCTGCGGCTTAAGGCCGTTCCCAAATCCCCTTTTTGAGGCCGGGGTAAAAATTCATAGGGTAGGGTGATGCTGGCGTAGCCCGGTTCATAGTCTTCGTCTACCAGGAAGATGGCCTGGCCGGAACAGGAGGCAACGCACATCCCACATCCGGTGCAGGTGCTGTCTGCATCGATTCGGGGCAGGGCGGTAATGGTTTTCCCGATTTTTATACAATCCTTGGGACAAGCATCCTGACAGGGATTGCAGGGAATATTCTGGGTACATTCGATCACCGGATGGACACCGGATTTTTTATCGAAATGGTTAAATCGGGCAATGTCGGCTTCATCAAGATAGCCTTTTTTAAGGAGGCTTTGGGAGACCGCAATCCCTTCATCAGTTTTTGTGAAGGCTTTACCCTTGCTGCCGGGGGCGAACATGCCCTGATGCAGACTGTTTAAGGCGACTTCCAATTCATTCAGACTGCTATCTTTGTCTTTTTCACTGAGAAAGCCCAGATAAGCGGCGGCGGAAAGACCGGACATCCGCCCTTCTATCATGGCGGAGCTGGCTTCTTCGATGCCGGAGACATCCCCAGCGGCAAAAATACCGGGAATGGAGGTTTCACCATTTTCATCCACCAGCGGAACCTGGCCCCCGCGACGGGGATCATCGATCATGCTGCAGCCGGCCATTTTAAGGAGCTGGGACATCGGGGAAAGGCCGACTGCCATACAGATGGTGTCCACATCAAAATGTTTCTGAGTTCCGGGGATGGGAGTGAAGTGATCATCCACCTGGGAAATCTCTACCCCGGTGATGCAATCAGGGCCTTCTGCTTTAGTAATGGTATGGGAAAGATAGAAGGGCACGCCGCACCGGGCGATTTTGGAAGCGTGAACACCATAACCGCCAATCCGGGGTGAGGCATCCACCAGAGCGATGACTTCACAGCCGGCCTGCATCAGCTGGAAGCTGACCACCAGCCCGACATTTCCGCTGCCTAGCATCAGTACGCGCTGGCCGGGTTGAATGCTGTAAAGATTCATCATGGTTTGAGCGGCACCGGCACCGATGACACCGGGCAGAGTCCAGCCATCAAAGGTGACCATGTTTTCGGAAGCGCCGGTGGCGATGATGATGGCATCCGCTTTGCAGTGCTCCATGGCATCGCCCCTCCGAACAAGGATTTCTTTGTCCATATACATCCCAGAAACGGTGGCATTCAGGAAGACCTTGACCCCGACTGCATCCGCTTCCGAAAGCAGAGTTTCGCCGATTTTGTAGCCCCGGATTTTCGCCTGGTGTTCTTTGGAACCGAAAAATTTATGGATCTGTTTGAATAATTGCCCACCGGGCTTGGCATTTTCATCAAAAACAGCAACGGTCAGCCCGCATCGGGCGGCTTCGATAGCAGCGGAGAGACCGGAAGGGCCGGCCCCGACGACGATTAAATCATATCGTTTCATTCGGTTACCTCCAATGCTGTGACCCCATCCTGGGTCTGAATCCTCATGCCCGAAACCAAGGGGGTGATGCAGGTGCGGATATTGGGAACCCCATCCACGATCATCACGCAGTCCGTGCAGCGCCCGATGGCACAGAAGATGCCGCGGGGTTCATGGTTCTTTTGTGTGTAGCGGTGAATCATGACTCCACCAGCTTTAAGGGCCACCGCGATGGGTTCACCTTCATAGCCTTCCATTTGTTTGCCATCCATGAAAAAAGCAACTTTCCGGCCCATTTCGGTATTCCCGAGAATGGGATGTTCGCTAATCCGGTTCATTTTGCACCTTCGCTTTCTGCCGATGAAATAATAATAGCGGTCATTTCGATCTCACACAATTGCGAGGGTCGGTTAAGCTCCGGTGTCCCGACGGCAGTAAAAAGCGGCCGAAATTCTTTGAAAATCTCGGAATAGGCCCGGCTGATTTCCCCACAATCTGACATATGGGTCGCATAAACCATGATTTTGACTACATCCTTTGGTTTGGCCCCGGCCTTTGCTAATAGTTTAACTTGCTTTTCAAAGATAAATTTGGCCTGGGCATAGGGATCGCCTTCACCATAGACACTGCCATCGGCCTGGACCGAGGTGGTTCCTCCGATCATAATCAGGTTGCCTATTTGCACCATGCGTGAATAGCCGACTTTTTCTTCAAGGGGTGCTCCGGATGAATAATTAATTCTTGACATATTGGTTACATCCTTTCCTACTGGATTTATTGATTTTAGCGGTGCTGTGTCATAAAAATAACAAAGACGCCGAAATTATCTTTCGACGTCTTTGTCTCGATTTTTCTGTGGTTCTTTTTCTAAGGTTAGCTATAATATATCACAGGAAAAGGAATGGAAATAGTAACAATCGGAACAATTTACAGCTTTGTTTATAAAGTTTCAAGCTCCGCAGTTGTTAATGGTTCCACAACGGCGGCCCGCATTTTTTCTTCTGCGGCACAGTCTTGTTCATAATACCAGTCTCTGACTGCTTTTTCTATTTCCTCATCCGTACCGACTGGTTTATGTGGATAAACAGCGATCAGCTCTTCGGTTTCAATATTCCTTAGTCCGACTCGTTTAGCATCTTTTAATGTGTCCATTTTTTTGTCCTCCATTTGATTTTTACTTTACTGTTTAATTATACCCAACTTTATAATTTTTAAATACAGTAAATAAAATAATTAGGAAAAAGATACATTCGGAATTTTGTCCAGGTGCACGTAGAAAGTCGGAAGGGGATGCTTTAATTCTAACGAGAGACGCCTGCAATGTAAAGAAAAAATTGAATGTTAAGAATCTTATGATATAATTTACCTAATTTTGTAACGATCACGAAGAGAGTAGAACATGAGGAAAAAAGAATGTTAAGTAATGATGCAAAAGCCATGATCAACTATGTTAATGGAATTTTAAACGATAAAAAATTGAATAATGACATCCCGGCGATCGCCGAGAGCGATGCGGACTTTTTACATCTGAATCAAAGCCTTCGGACCATTAGAAATGTTGCCGAAGCGCTGAGCGTCGGAGACATTCATCACGTCATCCAGGGCGACGGGTTTGTGCTGGACTCTTTCCAACGCTTTCAAAAGGCATTACAGCGATCGCAGCAAGAAGTTCCTCGGAGTCTCGCCTCGAAAAACAGGAAAAGAAGGCGCAGTGACCGTCTGCCTCTTGAAAATCGAAATAGGACAGCCATCAAAAATCCGGACCCGCTAATCACCAACAATGAAGACAGACACCGCCTCCTGACCGATAACGCCTGCGACATTATTACAACCGTGGATCTGTCCGGAAATTTTACCTATATCAGTCCGTCGGTTGAAAAAATAACCGGTTATACCCAGGAAGAAGTACTGCATCATTATCGGGAGATTGGCTATTTTCTCCCTGGGGTACAAAAAGAAATGGATCGAACCAGGGAGAGCATTAAAGAAATGGTGGAAAAGGGGGAGCACTTTGATGCCATCAATTTTGAGCAACGACAGGTTCGCAAGGATGGCGAGAGTATCTATACCGATACTGTGCTTTCCGGGATTTATGACGAAGAAAATAATTTCAAGGAATTGCTGGCGATTAGTCGGGATATCACTGAAAAAGTGAAAAAGCGCCGGGAAATGAAAAAGCTTTCAGAAACCGACAAGCTCACCCAGCTTTATAATCGGGTTAAACTGGATTGGGCCATGGAGAATGAATTGGATCGAACCAAAAAATACAACACGATTTTTGCCTTAATTATGATCGATATTGATCATTTCAAACAGGTTAATGATCGTTTTGGTCACCTGGCAGGAGATAATGTATTGGTAGAACTGGCAGAGCTTTTTAAAACCAGCATTCGTTCGACCGATATAATCGGCCGATGGGGTGGGGAAGAATTTCTGATGATCTTACCGGATACTGATGAAAACGGCGCAATGGAACTGGCTGAAAAGCTCAGAAGACAAGTGAGCGAAAATCTTTTTATCAAAACGGAAAGCATTACAATCAGTCTGGGTGTTTCAGTTTTTAGAGAAGATTCTTCTGTTGACAGCGTCATTTACCGGGCCGATCAGGCGCTGTATCAGGCAAAAAATAATGGCAAAAATCAGGTTCAGATGATGTGATCATATTGATCTTTATCTTATCACCGATCAGTGTGTAAGAGGTATTTCGAGAAATATTTGAACTTCGGCATAGAAATTGGAAAAATCTCCAGTCTGGTGTTTACCATTATTGAGCTGTATGAAAAACTGAAGATAGGGAGAAAACAAACGAAAATGAAAAAGATAATCATAATAGGCGGCGGTATCGCCGGATTAAGTGCGGGTATTTATGCTCAGCAGGCGGGCTTTGAAACTGAAATTTATGAAAAGAACAGTGTGGTTGGGGGCCAGTGCACCGGCTGGAACCGAAAGGGCTATTTCATTGACAATTGCGTTCACTGGCTGACCGGAACAAAAGAAGGCACCGATTTGTATAAAACCTGGGAAAATGTGGGTGTACTGGGTGACGACGTAACTGTATTGCAACCGGATGCTTTTTATTCCGTGGAACTCGACGGCGAAACAATTACCCTTTGGAAAGACCTCGACAGAACCGAAAAAGAGCTGCTGGCGCTATCACCGGAAGACAAGAAAGAAATCAAAAAATTCATCGCAAACGTCCGCATGGCCGAGTCCATGAAGATGCCGACAGAAAAAGCCATGGATATGATGAATATTTTTGAGATCATGAAGTTTGGTCTATCCATGGGCGATATGGGAAAAGTCATCAAGGAATATGGACGAATCAATGTCGGGGAACTGTCCGAGCGATTCAAACACCCGCTTCTTAAAGCCATGATTGAAACTTTTATGGCCAAGGAATATCTGGCCTATTCTTTGCTTGTCTCCTACGCGACCTTTACCTCCGGAAATGGGGGAATTCCGGAAGGGGGTTCCCGGGTAATGGCATTGCGGATGCAGCAACGGTTTGAAGATCTGGGGGGAAAAGTTTATACTAATACCGGTGTGTCACAAATTAACATTGACCAATTGCGGTCAGCCGCGGGAATTGAATTGGCAGACGGCAGGCTGGTGACCGGAGATTATATCATCTGTGCCTGTGACCCCGATTTTACCTTTCAGCAATTACTGAATGTATCGTACATGGATAAAAAACTCAAAGCGGTCTATGATGATCGAAAAAATAATCCCGTGATCAGCAGTTTTCATGTTGCGTTTGGGGTGGATGGCATGCTGGAAGAATTAACGGAAACGCTTTTGTTTGAATGCGAATCGTTGGAGATCGGAACCCAGACGACTAACCGGATGAGCCTTAAGAATTACGCAACCTATGGACCGAATATAGCACCGCCAGGCAAAACAGTCATTCAGAGTCAGTTTATTCAATATGAACAGGATTATGATTATTGGGTTAACCTGGCTGAGAATAAATCTGAATATGAAGCAAAAAAGATGGCAATAGCCAATGAAGTACTGCAAAGAATCGAGGCGAAATTTCCGGCTTATCAGGGCAAGATTGAAATTTTGGATACCTGGACACCAATGACCTATCACCGCTATTGCAATGCCTATCATGGGGCTTATATGAGCTTTATTTCCACCATCAGCAGTCAGACGACCATGTTTAGCGGTAATATAAAAGCCCTTGACAATGTGGTGCTGGGCAGTCAGTGGCAGATGAACCCCGGGGGGCTGCCGACCGCTGTGATTATGGGAAAATTTGCGGTGCAGCGGATTCTAAAGAAAGACAAAAGAAAAAGATAATAGCATAAATATCAAACAAAAATCCACACACTCCAGCAGGATCGGGCGAGAATAAAAAGGAAAATCAATAATGACAGACTATATGGAATTAATTGCCAGCTTTACAAAGGATGACTTCATCTTGGATTATGAACCGGTGGCAAAAAAAGGGTTTACCGAAGAAAAGAAAAAGTTTGAGCAGGAATGGCAGGCCCGATTCAGAGCGAACAAGGATCAGACATTATTTGATTTTGGCTTTCTGAGCAATCTGGATTATCTTTCCCCAACGATTGACTTTCTGCATCGACTCGGAAAGGGGTTTGTCCAAAAGATAGCCCAACAGCCGGATATGGAATTGTCAAGGGAAAATGCAGATTTATGTCTGACTTCAGATGAAAGTGAAGAAATCAGAAAAATGATCCCCTTTGGAAATGGGATGGCTCACGTTAATGATCAATGGATTCTGGGAATCTGGGCACGTCTGACCCATGTCTATCAGGAGGCCATTCGGTTTTATCCGGGAACTGTGGCGGTGTTTTTAACCGAGCATCATGCCGGGATCAGTGTGGCCGGGAGAATCTTTTTTCATCTAGTGGAAAACAGTGAGGATGTTCAGTATCCCTTTGCTTTTCTGGCAACCTATTCCACCAAACCCCCGGGCAGCCGGAAAGCGGTGCATACTCCGCTGAAAAATGCTCTGCTGGAATATAAAAATGACCAGGGCAAGCTCCTGCAATTATTGTCCACGGTCAGCCGGGCGGCGGATCAGAGTGGGTTTATTTCGAATTTAATGGATACCGGAGAATTGTTTTCGCCGCTAAAATTAACGGCAAAGGATGCCACTGTCTTTTTAACCGAAATCCCTCTTTACGAAGAGGCTGGGATTATGTGTCGGATTCCCAACTGGTGGCGAAAAAAGACCAATCAGCTACGGCTTGCTGTAACGGTGGGGGAAAAAGAACCGCCTAAAGTAGGAATGGATGCCATTTTGGCCTTTACACCCAATCTGTTGTTTGGGGACACTGAGATTTCAAAAGCGGAAATCCAGATGCTGTTATCAGAAACTCAGGGGCTGGCATTTATCAAAGGCAAATGGGTGGAAATCGATCATGAGCAGTTGAAAGCCGCTTTGGATGTGCTGTTAAAAGCAGAAGATCTGGCATCCCGTGAAGCGCTTACCCTGGCCCAGGCCATGCGTCTGGAACTGAGACCGGAAGATCTTCTGGGGATCAAGACACCGGACCTAGAGGTGTCCGTTTCAAGCGGTGAATGGTTGCGACAGGTGCGAGAAAAGATGGCCAACCCCCAGAGCTTCCACGGCCTAAAACCCGATCGGAGTTTTCACGGAGAGCTGCGGCCTTACCAGCAAGCTGGTTTTGACTGGCTGAAATACATGGTCGATCTGGGACTGGGGGCCTGCCTTGCGGATGATATGGGTCTGGGTAAAACCGTCCAGATCATTGCTCTGCTGGAATACCTGCGCAATCATCAGGGGGGACGGATGTTGTTGATTCTCCCCGCATCCCTGATTGGAAACTGGGAAAAGGAAATTAAAAAATTTGCGCCGGAGATGCCCGTTCGTGTTTTACACGGCACGGCGGCCGCCAAAAATGGAGAAGAAATTTTGGCTGACCCCGCATTTTTAACCATCACAACCTATGGCATGGCGGTACGCAGCCTGAAACTTCGTGAAATTCACTGGGATCTCATCATTCTGGACGAGGCCCAGGCCATTAAAAATCCGGGAACCAAGCGGACCAAAACCATTAAGGCGCTCAAAGCCAAAACCCGAATTGCCATGACCGGAACCCCGATTGAGAACCGTTTATCGGATTTATGGTCCCTCTTTGATTTCCTGGATGGGGGACTGCTGGGAAATCCAAAAGAATTCACGGGCTTTACCAAGGGCTTGAAGACTGATCCTTCCGGTTATGCAAAACTGCGAAACCTCGTGAATCCCTTTATCCTGAGACGATTAAAAACCGATGCGTCGATTATCACGGATCTGCCGGATAAGCTTGAGATCAAGGAATATCCACTACTTTCAAAAAAACAGATGGTTCTGTACCAGAATCTAGTCAAGGAATTATCAAAGAAATTGGAAGAAACCGAGGGAATTCAACGAAAAGGGCTGGTTTTGTCCAGTATCATCAAGCTCAAGCAGATCTGCAATCATCCCGATCAGTATTTAGGCCAGGATGTCTATAAAAAAGAACACAGCGGGAAGTTTGAAATGCTCGAAAATATCTGCGAAACCATTTATGAGAAACGGGAAAGGGTTCTGGTTTTTACCCAGTTCAAGGAGATAACCGAGCCGTTGTCGCGCTTCCTGGAAGAAATCTTTCATCGCCCCGGGCTGGTTCTCCACGGCGGAACCCCGGTGGCCAAACGAACCAAAATGGTGGAAGCCTTCAACGGTGAAGACTATATTCCCTTCATGGTCCTGTCGCTGAAGGCCGGCGGGGTCGGGCTTAATTTAACCGGGGCCAACAACGTGATCCATTTTGACCGATGGTGGAATCCGGCGGTGGAAAATCAGGCCACGGACAGAGCTTTTCGGATTGGCCAAACCAAAGATGTCATGGTTCATAAGTTTATAACCGCCGGCACCATTGAGGAAAAGATAGACGTGATGATTGATGAAAAAAATCAACTGGCCGGGGATATTATCAAATCCTCCGGAGAGGCCTGGATTACTGAGTTAAACAATGACCAGCTGTTGGAATTATTCAGCTTAGGTGGAATCTGAGATGAGCTTATATAATTATAAAACGGTATCTGCTACTGCAAAATGCGGACCAAAAAAGTCCCCGTGTCATTGCGGATGATCAGGTTTTTGATTTATTCGGGGTGTAGGGATCATGTCACAGGAAGGAAATATTATGATCAAACAGGCATTTTTTCAAGGGAAAAATAAAAAGAAACGTTATTTTGAAGGCTGGTACTTTAAATGTATCAGTGCCGACCGAAAGCATGCCATTGCGATTATCCCGGGAATGGCCATTGATCCCGAGGGAAAAAAGCACGCCTTTATCCAGGTGATTAATGCGGTAACCGGGAAAACCTGGTATCATCATTTTTCCTATGCTGATTTCCGGGCTTTGTTAGACCAGTTTGACGTGAAAATTGAGGATAACACTTTTAATGCTCAGGGTTTATCCCTGAACATCGATACCGCGGAAGGCAATATCAAAGGCCGGCTGTGTTTTGATAATATTCATCCCTTTCCATCTGGCCGCAAGAATCCCGGCATTATGGGCCCGTTTGGCTTGATACCCTTTATGGAATGCTACCACGCCATTATTGATTTGTACCATGAAATCAAGGGTGAAATTCAGTTGGATGGGGAACTCCTGAATTTCAACGGGGGTGTGGGTTATATTGAAAAAGATTATGGCCGTTCCTTTCCCAAAACCTATCTTTGGCTGCAAGCCAGTCATTTTGAGACCAGTAATGCCACATTTGTGTTCTCACGAGCCCGGATTCCTTTTTTAGGCCGGGAATTTCCGGGCTTTTTTGCTTATTTTACCAACTTTGAAGGGTTAACCTTCCGGTTTGCAACCTACAATCATTCGCGGCTGGAAAAATGGGAAGTCGACAAAGAAAAGGGAAGCTGCACTGGAAAACTGCAAGGTCCGACCGGGACCCTCACTTTTAGAGCGCAGATGGCGGGAGGAGGACGACTCCGGGCGCCGGTGGATGGGATGATGGATCGGGAAATTGTTGAGAGCATCACGGCTGAGGTGTGGGTGCGTCTAACAGACCGGCAGGGGAACGTTCTTTTTGAAAGCTCAAGTCGTGAAGCCGGGATGGAAATATGTTTATAGCGATGAAAAGATACCTTTAGATTTAATTGATTTCAATGGATACAATCTCCGGCACATTCATAAACCGGTATGGTATTGTTGACATTCCGGTGCCTTTGGTGACAAACAGGTTTGTCTGTCCATCACTTCCCACCGTAAAAAGACCTTTCACATATTTTTTCCCGCCCGGCGGGAGAAATTTTTCGGTCAGAAAAGGAATGGAAATCTGGCCGCCATGAGTATGTCCGGCTAAAATCAATTGGATATTATCGATATTCATTTGGTCAATAATATCGGGTTCATGGGTCATCATAATAGTATAGGCGCCATCCAAGGCGTCATCACTCAGATTTTTATCCGGCTTTCCGGAATAAGCATCGTCAAGACCCAGCAGTCTTACATTAATTTCAGAAATGTCCAGCCAGTCATTCACCAGAAGTTCAAAATCTGCTGAGTTCATCAAATCTTTATAACTATACTGTTTCAATGTTGCATACTCATGATTTCCCATCACACAGTACTTCCCGTAGGGTGCCTGGATTTTCTTTAAAACAGCAGAAATTGCATCGGTATCGACGTTCAAATTTTTGCTGGCACTAATCAGGTCCCCGGTAAAAATAACCAGATCGGGATTCTGCGCATTTATTTTTTCAACAATACGCTCCAATTGATCAATATTATTAAATTCGCCCATATGGGTGTCTCCAAAAAAAACAACGTTAAGGTGGCCATCTATCCTGGAACTTTCAAGATTGACCCGATTGACCATCAAGAGATTGGGTTCGATATAGCGGGCATAGATATAGATTCCTAGTAAAAGAATGGTTAATATGGCGGTTGTCATCAGAAAATATTTCAAAAGCTTCATAGAGTCTCCTTTGTGATTTGAGCTTTGTGATCAAACTTATTATAACCTTTTTAACATAAAGAGATCTTTAAAGATAAGGAATCTAACCGGTGATAAAATTGAATCAGAAGACGGCAAGTCTATAGTTGGAGACAATATTATCTGTGACAGCGGTATTGATTTTTGATTGTAAAAAAAGAAATGCCCCAGACAGTTAAATCTGCCTGAGACATTGTTGGACAATCCGAAATCTAATATTTGTCCAAAGTATCCAATATAATTTGTGGTTCAGATAGAGTGACGCTATTTTGAATTGCTGCCTTTACAACCCCATCAATTTGACCAGCCGACTTTAATTTAAAAGCACCCACCATTTGTCTGAGCATTTCCGCCTGCCCGGAAAGCTCTTCACTGGCGGCGGCGCTTTCTTCGGCCGTGGCCGAGTTGGTCTGCACTACCTGGGATACCTGTTCAATTCCCTGGTTGATCTGGGCGATTTCCGCGGCCTGATCGTTGGAGGCCTGGGCAATATTCCCAACCAGAGTCGTTACTTTTTCAATCTGGTTGAGGATGTCTTTTAAGCTTTCCGCGGTCTGGTCGGCAATCTTTGAGCCCACATTCACCTTGGCAATGGAGCCTTCAATAAGGCCGGTGGTTTCCTTAGCAGCTTCCGCACTTCTGGCTGCCAGTGAGCGGACTTCTTTCGCAACAACAGCAAAGCCTTTACCGTGCTGTCCGGCCCGAGCGGCTTCCACGGCAGCATTCAGAGCTAGAATATTGGTTTGGAAGGCAATATCATCAATGACTTTGATGATTTTTGAGATACGCTTGGAAGACACATTGATTTCCACCATTGCGGTGACCATGTCACCCATTTGGTCATTTCCGGCAACGGCAAGGGATCGTACGGTATTGGCTAGTTCATTGGCCTGATTGGCATTGACGGCATTTTTCTTTGTTTCACCGGCAACCTCTTCAATGGAGGCGGTTAATTCTTCAATAGAACTGGCCTGTTCGGTCGTCCCCTGAGACAGCGCCTGTCCGCCGTCGGATATTTGTTGAGAACCGATTTCTACCTGACCGGCGGCAATATTAATATCCGCCATGGTGGTGCTGAGGTTGGTGGTAATATTATTCAGCGCATTTTTAATGGCCTGGAAGTCGCCAAGATATTCAGTGGTAATCTCCTGATTAAAGTTCCCCTGACCCATTTCTTCCAATGTGTTTGTAATTTCATCGACATAATGTTTCAGAAATGCAATGGTGTTGTTTAAAGCATTTTTTATCTGGGCATGATCGCCCCGGTAGTTACCGACCATCGCCGTGCTGAGATTCCCGGTTGAAAATTCATTCAGCGTGTCACTCGCTTCAATTAAAGGTTGAATGACCGCATCCAGGGTTTGATTGAAGCCTTCAATAACCTTGGCAAATTCGCCCTGAAATTTACTGGCGTCCCCACGGTTACGAAGATCCCCTGCTACAGCAATTATGGTCATGTCGTCGGTCTCTTTGACAAGATTGTTAATATTCTCAATCATTTGAATTAAGCTTGGGATCAAGGTATCGTTGTTACTTCTCCTGCCGATTTGTTTTAATATATCCAGATCAGTCATATCACCATCGGCGATATGGGTTGAAATAGCAACAACTCGGTCGAGACGTGTATGAACCGCATTGATTGCCAGCGCGATTTCTCCGTAGATGCCTGAATAGGTGCCATCAATAGTTTCGGAATAATCATTCAGACTCATTTTGCCGAGAATACGGTTTCCTTCGGTTAATGCTCCCAATCCATCAATGCAGGCATTGATGCTGTTCTTCAAGGTATCAAAATCGCCATAGTACGTTTCTGTAATTTTAGCTGGAATTTGTCCTTGTCCTATCTTTTCCACATAATCTGCCGCCACGTGCACTGGACCAACCACGGCATCCAGTGTGTCATTGACGCCCTGAATGATTTCTTTATATCCACCGTTAAAAGCATCGATGTTTCCTCTTTTGTCCAGCTGCCCTTCCACGGCAGCCGTAGACAGCATAGTAGCTTCGGCAACCAGTCCCCGAATGGTTTCGACGATTTGTTTCAGAGCTGGTGTCAGCTCATCTTGTGAATCCCATGGTTCAACAGTTGCACTGACATCGCCGTTGGAGATCTGATTCATGGTACCGATGATGACGGTTTGAATTTCATTAGAAAATGTGTCCATCGATTGAGCCATTTCACCAATTTCATCCTTGCGATTCATATTTAGACGCATGGTGAAACGTCCGATACTCATTTCTTTGATCATCAGGTTGGCTTTTGCCAACGGGTTAGCGATCATGGTGCGCAGGATCAGACCGAATGCAATTGCCAGAATAAAGGCGATGCCGGTAAAAATACCCATAAAGATTGCGGCTGAATTTCCTTGAGCGGTATTGGCATCTTCCTTAGCTTTGGCAGTATCCAGTTTTATTTTAGTCATTTTATTGAGGGCATTCACTTCGGCGGCGGCAACTGCGACAAGGGGTCCATTTGCCGACAACATTGCAAACGCTTCGGCATCCTGATTCTGCAATGCCAGAGCCTGGACCTTTTCGAATTGATCGGCAACAGCTTTTTGGGAGGTGATAAACGCATCATAGGCAGTTTTCATTTCCGGATCTTTGACAGATTTTTCCAGACTGGCAGCTGAAGTTTCTATTTCCTGTTTTTGAATGAGGTATTTACCAATGTTTGCCTGAATCAAGTCCGGGCGGTTTTCAATAATCATATTCCGCATATCAACGCTCATTTCCTGAAAAGATGTGGTCATATCGCCTAGTTCAGAAATTGGCACTGTCATGTCTTCGTAGAGTTCTGTGTCAGATTGATTAAGGGTATTAAGATTAATAATACCCACAATTCCAACGAGACCGGTAATAATGGCGAGGATGAAGAAACTCACCATTAATTTCACCCCAATTTTCAGATTCAAAAAACTCCGCATAAATACAACCTCCTAAATTTTGATTCCTTATTAAATGATAAACTGAATTTTTGATTATTCCGTTATGAAGCGAGTTAATCTTCACAACAGAATGAATATAATATATTGTAGCGATTTATATTTTAATGAGAAAGACTAATACTGTAAAGTGAATGTTAATTGTATATAAAAATACAACTTAATATTTAATGGAAGGGCTTACATTTACGAAACTCCCATAAGAATATTAGGCACTATCCTGAGGGAAGATGAACTGATGATTTCTAAACCAACTGGAGATTTTAATTTGCAAAATCAGAGATTCATCGATCCGATACTCAATAAAGTTGAATTACTTTAAAAGATCAAGTAAAATAGATTCCATAAAGGCTTTTGAAGGAGTATGATGAAAATGAGAAGAAAAGACAGAGAAGTAACAGAAATAAAAGAGCTAATGAAAATTATTGAACAGTGTAAAATTTGTAGAATCGCGATGCAGGATCAAGATGGACTTTATCTTGTGCCAGTGAATTTTGGCTATCTCTATATTAACAATCAATTGGTACTGTATTTTCACAGTGCCAAAGAAGGACGTAAAATCAACGCTTTAAAAGAGAACAGTGAAATCTGTTTTGAAATGGATTGCGAACATAGTCTGATTACAGGAGACGTCGCCTGCCAATACGGGTACTCGTTCAAAAGCATTATTGGAAATGGCAGAGTTGCTTTTGTGCATGACGTGGAAGAAAAGAAAATTGCAATGTTTGAATTGATGAAACATCAGACTGGTCAGAATTTTTCATTTGATGAGAATATGGTGGACTGTGTTGCGGTGTTAAAAATTATCGTTCATCAGTTTACCGGAAAAGACCATCATTAATCAGCTAATGCATTGATATTTGATAATAACTCAATAGAAATCAATAAAGTAGAATGTCACTTTTCCTTTGCGTAGAACGTGATGGTTTTGGGTATATATGATGTAAATGATATTTCATATTTAGGTAGGGAGGAACCACGATGAAAAGAGACCAGAATTCTTTTAGAGGGTGTCTTGTTGGCGGTGCAATCGGCGATGCTTTGGGTGCTCCGGTGGAGTTTATGCAGTTGGATGAAATTATCAGCCAATACGGTCCTGATGGAATTCAGGACCTGGTTATTTCTTCATCTGAAAAAGCGCTAATTACGGATGATACTCAAATGACTCTTTTCACTGCAGAAGGGATCTTGAGATCTGAAACTCGGCGGGTGACGAAGGGGATTTGTCATCCGCCGTCTGTAGTTTTCCATGCCTATCAGAGATGGCTGCTGACCCAGGGGTACCCGAGGGTACCGGAATATGAATGGGTTTATGATGGGTGGCTGCTTGATATTGAAGCACTTCATGCCTGCAGAGCGCCGGGGGTTTCCTGTTTAACTGCCCTCAGAAGCGAAGATCATGGAACAATGGATGATCCGATCAACACCAGCAGGGGTTGCGGCGGGGCAATGCGTTCGGCACCGGTCGGTCTGTTTTATCGAAGAGAGGAAGCCTTTCAGTTGGCGGCGGAAATGGCGGCACTGACCCATGGACATCCTTCCGGATTTCTGAGTGCTGGGGCACTTGCCTATCTGATTGATGCCCTGATCGAGGGCTTCGATCTGGAAACCGCAGTGACAAAAACACTGATGATCCTCAAAAAATATGAAGGACATGAAAAATGCACGAAAAAATTGGAGCTGGCTGAGAAGCTTTCAAAAATGGGCTCTTTTGATGATGAAGCGATTGCTCTGCTGGGCGGGGGATGGGTCGGCGAAGAAGCCCTGGCCATTGCGGTCTACTGCGCCCTGAAATATCAGCACGATTTCAGAAAAGCGCTGCAAACCGCGGTTAATCATAGCGGAGACAGCGACAGCATCGGGGCCATTACCGGGAATATTCTCGGGGTTTATCTGGGACTGAACGGAATCCCAGTTGAGTGGATTGAAAAGGTTGAACTGAAAGATGTCCTGATACAGATTGCGGATGATTTGTTGATTGATTATGATGAAAGTAATATTGATCGAAAACGCTACCCCGGGTATTAGAAATCATGATTATTTCAAAAAAAACGATCATGAAAATGATTTTACAATCGTTTTTCAGGGTGCAGCAAACCGACTAACCTCGAAAATTTGTTTTGTGAGCTTGTGACAATTCAGGATATTTTAATTTAATATGTTATAATAGAAAATCAAGCATAGGTAAAGATCTTGAAAGGCGATATTGAGAAAATGAATCAGAATATAAACAAAAACGCTCTCATTCATTTGGGTGAATTCAGAGAAGAAGCATTAGAAAAAAAATTCAATGATGCAGAAATCATCAGAAATTTAAACTATGTAAAATTTACGATTTTGATTGTCGCGTTGGTATACTTTATATTTATCATACCAGAGTATTTTATACTAAAAGATACAAATGATTTTATATCGGTATTAATTTGCCGTTGTATTATTGTTGCGTTGCTTATTATTTTGTACTTCAAGGTCAGCCGGGACAGGAAATTTGATTCACTGATTTATTGGGTTACAGCTTATGAAGTGATTATTTCACTGTCATTTATTTATATTTCCAATAAATTTCCTGCTCCTGATTTTATGATCCAGTCATTTAGCGTGATGGTCATGATACTGGCTATTTTCCTGATTAATAACCGATGGCTGTATTCGATTTTTACGTCACTGTTCATCAGTATTGGTTATTTTGTATTTGCAGCATTGAGCTTTGAAGATGTTTCATCATCTGAATTTATAGCAGCCGTTTTTCATATCATGCTTGTTGTTTTGTTAAGCAGCATTGCATCGTATAGTATCAATTATTATAAGCGGATTCAGTATCTGAATAATATTGAATTAATAAGAATGGCTGAACACGATCCATTAACGGGGATCTATAATAAAGCGAAGTTTAATAAAGAATATACAGGATTGGAAGATCGCGGAAAACAGAATAATGCTCATTTGTCGATTGTCATGTTTGATATTGATAACTTTAAGGAGATCAATGATCAATATGGACATTTGACTGGCGATGCGGTTTTAGTTGATCTTACCGGCTTAATTGGAAAACACATCCGGAATTCCGATCTTTTTATTAGATGGGGCGGGGAAGAATTTGTCCTGACTTTTCCCGATACACCATTGCTCCAGGCGACTGAAATATCTGAAAAGCTGAGAGGGCTGATTTCCGATCATTCATTTGAAAAAATTGGACATCTGTCCTGCAGCTTTGGTGTGGCAACCTATAGAGAAGGTGATGATTTGGACAGCGTGATACGACGTGCCGATGAACGATTGTATTTGGCTAAAAGGTCGGGTAAAAACAAGGTGATGTAGAAAAAGTTGTAGAATAATAAGACGCAGCCGCGGTGATGAGAGAAATCCATCATCGCTTTTTTTATTTTGGTATTAATTTGGACCGCCACTGCAACGAACAAACCGCCATTTTATGGGAAAGCATCTAGCTGAGAAAGAAAATTCATAAAGTCAAACAGGAAAAAATGATTGACAAATTATACTATGCATAATATAGTATAACGCAAATGGAGGTATTGCTTATGGACGTCCAATTAAAAAAAGGGCTGTTGGAAACATGTGTGCTCACCGTTCTCAATCGTGGGGATTCTTATGGTTATCAGATCATCAAGGATGCAAGTCCTTATCTGGAAATTTCCGAATCAACGCTATACCCGATACTGAAAAGGCTGGAGTCAAATGATTGTCTGAATGTCTATTCAGTCGAACATAACGGACGGCTGCGCAAGTACTATAAAATAACCGATGCCGGCAGGGAAAAGATCAGAACTTTTCTGGAAAGCTGGAAAGAGGTTATGACGGTCTATAATTTTATAACTGAGGAAATGAGGTCTTCTAACAATGAATAAAACTGAATTCTTATCTGGTCTTAAAAAAAAGCTTGCCGGACTGCCCGAAAATGAAGTCGAAAAAACCAGGAGTTTCTATTTGGAAATGATCGATGATCGGATCGAGGACGGCATGAGTGAAGAGGCGGCGGTTGCGGCTATTGGCAATATTGACGATATCGTTAAAGAAACCATGCTGGAGTTGCCGTTGACTACTTTGATGAAAACCAAAATGAGGCCCAAAACCCGGCTTAAAGCCTGGGAAATTGTCCTGCTTGTTCTGGGCTTCCCCCTATGGTTTTCGCTTCTGGCCGCTTTTGTAGTTGTGATTCTGTCAGTATACGCTTCCGTGTGGGCGGTGATCATCTCGCTTTATGCGACCGTGGCGGCTCTTGTACTCAGCGCGTTAGCTGGGATTTTTGGTGGCTTATTTTGCTTATTTCAGAATTTCGCAGCTAGTTTGTTTATTTTGGGATCCGGCCTGATATGCGGCGGAATCGGAATTCTTGCATTTTTCGGCGTAACGGCACTGTCGGTTTGGCTTGTAAAACTCACGGGACTATTTCTGCGCTGGGTTAAGTCACTATTTATCACTCGGGAGGTTGAGTATGAAATCAATAACTAGAACACTTTTAATCACGGCGGGAGCATTGATCGGCACTGGTTTTGTTCTGGCGATTGCCGGTTTTACCATCGCCGGTTTTAACTGGCAGTCACTTAGCACGGAGAAGCCATATGAAGAAAAAACGAAGACTTTTAATGTGAGTGATATTAATGCTTTAACCGTGGATGTTACGAGCTGCAATGTGGTTTTGGTGGGATCGGATTCGGATGAGATCAAAATTGATTACTTTGAAAATGACGATGAAACCTACGATATTGAACGATCTGCAGATGGAAATCTGATGGTAAACAATGAATCGAGTAAAAAATGGTTTAATTATATCCACCTTGGCATCAACTTTGACACTCAGGACCGGAAACTCACGATTTCCGTGCCGTCGAAATATATCGGTTCTGTTAAGGCGGCGACTGCCAGCGGCTCTATTGAGGCGTCAAAGCTTAAACTTTCCAAGGGGCTGATGATCAATTCCTCCAGCGGGACCCTTAAGCTGACGGATGTTTCGGTTGATGGCGCAATCGTTGCCGATGCCAAAAGCGGAAATATCGCGCTTAATTCGGGACAGATCGCGGGTAACTTAACCATTCTGGTAAGCAGTGGCAATTTGAATGTCGTGAAAACGAAGTGCGATGGAAAGATTGCCATGGAGACGAACAGCGGGAATATCACTTTTAAAGGGCTTGCCGGGAATGATATTGACTTGAAAGCTGCCAGTGGAAATATCTCAGGGAGCATTGCTGGAAATGCAGCGGACTATTCAATCACTGCGGAGACGAAAAACGGCAATAAAAATATTTCCAATGCCACTGGCGGCACCAAACATTTGAATGCATCAACCCACAGCGGAAACATCAATATTGATTTCGATGGTTCAATATAATGCTCATTTTGTTTTCTTTAAAATGAGATGGTAGATTTGAATCATCAAAAAAATCCGAGGATTCGACACATAATCGAATCCTCGGGATTTGTGTTTTTTGTGATTTGATTAATTAATATTTATCCATGTCGATTTCATCAAGTATAATATGGGGTTCAGGAGCATGTTCCGATGATGTACTCTGGGGTCTGGAAAAATCTGGTGCTTTTGCAGCGGATCTCACTTTACCTTTGAGTTTAAATGCACCCACCATTTCCTTGAGCATTTCTGCCTGACCGGACAGTTCTTCGCTGGCGGCAGCGCTTTCCTCGGCAGTGGCAGAGTTGGTCTGAACCACCAGCGAAACCTGCTCAATCCCCGTGGTGATCTGGGTGATCTCCGAGGCCTGATCGTTGGATGCTTGGGCGATTTTCCCAACTAGATCCGCGACCTTCTCGATTTCACTGATGATTTCCTTCAGGCTGACTGCGGTTTCATCGGCGATCTTCGTGCCGGCTTCTACCTTGTCGATGGAGCCCTCGATCAGACCCGCCGTTTCCTTGGCGGCTTCGGCACTGCGGGCGGCCAGGGTTCTAACTTCTTCGGCGACCACGGCAAAGCCCTTGCCGTGCTGTCCGGCCCGGGCGGCTTCCACGGCGGCATTCAGGGCTAGGATATTGGTCTGGAAGGCAATGTCGTCGATGACCTTAATGATCTTGGAGATGTTGTTGGACGAGTCATTGATGTCCGCCATCGAGGAGACCATTTTTTCCATCTGATGATTTCCCGTCAGGGCGTTGGTTTGGACTTCGATGGCTCGCGCATTGGCTTCATTGGCGTTTGTTGCGTTGCGCTTGGTTTCGGCGGCAACCTCCTCAATGGAGGCAGTGAGTTCCTGAATGGAACTGGCCTGTTCGGTGGTTCCCTGGGACAGAGCCTGCCCGCTGTCGGATATCTGTCTGGATCCGGCCTCCACCTGAACGGCAGCTTCATTGATTTCGAACATGGTTTCGCTTAAACGGGTTGCGATCCCGTTGATGGCGTACTTGATATCAATGAAATCGCCAAGGTAGTGGTTTGTGATTTCCTGACTCAGATCCCCATCTCCGATTCGTTTCAAAGTGGTGGTAATTTCGTCCACATAGCTTTTTAAAAAGGAAATAGTCTGATTCATATCGTCTTTTATTTTTCCGTTATCCCCCTTGAAATCACCTTCCATGGTGATGTTCAAATTGCCCTGGGAGAGTTCTTTGAGGGTTTCAGATGCAGCTTTGATGGGATCGATGATTGCGTCAAGGATCTGATTAAAACCTTCGATAACTTTGGCATAGTCTCCCGGAAATTTTGTGACATCTCCCCGGTTGTCCAGATCCCCTTCAACGGCTGTCTGGGTCATGGATTTTGTTTCTTTGATCAGCATGACAATATTCTCGATCATACCGATGAGACTCGGAATCAGCTGATCGTTGTCGCTGCGTCGACCGATCTGTTTCAGATCGGCTAGATCATGCAGTTCACCGTCTGCAATATTGTTGCAGATATCCACAATATGGATGAGTCGGTTACGGACCTCATTAATCGAACTGGCGATTTCTGCATAAATTCCCATATAACTGCCGTCGACCGTCTGAGTGTAGTCATTCAGACTCATCGCTGCCAGTACGCGGCTACCTTCTTTCAGGCCGCCTAAACCGTCAATGCAGGAATTGATGTTGCTTTTGATTTCGTTGAAGTCGCCGTGATAGGTGTCGGTGATCTTCGGCGGAATTTCGCCGTTGCCGATGCGCTTGATGTAATTTGCCGCTATATTGAGGGGATCAATCACGGCATCCAGGGTAGCGTTGACGCCGGCGACGACGTCTTTAAAGCCGCCTTCAAAAGCGTCTGCATTGCCTCTTGTGGCCAGACGCCCATCCACGGCAGCAGCAGATAGCAGATTGGCTTCGTCGATCAGGCTGCGGATGGTTTCGATGGTTCGTTTCAGGGCCGGCGCGATTTCATCTTTGTCGTCCCGCAGGACGATTTGAGCGGATACGTCGCCTTGGGCAATTTGATTGAGGGTGCCGACGCATACAGTCTGTAGGCTCTCTGCAAAATTGTCCAGGGTAACGGCCATCTCGCCGATTTCGTTGTTCGGCTTCATGTTCAGCCGCTCACTCAAATGTCCCTGGTTCATTTCCAGAATCATATGGTCGACCTGGTTAATGGGTCGGATGATGGTTTCAGAAATCTTATAGAGAACAAAAACGAGCACCAAAAAGATCAGCAAACCGATGCAGAAAATCAGGAGCATATTGCTTAAAATGGTGGCATTGATGCTTTCCAAGGAATAACCGATATCGATGGCACCGATTCGCTCGCCGTTGATTGTGATGGGATAGAGAACATCATAGACGGTTTGATCTTTGGTTTCGTAATAGTATTCCGATGCGGAGGTGGTACCATCTTTGACAGCAGCCATCGTATCTGGATCATCCGAAAAGTTTTTGCCGATATCTGCCTTGATAATGTCGGCGATGTCAATACCGTTTTTGTCGATGACGGCAGCATAGACAATGGTTTCATCGCCGGCCAGATTGTCAACCATGGCCTGATAGCCGAATTTATCGGAGAAACTCTGGATCATTTCGGCAGGCATGCCGGAAGTATTGCCTTTTAGCGCGTTGATCGCATTGGTATCGTTTTCGAGCTGGGTCACTAAACGCTGGGAAGTGATAATCCCATTGTCTTTCATATCCGACATCAGGCTGTATCTGACCAGATAGGAAGAGGTAATGGCGATGGCAACGATACCAAGGAAAACAGCGAATAGCGGAATAATCAGAATCTTGAATCGGATTGAAGACAGTTTGCGGCCAAGTTTATTTGTTTGCATAAGTTCACCCTTTTTCAAATATTTTGCTATAAGTCAAGATTGATGGTAATCTTGCTATATTTAAATTGTCCATTTAGGATTATACACGGTTAAATATTATCCGTCAATTCGAATATATTTGTTTTTACAAATAATTATAAATCGGTTACAATATGATGTTACAATTGTTGGTATGACATTAGTAATTTGTCTTTAGTCGGGATCCAATATGATTTTTAAAAAAGGAGAATGAAATGAAGAATGCTGTGATATTGACGATCAACCCCGGCTCAACGTCGACAAAAATAGGAGTTTTTGAAAATGAAAACGAGTTGTTCTCGGCATCCGTCGAACACCAGAGTGACGCCCTGGAAGCATTTCAGACAATTAATCAGCAATTTGATTTCAGAAAAGATACCATCATGGAAATTTTGGAGAATCATCATTATGACACCAAAAAATTGTCGGCGGTAGTTGGCCGTGGCGGCTTGCTGCCACCCATCAAATCCGGTGGCTATACAGTAAATGAAGCGATGAAAAATCTGATATGGGGAGGCGCTCTTTCGGAGCATGCTTCGAATTTAGGCGCGTTGCTGGCAGATGCCATTGCCGGGCCTCTGGGCATCCCGGCTTTTATTTATGACGGTGTCTCTTCAGATGAAATGGAAGATATTGCCCGGATTACCGGATTTCCTGAAATTCAGAGACAGAGCTTTTGCCATGTTTTAAACAGTAAAGCAATGGGTAGAAAGTATGCAAGGGGAATGGAAAAAAACTACGCCGATATGAATCTGGTGATCGCCCATCTCGGTGGCGGAATATCCATCAGTGCCCATAAAAAGGGACGAATCATTGATGTGATTTCGGATGATAGCGGTCCTTTTTCTCCAGAACGTTCCGGTAGTATCCCTTTGTTTGCATTGGTCGAATTGATTTACAAAAATCATTATGAAAAAAAAGAGCTGCTGAAAAAAATTCGTGGAAATGGCGGTTTAAAAGCCCATCTTGGCACCCGTGACTGCCGGGAAATCGAAGAACGGATCTTGGCGGGGGATACCCGGGCGAAACAGATTTATGAAGCCCAGGCGTACCAGATTGCTAAAGGAATTGGCGAAATGGCGGTTGTTTTAAAAGGAAAAATTGATGGCATACTGCTAACCGGAGGAATGGCGTATTCTGAAAAATTAACGGGGATGATTGCCGAATACGTCGGATTTATTGCGTCGGTTAAATGTCTTCCCGGGGAAATTGAATTGGAAGCATTGGCACTTGGTGGATTGAGGCTATTGCGAGGGGAAGAAAAACCTCATCTTTTTGCAGTAGAATGAAAGGATGGTTTCTATGGACTATATAAAAATTGCGCAAACATCTGATTTTATTGTGGATCAAAAGAAGAAAGTCTCTTATGAGGGCAATGAAATTCTTTTGACGAAGATTGAAGGTCGCTATTATGCAATTGATAATAAATGCACACATATGGGTGGATCGCTATACGACGGTAATTTGGACGGAAACACGATTGTCTGCCCTCGACACGGTTCGGCATTTGATGTGCGGACCGGGAAAGTGGTAAAGCAAGGGAAAATCTTATTTATAAAAGTGAGGGTTCCAGATACCCGCAGCTATCTGGTTAAAGTCGAAGGAACCGATATTTTTATCAACCCCAGCTTAGAGTGATGTTTTAATCGTGAGTCACTGATAGCGGGCATTAAAATCCGGTTGTCAGGGCTTGTTTTAAAAAGGATTAGATAATGATTAAAAAAATCAATTGAAAATTATTGATAAGTATTGTACAATATATAAATACGAGTAGTTTTGATAACGTAAATCCAGTTGTCAGGACGGCTCGTTTTTTTGTGCCTAATGGTCAGCAATATTGATGAGCATAAAAAGAAAGAAGGAAAGAAAATTTAATGAAAAAAACAAAACCAGAAAAATCCACACCAAAAATTAATGCGACAGCCATTTTGGCAGTATTGGTATTTAGTGCGTTCATCGCGCTATTTAATGAAACAATATTGAATGTTGCATTGAATATCCTAATGGCGGAAATGAATGTTACCGCGGGAACAATACAATGGATCGTTACTGCCTATATGATTGTTACCGCTGTGATGATACCAGTGACAGCGTTTTTAATTCAGTCCTTTGAAATAAAAAAGCTGTATCTGGGAGCCATGACCATACTGTTAATCGGGACCATTTGTGCAGCCTTTTCAAATTCTTTTGCCATGCTGCTTATTTCAAGAATGCTGCAGGCTTCAGGAACAGGTATGATGATTCCGATTATGATGAATACTATATTGCTGGTAACTCCGCGGGAAAAACGGGGAACAGCAATGGGCATCTGTGTCTGTGCAATTCAGCTTGGACCAGCACTTGGACCAACATTTTCAGGGATTATATTACAATTCCTTAGCTGGCATGCATTATTTTTTATATTAGTTCCGCTGATCATACTGGCAATGATACTTGGATCGGTTTATTTGGTTAATGTATCAACGCTTACAAAACCTAAGCTTGATGGGTTGTCAATTTTATTATCCACCATTGGCGTTGGCGGCATTATATTTGGTTTAAATGGTTTTAGCAGCGGCGGAAATATGAAGATGACGGTTATGATATTTATTATTGGAATCATTGCCTTAATCGTCTTTGGAAAACGACAATTGTCTTTAAAAGAACCAATGTTGGAAATGCGGATATTTAAATACCCATTATTTTCAATTGGGGCAGCACTGGTTATGATTTCGATGATGACGGTCTTTACGATGAATGTCATGCTGCCGATGTTCCTTCAGGGAGCACTTCAAACAACAACGTTTATAGCTGCAATCGTATTGCTTCCGGCAACACTGTCTAATGGCTTTGTAACCCTTATCGGCGGAAAAATATATGATAAATTAGGGGCAAAAGTATTGATTCCAGTCGGATTTGCGATCATTTTTGTTGGAATGGTTATTATATCTCGATCAACAGTCAATACTTCTATTGCAACGATTATTGTCACCTATATAGCAATCTGTATTGGAATTGGCTGCACCATGTCGCCGGCGCAGACAAATGCCCTTAATCAACTGCCAAAAGAAGCTTATCCGCATGGCGTGGCGATACTAAATACGCTTCAACAAATAGCCGCCGCGATTGGTTCGTCATTATTCATCGGGATTATGTCAGCTTCACAGTTAAGAGCCTTAAACAATCAGGTTCAAGAGCAGGCGGCTGTTGCGTCAGGATTTAGTACCGCGACACTCGTTATGGCAGGATTTGTTTTTATCGGATTATGCTTATCTTTTGCGTTAAGATTTGAAAATAAAAAAGTAACAAAAGATCAGTCGGAGGTTTCTTTTGAAGATACGTCGGGTTTGTAAAACATAAGAAATAAACTGTATTGTACGAAAAACATGGAGCTGTCGCATCAAACAGCCTCATGTTTTTTTATTTGAATAATCCTAAATCATGGTATAATAGAATTAACAGTGCCCAACAGCGGTTTGATGATACTGATTAATTTTGGACGAAGAGGAGTTTAGAATGAAAAAAATATTAGAGAAGGCAAAAATAGAAGGATGGACTGATCTTAACCAAGGACTGGCCTGCGGAAACCGGATGGAATTTGTAAAAGGTGATAAAAAAATTGGCATTACCCTTAATCCGGCTTCTTACCAGTTGACAAATATGTTACCGTCCCAAATGACAAATATGCTGGAGGCCGATACTCTCTACGCTTCTAAAGATCCGGTTATAGAAAAAATACGTAATCTTTCTTTTGAAGATCAAGCCGAATTATCAGGTGTTGCCCGAGAATTGTTTTTACTGATTTGTCAAGAGGATTAGAATGTTCCGACAGCATGGAATAATCTAGTATATTGGGGTTGAAATATGAAACTATACCATTTGACTAGTGAAAAGAGTGCAAACTCAATATTGATAGAAGGCTTTAAATTAAAAGAAAGCAGGTATATTCAGGCTAATGGAAATGGCATTTATTTAACTGATAAAATGCATGTCCTTTTTTGGTTTAATATCTTGCAGTCAGATATTTATAAAAACAAGAAGATTTGCATTATAGAATGCGAAATAGAAGACAGTTTGAAAATGTTGAGATTAGAAAACAACGTCACCACGGACAAGTTTTCTGGGGATTATAAAAAAGTACATGATTGGTATGTTGAAAACCAGGTGGAAATTGATCAATTGATTACCGAGAATAAGAAGCTTCACACCCTGCGCCAAATGTATAATAAACAGAATCAATACTTTGCCGAACAGAATAAATCAGGCTACATCATTGAACTGTACTGCAAAAAGCATTCAATTGACGGGGTTGTCTGCAACAAATATCATCTCGAGGATGATGCTGCCGTAAACGAATATAACGATATCACGATTTATGAACCGGGTAAAATCAAGCCGTTATCCATAATTGCGTTAGCAGCGGTGAGTTAGACAAAAATCCAGTGGGTTGGAAATTCCAACGGCATGCTAATAACGAAAATCAAAAAAAGGGCATGGTTTAAATTTTTGAAGTCAAAGATTGGGAGAAAAATGATGAAACTTTTATTTTGTAATGGGGCGTGGATGAAATATTATCAGGGAATCACCGAAGATGATATGCCTCAAGAGGGCGGAACGCTGATAGATGAGAGCAGATCGGTAGGAGAAGCTTATAATTTTATGGATTATAATCGAAAATGTTACGGTCATGTTATCTCATTTGATAATTTAGATCTGGAAAAATGTGATCCGGAAATATCAAGACAGGACCCTCAGTCAGAGGGCTTCATCATTGTCTGGTGTGCGACTGCTGATGATGGAAAAATGAGAATTGTTGGATGGTATGAAAATGCAACGGCTTACCGGGAAGCCCAGTTTGTGCCCTCGTTCACGGATGAAAATGCCAGTCTGTATTTTAATTTTGTCGCCGCCGCCAGAGACTGTCATCTTCTCCCTGAAGATCAACGGACCTTTGAAATCAAAAAGGCATCAGTGGCAGGTACAGGCAGCGGCGTTAGTCAATCAAATGTCTGGTACGGCGAGTCTGATGATGCCAAAAACGAACTGATTCCTGAAGTTCTTCGCTACATGAAGGAATACAACGGGGAATTCGCAAATTTAACGGTAACGGATGAAATGATCCATGCGGTCATAGACAAGGCCTCTCTCAAGGCTGGTTACGACGAACTGTTTGAAAAAGGCATGGCATATTGTAACGAAGAAGACTATCAGAAGGCTCTTAAATGCTTTAATACGGCCAGGACTATGAAGGAAACGCCTGAGCTGCTCTACAACATTGCTTATATACTATTTTTGTATTACTGCTTTGATGACGCCATTCCGCTTTTTGAAAAATGCCTTAAATCGGGCTTCGAACCAGAAGGTGTTCTTCCGCTGCTGGTGAGCTGCTATGATTTTATCGGCAACAGAGAAAAGACCTTGGAGTCCTGCAAAATGCTGATGAAAATTTTAAAAAATCCGCTCAATGAAAATTATATGGATTATCGGATTTTTTACTGCACCATCATGTGTGACATTTACGTCTATTTAGGTGATTTCAAAAATGCTGCAGACATTGCCAAACAAATTTTGACCTATGCAGACGATGAAGAAACGCAGGAGCATGTCAGGGAATTGCTTTTATTTATCAAGGAAGCTCAGGAAGACTAGAGAATTCATCTCATCAGGGAAAAATTGCAAACAGCGGAAATAATAAGCAGACTGGTTGATCCAACCATTGGACCGCAAAAAAAGGAGGGCTTCGTCGATGAGTTTAAAAATGTGCAATCTGCTGGATATTGAAAAATACTTGTTGCTGGAAATAGCTTATTTTCATCTGCCATCTGAATTTAAAAACAAAATCTCCCGTGAAACACCGATGAAGCTGGATGTCTATATCGATCTGCTTGACCAATGCGGTTGTTCGATGTATCCCGCTTTTATCAGCAGATCTCAAAAGGGAAAAAAATACATCAAGTCAAGACAGGCCAATTTTCGCCGTATCTATGCGACCAGCGATAATTTGGAAGACGTCGTCATCACCGGCTATATGAATGACAACTATGGCAGCTACGGCAATACCAAAGAAAAAAGAAAAACAAGCTTTGTCGGATTGGCTTTTGAAGACAGTGACAATAATGCGGCTGTGTCTTTCAGCGGATGCGAGCTGATGTACCCATCCAGCATTGTGTTGGATTGGGGGGGATGTTTGGTGGCATCGCTGGGAAGGGTTACCAACCATCATCAGAAAGCGCTGGCTTTTTATGATGCCAACATGCGGGGTATTTTGGGAGAACGAAACATTCTGGGTCATTCCAAAGGCGGGAATCTGGCAACCTATGTTTTCATCAACCGTCTCACAGAAGCTGTCAACGCCTATTGTATTAACGCCCAGCCCTACTGTTGGTACGCGATGAATGATATCCAGAAAGAAGCCCTTAAAACAGACCGGTTTGAGTACATCGTCCATGCCGAAGATCTCACCCGGAAAGCAAGCTATGTTTCCTATATCAGCCGCACCGCGCCCATCAACCGCTATGCGGCCAAGCGCATCATCAATATCCACGGCTTTAACGAGGTGAATTTTGATGAGTTTGGAAACCTCGAAGGCACCCGTGTTATACGGGAAACCACGAATAAACTGAAGTCAAAAATATTCAAAGATTTTACCGGGGAAAAGCATCTCAGCTATGAAGAATGCATCCTACGGTTTCAGGAGAAGATTGAAGCAAGTACTTCGGTCCCCCGACTTTTCAGTACCACCCTGGATGAAGTTCTGATGGTGACGGATGCACTGGCAGCGGTTCTCTGGCTGAAGGATAAGGACCGGGATGGGGAGTACATTTATCCCGTGATTATCAAGAGTCCATCGGCGGAGCGATTCTATCAACTGAAGCTGAGAAATGGGCATGGTATTGCTGCGCAGTGTGCATTTGAAGGACTGCCGTTGTTTGTCCGGGATTCAAACCAGACGGCGGTACATTTTGAAGAGGTTGGCCACGCCCTTGGTATTGCTGTCAGTTCCGGAATTGCCGTGCCCCTGGGCATTGATGAAAAGGAAGTTTTTGGGGCCCTGGAACTGATCAATAAGAAAAACGGACGATTCACAATGGAGGATTTTGCACTGGTGAACGACATGACTCTAGCCATGTTGGAGGTTTTTAAAAAATCCGGACAGATTATTGATAGTTTTAGGGATTTTTCACTGCTGCGGATACGGCGAGGAAATGAAAAACTGTTTTCGATAGAGAAACATGCTTATCAGAAATTGCTTTTTTCATCTTCGGATGAGAAGGAGACATTTCTGAAAATGATCACCGGTAGAAAACTTAAGGCAGATGAGCTTTTTTTCTTCAACCGAAGAAAGTTTGATTTTGGAAAAAAAGAAGAATTGAAGGCGTTGGTGCGTCGGGAATATGCCATCATGTTTGAGGATCCGCAGCGTCGGTACGGAAATGAATGCGTTGAGGTTTTTTTAAAGGCCGCGCTGTGGCAGGTTAGAGACGTCAGAGATAAGCGAATCTGGGCCGAGTCAACAGCCAAACGGATCGGACTGGGGAATAAACTGAAAACACCGGTTAAAAAACTCTCGGAAACCGAATACATCTTTCTTGAGTATGCGGCTGCCCGAATCAAGCATCCCATGCTGATTGTTGTCAATGCCGCATGGGACGGTCAGGTTTCGACTGCTCTTGAAGTTGTATGTAATCAGTTGAAACAGGATTGTCTGAATAAAACGGCAACCGCGATTGTCCTGAAGGTGATCAAATGAAAGGAAAAATAAGAGGGGGGCAATCACGGGTTTGTCCTTTTCTTTGTCTATCAATTGACAGTCTGTCGACTGCATTTTGATTTCCTTATTTTAAAGTGTTGGCATAGGTTCCGATTTTTTTATCCATCACTGAAATATGTTTGGTCAGCCAGTTGATTACCATCTGGTTCGCATTGATAATCAGACAGATATTTCCACCGGAAGCCGCATATTCTTTTTTTAATTTGGTGAGTTCCGCGATAAAATTTTTGTGTGCCGTTTTTTGTTCCGAAATTCCTGGATAATTTATGCTTGCCATATATACTTCCTCATCATGAAAATGCTGTTTCGTATATTTGTCAAGAAAATCCAACATCTGTCCGATAATCTCTTTTGATTTACCGGATTTTCCTGCTTCAAAAAGCTGATCCGCTTTTTCAAACAAAACCTTGTGTTGATCGTCAATACTTGTTACGCCGACTGATAAATTTGGTGTCCATACAATTGCCATAAGTAATCCTCCTGGATGATTTGATTTATTTAATTATAAAACAAACGATATTAAAAATCAAGAACGATTCTTAATAAATAATTAATTTGCTTGAACCGGCTAGGCTGACCAGTATAGCTAAGGATATCATAAACACATCAAAACTGATATAAAAATAGAGATTATATATATAAACGGAGGTATCCAGTGTCCCAGACAACAAAAAGAGCTCTGGCGGCTTCACTGAAAAAGCTGCTATTAGCAAAACCTTTAGATAAAATTACCGTCATCGATGTGGCTGCCGACTGCGAAGTGAATCGGCAGACATTCTATTATCATTTCCAGGATATTTATGATCTGGTGGAATGGATCTACACCAATGAAGCCACCAAAGCTTTGGATGGAAAAAAAACCTATGACACCTGGCAGGATGGTTTTTTAAAGATATTCGAATATGTTCTGAAAAACAGCGGATTTGTCCGAAACACCTACCACTCCATCAGTCGGCAGCACCTGGAAACTTATCTATATAATGAAACCTATAATCTTTTAATCGGGGTCATTGAAGAAAAAGCATCGGGAATGATGGTTCGAGATGATGATAAAGCTTTTATTGCCAACTTCTACAAATATGCCTTTGTAGGACTGATGCTGGAATGGATTCAGCAGGGCATGAAAGAAGAACCGCGGATTATCATCGACCGGCTGAGCATTTTGGTTCATGGAGATATTGAAAAGGCTCTGGAAAAATTCAGAACGCTATCGAGATGAAGCCATTTTCAAATATATGATTTTTTTGATTGCGCTGCGGGTTTTATCGCTGCGATTTAGAACTCTAGACAAAGCGACGATTTGTCTAAAGTTTTGACAATATGGGCACAGTGTTAGAACTTTTGACATTGTGTCTTTTTGTATATGGCAAAACTCCGAATAAAAGCCTATGATGGCAATATCAATAAAATAACATTAAGAGTTGGAGGAAAAAAGATGTATTATAGCAACGGAAATTATGAAGCTTTTGCAAGACCACAGAAACCAGCGGATGCGGATAAAAAATCAGCCTATCTGGTAGGTTCGGGTTTAGCCTCTTTGGCAGCGGCCTGTTTTATGGTGCGAGACGGACAGATGAAGGGTGAACGGATTCATATTTTAGAAGAACTAAGTCTCCCGGGAGGTGCCTGCGACGGCATTTATGACAATCAAAAGGGCTTTATCATTCGGGGTGGTCGGGAAATGGAAAACCATTTTGAATGCCTCTGGGATTTGTTCCGATCCATCCCGTCCTCAGAAATCGATGGGGCTTCGGTGTTGGATGAATATTACTGGCTGAACAAGAAAGATCCTAATTTTTCACTGCTGCGGGCAACCGTCAATCAGGGGGAAGATGCCCACACCGACGGGAAATTTACCCTCAGTGACAAAGCAGCTATGGAAATTGTGAAACTTTTTATGACCCGGGATGAAGATCTGTATGATCGAAAAATCGAAGAGGTCTTTAGCGAGGAATTTTTTGCTTCCAACTTCTGGCTTTATTGGCGGACGATGTTTGCTTTTGAAGAATGGCACAGCGCTCTGGAAATGAAGCTCTATATTCAGCGATTCATTCATCATATTGGGGGACTGCCTGATTTTTCAGCCTTGAAATTCACTAAATACAACCAGTACGAATCGCTGATTCTGCCCATGGTCAACTATCTGGAAGGCAATGGCGTTCAGTTCCAATATGATACCCAGGTGACCAATATTATTTTTGATATTCAGAAGGATAAAAAAGTGGCCAAAAAAATCATCTGTACGCATAATGGTGCAGCAGAATCCATTGATCTGATCGAAGATGATCTGGTTTTTGTTACCAACGGGAGTTGTACCGAAAACGCCACACTTGGGGATCAGCATCATCCTGCCGGCATCAATAATTCCCCCGGCGGCTGTTGGGAGCTATGGCGAAACATTGCCAGTCAGGACGAGGCTTTCGGCCATCCCGATAAGTTTTGTACCAATATTCCCGCCACCAATTGGGAATCAGCCACCGTCACCACCCTGGACAATCGCATTCCTCCCTATATCGAAAAAGTCTGCAAACGCGACCCTTTCACTGGAAAAGTGGTTAGCGGCGGGATTGTTACGGTGAAAGATTCCAAGTGGCTCATGAGTTACACGGTCAATCGCCAGCCCCATTTCAAAGCGCAGCCAAAAGATCAGCTGGTGGTTTGGGTTTATGGTTTGTTTACCGATGTTCCCGGGGATTATATTAAAAAGCCCATGCGGGAATGTACCGGCCTTGAAATAACCGAAGAATGGCTTTACCACATCGGTGTACCGGAATTCGAGATTCACGAAATGGCTACTGAATCAGCCCGTTGTATCCCCTGCATGATGCCTTATATCACGGCCTTCTTTATGCCAAGAACCAAGGGAGACCGACCGAAGGTGGTGCCGGATGGAGCCGTAAACTTTGCCTTTATCGGCCAGTTTGCGGATACGGTCCGGGATACTGTATTTACTACTGAATATTCAGTACGAACAGCTATGGAAGCCGTCTACACGCTGCTGGATGTGGATCGTGGCGTTCCGGAAGTTTTTGCTTCCTGTTACGATGTGCGAACTCTCATGGATTCCACTTCCAAGATGATGGACGGAAAGAAAATTACAGAGTTGAAGCTGCCTTTCATCATCAGTCTGATTGAAAAAGGGAGTCTGAAAAAAATATCAGGGACAGTGATTGAAGACCTGTTAAAGGAGTATCATTTAATTTAATAAAGTGATAAACAGGGGCTATGTTTATATAGAATTGCCGTGTTATAATATGTTCATTGAAATCAATCAATAATTAATTTTTACAATCAGACTTTTCAAAAAGTGTTTAAATAATCAAAAAGTTTTGTAAAAGAGGGATGAGATGAATGTATTCGATATTATTGGACCCATTATGGTTGGGCCGTCCAGTTCCCATACCGCGGGGGCGGTCAAAATTGGTTATCTTTCCAATAAATTGATGGGCGAGAAGATTAAAACGGCGAGGATATATTTGCATGGATCCTTTCTGACGACCGGAAAGGGTCATGGGACAGATAAAGCGATCGTCGCCGGATTACTGGGGATGAAGCCGGACGACGATCGAATACCTGAAAGTTTTAAATGGGCACAAAAAGAGGGAATGGCATTTTGCTTTGAAGGAATCGAATTGAGAGACGCCCATCCTAACAGTGTGAAACTGAATTTAACCGGGGTATCAGGAAGAGAGTTGGAGATTCTCGCTTCCTCTGTAGGCGGCGGTAATATTAAAATTTTTCAGATCGATGGTCTGGATGCCAATTTCGGAGGAGATTTCCCGACGTTGATTGTTCATAATCTGGATCAGCCGGGGCTGGTAACCAAAGTGGCAGCCATGCTGAGTCAAAAATCGATCAACATTGCCACGATGCAGTTATATCGAAGCAAGCGGGGTGGTGATGCGGTGATGGTTCTGGAATGCGATCAGGAAATATCATCGGAATCAATAAAGTGGCTGGAACAATTGGACGGCATTCGAAAGGTTACTTATCTCAGTTTAGAGGAGTCAGCATGAGTTTCAAATCATTCAATGAAATTATGGATCGGATTAAGACATCCAATAAACCGTTCTGGGAAGTGATTCTGGAAGAGGATATCAGCGAAAGTCAAATGACTAGAGATGAAGCGTTGACAAAAATGAGCCGCTTACATCTTGCGATGAAAGCGGCGGATGACAATTATGATAAGCAGCTAAAATCCTCCAGCCAATTAGTCGGTGGGGATGGCGAGAAAATTGCCCTCGCCGTCAAGAACAAAGCCATGCTGTGCGGCGATTTTATTGGAACGGTTATGGAAAAAGCGATTAAAATGGGTGAATCCAATGCCTGCATGAAACGTATTGTTGCGGCTCCTACGGCTGGTTCCTGTGGAGTCATTCCGGCGGTGCTCTTAACTTATCAAGAACAAAATGAAATTGAAGAGACAAAAATAATCGAGGCGCTATTTGTGGCTGCCGGTATTGGAGAAGTTATTGCCCATCGAGCCTTTATTGCCGGAGCAACCGGCGGCTGTCAGGCGGAAATCGGATCTGCCAGTGCCATGGCGGCCGGAGCCGTGGTCTATCTGAAAAATGGAGACGGGGATTGCATCATTCACGCAGCGGCCCTGGCCTTGAAAAGCTTATTGGGTTTGGTTTGCGACCCGGTCGCTGGATTGGTTGAGGTGCCTTGTGTTAAGCGGAACGTCATTGGTGCGGTCAATGCCTTAACGAGCGCGGATATGGCTTTGGCCGGAATTCGCAGCCAGATCCCCCCAGATGAAGTGATTGATGCCATGCGTTTGATTGGAAATGCCATGCCCGTTTCGCTCAAAGAGACGAGTGAAGGGGGACTGGCGATCACCCCGACGGGTCTATTGATTGCAAAAAGATTGAAAAACTGACAGTAGCATTCTAGCAAGAACGTTGAGATGGTTTACTGCGAGAATATGGACCGGTGTGATGTGCTTGTCGCCGTCGCATCGGTCGTTTTAACTAAAATAGGAGAATGCAACATGGAAAAAACAATCGATATTTCAATAAAATATGCCAAAGAAATAGCAGCAATTAAAGCCTCTTTAAATGAGTTGGAAAGCGGGCGAATTTACGGATTTAACGGCAATTGTACTCCGGCTGACGGTTCCCTGGAAACGAATGTCGATAAACTGACGGAACAATTAAAAGATCTGCTTCATAAGCTCGAGTACGGGAAAGATTCAGGAGCGCAAAACAATGAGAACTAAACACTCCTGAAGTCACAGAGCCAAAGGGGTGACTTCAAGCATTTTACAAATTGTATACTTTAATATACGAATATAATACAAACGATTACATTTTATCTATTTACTTTTTGCAGAAAGGTGTTACAATAAAGATAATCAAAGATCAACTCAATGCTTTTCTGAATTGAATGATTTCGATCATTGAAAAGTAAATAGTCACTTAACCTACCAATAAAATTAAAGAATGACCAGAAATTGAAGTGATTTAATTTTAAAGGACAGGGGAAGATTTAAATGCAAAAACTAATCACTCCGAAATGGGAAAAGGGATGAAACATCACAAGAAGATTAAATGCCGGATGTTTGAAAATCACTCATGATATCAAAAGAAAATATCTCATGGTTTGTAACAACCCCCATCTGATTGAAAAATCGGAAATGAGAAATAGTCTCAGATTGATGATGATTATAAAATGCACCAACAAATAGTTTTCAACTGAGTTAAATGAATCCGAATTCCAAAAGTAAGATGACCCGAAAAGTAAGTGGTATTTACGTTGGAAAGTGAAAAAGAAGGTTTTTGATAAAAAAATCAATGAGAGGAGTCCAAACGGATGACATCAGAGATTGAGAGCTAGGCCGGTTTTGCAAATAAAATTGTGGAATCGGTCTTAGCTCTTTTTGTATGCAATCATATCAGCAAGCGGAGGCATTATGCCAATAGAAAGTTGCTGCCTTGCTTTTTTTTGCATTTTTTTTTGATTTTGGCTGCGGTTTCCGCCAAATCGAAAATTGTTTTATTCTGATCGCTGGCAACTCCGGCAATGGATACGGAAAGCAAAGGAAAATTTTCTTCGATATCATTACGATTTTTGGATGTGATATAGCCTCTTAAAGCATCTTCCTTATTGTAAAAGCGAACGACATTTTCATTGAAGGCAGCAATGATCGTTGTGCATAATTGTTCCGTTTTCTTTTTGGAAACAATGGCAACAAAATCGTCTCCGCCAATATGTCCGATAAAATCGTCATCAGGTATCTTGCTCTTCAATATTTGAGCAAAATCTTTTAGGACCTTATCACCATTTTCAAACCCGTAGAGATCATTGTACGCTTTGAAATTGTCGAGATCAAAATACAGGATTGTCTTTTTGTCCTTGGTATTGATAGATCTTTCCAGGGCTTGTTCAATCATTAAATTGCCGGGTAATTCGGATAAAGGATTCAGATGTTTGGCATACACAAATTCAATTTCAATCAATTTTTCCATTAAGTCTTTTACAGTCACAATCCCATAAAATTTATCTTTTCGGGAAATAACGACAAAGTCGTAAATTTTATCAAATTCGCGCTGCATAGCGTCTTTGCCAACGACATCAATGGTCGTTTGATAGTCAGCCCGCATAAAGTTTTTATCCATAATGTTTTTTACCGGTTTATTGGAATAAAGAATATAACCATATTGACCACTGATCTTTTTGTAAAGAGCATTTCTTGTTATGACGCCAATGGGAATATCTTTATGGACAACACAAAAGCCGGAGATCGTTTCATCTTTTTTAAATAGTTCATCAACTTGAGAAACGAGAATATTTGGACCGATGGTTTTTACCAGTTTGCAAATCGAATCAATTTTAACATCAAATACGCTGTTGTCCAGCAGTTTCCTTTTATTCGCATTTTCTTCCTTTATTATTTCAATCACATCCTTAGAGATTGGCTTTATCACAGCATTTGGTCTTTGTAGAAAAAAACCTTGACCATACTGGATGCCGAGTTCAATTAATATTTGAAGTTCTTCTCTGGTTTCGATTCCTTCTGCAATCAAAGCGGTCTCTGTAAATGATGCGAATTCATTAAGGCATTTGATGAGTGATTGTTTGGTAACATCGCTATCGATATCCCTGATGAGTTTCATATCCAGTTTAATAAAATTGGGATGAATATCCGAGATTAAATTAAGTCCGGAATAACCGGCGCCGGCATCGTCAATGGCAATTCGATAGTCCTGTTCTTTATAGTTATCAACCGTTTTGATAAAGTCTGAAATATTATTGATGGCCTCATTTTCAGTTATTTCGAAGATGATCCGTTTAGGATCAATTGAAAATTCGTTCAGATATTCTTTCGTAAACCCTTTTCTGAATTTGATATCCTCCATGATGTTCGGGTTGACATTTAAGAAAATTTTAAATTCCATTCCCATTTCAAAGGAAGCTTCAAAGGCTTTTAACCGACATAAAAACTCCAATTCCCATAATTTATTGTATTGCTGAGCGCATTTAAAAAGTATATCCGGGGTGTGCAGTGCTGAATATTTAGGTCCGCGGCTGAGCGCCTCATATCCATAAACGCCCCCATCCCGAAGGGAGACAATCGGTTGGAATACCGTTTGGATATTCTTCTGGTTCAGAATTTCTAAAAATTCTTCTCGGTGGTTGTCTTCCTGATTTTCGCAATAACTATTCAAGTAAATTCCTCCATATTTTGATGTCTCTAAATTATAACCATAAGCCCCATCTTTTAATGTTACAATGCTGTAAAATTTAAGTTAATTTTATATTTTATTGTTCAAATATTAGATGAAATGAAAAGGATGATGTTCTGGAGCTGGCCAAAAAAGTCAGCGGAATGTCAGTCAGCCCACGGATTTACGTTGCCTGGGGAGACAAGGATTTTTTGAGGGAGTCCAACAGTCGGTATACTGATGAAATGAAAAAACTGAATCTGAATTTTATCTGGGAGGAGTGGCCGGGAAGTCACAGCTTCTATTTCTTTGACGAAGCGCTGCGAAAAGCCCTGGCTCGTTTTTAAGGGGACAAATAAAAACAGACCAGCCTGGTCAATAATGACGGGTGGTCTGTTTCTATTTGGGGGTGGGATATTAGAACAAGCTATGCTGTAACATCGAGAGCCGAACCAAGGGTGCTTGTGTCGCTGGTTGTCGCATCACTGGAGTAAAGTTTTGCATAAACTTTACTGTAAGCTCCGCTTTGAACATAGCTTAATTCTGAAAACAAACTGGACATTGAAGAATCGTCGGTTTTGGTCAGGCTATTGAATGATGACAGTAGACTTGAACTCAAGGAACTGCCCAAGGCAGACACTGTCGGTAAAGTCGAAGAGTCTGTGCTGCTGGAGGAGGCAATATTGCCGCTCGAATTATAAGTTAAGCTGATACCATAATCACTCTGAACAGATTTATAAATATCCTGAAGTGCAGCTGAGGCCGTATCACCTGAGAATGCATCAGCAGCATAAGTTTCAGAAACAGCAGAACTGACACTGCCGGATTGATAAAGCGCTGATGTATTGCTGGCAGAACTCAAATTGTTTAAAAGCAAACTGTTATTATAGTTACTCATAACGCTACTTACATCCATGATCGACACCTCCATAATTAATTACCATAATTATACTCCTTATTAGCAGAAATTACATTAAAATAAAAAAAATAATATCATTTCATAAAAAGTTCTTAGTTAATGAAAGCTTTTTAAATTTATTTTGAATTTTTGATTATTATTTTGCGAAAAATTTGCTAAAACCAGAAACTTATGATACAATAGGTAAAACTTAAATTGATAGTAAATAAATTTAACATTGATATTTTTTAATTGGTACTTATATTTAAACGTATTATCCTAATTTAGAAATGTAGTTGTTATTCGTATTACAAGGATTTAGGGGAATAAAATTAGGAGGTACACACATATGCGTGGTACAGTGAAATGGTTTAATGCGGTAAAAGGTTTTGGTTTTATAACAGGAGAAGATGGTACTGATGTATTTGCACATTTTTCACAAATTCAATCAGAAGGATACAAGTCTTTAGATGAAGGACAAGAAGTTACTTTTGATGTAACACAAGGACCAAAAGGTCCACAAGCTGAAAACATTCAAGTTGTTTAATTCCAGATATTTAAACTTATGCTTAATTGCATAAGTTTTTTTTATTTTTTGATAAAGATTCTTTAGCAATGTGGAACTCAAGTAAATATTTTTAATGCCGTCTTTTTTTATTTAAGGCTTTTATTACAATCTTTATCAATCTCAATATACAAAATAATCCTAACCCATTTTGAAAATCAATTGAGTGCTTTTCCAATAAAAAATGTTATATAATCAGGTGAAATATTTCATTGACAAGTGATTGGCAAATCGATAAGATGAAGTTAAATCTCAAATAATTAACAAAGAGGGATGACAATGGATGCAAACGATCGCACGAAAGAACGTTTGGCTAAATCGGTTAAAACCTTGATGATCAACAAATCTTTGGATAAGATAACGGTTAAGGAAATCGTTGATCAATGTGAATTAACAAGACAAACATTCTATCGTTATTTTCAGGATAAATATGATTTAGTCAATTGGTGTTTTGATAAATTAGCCCAGCAATCATTCAAACTGATGGGTGTTAGTTTAACTTTAGAGGAAGGACTAATCCAGAAATTTACTTTTGTTAAAGAGGAAAAAGATTTTTTTTCGGCGGCATTTAAATCCCGAGACTGCAATTCGCTTTTCGATTATGATTTGAAACTGATAACAGAATTTTATACGAATAGAATTATGGAAAAAACCGGGAAGCCATTAGATTCACATAGTAAATTCTTGCTGGAAATGTACTGTTTGGGTTCGATGGATATGACCTTTAAATGGATCGGTGAAGGGATGAAGATGGAACCAAAAGAAATAGCTGATTTGCTCATTGATGCAATTCCTGAAAGACTTAAAAACGTTTTGTTGCTGATGTAAAGATGTTACATATATTGAATAGTGTAACATATGTGACACTTTATTATTCTTGTCAATTGATTCATGAAGATAATTTGTTAAAATGTTAATAAGTAAATGTAATAGTTTACAATTTTAGAATTATCGGAGGTATAAAAATGGCAAAGACACGTTTGGCGATGTTGATGGAGCCCCGTAAGGTTGAAATCAAAGAGTTTGATTTACCTGTGGTTGGTGATGATGAAGTTCTTGTAAAGGTTGAAGGCTGTGGCATTTGTGGAACTGATGTCCATGAATTTAAAGGCGATCCTTTCGGTATTTGCCCCATTACACTTGGTCATGAGGGGACCGGCGAGGTAATCGCACTGGGAAAAAATATTACTCATGATACAAAGGGTGATCCCATCAAAATCGGCGATAAAGTTGTAACATCGGTATTACTTTGCGGCGAATGTGATTATTGCCGTCGTTATCCTGAAAAACCAAATCTGTGTGCAGGTCTCGGCGTATATGGCTTGATTCCAGAGGATGATATTCACCTTAACGGTTGGTTTGCAGAACATATTTTGATACGAAAAAATTCATCAATATTTGTTGTTAATGAATTCAATGTTGACCAAAGAATGCTTCTTGAACCGGCTGCTGTTTGCGTTCACGCCTTAGAAAGAGCTAAAACAACAAATATAATGAATTTTAGTTCGTTTGTGTTGGTTCAGGGGTGTGGCCCAATTGGTCTGATGATGATTGCAGTTTTAAAAGCTGCTGGAACCGTCAATATCATAGCTGTTGATGGAAACGATAGAAGATTGGATCTTGCTAAAAAAATGGGAGCAACCGAAACAATCGATTTTAGAAAGTTGAAAACAATTGAAGACCGTGTTGCAAAAGTAAATGAAATTACAAATGGATTTGGAGCTGACTTCGTTTTCCAATGTACAGGATCACCGGCAGCAGCTGCTGACGCATTCAAATATGTGCGACGCGGCGGCGGAATGTGTGAAATGGGCTTCTTTGTAAATATTGGTGAAGCGACAATTAATCCTCATTTTGATTTTTGTAATAAAGAAATCACTTTAGTTGGTTCTTGGGTTTATGGGGCAAATGAATATATCACCACAATGGGTTTCTTCAAGAAAGCGGCAGAAATGAATATTCCGGTAGAATTGCTGGTAACGGATAAATTTGATCTTGATCATGTCACTGAAGCGATGGAAACAAACATAGCAATGACAGGAGTAAAGATTGCCATCATGCCCTAACATATGAGTGTGGGTCAAACCGGGTTAAGTGTTTTGTAAACACAATTGTTTTTATATTGAATGTAAGGTCTGTTCAAAAGTGGACAGACCTTTTTAGGTGCGCAATTAGCTCGAAAACCAAAGAGAAACTTGAAAGTGCTTTTTACCGTTTTTAATCCTTGCGTCGTTAAGTTTAATTCAGTAGGAAGGTTCATATAATGGCAATTATTTCATTGAAATTAGACTGGAGCTGCCATTATGGAAAATTTAAATTAAGGGATATAAGGGTAAGAAATGTTTGTTGACAGAAATATTTTAAATGATACAATCTAATTGCAAACAGACATATAAAATAGAAAAGATATCAATTAAAAAGTATGTGTGTTGACAGACAATATGATGATTCTAGTTAAATTAAATAGATATTTATAAACAGTGAAAACATTATGGAAGAATATTGCGGTATGAACGACATATTTACAATGAAGAATTTGGAGTGAAAAATGAAAGCATATAAATACAGTATATTTGTAACATTAGCTTTAACCGTGTTCTCAATTATAGCTATCTTTGCATTTGACGATGTCTTTTTCTATATTCCCAACGACCAAATAAAAAATTTTATTAGCCATAATATGGATAATTTTGATAGCCTATTTTTTGGAATATTCACAGGTTCATTGGTTAGTCTAATTGTGGCAGCGGTGAGTTATTCCATTGAAAAAAGAAGACTTACCGCAGCTATTTGGAACAGTTCGCGGAAATTGGTTAATGATTTTAAATTGCTTTTGGTGGATAATATCGATTTTGATCAGCTTACCAAAGATTCTCTTTTGGAGACAATCAAACGAAGTGAATTTAATCATAAAGTAAGGGATTGGAAAAATTATCACAGGTCTCCTTATTCTCTGGATATTATGGACTTGGACTTTATTCTTGGCCATTCAAAAATGGCACAATTGATGATCAATCTCCAGAAAAATATTGCCCATCTAAGCTTGGTAGTTGACGGTTTTATGAATGCTTTTCTGAATGATAAACTAGAAAATGCATATGGCGATGTTGATATTGAAAAATTATTTGCGGTCATTACATCTGAAGATGAACAGAAGCTTGTTAAAACTACAGAACGGTATTTAGATGATATTGTCAGGCATTTAAAAAAATAAAAGATAGTGGAATTTGATTCGTTTTTTAGGGCTAATAAAATCGCAGTACATAATGAATAGAATTGCTTATTGATTGTAAATAATAGTAACAGATGTTAAAATTGAGATAATATAAAAACAGAAGAAGAATTGATAATGTTGATTTATACGGTTATCTTTATAAGTTTAGTATGTGTGCTCTATACAATAGGTGTCGGTTTCTGACCGTAGTAATCTTATCGAAATGGTGAAAAAACGCAAGAAAATTCAAGTGAGTGATTAAATTATTTGGAGGGGATATGTTAAATTTTAGAGTTGCAGTTGAAAAAGATGTTGCGTTGATTCTTCATTTCATTAATGAATTGGCAAAATATGAAAAAATGGAAAATGAAGTTGTTGCTACGGAGGTATTATTAAAACACTGGTTGTTTGAGGAAAAAAAAGCTGAAGTTATTTTTGTACTAGTCGATAAAAAAGAAGTAGGCTTTGCGCTTTTCTTTTATAACTTCTCAACGTTTCTCGGAAGAGCTGGGATTTATCTCGAAGATTTGTATATTTCTCCTGAATACCGTGGAAACGGGTTCGGCAAGGCACTGATTAAAAAACTGGCACACATTGCGGTTGAACGGGGATGTGGAAGACTTGAGTGGTGGTGTCTTGATTGGAATAAACCAAGTATTGATTTCTATTTGTCCTTGGGAGCCGAGCCCATGAAAGACTGGACTGTATACAGAGTCGCAGGAGAGAAATTGACAGCACTGGCAGATTTTTAGAGATCTAATAGATAGTCATTAATTGGGAGATATTTTAGTTTCCAGTTAGTAGGAAACGTCACCACCACCAGGCTGAGATGAAAAAAGGAACCTTATAAGGTTCCCAGGATTATTGGCAAACTCATTATTAAGGACAATTAATAATCTTTAATAATTGAGTTCTTTTATGTTGCCAACAATATTGCTAATCGTCAAATATTATTTATTTGATGATTAGGCTTTTGCAGAGGCAAGGAATTCATTAAGTTGGGTAACGAGAGATTCAACACTGATGCCATGAACTGCACACGCTTCTTCCAGGGATTCTGCCTGTGAAGAGGGACATCCAAGACAGTGCATCCCAGACTCCAATAAAATAGGAGCAAGACCGTCATTCACCTTTAATAATTCACCAATTAACATACTTTTGTCTACATTTTGCATAAAAATCCTCCTGCAATTCTCTTATGGAATAAGATTAATTTGTTTCTGCTTAAAAAATAGTATAACATAACAGGCAATAAAAATCTGTGCTTATTGCAACAGGTTTAAAAAAAGAGCAATTGTTATTTTAAAAATGGAAGTAAAAAAGAAAACAAATTAATAATCGATTGGACCGGTTGATTTAAAAGCGCATAGTTCAAAAGATGTGTTGCAATTTTTAGGATGGGCAAATATAATAGTTAAAAGTAGATTGTTTCATTTATGGAAGATAAGGAGAATGATATGAAAAAAATTAAATTTAGCCGATTTATACCAGCAGTAATATTTTCCTTGAGTTTGGTGATTATGTGTTCAGGTTGCGGTAATAACGGAGCAGTTAAGGATGCCTACAATTTTTACAATAAAGTTCAACTTGGACAGTCAAAAGATGATGTCGATAATACTTTAAAGGTTACTCCGAAAGAAAAGGATAATGGCTTTATTTATTCGGATAAGGATACGGGTTACGGTGTTACTGTTTATTATGATTCCGATAATTTTGTTAAAACAAAAGCAATGTATAATGCTGATAATACTAAAATATTTAAACTAAGTAATGCAACAGTAACAGAAGATCAAGTAGCAAGTATCTCTGAAGGAATGACTTATGATGAGGTAAAGACAATTCTTGGTTCGGAAGGGAAAGAGACCATTACAACAGTAAATCCAGAAGATGAGAATAATCCAATTTCTATGATGATTTGGTTCAATGATGATGAAACTGGAATTTATATAACTTTTAATGGTTATGAAGGAACGGTTAGAGATATTAAATACTGGAAATGATTGTTTTTCTTAAAAAAAGGCTTGTGAAGGCCTTTTTTTAGTGCAAACGTTTCTACGAAAAATTATGGGGTATTAAAAAAGCGAAAGGCTATAGATATTAACAGGACTTAATTGTGGGAAAGGGGGGTGAGTATAATGTCTGAAACTACTTTGATCCTGCATTTAATTGGGATCCTATTATTTCTGGTTTGGATAATTATACTTTTACGCTATGATCAGAATAATACAGGTGATGATACAATCCAAAGGTGTTCTGTTGTAAAATTAAATGATGTAAATGATAATGCGATCTTTAATTTTTATAGTCAGGTTAAAATGAATCAATTTAAAGCCGAAGTTGACGATATTTTGGGCGCTGTTCCGGAAGTTGATGAGGACGGTTTATACACTTATATTGATACAAACACCGGTTACGGCGTTTGTATCGCTTATAATGATAGAGAACGGGTCACACTTAAAGGAATTTCAACGCCTGAGTGTGAGAGTGAATTGATTGCGCTAGGTAATATGAGTGTAACACCAATTCAAGTGGTAAGTATAAAAGAAGGAATGAGTTATGAAGAAGTAAAAAGAATACTTGGGGGAGAAGGAATAGAAGTAATTTGTGTTGAAAATCCACTGGATAGGGATAAGCTGCTTTATGGAATGGCATGGATTAATAAAGATGGAACGGCTATAACGGTGCAGCTGGATGGATATAAAGGAACTGCATATAAGGCTAAATTTCGAGAGTGCTAATGCTACTTTAATTATTTTCATCAAAATGAAATTGTTATATTATTCTTATTCATATATAATGGAGATAAATTACTAATAGAAAGATTAAGAGGAGACCTGTGAAAAATATAATAAAAATAGTCCTGCTCCCGGTTTTATGTGTCGGTCTTTTGGCTGGATGTGCAAATTCTGCTGATGAAGCCTTATCCCTTAAAAAAAATGATACTCTTTATCAGGTGTCCACCATTAATTCTCTTTTGGCGGGAAATTATGATGGATTCATAAGTTCTGGCGAGCTGAAGAATTATGGAGACGTTGGTATCGGAACATTTAATGCATTAGATGGAGAAATGGTGATGATTGATAATACAGCCTATAAGGTTAAATCCACTGGTGAAGTAGTGAAAGTGTCAGATACGGAAACCACACCTTTTGCAGTGGTGACTCATTTTGATAAGGATGCCACAGTGGAACTTACCAATATCGCCAATCTTGATGCTTTAAAAGCGGAATTGGACAAGCTCATTGAGAATAAGAACTTATTTTATGTATTTAGAATTGACGGGACATTTAAGACCATTCAGGCTCGTTCGGTACCCCGTCAGGAAAAGCCGTATCCGGTTATGACTGAGGCGGTCAAGCAACAATCGGTTTTTAGTTTTACTAATGTTACCGGAAGCATCGTTGGAATCTGGTGTCCTGATTATATTGGGGGAGTCAATGTCCCAGGTTATCATTTCCATTTTATTTCCGAAGATCGAACACAGGGGGGACATTTGCTGGATGTGAGTTTTGATAAGGCTCTGGCATTTGCTGACAGCACCGACGGTTTTGTAATGGCGGTATCGCCGACTGAACCAGAAGGATCGGTGAAGGATTTAGGTAGTGAACTTGATGCGGTTGAGCAATAAATAATCAGATCTGAAAATGACAGTTTGAGATCAATCGTCAGCATTGTGAATCATGGAAATGGAGCTTATGAAATATGAATGAAAATTCCAGATACACCGTCTGCTATTATCGGCTTTTTCCTGTATGCGGAATCGGCAGTTTTTCTAAAAAAATATTTTCATTAATTCGGGAAGAAAAATCGACTTGGTCTCGTTATATAAGTGTGCAGAAAAAACGGAGGTATAATTTGATTGAAAAAATATAAAGAAGGGGGATTGGATGATGAGCTGATCGAGAAGTATATTGCCAGCGGTCATTCTCAATATTTCGAACCATTAGTTGAACGCTATGAAAAATATGCTTATATTTATGCGTATTCCCTTCTTAATAATCAATTTGATGCACAGGATGTGGTAGCTGAAAGTTTTATAAAAGCATTCACAAAAATCAAGCAGTACAGGTTAGGGAGTAATTTTAAAAACTGGTTTTTAAAAATTGTCCATAATGGGTGTTTTGATCTTTTACGAAAGAAAAAAACAATGATCTCTCTTGATGATATAGAAAACAGTGAATCCTTTTATAATGACGCGGCCCTGAGCTACAATAATATTGATTCCCTGGATTTTGGAGAGATGAAAAAGCATCTGGAATGTTTGCCCCATGAGCTCAGGGGTGTCGTCATTCTACGGTTTTATTATGATTGGGATTATAAGACCATTTGCGAATTTTTAAAAATTCCTATGGGGACATTGTCATCACGATTAAATCGGGCCTGCAGCAAGCTCAAAAATATGATGAAGGAGGAATGAGACATGGAAAATTTAGACAAGATGATAATAGAATGTTTGGGATTTAAGGATGAAGCCGTTAAAAATTTTGTTTTGTCCATACCATTTGAAAGCCAGAAGTTAAGCATTATGAGGCGGATTAATAAAGCAAATGAACCGGTCACTTCCATTGATTGGTTTTATCCTTTGATTTTTGTATTAGCGATGGCTTTTTCGGTTCTCATGATCAGATGTGCGATTTTTCCAGCCAGTCAGAACACATTTCTAGTTTCGATTTTTACCAGCATGGTTATTGATTATTCAAATCAATTATGGGAATGTTTTAGGGCCCTTTCATTCATCTTTTCAGTACTCATATGCACAGGAATTTATTTCTTGATTGCGCATTTAAAAAATGAACAGAGATTTTGGTAAACACGTGATTGTAATAAAAATGAAGGAGATAGGGTAATGTTTAAAAAAATAAGTTTGTCAGTTTTAATGATGGTGATGATTCTGCTCATCACTGTTTCAACGGCTTTTGGCGCTTCGGAAAAATATGAGGGCTATTACGATAACTCAGGAAATATTAGTATTACAGATGCGACGGTATCGGACAATGATTTGTTTTTTGCAGGTTCCAATATCGCGGTTAAATCGGTATTTAATTCAACTACTTTTTTTGCTGGCAATTCGGTTATCCTGGACGGGGAATACAACGGCGATGTTTTTGCAGCGGGAAATACCGTTACCATTAACGGGAAAATAAATGGGAATCTTTACACCGCCGGAAATCAGGTGACTATCAATGGTTTAGTCGATGGTGATGTGTTTTCAGCTGGAAATAATGTGACCATCAGTAATACCGCAACGATCAATCGGGATCTTTATATTGCTTCTTCCCGCGCTTATATGGATGGAAACGTTGGTCGAAACCTTCGTTTCAATGCTGGAAATGCAAACATTAACGGTACCGTGAATGGCTATGTGGAATCAGATGTAGAACAGTTGATTATCAGCAACAATGCTAAAGTTACTGGAGCAATTGATAATCGCAGTGCTAATGAAGCCATTGTATCTGCTAATGCATCAGTACCAACAATTAATTGGGAACAAGTGAAGGAACAGACAGTGGAAAAAGATCAAGGAACAAGTATTGGTTCCATTATTTTATCCATTATTACCAAGCTGGCATTTATACTGGTTATCTGGTTATTGATTACTTTCCTGACCAAAGACTTCAACGAAAATACCGGTATTATGGCCAAAAAGCATATATTGGCATCGCTGGGAATAGGGGCGGCGTTGCTGTTTATTTCACCCTTACTGATAGGATTGTCCTTTATTATTTACGTGCCTTTCGGTATTGCCATGACGCTGCTGATTATTGCAACATGCATCCTCAGTATGCCGATAGCAGTTGTCGTATTCTCAAAACTTTTGGGCAGGTTCTTTAATGATAAAATGAAACCGTTGTTGAGCTCTTTCGTTTCAGTTTTAATTATTGCTGCTGCTGTGATTATTTTAGAATTCATCCCTTTCTTAGGTGGTTTCGTGGGATTCTTCCTGATGCTTTTCGGACTGGGATTTATGGGATACAATATCCTTTTCACCAACAGAAAATTAAAAGAGGAACGAGATTTAATGACAGAACTTGTATTTACTGAAAAAATTAATAATGACGTTGCCGAAGAGGTATTAGCGATTGAAGAAAAAGATGAAAATCAGTCAGTTGAAGATTCAGAGGAAAACAAATAAGAATCCGATCTAAGCGCTGAAAAGTAAAATGAATAAGGCCAATTGTTTTATCTGGTTGTGGACATCATAACAAACAGGATTTTTCTGTTTGTGTTTGCCACATACAATGATAAAACAATTGGCCTTTAAATTTGGTGTTATCGACGTTATCTTTCGACAAAATCAATGATAATTCGGGTGAGGTCATCCCGCAGTTTATTGGGCTGATCATCAGTCAGATCATCTGTGCCGGAGTAAATAAGCACAAAGGATTTGGCATTGGGTCCAACTCCGATTTTTATTTTCGGTTCGTCTTCGAAATGTTCCGGTATATTATCGTTTCTCAGAGCGATATACATTTTATCTTTATCGGCAAAGAGTTTGACCAAGGTTCTTCCGTCGGCTGATTTGACACTGTAGGAACCATTGAAGATAATGATCTTTCCGGTTGTCAGTTTGTCCGATAAGGAGAGAATAAATTCTTCCAGGTTTAGCTTTAAGATCGGATTCCATTGATCCATAACAATTGTTTTGACAGAGGGATCATTGTCGTTGGTCCCGATTTCAGCGGGTAAATGAAGAAAGTTCCGTTTAGCAATGGGATAATAACCGTGTGTTCTTTCAATAATATTGTTATCATCCAGCATAGCATAAGAAATAAGACCAAATGATTTTCTTTCGGTGTGCCAGCTTGTGACCCCAATTGCGGGAAGAAATTTCTTGTTCTTAAAAGGGATAACATCCATCGGATCATTGGTTAAGGCAACGAATAGGAAATCGGGATTGTATCCGAAATTTTCGATACACAATTTAATCATACTCGGCTTTTTCAAGGTTCTTGGGACATCATGATAGACTTTTGAAGCGGTATTGGCTGATTCAATAACACTGTCTTCTTTCATGCTGTTGTAGGCTTTTGCAAAGCGATACATCAGGGCAAGTTTAATATTCAGTTTATTGGACACACCCTTATAGGAATTAGGCAGTAAACTGACATTTAGTTTTTCTGAAGCATCATTATAAGCGCAAATTCTGGCTTCAACAAAAATAACATGGCGTTGAAGGAACTTTTCTTCAGCGATGATAATCAGATTTGGACTGCCAAACTGGGAAAGTGAGGGCTCAACGATAAAATCAATTTTGACAGTATCAGAAATCCAGGTCGGTTCATAATTATCAGAAAATTTGATCGTTTTTAAAAATTTTTTTTGTTTTGCGATATCGGTTCCCATATCAAGAATAATGCTAGTTACAAGACCGCGTTCACCGTAAAAAGTCAATGGCATAGAAAAAACCTCCATTATTAGTAAGTTAAGTATAACATGGCAGGATAATAATAAAAAGGACTTTGATTAAAAAATAACAAACGAATATCAGGGTTGAACAAAGAGCACAAAAATCCTTTCGGATTCATGTGTGAATTGAACCCGAAAGGATTTTTGTGGATAAATCATCAATAGTAAAGTTTAGTTAGTACTTATCCATTTCCATATCATCTAATACGATTCTTGGTTTAGGAGCAGAACTGTCTGATTGTTTTTCGGATTTTGAAACGGTTGGATGCTCCTTCATTCCCAAACCGATATTGTCGTGACTTTTCAGTTTAAATGTATCCACCATGCCTTTAAGCATTTGTGCCTGGCCAGTTAGCTCTTCACTGGCAGCAGCACTTTCTTCAGCAGTAGCAGAGTTGGTTTGAACCACTTGAGAAACCTGCTCGATCCCTTGAGTGATTTGGGCGATTTCTGAAGCTTGATCGTTGGAAGCCTGGGCAATATTCCCAACTAAGCTAGCAACTTTTTCAATATGATTTAAAATATCTCTCAAACTTTCAGCTGTTTCGTCGGCAATCTTTGTTCCAACTTCCACTTTTTCAATGGATCCTTCAATGAGGCTGGTTGTTTCTTTGGCAGCTTCTGCACTTCTTGCAGCCAGTGAACGAACTTCTTCTGCAACTACCGCAAAACCTTTCCCCTGCTGTCCAGCTCTGGCAGCTTCAACGGCGGCATTTAAGGCTAGAATATTTGTTTGGAAAGCAATATCGTCAATGACCTTGATGATTTTTGAAATGCTGTTAGATGAATCATTGATTTCTACCATGGCTGTGACCATTTTTTCCATTCGATCATTTCCAATCTGTGCATTCGTTCGAACTTCAATCGCTCGATTGTTGGCTTCGTTGGCGCCAAGTGCATTGCGCTTGGTTTCTGCGGCAACCTCCTCAATAGAGGCGGTTAGTTCCTGAATGGAACTTGCCTGTTCGGTTGTTCCCTGGGCTAGGGCCTGACCGCCATCGGATATTTGTATAGCACCTGATTCGACTTGTCCGGCGGAATCATTAATCTCGGCCATGACTTCGCTTAAATGTGTGGTAATGTTGTTGATGGCAATTTTAATATTGACAAAATCACCATGATAGTAAGTCGTGATTTCCTGGCTGAGATCACCCTCACCAATGAGTGTTAATGTTTCGGAAATTTCATCTACATAGCGTTTCAAAAATTTAACAGTTTTATTCATATCATCCTTGATTTTACCATTTTGTCCTTTGAAATCACCCTCCATGGCAATGCTCAGATTGCCCTGTGACAGTTCGTTTAATACCCGAGAAGCTTCTTGTATCGGGGCAGTGACTGCATCCAGGGTGTTATTAAAGCCTTGGATGACTTTGGCATATTCGCCTGGGAAACCGTTGAGATCACCACGGTTATCCAAATCGCCTTCAATAGCCACGCGAGCCATTTTATCCGTTTCATCAACCAGCATTACAATGTTTTCAATCATGGCTGTTAAACTTGGTATTAGATTATCATTTTCACTATGTTTTCCAGCTGATTTCAGTTCTGCAAGGTCAGTCATATCACCGGTTGCAATATGGTTGGAAATATCAACAATATGAACCAGCTTGTCATGAATGCCATTAATCGATTCAGCTATTTCAGCATATATTCCCTGGTAGCTTCCTTCAATTTTTGCAGAAAAATCATTTTGGCTTATCAGTGCTAAAACTTCATTTCCTTCTTTCAAGGCACCTAAACCGTCAATACAGGAGTTGATATTGTTTTTTATGGCATTGAAGTCCCCACGATATTCGGTTGTAATCTTTGGCGGGATTCGACCATCCCCAATTCTTTCAATGGATTTTATGGCAACTTTGAGAGGGTTCTTAAAGGTAGTCACAATTTTATTCACGCAGATAAGAAAATCTTTATAGGAACCGGGATAGTTGTCTGTGTTTCCTTTGAAATCCAGTTGACCCTCTATAATCGCGGTTTTAATTTCTTCCATGCCATCATGAAGTTTATTCATTTCGCTGATGACTGAATTTAGGGAATAGGCGAGAACATCTCGGTCAGACTCGGGATTGATTTCAACACTGAAATCTCCGTCAGCTAAACGCTGAGCGGCCTGGGCCTGAAGTTTTCTGCTTTTAACCATCTCGCCGAAGGCGATCATGAGTTCGCCAATTTCATCATTACTGGTTGGAATAACCTCTACATCGACATCACCAAGTGCCAATTTATCAGCGGCATCTTTAAGCTTAATAATAGGGGCGGTCAGACGCTTGGCTAAAATGTAGGCGGTGAGACCACCGAGTAAGAAAACAATAATTGAGGCAATTATAATGGCATTTCTTAAATTGATCATGGGTGCCAGGACGTTCGTTTGATTTTCGGTAATTACCAACGTCCAATTGGTCCCAGGAATGGGTGCGGTGGCGGCAATTTTTGTTTCGCCATTATGTTGATATGAAAGCATGCCAGTTTGCCTGGTTCCAAGATCTTTTAGGGCTTGTCCGAAGTCTTTAAAAGGTCCATTTTTGTCAATGTCATCAAATACATTAGTCTGATTCATAATTACCTGATCGTCGGGATAGGCCATGAGTTCGCCGTCTGAATTAACGACAAGACCGTATTTTTCAACGCCATCCCCTAAAGCATTGGTGATATCTTTTAAAAAGGTAGGATCTCTTCTGCCAACGAGTAGACCCACGACCTGCCCATTGCTTTTAATCGGCGCGACATCAAAAACAACGGGTTGTAAAGTTACCTTGCTGACAGCAACATCTGAAATAGCACTTTCGCCTTTAAATCCATTTACATACCAAAACTGGCCGGCAGAATCAAACTCTCCGCCACCCAGTACATATTTAGCGTGGCCATTTAGATCCATGATTGCAATGTCCTGATAACCAAGTTGAGTGGCATCAGGCGATAAAGCTGCAACCTGAGTAGCCCAATCCATAGAAGAAAGACCGGCTCTTCCGGTAACTTCAGTAAGTGTTGCCAAATTTCCAGTTATAATAGCGCCGATATGGGAAGCTCCTTCGGTGGCATATTCTTTTGCATCATCGTTTGAGCGATTTGTAATCGCTGAGGATCCCATATTATATGAAATGACGCCTAGGGAGACTACGGCAACTGCAAGAATTGCAAAGATAAATCCGATTAGTTTTGCGGACAAATGTCTTTTTTTTCGCCCTTCATTTTTAGTACTTGTTTTTTCATTTGTTTGATTCTCGTTCATTGAATAACCCTCTTTTCAATTTTATGCTTTCCTAATTTGACATAATATTTACATAAAAAAACGATTACACGCTTTTGCATTTCAATAATATGTCAACAACTATATTATTTAGTATAACCATTATTTGCAAATTTTCCAGTTTTATTCACTGTAAATTTTAGTGATTCATTATTTGTACGTTTCTGTTGAAAAAACTTGAACTTTCTACTGGATTCTGTTAAGTCTTAAGCGATAAGCAGTGTGAAAGCCATTGTTATGATTATTATTTTCATGGGTAAACGAGATCAGAGTTCTTTATTGTGAAATTAATGAATTCTGATCGTTTGATACTGAGCGATCCCGGTATTTAATAGGCAACTCTGTCGATTCTTTTTAAACCTTTTGCTTGCAATAGGACAATACTTAAATTTGTTGATAATAAGACTGGTAAGGTGTTGGAAAAATTGGTACAATAAAAAAACGACAGACGTAAATATACTTGTTAATCTTGTTTTAAATGATTGTTTTTATAGGTATAAAATAATGTAAATTGGAATAGAGGAAAAATTCATGATCAGTAAAACAGTCGTTGTACAAACGATAAGAGATTTAACAGCCTTTGTACATACGGATGAAATCAAAAAAATCTTCAAAGAATCATCTTCGGTATTTATTCAGATCTTCATACCAGAAATGGAGGCTGACTGGGCTATGAGTATTGAAGCTGTCCTAAGTGAAACATTTCCCGCAGCTGTCATTGTAGGGGGATCAAGTATGGGGGGGATTGTTCATGGGGGATTGTGCATCGAATCCACTATCTTATCGATCACTTTTTTCAAAAAAACCATGGTTAAAGGTTTTATCGTTGATGGATCCGGTAATGATTCAAAAGCGTTGGGTAAGACATTGCAACAAAAAATTAGCAGTTCTTGTAAGAATATAGCAGGAGTGTTGTTATTGGCAACAACTTCGAATATGAATGTTGCAGAATTTTTGACCGGTTTCTCAAACCTGAAGGGCACTTTTCCTGTTTTTGGAGGAGGCTCCGGGAATGTTGCAGAGACAGAAGACTCTTTGTTGTTCCTTAATCATGAGGTTCAAACCAAAGGGGTAGTAGCGGTGGCTTTTATCGGAAATTACATTAAGATTGAAGCGCATACATACCTTGGATGGCAAGCATTAAGTAAGGAGATGGTTGTTACGGAAATGGATGGACCATGGGTTAAAAAAATCGATGATCAACCGGCCTTTAGTATATATCATCGTTATCTTGATATTCAAAATGATGAGAACTTCTTTCTAAATGTATCAGAGTATCCTTTATTGCTAAAAAGAGATGGTGTTGAGTATGCTAAAACTCCAGTAGCAGCAAATAAAGAAAACGCAATTAAATTTCTTTCTGATATAAAAGTTGGAGAAACCTTTCGGATTGCTTATGGAAATCCAAAAACAATGATTGATCAGGCCCAAGTTATTCAAGATCGGATCGACATCTTCAATCCAGAATCGATTTTCCTTTACAGTTGTGTTTCCCGATTGTCTCTGCTTCAACAAGATGTGGATTTAGAGACGAAACCTTTTGAAGCAATTGCAACGACCTTCGGATTTTATACTCAGGGTGAATTTTATGGTCGAGTTGACAATATACATCTTCTTAATGCGACGATGGTGGCGGTTAGTATGAAAGAAGGGGCAAAGAGTAGGAAGAGAATCAAAAGGGGCAGCCAACCGTTACTCTCTGAGAATTCGGATCCTTTTGCCAATAAACATTTTCAGATTATTTCTCGTTTGGTTAATTTTATACAAGCGGTTACAGAAGAACTTGAGGAAGTAAACAAAGAGTCCCGAATTCTTGCCGAAAGAGATTACTTAACGCAAGCCTACAACCGAGTGAAAGCTCATGAATTTGTTGAAGCTGAAATAAAACGTTGCCAACGCTATGATACAGAATTATCTTTTTTAATTTTGGACGTGGATCTTTTCAAAAGTATCAATGATACCCATGGACACAATGCTGGTGATGCCATCCTTGTCTATCTTGTCAAAATGCTTAAACAGGAAATTAGAGATATTGATATGTTAAGTCGCTGGGGGGGGGAAGAATTTCTCGTTATTATGCCTGAAACTGATCTTGAGGGCGCGAAAATATCGGCGGAAAGAATTCGCAAAACAATTGAACAGACTATATTTCCTAAAGGAAATCATCAAACATGCAGTATCGGGGTCACTTCATACAAAGCTGGAGAACGCTTTGAGGAAACCATTGATCGTGCCGATCAAGCTCTTTATGAAGCAAAAAAAGGCGGGCGAAACCGCGTTGTGGCAAAATGAAGAATAGAAATTTTCCGAAAGAATTGCGAAAAAGCCTTTAAAATTGGGACTATAAATTCAGCTAATAATAAAACTCGATTATTTGAATAAACCAGTATTTTTCATTAGTTGAATTTGTTGTTCAAAGGGAAATGTTAATATAAAAAGATATAAAGGTTTGTAAAAAACATTTGACAAAACATCCAGAATAGCTTATGATATTAGAGAATTAAAGTGTATAGATTGATTTCACATATTTTTGAAAGTCATTTTTACGTTTAGATGGTTTCTAAAAGTATGTGTTTTTGCTTTTTGCATCACGATTTAATTAAAATGTAGGAGGTACCAAAATGAATACAGGTACAGTAAAATGGTTTAACGAGGAAAAAGGTTTTGGCTTTATTTCAGTAGATGGTGGCGAAGATGTGTTCGTACATTTCTCTGCAATTGTTGCTGAAGGACGTAAAAATCTTGTTGAAGGACAACGCGTAACTTTTGACACAGAAAAAACTGATCGTGGCTTACAAGCTACAAACGTTCATGTTGCATAAGTTTTTAATGTAACAAGGGGCGCGATGTCTTTTAACTTTTTAAGTTAGAAAGCATCGCGTCTTTTTATGTCTTAAATTAAATAAAAAAAGGAAGATTTCTGCATTTGCAGTGATCTTCCTTTTTTATTTTAAGCCTAGATAAGACAAAGGACGTTTGCTTGATTTTATTAAAAATGACTGGATCAACTGGGGTGAGTCATTATAATACGGCAAAGGCTAGAGTGTTTAAACCATAAGGGAGCAGGGTAAATATATTTATATTTAAAGGAGTGATGATATGGAAAAGGTATCCGTTGTTGAATGCCAGTCTTATACACAAGAAGAAGTTTATCAAGCTGTGAAAACAGCGATTGAAGGGATCGGAGTTGTGATTTCTCCCAATATTACCGTTTTGATCAAACCAAATATTCTGTCACAGAACAATCCGGGTCAGCATACGATAACTCATTATGCTTTAGTTGCGGCACTGTGCCGGATATTAAAAGAAAAAAACTGCAGAATTCTGATTGGTGAATCAATTTCATTTTACGAGACCGGGCTTACACAAAAGGCGTTCATAACATCGGGAATAAAAGAAGTTGCTGAACAATATGATGCAAAGTTGATTGCTTTTGAAGAAGAGCGGCTAATCAGAATTGATCAAAACTTGGTGGGGCTAAAAGAACTTTATATACCGAGCGTTCTTCTTGAGGTTGATATGGTGATTAATGCCTGTAAACTTAAAACTCATTCCGGGATGCGCTTATCAGGTGCGGTAAAGAACATGTTCGGCTGCCTTCCCGGGGGGTATAAACAGAAAATTCATCGTTGGACCAAGAATGAATTCGAACTTTCGGATGTGATTCTGGATTTGCATAATATTATAAAACCAGCGTTATCGGTTATGGACGCAATAGAAAGTCTGGATGGTGGACCTACGGCCTTGGGACGAGCGGTAAAAACCGCCCGGGTGCTTGCATCCACTAATGCAGCGGCTCTGGATAGTATTGCGGCTAAAATGATCGGATATAAACCTGAAGAATTGCCTATTCTGCTTCAGGCAAAAAATAGGGGGATGATTAAAAACTTTGAAGATATCGAAGTTGTGGGGGAATTCACACCGATGACTTTTAAAAAATTGGTTAAAAAAGACCTCTACAGGGCATCAAATAAAAATAGTATTTTTGTCAAGGACACCTATGTAGATCTTTCCATTGATGCATCCCGCTGTAAAATGTGTGATAAATGTGTTGATATCTGTCCTATTGGCGGCATCAAAGTGGAAGACGAAAAGATGTTTCTGGATACGGGTGAATGTATCAGCTGTTATTGTTGCATGTTCGTTTGTCCCCACAATGCCATTAAGATCAAATCATCACTCATGAACAAACTGATCCGGTTGATCAGAAGAATAACAAAATTATAGTCAGATAAATAACAGCCATTGTAAAAAAAAAATGATATTCAGTAAAACGGGAGGAAAAGAAGATGGAGCATGAGAAACTTATAGAATATTTTAATAGTCTTGACCGATCATATTTTATTGATAATGAAATGAAAACATTTGCTGACCTTGATACACCTTTGCCCATTGGTCACGGGCAGACAATTTCTCAGCCCAGTCTTGTCTTGGAAATGACACGGCTTCTAGAACCAGAAAAAGGGTGCAAGGTACTTGAAATCGGAACCGGATCTGGTTACCAAACGGCGCTTCTCGCAAAATTTTCAGGGAACGTATTTACCATTGAGCGAATTGAAGAGCTGGCAAAAGAGGCGAAAAAGAGATTGGATGCATTGGGGTATACTAATATTTATTATAAAATTGGGGACGGAAGCGAAGGCTGGCTGGAAAATGCCCCTTATGATCGGATCATGGTCACCGCTGCAGCAGGGAGTGTACCAACGGATCTTTTGGATCAGCTTGCTAACGGGGGTAGAATGATCATACCCATCGGGCCTGAAAGCCTCCAGGAACTCCAACTCATCATCAAGGACAACAACGGAGAGATTCATATCCAATCGATGGTTATGGTGAAATTTGTTGAAATGAAGGGAAAGTATGGCTGGTCAGAATAAAAAATCGGTTTTGCATCGGCAGTTCTAACCAGCCTGAAATACTAATTTCTTCATTTTTCACCCCTCCGAACGATTCAGTCTTAATGAGAGATAGAAAAATTAGATATATTTTATGAAAGCATTTTCTTTAAATTTCTTCAGACCAGGTATTCTTAATTTTCACGTTCCGTTGATTGAATTCAGGAATAATGGTTTCGGTATTGCCGATCTTATCTTTGAATTTCTTAATAATTCCAAAATCATCCATGAAGTGCATGGGAATCATGACCTTTGGGTGAAAGGTTTCAATAAAATACTGTCCGGCTTTGTAGAATGAATCTCCCAGACGCGGGTCGACTGGTACAAAAGCAAATTCCATGGGGAGATTTTTCATTTTTTCTATTTCTGCTTTAAAATCGATTTCTTCCTGTTCAGGATCAATTTCTGGTTTGAGCTTGGTATCCCAATCCCACCAATTCAAATCTCCGGCGTGGAAGATTCGATGCTGGTTGGTGGCAATATAATAGGACAGGCCCTGGTCGGTGGAGCCAAAGGTTCTGATATCCATCCCGCCCAGTGACATATGCTGGTAGGGCTCCATCGTATGGGTTTGGAATGTTGAAACTTTTGGAATATCTGAACTTAAAATATATGTGGGTTTGTAAATCCGATCCATTGAGAAAATGTCCGCGGTATAATGATCGCCATGTCCGTGTGTCACAAAAAAATAGTGGGGGATATTTTTGCGCAGCAAACTGGTTGGAATATGGGTAAAGCAATCAAAAATTAAAGTTTTGTCATCAAATTGAATCAGGAATCCGCTATGGTGCAGGTGATAAATTTTCATTATGAACCTCTCTTGTTTAATTTTTATTTTTGTTGGGTAATAATTCGCATAGAATATAACATAACTATTATAATACTCAAACATAATTAATTATACGTTTATTTTTTATGAAGAGAAAAAAGTTAAAAGAAAATCAATAAATTTAAGAAAATAAAAAAAATAATCCGAACATTATAAATTATATTGAAAAAATCGTTCGGAAATAGTAAAATAAGAATATCATTAAAAAAGGTGGAAAAATTGTGATAAAACGAATTTTTGTAGAGAAAAAAGAAAAATTTGAAGTTGAAGCCAAGGCGCTGACACAAACATTTCAAAGAATTTTAAAGATTCAAAACCTTGAATCCATGCGTATTTTGTATCGTTACGATGTGGAAGGTGTTGAAGAAGGATTATTTGATCAGGTGATCAGCATCATTTTATCAGAACCCAATGTAGATACAGTGACAGAGAATACCTTTCCCAAAGGGGATCAGGACAAAATCTTCGGCATTTCGTATTTGCCGGGTCAGTATGACCAACATGGAGATTCTGCGGTTCAATGTATTCAAATCGTATCCGGTGAACGGGCGATTGTTAAAGTTGCAAAAATTGTTGTTCTCACCGGGGACATCACTCAAAAGGAATTTAACAGCATTAAACAGTATATGATTAACCCTGTTGACTCCCAGGAAGCAAAGCTTGAACCATTTATCACACTCGTTGACGAAATTCGCGAGCCACAGGATATTACCCCATTGGACGGATTCAGAGAACTTGATAAAAATGGATTAGAAGCCTATCGTGTGAACAATGGATTTGCAATGACTACAGAGGATATTATTTTTGTCCAAAACTATTTTAATAATGAAGAAAAACGAGATCCGACCATTACAGAATTAAAAGTAATTGATACCTATTGGTCAGATCATTGTCGTCATACGACCTTTTCAACACAGATACAAAAGGTGAAATTCCTGGGAAACGATCCTGTTTCTGAGGAAATGAAGCTGGCATATACAGATTATATTAAAAATAGAAACGAGCTTTATGGTGAAAATACCAACCGCCCGATGAGCCTGATGGATTTGGCTGTGATTGGTACTAAGATTCTTAAAAACCAGGGACGGATTCCGGATTTGGATGAGTCAGAGGAGATAAACGCCTGCAGTGTCAACATGATTGTTGATCATGACGGAGTTGATGAAGAATGGTTGTTGATGTTTAAAAATGAAACCCACAATCATCCCACTGAAATTGAACCATTTGGCGGGGCGGCAACTTGTTTAGGAGGCGCCATTCGCGATCCTCTTTCTGGTCGAAGTTATGTATATCAGGCCATGCGGGTAACCGGTGCATGGGATCCACGGGTTCCAATTGAAGATACTCTCCCTGGTAAATTGCCGCAGCGAAAAATTTCTACCGAGGCGGCGCAGGGATACAGCTCTTATGGAAACCAAATTGGTTTGGCAACCGGACAGGTTACGGAAGTCTATGATCCGGGATTTTTGGCAAAACGAATGGAAGTCGGTGCTGTGATCGCAGCGGCTCCCAAAGAAAATGTCATCAGAGAATGTCCAATTCCCGGAGATGTTGTCCTCTTGGTGGGCGGCCGTACCGGAAGGGATGGCTGTGGCGGAGCGACAGGATCATCCAAGGCGCACACGGAAGAATCCATTTCGGAAAGCGGCGCTGAGGTTCAAAAAGGAAACCCGATTGAAGAACGAAAAATTCAACGGCTCTTTAGAGATAAAGAGCTGGTAACCAAAATCAAACGATGCAATGATTTTGGTGCCGGCGGGGTCTCCGTTGCCATTGGAGAATTGGCTGACAGCTTGGAAATTGATTTGGATAGAGTACCTAAAAAATATGAAGGCCTCGATGGAACGGAATTGGCTATTTCGGAATCCCAGGAACGAATGGCAGTGGTGGTTGATCCCAAAGATGTGGAAACTTTTATTGCCATGGGACATGCGGAAAATTTAGAAATTACTCAAGTTGCCGTTGTAACGGAAACCGGTCGTTTGATCATGAAATGGCGTGGTTCTGAAATCTTGAATATTTCAAGAAGCTTTTTGGAGACTAATGGCGCGCCGCAGTTCATTGATATTGATGTTGAGTCGCCCAAAGAAGTTAAAGCAGATTCTGAAACAGGAAGAAATAGTTCCTTTAGAGAAAAGCTAATGGAAACACTCCAGGATTTAAATGTTGCCAGCCAAAGAGGCTTGGTGGAAATGTTTGATTCCACCATCGGTGCTGGTACAGTTGCCATGCCCTATGGCGGCAAAAATGCGTTATCGCCGATGGACGGAATGATTGCAAAAATTCCGGTGATTCACGGAGATACCACCACTTGCAGCATGATGACCTTTGGCTATAATCCGAAAATTTCAAAAGACAGTCCCTTTTTAGGGGGCATGATGGGGGTTGTTGAATCCTTGTCGAAACTGGTTGCCATCGGCGGCGATTACAATAAAGCCAGACTCAGTTTTCAGGAATATTTTGAACGATTGGGAAAAGAACCGATAAAATGGGGCCGTCCTTTTGCAGCTCTGCTTGGTGCTTATCGGGTTCAGACCGCGATGGGAACACCAGCCATCGGCGGAAAAGACAGTATGTCCGGAAGTTTTGAGGATTTAACCGTTCCTCCGACCTTGATATCTTTTGCTGTGGCAACGACTCATGTGGATGATGTCATCACCAGTGAAATCAAATCAACTGAATCTTTGCTGCAGCTCTTTATTCTTCCTTTGGATGAAAATGATGTACCGGGTTTAGCTGGGATTAAAGCGATTTACGATGTTATCATCAAAGCCAACAAGAGCGGAAAGGTTTTAAGCGCTAAAACCCTTGGCTTTGGCGGTTTAGCTGAAGCGATTGTCAAGATGGCACTTGGAAATGACATTGGCGTTACATTAAACGACCGACTGGATCCGAAATTTATTTTCGCACCTCATTATGGGAGCATTATTATTGAAAGTTTTGAAATCCTGGAAGGTGCGATACCAATCGGTAAAACTAATTTCATTGGAAAAATTGTTTATGAAAATGAAAGCGTTGATTTAGCCGAGCTTGCTGAAGTTTGGGAAGCACCGCTGCGAAGTGTATATCCTGAAAAAGCGGATACAACAGGGGAAGTAACAACCTTAAGCTTTAATGCCGCACCGATTGTCTATACCAAAGAAAAATTTGCTTCACCGCAGGTATTTGTTCCGGTATTCCCGGGAACCAACTGCGAATATGACAGTGCAAAGGCATTTGAAAATGCCGGAGCTAAACCAGTCACTGCTATCTTTAGAAATCAGTCGGCTCAGGATATTACAGATTCTATTGACGAGATGGTAAACTTTATTAAAGCATCCCAAATCATTATGATTCCGGGAGGCTTTAGTGCCGGGGATCAGCCTAATGGTTCAGGAAAATTTATCGCTTCGGTCTTTAGAAATCCGAAGATGATGGATGCGGTCATGGATTTGCTTAATAACCGCGACGGTTTGATTCTGGGTATCTGCAACGGCTTCCAGGCCTTGATTAAATTGGGCCTGGTTACTAATGGCGAAATCTGCGAAATTACTGATAATATGCCGACCTTGACTTTTAACACAATTGGAAGGCATGTGTCGACGATTCCGATGACTCGAATCAGTTCCAATCTTTCACCCTGGCTTGCCAACACCCAGGTAGGAGATGTTCACCGCATGCCGATGTCTCATGGGGAAGGCCGGTTTGTGGCTAATGATGATATGATGAAAAAACTAATTAAAAATGGTCAGATCGCCACTCAGTATGTCGACTTCAGCGGCGACGCAACGTTGGATGGAAGATTTAATCCTAACGGCTCAATGTATGCAGTTGAAGGCATCACCAGTTTGGATGGTCGGGTATTCGGAAAAATGGGTCATTCGGAACGTATCGGCAAAGGCTTGTATAAAAATATTCCGGGAAACATGGATCAGCAGATATTTAAAGCCGGGGTTAATTACTTTAAATAATAGTTAGAAAAAGAAGAAAATTTAGATTTAAAGGAGATTAAGAATGAGTACACCAAAAGTTGCTGTCATCATGGGAAGCGATTCCGATTTTGAAGTGGTTAAGAAATGTTTAATTGCATTGGAAAGATTTGACATCGAGTATGAAGTTCAGGTTATTTCTGCTCATAGGAATCCACAAAAGATTTTTGAATATGCGGCCACAGCTGAAGAGCGCGGGATTGAGGTCATTATTGGGGCGGCTGGAAAAGCTGCTCATCTGCCTGGTATCATTGCCGGAATCACACCACTTCCGGTTATCGGGATACCGATCCAAACTTCTTTTCAGGGTGGTCTTGACTCCCTACTGTCGATCGTTCAAATGCCATCCGGAGTACCGGTTGCGACAATGGCGGTGAATGGGGCCGAGAATGCCGGAATCTTAGCGGCACAAATGCTTTCGATAAAATATCCGGAAATCCGCAAAAAAATGAAAGTTTATAAAATTCAGTTAAATGATGAAGTGATTGCAAAAAATGAAAAAATCCAGGAAATTTTATAAAATAGTTGCATATCAGTGTTAAGAAGCACTTGTTATAGAGTTCACATCAAAAATTCAAAAAAGAATCAAGGAGATTAAGATGGAAAAGTTAGAACAATTGTATGAAGGCAAGGCCAAAAAAGTTTTTAAAACCGATAATCCCAATGAATTTATCATCGAATATAAAGATGATGCCACCGCATTTAACGGAGAGAAAAAAGGCAGCATTGTTGGAAAAGGGGTTATTAACAATAAAATGACTGAGCTTGTTTTCAACATGCTTGAGGAAAAAGGTATTCCCACCCATTTTATTAAACTTTTATCAGATTCTGAGCAATTGGTAAAAGCCGTTACCATTTTCCCATTGGAAGTAATTATTCGAAACACCGCCGCCGGTTCTGTCTGTAAGCGTCTTGGTTTGGAAGAAGGACTGAAGTTAAAAACACCGATTTTTGAATTCTGTTATAAAAACGATGCATTTGGAGATCCCATGATAAATGATTCCCACATCATCGCTATGGAACTTGCCACTGCGGATGAAATTGAAACGATTCGAGATATGACCTATAAAATCAATGATATCTTAAAACCTTATTTCTTCGAAAAGGGAATTAACCTCATCGATTTCAAGATCGAGTTTGGCAAAACAAATGATGGCCAAATTGTATTGGCAGATGAAATTTCTCCGGATACCTGCCGTTTCTGGGATGTTAAAACCAATGAAAAACTGGACAAAGATCGTTTCAGAAGAGACCTCGGCAATGTCGAAGGCGCATATGTAGAAATGTTAAAACGCGTTCAGTCATAATTCTACGCAGTAGATTAAAAAAATGATTAAGAATAAAGTATGATTGAAAAAAATAAAATTTAAGGTAGAAAATTAATTCAAAATACCTGGAGGAAATAACATACCAATGATAAATGATAAATTTCATGATGAATGTGGAATAATGGGGGTTTATCTCAAATCCAAAGAGATTAACTGTGCTTCTTATATTTATTACGGCCTTTATGCACTGCAACATCGAGGCCAGGAAAGTGCCGGGATTTCAGTAAACAAAGATGGTAAAATTCAAACACATAAAGAAGTTGGACTGGTTAGTGAGGCCTTTAAAAATGGCGCTTTGAAACAGATGAAAGGGAACATCGGGATCGGTCATGTTCGGTACTCAACATCAGGAGATGAAGGTGTTACGAATGCTCAACCGTTGACGGTTAATCACAGTACCGGCCAAATTGCCCTGGCGCATAATGGTAATCTTATCAATGACAATGCTCTTCGTGAAATGCTTGAAGATTCAGGAGTTGTGTTTCAAACTACCACCGACACGGAAGTGATGGTCAATATTATTGCCCGAGGTTTACGACATGGTATGATTGAAGCCATTCAGCGAATGGTGGAAATCATCAAAGGAGCTTATGCCTTGGTCATTACCGTAGGAGACCAATTGGTGGGGGTTCGTGACCCCTACGGATTACGGCCTCTTTGCATTGGTAAAAAAGATGACGATTATTTCCTGTCGTCTGAAAGCTGCGCCCTGGATGGAATTGGTGCAGAACTCGTTCGAGATGTTGAACCAGGTGAAATTGTCGTTATCGATGAAAATGGACTGACGAGTTACGGACAGAACAACTGGGTAAAAAAGAAAGCCTGCATTTTTGAATTGATTTATTTTGCCCGACCTGATTCAATCATGGATGAAACTTCTGTTTACGCGGCACGTCATAAAGCTGGGGAAATTCTGGCAAAAGAAAGCCCTGTTGAAGCAGATATAGTCATTGGTGTGCCGGATTCTGGTATCCCTGCAGCAATCGGATATGCTGAAGCTTCCGGAATTCCATATGGTGTTGGTTTGATTAAAAATAAATATATCGGGCGAACATTTATTCAGCCTAATCAGAAACTGAGAGAAGAAGGGGTTCGAATCAAATTGAATCCTTTAAAAGAATGTGTTGAGGGAAAACGGGTCATTATAATTGATGATTCCATCGTTCGAGGAACCACTTGCAAGCGATTGATAGAGATATTAAAACAGGCCGGGGCAAAGGAAGTACATTTCCGTGTAACCAGCCCACCAGTTGCGCACACCTGCCATTTCGGCATTGATACACCCCGACGAAAACACCTCATTGGTGCAAAAAAAACAGTTGAAGAAATCCGCGAAATATTGGGAGCAGATTCACTGGCGTATATTTCTCTTGACGGATTGACGGAATCTGTTGGCGGGAAAACCACTTTCTGTCGCGCTTGTTTTGACGGGGAATATCCTATGGAAGTGCCTATTTTAGAAACAAACGAATAAAAAAGTAAACGGATATACAAATTGATGGAGGAAATGATGTCAGATAATCAAATAAAAACAGATGCTTATAGAAAAGCCGGAGTAGATGTGGAAGCAGGCTATCAGTCTGTCAAGCTCATGAAGGCAGATGTACAGCGAACTTTTAATGCTCAGGTGCTGTCCCACTTAGGTGGATTTGGAGGCTTGTTCGAATTACCGGAAGGTTATAAAAAACCGGTATTGGTGTCCGGAACCGATGGTGTTGGCACCAAGTTAAAACTTGCATTTATGATGGATCAGCATGATACCATTGGAATTGATTGTGTGGCAATGTGTGTGAATGACATTTTATGTCAGGGAGCACAGCCGCTTTTCTTTTTAGATTACATTGCCTGCGGCAAAAATTTCCCGGAAAAAATTGCTACAATCGTTAAAGGCATCAGTGAAGGCTGTATTCAGGGAAACATGGCGCTAATTGGCGGAGAAACCGCTGAAATGCCGGATATGTACGATTTGGATGAATATGATCTGGCCGGATTTGCTGTCGGCATCGTTGAAAAGGATGATATTGTCACTGGAGCAGCTATTTCTGAAGGTGATGTTCTGGTTGGATTGCCTTCCTCCGGGGTTCACAGCAATGGCTTTTCATTGGTTCGAAAAGTTCTATTTAAAGATCTATTTATGGATGAGACCACTTATGTAGAAGACTTGGGCATGACCCTTGGCGAGGCTTTGTTAACACCAACCCGCATCTATGTAAAGGCCTTATCTGATTTAATTAAACCATGTGGGGTCAAGGGCATGAGCCATATTACCGGCGGCGGTTTCTATGAAAATATTCCGCGTATGATTCCCGATGGGCTTTGTGCGAAAGTTAATACAAACGTCATCCAATCTCTGCCGATTTTTGATTTCATTCAGGAAGCCGGAAAAATTCCAGCAGAAAGTATGTATGCCACCTTTAATATGGGGATCGGTCTGGTAGCGGTTTTACCTGCAGACAAGGTCAATGATTTTATATCCGGCCTGGAAAAGAAGGGTGAAAAACCGGTTATTCTTGGTTCTATTATTAAGGGAGAGGAAAAAATCGATTTATGGCTGTAAAACCTTTAAAAAAAATAGGTGTTCTGGTTTCAGGCGGTGGCACCAATTTTCAGTCGCTCATTGATTCTATTCATCAAAAACATGGCGAGATCGTTGTAGTGATTTCCAACAATCGTCAGGCCTTTGGATTGAAACGGGGAGAAGCTGCAGGAATTCCAGCTGTTGCTTTAAATCCCAAAGGTTATTTATCCAACGAGGATTTTGATAAGAAAATCGTTGAGATATTAAAAGGCTATGAGGTTGAGCTGGTTGTTTTGGCGGGCTATATGAAAATTGTGACTCCGGATTTTGTTAAAGCTTATCCAAATGACATCATCAACATCCATCCGGCTCTGATACCTTCCTTTTGCGGGGAAGGCTTTTATGGAATGCATGTCCATCAGGCCGTTATTGATTACGGAGTGAAAGTTACCGGTGCAACGGTACATTTTGTGAATGAAATAGCCGATGGCGGCCCCATCATTGCGCAGGAAACCGTAAAGGTAGCCGATGATGACACACCGGAATCCATTCAGAAGAAAGTATTAAAGATCGAACACACCCTTTTGCCGGCAGCGGTGAAAGCTTTTTGCCTCGATGAACTGGTGGTTGAAGGGCGGACGGTCAAAAAACGACTGATTTAAAAGTATTTAGAGAACCGAAAAACTGAAGAATGGTAAACTTGTTAGAGTTATATAATATTTGGAGGAAAAAATGAGAGCATTATTGAGTGTATCCGATAAAAGCGGGATTGTAGAATTCGCACAGAAATTGGCTGATATGGGGTGGGAAATCCTGTCAACCGGGGGGACCGCAAAAACCTTGAGAGAAGCGGGACTTTCAATCATCGGAGTTTCGGAAGTCACAGGATTTCCGGAATGTCTAGATGGCCGGGTAAAAACGCTTCATCCTAAAATTCACGGAGGAATTCTTGGAATCCGAAATAATCCCAGTCATCAAAAGCAAATGAAAGATTTAGAGATTACGCCAATTGATTTGCTGGTCATCAATCTTTACCCTTTTAAAAACACCATTTTAAAAGAGGGGGTTGTATTTGAAGAGGCCATTGAAAACATTGATATCGGCGGACCGACCATGCTTCGTTCAGCGGCGAAAAATTTCAACGATGTTACAGTGGTTGTGGATCCAGATGATTATGCCATTGTTTTATCTGAACTGGAAGCGGACGGAAAAACTACCTTTGAAACCCGATACAATCTTGCACTTAAGGTTTTTGAAACAACTTCTAATTACGATACGATGATTGCAGATTATTTGAAAAAAAGAGTGGCAGGCGAAGTTTTAAATGACACCATCACCATGACTTTTGAAAAAGTTCAAGACATGCGTTACGGTGAGAACCCTCACCAGAAGGCAGCTTTTTATGGCGAAGTTGTTCCGGTAAAAGGGGCTTTGACTTCGGCAAAACAGCTGCAGGGAAAAGAACTTTCATACAATAATATCAATGATACAAACGGTGCTTTGGAAATTTTAAAAGAATATGGAAATGAGGAACCGACTATTGTAGCGGTGAAACATGCCAATCCATGTGGGATCGCGAGTGATCCCGAAATTGCTGTAGCCTACCAGAAAGCTTATGAAAGCGATCCAGTTTCCATCTATGGCGGAATCATCGCTTCCAATCGTGTAATTGATGAAGCGACAGCTAAGCAAATGGTTGAAATCTTTCTGGAGATTATTGTTGCCCCGGGTTTCTCAAAAGAAGCCCTGGAAATTTTGGCGGCTAAAAAAAATCTGCGATTGTTGGAACTTGAAGAGATCACTTACAGCGAACCAGGCTATGAAATGAAAAAAGTTCTGGGCGGTTTGCTGGTACAGGAACGCGACACTCAATTATATGATGAACTAAAAGTAGTGACTAAACGGCAGCCGACTCCAGAAGAAATGGAAGACCTTTTATTCGCATGGAAGGCTGTTAAAAATACGAAATCCAACGCCATCAGTATAACCAAGGAAAAATGCCTGATTGGTAATGGACCGGGACAGGTAAACCGTATTGGAGCATTGGAAATTGCCATTGGCCAGGCTGGAGATAAAGTAAAAGGATCAGTCATGGGATCAGATGCGTTTTTCCCATATGACGATTGTGTCAAAGCTGCCGCAGCGGCAGGAATCACGGCTATTATTCAGCCTGGCGGAGCAGGCCGAGATGAAGACTCGATCAAGGCTTGTGATGAGGCTGGTATGGCGATGATCTTTACTGGTATGCGTCACTTTAAACACTAATTAGTTCACATCTTTTTATAAAAAAATGACAGAATCCAAAATTCATATAAGCAGGGAGAAATAGATGAAAATATTGATGATAGGATCCGGCGGACGAGAACATGTGCTGACCTGGAAAATAGCACAAAGTCCTCGAGTCGAAAAAATATACGCTGCCCCGGGAAATGGTGGAATCGCGGAACTGGCAGAATGTGTGGATTTATCCGTGGAAGATATTCCCGGTTGTCTGGCTTTTGCAAAAGAACATAACATCGATCTGACTGTCGTCGGTCCGGAAGTGCCGTTAGTTTTGGGTATGGCGGATGCCTTTGAAGCGGAAGGACTGAAAGTTTTTGGACCCAACAAACAATGTGCTCAATTTGAAGGAAGCAAAGCTTTTACCAAAGAATTTCTGTTCAGACATAATATTCCAACGGCGGCCTATAAAGAATATATCGATTATGATGAAATCATCAAAGATCTGGGCATCTATGGTTATCCAATGGTCATCAAAGCTGATGGTTTGGCTGCTGGCAAAGGCGTTCTTATTGTCGAAAATGAGCAGGATGCCCGAGCTGGTATGGAAATGATCATGAAAAAGAAAGAGTTTGGAGAAGCCGGAGACAAGGTGGTTATTGAAGAATTTCTCACCGGCCAGGAAGCTTCGATGCTGTGCTTTGTCGACGGAAAAACGATTGTTCCGATGGAAAGCGCACAGGATTACAAACGAGCCTTTGATAACGATGAGGGTCTAAACACCGGAGGCATGGGAACCTATTCTCCCAATGTTTTATTTGCAGATGTGGAATTGAACAAACGGATTAAAGCAGAAATTTTGGATCCCATTATCGACGGCCTGATTGCCGACAATATGGATTTTAAGGGAATTTTGTTCATCGGTTTGATGATCGAAAACGGCGTGCCCAAAGTGCTTGAGTTCAATGTGCGATTTGGTGATCCCGAAGCCCAAAGTGTGCTGATGCGGATGGAATCTGATTTGGTGGATATCATGGAAGCCGTGATTGACGGAAAACTGAAAGATTGCAACATTATATGGAGCAAAAAGGAAGCTGTTACGGTTGTCATTGCCTCTGGTGGCTACCCCGGGTCCTATGAAAAAGGAAAAGTTATCACCGGAATTGAGAACGTGAAGAACTGCATCGTTTTTCATGCGGGAACAAAATTGATCAACGGCAAACTTCTGACCAACGGAGGTCGTGTGCTTTGTGTCACCGCGCTAGGCGAAACCCGTGAAGCAGCCCGAAAAACAGTATATGACAATATTGGTAAGATTCACTTTGAGGGGGCACAATACCGTACGGATATTGCAAAATTCAATTAGATATTAGGTAAATATTGGCAAATTATACTGACAATTGTTACACTTCGTTGTTTGCTTTAAGGTGAACAGGCCTTGCCGGTACGATCTTGGCGGACCCAACCAAATAATTGATGTATGATACTTTATTGATAAATCAACCCATTAATTTGAAAAATTAATGGGTTTTTACATTTTAGATTTGCGTTGACTCATATTAAAGTCTAAAATAGACGTATACAGATAAAATAATCATTTAAATCGATTTAATGGATTTAATGGAATTGGAGTAATAATGAAAAATACAATAGGTTTTATAGGTTGTGGAAACATGGCAAAAGCCATGATGGGTGGTTTGACTAAAAGTGAGTTGTTTAAACCTGAAAATATTCTGTGTTTTGATCCATCAGAGGCATCAAGAATCCAGGTAGCGGAAAGCTTTGGGGTTAATGTCCTAGAGTCCAATATGGAAGTGGCAGAAAAAGCTGATTATTTGGTTCTGGCGGTAAAACCCTATCTATATTATAAAGTACTGGAAGAAATTGCGAAAAGTGTTAAACCAACGGTGATCATTATTTCCATTGCCGTTGGTATCGGCTTTGGAGATATTAAAGAGCTGTTGGGAAAGGATATAAAAGTATGCAGAACTCAGCCCAGCACCCCGGCTTTTGTTGGCGAATCGGATTCAACCATTTGCCCGGATAACCATATGACGACTGAAGATATTGAAGATGTTATTGCGATGTTCAATAGCTTTGGAAAAACGGAAATCATCAGTGAGAAACTAATGGAGGTGGTTCCCGGAATCGCCAGCTCAGCTCCAGCCTATGTTATGATTTTTATCGAAGCAATGGCAGATGCAGGAGTGCTTCATGGTTTTCCAAGAGATCAGGCTTATCGTTTGGCAGCTCAGGCAGTATACGGTTCAGCCAAGCTTGTCCTTGAATCTGGCGAGCATCCTGCTAAATTAAAAGATCAAGTTTGCACGCCGGGGGGAACGACGATTGAGGCCGTTCGTGTTTTAGAAGCAAAAGGCTTCAGAGATGCAGTTATTTCTGCCGTGGATGCCTGTGCCCTTAAGTCATTGGCGATGGGTAAAAAATAATATAGTGGGTAAATATTATAAAAAATGATCATCGAATAAAACCCTGAATTAATGTGTTTAAAAAAATGGTTAAAGATATTAAACAATCCGATGGTTAATCCAATAAGGAGATTATTATGGATGAAGGGTTAATTAAAAAAATCAGAAGAAATATGAGTCTGGATGAAATGGTATCCCTTTGCTCTGGTAATACTGCGTGGGAGACCTTGGGTTACGCCAAATATGGTATTGAGCCAGTAATGATGGCTGATGGACCTCATGGCATGCGGGTAGAAGAAGACAGTGGCAGCATCGGCGTTGCCGAGGGAAAACCGGCGACCTGTTTTCCTCCAGCAGTGCTGACAGCCTGTTCCTGGGATGAAGGACTTCTTGAATTTGCAGGAAAAACCATTGCCCTCGAAGCGAGAGCTCTGGGAGTCGATTTGATCTTGGGACCGGGTATTAATGTTAAACGGTCGCCTTTGTGCGGACGTAATTTTGAATACTTTTCAGAAGATCCACTACTCTCCGGCCGATTGGGGACTAGTTTTATTCTTGGCGCTAAAAGTCACGGAGTAGGATGCACAGTCAAACACTATCTGGCCAACAACCAGGAAACCCGTCGGATGACCATTGATGAAAAGATCGATATTCGGGCTTTACGAGAAATCTATCTTAAACCATTTGAAATTGTTATTAAAGAAGGCGAACCCATGGCGGTGATGAGCTCTTACAATAGCATCAATGGAAAATTTGTGTCTCAAAGCCGTTACTTCTTAACGAGGGTACTCCGTGATGAATGGGGATTTGACGGGATTGTTATTTCCGACTGGAATGCATCGTATGATCGGGTTAAAGAGGTAATGGCCGGCATGGATTTGGAAATGCCGGGCAATGGCGGTATTAACAATCGGAAGATCTTTGATCGCATTAAAGAAGGAAAATTAAAAGTAAGTCTTTTAAATGAAATGGTGGAGCGTCTCATTCGTTTTTCATTTCTTGCAAAGGAGAATAGAAGAAACTTTCCGTCACCCACTGAGATTGAGCAGAAAGGACATCATCAAATCGCTAAATTGGTGGCTCTTGAAAGCATGGTATTGTTAAAAAATGATGATAATATACTGCCAATCGATCGTCAGAAAATAAAAAAACTGGCAGTAATCGGCAGTATGGCTTTTGATCCGAGATATCAGGGAAGTGGCAGCTCAAAAATCAATCCCTATCATATCGATACACCCTACGAACATATTAAAATATTGGCAGGTGACGACATTCAAATTCTGCCTCATCAGGGATATATTCACGATGAAGTGGTTGAGCAGATCCATTTAGAAGCACAGGCAGTGGAGTTAGCGAAAAATTCCCAGTTGACGCTTTTATTTGTGGGATTGCCGGATCATGATGAATCGGAAGGGTATGACCGGGTCCATTTGAACCTTCCTAAAAAGCAGATTTCATTAATTAATAAGATCTGCAAAGTTCAGCCTGAAACAGTTGTCATTGTTCAAAATGGTGGCGTTGTTGATATGAACTGGGAAAACGGTCCCAAAGCTATTGTTGAAATGTTCTTAGGCGGTCAGGCAGGTGGAGACGCCATTGCCGAGCTCCTGTTCGGGGAAAACAATTTCTGTGGAAAATTGGCGGAAACCATTCCCATGAAACTGGAAGATACGCCAGCTTATATCAATTTCCCGGGAATCCAGGATGAAGTTGTTTTTGGAGAAAGTATTTTTGTGGGGTATCGTTACTATGACTATACTAAAAAGAAGGTTCGCTTCCCCTTTGGCTATGGTCAGAGTTATACGACCTTTAAGTATGAAAAAATTGAACAAGGGCCTTTAGTTTTAGACTCGGATGCGTCCGTTGTTGTAAAATGTCGTATTACCAATACGGGAAAAATGAACGGCAAGGAAATTGTTCAGCTTTATACCGGCAATGCTCATTCCCAAATCACTCGGCCGTTAAAAGAACTGCGAGGGTTTAAAAAGGTGTTTATCCCAGCAGGTCAATCAGTAGAGATAAGTTTTACCGTTGATCTGAATGATTTTATGTTTTATAATCCAACCACGAAGCGATGGGAACACGAATCAGGAACCCACGAAATTTATATTGGTGCTTCCAGCCGGGATTTGCCCATCGTTTATCCAGTGGAAATCGTCCAGGAGCTGATTCGTCCCATTACCCAAGTTGCCTATATAGGGGATTTTGAAAAAACCGATCGGGGACAGATAATCTTAAAAATCCTATTAGCAGGTTTCGAAGAAATCATGGGTGCTGGACAAGACATGGACGATGCTTTCTTGACTGCCATGCTGAAAAATACCCCTTTGAGAAAAATCGTTGAATATTCCCGAGGAATTTTTACAGAAGAAAGCATTAAAAAAATTATCAGCCTCGTTAATTCTGATGTATCACTGGAAGGCCTGACTTTTGAGATGTTGGTTGACGGCAAAGAAAAGAAGAAAGGTTTTTTTGAAAATCTCTTTGGGGGAAATAAGGATGAGAAAATCAGCATTCATTCAAAAATAAAAGATCTTGTTGATGATGACCATGCAATGGTCATTCTCCGAAAATACTTTGATGACGAAACCTTCGAAAGTGATTATCTGCAAATGGCCATTAAAATGGGCGTTTGCCTTGATAAAGCCCAAAAGTTACTGCCTGAAGACTTCTTCTCAGATGAAATGCTGAAAGAAATTGACAGAGAATTGAAAGAAATGACAAAATAAAAAACAAAAAAAGGATATATAAATGAATACGCTCACCATAGATACATCTAGCATTGTGGCTTCTGTTGCCATACTCAATGAAGAAAAACTTATTGGGGAAATGATTATTAATCATCAAAAAAAACATTCGGAAAAACTCATGATCTCGGTCGATCATTTACTAACCGACGGAGGTCTTTCAATTAAAGATATTGATGTTTTTGGTATTGTATCCGGTCCGGGATCTTTTACCGGACTTCGGATCGGAATGGCAACGATCAAGGGATTTGCGCAGGCACTGAATAAACCAGTGGTGGGGGTTTCAACTCTTGAAGGTCTGGCTATGAATATTCCATTTGCAAATGGTCTTGTCTGCCCGATTTTAGATGCCCAACGAAATCAAACCTATACCGGAGCATTCCATTTCGAAGGGGGGCATTTAGTACGGGATATGGAAGATTCAGTACTGGAAATTGATGTTCTCTTAGAATTTCTAAAAAATCGGAAGGAACCCATCTATTTTTTAGGGGATGGATTGCCCCGATTTTCAGAAACACTACTAAAAGCTTGTCCAACCGGGGTAAGTGTTCCCAATTATCTCAATATGAACCGAGCTTCATCCGCAGCAGCGCTTGTCTTAGAACGGGCATTAAAAGGGAAAGTAAGCCATTATCGAGAGATTGAACCGGTTTACATCCGTCCGTCCTATGCTGAGGAACACAAGAAATGATCAGCTATCGGTTGATGAAACCCCAGGATACGCCTGGGGTTTTTAGGGTGGATCAAGACTGCTTTATCCATAATTGGAGCCTGGAATCCTATCAGAATGAGACGGAAAATATTTTGTCAAATTATATTGTGGCAGAGTTGGATGGGGAAATTGTCGGTTTTGGCGGATTTTGGCTGGTAATAGATGAAGCGCATATCACAAATATTGGTGTTCTGGAAAAATATCGTCATTGCGGTATTGGCGACAGCATTATAAAAGAAATGCTGTCGCTCGCCTGCCAGAACGGGTGTGTGGGAATGACGCTTGAAGTAAGCGCGGATAATGATCCGGCTATTAAATTTTATAAAAAAAATGGCTTTGTAAAAGAAGGAATTCGAAAAAACTATTATGGTAATGGCATAGATGGTTTTATCATGTGGAGGCATAACCTTGAATATGAAAAATAATAATAAGTGGATTGCCATTATTTCGGTCATACTTGGAATTTTATTTCCGTTTATTATTTTCGTGACGGCGGTTGAAGGCGCTGTATTTGACAAAACATTTTTCATGCAGCAAATGCAAGCGAACGATGTAGTAGAAAACACCGGAATTTATCCTGATGATATGAAGTTGGTGGTTGATGAAATACTTTCGTTTCTAAAAGGAGACCGTGCTGATTTCGATATCCAGGCGCGTCTGACACAGAAAAATCCCAAACAGGAATTGGCTTACGTTTCTATTTTTAATCAGAAAGAAATCACCCATATGGTGGATGTAAGAGACCTTTTCCAGTTTTTTCTAGCACTTCGGGACATTGCACTGGCAGCTGCACTCATTTTATTTGTGGTATTATTGGAACAAGATCCGGCAGCGATAATCAAATCGCTATTTTACGGCTCCGCTATTTATCTGGGAATTTTCATCATCATTGGAGGATGTTTTATCTTTAATTTTGATGCATCATTCACCCTTTTTCATAAATTATTTTTCTCCAATAATTTATGGTTAATGGATCCGGCAACGGATCGGATAATTTGGATTGTACCGGAACCCTTCTTTTTTAACCTGATCTCCAGAATGGTGATCTACACACTTGTCCCCTTAGGTGTGACGACTGCTATGACCGGAACAGTTCTTTATTGGAAACGAAAGAAAAATAGATTATATTTGTAAAGACAAGATAAATAAAAGTAAATTTAAATAACTGAGGTAAACATGAAAATTCTTAGCATTGAGACATCCTGTGATGAGACATCTGTAGCCATTGTTGAAGATGGCCGAAAAATACTAACCAATCGGATTTATTCGCAAATTGATATTCATAAAAAATATGGCGGCGTTGTTCCGGAAATCGCATCCCGAAATCATATTACCAAACTACCCTATATTATTGAGGACGCATTAGAAGAAACTCAAATGAGATTAGAAGATGTCGATGCCATTGGTGTGACAAACGGTCCGGGACTAATTGGCGCTTTGCTGGTAGGATTGTCTGAAGCAAAAGCCATCGCTTATAGTCTGGATAAGCCGCTCATCGGAGTTCATCATATTGAGGGGCACATAGCAGCAAATTTTCTGCAATATCCTGAATTAGAACCTCCCTTTCTAACGTTGGTGGTTTCTGGCGGTCACAGCCATTTGGTTTTAGTCGAGGATTATCAGACCTTTAAAGTCCTCGGCAGAACGATCGATGATGCGGCAGGGGAAGCCTTTGACAAAATTTCAAGAGTATTGGGCTTTGGGTATCCTGGGGGGCCGGCTATTGATTGTGCGGCAAAGAAAGGCGATCCGGAGGCGATTGCCTTCCCAAGGGTGTTTTTAGATAAAAAGGAATATAATTTCAGCTTTAGTGGGTTGAAATCCTCGGTTCTGAATTATATTAACAGTAAGAAAATGAAAAACGAACCCATTGTTGTGAATGATGTCGCCGCTTCCTTTCAAATGGCTGTGGTTGAAGTTTTGGTAAAAAAGACCATTGCCTGTGCTAAAGGCATTCATATGAATAAAATCTGCATGGCTGGCGGGGTTTCCTGCAACAGCTTGCTGAGACAGATGATGACAGATGCAGCAAAGGAAGAGGGATTGTCTCTTTATTACCCGGATCCAATTTTATGCACGGATAATGCGGCCATGATTGGGTCGATGGCCTATTATAATTTTATCAACGGTGCCGTAAGCGATTTAAGCCTTAACGGCATACCGGGGTTAAAGATAGGAACCCGATAAAAATATTTAGGCCAATATTTCATCGTGGAGTGTATCAAGATGAAATAATAGTTCTTAATAAAGTTTGTCTTTTATATGACCGAGACATCTTAATCGGTAAGTTGAAAAAGGGCGTATGTATTTATATAAAGAGTGCGACGCACTCTTTAAAGTTTAAAACAATCTTAAAAAAAGCTAAAGATGTGTAAAAAGAAAAAAAACAACTTGCAATCATCGCAAGAATCATTTAAAATACTATTAGCACTCAGGGAGAATGAGTGCTAATAACTAAAATAAAAGGTACGTGGTACCCAAATATAATCAATGGAGGAAAAAAATGAGTTTAAGACCATTAGGTGACAAAGTAGTTATTAAAGTTAAAGCTGAAGAAGAAAAAACCGTCAGTGGAATTCTTTTACCAGGTTCTGCACAGGAAAAACCACAACAAGGTAAAGTTATTGCAGTTGGAACTGGCGAAATTGTAGATGGTAAAAAAGTGCCATTGGATGTGAAAGTAGATGATGAAGTCATCTATTCAAAATATTCAGGCAACGAAGTTAAAATCGGAGAAGATGAATACTTAATCATTCGTCAAGCCGATATTTTAGCGATCGTAGAATAAAAAATAAATCAAAAAAATTAGGAGGACAATAAACATGGCTAAAGAGATTAGATTTCGTGAAGATGCCAGAGCAGCATTAATTACTGGTGTAGATAAACTAGCAGATACTGTCAAAGTGACATTAGGACCAAAAGGAAGAAATGTTATTTTGAGTAAATCATACGGATCACCAACAATCACTAACGATGGTGTGACCATTGCAAAAGAAATTGAGTTGGAAGATGCATTTGAAAATATGGGTGCTCAACTAGTTAAAGAAGTTGCCACTAAAACAAATGACGTAGCAGGAGATGGAACAACCACCGCAACTTTATTGGCTCAGGCAATTGTTCGAGAAGGTAACCGAAATGTTGTTGCCGGAGCAAACCCAATGGTTCTAAAAAAAGGAATCGAAAAAGCAGTTGTTGTCGTTGTCGAAGAACTGAAAGCCAACAGCAAAAAGATTGAAAGCAAAGAAGCTATTGCACAAGTTGCATCTATTTCTGCAGCAGATCCTGAAATCGGAAAACTTATTTCTGAAGCAATGGCTAGAGTCGGCGATGACGGCGTTATTACTGTTGAAGAAGGAAAAGGAATGGGAACCGAATTAGAATTTACCGAAGGTATGCAATTCGACCGTGGCTATTTATCCGCCTACATGGTAACTGACACAGAAAAAATGGTTGCGGTACTAGATAATCCATATATCCTAATCACCGACAAAAAAATATCGAATATTCAGGAAATTTTACCAATTTTAGAACAAATTGTTCAAACTGGCGGGAAACTCCTTATAATTGCAGAAGACGTTGAAGGAGAAGCATTGGCAACTTTGGTTGTTAATAAATTACGTGGAACCTTTAACTGTGTGGCTGTTAAAGCACCAGGCTTTGGTGATCGCAGAAAATCAATGTTAGCTGATATCGCAACCTTAACAGGTGGGGAAGTTATTTCTGATGAATTAGGATTAGAATTAAAATCTGTTACTATTGAACAATTAGGTCGTGCTCGTCAGGTTAAAATTGACAAAGAAGACACCATTATTGTTGAAGGCGCTGGAAATAAAGAAGCTATTGATGAAAGAATTCGCCAAATTAAAGCTCAGATTCCTGAAACTTCTTCTGATTATGATCGTGAAAAATTACAGGAACGTTTAGCAAAATTATCCGGTGGTGTTGCTGTCATCCAAGTTGGTGCGGCGACAGAAACTGAATTAAAAGAAATCAAATACCGTATTGAAGATGCCTTAAATGCGACAAGAGCAGCTGTTGAAGAAGGTGTTGTTTCTGGTGGTGGTACTGCTTATATTAATGCTATTCCTAAAGTTGATGCATTAATCGAAACCCTTGAGGGGGATGAAAAAACTGGCGCTTACATTATTCGTAGAGCGATCGAAGAACCGATGCGACAAATTGCTGAAAATGCTGGTTTAGAAGGTTCTGTTATCGTTTCTCAGATGGCAGGGAAACCAGTTGGTGTTGGTTATGATGCAGCTAAAAACGAATATGTTGATATGTTTAAAGCTGGAATTATTGACCCAACCAAGGTTACTCGTTCGGCTATTCAAAATGCAGCAAGCGTTTCGGCGATGTTCTTAACAACTGAAGTAGCAGTTGCTGATCTTCCAAGCGAAGAAATGCCAGGTATGCCTGGTGGAATGGGTGGCGGAATGCCAATGATGTAGGCTTTTAGCTACATTATTTTCCATAGATAAAGGCAGCCTCAAAGATGAGGCTGCCTTTTGTTGTATACTATTAAATTTTTTCTGATGTCTTTAGTCAACGTCGTAGGGGATGCCGGCAAACAATACTTCCATTTCAGGTTGTTTCAATTCGGCAAGTTTAACAATCAGTCCATTGAGAAGATTGATCATAGCCAGAGCATCAGGAGATTCATCGTTAGCAGGTTTTGCAGCATACAGGGCAAGAAGCATCGTGTTTCGCGTAGTGCCCTTCACATCCTTAAATATCGCATTTAAGACTCTTTTTTCATCCATCATAAGTTCCATCATCTTTTCCTCCAAAAAATATTTTTATTGCTTTTATAGCTCTTCCAGGTTTGTTAAGGCATCTTCCCACTCATCGGTAAGCTCAGCGAGACTAAGTTTCTTTTCTTCATAAAAACGGGTGATTTCGGCGGCATTATCGGGATAATCATAAAAATCAGGCTGGCACATTGCCAATTCTGCTTTTTTGATTTCCAGTTCCTGGGCTGTAATGGCATCCTCAATTTCTTTCACTTGCTTTTTTAACTGGCGGATTTTTGCCTCTTGTTCCTTTTGCTTCTTTCGATCCGTCTTTTGCTGGGTTTTGGTAATAACGACTTTATTTTCTTCGGCAAGAAGCATTTCACGTTCTGAAGCTTCGCTTTTATGTCTTAAATAGTCGTCATAGTTTCCTAAATGAATTTCCATTCCATTAGTTGAGAACTGGTAGATCTGATTGGAAATACGGTTTAAGAAATACCGGTCATGAGAAATGAAAAGCAGGGTGCCTTCATATTGTGAAAGTGCACTTTCCAGTATTTCTTTGGTATCCATATCGATATGGTTGGTTGGTTCATCCATAAGCAAAAAATTCGATTGTGAAATCATAAGACGGGCCAGTAGAAGACGGGCCTTTTCGCCACCGGACAGGGTATTGATCGGCTTGAATACTTCTTCGCCCACAAACAAAAAGGCGGCTAAAATATTTCTGATTTCTCCTTCTGACAGTTTTGAGTCCACATCCCACATGGCCTCCAATAAATTCTCGTTGTAGAATTTTTTCAAATCCTGATGTTCCTGATCAAAATAACCGATATGAACTTTTTGTCCAAAGCGAACTTCTCCGGAATCAGCCTGAAGCTTGCCCTGAATAATTTTAAAAAGGGTAGTTTTACCGGCACCATTGGCTCCGATAATACCGATTTTATCGCCACGGTGAACTTCAAAACTCATGTTTTGAAAAAGGAGCCGCCCAGCAAAAGCTTTTCTTATGCCGTTAACGCTTAATACATCATTTCCACTTCTGACCCGCGGAACAAAGCTGAAATGACTGTTATGCACGACGTCGGCCTTATCCATCAGTTCAATTTTATTCAGGGCTTTTTCCCGGCTTGTAGCTCGTTTTGAGCTCTTAATAGAGTTGTACGCCCGAAATCGCTTGATCACTTCCTCCTGGTGCTTGATTTCTTTCATTTGTTGCTGGTATTGATGGTTTTGTTCCATTATATTTTGCCGCTTTTTTACTGCATAGTGGGTATAATTCCCTAAATATTCCTTTATGTTCTGCTGAGATACTTCAATAATGGAGGTGCAAACCTTATCCATGAAATAACGGTCATGGGAAATAATAATAAAGGTTCCGGAATAACCTTTTAAATATTGTTCCAACCATTGGAGAGCATCGATGTCCAGATAGTTGGTGGGTTCATCCAGCAGCAGCAGATCAGGCTCTTTTAAAAGAATTTGACCAAGAGTAGCCCGCGTTTTTTCACCGCCACTAAGAACGGAGAATGGTTTATCAAGGTCTTCTGGCTTAAAACCCAGCCCGTTAATGACTCCCCGAATGCGGCTGGGGTATTCGAAACCGCGTTTTTTTGAAAATGTTTCCTGAAGCTCTCCGAATTCGGTCATGAGCTTTTCCTGTGCATCCCCAGAGCTTTTGGCAATTTGATCACCAATATGTTTGATCCGCTTTTCCATATCAATCAGGGATTGAAAAACAGAGGTGAGCATTTCTCCCAGGGTCATGCTTTCAGCTATGGCAGGCTCCTGGGCCAGGTAGCCAATGGAGAGACCATTTTTTGTACTGATATGGCCTCTTTCAGGAACCAGTTCTCCAGTGATCAGTTTCAATAGGGTTGACTTACCGGTGCCGTTTCTTCCAACAAGGCCGATTTGTTTTTTTTCATTGACGGATAAGTTAAGGTCTTTAAAAATTTCATGGATGCCGTAACTAAAGTGTAAGTTTTCTATATTAATTAACATTTCTTCACCTGTTTTCGTTTTTGTTCATGTTTTTAGAATCACTTATACCATTCTATCAAAAAAACAATAAAATTAAAATGAATAATTTGACGTTAGGTATACCTATTGATATAATTAACGAAGTATTTCTAAGAAAGGAGAAGTTATTATGCATCGTTTCTCAAAAAAAGTATCAATGACCGTTGTAAAACGGTTGCCAAAGTATTATCAATATTTAACTGATTTACTTTTAAATGACATAGAAAAAATATCGTCAAGAGAATTAGCAAGTCTTATGGGTTTAACAGCTTCTCAGATTCGTCAGGATTTGAATTCTTTTGGGGGTTATGGTCAGCAGGGGTATGGCTATAATGTATTAGAATTAAGAGAAGCTATCAAGGAAATTCTTGGCCTTGACAGTGATTATACTTGTATTATTATCGGTAGTGGTAATATGGGACATGCTATTGCAAATTATGAACGATTTAAACGTGAAGGTGTGATGCTCATCGGTGCTTTTGATGTTGATCCGTTAAGAGTTGGTACCGTTGTAGGCAACGTGGTCGTCAAACATATGGATGAGCTCGAAGGTTTCGTTAAAAACAATGAAATAGATATTTGTATCTTGTGTGTGCCTAGAGGGGTTGGACAACAAGTTGCCACAACCGTGACGAATCTGGGGATAAAAGGTATTCTTAATTTCAGTCCATTAGATCTTGATCTACCCGACGATGTCGTGGTGGAAAATGTTAATATCACGGATAGTTTATTTACCTTAACTTATTTATTGAAAGAAGTAACAGATCCAGAATAAGAGGGATGAGTGCTTTGACGAAAGATTCGATTTTTAGTAAAGCCAAAGAAGAACATGTTATTTTTGTTCGTTTATAATTTACAGATCTCATCGGTATCATAAAAAACCCTTAAACAATAAAATCATGTTTAAGGGTTCGTCCACGTTGATTAACTGAGAAATCCTGATCCGTCGATCAATCCTTATTTGGTGGTTGCTGCAAACTTGCAGAATGGAATGCTTATTGTCAGGTTACGCAGTGGGAGATTGATCAATATCTAACACCCTTTCGTAAGGCGAAGATAGGTAAAATTAAGAAGAGCAGCTGAATAAGTAAAAAAAAAGAGCTTGATAACACAAGCTCTCAGACTGAAGACAAAGGTCAGGGAAACCTGGCCTTTTTTAGTTTTTTGAAATCAAAAAAGCTTATTCCAAGGTTCATGGTTTATCATAAAATTAGAAAACAAATGGAGGAAAACCTTATGTTAACCAAACGGGAACAGGATATCAGAGAACAGGTACAGATCGTCACA
>NZ_RXYA01000013.1 GCF_008086595.1 Acetobacterium paludosum | reverse complement strand
TTATAGAGTGCATCTCTCTGTTTCTATTTTAGCCTTCTGCATTCTTGCGAATGTTTTGGCTGTTTTACAGGTTTTATGGTACTATTCTCTTTTCTATGACCGCCGCTCCGTTCTTACGAAGCTTGTACATTATATCGTCATTCCCTTAAGTTGTCAAGCTTTTTTTTAAGTTGTTTTTAAATCGTTTCTTTTGCTGTGCTGTCCCTGTTCGAGACAACTTCTTTAGTATACTCTGATTTCCACGCTCTGTCAATCCTTTTTTTAATTTAATTCTGGTTTTTTATTCGCATTATTTATATTCCCTTATAATAGTGGTTTAAACATTTTATCTTTGCGATCTTTGCGCAAAAAATATAAAAGTCCCGCAACGTCCTATCCTCCCAGGCAGTTACCCACCAAGTACTTTCGGCGCTGGAAGACTTTACTTCTGTGTTCGGTATGGGAACAGGTGTAGCCCTTCCGCCATCGTCGCGAGACTAATTAACTTTATTTAATTCAACTTCATTATTATACTTGTTTTTTATTTCATTGTCAACTATTATCTTTTCTTTTTATTTACCCTAATTGGGGGCTTGTATATTTCAAATCAGTTCTGCTCCGATCATTCATTCCGGCGATCGCTTCTTCAGCACATCTTCTAACAGATATATTAGCTCTTCTTCACATTCCTTTATGGTGCAGTCTTCTTTCTTTAAATAATTAAAATAGCTTTCAGATCGGGCGATTGTAATCAGCTTCGCCCGATTTACCAGTTGGCTGAATACCGTATTTCTATTCAGATCAAGATCAAAACTTTTCAGACTTGAAAAATAATCCAAATCAATATCCAGGATAAGATTGTCTTGACTTAAATTTTTCATAGAAAAAACACTGTCTTCAAACATATGATCATCAAGACTGCCAAAGTGATTTTCAGACACCAGATAGTGGTGGCCCCTCGGGTATTGATGTTTTTCCATACAATTTATCATATGATAGTCTTTTATATAACCCAATTCCATGGCGGTATAAATGTGCTCGTCATTTCGTAATTTACCCATGGCATCTTCGATGGTCTTCAAATTCAAGGGATCAAGCATTGACAGAATCTTTTTCTGAAACCGATCAACCAAAGCCGCTTCTTTGTCTGGATTGATCGCCATCGCTTTTTGATAGGCATAAAGCCAAAACGACGGATTTGTATCTGGATGGTAATCTATACTTACCAGAACTGATGATTTTTTTGATTGCTGAAACAATTGTCCCCATACCAATAAAGCGTATTGATGATCATCCACCACCATAATGTTTTTCCCCTTAACGCACAAGCATTTGGGTTTTAAGTTGTTATTTTTCATTATTCAGCCATTCTATAAATACGAATCACTCCACATCAATATAAGAGCGAATTCTTAAATCTGCGCCCACTGAATTGCTGATTCTTCGACAGGCTTCCTGATCTTCTTCCGGTAATATATCAACAATCGTTAAAACAACCTTTGTATATCTGCCAGCCAGACGGGCAAAATCCAGCAGCGCCTCATAGGCATCTTCAAAAACGGGGCGACATAGAGTATCGTATTCCTGTTTATCTTTTGCATTCAAACTGATCGATACCACATCAATTGCGTCCTTTAAATAAGGTGTCATATCCTTTTTAAAAATCAAGTTACCGTGGCCATTGGTATTAAGACGGGTTGGTATCGGATATCTCTTTTTAACATCCTTGGCAATTTCGCAGATTTCATCCAATCGATAAGAAGGCTCTCCATAGCCGCAAAAAACAAGTTCTTTATACTGACTAAGATCCCGTTTTAATATATCTTCTAATACTTCTTCCTTGGTTGGTTCTTTTTCCAGCCAAAGATCATCTACGCCATTTACTGTGGGCTCATCTCTTCGAATGCAAAATGTACAAGCATTACTGCATCGATTTGTCATATTTACATATAAAGATTTCCCTAATTCATAGGTAATCGTCATCTTCTTTTCCTCCCAGGGTATTTTTACTATCTCTTTGTTACATCTAAATCTATATTTTTTTCGCAAATATATTATTTTATCTCTATATTAACTTCTCATACATCTAAAAACACAACAACATTTTACCATATCTATTCTAGAAGTCACGAAAAACAAATTATTTCTTCTAACCTCGCCAATTATTCCTCTTGAATTTATAAACTTATTTAAGTAAATAAAAAAACACATTCCCCAGTCTTTTTGCTTGGTTAATGTGTTTTCTTAGTATAGTCTGTTTTAAAACAAGGGACCAACAAGCTTTAAATCACAACCTTCGCATTCCCAATCAAGGCCGACACCGTTCATTTTACCACCACATTGAGGACAAATTCCAGTTCCGCTTTTAGGGAACATATATTCAGTCAGTTCCATTTCAAGAATTTCTACGCCATCAGTTTCCGGTTGTTTTTTAAATTTTTCGATAGTTTTATGCGCCATTTAATTTTTCTCCTTTTGTATTCGATTAATCATCTTTGTTTCATTATAGATCAAACCGCTTAGTCATACAAATCATTTCTAGGGAAAAATAACGCCTACTTTGTGCACTAATCCTGTCTTTATAATAATAAAACAGCCTTCCAGCGCTCCTCTTTAAAACCAATCAGATCCCTGTTATCGAAAACAGCTGGGGCCCTTTAATAAGTGGCCCCTAGCTGTTCTTCGATATCAATTTTTTTGCTTATTTTATTTTTTGAACCCGATCATTTGAAACCCCCTGTGGCAGGGTAATCTCCAATAATTTTTTCCCGGTATTAAAATCAATTTCTGAAATTGCATTCGTTCCTTCCTTAGTTTGACCCCAACCAATCGTATATACTTCTATATTGTCGCCAATTCTCTGGGCACTTCCATCTGCCAACGCCGTCTCTCCAGACACTTTAAATTCTTGAAACTCTAATACTTTTTTATTGACTTCATCTAATTTAAGTTTTAAGATTCGGGTTTGCCCGGTGCTGGTTCCATTGTCAAAGATCGTTAAATAGCCTTCTTTTGTTAACGCTATATCACTTTGCCCTGAAGTTTTTTGTTCACTTGTCAAGCCAAACTCATCACCGTTTCCTGACAGTTTCCACATGATATTACCAGTATCACGATTGATTTTCATGATTGTATTTAAATTTTTAAACGATACAATCAGATTATTATCAGCTGGATCAATGATCATCCGATCAAATCCGGTATAATCTGGACTTTGACTGGTAGCATTGCTGTAATCATTACCTTTTACACTTAGTCCATAGAGTTCCGGATGTGAATCAGTAGTAAATTCAAAGACGACTTTATCATCTTTAACTTCTTGAATAAGGGTTCGCACTACCTTTGATCCCATTGAACTTGCGCTCAAGCCTTCCGGTATATTTTGAACAAGCACCAGTTGTGATGCCGCTACAATATAATGATTATCATCGATTAAGATGAAATCTTGCCCGTCTATCGGATCACCTTTTTTTGCAAATTTGCTCTGAGCTAAGGTAATGGTTTTTATTTCCTTGTAGTTTTCATCAAGAATTACGCGTTCACCAGAGGCCGTTCCGATCCCATTACTATCACCATAAACTCGCTGATAGCTATAACGCACTGTGCCATCCTCTAAAGTATGCTTTTTAAAATCGCTGTATGTTTCACCATTCGCTTCTTGTTGAGATTTTGCAATGTAGAAAACAACTTCGCCTTTATTATTTAGTTCATACAGCGCGGCTCCGCCTGTTGCCAACGCGGCGTAGTAATTTCCCTCATAACTGCTTTCTCCTGCTGAATTTATTTGTGGAAGTTGAGAAGACAGTGTCCTTAAATAAATAGTTTTTACATCTTTTTCATTATCCACGGTAATCTTGATCAATTTATTTGATGACAAGGTATCGAGTTTTAAGTCCATGGATTTTCCTGCGCCAATACCTTTTTCATCAATTTTAACTGTAGCACCGGTTTCATTATTCAGTTTAATGGTATTGGTGGAAACACTGCTCAGACTGATGGCATCATAAATGGCACCATCCTCTGCCAGTGGCAATTCTACATTAAATCCGTTGATTGTTAAATTAAGTGATTTATCTGACATTAGCGTGTTATCTCGTCCAGAGTAGGCCAGTGTACAACTGACCAAAATAATCAGCAGTATCGCGCCACTGACTGATACAATCATAAATTTTTTCGAGCTATCCATAAATTATAATCTCCTTTTTTGCTCTATTATCACATAGACTTCTTAAATTTCGGATAATAGTTTTGTCCTTTTTAAGTAAGTCTAAACGATCCTTATTTTGTCTATATAAAAAAACATTAAACCTTTAAATCTTTTTTGTTATAAAAAGCAAAAGTCATTCCTATTGCAAGAATCACTACGCCCCCCCATAAGCCTAACGCTTTCAGATTAATACCCGACGCCAAAATGAGGTTCGGTTCAAAAAGGTCCAGGGGGGAGAGATATCTTAAAAAGCCCACCGCATCAACAAGCGCTGCAAAAATTCCGATGCTGTAAGTGCCAAAAACCATCCACATTGCCGCCAATCCAATTTGTCTGGTACTGCGAAGCTTTACTGAAAACCAAAGGCCTAATATCATAAAAATAAAACCTGATATAAACGTTCCTAAATATATTCCTTTCACGTTCAATAATAATACAATAACTTCATATTTCCCCGAACTGAAAACAAGAACCAGGATCATTGATACCATTTCCAGGATGATGATCAAAAGACAATACGTTAAAAAATGTGCGACCATTTTAGCTGCAACAATGCCGCTTCGTGTAATCGGTTGGGCATATAAATATTCAATGGTTCCATCTGTTTCTTCTTTTATAAGAGCTGATGTTCCTGCACGTGCTGCGTATATCGCAATCGCAATATTAATAAATTGCATGATAAAAGCAAAATAAACCTTGATATCACTAAAATCCGACATCTCGGTAAGGCCAAAGGCGGCAAGCAATGGTGCTGGTAGGGCACCCAGCTTCATTCTAACTAGATTTTGGATGGTACTGGATTCCATTGCAGGAAAAAAAGCCATAAATACGACCAAAACAACGATAAGTATGCCCATCCAAAACAGTAGACCCCGAAAGATATTTTTAAATTCCAATTTCAAGAGCGTCATCGCTATGCCCTCCTTCATAATAATCTAAAACTTCATCTTCAAGAGAGGCATTTTTTATCGTTATATCTTTTATCGCCATCATGCTGAGGGTTTTTAAAAGCTTCTCAACATCGCCATCATAGGAAAATTTAACCCTGTTTTCTGAAACATTAAGCATCCGCCCACCTAAAATTTCAAGATCCCTTAAATCAAAGGATTCTGCTTTTATTTCGATAATCATATATTTTTTTCGTACTTTTGTTAAGTCTTCAATTTTAAAAATCCGTCCTTCCTTGATAAATGCAACTCGGGTACAATAATCTTGAACCTCTTTTAAATTTTGACTCGATAAAAAAATGGTGGTTCCCTTTTCATTTGCATCTTTTAATACTTCGAAAAGTCGTTTTTGCATTAAAGGATCCAACCCATTCATTGGTTCATCCAGGATTAGCAAACGTGGTTCATGTATCAATGCACAGGCAATGGCGATTTTCTTTTCATTACCGATGGATTGTTCGCCAAATTTTATTGACTTATCAATTTCCAACGCCTCACATAGGGGATCAATAGCATCTTCGGATTTAATATGATGAAAAGCCAGGGTGGTTTTCAATAACTCCTCGGCACTGGCATTTGGATAATACCGAATTTCATCGGGTACATATCCAACTTGCTTTTTTATCTTTGCTGAATTTTTTGTGCAATTCAGATCCAATACTTTACAATGTCCAATATTGGGGAAAATAAAATTCAATAGAATTTTTATCAATGTCGATTTCCCCGCACCGTTTGGTCCTATCAAGCCAAATATTTCTCCTTCGTCAACCGTTAGATTGACATTTTTCAACACCAGAATTTCATCATAATTCTTTGTTAAATGCACGGTTTCGATTGCTTTCATAAGAATCTTTCCTCCATCTTTTAACGGAATACTTGTTCTTGCTCAATTCATCTTGTCGCCTTATTGTAACTTATTACAGTAAAAAGGTAAAGGCCTGCTATTTTTATCCTTCACAGGCATACAAAGCCCCCTTGCAAAGCAAGCAATTGTTCTTTTAGTATGGTAAAATCAGGGTATATTATCAACAATTGTCATTAAATATATTCTCTATTGTTCTAACCCTTTAATACAACCTAATTCAATAAAACGCTTTGGAGGCGCAATGATGAAACGAAAGCTATGGCTTTATTTGTCCCTTGTTCTAAGTCTTATTCTATTGTTTACCGGCTGTCAATTTCTACCCACCGCAACGGCAACCTTTACCCCGCAGGATTCTCTGGCCGTTCATTTTTTAGATGTGGGGCAGGGGGATTCCATTCTTTTAATCGATAATAACGATACCATGCTTATTGATGGCGGAAATCCGGAAAATGGAAGAGCTATTATTAACTATCTCAAAAGTTTGGGGATCTCTCAACTGGATTACGTTGTTGCCACTCATAACCACGCCGACCATGCCGGCGGTTTAGCCGATGTGGTTGCTAATCTTGAAGTTTCAAACCTGTATGTGACCAATTCCGAAGATACCACCGCCTCTCAGAAGCTCATTGCCGAGGCGAAGGCCAAAAACGTGCCGGTCTCCACCCCGTCTCCCGGAACCGCACTTGCCTTTGGCGGGTCAACCATTGATTTTCTAGGACCGCTTAGCGTTCACGAAGACGTCAATAATGATTCACTAGTGCTAAAGGTCACCCGGGGAAACCACCACTTTCTTTTTACCGGTGATATGGGACAACAAGCCGAACAGGAACTGCTTGCCCAGAACATCAATCTCGAAGCCGATGTTCTGAAGGTTGGACATCATGGCAGCTCCACGTCAACAGGCTACGTCTTTCTTCGTGCTGTGAATCCCCGGTACTCGGTGATTTCCTGTGGTGCCAACAATGATTATGGTCATCCCCATGAGGAAACGCTGAGCCGTCTCAACGACGTCGGCTCCACTATTTTCCGCACCGACCTCCTGGGGACGATCATTGCCACCTGTCAGGGGGATCAATTAACCTTTAATAAAACCGGCATTGCCCCAACCCAGCCCTATCAGGCCGTGGATAACGGTCTCGCTGCCACTTCCAACCCTGCTCAGAAAACGCCGGCAAGCACGGCCACTGCAGAGACTGCCACCTATATCGGTAATAAAAATTCAAAGGTCTATCATTTGCCCACCTGCCCCAGCCTGCCCAAGGAATCCAACCGAATCTATCTGAACAATCTGGATGAAGTTCATTCCCTGGGACTGACCCCCTGTGGGATTTGTAATCCGCCAAACTAAAACAATATAACAAAAATCAAGGCCAGCATTTAGTGGTAATTATCTCCGCTAAACACTGGCCCTGATTTTTGCTGTTCTCTTTTTATTTTTTTCTGATCTATTTAATTAACCCGTCACCACATCCCGACTTTTTAACCAAGTGATGGCAAATAGACTGAACCCAGCCATAAAAACTACACAGGCTATAATAAATTGAATTTCTCCTACCGACATGGGTGCGGCCGGATCATTGGCTCGCATCCCCAATGTTATCAGGGCATAGGGAAACCAGATGCCATAACCTTTGGATAGCAATGCCAAACCCGCAATACCACCCATCAGAGCAATACCCACTGGCACTGCAAAACTGCGAATCACCAGAGATATTAAGAGCTGCAGAGCGCATACCACCATACCTCCCAGAGCCCCAAAGAAAAGCCAGACCGGAAGTTCCGGGGGTATCGGTCCCAAAACCCCAGCCAGTAATCCAGATAAAATATACAACAGTCCGATCCAGAGCTGAGTCAACAGCACCATCGCTGAACCCATGATCAATTTAGCCAGAAATAGGTGGGTTATGGGAACCGGCGCCGTCATAACCGCATTCCAATTATGATTGGCGTGTTCCAGCCGCCAAAGGTAAGAACAGTAAATACCAATCAGTACCGGCAGAAAAAAATAACAGGCAAATAGGGTATGCTGGGTCCAGAGACTATACCATTCATTCTCCAGAATCTCCAGATTATTCAGGTAATTGAAGGTTCCCATAAAGGCCGGAATAATGGGAATCAATAAAAATGCCAACCAAACCGGGCTATGTCGCATCTTGATCATTTCCGCTTTTAAAACACGTATGAACATCCTTCAGACCTCCCTTCGTACAAATAAAATCCGGCCAATTCCGTATATCAGTCCAAAGAATACAAAAAGCAGTACAAAACCCGACCAATCAATAACAGTCCAGTAAAAATCTATTGCCCGAGTATTCTGATCCCAGTTCATACCAACCTGCATCAGCACCCCATAATAACTCCAAAGGATAAACTTCTGAAAGCCCTGCGGAAAAAACATACTGAACAGACCAATAAAACCGCCAACGAGTCCCAATGTCATGGGCACCATTTGATTGGCAAAGAGCATGGATACCACCTGTTGAAAAGCATAAATAGTCAAACTCACCGCCAGGGTAAAAAACAAATATCCACCCAGAGCGCCCCATGGCACCGGTCCTCCAAAATGTAGCATGAGACCCATACCAATCATAATGGCCACCTGTCCCAATGCTGCACCAAACATATAGATACTACCCCAGATAAACTTGGCATCAAAGATCCGATTGGCTGGAACAATGGTTTCCAGGAGCTTAAATGTTTGTCCTTTATGCTCCACCTCACATAGGCGAGACGCCACCACTGCCGCGATCACCGGCATGATGATGCAGTTGAGCATGGGAAATTGGTAAAGAAAAAACAGCCATCCCTGAACCAGATCATTAGCGTCCTTGTTGGAAATAGCCCAGCCAGCCCATAGCATCTGAACCCCCATCATCACCGCTACTACTAACCAGATCTTTCGTCCCTTTGTTTTTAAAATCTCCATTCGGATTGCCGCTCTCATAAACTCACCGCCGTTCCGGTCAACTCCAGGAAGATATCTTCCAGACTCTTTTTGCGCTCTTCAATGCGAACCAGCCCAATATTATTCTGTCCCAGAACCTTACTGATTTCTGCCATCATTGAATCTTTCATTTGGGGAATGATTAGATAATCATCCTGTACTTCCCAGTCAACCCCATTTTGACTCAGGAATGATTTAGTCACCTCATTATTCATGGTTCGAACCGCGAGATGCTGCTGGCTATACTGATGAAGCTTCATCAAACTGTCCTGATAAACCAGCTCCCCTTCCCGAATAATTCCCACCCGAGTTGCCAGCTGATCGATTTCGCTTAAAAGGTGGCTGGACACCACCACCGTCATTCCAAATTTTTTTGGCAGGGACTGAATCAATTCCCGCATTTCCTGAATCCCGGCGGGATCCAGCCCATTGGTGGGTTCATCCAAAATCAGCAGTTTGGGATAGCCCAAAAGCGCACTGGCCAGCCCCAACCGCTGTTTCATTCCCAGGGAATACTGGCTAACTTTTTTGTTTTTCTGATTATCCAGCCTGACTATTTTTAGGACTTCATCGATGTTCTGTTTGGGAACACCCCGGAGGGTTTGAAAAATCTGGAGGTTCTCCGCTCCGGTTAAATGCCCATAATAACTGGGAGATTCGATAAGGGAACCCACATTTTTAAGATTCTCCAGTCGGTTTTTGCTGTTGACTCTTTTTCCAAAAACCGATATTTCCCCGGCTGTGGGTTTTGCCAGACCTAACACCATTTTCAAAGTTGTAGATTTTCCTGCTCCATTTGGTCCCAGGAAGCCGTAAATAGCCCCTTCAGGAACTAGCAGATCCACATCCTTTACTCGATAAACATTTCCATATTCTTTACTGAGACCCTCGGTCTCGATGACATTACTCATAAACATGCACTCCTTCTTTTTTTCTACATGCTTATGATATCCCATGAACCTTACGGCGGTTTGTCCCCCGCCTTACTTTTACCTTAATTTTAATCTCATTTCCTAAATACGACTATTTTTTCGGGTATAATATAGTCTGGGTGATAATAATGAAAACAATTTTTGAATCAACGCTTCTGGTTGTGGATGATGAACCGGAAATTTTAATCATGTTAAAAAAGATATTGAATCAGGCGGGATTTTCCAATGTGCTGACTGCCGATTGCTGCCAGCAGGCCCGGGAAATCTTCGGAGCTGAAAAGCCCAATGGGGTGATTCTAGATATAATGCTGCCTGACGGTGACGGGTTTTCGCTAATGCAGGAGTTTCGCTTGAAATCCAATATACCGATGCTGTTTTTGTCTGCCCGGGATGAGGATGAAAACCGGCTTCTCGGGCTGGGACTGGGTGCTGATGATTACATTACCAAACCCTTTCTGCCCCGGGAGGTGGTTCTGCGTTTAAGTGGTATCTTACGTCGGGTTTACCAACCCATGCTGACTCCGCCCTCCCAGGATGAATGTCTGGTTCTAGGTGATGTGACCGTCAATTTTAAAAGCGGAATCGTTCAGACCTGTGATGGCGAAAAAACACTGACTGCAAAGGAACATGCTTTACTGAAAAAGCTTTGGGAGGATCAGGGAAACATCGTAACTTCTGATAGACTTTGCCGAGCGGCATGGGATGATGACCTATATGGCTATGAAAATACTCTGATGGTTCACATTCGAAGACTCCGGGAAAAAATTGAAGAAGATCCATCCCAGCCAAAATATTTACTGACTGTCCGGGGCATGGGTTATAAGCTGGCAAAGGATGCAAATCGATGAAGAGCCTTCGTAAAATCATAGCCCGTTCCATCCTATTAACTGCAACCATTTCGCTTTTACTGGTTGTCGTCAATATCATATTCACTGCCAACTGGGCCATGAAAAATCCCAGTGTCACGCATTCAAAATATGATGTTGGTGAAATTGCTGATGGACTGGCAAATATCGACGGCACTTATTCTCTCAATGAAACCGCAACTGCCCAGTTTAATGCGCAATATTCCTGGGCAATGCTTATCGGCCAGGACGGCAATGTTGTCTGGAGCAAAAACCTTCCTGCCGATGTTCCCCTGATTTACACCCTTACCGATATTGCAACCTTTACCCGATGGTATCTCAATGACTATCCGGTATCAGTCTGGGAATCTCCGGATGGCCTCATCGTATTAGGCGAGCCAAAAGGAAGTATCTGGAAATACCCGATAACCTCAACCGAAGCCACGATATCCCAGGTACCTTCTTATCTCGGTGGATTTTTAATTTTAAATCTGGGGGCAGCACTTATCCTGGCTCTGCTGCTGGGTTTATGGCTCTATCGAAAACTGAAACCCCTTTATGAGGGCATCACAGCCTTGCAGAAAAAAGAAACAATCCTATTGCCCACAAAGGGGGTTACTGGAGAAGTTGCGCGAATTCTTAATGAAACCTCTGTTGTTCTTAAGGAACAGGGAAAGCGCTTAGCGGATCGTGACAAAACCCGTACCGAATGGATTGCCGGTGTCTCCCATGATATTCGCACCCCACTATCGATGGTAATGGGTTATTCCAGTCAATTGGAAACCAATCCAAACCTCCTGCCTGCGGAACAGGATCAGGCGAAAATCATCCGTGAACAAAGTCAGCGTATTAAAACCCTGGTTGCCGACTTGAACATTGCCTCCAAACTTGAATATGAAATGCAGCCCCTGCATCTTAGCAAGATTTCGCCGGCTGCGATGCTCCGGAGTATTTCAGCGGACTATATTAACAACGGTCTCAGTGATCCCTATTCAATTTCCCTTAAAGCTACCGAGGATTCCAATGGTTTATCTCTTCTTTGTGATGAAGCATTGGTCCATCGTGCCGTCACCAACCTGATTGACAACAGTATCCGACACAATGGGAGCGGCTGCATCATTGATGTTTCTGTGAAGAAACACCCGGACGGGTGCATCATCAAAATCAGCGATGACGGGAAAGGCTATCCTCCTGAAGTTCTGGTAAATTCAGATGAACCCGTATTTCTTGAAAACCATGGACTCGGTCTGATCATCGTTCGGCGGATCATGAAACTTCATGGCGGAAAGGCTACCTTTGAGAATCCATCTTCTGGAGGATGCTCTGTTTCACTGATTTTTAATCAATAATTACTCCGAATCTGAATACAATGTTTTAAGGCCAACATTTAGGCTTATCGATAAACTGACCGATTGCGTGTTATTCTACTATCCGATGGTAGAGCGATACTTCCTCATCTTTTGTGACCAATTCATAGTTTGTTCCGAGAACATCATAGATTTCGGCGTTAGTCTCTTGATCGTTCGTCATGACAATCCATTTTGGCGGGTTATTTTCCAACATTTTATTCGTTTCAACAATCACTTGAGGATCATATAACCCCCACCATTCTTGTAATGTAAAATATTTATAACAAGGGGTAATATCGGCCATTAAAAACCAGCCTGCCGGGATCTCATAACCAAAGACACTATCCCGGTCTTCTTCAGGAATTGCATTTTTAATACTCCACGCATTTTCATAATAATCCGTATTCGGTTCTTCTGTTACAATACTGCCAATTGTAGAAAAGCAAAAACATAGATAGATTACACAGCTTGAAATAAAAAGAGCCAACACTGCAACAAGCATCATCCGATGACTGCCTTGCCACAGCTTTTTCCCCTTTTTAACATAAAGTTCAATAAGTAAAATAATAGCTAGGACAAAGCATGGGGTCGTTAATGTGAAATAATGATAAAAAATTCCTCCGAGCAGAAGCGAAAAAAAGGTAACCAATGAACCAGTTGTTAAAAGCAATCCAATATATTTGTCTTCCTTTTTCAATAAGTAATAGATACCCATACAGCCGGAAAAAATAACCGGTGATATCGAATAGGCGAATTTAACAAGTGATTCCGGTGAGAAAATTCCTGAAATACCCTCTGCATACTTCATATTAAACAGAAAAGTTGCATAAATCATATCTCCAAAAGCATGGTTAATCATAAAATAGCTTGCTATTGCAGTGAATGTAATTAGTGCCCCTGCGATGAAGCCAAGCACATTATGGAAAAAATCAGCATATGCTTTATTGGCAAATAATTGTATCATGACCACCAATACAATGGCGCCAATGAGTACCGCATTATTCAATCGCATAAATACAATGAGGGTGAAACAAACCCCATAGATAAACGCATAGAGCGGATTGTGATTGGCTTTTTTGATGGGTTCTTTTTTTAACTGCTCAAGAACCAGATAGAGAGGCAGCAAAAGAAAAGGCAAACTTAATTCCTCTGTTAAGTTACCACCTTCAAATGTTGATGCTAAAATTAAGAAAAAGAAAAAAATCGGAATCCATGCCCGCTTTTTATTTAAAAACAGTTGTCCCATTTTGACTATCAAAATAAGATCGGCAAACATAAAAATCCATTGAATAACAAAGCTTCCAAAACGATCTGGCATGATCAGCCACCCCAGCGCTTCCAAAAAAAATAATACTGGACCCTTATGGTCAAACAAGTCCACATAAAGGATGTGTCCACTGGTTATTCCCTTGCCGATGAGTAAAAATATCGCAGAATCTGAAATGCCGTAATTATTGCTGAATATTGGGCTGGTTGCATAGGAAAAGAAAAGCAAAAAAAGAAAGGCTGTTATGGCTAAAGCTAAATACTTTATGATTGTATTCTTTTGACTATTCATTTAGTTTTTTTCCTTTATAATAAAAATCGGTCGTTTTTTTGTTTCTAAATAAGTTCTGGCCAGATACTGACCTAAAATTCCGGTACAAAATAATTGAATTCCACTGCTAAAGAAAATGATGCATACCAAAGACGGCCAGCCAAAAGCCGAACCCTGCCAAAAAATTTGTCTGATGATAATACCCACAATCGCTAAAAAAGAAAATCCACAAAAGACCAGACCAGTAACTGATGCAATAGCTAAAGGTGCAGTTGAAAACCCAACGATTCCTTCTAAAGAATAAAGAAATAATTTCCAAAATGAAAACTTGGTTTTCCCTGCCGCTCGTTCAATGTTCTTATAGGTAATCCATTTCGTATTAAAACCAACCCACTCAAAAATCCCTTTTGAAAAGCGATTATACTCCTGCACTTCTAAAACAGCATTAACCATGGATCGTTTCATGAGTCTAAAATCACGGGCGCCATCCACAATTTCCATTTGCGAAATTTTATTGATTATTTTATAGAAACGTCTGGAACAAAAAGAACGGATATGAGGCTCCCCATTTCTGGTTCCCCGACGAGCTGCCACACAATCATATTCTTCACTTTTAAGCATCTCATACATGGAAACAATTAGTTCCGGCGGATCCTGTAAATCAACATCCATAATCCCTACATAATTTCCAGTTGCGTGTTTTAACCCTGCAAAGATGGCTGCTTCTTTCCCGAAATTTCTAGAAAAAGATATATATTTTATACGATTATCTGTTTTGCTGAGATTTTTTATTATCTTTAATGTCTCATCTTTGGAACCATCATCTACAAATAGAATTTCAAAGTCTATTTCTGACAACTGCGAAATCACCTTTTCGATCAGTGTGTTGTAAAAAAGCGGAACCACCTCTTCTTCGCAATAACAAGGGATCACCACGCTTATCTTTTCTTTATCCATCACTCTTCACTTTCACGCTCTCGGTTAAAACTGAACGTCCAAATATTAAAATTATTCCATAAAAAAATAAAATCCAGCCCTATTAATGAAGTTTGGGTACTCATTGCAAAGACCTTCCCAAGGGAGGATTTATTATTAATTATATCATGAAAAAAGGCCCCTTGAATCTCTCTCAATCAATCTAACTAATCTGGACCGTAAATTCAAAAATTCTTAATTTAAATTTCATTATCATTTTGATATTTATACCCTTGTAATGAATACCATAAACCCTTTATTTCATTCTTTTTGCCTACCAATGCCACGCTCATTCAAGCTTTTATGCACTATCGACAGACTTTTCAGCTTTTTTTTAAAACAAAAGCAGCTGAACACCACAACCGCGATTGTTATCTGCTTCCATAGAATAATTTTGAAAGACACACATTCATCACAAAAAAAACAGAAAACATTCATAATTAAGGAATATTTAAGCGGTGCTTTTTATACCATTCATAAAGAAAATATTTTACTCCTTACCGACTCATTTATTTAAATTGAAAATCACACGCATCCATCTAAAAACACAAAAATGCCTGAAGTCCCAACACAAATAGTGGAACTTCAGGCATTTTTTTTCAGACTTCTTTATAGATACTCCGACGAACAAAAGGCGCCAACCTTTTTGCCAAAACAACACTTAAACCAATTTTAATAATATCTGCCGGAAACGTCATCAGAAATCCTGAAACCATCAAAGCTCCAACCCCCATGGGCGTATTGAGATAGTAATTGGCGATGATATAATACCAGGTTAAACCCAGGGCATAAATCACACCCGTTCCCGCAAGTGCGGCTAGAATCAATCGGACGGTGGACGACGCTGCTTTTCTTTCCGCTATCCATCCGGTGACAAACGCACCCAGGGCGAATCCCAAAATATAACCGAAGCTTGGTTTTAAAACATAGAGCAAACCACCGCCCCCGGAGAACACCGGCAGACCGGCCAATCCGATAAAAATATACACCAGCACCGAAACAAGTCCGGCTCTGGACCCCAGCAACAACCCGGCTAGTAAAACAAAAATGGTTTGGAGGGTAAAGGGAATGCCCGGAAGCGGGATTTTTATAAAAGCACCCACGGCCATGAGTGCTGCAAACAGCCCGCAAAGCACGAGTGTTCTAATATTTAATGTGTTTTTTTCAATCATAATTTAGTCCATCCTTCTTATACTAATTTCTCCTGAATTAAGTGTCTCAATTTTTCCTGATTCATTTCTTACAATTAATCCGCCATCGTTATCAATGTCAATGGCGGTGGCCGATTGCCACTGATTGTTTTTACAAACCTTAATTTTTTTTCCTAAAACCATGGAATGGCTTTTATATTCCTCTAAAAAACCACGCTTATTTAAATCTCCACATATATTTAATACCTCGTTGATGATTTCTGCAGCCAATCGGTTACGAGTGAGAGTATCCGGTTTTTTATCAAATAATGCCCCGGCAATTTCTTCCAAATCTTTTGGAAAATCATCTTCAGGCCGTTTGAAATTAATTCCGATTCCAATGATAATGAATTCAACCAGACCATTTTCAAAATTGGTTACCGCCTCGGTCAAAATTCCTACTATTTTTCGACCATTTACATAAATATCGTTCACCCACTTTATTTGCGGTTCGATCCCCGTTACCTTTTGTATCGCTCGGCAGACTCCCACGGATGCCCCGGTGGTTACAAGTACCGCCTCACTGGCATGAACATTCGGGCGCAGAACCAGACTCAGATAAATACCGCTCTTTGGCGGCGAATAAAAAGAACGGCCCATCCGGCCTCGCCCCCGGGTTTGCTCTTCAGCAATAATGACCGTTATCTTTTTTGCTCCTTCAAGAGCTATTTTTTTTGCTTCCTGATTGGTGGAACCAATAGTTTTGTATACAATAATATCAAGATTCTGATTATCCGGCAAAAGCCAGGGTATAATTCCTTCACTGGACATAATATCCGACTCTTTATTCAGACGGTAACCCTTATTGGTTGTAGACTCAATATCATAACCCTCTTCTTTTAAAGATTTTACGGCTTTCCAAATAGCGGAACGGGATACATTCATTAAGCTGGCCAGCTGTTCTCCTGAAATGTATTTTTCTCTTTTTTCTTCTAAGGTTTTTAATAAATTTTGTTTTGTCGACATTTTTTCACCTCTGATTTGTATTCTACATAAAAGCAGCCCAATTGTCAACCAAAAATTATTTAATGGTTGACAATTGGGCTGCTTTTCTTTTTCTTTTATTGCGCCAGCACTTCCAGCGCTCTGGTAATAATATCAAAATTTTTCTTCATGCTTTCCCTGCTCCAGAATTCATCGGTTTTATGACAGGTGCTTTCCTCGCCTGGAAACACACTGCCAAAAGCAACGGCATTTTCAAAGGCTCGAGCATAGGTTCCTCCGCCGGAAACAACCGGTCCGGTTGTATCGCCGGTATATTCTTCATATGTTTTCTGAAGCGATTTCACAAGGAAACTCTCTTTATCGACATGAAGAGGAGGTGAATCATGATCCATTTCAAAAGAAAATCCCAGCTGATTGGTAGCCTGAACAATCATGTCACAGATTTCACTGCTGTTGAAAGTGACCGGATAACGAATATCGCACCGGAAGATGGCTTTTTTGCTATTCACTTGAACGATGGCTGGATTTAGCGTCAGTTCCCCTGAAACCTCATCTGAAAGGTTGATTCCGAATCCTTCCGGGGTGGCAATTTCCAGCAAATCTAGAATCGGATGCTTTAGTCCGGTTGCTCTTAAGACCTGCCCTAGTTTTATCAGCGCATTGTCACCTTTTTCCGGTTCAGATGCATGGGCCGACTTGCCTCTGCTTTCGTAGCTTTGTCCCGCTACGTGAGCCCTTGCGTAATCCGGAACCGAATTAATTTGTTTTCCGCTCTCAAATTCCAGTGTTGGAGTTGAAGCATCCAGATCTTTTTCGAAAATCACATTCATAATTCCTTTTTCTGCAAAAATGACGGGATAACTGGAATCCGGGGTAAATGAATACTTTGGCACTTCTTCAGTTGCTTTGTAGCGGTTCATGCAAGCCCAGTCTCCCCCTTCTTCATCTCCTCCAACAATCAGGCGAATGCGTTTGTTAATTGAAATATTGGCATCTTTAAGGGCTTTTAATGCGAAAAGAGACACCATGGCTGGTCCTTTATCATCAAGGACGCCCCGGCCAAATAGCTTGTCTCCATCGATAGTTAAATCAAACGGGAGTACTGTCCAGTCGTCCCCCACGGCTACAGTATCCAAATGGGTTATAACTGCAACCATTTCTTTTCCAGCCCCCATTTCAATGTATCCGCAGTATCCATCACAATTTTTTGTTTTAAAACCCCAACTGTTTCCCAAATCAAGCACATAGTTTATCGCCTCATTAATGCCTGTTCCCAGTGGAGACTCTGGAGTAACGACACCAGCATCGCCATTCACCGTTTTTATTTGCAATAATCCTTTTAAACGATCCAATAAAGCTTCTTCATCTAAATGATATGTCATTTTTTACCTCCCTTTCTCCGTATTTACGTATTTTGTTAGACCTCCGTCGCACTATCGCACCAGATTTTCCAATGCTTTAGTCATTATATCAAAGTTTTTCCGCATGCTTTCAATACTCCAGAATTCATTTGTTTGATGACAGGTATTGGGTTCCTCAGGAAATCGGCCTCCAAAAGCAACCGCATTGTCAAAGGCTCGGGCATAGGTTCCGCCGCCAATCACTTTGGGCCCGGTGGTGTCGCCAGTATATTCTTCATAAACTTTTTGAAGCGAGTTAATTAAATAGCTTTCCTTGTCCATATGCAAAGGTGCCAAATCATGATTGATCTTAATTGAAAATCCCAGCGGTTCCACGGCCTTGGCAATTTGTTGTCCAATTTCTGAGCCGGTCATGGTCACTGGATAGCGAATATCGCACTTCAATACGGCCTTGTCACGGTTAACATTAGCAATGGAGGGATTCAACGTCAATTTTCCCGAAATTTCATCCTCAAAATCAATATTAAAACCTTCCCGGGTTGCCATCCCTACAAGATCAAGGAAAGGATGATTCAGCCCCATATTTTTGAGCTCTTCTGCTAAAATAAGCATGGCATTAACCCCTTCCTGCGGCTGCGAAGCATGGGCTGGTTTTCCGGTGCTTTCAAAAACTTTATCGGAAATAATCGCTTTAGCGTAATCCGGAACCGTATTAATTTGACTGCCACTGAAAAAACCCATGACTGGAGTGGAAGGATCTAAGTCTTTTTCTAAGCTGATGCTCAAAATTCCTTTTTCCGCATAGATAGCAGGGTACCCGGAATCTGGCGAAAAGGCATAGGTAGGCGGCTCTTCAGTCGCTTTATAGCGGTTCATACAATGCCATTCATCACCCTCTTCATCTCCTCCAATGATCAAACGAACCCGTTTATTTAATAAGGTTCCCTTATCAGCAAGAGCCTTCATGGCATAAAGTGCCACCATCGTCGGACCCTTGTCATCTATAGTCCCCCGACCAAAAGCCTTATCGCCTTCAATGGTTAAATCAAACGGTGGGAATGACCAACCATCGCCCACCGGAACGGTATCCACATGGGTTAGAATTCCCACCATCTCTGCTCCTGATCCCATTTCGATATAACCACAATAGCCGTCACAATTTTTGGTCTCAAAACCAAAACGACTTCCCAAATCAAGCATAAAATTAATAGCATCATTGATCCCGGTGCCAAGCGGCGCCTCCGGTATGATCAAACCGGCATCTGCATTGGTTGAATTAATTTGCAACAATCCTTTTAAATTCTGCAACATATCTCTCTCGTCTAAATAATATTTCATTTTCTTTTGCTTATGCCTTTCCAATATATTCAAAGCGTTTTTGAGTTTTTCCATTACGTGTTATTTCTTCATTCCACATGGCGGCTGGACGAACCCAGATAGCGCCGTCACCGTAAAGCGGACGATAAATTACCATGGTCTCAAGTGTTTCACTGTGTCTTCCAATATAAATAACTTCATATTCATTTCCTTTAAAATGCCGGTAGCGCCCCTTAACAATTTTTTCATCAATTTGAGTTGATTGTTTTTCCATTTTAACCATTTTTCCCTTTCTCTTTTTCACAAATCGTGCTATTATATACAAATAATCTTAAGAATACAACAAAATTTGAAAATGAAGGAGCTATTTATGAAAACAAGACAAGAAATCAAATCCATTTCGAAACAGCATTTTTCTAATAATTATTGGGTTTCTGTTGGCGCAGTCATACTGGCCATGCTCATTGTCGGTGCCGCTTCTGGCGTTACCTTTGGACTTGGCGCCATTTTTTTAGTCCCCCCCATTATGGTTGGTCTTCAATACTTTACACTCTGTCTTTACAGAGGTGAAACCCCCGGTATTGAAACCATGTTTACTTCCGGTTTTAGCAATTACGGACGAAAACTCGGCGGCATGCTCTGGATGTATTTATTTACTTATCTATGGACGTTATTATTGATTATTCCCGGTATTATTAAAGGCATCGCTTACAGTCTTACCCCTTATATTTTAGCAGATTATCCTAATGTTTCCGCCACAGAAGCCCTTAAAATTTCAATGCGAATGACGCAGGGTCATAAAGGCGAAATATTTGTCATGTATTTAAGCTTTATCGGCTGGTTTCTACTCAGCGGAATTACTTTTGGTATTGTCGGCATTTTTTATTCCAACCCTTACTACTTTGTTAGTCTGGCAGGTCTTTATGAAGAACTGAAAAACAACGCTTTGAATAATGGTACCGTTACTTCCACTGAATTAGCTTAATTCTAACAAATAATTAATGCACATTAAAAGCCTTCCCCAAGAAATATTAAGGGAAGGCTTTTGTTTACCCATTTTTTAAACGATCATAGCGATATTTCATTAATCAGATTTACCATTTCAATGGCCGATAAAGCGGCATCATAGCCTTTATTCCCGGCCTTTGTTCCGGCGCGTTCAATGGCCTGCTCAATATTTTCAGTAGTGATAACTCCAAAAATTACCGGTATTTCTGATTGAAGCCCGACATGCGCTACACCCTTTGATACTTCGCTGCACACATAGTCGTAATGGCTTGTGGATCCTCTGATCACTGCACCTAAACAGATAATCGCATCGTATTTTCCCATTTTAGCCATTTTAGAAGCGATAAGGGGAATCTCGAAACATCCCGGCACCCAGGCAACATCGATGTCTTCATCCCTGACATCGTGACGTTTTAATCCATCAACAGCACCGGCTACAAGTTTTGATACGATAAACTCATTAAACCGCGCTGCTACAATGCCTACTTTAATTCCCTTTGCTACTACTTTTCCCTCGTAAATTTTCATGTTAATCTCCTCTTTATTTATAATTTAAAATATGGCCCATTTTTTCTTGTTTCGTTTTTAAATAAAATATATCCTGAGCTGAAGCATCCATTTGTATAGGAACGCGCTCAATCATTTCAAGACCGTAGTCTGACATTCCTTCAATTTTTTTAGGATTATTGGTTAAAAGTCTTAACTTTTTAACCCCCAGATCTCTTAAAATTTGTGCCCCAATATAATATTCCCGCATGTCTTCAGGAAATCCCAGAGCTATGTTGGCCTCGACCGTATCCATTCCCAAATCCTGTAAATGATAGGCTTTCAGCTTATTAATCAAACCAATACCGCGACCTTCCTGACGCATATACAATAATACGCCGCGGCCTTCTTTTTCAATGGCATTCATCGCTGCTGCAAATTGTTCTCCGCAATCACATCGAATGGAACCAAATGCGTCTCCGGTTAAACATTCTGAATGTACCCGGCATAAAACAGGCTTTCCGTCGGCGACATCCCCTTTTACAAGTGCCACATGATGCTCGTCATTTAACTTATTGATATAACCGTAAGCGATAAAGTTTCCATATTTTGTTGGCATTTTTGTATCCGTCACCTGCTCAACCAGCTTTTCATGCTGTTTTCGATAATTCTGCAGATCTTTAATCGTAATGAATTTCAATTGATGGGTTTCTGCCAAATCAATAAGCTCCGGCGTTCGCATCATCGTTCCGTCCACCCTCATGATCTCACAGCATAAACCGCATTCTTTTAACCCTGCCAATTTCATGAGATCAACCGTCGCTTCTGTATGTCCGTTGCGTTCCAACACGCCATTTTTTTTTGCCAGCAAAGGAAACATATGCCCCGGTCTGCGGAAGTCTTCCGGTTTTGCATCATCCGCTACACATTTGATCGCCGTTACAGAACGTTCTGCCGCTGAAATACCGGTCGTTGTCTCAATATGGTCAATGGATACGGTAAAAGCCGTGCCATGGTTATCGGTATTCTCAACCACCATTTGGGGGATACTTAATTTTTTAATTAATTTTTCACCCATGGGCATACAGATCAGTCCCTTTCCATAAACTGCCATAAAATTCACATTTTCAGTGGTTGCAAATTCTGCGGCGCAGATAAAGTCCCCTTCATTTTCCCTGTCGGGATCATCTGTTACAACGACTATTTTGCCATTTCTCAAATCTTCCAATGCTTCTTCAATCGTATTAAATTTAAACATTTTTACCCTCTCTTTTGATACTGATTTAAGCTTATTAAAAGCCTGACCTTGTTAGAAAATCCATGGTCAGTTTGCTAGATTTTTTTTCATCATTTGCGTTGGTATTTTCCAAAGAACCTGATCTTAAGAAATTCTCAATATATTTTCCAACCAGATCATTTTCCAAATTGACCAGATCTCCTTTTTTCTTTAAACCCAGAATCGTGTGTTTGACCGTATGGGGAATAATAGCAACCTGAAAAGCTTCATTATTTACCGTCGTCACCGTCAAACTGATTCCGTCGATGGCAATCGATCCTTTTTCAATGATGTAATGGCGTATTTTTTCAGAGGCGCTAATCTCAAACAGAATGGCATTATCATCTTTTTTGATCTGAATAATCTGCCCCGTTCCGTCAATATGTCCGGATACCAGATGCCCTCCAAACCGTCCATTCGCCGGCATGGCGCGTTCTAAATTGATCGGACTTCCCGACTTCAATTCCCCCAGATCGCTTCTTTTCAGAGTTTCACTCATCACATCGGCCATCCATTGATTGCTCTTCAGCCGGGACACGGTTAAACATACGCCATTAACCGCGACGCTATCTCCCAGCTTCAAATCATCCATGATCACATTTCCCTGAATCCATAATTGAGAGGACCGTGGTCCCTTGGTAACGGCTATTATTCCCCCCACTTCTTCAATAATTCCTGTAAACATATCATCACCTCTTGTAGTATTCGAGACAAATATCAACGCCTAGAATTTTTATTTTTCGATCTTTAAACTGAAAAGCCTCACTGGGATCTTCGATCCCCTGCCCTTCAACAGGACTGATCGCCGTGGCTCCACCAAATATTTTGGGGGCAATATAAACCTGCAACTTATCGACAATGCCGCTTTTCAAGGCACTGTAATTCAAGGTGCCTCCCCCTTCAAGCAGAATCCCATCTATTTTTTCCTGACCGAGTTGATGGACCAGATCATTTAGATTCAAATATTCATTTTTTGGGGAAACCGGCAAGAGCCGGCAACCTTTTTTTCTAAACTGGTCCATCTTTTTTTCATCTCTGGAACAGGTGCCAATATAAGTGGGAATTTCAGAAGCGCTTTCAACTATTTTTGCCGTTATCGGCGTTCTTAAATGGGTATCGCAAATTATGCGACTGGGATTTCTCCCGTCTTCAATCCGACAGGTCAGCAGGGGATCGTCTTTTATAACGGTGTTGACCCCGATCATGATGCCTTTGTATTCGTTTCTCAACTGATGTACCTGCACTCTGGCAAGCTCGCCGGTAATCCACTGGGATTTCCCGGAATAGGTAGCAATTTTACCATCCAGAGTCATGGCATATTTCATAACAACATAGGGCGTCCTGTTTTGAATATAGTGAAAAAAAACTTCATTAAGCTCCCGGCATTCTTCTTCTAAAACATCTGTAATCACGGTAATCCCGTTTTTTCTTAAAATCTCAATTCCCTTTCCCCCGACCAGCGGATTGGGATCCTTTGCTCCAACCACCACCCTGGCAATCTTGCTTTGCATAATGGCCTCGGTGCATGGCGGTGTTTTTCCCGTATGACAACAAGGCTCCAGATTGACATAGAGGGTTGCGCCTTCAGGGGACTGGGTACAGGAAACCAGGGCGTTTCTTTCAGCGTGGAGTCCCCCATATTTCTCATGATAACCACGTCCGATAATAAGGTCGTCCTTAACAATAACCGCTCCCACCAGGGGATTTGGATTTACTAGACCTCGTCCTTTTTTTGCCAGTATAATCGCCATCTGCATATATTTTTGATGATTTTCCACTTAATCCCTCCTCTCAAATAAATAAAAAAACACCTTGAATAGTTATTCAAGGCATCTGATAAAAGGTCTGTTTAATGCCGTTTAGAACTGCTCCCTTGAGATACAAAAAGCTCTGAAATGATTAACATTTCAGAGCTAAAAAACAAAGATAAGCATAAACATGCAAACACTTTATCATCTTCTTTCATCCAGACTTTAACTGTCGGCTTCGGAATTACACCGAATCATACCTTGCGGCTCGTGGGCTATACCACCGGTAGGGAAACAATCCCTGCCCTGAAGACAAACTATTTAATTGCTTTTGATTTTAACACCTAACTACCTGGTTGTCAATATGTGTTGCTTTTTTTAATTCTATAGTCACCGGCAAGGGCCTCCGGCTTTAAACAAATCATCGCTTCGCTCATGATGCACACACCCTCTGCACCTGTCTTTAAAACACTTTCAAGTTTGTCTTTTGTAATCCCGCCAATGGCAAAAACAGGTATTACAACCGCATCACAGACCGCTTGTAAAAAAGAAAGCCCCTTTGGGGGAACGCCTTCTTTACAAGCCGTAGGAAAAATATGCCCCGCCACTAAATAGGTAGCGCCTATTTTTTCAGCTTCTTGTGCCTCATTCACCGTGTGAATTGAAGCCCCGATATTTTTAAATTCTTTAAGCTTTTTTTTGTTTTTCCTTAAATTATCCATCGACAACTGAATGTTCTCATGCTTCATTTTGACAGCCACTTCAATGTTCTGATTGATAATCAACATTACCTGATGCCTCGTACAAATTTCATTTATTGCATTCGCCAATTTTTCATATTCTGCCAAATCCAGGTCTTTTTCTCTTAACACAATCGCCTGCGGTTTTCCGATTGCAATTTGCGTGATGCGACTTAGGAAATCATCTTTGCACAGTTTTTGATTGGTTACGCAAATAAGCATTTCTTAAACCCTGATGTAATCCGTGTAAACCGGCTGCAATCCCTTGCTGATAATCATATGATGTACTTCCGGGACACTTCTGGGATCGGATATCTCAAACTGTTCATCAGCCTTTTCTTCCAGCTTATGACCCCCAACTCCAACACTTACACCAGCCGAAATTTTTGTCGCCACCATGCCGATGACATGGTCCCGAAAGCCTGCTCTTTCCCGAGTTGAAATGGTAATGCCGGCGTATGGCATCAACAGCCGATAGGCCAGCATCACTTGTAACAACTGTTTTTCATGAACATCATTGGGATTATTATCCGCATTATTGATGAATGGTCTTAATCGCGGAGTGGAAAAAGCAATCTCTGCCTGAGGATATTTTTGCTGGATGAAAAAGGCATGCAAGCCTGTCGCATAGGCATCTTTTCTAAAATCATCCAATCCCAGCAGCGCCCCAAAAGCGACACCACGCATTCCGCCCAGCAAGGCGCGTTCCTGGGAATAAAACCGGTAGGGATAAATTCTTTTTGAACCGCTTAAATGAACCTGTTCATACTTATTGATATTGTAAGTTTCCTGATAAACCGAAACAAAATCTGCTCCGCATTTATGAAGATAGGCATATTCATCTGAATTTAGGGGGTATATTTCAATGCCGATGTTGGTAAAATAATTTGCCGCCAGCTTAATGGCTTCGCCGATATACTCGACCCCGGACTGATGACGGGATTCTCCCGTTAAAATCAGAAGTTCTTTTAAACCGGTTTCCGCAATGGCTTTAAGCTCTTCTTCCATTTCATCAAATGAAAGTTTGCCTCTGCGGATTTTATTTTTACAGTTAAACCCACAGTAGATGCAGTGATTTTCGCAGTAATTGGAAATATATAAAGGGGTAAACAGACAAATCCCATTGCCGAAATGTTTTCTTGTCTCTGGAACAGCTTTTCTTGCCATTTCTTCCAGATGCGGCAAGGCGGCAGGAGACAGGATCACCCCATAATCCTCCAACGTCAACACTTCTTTGATCAATACCTTTTTTACGTCTGTCTCTGTATATTGGTTGTAATCATAATTTCCTACCAATTTCAAAATACAATCCATCATCTCTGAATCAATGATTTCCATACCTTCACTATATTCCATCGGGTTTGTTTTTTTGATTGTCATCCTTAGTCCTCCAAAAATCCGGTTAACGGACTCGATGCTTCTGCCGTATGATTCAATACTCGGCCAAGCCCTGCAAGATAGGCATTTCTTCCCGCCTCGATGGCCTGTCCAAAGGCTTGTGCCATCTGAGCAACATTTTTTGCCGTTGCAATTGCCGTATTGCACATGACGGCATCCGCACCCATTTCCATGACCTCACAGGCTTGTGAGGGTCTGCCAATGCCTGCATCCACAATGATTGGCAGGTCTATTTCATCCACTAAAATCTGGATGAAATCTTTTGTACTTAAACCCTTGTTACTTCCAATCGGAGCGGCTAAAGGCATCACGGCGGCAGCACCGGCATCAACCAGAGATCTTGCCACATTTAAATCCGGATACATATAGGGCATGACAATAAATCCTTCTTTGGCAAGAATTTCTGTCGCTTTAATTGTCTCATAATTATCCGGCATCAAATACTTGGAATCACGGATGACTTCCACCTTCACAAAATCACCGCATTTCATTGCTCTGGCCAACCGGGCAATTCTTACCGCTTCTTCGGCATTTCTTGCCCCGGATGTGTTTGGCAGCAAGGTCACATTCTTCGGTATATGTTCGAGAATATTTTCTTCTCCGCCAATGTTGGCCCGACGCAGTGCCAGGGTTATGATTTCCGCTCCGCCATTTTCAACAACCGCTTTCATAATTTCTAATGAAAATTTACCGGATCCCAAAATAAACCGTGACTGAAAACCATGTCCACCGATTACTAATTGTTCATTCATTTTTTTTATCTCCCTATACTTCTTCTATTTTCAGCAGCAGCCGTAAAATCATATTTGCCTGATGTCCTGCACAAATTTGTACCCGTGGTGCCATCAAACCTCTTCCCACTTCGGCGCCGTTTTCCAAATCTCCACAAATATATAAATTTTTCATTACTTTGACTGTTCTTATTAAATTTCCGCTATCATATCCTGCCATTCCCGAAGCTGAAACAACCTTAATATCAGGCAATTCCGCTAAAGCAGTATTCACCAGCATGGATTTCATCTCTGGTTTATCAAAAGCTTCACAAATAACGTCATAACCGCTAAAAAGCTCTTTAACATTCTCTTCGGTTACTTTTATCTTTCGAACTACCACTTGAATAAAGGGATTAATCTCGGTTATTTGTTTTTTCAAGGCTTCGGTTTTCGGCATTCCTAAATGGCTGATATAGTAATTTTGCCGATTCAAATTACTTGGTTCCACCACATCAAAATCAACCAGTAAAAGTTGTCCCACGCCAATTCTGGCAAGCATAACCGCAATATTTGATCCCAGGCCACCTAGCCCGGCAATCGCAACTTTTCCTTTCTTTAATTTCTTATGTACATTTGGTGTATGTCTGGCCATCATCATACTTTCAAGCTCATCTCTTTTGGGGAGCACACCTTTTCTGATAATCGCTAAACTGTCCTTTTCTTTCACTTTACAGTTTTCTTCAATCTGAAATCCATTCAAAATAATAATATCCTGAAGATTTCCAATCTGTTCCCTTACTTCAAATGCCGTATTACAATTTAACTCTGTTTTTTTTCCATTAATTATTAACTCCATGTCTCAGCCGCCTCCCACAAATCTTACAATTTCAAGTCTGTCTTCGTTATTAAGTATTACCTCCTGATAGGTTGATTTAGGTAAAATTTCACCATTGCATTCTATTGCAATTTTTCTAATATCATATTGATTAATTTCTAAAAAATCCACCAGCTTTTGATTTTTACTTAAAGCTACTTCTTTGCCATTAACTCTCATTCTTTTCACTTCCTTTCAAAAAAACGCAATAAAAAAACACAAAACGAGAACGACACCCTTTCGGTGGTGTACCCCATTTTGTGTTCATATTTATCTGATCTGATTTTATATTATCCGGTCTTTAATGTCAAGAACCCATTGATTAATCTTTAAATTGTGTCTTTATGATATTTTTCATAAGCACGTTTTAACACATCTATTAGACTTTTTTCATCTTCTTGTATAGGCGTTATAAATCGCCATTTTACTTTTATCTTCTTCTATTTCTTCAATTTCTCTTTTAATAACTTCAAGTCTAACCATCAAAGAACTAATTTCCTCTTCATCAACCATTCTTTGAGCCACTTCCCTTTTGATCCCTAAAGCTAACAGTTGATCATCTTTTTCTTCATATTCTTTTCTTAATTTTTCAAGCGTAATATCATCATTATTCATCATTTTTTTTATCATTCGCTGTATCCGCATATCATCATATCTTTTTAATATTGTCTCCATTGAGTTCCTCTGCTTTCCTGAAATTCATGTTTTTTATCATTGCTTTCAGTTTATCACAGCTACTCATGCAATTACTTATGCTAAAATGGAAAAAATTTGTGCTATCTTCTAATTTCGGTTACAAAAGGTTTCAATAATCATCCCTATTTTATAAACTATAATACCATGTTTCTTTTTTCAATAACTCGGGCCGGAATTCCAACTGCAGTCGATTCATGCGTTGTATTGTGTAACACAACTGCATTCGCCCCTACTTTGGTTCCTGGCGCAATATAAATATTTCCTAATATTTTTGCTCCTGATCCGACGACAACACAATTACCCAGGGTTGGATGGCGTTTTCCTTTTTCTTTCCCGGTTCCTCCCAAGGTTACCCCCTGATAAAGGGTTACATTATCTCCAATGATCGTGGTTTCTCCAATAACAACACCCATACCATGATCAATAAACAAATTATCGCCTATTTCTGCTCCCGGATGAATTTCAATTCCTGTTTTTTTTCGAGCTTTTTGAGACAACCAGCGAGCAGCAAAAAAATGACCATTTTTATAAAGCTTATGTGCTTTTCTATAGGTTTTCAACGCTTTAATATGAGGATATAAAAAATAAACCTCTACCGCAGATCGCGCAGCTGGATCTTTACGCATCGTCACATCGATATCATTCATTACTGCTTTAAAACCTGAAAACATAATCTTTACTCCTTAATATCCAAGTATTCCACCTGGAATTACTACATTATAATTTTTTCACTATTTTTTGTCAATAGTTTTTACATCAATAACCTTTTTCTTTAATGTAATTCATGCTTAAATACTATATACTCAGGGTATAAACTTAAAAAAGTAATTCAATAAAATTGGAGCGTGTATTATGAAAGAAGAATTAAAAGAACTCATGAAAGCTAAAAAAGGCTTTATCTGCGATATGGATGGTGTTATATACCACGGCAACCGGCTTTTACCCGGTGTCATCGAATTTGTCAATTGGCTTTATGCCGAAGATAAAAACTTTCTCTTTTTAACCAATTCCAGCGAGCGTTCACCCATTGAATTAAAGGAAAAATTAAACCGGCTTGGCTTGGAAATTGATGAAAGTCATTTTTATACCAGCGCTTTAGCTACTGCAAAATTTTTAAAAGATCAATGTCCAGGCGGTTCTGCTTATGTCATCGGTGAACCAGGACTTCTGAATGCGCTTTATGATGCAGGAATCACCATGAACGATGTCAATCCTGATTATGTTATTGTCGGAGAAACACACAATTATAATTATGCCAGCATTTTACAGGCTGTTAAACTAATTCAAAAAGGTGCAAAACTTATTGGGACCAATCCCGATCTAACTGGTCCCACCGAAGAAGGTGTTATTCCGGCTTGCCGTGCTTTTGTTGCTCCGATTGAACTGGTTACCGGCAAAGAAGCCTATTATATTGGAAAACCCAATCCCTTAATGATGCGCACCGGCATCAAGCGTTTAGGGGTTCACAGCGAAGATACGGTCATTATTGGTGATCGTATGGATACCGACATCGTTGCGGGTATTGAATCCGGTCTGACAACTTTTTTGGTCCTCAGCGGCGTTTCAACTCATGAAACGGTAGATAATTTCCCCTACCGTCCTGATTATATTCTTACCGGAATCGATGAGATTGTCTCCGTACTGGAATTGAGATAAATGTTTTTTCCCAGTAAAAAGACTTTTAGGATAACCCATTTATTATGGCTTATACTAAAAGTCTCATTACTAAAATAAGATTCAAAACACGGTGAAGTCACCAGCCTATTGCTTTGATATAATGAATGATGCCTTCTTAAGCTGATGAACAACTATTAAAACTGGTTGTTCTATTTTTTTAAAATCTCGATCAATTGATCAATGGTACTTTGAAGGTTGATCCCAGTCAGAAATGCTCTTCCATTAATGATCGGCGCATCAATTTCACCTTCTAATTGACAGGTACAGACAATGGCATCAGGATGCAACTCTTGATATTTACTAAAGGTATCGACGGCTCTAGCTTGAACAGTCTTACATTCAATACCATTCTCCTGAGCAATCTGTTCAATTTTCCGGGCCACCACTGTGGATGTTGCCAAGGCTGTTCCACATGCAACTAAAACAAGTTTCATTTTTCTCTATCCCCCTCAAAATTTCAAAAATTTATTCCTCAATGATCTTTCTAAAACGTTTCATGTTTTTTTGTATTTCACCTTTAAAAAGACAGGAACCCGAAACAATCACATTCGCTCCAGCATCAACCACTTCTTTTAAATTATTAAAATTTATACCGCCATCAATTTCTAAATCAATGGCACGACTCCCAATCATTTTCCGACACTCTCTTATTTTTTGGGTACATCCAGAAAGATAACTTTGTCCTCCAAAACCAGGATAAACACACATAATAAGAACCATTTTGATTTGATCAAGATATGGTTCAAGCACTTTTAACGGCGTATCTGGAGACAACACTAATCCCGGTTTTACACCTTTTTTTACGATGGTATCAATACAAGCCTGAATATCTCCTTCAGATTCCACATGAACAGTAATAATATCCGCTCCGGCATCTGCAAATTGATTGATATACTTTAGTGGTTCACTAATCATAAGGTGAACATCAAAAGGTATCGAAATTTTTTTTCGAATCTGTGCTACCTGATCCGGTCCCATCGTAATATTCGGTACAAAATGACCGTCCATAATATCTACATGGAGAAAGTCAGCGCCACTCTTCTCAACTTCCTTTAAATCGCGTTCTAGATTGGCAAAATCTGCACTGAGCATGGATGGTGCTATTTTAATATTCATTAATCTTCACTTTCTTTTTAAATAATTACTAGATCAAAATACAAACTTAATAGACACATTCAAAATTTAAAATAAATCAATTAAGTTAAATTACTTTATAACTTTAGTTATGTACATCATTGGAATAGCGGTAGCCGGTATCTTGCATAATCGTATTAAACACTACAAAAAAGTATTAATTAGATTGTAAATGGTTTTCGGTTCTTTTGCATCTTTTATTTTATGTAAAACCTTTTCATTTTGAATAATGGTGACAATTGTCTGTAAAATGCCTAATTGTTTTTCAGGATCTTTAATCGCTAATAAAAACACAATTTGAACCGGAACGCTTTCTTTGGGATTACCCATTCCTGCGAAAACGATGGTATTTTTAAGCGTAACGATGGAAATACTTTCTCTCAATACATATTTTGCCTCGGTATGGGGTAAAGCTACCCCAATTTTAGTTGGCAGACCGGTTGGAAAGGTTCTTTCTCTTTCTATTGCTGCTTCAATAAAATCTTCGGTTATATAGCCCTGCCTTAACAGCGGTTTTGCTGCTAAGGCAATGGCATCAAATTGATCATTAACTAAACAATTAATTTGAATGAGATTTTCATGGATTAATGAGTCCATTATTCTTTTTCAGTGGTGTCAATGATTTCTATTTGATCTTCCTCATCATCATCCACTGAATCCTCCTTGTATACTTTAGAAATAGTCGCAATAGATTCATCAGACTTAAGTTTCATGAGTCGAACCCCCTGGGTATTCCGCCCAACTGCCGTAATATCATGTCCCTCCAGTTTAATAACGACGCCCTGATTATTGATCATCATAATTTCACCATCACGATCGATGACACAAAAACCAACCAATTCTCCGGTTTTTTTAGTTACCTTATAGGTTTGAACGCCTTTACCCCCACGTTTCTGTGGACGATATAAATCTGAAGCACTCAGTTTGCCATATCCATTTTCACTGACACAAAGAACATAGAGATCTTCTTTTACAATATCCATACCAACGACGACATCGTCATTTCTCAGATCGATCCCTTTTACACCAATGGATGTTCGACTAATGGCTCTAACTTCTTCAGAATTAAATCGAATAGCATGACCGCATTTGGTTCCCATTACAATTTCTTCATCCTGTTCGACCAATCGAACATTAATTAACTCATCGCCTTCTCTTAGATTAATGGAAATGATTCCATTTTTACGAGATGTATCATATTCGGTTAATCCTGTTTTTTTAATAATCCCCTGTTTTGTTGCCATAATGAGATATTTATCATCCGTAAATTCTTTTACCGGAATCATGGTGGCAATTTGTTCTCCTGCTTCCAAAGGAAGAAGATTAACGATGGCTGTTCCTCTTGCCGTTCTTCCGCCTTCTGGAATTTCAAAGGCTTTTAGACGATAGACTTTCCCTAAATTGGTAAAGAACATGAGATAGTGATGGGTGGTGGTTGTAAAAAGTTGTTCGACAAAGTCATTCTCACGGGTACTCAAAGCAGTGATTCCTTTTCCTCCGCGTTTTTGTGAACTATAATTATCAGCACTGATCCGTTTGACATACCCAATATGAGTCATCGTGATAACCACATCTTCTTCTTCGATGAGATCCTCAATATCAAAATCTTCCACATCAATATCAAAAGCAGTTCGACGTTTATCGGCGAATTTCTCTTTAATCTCCAGCATTTCTTCTCTGATGATACTTAAAACTAATTTTTCATTAGATAAAATTGATTTCAAATAGGCAATTGTTTTGAGTATTTCTTTTAATTCCTCTTCAATCTTTTCGCGTTCAAGACCGGTTAAACGTTGCAGACGCATATCCAAAATAGCTTGAGCTTGAATCTCCGACAAGGTGAATCGCTCAATCAATTGGACTTTTGCTATCTTACCATCTGCAGCCGCTCGAATTAACTTGATAACTTCATCAATATGATCCAACGCAATTTTTAAACCTTCTAAAATGTGCGCTCTTGCTTCCGCCTTTTTTAAATCAAAAATCGTTCGTCTCGTGATAACTGTTTTTTGATGTTCTAAATAATGGAATAACATTTCTTTCAGATTTAAAACCTTTGGCTCATTATTAACCAAGGCCAGCATAATAACCCCAAACGTTTCCTGGAGTTGGGTATGTTTGTAAAGCTGATTTAGAATAATGGTTTCATTGGCATCGCGTTTTAAATCAATGACAACATTTATACCTGTTTTTAAATCCGTCTCATCCCTTAAATCCGAAATTCCTTCAATTTTCTTTTCTTTAACCAATTCGGCTATTTTTTCAACCATTTTTGCTTTATTAACCATATATGGAATCTCGGAAATGATGATCTGTTTTTTACCTTTTTTGGTAGTCTCTATTCTTACTTTTCCACGTACTTTTATACGGCCCCTACCAGTCTGATAGGCGCTTTTGATTCCCGATTTCCCTAAAATAATACCGGCCGTTGGAAAATCTGGTCCTTTTATATGCTTCATCAGCTCATCAATGGTAATGTCCGGATTATCAATAAAAGCAACCGCTCCATCGATAACCTCGCCCATATTATGCGGTGGTATATTGGTGGCCATCCCAACTGCAATACCGGACGATCCGTTTACCAGTAAATTCGGAAATCTGGATGGCAGCACCGATGGTTCCTGTTCTGATTCATCAAAGTTTGGAACAAAATCAACGGTTTCTTTATTGATATCCCGAAGCATTTCAACGGTAATTTTTGCCATTTTAGCTTCCGTATAACGCATTGCAGCCGCACCATCCCCATCAATTGATCCAAAGTTACCCTGACCATTGACAAGGAGGTACCGGGTAGACCAATCCTGGGCTAAACGCACCATGGCATCGTAAACAGACGTATCGCCATGAGGATGGTATTTACCTAAAACATCCCCGACGATACGGGCTGATTTACGAAATGTCTTTTGCGGATCTAATCCCAACTCGCTCATGGCATAAATAATTCGGCGATGTACAGGCTTTAATCCATCTCTGACATCCGGTAAAGCACGTCCTATAATGACACTCATCGCATAGTCAATATAGCAAGTTTTCATTTCCTGTTCAAGATTAACCGATTTTACTCGATCAAATTCTACTATTTCTTGCATTTTATATTATTACTCCTTCTTTACTAGATGTCTAAATTCTTAACTTTTTTAGCGTTGCGTTCAATAAATTCTTTACGTGGCTGGACCTTGTCTCCCATTAGAATGGTGAAGACTTCATCCGCATAGGAAGCATCTTCAATATTAACTTGCAGCAGGGTCCGGGTAACGGGATCCATGGTCGTCTCCCAAAGCTGTTGAGCATCCATTTCCCCAAGACCTTTGTAGCGTTGCAGACTGATTCTGGAACGATCTTCGACTTCTGCTAATTTCTTTTCTAAATCTTTATCCGTATAGGCATAATCAACCTGTTTCCCCCGGGTTATTTTATAAAGGGGCGGTTGGGCAATGTATACATAGCCTTGTTCAATCAAACCTTTCATATAACGGAAAAAGAAGGTTAACAATAAAGTTCTGATGTGGGCCCCATCCACATCGGCATCTGTCATAATAACAATTTTATGATAACGGGCTTTTTCAACATTAAATTCATCACCAACGCCGGTTCCAAATGCAATAATCATGGATTTTAGTGAATCAGTGGTCAAAATACGATCCAAACGGGCTTTTTCAACATTTAATATTTTACCTCGAAGTGGTAAAATTGCCTGGGTTTTGGAATCTCTTCCGGTTTTTGCGGAGCCACCGGCTGAGTCCCCTTCCACGATATATATTTCGGATAAAGCTGGATCTTTTTCTCGGCAATCCGCTAATTTTCCCGGAAGTGCCGTTGAATCCAAGGCCGTTTTTCGACGGGTGAATTCTCTGGCTTTTTTTGCTGCTTCCCGGGCTCTTGCTGCTGAAAGTGTTTTTTCAATAATACTTTTAGCAATGCCCGGATTTTCTTCCATTAATGCCGTCAGTTGATCCCCGACAATGGTTTCTACGATCCCTTTGACTTCAGTATTTCCTAATTTTGTTTTAGTTTGTCCTTCAAATTGAGGATCAAGAAGCTTAATGCTTACAATCGCCGTCATGCCTTCGCGGGCATCTTCTCCAGTAAGATTTTTGTCATTTCCCTTTAGAAAACCATTTTTTCTGGCATAGGTATTAATGGTTCGCGTTAAAGCACTTTTAAATCCATTAAGATGCGTTCCACCTTCTGGCGTATTGATATTATTCGCATAGGAATAAATATTTTCCGAATAGCCGGTTGTATATTGAAATGCAATTTCTAATGCATAATCATCTTTTTCTTTTTCAAAATAGGTGATTTTATCATACAATGGATCTTTATTCCGGTTCATGTATTCAACGAAGGAATGAAGGCCACCGCTATAACAATAATTTTCTTTTCTTTTGGGTGATTCTTTTTCACTGATCAGATTAATGTTTATCCCTTTATTTAAAAAGGCAAGCTCTCTCATTCGATGTTCCAAGGTATCAAAATCATATTCTGTTTCATCAAAAATATCGCCATCCGGTTTAAAATAAACAGTGGTTCCGGTACGATTTGTTGTTCCCGTAACGATTAATTCATCAACAGGTTTTCCTTTTTCATAATGTTGAACAAATACCTGTCCTTTTTGTTTAACCTCAATGGTCAGCTTTTCGGACAAGGCATTAACGACTGAGACACCGACCCCATGAAGTCCTCCGGAAACCTTATAGCCGCCGCCGCCAAATTTACCTCCGGCATGAAGAACGGTGAGTGCTAATTCAACTCCGGTTTTTCCTTGAGCATGATTCATACCGGTGGGAATTCCTCGTCCATCATCGACAACGGTAATTGAATCATCTGGATGGATGGTTACCGTAATATTTTTACAGTAGCCGGCAAGCGCTTCATCGATACTATTATCTACAACTTCATAAACTAAATGATGTAATCCTCTTGACCCGGTGCTTCCGATATACATTCCCGGTCTTTTTTGAACAGCTTCTAATCCTTCCAGGACCTGTATCTGGTCCGCTGTATAGGTATCTAGGTTTTTTTCTGGCATGTATTTCCTCCTAATTTTCATGGTTTTCTGGTGTGAACGTTCTGGTCTTCCCCTGATGAATCTCAATAATATGCTTAGTTTTCTGTATTTCATCAGCACTTGTAAACAGATCTTCTGTACAGGTGATGAAGGCTTGGGTTTTATTTAAAAGCTTGATAATGCTCTTACGTCTGTTTTCGTCTAATTCGGAAAAAATATCATCCAGCAAAACCACTGGATACTCTCCGGTATTATCAAAGTATATCTCTATTTGCGATAATTTCAAGGAAATAGCAGCTGAACGTTGTTGCCCCTGGGATCCGTATCGTCTTGCATCTTTGCCATTGATTTGAATGATAATATCATCGACATGGGGTCCATATATCGTGGACCCCCTTAATATTTCTTCTTCCCGACTTGATTTCATTTTATTTTTGAAAATACTTTTTATTTCTTTCATATCTTCTAATGAGTCAATAATATTGTTTTGATAGTAAAGAGAAAGAATTTCTTTTTCTTGGCTTAGTATTTTGTGAAGAATATTTGCTTCTCGATTAAGCCGATGTAAATAACGAATCCGATGATTCATCAGTCGCGTTCCAACCTCAACAAGCTGTTCGTCCCAGACATCTAAAGTTGTTTCTAAACTGGGCTCATATCGAATATTTTTTAATAACATATTTCTTTGATTTAATATTTTTTCATAATCTCTCAGTAGATAATGATATTCGGGTCTAAATCCGGATATCTCCTGATTCAGAAATCGTCTTCTTTTATCAGGTCCTTCCTTGACTATTTTTAAATCATCCGGCTCAAATAAAATGGTATTAAAAATTCCATTAATTTTATCTCTTTTTCTTACTTTTCCATCCAGTAAAAATTGCCGCTTTCCCAAATGACTTTTGGCGGTAAGCGTATGTTTTACTCCCTCACTGACGACACGTGCACTCATAAAAAAATCATCATGATCCCATTGGGCAAGTTCTGCCACATTTGACGCACGATGACTGTAACCACGGGATAAAAAAAACATTGCTTCAATAAGATTTGTTTTTCCTTGTGCATTTTCACCCATGATGACATTGATACCTTCTTGGGTTTTGATGCATTCATTTTCATAGTTACGATAATTTATTAATTTTATTTCTTCAATAAACATGTGTTATCGATCCCTTTGACTTCTAAGGTATCATAATCCTCAATTTCAACAAGATCGCCAGATCTTATTTTTTTATTTCTTTGGGTACACAACTCCCCATTAACACGGACTAATCCATCAAGAATCATGAACTTCACATCACTGCCGTTTCCAACAATTCCGGCATATTTAATGAGTTGATCAATTTTTATGTACTCTGTGTTAATTTCAATTATTTGCATATTATTCCCCGTTCATTATGTTTTTGGTAAAAATTAAAGATTATTACTTTAATCCCCTTTATTTGTGCCAAAATTGATTAAATTATTGCATCACTATCTTTAGACCTAACTATTATAACATAAAATTAAAAAATAGTCTTTAAAATCAGATGTCGTTCATTAAATTCTGATTTCATAGACTATTTTTATAAATTTAATTTTCTTCAGCAATTCGAACCGGTAATATTAAATAAATGAATTCATTTCCTTCTACCGGAAGAATAACTCCCGGACCAACAGAAGTGGTCATATGAATCATTAACTCTTCATCTTCAATCACCCGCAATGCTTCAATTAAAAATTTTGAATTAAATGCGATCTTTAAAGATTCTCCAATATTTTCAATTGGGATAATCTCAAAAACATTCCCAATTTCTGCATTGGAAGTTAAAATCAGTTGATCCTGATTAAAATCCATTTTTATTAAATTGTTTTTACCTTCTCTGGCTAATAGTGCCGCACGTTCGCTGCTTTCTAAAAGCAAACGTCGATTGATCTTTACCTGAGTTGTTTTTTCCACTGGAATAATTTGTTTATAATTAATAAAATCTCCTTCCAGGAGTCTGGAAGTAAACTGGGTATTTTCCATTTCAAAAAATATTTGATTTTTTGAGAATTTCACAATCACATCCCCAGTATAATTTGTTAAAACCTTATTAATTTCAGATAATGATTTAGCAGGAATAATAACACTCAGATCTTCGCCAACAGCATTTTTTATTTTTCCAAAACGCAGTGCCAGACGATAACCATCTAAAGCAATTAGATTGATATTATCTTCATGCAACTCTATTTTTACACCAGTCAGAACAGGAATATTCTCATTTGTGGCAACTGAAAATAAAGTTCCTTTTATTAATTCTTTTAAAACAGTAGCATCTATTGAAAAAATATGATCTTCTATAACTTCGGGAAAAGCAGGAAATTCATCAGCTGATAATCCCTTTAAGGTAAAGTTTGATAAAAGACATTCAATTTTTATTTGATGATGATCATCACTTTCAAAGAAAACATCAGATCCTGATAATTTACGAATAAGTTCACCAATGATTGATGAAGACAGAACAATATCACCTTCAGTGTCAACCTCAGCAGGAATATTAACTTCAACACCAATTTCTAAATCAGTGCTTCTTAATAATAAATTATTATTAGCTACACTAAAAAGTATTCCTTCAAGTATAGGAAGTGTTGTTTTTGAAGAAACAGCTTTTTGAGCAATTGCTAAAGCACCCATTAAACTTTCTTTTGAACAATTGAATTTCATAAAAATACCTCCTTTGTAATTTGTTTAAAACCCCTTTTATATATAATAATATATATTTATATAGTAGTAATAGTAGTAGGGGGTGTTGATAGTGTGGATAACCCCTCAAAGTCATTGCTTATATCAAAAAATCAAAAAAGCTAAGGGGGATAAGCTGTGGATAACCCGTTTGATAAAAAGGCAAAAATGTGATTTGTTAATTTCCATTAATTTCTCGTTGAATACGTAAGATCAAATTTTTAAAATCTGTATTAGTAGCCATATCTTCAGTTATTTTTTGACAAGCATGAATAACGGTTGAGTGATCTCTTCCACCAAATTCTTCACCAATGCGCGGAAGTGAAAGATCGGTGATATCACGGGTAATATACATAGCAACCTGACGGGGAAGAGAAATAGAACGCGTTCTCTTTTTAGAATTCATATCTTCAACGGTTATATTAAAGTATTTTGCGGTTACTTCCTTAATATATTCACTGGTAATAACAATATCTTCTTTTTTTCTAAAAATATCTTTTAAGGCATTTTTTGCAGATTCAATATTGATTGGAGCTTTATGAAGTTTTGAATAAGCGAAAACAGTCGTTAAAGCACCTTCAAGCTCTCGGATATTCGAATGAATACTATCGGCAATGAAACTTAAAACTTCATTAGGAATTTCATCACTGAAAGATTCTGCTTTTTTTCGAATGATGGCAATCCGCGTTTCAAAATTGGGCGCGTAGATATCGGTAATCAAGCCACTTTCAAAACGTGAACGTAAACGTTCTTCGAGGGTTGGTATTTCTTTTGGCGGACGATCGCTGCTGATAACAATCTGTTTGTTTTCCTGCTGAAGGGTGTTAAAGGTATGAAAGAATTCTTCCTGTGTTCCTTCTTTTTTCGCTAAAAATTGAATATCATCAATTAAAAGAATATCGGCATTACGATATTTATTTCTAAAAGCAATATTTGTTTTATTTTGGATGGCATCGATAAAATCATTTGTAAATTTTTCACAGGAAACATAAACAACTTTTTTGTTAGGTGCATAAGATAAAATATAATGTCCAATCGCTTGCATGAGATGTGTTTTTCCTAAACCAACACCACCATAAATGAATAGCGGATTGTATCTTTCCGAAGGCGCTTCTGAAACAGCAACACAGGCAGCATGGGCAAAACGGTTGTTTTCACCGATGACAAAACTATCAAATGTATATTTGGGATTCATTGAATTATTTTGGTGTGAAGAAATATTATCATCAACAAATGAGTTTGATGTATCAGGCTGAGTGTTTTCCGGAGAAATCATGGCATCTTCTTCTTTTAAGACAATTTTAACGGTTCCGGGTTTTCCGGTGACCTCTGCTAAAGCATTGGTAATCAATGGAATATGGCGGCTTTCCAATATTCCTTTTTCAAATTCATTCTCAGATAAAAAATAATAGGTGTTGTTTACATAATTTATGGGTTTGATTTTCAAAAACCAGGTATTGAAACTTGTCGGACTAATATCAGGTTTGATCAGTTCAAGCGCAGAATCCCATATTTTTTTAAACGAAGTGTCCATGAAATGAACCTCCAATTTCTTAAAAATTTAAAGTCGTATTGTTGTGGATAAGGTCTTTTTTTATGCACAGGAAGTCTATTTTAATGTGAATAGATAAAAAAATCAAGTAAAAGTTAAGAATAATTGTGGATAATTTAAAAAAGTTATCCCAATAAAAAAAGACGAGAATACAAGAATATTTATAAAATATGAACAAGTTATCCCCATTTCGTCCACAAAAACGCGATAATTGTGGACAAAATGATAAAGTTTATAAACTTATCCACAGAATGTTGGTAACACTAGTATAACAAATTGTTTAAGAGCATACAATACAATTAAAATAAACATAAAGATTAATAAAAGTTTTGAATAGTACAATAATAAAACTTGACAGAGAATGGGCAAAACTATATAATTTTAGGGTAAAAGTCTTGTTAGCTTGGAAACAAATAAATATAAAGATTAAGTCAGGGGGTGTCGAAGTGAAAAGAACTTATCAACCAAAAGTTAGACAACGAAAAAAAGAACATGGGTTTAGAAAAAGAATGTTTACAAAAAGTGGTCGACTTATTTTAAAAAAGAGAAGACGAAAAGGAAGAGAAAAATTATCAGCATAGTTCTTTGTAGACCGTTTTTCAAAAACGGTCTTTTGTTTAATAAAAATTAAGGAGAATTCCTTTGGTGAAAATAAGTTCCCTAAAAAAAGAAAATGAATTTAAATCTGTTTTTCAAAAGGGGGATGTGTTTGGAAACAAAGCTTTTGTTATTTATTATTTAAAAAACGATTATAAAGAGAATCGTTTGGGAATAATTGTAAGTAAAAAGGTCTCCAAACGAGCTGTAGTGCGAAATAAAATAAAAAGAAGAACTAAAGAAGCATATCGTCACAATGAAGATTCTTTTTCAAAAGGTTATGATATTATTTTGATTGCTAAGGAATCCATTAAACTGGTGCCGTTTAGTAGCTTAGAAAAATCATTAATACATTTGTTTTATAAGAAAAATCTCATGAGGCCATAAAATGATAAAAAAATTCCTGGTAGTAATCATTAGAGGTTACCAAAAATTTATTTCACCATTTTTAGGAAAAAATTGTCGTTTTAGTCCAACGTGTTCAGAATATTTTATTATGGCCGTTGAAAAATACGGTGTGATAAAGGGTAGCTATTTGGGTGGAAAACGCATTCTTAGATGCCATCCGTTTAATCCCGGGGGATATGATCCCCTTCCCTAAAGAGAATTTTTAGGGAGAAATACCTTAAGGAGTTAAAGAATGGATTTTTTATACAATATTTTTGGATGGGTGCTTTTTCAAATTTTCGAAATTGTTCACAATTATGGTTGGGCAATTATAATATTTACAATATTAACGAAGATTTGTCTGCTTCCGCTAAATATTAAGCAAACCAAATCAATGAAGGATATGCAGCGTCTTCAGCCTGAATTACAAAAGTTGCAAAAAAAGTTCAAAAATAACAAAGAAAAATTAAATGAAGAGACACTGAAGTTATACAAGACATTTAAGGTTAATCCAGCCGGCGGCTGTCTACCTTTATTAATCCAGTTTCCGATTTTGATTGGTTTATATGGCACATTAAAATCGCCTGATCTTTGGGTATTTCATGGGACCATTGGCACCTTTGACATGTCTTTCTTATGGATGACGAGTCTTAGTAATACAGATCCATATTACATATTGCCAGTTTTGGCTGCCTTATTCACATTTATTACGCAAAAATTTACGATGGCTTCATCTACGGCAAATCCGGATGATCCCAATGCAAAAACCCAAAAAATTATGCTTTACGTTATGCCGATTATGATTGGCTATATGGCTATCAATATGCCGGCTGGGGTCGCTTTATATTGGGTTGTTCAGAATATGTTTACTTTTGTTCAACAATTTGCAATGATGCGTATGCCGGAACCGGATTATTCGATTGAAGAAGCGGAACGACGTGTTCGCGAAGCAGAGCAAGAGAGAAAAGCAGAAATAGCTGCAAAGCGAGCGGCGAATAATCCATATGATCAAAAGAAAGATAAAAAGAAAAGCAATCCGGATGATGAAGACAAGAAACCTTTAACACGACCAGCTTCAGGTAAAAAGATACAGCAAAAACAGGTTCAGCAACGAAAAAAACCAACGGCTGAAATACCAAAAAGAGATGAAGCTCAAGAAGAAGCCTATCAAAAAGCCAAGGAACGTTATAATAACAAGTAAAAATGAACTGAAAGCTAAGGGGAGGAAAAATGAATAAAACAGTAACGGGTACTGGTAAAACCGTAGAAGAGGCCATTAATGATGGTTTGCTACAGCTCGGAGTTACTAAGGATCAAGTTGAAACGAATATATTACAAGTGCCAGACAGTGGTTTAATGAAGATTTTTGGGAAAAAGGAGGCGATTGTTGAAGTTACACTCATCAATGATCCGGAACAACACGCCCTCGATTTTTTAAATGACGTATTTAATGCCATGAAAATTGCTTGTAAAATCCAGACACGTCTTGAAGACAAGATTTTATTCATTAACTTAGAAGGCACGGATATGGGTGTTCTTATCGGACGCCGAGGTCAAACCTTAGATTCGCTTCAATATTTAGTCAGTTTAGTTATTAACCGCAAAAATGAAGAATATGTCAGAGTGGTTCTGGATACGGAAAATTATCGTGCCAAGAGAGAAAAGACATTAGAAGATCTTGGAGAAAAGATGGCAAATAAAGCCATTTATTATCAAAAGAAAATGATCCTTGAACCGATGAATCCATCTGAAAGACGTGTGATTCATGCTAAACTTCAAAATCACGAAAAGGTTTTTACATTCAGCGAAGGCGAAGAACCATATCGACGGATTGTCATTCAGTTGAAAGATAAAAACTAAATTTTTTTAAAGGGCGTGTCACAAAATAACTTTTTAAGTTAGCCTGTGAGGCGTCCTTTTTTTAGCAACAGTGGTCTTGTCAGAGACCCTAATTTATTATATCATTATAAATCGGGAAAGAATTATTTAGTCAGGAGAAAAAAGTGGAAGTCTTATTAGTGAATGAAGGTACCATTGCTGCGGTTGCCACAGGTATGGGTGGGGCAGGAATTGGTATTATAAGAATAAGTGGAAATAAAGCCATAGAAATTGGTAATAATATTTTTATTAACCCAAAAGGAAAAACATTAGAAGCGGCAAAAAGCCATGAGTTGTTATATGGAAGAATTGTTGATCCGATCACAAATAAGGATATCGATGAGGTTTTAATTTCAAAAATGAAGACTCCCCACTCATATACGGCTGAAGATATAGTTGAAATTAATTGTCATGGGGGGATTGTCCCCATGCGAAAAATATTAAAATTGGTGATTAAATCCGGGGCGAGATTAGCAGAACCGGGAGAATTTACAAAGCGTGCATTCTTAAATGGACGAATCGATCTTACCCAGGCAGAAGCAGTAATGGATATTATTAATGCCAAAACTGAAAAAAGTTTAGAATATTCGGTGGCGCAGTTAGAAGGGCGATTATCGGAAAAACTGGAAGAATTAGATGTAATTCTTGTTGCTGTTTTATCACATATGGAAGTAAATATCGACTATCCAGAATATGATATTGAAGAAATCACCTATGAATTCATTCATGCAGAAATCACTAAATTACTTAAAAAAATCAAAGAAATATTGATTGTAGCCGAAACGGGGAAAATTTATCGGGAAGGCATTACAACAGCTATTTTAGGGGAGCCTAATGTTGGTAAGTCTTCCTTATTGAATACTTTTTTAATGGAAAATAAAGCGATTGTAACAGATGTTCCGGGAACCACTCGAGATATGATCGAAGAATATATTAATATCGAAGGAATTCCCTTTAAAATTATTGATACTGCGGGAATTCGAGAAACAGACAATGTGGTTGAAAAAATAGGGGTAGAAAAATCAAAAGCTCTTTTAAATCAAACTAATTTGGTCATTTTTATGCGCGATATATCGAAAGAAATATCCCCCGGGGAAAAAGAACTGCTCGAATTGTTGAAAAACAGAAAAACCATTTATATAGCAAATAAAACGGATACACTCAGCGAAAAAGATTGCAAAATATCAGCTCCGTGGATCCCCATGTCTTTGATTGAAGAGTCGGGCATTGAAATTCTGAAAAAGAAAATGATTGAGATGGTTTATGAAGGAACCGTTAATCAGGAAGCGGATTATCTGATTACCAATACAAGACATATACAATTACTGGAAGAAACAAAAAAAAGTCTGGAAAATGCGATTGTAACGATGAAAAGTCAAATGCCGATTGAGCTGGTTTCTATTGATATTATGGAAGCATTAGAGTCACTCCGAGGAATTACCGGAAAAGCAGTGGGAATGGATATTATTGATCAGATTTTTAAAAATTTTTGTATTGGAAAGTAGAGGAAAGAAGAATGACTTACCCAGGAGGAGACTATGATATTGTCGTAATCGGCGCGGGACATGCTGGTTCAGAAGCTGCCCTTGCCAGCGCAAGATTAGGATTAAAAACACTTCTTTTAACCATAAATTTAGATTCAGTAGCAATGATGCCTTGCAATCCATCCATCGGTGGAACCGGAAAGGGACATTTGGTGCGGGAAATTGATGCCCTTGGTGGGGAAATGGGAAAGAACATTGATGCGACAATGATTCAATGCAAAATGCTAAATACGGCAAAGGGGCCGGCAGTTCATTCATTAAGAGCTCAGGCTGATAAAAAAGCCTATCAGTTTCGAATGAAACAAGTCATTGAGAACCAGGAGAACTTACTTTTAAAACAACAGGAAGCAACAGAAATTTTGGTTGAAAATGGAAAAATCACCGGTGTGATGGTCAATACCGGTGCCGTTTACCCTTGCAAAGCCGCCATTATATGCAGCGGAACTTATTTGAAAGGGCGGATCATCATCGGAGATGTGCAGTATGACGGAGGGCCTAATGGCTTATTTCCGGCAATGCACTTATCGGATAGTCTCGAAAGAAATGGTATTGAACTTCAGCGATTTAAAACAGGAACGCCTGCCAGAGTTGATGCGAAGACCCTGGATTATTCTAAAATGACCATTCAAGAAGGAGACGAACATATTGTGCCGTTTTCATTCGAAACTGATAAAATCGAAATCAAACAAGTTCCTTGTTATTTAACCTATACTAATGAAGAAACACATCGAATTATTAATGAAAATTTAGAAAGATCACCATTATTCACAGGGGATGTTGTAGGTATTGGACCACGCTATTGTCCTTCCATTGAAACAAAAGTGATGCGGTTTCACGATAAAGACCGTCATCAGATATTTATGGAGCCTGAAGGATTAAAAACAAATGAAGTATATGTTCAAGGAATGTCATCTTGTTTGCCTGAAGATGTCCAAATTGCATTATACCGTACCGTGGCAGGAATGGAAAAGGTAGAGTTCATGCGTTCAGCATACGCCATTGAATATGATTGTATTCATCCCACCCGTTTAAAAGCTTCGCTGGAATCTAAAGAGGTAGAAGGCCTTTTTTTTGCCGGGCAAATTAATGGCACATCTGGTTACGAAGAAGCCGGCGCTCAAGGCCTGATAGCGGGAATAAATGCCGGACAATATTTACTTGGTAAACAACCTGTAATTATTGATCGTTCAGAGGGATACATTGGCGTACTTATTGATGATATTATAACAAAGGGCATTGATGAGCCTTATCGAATGATGACATCGCGTTCCGAATATCGATTATTGCTCAGGCAGGATAATGCTGATTTGAGATTGACGCCAATCGGACATCGGGTGGGTTTGATTAGTGATAAAAGATATGGTAATTTTTTAGAAAAAAAAGCAGCGATTGAAATGGAAATAAAACGGTTAGACGAAGTGCTGGTTAAAGCAAGTCCTGAAAATAATGCCATCATGAGAGAGTTAGGGAGTTCTGAAATTAGGCATGGCACATCACTCGGGGAGCTGATTAGAAGGCCGGAAATTAAATATCTTCAAACTGGAACTTTTGATTCAGAGCGGCCATCTCTGCACTGGAGTGTTGTTGAACAAGTCGAAGTTCAGATAAAATATGAAGGATATATTAAAAAGCAATTAGCCCAAGTGGAACAATTTAAGAAACTGGAAAACAAAAGAATACCAAAAGATTTTGATTTTGCGGAGACGGGGGGACTCCGTATTGAAGCAATTGAAAAGCTGCAGGAAATCAAGCCGACATCAATTGGTCAGGCATCCCGGATTTCAGGGGTATCACCAGCGGATATATCTGTTTTATTAATCGTATTAGAACAACGCAGACGAAAAATGGGGACAGAAAAGGAAGAAAGCGAAAATGAATAATCGGATACAGAAATTGATACAGTTGGGTGAACAATTCGATATTGCCATCACTGAAAAACAAGGTGATAAGCTACTGGCCTATATGGACAAATTGTTGGAGAAGAATAAACATATTAATCTAACCCGGATAACGGATGAAGATGAATTTATAAAATTGCATATTATGGATTCATTGTCATTACTTAAATTGATTAAAAATCCAAGAGCAAAAATACTGGATGTAGGCACAGGCGGCGGATTCCCGGGCATTCCATTAGCAATTGTCCTTGAAGATGCAGAGATTACCCTGATGGATTCAACAAAAAAGAAGTTGAATGTGATTAAAGAAATCGCACATGAGTTAAGCATTGATAACATAAACATACTTCACGGGCGAGCCGAAGAGCTTGGACAAGATCCGGAATTTAGAGAGACCTATGAAGTTGTAACATCAAGGGCGGTGGCAAATCTGACACTTCTTTCTGAATATTGTTTACCTTTAACAAAAGTAGGCGGACAATTTCTACCGATGAAAGGGAAAGATTATGAAGAAGAGTTAGAATCGTCAAAAAAACCGATTGAAATCCTTGGCGGGAAAATTATCGATGTAAAAAAAGGTTTGTTACTGCAAAGCGATTATGTTCATGTTATAATAAATATTGAAAAAACTAGGAAGACACCAATACAATATCCGCGAATCAATGGAAAAATAAAAAAAGATGGCTTTCCAATTTAATGGTATTAATAACAAGAAGAAATAAAGGGTAATGTGATAATATTTTCCTAAATTTCGGAGATGTTTCACGTGAAACGTATAAAAAACTAAGTGGCAAACATTGTGGTTGACGAGCTAAATGGCTAATAAAACAAAAATAAGGAGTGGAAAATGGCGAAAATCGTGGCAGTATTTAATCAAAAAGGTGGCGTTGGAAAAACAACCACCAATATTAATTTAACCACTGCCCTGAGCATGGAAGGATACCGGATCCTCGTTATTGATATCGATCCACAAGGAAATACAAGCAGTGGATTTGGCATCGAAAAAAGCAATCTTGAGAGAAGTGTATATAATGGCATCATTCATGGCGATGATTTGAAACAGATAATATTAACAACCTCTTATGAGAATCTCCATATCCTTCCATCACATCCGGATTTAGCCGGCGCAGAAATTGAATTGATAAATTTACCGCAAAGAGAGCTGCGTCTAAAAAACTGCATTGAAAATGTAAAAGCATATTACGATTATATTTTTATTGATTGCCCACCATCACTGGGGTTGTTGACGATCAATGCATTAGCGATGGCAAACAGTGTGCTGATTCCAATTCAATGTGAATTTTACGCATTGGAGGGAGTCAGTCAGCTAATGAATACGATCAGCCTGGTCAAACAAGGCTTGAACCCAAAATTAGAAATTGAAGGCGTTCTTATGACGATGTTTGACAGCCGCACAAACTTATCCAACCAAGTCGTTGATGAAGTTGTGGATTATTTTAAAGATAAGGTGTACGAAACAATGATTCCCAGAAACATCAGATTGGCTGAGGCACCAAGCTACGGTCAAACCATTTTTGAGTATGCCAACTCATCAAAAGGGGCAAAAGCATATCGTGCATTGGCTAAAGAATTCATACAAAGACAGGAGTAGCTATGGGAAAAAACACAGGGTTAGGAAAAGGTCTGAGAGCGTTGTTTCCCGAGGAAGTTATCACTTCAAGAGATGATGAGGCACTAGAGGTTGATGTTGAAAAGCTGGTTTTCTATGTAAAAACCAATAACGTCCGACCAAATCCAAATCAACCGCGCAAAAATTTTGATCGTGGAAAACTTGAAGAATTAGGCATTTCAATAAAAGAACATGGTATTATACAACCCTTAGTTGTAAAACCGGAAGCAAAAGGTTACACCATTATTGCAGGGGAAAGACGGTGGCGGGCAGCAAATATGATCGGCTTAAAAGAAGTCCCGGTGATTGTAAAAGATCTTCCGCCAGAAGAAGTTTTAGAGATCGCAATTATTGAAAATGTTCAAAGAGAAAATCTCAATAGTATTGAGGAAGCCCTTGCATTTGAAGGGTTAATGGAAAATTTCAATATGACCCAGGGGGAAATTGGCATTCGGATCGGGAAAAGTCGAACAGCGGTTGCCAATACACTCAGACTTTTAAAGCTTCCGAAGTCAATTCAAAATGAGGTAGCCAAAGGGACAATCACCCCAGGACATGCCAGAGCCATCATTATTTTAGAAGATCCAGATAAAATGGAAGCATTTTCCAATGAAATCATAGAAAAGGGTTTAAGTGTCAGAGAAGCAGAAAAGCGGATAAAGAAGATGCAAATGGAAGGTTCTGTAAAGCTGCTGCAAAAAAAGAAAGAAGATAATAGCCGATACATCACTGAAATCCAGGAAGGCTTAGAAGAAAAATACAAAACAAAAGTAAACTTGCAGAATCGCGGAAAAAAAGGAAAGATTGAGTTTTCCTATTCATCACTAGAGGAATTAGATCGTATCCTGGAGCTTTTAGGATATAAAAAGATAGAGTAGGACAAGTAAGCAAAATAAGCATTTAAATCATGAAATGGAGAAAAAATGAACCAAATCAAAAGAAAGAGACGATTGTCACCTCTAGAGGCGGCAGTTTTAGGAAACATTCTATACTTAGTAATTGTTTTGATATTCAAGGGTGTTTTCGATGTGATTAGAACAGATAATTTCAATTATTTGTTTAGCGGCGTGCAGTTATTGACAGTTGGAATTTTTTGGATTGCCTTGTTTGTTATTTGTTTTAAAAACATTGGCGCAAATGAAAAGCCGAAAACACTTAAGTACATATTTTTTAGCTTAATACCGATTGTTGTGCTGTCAGTATTACTGACAGCAGTTTCTGTATTAGCACCGGGACAAGATACTAGCAGTGTTTGGAACCAATTTGCTTTTTTGGCAGCGCCAACGATTTTTTGGTATTTGCCGTTTGGTCTTATTTATCAATTGATTGGCAGTAATATCTCAATATTCATCTTTTTTGGAATTTCGCTAATTTTCACGGTGGTGTTTCAACTGATAGGAATTGTTTTAGGCCGAATAATAGGACATAAATATTTAGAAGAAACAAAAGCGGAAAATGAAAAAGAAATTCAAGAAGATTTAAATAAAAAGAAAGAAAAGAAAAAAAACAAGAAAAAGTCGAGATTGCCGAAACGCACAAGTATTGGCATCGATGGTCTTTCAGATGAGATGATCAATGAAGGGTTTACCCCAAAAGAACCGGTAAGTATGAATATGACCGGAGTGATCATTGAAGATGCCTATCCAACTGGAAATGACAAAGAATTATATATTGATAATGACCAGGAAAGAATAATTGAACCGAAAACGCAAAAAAACGAATCAGGACTTTTTGAAAGAATAGCGTCAGTTGATGAACGAACAGCATTTTCAACAGAAATTGAAAGCATTGAACCTAAAAGAATGCCGGAAATTAAGGCAAAAGATAATGAAAAAACGGAAAAAACAACAGTGGCAAATGAATGGGATGTTACAGAGCCAATGACTTTGGAGCAAGCTGAGGAAGAAATGAGAAAACATCAGGAAAGTAATGATAAATCATTCTTGAAGGAAACTAGCGCGATTAGAATCATCAATGAGGAAGACATAGAAGAATATTATAGGAATAAAAAATGAGTTTTGCAGCATTAACATCATTAGATTTAATTTGTATCCTGATTTGTATAATTTCAGGACTGATCGGATATAAACGAGGTGCAATAAAAACCCTAATTAGTTTTGGGGGATTTATTGCATCTTTTGCAATAGCTTGGATTTTTTCCCCAATGTTAGGGAACTGGTTAATAAGCTTAGGAATATTCAATAGCCTAATACAGAAAATTAACATAGAAGCTGTTGCTCAAGCACTCATTGATGTTGGACAACAAAGTGTTCAAATAAATGACGCATCAACACAAGCGATCATCAACGGTGGACAGTCAATGCTGAATCAAAGCTTGAGTGCTATGACGGAGAGTTTAACCCACGGAATTGCACAAAGCATCAGTTTTCTAATTATTGTTTTCGCAGTATCGATTATTGTTTGGATGCTACAAATTGTTTTTAAAGGTGTTTCAAAAATCCCGATTATTGGCGGTATCAACCGATTGCTAGGGCTTTTAATAGGATTGATTTTGGCGTTTTGTTTGATAGGCGTTGTGCTTTGGGTGTGTACAGTATTAAATGTATACACTGGCGGGGCGGCAAATCTTCCTACTTATGAAGAAAGTACACTGTTTCAAATAGGTTTGCCTTGGATCATGAACTTTGTAGGAATACAATAGGAGGGTATTATGGGATACTGGATCGATAATTATCAAAAGGTCACTTCACAAATTAATGTTGGAAATCTGCTGGAAGAAATTCTGATTTCGCTTCTGGTATTGGTGGCAGCAATTGTGAGTATTAAAATAATATTTGGTATTGTCAATCGTGTTTTTGATTCATTGAAATCAGGCATTGATGTAAGGGAATCACGTCGGGTGGTAACATTAAACCATGTTACCAAAACAGTTGTTAGAGCCAGTATATGGACAGTGGCAATTCTTATTATACTAGGACAATTTATGGATGTCAGTTCGCTTTTAGCTGTAGCAGGTGTTGGAACTCTGGCCATCGGTTTTGGCGCCCAGGGAATTGTAGAAGATGTGATGAGTGGGTTTGTGATTGTTTTTGAAAATCAGTTTTGTGTCGGAGATTACATTATTATTGATGAAAATCACTATGGAATCGTTGAAGCAATTGGAATGCGAACCACAAATATCCGGGAGTTCGACGGCGGACTATTTATCATTCATAATGGAAAGATTGATCGGTTGAAAAATTATTCAAAAGGACATATTAAGGCGACTGTAAATGTCGGAATTTCTTATGAAGAGGACATCAGTAAGGTTACCGATATCCTTAATGATATCTGCAGGGAACTTTTTGAAAGTCATGAAGAATTGTTTAAAACCTGTCCGGAAGTTATTGGGGTAACCGATATGGGTCCTTTAGCTGTGAATATTCGCATCAGTTGTGATGAGGATGCAGCTTCTAAATTTAAAGCAGAAACGGTATTGCGTCAAAGAATAAAGGAAGTGTTACATGAGAAGGGGATTGAAATTCCGTATAATAAATCTTTTATTTATACCGGAGAATCAGATAAAAAAGCACAGAGGTGAAACTTGGAAAGAAAAGAATATGCATTAGGCGATCGAGTCGAAATGAAAAAAAAACATCCTTGCGGCAGCTTTCAGTGGGAAATCATTCGATTGGGTGCAGATATAAAAATCAAATGTATGGGTTGTGGTCATATCGTGATGTTACAACGGTCAAAATTTAATAAACAAATTAAAAAAGTGATAACGAATGAGGGTCAGGCAGAATAATGAAAAAATTCATTATTAGAGAATGGAATAGTGCTGGAAATTATTTTTTTAAAAATCTAAAACAAACTTATGATATTTATTTAAGTATTTTTGTAGTACTCGTTATTGTTAATGTTATGCTATTTCAAAATAACCCACAGATGACAGAAGCCTATTACAAAGAGTTAGTTACGTTGTTTCAAGGAAAAGATATTTTGGATAATACCGGATTAAGTTTATGGTTCTGGATTTTTATTAACAATCTTTGGGCCGGAGGATTGACCATTGCTGCGGGCTTTATTCCGTTTTTATTTCTTCCGAATTTTTCTCTACTGTCAAACGCTACGATTGTTGGTTTGATTGGTGCGGTTTATCAGATCAACGGAGTTGGCTGGATTCCTTTTCTGGCAGGAATTCTTCCTCATGGCGTGATTGAGATACCCGCGTTGGTTCTAAGTGTGACACTAGGCGCTCACATTTGTTATGTGCTCGTAAAAACGATAATCAAAAAAAATTTCAAGGGAGAATTAAAACAGGCAATTTTTGCCAGCCTGCGGATTTTTTTTCTTTGGATCATACCGCTTTTTATTATAGCTGCATTTATTGAAACTTTCATGACACCGATAATATTTAAAGCTTTTTCATAAAATGATAACAGTAGGAAAAGAAACTTTTTAGAAAAAAACGAGAAAAGGCTTGCAAGGATTTAATTTTATGATATAATTAAAAACTGGTATCCTTGCTTGCTGGAAAAGTGAGCCATAGTCCATGAGGAGGTGAAATGGAATGAGAGCGTATGAAACATTATTTGTTTTAAAGCCGGATCTTGAAAAAGAAACAATAGAAGAATTGATTGGTAAAGTTAAAGCTGTAATTGAAACAGCTGGAACAGTTGGAAAAGTTGATGAATGGGGCAAAAGAAAATTAGCCTATGATATTGATAAAAAGTATCAAGAAGGTTACTATGTTTTAGTAGAATTCAATGCTGAAAACTCAGTACTTGATGCATTGGATCATTTATACAAGATTACTGAATCATTTATTCGAAATATCATTATTAATAAAGAGAAATAAGGGGGCATTTCTGTGAATAAAGTAATTTTAGTAGGAAGACTAACCCGAGATCCTGATGTAAAAAACACGACAACAGGCAAAGCAGTAGCTACATTTACCTTGGCTGTAGATCGTCGTTTTAAAAACAAAGATGGTCAAAAAGAAGCAGACTTTGTACCGATAGTGGTATGGGGAAAACAAGCAGAAATTGCGGGTCAATATCTGTCTAAGGGCAGCCAAATTGGTGTGTCAGGACGACTACAGGTAAGAAGTTACGATGCACAGGACGGTCAACGACGCTATGTGACAGAAGTTGTTGCTGATGAGATTAGTTTCTTGTCATCCAGCCGTAAAGATTCAACCGGCGGAAATCCGCAAGCTTCTGCACCACGATCAGATAATAATATGTCGGTGATGGGCTTAGATGAAGATTTTCATTTAATGGCCGACGACGACGATATACCTTTCTAAGAATAGGAGGAAAATTTAATGCCAAAACCGTTTAAAAAAAGAAGAAAAGTTTGTGAGTTCTGCGAACGAAAAGTAGAACAGGTTGATTATAAAGATGTCATTACACTCAAGAAATTTATTTCTGAACGTGGCAAAATCTTACCAAGACGAGCCACTGGTACTTGTGCAAAACATCAAAGGAAAGTAACAGAAGCCATTAAACGTGCACGAAATGTTGCGCTTTTACCGTATACATCAAACAACTAAAACCGAAAAAGCTGTTCGTCCCAGGTTCACTCCTTGGATGAGCAGCTTTTTTATTTAGTGTTTAATCCTTCCAGAACACCGTTTGTATAGTGACAGGGAAACCTCTGAAAAACAAAATAAAATGTATGTTTACGCAAAGTTATGTTTATATTTCCGGCACTTTATCTTAATGGTATCTTAATACCACAGATAAAGTTATAACACTATACTGATTTTTACTATGTTATACTGAAAAATATAAAGAATTGAGTAATTACTTAACCCCGGCATTCAAGTGAACGTTGATCACGGCAAATGATGCGTCTAAACTCGTAACATAAATACCTCCAGATCATAAGATATGGGAACAATGACCATTCACTTTGATTCTGGGGTTGATTTGCGAAAGTTAAGACACCTGCAAACATAAATATTGATAAAAAGCAAGAGTGAAGCGAAAAAGCTGAACCGTGAAAGATACAAAAAAACACTCTGAGTTTTTGAGAACGTACGAATTTACAAAAGGAGGTGCATCTTATATGACTTTCAATCAAACAAATTTTGATTCCCTGGATGAGTTCCCCATACCGACGGTAAAAAGACGTGGCAGATTAAAAATATATTTCGGTTATGCAGCAGGTGTTGGCAAAACCTATACCATGCTCAATGACGCCCAAGAGGCGCTGAAAGACGGAATTGATGTGGTCGCCGGTTATATTGAGCCCCATGCTCGACCGGAAACAATGGCATGTTTAGAAGGGCTGGAGGTTTTAGCCCCCTTGGAAATATCATATAAAGGCATCACTTTAGCGGAATTTGATTTGGACAGAGCTATTCGGCGTAAGCCCCAGCTTATTTTAGTGGATGAACTGGCACATACTAATGTAGAGGGGTGCCGCCACAAAAAAAGATACCAGGATGTGGATGAGCTTCTGCAGGCAGGCATAGATGTATACACTACGATTAATGTTCAACACATCGAAAGCCTGAATGATGTTGTAGCCTCCATTACCGAAATATCCGTACGAGAGCGTATTCCGGACAGCGTATTTGACAGCGCTGATCAAATTGAATTGGTTGATATTGAACCGGATGACTTGATAGACCGATTAAACAAAGGGAATATCTACCGGGAAGAACAAGCACGAAGGGCGCTTGGAAATTTTTTTACTAAAGAAAATTTGATTGCGCTTCGCGAAATAGCTTTGCGCCGGACTGCTGATAAGGTTAACCGCACGGCTATCAACAATGAAATACAAAACTGTGACCAAGCAAAAAGCAAAACTCAATATGCCAATGAGCATATTTTAGTCTGTCTTTCATCAGCTGCTTCCAACGCAAAAGTTATCCGTACGGCAGCAAGAATAGCAGATGCTTTTCACGGCACTTTTACTGCATTATTTGTGGAAACGTCTGAAACCGAAGAATCAGACAACAAAAATATGATGAGTTTAATGGAAAACCTAAGACTAGCTGAGCAACTTGGTGCGCAAATTGCGACTGTGTATGGCGATGATATTCCCGCGCAGATTGCGGAATACGCTAGATCAAGCCGGGTGTCAAAGATTGTCATGGGACGCTCAGCACATACCAGAAAATGGTTTGTAAAATCCAATTTTGTTGATAAACTGACTGCGTACGCGCCAACTATTGACATTTATATTATTCCCGATACGCAGTCGTCTTCCTATATAAACTTTCCTAAGTTTGCAAAACCATCGGGCCTGTCGTTGGTCGACACAGCCAAATCCGTAGGTATTCTGGTAATTTGTACCTTGATCGGATTTTTGTTTACTGCTTTAAATTTTAGCATAGCAAATATAATAACAGTATATATTCTGGGTGTTCAGCTGAATGCCATAGTTACACGGGGTAGAATGTATAGCGCCGTATCGTCAGTATTAGGCGTGCTTTTATTCAACTATTTCTTTACGGAGCCCCGCTTTTCTTTTCAAGCGTTTGATCCGGGTTACCCGGTGACCTTTTTGATTATGTTGGTAGCATCTTTAATTACCAGCACGCTGACCAAGCAGGTAAAAGAGCAAGCCCGCCAATCCGCTCAAAAAGCGCATCGCACTGAGGTGCTTTTGGAAACGAGCAGAAAATTACAACAGGCGAAAAATCAATCGGATATTTTAATCGAAACGGCACATCAAATGGTAAAGTTGTTAGGCAGGACTATAATTATTTACGCTGCAAAGCAAAATACGCTATCTGAGCCGCTTGTTTTTCCAAAGGAAGATTCTGTTGATTCACAGGCGTATCTTGCAACAGATGAACGTGCAGTTGCCGAATGGGTTTATATGAATAATAAACATGCTGGTGCTACTACAAACACATTATCTACTGCTAAATGTTTATATCTTGCGGTACGTAGCGGCAATTCAGTACTTGCCGTTGCGGGAATTGTCATGGATAAAGAATCTCCTTTGGAAGCATTTGAAAAAAGCCTGATGATTGCCATGCTTAATGAATGTGCAATGGCACTTGAAAAAGAAAACTCGAATGAAGCACAAAAACAGATTTCAATTCAAATGCAGCAAGAACAACTCCGAGCAAACCTGCTTCGGGCTATCTCCCATGATTTGCGCACTCCACTTACCAGTATTTCAGGAAATGCGGGAATTCTTATGGGGAATTCCGAAGTGTTGAACAAAGCACAGAAAAAAAGTCTTTATTCGGATATTTATGATGATTCGATGTGGCTTATCAATTTGGTGGAAAATTTGCTTTCGATTACGCGAATCGACAATGGCACGTTAAATTTAAATATGCAGTCTGAACTTTTAGAGGAAGTCTTTACAGAAGCATTGCTTCATATTAATCGCAACAGTGTGGAACATAAAATTGAGACCGTATTGGATGACGAATTTCTGATGGCCAAAATGGATTCTCGGTTGATTATTCAGGTCATTATCAATATTATGGACAATGCTATCAAATATACGCCGCCCGGATCGCATATTATCATCTCTGCGAAGCGCGAAAAGCAGATGGTTCTTATAGAAATTTCTGATGACGGCCCCGGTATATCAGATAAAGCAAAATCAAAGTTGTTTGAGATGTTTTATACGGCAGACAACATTCGGGGAGATGGACGTCGTGGATTAGGCCTGGGGCTATATTTGTGTAAATCGATTATAAATGCCCTTGGCGGTACAATCGATATTAAGGATAATATCCCGCATGGTACAGTATTTTATTTTACTTTGCAGGCAGAGGAGGTAAATTATCATGAATAAACCATTGATTCTTGTAGTGGAGGACGACAAAGCGATCCGAAAACTGATTACTACAACACTGGAAACACAGCAATATCTATATCACACAGCTGAAACAGGCGGAGCTTCGATATTAGAAGCCGTTTCCAAACAGCCGGATATCATAATCCTGGACTTGGGTCTTCCAGATATGGACGGTGTGGATATCATAAAAAAAATCCGGGCATGGTCAAACACTCCCATCCTTGTGGTCAGCGCACGCAGTGAAGTCCGAGACAAAATAGATGCGCTGGATGCCGGCGCGGACGATTATCTGACGAAGCCGTTCAGCGTAGAAGAACTACTGGCAAGACTCCGGGTCAGCCTGCGAAGAGTCCGTTATGACAGTGATAAGCTGTTAAAGGATGCTTCTGTCTTTACTAATGAGAATTTGAAAATTGATTATGCAGCAGGATGTGTCTGGTTGGATGACGAGGAAGTACACTTGACTCCAATCGAATATAAGCTGTTATGTCTGTTGGCAAAGAATGTAGGTAAAGTACTGACTCATAATTATATCCTGCATGAAATCTGGGGTAATTACACCAGCGATGTTCCCGCTCTACGCGTTTTTATGGCAACTCTCAGAAAAAAAATAGAGCATACGCCCGCACAGCCAAAGTATATTCAGACACATATTGGTGTTGGCTATAGGATGCTGCAAGTCGATGATGACAGAAAATCGCTTTAATACGTTCCATACAAAACAATACATTTTTGAGAAGTCGTCCTATAATCAATTGCAGCAAATGTTACCAAAAAATCTTGGTTCACTTTAATTGTGAACCAAGATTTTTTTTGCATTTTTACTCATAAAAGTAACTGATATTGCATCTCCACTTTTATCATTTTTAATTCGGTTTTGGTCATAACTCATAAAAAAGACTATCTTTATATAGTATTAATTCACACACGAAAACCCTAACCCCGACCTAATGGCGGACGTGATAAACTAAACAAAAGTGAAATATAGGAGGATTTAAATATGGACTTTTTAATGATTGGTATTTTAGCAATTAGTTATTTGCTAATTAAGTTGTTTGCCGACTGGTGTGAGCACCAAGTTGAGAAATCGTAGAGGTGGTTATTAATTATGATAATTCTTGGAATTCTGATTATTGCGCTGGGAGCGTACTTACTATACGCGTTAGTCAATCCTGAAAAATTTTAACAGAAAAGTGGAGAAAAAACGATGTTACAAATTATTTTAATATTGGTAATCTTTATTGCCCTTATTATTCCAATGGGAAAGTACTTATATCATATTGCAGTAGACCAACATACCTTTGCTGATCCAGTTTTTAACCGAGTCGACAATGCGGTTTACCGTATATGCGGTATTGAAAAGAAAGAAATGAATTGGAAGCAGTATGCTATAGCAATGCTTGTAACCAACGTAATTATGGTTCTAGTTGGCTATTTGATCCTGAGAATTCAGGCCTTGCCGATTTTGAATCCTAATGGTATTGGTGGGATGGAGCCAAGCCTTTCATTTAATACGATTATCAGTTTTATGACGAATACGAACCTTCAGCACTACTCGGGAGAATCAGGGCTTTCATATTTGAGCCAAATGATGGTAATTATATTTATGATGTTTGCTTCTGCGGCTACCGGATTTTCCGTCGCCATGGCTTTCGTGCGCGGTCTTGCAGGAAAAACAAAGTCAATGGGCAATTTTTATGTCGATCTTATTCGGATCACAACACGTGTTTTGCTTCCGCTTTCCCTGTTGATCGGGTTGGTTCTTGTTTCTCAAGGGGTACCACAAAACTTATCTGCCAATGTCACGGTCCAAACCATAGCGGGAAAATATCAGGACATTGCAATGGGGCCGATTGCGGCGCTTGAATCAATCAAGCATATTGGGACAAACGGCGGCGGATTCCTCGGAGCTAATTCGTCGGCGCCGTTTGAGAATCCTAATGTGATTACCAATATAATCGAAATGCTTTCGATGATGTTGCTTCCGGGTTCGTGCGTGATAGCATTTGGACATATGGTACGCAACCGTAAAAAAGAAACCAAAAAAGGAAAAGAAAAAAAGGTTCTAATTGGTAGCGAGGCAAAGCCTATTTTCGCCGTGATGCTCATCATCTTAATTATGGGCGTGATTGTCTGCTTTGCAGCTGAACAAGCCGGCAATCCCATACTGAAGCAGATTGGATTAAATCAGAGCATGGGCAACATGGAAGGCAAGGAGGTCAGGTTTGGAATCGCTCAATCGGCGCTCTTTACAACGGTGACAACGGCCTTTACCACCGGCTCCATCAATAACATGCATGATACCCTTACGCCTTTAGGTGGTGTTGTTCCGCTAATGAATATGATGCTCAATGTTGTGTTTGGCGGTAAGGGCGTCGGACTGATGAACATGATTCTATATGTGATTCTTACTGTGTTCATCTGCGGGCTTATGGTCGGCCGAACGCCGGAGTACTTGTCTAAAAAAATTGAAGGAAAGGAAATGAAACTCACAGCGCTTGGGATCATCATTCATCCGTTGTTGATTCTGGCCTTTTCAGCATTGGCTATTGCTGTCCCGGCAGGTTTGGCCGGAATCAGCAATCCTGGATATCACGGACTGACGCAAGTGATATATGAATATGCATCCTCTGCAGCCAACAACGGTTCCGGTTTTGAAGGCTTGGGAGACAATACATATTTTTGGAATATCACTACCGGGTTAGTCATGTTTTTCGGACGCTATTTGTCCATCATTATCCAACTGGCTATTGCCGGCTCATTAATGATAAAACAGCCAGTTAGCGAATCTATCGGAACATTAAAGACAGATACCAGGACATTTGGCATATCACTGTTCATGGTCATTTTGATCATTGCTGCGCTGACATTTTTCCCGGCGATGGTTCTTGGCCCGATTTCGGAACATTTAACCTTGTGGAATTAAGGAGGACACTTTCATGAATAAAGGAATAAAAACAAAGTTTATTACAAAAGATATTCTAAAATCATCAATTATAGGAGCGTTTACAAAACTGAATCCTCGATACATGATGAAAAACCCAGTTATGTTTGTGGTTGAAATAGGGTTCGCGGTTACATTGCTGCTTTGTTTTTTCCCTAATATTTTTGGGGATGAAGGAAACAATTTGCGGCTGTATAATGGAATTGTCGCAGTCATCCTTTTAATTACTGTGCTTTTTGCTAATTTTGCTGAAGGGGTGGCCGAAGGCCGGGGCAAAGCACAGGCTCAAAGCTTGAAAAAAACGCAGAAAGATATGCAGTCTCGTATCTTGAGTGACGACGGCAGAGAAACCGTAATGAGCGCAAGTATGCTGAAAAAGGGAGATATCGTTTTGGTAAAGATGGGAGAGCTGATCCCCAATGACGGTGAAGTTATTGAAGGCATTGCTTCAGTAGACGAATCGGCTATTACTGGTGAATCCGCACCGGTGTTAAAGGAAAATGGAGGTGATTTTGCATCGGTCACAGGCGGAACAACAGTGGTGAGCGACTGGCTTAAAATCCGGATCACATCAAATCCGGGCGAATCTTTTCTCGATAAAATGATCGCATTGGTTGAGGGCGCATCCCGAAAGAAAACGCCAAATGAGATAGCCTTGAACACCTTACTGGTCGGCCTGACGATAATTTTTTTGATTGTCATAGTTACCCTCTATCCAATTGCTGTATACAGCGGGGTACGCTTGCAGATTTCGACTTTGATCGCTCTGACTGTTTGCTTAATCCCCACGACTATTGGTGGATTGCTCTCGGCCATAGGCATTGCCGGTATGGACCGTGTTACACGTTTTAACGTCATTGCCTTGTCTGGAAAGGCTGTGGAAGTTTGTGGCGATGTGGATACTATGATTCTTGATAAGACTGGTACAATTACTTACGGAAATCGTATGGCAGCTAAATTTATACCAGTAGGAAATGCGAGCGAACAGGAGCTGATTCGTTACGCCGTCATCAGTTCTCTAAAAGACGATACTCCGGAAGGAAAATCGGTAGTAGAACTTGGAGAGCATCTTAGCGGGTTACATCAGGAGATAAACCCCGGTATGGAATTCATGGAGTTTACTGCGCAGACGCGCATGAGCGGCGTCGATCTTTCAGATGGGACAAGAATACGGAAAGGCGCTTCTGATGCTATCCAAAAATATGTGCAGGAGTTGGGCGGTTTCATTCCAAAGGATTTGGAGGCGCAGGTCAACGAGGTTGCCAAGCTGGGTGGTACGCCACTAACCGTCTGCGTCGGAAATCGGATTTTAGGCGTCATTTATCTGAAGGACACCATAAAATCGGGGCTTGTGGAGCGTTTTGCAAGATTGCGTGCTATTGGCATCAAAACCATCATGTGTACTGGTGACAACCCGCTGACGGCAGCTACCATTGCCCAAGAGGCGGGTGTGGACAGCTTCATTGCGGAATGCAAGCCGGAGGATAAGATTGCGTTGATCAAGGCCGAACAATCCGAAGGTAAGATTGTCGCAATGACGGGAGATGGTACAAACGACGCGCCAGCACTCGCACAGGCGAATGTTGGTATTGCGATGAACAGCGGAACCTCAGCCGCAAAGGAAGCGGCAAACATGGTCGATCTGGATTCCGATCCGACAAAGATTTTAGATGTTGTGGAAATTGGGAAACAGCTTTTGATTACACGCGGTTCTTTGACAACCTTCAGTATTGCCAATGACGTTGCCAAGTATTTTGCGATTATTCCGGCTATGTTTATGGCAGTCATTCCGCAAATGAAGGTATTGAACATCATGGGATTGTCCACCTCATATAGTGCAATACTCTCCGCTTTGATTTTTAATGCCATTATTATCCCATGCCTGATTCCACTTGCTATGAAAGGTGTTAAGTATAAGCCGCAACGCTCAGAGAATATGTTGTCTCACAATATGCTTATCTATGGACTCGGTGGTATCATTGCTCCATTTATAGGTATCAAGGTGATTGATTTAATCATTTCCCCACTGCTGGCGCTTTTGGGGCTATAGAGGGAGATCATATGGATTTGAAGGAGGTCATTTTATGGATGTCTTTTTAGAAAATGTCGGAATGTTGGCAATTGCCTTCGTAATTATTTACGGTTATAAGAAAATACTGGAATACTATGAGTTTAAACGTTCAGGCTTCTATGAGAATGAGATGGTTTATCAGGCAGCGGATGAATTTGTCCTTGGAGCAGCTTCCGACGAAGTTAAAGATCTTTTGATAAGTTGCTTTGATTTTGATAGGGAAGACGTTGATGAAATTCTGTCACGGTCACTTCCTCATAGGACTGATAAAGATGGAGGCTACCAGGCATTTATTACGTCCGTGAACAAGGTATTGGGCATAGATGTTTACAGCGAGTGTCACACCCATTAGATTTGGTGACAGGCTACATCCTTATTGGATATGCAGTGATTGATTTCACAACTATTTCGCTGTTACGCTTTTTGAATTAAAATTTTGAATTAAAATAGGAGGTTATCAAAATGAGTATATTTTTGAAAGAAATAAAAAAGCCGCTTTTAGTAACATTGACTCTGCTTTTGATATGCGGCCTGGCTTACCCAATGCTGCTTACAGGTGCCAGCCAAGTGTTCTTTCCGAAGCAGGCTAATGGTAGTTTGGTTACTGTTGACGGCAATGCGGTCGGCTCTGAACTTGTTGGTCAGGATTTTACTGATACGCGTTTTATGAAGTGTCGCCCATCTGCGGTAAACTACAATACCTATACGCAGGAGGATAAGGATAACGGTGATTATACCGGAATTGCTTCAGGATCAAAGAATTACGCATCAACCAATCCAGAACTGTCCAACCGTGTTCAGGATGACATCAGTGAATTTTTAAAATCAAATCCTTCTGTTAAAGCAGAGGATATCCCTACCGATTTATTGACAGCGTCCGGTTCCGGTCTTGACCCACACATCAGTCCAGAATCGGCTGCCATCCAAATTTCAGCGTTAGCCGAAGCAACCGGTTTATCGCAGGATAGACTGAAGGAAATCGTAAGGGAGAATACACAAGGAAAGGTTCTTGGTATATTCGGGGAGGAAACTGTTAATGTGTTGATGGTTAATTTGCAAATTGCTAAAGATCTAAATCTGGTGAAATAGGCGCAGGTTAACAATCCGGTGTTGTCATAACACCTTCATTTAGATATGGAATTGGCATTAGAGGGTTGTTTTTTCCCAGGCTCAGCTGGAATCATGCTGAGCCAAGTAGAACAGGTTGATGATAGAGAAGCCATTAAACGGGCGCGAAATGCTGCGCTTTTACCGTATACATCAAATAACTAAAACCGGAAAAGCTGTTCGTCCCAGGTTCGCACCTGGGATGAGCAGCTTTTTTTATTTATGCTGAATCAGAGAGAAAATAATGATCATTGAGCGTGGGAAAAAATAATAGGCATTTTATTTTATTGTGATATAATGTATCAGTTAGTTTAGGTGCATAATTTGAGTGCATCTGGGAGAATTATAGACTTGTCAAGTTGGAGGATTAATGAAAACTCGAGGAATCACAGAAGGGGCACTATTTTGTGCACTAGCAGTAATACTTACTTTGATTTGCTATTACATTCCTTTTTTAGTCATATTAGTATTTTTTATCCCTGTTCCCATGGTCGTTCTGGGAAAACGACAGGGACTTAAGGTGAGCATTATTTCAAGTTTGGCAGCAACCATTTTAATTTTTTTGTTTATGGATCCCATTGTCGCACTGTCATTTGGAGCGCTGATGTTTTTTGTGGGATGCAGTTTAGGGTTTGCCTATTACAAGGACATTTCCCCTGTACAAAAAGTGATTGTAGGTGCCGTTGGTTTTGGAATCCTCTTAATCGCAGTGGTTTTAGGCTACCAATTCATTATGGGTGTGAATTTTACAAATTACATATTCCAAATGATGGAAACCAGCACCAAAGAAGTGATGAACATTTATGAAACATCAAACATGATCGATGCCAGCCAATTGACAACATTAAAAGATATGATGGACGCCAGAATGCAAACACTGAAACTGGTATTGCCGAGTACATTATTATTGTTGCCGGTTCTATTCTCTACGGTTAATATTGTCGTTTGTGATTTTATTTTAAAACGGATTGGTTATCCGGTGCAAGGATTTAAACCCTTGTCTCAGTGGAAAATACCAGCATCACTTAAGTACTTTCTGGCAATTTTCATTGTCGGAGATTTCATCATCAGTGTTTTTCAAATAACAGCAATACCGGATATCTATATTTACACGTTCATTGTTTTCATTGACCTGATTTTCCTAGTGATGGGAATTTCATTTATTTTCGATTTTATGGAATATAAAAAAGTTAATAATAAAGGTTTGAAGATTTTAGTTGTTTTTGTGGCCTTGCTCCTTCAATCCATTGTAACACTATTAGGCGTTGCGGATGTTTACCTGGGGCTTCGCATGATTTTTCGAAGGGAGACCCAAAAAAAATGAAAGAAACAAAGAAAGAAATCGTTTGGTTGGCCATCGTTATTGTGCTAATTTTATCCATCGTTCTTAGTTTTTACAACATATATTTTGGAATCATTGGTGGCATAGCTTTTGCAGTACTGATTATTTATTACACAAAAAATACCTCCTTTGATGAAATAAAAATTGACAAGGCTATCGAGGAAATATACAGTGACCTGGATCAAATAAATCAGGAACGTATGTATGAAATGCCGATAGCGATGGTTATTGTTGATAGCGAAGGCATCATTTATTGGTATAATCAAGCATTTGGAAAAGCCTTTAAAAATGAGAAGGAAGGTCTTTTTAAAAAAAATATTGTTGATGAATTGGGTATTAGTTTGCTAGACGCAAAAAAACAGGAGGATTTCACATTCCATTATGGAGAAAGTGACTATGGCGTTGTAACGAATGCTTTTTCAGACAGCGTTCATAGCTTTGAATTACTTCATTTTTTTGATATAACAGAGCAAAGCAGAGAGAGACAGCTTTACCGGAAAAATTCGCCATTGTTTTGCTATATTGTCAATGATAATTATGATGAGATCATTGAAAAAATTCCCAGCCACAAACGTTCTGCAATATTAGGAAAAGTAGATCTCAAACTCAATGAATGGGCGAAACAATTGGGAAGTGTCATTATTGAATACGAAAGTGATCGCTATTTAATGATTTTTGAACGTGGAAAAATCTGTTCTTTGGAAAAAGAGAACTTTAAAATACTGGATGCAGTCCGAGAAATCGAAAATGATGAAAAAATACCGATTACCTTAAGTATTGGCATTGGCATTCCTGAAAATATCATGGGAATTGTAGAATCTCAGGAATTGTCACATTCAGCTTTGGATATTGCTTTAGCTCGAGGGGGAGATCAGGCAGTCGTTAGACGGGATGAAAAAATGTCCTTTTATGGAGGAAAAACCGAAGCCACTGAAAAAAGAACCAAGGTAAAAGCCAGGGTTAAGGCATATGGTTTAAAAGAATTAATTAAAGAGGCTGACCATGTGCTGTTAATGGGGCACCAGAATCCCGACATGGATTGTTTAGGCAGTGCGGTGGGTTTGCTGGGAGCCTGTAAAGCCTTGGGAAAAGATGGAAAAATAGTTGTCAAGGAAATCAATTATTCAATTAAGTCTCTTTTTGATTATCTTTTAGAAAATGAGGCCTATCAGGAAGCTTTTATTACACCAAAAGAAGCTGAAAGCTATGGGACGAAAAATACGTTATTAATTGTTTTAGATACCCAAAACGTTAATTATTTAGAAATGCCTGGATTAATCGATCAAATAACAAAAATTGTTGTGATTGACCACCATCGACGATCAGGAAAAGCCATTAGTAATACGTTGTTAAATTACACCGAAGCCTACGCCTCTTCAACTTGTGAATTGGTGACGGAACTGCTTCAGTATTTTGGCGAAAAGAGTCAATTGAATCAGATTGAGGCAAATGCTCTGATGGCGGGAATTTGTATGGACACCAAGATGTTTACCCTTAAGACCGGCGTTAGGACTTTCGAAGCCGCATCCTATTTAAGAAGAAAGGGTGCCGATACCATTGTCAGTAAAATCCTTTTACAGGATGATTTAAACACCTATACGGCGAAATCGGATGCAGTAAAGAATGCAAAAATATATTTTGACAACATTGCCATATCGACTTTTGAGAACAACTCAGATTATGGAAAGGTCATCGCTGCCCAGGCTGCCGATGAACTCTTAAACATTAAGGGAATTGTGGCTTCTTTTATTATCCTAAAAAATGATGAGGGACTTGCCATCAGCGCCCGATCTATGGGCGATGTCAATGTTCAAATTATTCTAGAAAAATTAGGCGGCGGCGGACACTTAGCGATTGCCGGGGCACAATTTCCAGGAGAAAAAGACCTTGAAGTTGGGATAGACTTGCTACTAACAGCAATAAAAAAATACAAGAAGGAGAATGAATCATGAAAGTTGTTTTATTAGAGAATGTTAAAAATATTGGAAATAAGGGAGACGTTGTAGAAGTAAAGGATGGTTATGGCAGAAATTTCCTGATAAAAACCAAAAAAGGCGTCATTGGAAACAAAGAAAACATTGCGCTGGCAGAAAAAGAAAAAATAGCAGAAATTAAGCGAATAGAAGAAGAGCGGCAGGAAGCCATTGCCTTGGCCAAAAAAATTGATGAAACGGAAATAACAATTACCGAGCGTGCCGGTGAAGATGGTAAACTTTTTGGCTCAGTGACCAGTAAAGATATTACGGAAATATTGGAAAAAGAAAAAGGAATAAAAGTGGATAAGCGGAAGGTTGAACTCGAAATGCCGATTCGCAATGTGGGACGCATTGAAGTTAAAATCAAGACTTATCAGGGGATCATCGGTAATTTGACAGTTGTTGTAAAAGGCGAAGCCTAGGAGCCAAGTGTGATGAATCCAAAAGTTCCCCCACATAATATTGAAGCAGAACAATCCGTTTTAGGCGCCATCCTCATGGAGGAGTCGAATATTGCCCGGGCTGAAGAGCTGTTATCTCCGGATGACTTTTATCGGGGGGCACACAAAGAAATTTATCAGTGTATGCTGGATCTTCACAACGAAAGAAAACCGATCGATACGGTTACCTTGATCAATGTCTTAAGAAATCGGGGCGTGCTTGATAAAATCGGAGGAATTGGCTATCTCAGCGAATTGATTGAGATGGTGCCAATTAATCGAAATTATGTGGAGTACTGTCAAATCGTTCATGAGAAAGCGGTTATTCGAAATCTGATTCACACAGCAACCCAGATATTAGAAGATAGCTATGGGCACTACGATAATGTTGGGGACGTCATTGATCGAGCGGAACAGGAAATTTTCAAAGTTTCCCAGGGCCGTCGGACCGGAGATTTTCAGAGTATTCAGGAAACCCTCAGCACGACGCTTTCTCAAATTGAAGCAATTGAAAGCAATAAAGGAAAGCTTACGGGTATCGAAACCGGTTTTGCGGAGTTGAATCATATTACCTCCGGATTACAGCCTTCGGATTTGATTATTGTAGCGGCGCGGCCTTCTATGGGGAAAACGGCCTTTGCACTTAATATTGCTCAAAATGCAGCAGTGAAAGATAATTGTTCAGTGGCAGTGTTCAGTTTGGAAATGGCCAAAGAGCAATTGGTACAGCGTATGCTCTGCGCAACAGCCCTGGTGGACAGCAATAACGTGCGAACGGGAAATTTATCCAAGGAAGATTGGGAGCGGATAGTCGTTGGTTATAATACGCTCTATGGGGCCAGTATTTATATCGATGACACGCCGGGAATTACAGTTTCGGAAGTACGTTCAAAATGTCGCCGGTTGAAAACAGAGAAGTCGCTGGATTTGATCGTCATTGATTATCTGCAACTAATGGGCGGAGGCGGAAGAACTGAAAATCGCCAAAATGAAATTTCTGAAATGTCCCGAGGATTAAAAGCGCTGGCGAGAGAAATGAATGCGCCTGTGATTGCCTTATCCCAGTTGAGTCGTGCGCCAGATGCACGAACCGATCATCATCCGGTTATGTCGGATTTACGAGAATCAGGATCGATTGAACAGGATGCGGATGTGGTGATGCTATTGTTCCGGGAATACTATTATGAAAAAAATCCGGAATTAAAAAACATTGCTGAGATAAACATTGCCAAACAGCGTAATGGCCCGACGGGAACCATTCGGTTAGCATGGATTCCAGAGTATACAAAATTCAACGATTTGGCGGTAGGATTTAATGAAGAGGATTATGGACCGGATGTGTTTGCTTAATTAAAGGAAGTGATACAATGAATTATGATGTCATTATTATTGGTGCAGGACCAAGCGGTATTTTTGCAGCAATGGAATTAAAAAATAAAAATAAAAATTTAAAAATATTAATGCTGGAAAAAGGAAATGCCATCGAAAAACGAATTTGTCCCAAACGAAAAACAAATAAGTGTATGGGATGCAACCCCTGTAATATAACAACTGGTTTTGCCGGAGCCGGGGCTTATTCTGACGGGAAGCTATCGCTGTCGCCAGATGTTGGCGGTGAGCTTCCCGCGTATATTGGTTATAATAATACGGTTGATCTGATAAAATATGTTGACAGTCTTTATATTCAGTTTGGAGCAGATAAACGGGTTCATGGACTAGATAATCCTCAAAAAATAAGAGAGATTCGAACCAAAGCTATTCAAAATAACTTGAAGCTCATTGAATGCCCGGTACGTCATATGGGTACCGAGGTCGGTTATACCATTTATCAGCGGATTCAGAACTATTTAATCAACGATTTAGGCGTTGAAATTAAATTCAGAACACCGGTTCAGAAATTAGTCGTTGAAGACAACACGGTTGTGGGGGTCGTGGCAAAAGACGAAACGTACACGGCGGACAAGGTCCTTGTTGCGGTTGGTCGAGACGGATCGGAGTGGTTCACAACCATGTGTGATGAATACAAGGTGGAAACCAAGGTCGGAAAAATTGATATTGGCATTCGTTTGGAAACACGTAATGAGGTGATGCAGGAAATTAATGACGCCTTGTATGAAGGAAAACTGGTTTATTATACACCAACTTTTGATGACAGTGTGCGTACTTTCTGCTCAAATCCCGGAGGTGTGGTGTCGACGGAATATTATGACAATCACCTGGCAGTGGTAAATGGTCACAGCTATAAAGCGGACAATTTAAAAACCAACAATACCAATTTTGCGTTGTTGGTATCGAAGAGTTTTACAGAACCGTTTAATGAAGCCGTTGCTTATGGAAAGCACATTGCCAGCCTGGGAAACATGTTAACCGGTAATAAGATTATGGTACAGCGTTATGGTGATTTTTTAAGAGGTCGACGGACGACAGAAGAGCGCCTTTTACGCAATAATCTTCGACCAACTTTAATTGATGCAGTACCCGGCGATTTATGTCTCGTTCTTCCGTATCGGATTATGAAGGATATTGATGAAATGATTAAAGCTCTGGATCATGTATCACCAGGCCTTGCCAGTGATGAAACCTTGTTATACGGGGTTGAAGTGAAGTTTTATTCAAACAAGGTGACTGTGGATGAAAACTTCCAATCCAGTGTTAAGAATCTCTATGTTTTGGGAGATGGCGCCGGTATAACCCGAGGCTTGATGCAGGCATCCGCGAATGGTGTTTATGTCGCGCGAAATCTCTATAACGATTAATATGACAGGGAAACTTTATATTGTGGGAACCCCCATTGGTAATTTGGACGATATGAGCATTCGGGCGTTAAGAGTGCTCAAAGAGGTGGATCTGATTGCAGCGGAAGATACCCGACATTCCATCAAACTGCTTAATCATTTTGAAATTCCTAAAAAAATGGTGGCTTATCATCAGCATAATGAACAAAAATCAAGTGAAGGCCTGATAGCGCTTTTAAAACAGGGGCAGAATATAGCCCTTATCTCGGATGCCGGGATGCCTCTTATTTCAGATCCGGGATCGGTACTGGTAAAGAGCTGCGTCGAAAATGGTATTGCCATGGAGGTGGTTCCGGGACCTAATGCCGGGCTTTGCGGTTTAGTGCTTTCCGGTTTGGATACACGGGCATTTTTGTTTCTTGGTTTTTTGGGTAAAGAAAATAAAGCCATTAAAGAGGGCCTAAAACGGATTGAAGAGGCGGATGTTAGCACTGTTCTTTATGAATCCCCTCATCGATTGACAAAAACCCTGGAGGCCTTGGAAAAATTCGGTTTGGGTCATCGTCAAATGAGCATTTCCAGGGAAATAACAAAACGATACGAAGAAACCATATACGGCTCCATATCGGAACACATTCAGTATTTTCAGGAACGTACACCCCGAGGGGAATACGTTCTCTGTATTGAGGGAAAAACCGCCGAAGAAGCAAGCACCATTACAAACCTTGAAATTGAGGGGTTAAGTATAGAAGACCATTTAGCGCATTATTTAAATGAAGGAATCCCCGAAAAAGAGGCCATGAAACAGGTTGCCAAGGATCGGGGAATCTCGAAACGGGATGTTTATAATGTTGTCAAGCGATAAAAGCACTTGAAAATATTTTGATATACAGTATAATTAAGAATAACCAAATATAGAATTATGATGAAGAGAAGAGTAAATACTGGACTTGTCAAAAGAGAGCCGGAACAGGTGAAAGCCGGCGACAGAAAAAGCATTGAAGATGGCCTTGGAGTAAGTGTGAGTGAGGAAAACTCTAAACTCAAACCGCTTGCAAGCGATAAAACTTAAAGTTTAATAGACTTATGAAGGCATTATTTGTGAGAATGATGTGAACTAAGGTGGTAACGCGAAACCTTCGCCCTTGACTGGACGAAGGTTTTTTTGCGAACAAAGTTCAGCGAGCTTTGAAATTAAGAAACAAAAAACTAAGGAGAAAATTATGTCAGATAAAACATTTTACATCACAACCCCGATTTATTACCCCAGCGGGAATCTGCACATTGGACATACCTATACCACTGTGGCTGCGGATACCATAACCCGGTTTAAAAAGTTGAAAGGGTATGATGCATACTTATTAACAGGAACCGATGAACATGGGCAAAAGATACAAAAAGCGGCGGCAGCAGCAGGTGTGTCGCCAAAAGAGTATGTGGATGGGGTTGTCGCAGGGATTAAAAATCTTTGGGACACAATGAATATCAATTATGATCAGTTTATTCGAACCACCGATCCCGAACATGAGAAAACCATTCAACGGATTTTTAAAAAACTCTATGATCAGGGGGATATTTATAAATCCAACTACGAAGGCATGTACTGTACGCCTTGCGAATCATTTTGGACAGAAAGTCAGTTAGTTGATGGAAAATGCCCGGATTGTGGACGACCGGTGGAAAAAGCATCCGAAGAAGCCTATTTCTTTAAAATGTCAAAATATGCGGATGATCTGTTAAAACACATCGAAGAAAATCCGGATTTCATCCAGCCGGAGTCCCGAAAAAATGAAATGATCAACAATTTCATTAAGCCGGGGCTTCAGGATCTGTGTGTTTCCAGAACCTCTTTCAGCTGGGGCGTACCGGTAGACTTTGATCCCGGACACGTCGTCTATGTATGGATTGACGCCCTTCCCAACTATATTTCGGCCCTTGGCTACCTAAACGATAAACCAGATTTAATGAACAGATATTGGCCGGCAGATGTTCATTTAGTTGGAAAAGATATAATTCGTTTCCATACGATTTATTGGCCAATTATTCTCATGGCATTAAAGTTGCCGCTGCCAAAAAAAGTATACGGACATGGCTGGATTCTCTTAAAAGGCGGAAAAATGTCGAAATCTGTGGGTAATGTTGTGGATCCTGTGACATTAGTGGATAAATACGGAGTCGATGCTTTGCGTTATCATGTCCTTCGAGAAATGAATTATGGTTCCGACGGCGTTTACAATGAAGATCTTTTAGTCAGCCATATTAATTCAGATCTGGCCAATGATTTAGGGAATTTGCTCAGTCGAACCTTAGCGATGACAGAAAAGTACTTTGATGGGATTATCCCGGCCGAACGCGAAAAGGGTGAATTTGATGACAGTCTGATTGAATTGGCAAAAAAGACACCTGAAGTGGTAAGTGAATACATGGACAAGCTTGATTTCAGCAGAGCTTTAGAGGAAATTTGGAAACTTATCTCCCGTTCAAACAAGTATATTGATGAAACCCAACCTTGGGTATTGGGTAAAGATCCGGAAAAGAAGGGAAGACTTGCTCAGGTTATGTATAATCTAACCGAATGCCTGCGCATTGTCACCGTCCTTATTTCTTCCGCGATGCCTCAAACGGCAGAAAAAATGGCAGTCCAGTTAAACTGTCCAAGTGATTGTCTGACCTGGGAAAGCATTCAAAAATTCGGAGGATTCCCGGAAGGGATTGTAGTCAAACGGAGCGAAGCCTTATTCCCCAGAATTGAATTGAATAAGAAAGAAGAAGCAACCAAAGAAAACAAAAAAACGGAAAATAAAAAAGAAGCAAAAGAAGATTCAGAAGCGCTTCCAGAAGGACTCATCACCATTGATGATTTTGCCAGGGTACAGCTTCGCGTGGCTGAAATAGTGGCCTGCGAACCCCATCCCGACGCAGATCGCTTACTCGTGCTGCAATTAATGGTAGGATCGGAAAAACGTCAGGTGGTATCCGGAATTGCTAAATATTACAAGCCCGAGGAACTGGTTGGGAAAACAGTTATTTTGGTAGCAAACTTAAAACCGGTAAACCTTCGTGGCATCGAATCCAACGGCATGATTTTGGCGGCTACAAAAGGCAAAAAGTTGTCTCTGGTAACAGTTGACGGTATTCCATCTGGTGGAAAAGTTTCCTAATAATTACTATTTAAAAAAGCACGCAATGGCTGATCAGCCATTGCGTGCTTTTAAGAATAAGTTGAATTTTAAAGGCTTTTTATCGCATCAATATATTCGCTCTTTTCACGAACGCCGACAAAACGATTCACCGCTTCACCGTTCTTAAAGAAAACGACGGTAGGAATACTCATGACTCTAAACTGTTGGGCAAGTGTTTGATTTTCATCCACATTGATTTTGCATACTTTCATGCCGTCAGGAAGTGCCAGAGCAATTTCGTCTATTGTTGGGGACAGTGCTTTGCAAGGTCCACACCATTCTGCCCAAAAATCCACCATGACCGCTCCATTATAGGATAAGATCTCGGTTTCGAAATTTTCCATATTGATGTTAATCGTTTTTTCATTGGACATTTTCATTACTCCTTATAAATTGTATTTGCTCACATATTATATAATAATTCTGGTAAAGATAAAAGGATAAAAGATAAATTTCTACTATTAAAGGAAGGCCTTTGTGTTAAAATAGAGAAATGAACAAAAGTATATTGAAAAAAGAACTGGAAAAAATAAATAAAAAGAATAAGCGGCGCTTTTATATGCCGGGACATAAAGGACGCGGGGAAGACTTCGATTTTTATGCCTATGATATCACCGAAATTCCGGGTGCAGACAATCTTCATGATGTCCATGGTGTGATTGGAGCCGTACAGCGGAAATTAGCAAAAATCTATAACAGTGATGAAGCTGCAATTTTAATAAATGGCACTACCACGGGGATACACAGCGCCATTTTGGGAGCGTGTGTATCCGGAGATCAACTTCTGGTGCCGGTAAATTGTCATCGCTCAGTATTTGGGGCCTTGGCTTTAGGCCGAATTGAAGGAGTTTTTATCAATCCGAAAATCCAAAAGGATATGGGCTTTGCACAAAAAATAGAGCTGGAAAGTGTAAAAAAAGCACTGGCAGAAAATTCGAAAATAGCAGGGATGGTTCTAACTAATCCAACTTATTATGGAACAACGAGTGACGTAAAGGCCATCGCCGAGCTGCTTCATAGGAAGGGAAAATTTCTGATTGTGGATGAGGCTCATGGCGCGCATTTGCATTTTAATAACAAGCTTCCCATGGATGCGATAACAGCAGGAGCTGACGTGGTGATTCAAAGTACCCATAAAATTTTAGGATCGTTTACCCAAAGCGCTTTGATGCATTTCAAAGGAGAACGGATTAATCGGCAGCGGATAAAATCATTCCTTGCTTTACTGCAAAGCTCATCCCCCAGCTATCCCTTAATGATTTCTGTTGAAGAAGCGGTGGATATGGCCTATGAAAAAGGGGAAGCCGTATTTGAAAAAATAATTCAAGCACATCGGAGATTCTGTCAAAATCAGGAAAAAAGTGCTCCGATCACGTTATATGATGAAGTGGAATCAGACACCGGTTATGACCGCAGCAAATGGCTCTTTCATACTCAGGGAATATCAGGAGAACAGGTAGAAACGTTGCTTTCAGAAGAATATGGCATACAATGTGAAATGTCAGGTGATGATGATGTATTGGCCATGACCGGGATGGGGACCACATCAGAAGATTTAGAGCGTTTAACTCAAGCCGTTTGGGAGTTGAATGATAAGATTAAGCTTCACGATTTTCCCGGAAGACCGGTTGGAAAGAAGAATGGTCAAGCTCAAAAAAATCGGTTGACCGAATCGATAAAAACGGAAGTTCCCTTATGGGAAGCACTTACTTCGGATGCTACGGAAAGAGAATCCTTACAAGATGCCGAAGGCCGTTTAGCAGCAGCGTTTATTATTCCCTATCCCCCGGGAATACCGGTATTGCTGCCGGGGAGCAGAATGACACCGGAAATACTGGGCTATTTAAGCCGTTTATTGGATCAAGGCGTGGCGGTGGTGGGAATCGATGGGAATCGGGAACTTTTATTACTTAAAGAAAAGGGAGCAATTCATGAATCATAAAAAACATAAAGGCCAGCTTATGGTCATTGAAGGGGTGGATGGCAGCGGCAAGGAAACTCAAACCAAATTGCTCTATGATCGGTTGGTGAAACAGGGAGAAAAAGTCATGATGGTTTCTTATCCAAGATATGACAAAGAATCCTCAGCCATGGTAAAATTGTACTTAAGTGGGGCCTTTGGAGCAGATCCCAGTACAGTAAGTCCTTATATCGCCTCGACTTTTTATGCAGCTGACCGATACGCGTCTTACAAAGAAGACTGTGAGGATTTTTTAAACCAGGGTGGCACGGTATTGGCTGATCGATATACAACCTCAAATATGGTTCATCAGGCTGGTAAAATTCAAGATGAAAAAGAGCGGAAAAAATTTCTCGATTGGCTCTGGGATTATGAATTTAACCTCTATGGGTTACCCATTCCGGATCAGGTTTTCTTTTTAAACATTCCTCCGGAAATTAATGAAGAGTTGATGAAAAATCGCAACAATAAAATAACCGGAAAACAGGAAAAAGATATTCATGAGAAAAGTCCTGAACATTTAAGGGATTCATATAAAAGCGCCTTGGCCTTGGTTCATGAATATGGATGGACAGAAATTAACTGTGTTCACCAGGGAAAATTAAGAAGCATTGAAAGTATTCATGAAGAAATTTGGAATTGTATAAAGACAAAGGAGAGTCAATCAAATGATTGAAGATCAATATATATATTTAACGATGGCCACCACTGATATTGAATTTCTTTTGCTAAAAAATTATCTAAGCGTCAATGGAATTCCGGTGATTACGAAGGAAAAAGGGTTTGGTGGACCGATTCGAAGTATTTTTATGGGAAATTTTACCCCGGCACATATTGAAGTATTTGTAAGAGATAGCGACTATGACGAAGCGGCGATGCTACTGGATTATGAAAAATTTAATGCTGAATTGGATGAAGAATTAGAGCTGGCACAGGATGGCGACGAAGACGATGAGGAAAAAAACAAGCCTAATTAAGTAGGTTTAATTGGGGGAGAAATAATGTTTGAAAAAATAGTTGGACATCAAACCATTACAAACCATCTGGAAAAAGAAATAGCTGGAGGCGCGGTTGGCCATGCCTATCTTTTTTCCGGAATGGATGGGATTGGAAAGAAGAAAGCCGCTAAAGAATTTGCCAAAGCGCTTCTTTGTTTAGATACGGAAAAGAAACCTTGTGGACATTGTCCAGTATGTATCCAGATTGATCACGAAAATCATCCAGATGTGAATGTGATTACGCCTAAAACCGGAGAGGTCAGCATTAAGATTAACCAGATTCGGGAAATGATCAGTGATTTGTCGGTTAAACCCTACTCAGGAAATTGGCGCATTGTAATTATTGATGGCGCAGAAACAATGACGCCGGAAGCCCAGAATAGTCTGCTAAAGTCGCTGGAAGAACCGTTGAGTTATAATATCTTTATCCTTTTAACCAGCCATCCGCAATCGCTCCTGCCAACGATTCGATCTCGATGTCAAAGTTATCATTTTCAGCCGCTTAGTTGTGAAGAAATTGAAAAAATTTTTCAGGAAGAAACAGAGTTTGACAGCCAGGCAATTAATGAAGCGGCTCTTTCTGCCGGGGGTTCCCCGGGGATGGCATATTATCTTTTAAACAACCGTGAGATACGAGAGGAAAGAATCCATTATCTCAGAGAGATTTACAGCCTTTTGAGAGGAAATGAGATTAAAGTTTTTTCTTTAGCAGAAGCCTTGTCAAAGGATAAAATAACCAGCCAGGAGATACTTGAGTTTTTAATTAATTGGTTTTATGAAGTAGGCCTTCTGCTGGAAGGACAACCGCTGCCAGGTGAGGCAAAACCAAATAAAATACAGATTGAGTTTCATAAAATACTTCAAAATGAAAAAAATAAAGCCATTATTAAAACATTATTTGAAATGATGGCAACAATACAATATAATGTTAACTTAAGATTGCAATGGGAAAAGTGTTTCATTAAGATAATGAAAATTCAGAAAGGATAAATCCAATGGGAAAATCAGTCGTCGGTGTACGATTTAAAAAGGTTGGAAAAATATATTACTTCGATCCATTAGATATTGTGTTTAATCAGTTTGATCCGGTTATTGTTGAAACGGTCAGAGGAATTGAATATGGAGAAATTGCCTTAACAGCAAGAGAAGTGGATGATGATGAGATTGTAGCACCGGTAAAACCGGTTATTCGCAAGGCCACAGAAAAAGATACCCTTGAATATGAAAAACTTAAGCGGAATGAAGTTGATGCAAGAGAAATTTTCATCACAAAGGCAAAAAAACATAAGCTTGAAATGAAACTGATCGATGTGGAGTATACATTTGATCAAAAAAAAGCAATATTTTATTTTACTGCGGAAGGACGGGTTGATTTTAGAGAGCTGGTGAAAGACCTGGCATCCATATTCAAAGTACGAATTGAGCTTAGACAAATAGGCGTTCGTGACGAAGCAAAAATCTTTAAAGGATTAGGGGTCTGCGGCCGGACTACCTGCTGTGCGCAATGGTTGGGCGACTTTACGCCGGTGTCCATAAAGATGGCAAAAGAGCAAAACTTATCTTTGAATTCTACAAAAATTTCAGGTATTTGCGGACGTCTGTTATGCTGCTTAACCTATGAGCAAGAATTTTACGAATCGGTTTCCAAGAAATTGCCAAAGGTCGGGCAAAAAGTTATTACTGCAGACGGAGAAGGCGAAGTATTTAAGCTAAGCATACTTCAAGAAACCGTTTTCGTTAAAATACAAGTTAATAAAGATGAAACTGAGGTAAAAAAATATCTTTTAGAGGAAATTGAAGTAAAAAAATACGAAAAAGTCAAAAAAGACAAAGAATCATCTTGATTTCAATACAAAAAAGGATATAATAAATATGTTGTAAATGCTAAAAGGAGGGATTTTCGATGGCTTATAGAATTACAGATGAATGTATTGCTTGTGGCTCATGCGCGGATGAGTGTCCGTCAGAAGCAATTTCTGAAGGCGATATCTACGTTATTGATGCAGATAAATGTACCGAATGCGGTACATGTGCAGAACAATGTCCAGTAGAAGCAATTGTCCAGGAATAGTTAGCAAAGTTAAAAAAGGCGCCTTTTAGAGAAATCTAAAAGGTGCCTTTAACTTTGCTATGAGAGTTTTAATGCTAAGTTTTTCAAAATAATTGTGTTAGAATGAAAATCATCTGGGTATATAATTTAAAAAAATAGAAGAAAGAAATTTAGATATTATGAATATCTGCTGGAGGAAAGAATGCAAAAATATGTATGCGATATCTGTGGTTACATCTATGATCCGGAACTTGGGGATCCAGATCATGAAATTAATCCGGGAACAGCCTTTGAAGATCTCCCCGATGCTTGGATTTGCCCATTGTGTGGTGTAGATAAAGACGAATTTTCATTAGAAGATTAATTCCAGTCAATGATCCCATAAAAAAGGGCTTAAGCTCTTTTTTTTATGGGATCATTGGGGTATAATGAAATTCAATATAAAATAATGGAGGAATTATGTCAGTTAAGGCACGTGAAACTTTGGAGAGTAAACAAATCAGTATCCCGACATTAATAATAATGATACTGGTTCTTGTCGGTTATACATTTTTGTATAACCAGGTTATAAATAACGTAGCGGATTATCAGTTAAAAACAATTATAGGCGTTGTTTGTTTGGTTGTGATGATAGGTTTGTTTTTATTATCATTGCGTTATGTTACTACAAGTTTTGAAATGTTACTTACCCATGATCGGTTAATCATTGATCGAAAAATAGTATTCTTTAAAAAAACAGTTTCAGAAATTAGAATCAATGATATAAAAAAAATACTTCCAATAGAAGATGTCGTAAAAGTCGAAGGTACAAAACAAAACTTCACCTTAACAAATATTGAAGGAAAACGAAAATATACTGTTCTCTATGAACGACAAGGAAAAATTTGCTCAATAAAAATACAATGTTCGGGAAACTTCTATGATTCTTTAAAAAAACTAGTCAAAATAAGATAGCTTTAAGGAAGACTTAAGCTTGATAGAGTATTATTTAGCTATAACAAGTTACCCTCTTTCAAAGTTTTTAGAAAAAACCGAATGCTTTTCACACGGCTTCGGTTTTTTTATTTTTTGAAAAAGAGAATTTATTAGCTGAATATTTACAAATGAGAAAATAATGTTATTGTTATTATGATTATAAATCGGGTATAATACTTTTTAAATAGCATAGGATTAATGAAAGAAGGGAAAAACGAAATGGAAATTGTAGCAATAATGGGAAGTCATCGAAATGGTCATAATACCCAAAAAGCATTGGACTTTTTTTTAAAACAAATTGACGCTGATTATGAATTACATCTATATAATGTTAATAAAATAAAAATTGAACCTTGTAAGGCCTGTGATTATTGTGTGGAGCACCAGGGAGAATGTATCATCAAAGATGATGCGATGCCAGATGTCTATAAAAGAATAGAAACTTGCGATTTATTGATTATTGCAAGTCCTATTTATTTTAGCGCATTCCCGTCTAAAATAAAAGCACTGATTGATCGCACCCAAATGTTGTACAATCTGAAAGATCGTTCAATTATAAAAAAGAAGAAGTTGGTGGTGATTGGCGTTGGTGGTGCACCGCATTATCCACGACAATTTCAAGCAATGGAAAATACCCTCGAATGGTATAAAAAATACCTTAATTGTGAAGAAATTGGATTTGTTAAGTTTTCCCATACTGATGAAGTCAGTGTATTAGAAAATAAAAATGGGTTGGAAAGTCTTCAGAAAATTGGTGAAAAAGTTAACGAAATCGTTGCCGATAACGAAAATTAATTAAAGGAGAAAAAGACGATGGCAAAAGTAATAGATCAAATTGAATTTAACGAATTGGTACTAAATAGCAAAGGGGTAATATTGATAGATTTTTTTGCGACATGGTGTGGACCCTGCAAAGCACTTGCTCCCGTTTTAGAAGAAGTATCCGTTTTGTTAAAGGATAAAGTTCATATATATAAGGTTGATATTGATCAGAGTCAGGCACTCGCCAAGGAATACCGGGTGATGAGCGTTCCAACAATGAAGATATTTAAAGATGGCCAAGTTGTTGAAACCATCGTTGGTCTTCAATCTAAAAATATTTTGGTGGATAAGTTAAACTATTATGCAGGATAAATAAAAATATACAAGCAAAGTGAGATCACTTCTAAAGCGGAGGTGGTCTTTTTTTGTGTTACAAACTGATGAGTACCAGCATCTATTTTGTTTGCGAAAAATAGCGATTCAAATGAAAACGACTACCTTTCTGAATGATGCTTTTGTACATAGACAATTGAAAGATTTTGTCGTATTATCAGACATTGGAGACTAATAGTCTAATTACAATGATAATACAGAGTGCTATACTGCATGAAGCAAAAGAAAAGGAGTCGGTTATGAACAAAAAAAGTATGACTAAACGGAATATTCAACGGATCGCTGTCATTATCGGGGTTATCATCATACCTCTTATGTATAGTTATTTCTATCTCAGTGCCTTTTGGGATCCTTATTCAAAACTTGAAGGTTTACCCATTGCGGTTGTCAACAATGATTCGGGAGCCCTCATCAATAATGAACAGCGAAATCTGGGGAATGAATTTGTTGATCAATTAAAGGATGACGGTTCATTTGATTATATTGTCACCAATGAAACAGATGCCACCATCAATACGGAGGGAACAAAATACTATGCAATGATTAGTATTCCCAGTAATTTTTCCAGCGATATCGCTTCGGCGGCCGATAAAACCAAACAGACGGCAACCATTACGTTCTCGGCAAATGAAAAGCGCAATTATCTGGCCAGTCAGATTTTAAGCCGGGCCGTCCTGCAAATGGAAACCGGTCTCAGAGAAAATATCGCTGCGGAAATTGTCAATCATTTAACGGATCAGGTGGCCGAAGTTCCCGGACAATTGGGAACTTTGAATGATGGGCTGACGCAACTGGCGGATGGATCGTCCCAGCTGGTGGACGGGTCCCGGACGTTGGCAGACGGATCCCAGACCGTGGCGAATGGTTCGCAGACGCTGGCGGATGGAACTCAGACGCTGGCGGATGGAACCCAAACCCTGGCCGACGGATCCCAGACCCTGCAGTCCGGAACCGCGCAGTTTGCTTCAAAATTCTCTGATTTCAATACCGGCCTCAGCACCCTTAAAAGCGGTTCGGCCCAGTTGAATACCGGAGCCCAGACCCTGGCGGCGGGAACGGACCAGCTGGACGACGGAATTCAGGCCTATACGGCTGGTGTCGACTCGCTGATTGGCAGTGTGAGTCAGACCTCCGCTTTCATTTCTTACTTTGTTCAGGAGCATCCTGAGCTGATGCAGGACCCACAATTTGCGGCGTTCATACAGAAAATGTCTTCCAGCGATAATGCCGAGCAGATTCAGGAATTACAGAGTGCCGGAGTTCAGTTAAACGGTGCCGCCGAATCAATTGCTCAGGGTGCGGCCGGTTTATCCGCCGGTACCAGTCAGATAGACAGCGGAATTACAACCGTCAGTGCCGCTTCCGGTCAGTTGAATACGGCGGCTGACAGTATTTCATCCGGAGCCGCCACCCTGGCCAACGGTGTCAGTACCGTGGCCAATGGCGCCACCGCCCTGGCCGACGGCGCGACCACCCTGGCCGATGGAACCACCACTCTGGCCAACGGCGCCGCCACTTTGGCGAATGGCCAGACCACCCTTAACAGCGGCATCACTACCGCCCAGAATGGCGTGATCACCTCCATTGATACGGCCAATGCCGATGCTTCAAAATTAAATGGCCTGGGGACGTTCGTCAGTGCCCCGGTGACGGTTGAAAGTGATGTGATCAATCCGATCCCCAATTACGGCGCTTACTTCACACCCTACTTTATGTCGCTGTCCCTCTGGGTTGGCGCCTTAATCATCTTCTTCGGCATCTATTTTGACGCCGACAAGAAATTCAACATCTTATCCCGGGACAGTTCAAATAAAGTAATTCGAAGCTTTCTTTATTTGGTGATCGCTTTTACCCAGGCTGTTTTATTGGAAGTCATCATCAAATATGCGCTGGGACTACAAATTGGTCACCAGGGACTGTACTTCATTTCAGCCTGCCTGGTATCCATGACCTTTTTCGCAATTGTTCAGTTCTGTATTGTCCATATGGGTGATCTCGGCAAGCTGGCGGCCCTGCTGCTGCTGATTCTGCAGTTAACCTCCTGCGGCGGAACCTTCCCAATGGAAACATTGCCAAAATTTTTCAACGTGTTATATCCTTTTATGCCGATGACCTACTCGGTTAAGGTGTTTAAAGATTCAATCAGCGGGGTCATTACCGATGAATTCTGGAATAGCTTCATTATTCTGATCATCTTTTTCGTTGTCTTCTTTACTGGTACGATTCTATTGTCAGTTTTCAAAAAAAGAAAAGCGGATAAAAAAACAATTATGGTTAGCAATGAGTTGGATTCAGATGAATTGTTTTAAAAACATCGTTTAAACATAAACCAGTTATTAAAAAAATAGAACCTATGGAATGGATACTAAAAAATCTATTCATATAGGTTCTTTTTTTGTCGGAATTGCCAAGTAAATGTAAACTCATGATTGAGAATGGTCCAAGAACTAAGTTTAATAAGAAAGAAATGTTTTACTGGGTGAAATTAAAAATAATTGACATAAATATTTGATGTATTATGTTATAATATTTTTTAAAAACATCAAGAGGAGTTAGAATTTGTCAGAATCATCAATTACGAAAAAAGCCATTGCCAATGGATTGAAAAATCTTCTAAAAATTAAACCATTTGAAAAAATTACGATTTCAGATATCACAAATCAGTGTGGTCTTAATCGCCAGACTTTTTATTATCATTTTCAGGATAAATATGCTCTTGTAAATTGGATATATTATCAGGAGGCGATCATGGTGATCACTCAAGATCTAAGTATTGAAAACTGGGACATAAAAGTTCTGGACCTCTTGACCACCATGAAAGAGGATGCTCTGTTTTATCAGACAACGTTAAAAGACATCTATAGTGATGAATTTAAGAATTACTTATTTTCAGTATCCAAGGGGATTTTCTTGGAATTTATTGAACACTTTATAACGAATTTAGAGATGAAGGATGAGAAAAAGACGTTTATTGCAGAGTTTATTTCTTACGGGATTGTCGGAATGATTAATGATTGGGTGCAGCAGGGCATGAAACAATCACCTGAGGAAATCACACAAAATATAAAGGATATTATTTATGACAGCAGAATGTTAGCAGTTTCAAGATATTTTCAAGAATTAGCCAAGTCAAATAAGGAGACGATTAATGAAAAAAAATGAAATAACTGAAATAAAAATAGATGGGGTTATTTTTCCCGGCAGTTCATGGGGAATGGCAGACGGAAAAAAAATTATTATTAAAAATGGTCTTCCCGGGCAACGTGTGTTAGTTAATATTGCCAAAAAAAGAAAAAAGTATGAGGGGCGAATTTTAGAAGTGCTGGAAAAAGCACCAAATGAAATAGACCCACCCTGTCAAGTTTTTTCCAAATGTGGAGGATGCAGTTATCAAAATCTATCTTATCAACAACAGTTGAAGCTTAAAGAAAAGTACGTGCTTGATTTGTTAGAAGAGGCAGGGATTGAAGGCTTTCAATATGAGGGGATTGTTCCCAGTCCGGAAGTGTTTAGTTATCGAAACAAGATGGAATATTCTTTTGGAGATAATGAAAAAGATGGTCCATTGATGTTGGGTCTTCATGAACAGGGAAGTTTTTATAACATTGTCAAAACAGATGACTGCCTACTCGTGGATGAAGATTTTAATAAAATTCAAAAAGTTGTGCTTGAGTTTTTCTTAAAAACAGATGAAACGTATTTTCATAAACGAAGTCATCTTGGCTATTTAAGGCATCTTGTTGTTCGAAAAGGAAAACACACAGGTGACATACTGGTTAATCTTGTGACCACCACTCAGGGGACACTTGCGGAAGAGGCGTTTGTTAAAAGTCTGGTAAACGTGCCGTTGAAAGGACAAATTCGAGGGATCCTTTATACTCAAAATGATGGGGTTGCGGATGTGGTAAAGGCAGAAAAAGTAACGGTTCTGTATGGCGATGATAAGATTAAAGACCGGATTTTAGGATTAACTTTTGAAATTACCAGTTTCTCATTCTTTCAAACCAACACGCTTGGAGCCGAAAAACTTTATGCTGTCATTCGGGATTTCGTTGGGCAGGATCAAAATGAAATAATTTATGATTTATATTGTGGAACCGGAACCATTGCGCAGGTATTGGCTCCGGTTGCTAAAAAAGTAGTGGGAATTGAAATAGTAGCAGAAGCCGTGGCGGCTGCCAAAATTAATGCAAAAAAGAATGGTATGGATAATTGCGAATTTTTTGCAGGGGATGTTCTGACGGAAGTTGAAAAACTGGCATATAAGGCCGATGTGATTATTTTAGATCCACCACGGGATGGCGTTCATCCCAAATCGATTTTTAAAATTTTGGATTTTAAGCCCAAGATTTTTATATATGTGTCCTGTAAAGCGACTTCTTTGGCAAGGGATCTGCCGTTTTTTGTGGAAGCCGGTTATGAAGTGAAAAAAGTACAGTGCGTTGATATGTTTCCGCATACCGGGCATGTTGAGACCGTTGTGTTGATATGTCGCACAGATACCTAGAAACCTTGATTTTACGCACTTATTTAAACATGCTGTGTAAATTTACTCTGTAAGGAGGTAAATGTACTGGAAAAACAGATAATAAATAAAATTAAGGTTAGTGTGGGAATTGAACTCGTAGTGGTAGATATGTAATAAATAATAAGAAATTTGTGTATGTGAGCATAGTGTTAAAACTATTCGCATCAGCAACTTGTAGAGGAAAGGAGATGAGGGATAATAGGTCATTATATGATAAGAAAAGATTTTGTAGAATTAAAGCATTTGTATGAAGATGGTAAAATGTTTTTTTTTGAGGAGCAATTATCACGTTATACGATTCAAGAAATAATTGAATTTTCTCAATATTTTTCTCTTAATGTGCAAAATAAAGATGAATATTACAATGTTAAAATGATAGCAGAAATTATGTATAATTTAATAATTAGAACAGGGAACTATTGTGTTATTGAGATTATGGAATATGCAAAGAATGTAATCGGAAGATGTATGGCATTATCAGTAGATAGAGAAGCATGGAAAGATGTTAAAAAATATAGTATGTTTTTATTAAATTACGTTACAGATGCAAATGAAATATGTGAATTACAGGGTTGTTTAAGTTTGGCTTATTTTTATCTTGGAAATTATGAAAAAGAGTTAGAACTTAGAAAAATGTTGCTTGACCATGATGACTATTTGTCATTATATAATTATGCATTGGCATTATTCCATAATAGGAAATATGAAGACGCAAGAGTTTACTATAAAAATTGTTTAGAAAAATTCCAATTTCCGCCAGCATATAGAAATCAGGCACAAATAAGTATTATATTAGAAGATAATTATGAAGAAGCATATTTATTGGTAAAGAAAGCAACCGATGTATATTTAAATAATCCAAATAAGTTTAATATTATAGGTATTAATACTTATGTGGAACATCAATTATTTTTATGCGGCGTATGTTCTAGTGATATGCTATTTAAAGAATTGGGACTACATAAGAAAAAATATGAAAATGAAATAAAGAATGATAAAGATGCAGAGAAGAACACTTATTATTTGAAATTAATTAGTATTTGCTGTGATTTAAATAGAGCAATTCGGTATTTTGAGGAGATGGACTATAGCAAATCGTTTAAGTTATTAAATCCTATAGTAAACGATGTAGAAAGAGAAGTTATAGTTTTTAATTCTAAAAGCATATTTGAAGAAAGTTTAAAAAAAATTACAAAGGTATACATTATATTAATAAAAATCATACAAAGTCTTAACTTGATATTTAGTGACGCTATGATAGAGGTAAATATTGATGAAAAAATCTGTAAAATAGATATATTAAGGAATGAGATATTAAGTAGCGAGGATAATGATTTCATCTATGAGTACAAGAAAGTAATTTCTCTGTTCTTAAAATATATTAAATTTTTATTAAAATATTTATTTAAGGGAGATAATAATGAAATCTTAACATTATATGATTACATTGAAAGATTAAGGATTAAAAAAAGCAACTATCTCTTATCAACGTTTATGCAGTGTTTATATAAGTTGGGTACTATATATAAGGCATATGAATATGATTCCAAAGAATGTTATTTTATAGATGAATTACGAAAAAAAAGTGTTGATAAAATAAAATTGGTTTGCAGTGAATTTTCGGGCAAAATCAGAGAAATAGCAACATCTGTATCAGTATTGCAAAATGATGCTATTTGCACAGAGGATACTTTTTGTAAATTAGTAACTAAGGCAATACGGCATATTAAAAATAATGTACCTAGTTATGTTAGAAATTTCAAATCAAACGATATTACTGCTTTGCATGAAGAGGATTTCAGAGATACATTAGCAGTGTTTTTTAGCTCAATATATTCAGTATCTTCGGAAGAATGGAAAAAGGAAGGAAGAACGGATTTAATTGTAAATACAAATAAAAATGATAGAAGAGTTGTTGAGTTTAAGATATGGGGGAGAAATGATTACAAGGAGGTTGTAGGTCAAATTGTAGAAAGGTATTTAAACCAATTTGATGAAAGTGGATTTATTTTTATGATAAATAGCCAAAAAAGAAGCATTAAAGATAAGTACTTAGAAAATATAAAGAATGGAAAGACGAGTTACGTGTTAAATTCATTACAGATAAAAAGTACAGGTAGTATCGAATACTTTGTTACGAGACATCGAACGGAATTTAATGAATACAAAATATATCATTTCATTTACAACATATTTGATTAAAATTTTAGTATAAGGCGTTAGAGCAACCCCAAAAATCTCGAAAGTTGATGGACTTGCCTGTCCAAAGATTGATGTATAGGACAAACGAAACGTCCTCGATTCAGGCCCTATGAATGTTCAGTCCGCGGCAATCTACTGGTATAAATAGTGGAATCGTATTGAAAAGATGGATATAACAAATGAAGCAGCTCCTAGTATAGTTATTTCGAACGATATTCTATTCTGAAAAACGGATAAAAATATAGTAGAGGTTAGGAAAAATAGATAATAAAATTAAGACAACTGGAAGTGGAAAAATGGATGAAAAGACTACTGGATCGTATTATACTCCTCGCAAATTAATAGAATATATGATTGCGTTTATCAGAAAAAAAGCAGACATAATTAAAATTTTAGAGCCATCAGCGGGAGACGGGCGATTCGTCGAGGCATTATGTAAATTTAATTATAATATTCATGCAATTGAAATTGACAGAGTTAAATCAAAACATTTAAAAGAGCGCCAATTTGAAAACACTCAGGTTACTTCCTCAGATTTTATCGAATATGCTCTTACTCACGAAGAAAATTATGATTTAATAATTGGAAATCCTCCATATATAAGCAAAAGAAATTTGTTTGAATCCAATAGACAGCTGTCGTATGAATTGATGGAATATTTTGCATTGCCAGATAGCTTGTTTCAAAATCTATGGGTATCCTTTATATTAGCATCTATAAAATTGCTGGCTTCAAATGGGTCGATATTTTTTGTTTTACCATTTGAGTTTTTACAGGTACAGTACTCGGAAAAACTTAGAAATTACCTTGAGACAAGATTCAATTCAATTGAGATTATAACTTTTGAAGAAAAAATATTTGACCATATTGAGCAAGATGTCTGCCTCGTATATTTATCGAATGAAAACAATTTGGAGCCGTTTATTAGATATACAACGATTAAGAATTTGACACATACGGAGCCGATTTTTGAGAGTACTATAATGAGAAATAAACCATTAACTAAATGGTCTAATTGCATTTTAAATGACATTGAAACCGAAATGCTTAAAACAATATGTGATAGGTATCCTAAAATAAGAGAATTCGGCGATATATCTCCTGGGATAGTGACCGGTGCAAATGATTTTTTTATTCTTAATCAAGAGATGGCAAGAAAACTTAGAGATTCAGAAAACGATTTACAGATAATATCCAAGAGTTCTGATTTAGCAAACAAGCTATTATTTACAAGCGAAGATTATGATGCACTTTTAATTGAGAAGAAAAAAGTAATATTGCTAGATTTAAATAATTTAAAAGAAAATAATTTTTCAACTGAACTTAAGCAATATTTAAAAAGTGGTGAAGATAAAGAAATAAGTAAGCGATATAAGTGTTCAAAACGAAAACGTTGGTATGATGTTCCAATTATTAAAAGGGGGGAAGTTTGCTTTTTTAAAAGATATAACTTAATACCAAGAGTTATCATTAATCAAGCAAATGTATTTACCACTGATATTGCATATAATATAAGATTTCATCAAAACATAGATAAAGCGTCATTCGCTTTTTGTTTTTACAATTCTTTGACATTAGTATTATGCGAGTATAATGGGCGGTTTTATGGTGGTGGAGTTGGTGAATTGGTTCCCAATGAGTTTAAAGATTTGCACTTGCCATACTGTGAGGTGAGTTACGAACAAGTAATGATTTTGGATTCTATGTTTAGACAAAAATGTGATTACTTGGAAATTGTTGATTATGTCGATAGTGTAGTTTTAAATTTATCAGATGACCAGAAACAAGATTTGCAAAATATTAGGAATAGGTATTTAAAAAGAAGACTAAAACAATAGGGGGGTGCCATGTTGGAAGAATTAAAATATATTATTGAAGATAGCACTATTGTTGAACTCCTGGGTGTTCAAAATTTTACTAATGATGAATCAGCAGTGCTCGAGTTAGTTAAAAATTCTTATGATGCAAGAGCAGCACTTCTTTCACTGACTTTTGAAGAAACACAACTAATTATAGCGGATAATGGAATAGGAATGGACACTAATGATATTAAGAGACACTGGATGCATGTTGGTAAAAGCAGCAAAAAATATGATGTAGTAGATAAAAATAATAATACAAGAATACTGGCAGGCTCCAAAGGAATAGGTCGTTTTGCACTATCAAGATTGGGAAGAAATATTGAAATGTTTTCTAAAAAAGCTGGCGCAGTAGGCGTTGTATGGAGAACTGATTGGAATAGTTCATTGTTAAGTGATGATGAGTCATTAAACGAATGCGGCACAAGAATCATCATTAGTAACTTGAGAGAAAAATGGAGCAAGAGAAAAGTAGAAAATCTCGCAGAGTTTATATCTAAAACATACAATGATAATTTAATGAAAATTGAAATTAAACATCCGGTTGTTGAAAAAGTAATTACAAAGTACTTTCCGGTACCTAAACTAGGTAAGAACTGCTTAAGTAATATTCAACTAGTGTATGATAGTGATAAATGCGTGGTTACCACTAAAATACAATCAGATGAATTTCTTGATGATGCAATAAATTATTGTTCAGAGGTAAACCCTAGAGAGTATTGTATCGTAACGGATATGATTGATGAACTTAAGGCTTCAAAAGAATTTGATTTATCAATCGATGCACTAAAAGAGAATTTAAAAAAAATAGGTGACTTTTCGGCAGAAATGTATTTCAATATAAATTCAACTTCAACTGAAATGGAGAAGTTTTTATATAAATACTCAAGCTTGCCCGAAACTATTAAGGGTGGGATAGTTTTATATCGAAATGCATTCAGTATTTCGGCATATGAAGGGAAAAAGGACTGGCTCGGTTTAGGAAAACGTTCACGAAAGTCACCGGCTGCTGCATCACATCCATCAGGGGCTTGGAGAGTTCGGGAAAACCAATTGGCGGGTAAAGTTGAAATTGACAAAAAAATAAATTCGGTGTTACAAGATTTATCAAATCGTCAGGGATTAGATGAAAATATTTATTACCAATTATTTATTGAAATAATTCTTACAAGTCTAAAAGAATTTGAAAGATATCGCCAAAGCATTATTCGCCAGATTGATGTTAAAAACAATTTTGAAATCGAAGAAAAGCGCACACCAGTTTCTGATAAGGTGCTTTCAAACCCTATAACGGTATCTCAATTATCTACTCAAGAAGCTAAACAACTAGCAGCTGAGATTAAAACATATCGAAAAGAGAGCAATGAATATAAGCGTGAAAAAGCTAATGTTGAAGAACGTTATAAGTATGATGTTAGAATTTTAAACGTATTGGCTACTGCTGGTTTAAAAGCATCATCTATCGCCCATGAGATGAGAAATGATAGGAATTCAATTGCGGAGAATAGCAACAACATTATATTGGCGCTTAAAGAGTATGATATGTGGGATGAGCTTTTGTCCCCTGATAAAATAGAAAAAGCCTATAAGAACGTTCCTTATCTGATTAAATCAAATAACGAAGTAAGTAAAAAAATAGTAGCATTTATGGATACAATGCTTTCAGAAGTGGAGAAAAGGCAATTCGAGGCTACGTGGCAAAGCATATCCTATTTTCTATTGAAAATCAAAAATATTTGGGAGAGGGACTACGCTTGGGTTACAATTAAGGCACAAACAAGCGATGATATTTACTATCTTATGTCAGAAGATATTGTTCGTGTTGTTTTTGATAATTTGATTTTGAATAGTATCCAACAAAATGAAAATAAAGATCATCTCGAAATAAATATTATTGCGAACGAAAGCAATGATCAAATTCATTTTATGTATATTGATAATGGAAAAGGACTTGATAAAAAATACAATTCAAACCCTAGAAGAATATTAGAGGTGCACGAAACAACTCGCAATAATGGTCATGGTCTAGGCATGTGGATTGTCAATAACACAGTGGTTATGTCAGGTGGAGAGATAATACAGATCAATGGGCAAAATGGATTTTCAATAGAATTTTTAGTTGGAGGCAAAATATAATGGAAAAATTCAATATATTATATATTGATGATTCGCCAGAATCTGGGCTGGAACGCTATCTTGATACAGAATACTCAAACACTGAGTATGAAACAGATTATTCTGAGATTCAATTTATGCCTGATGATGGATATGAGTGTTTAATAAGAAATACTAAAGTTCAGGTAGCTAATATAATCTTTATTGATTCCAGGTTATTCGAAAATCGTACAGTTGCAGCAGGCAAATTCTCTGGAGAAGAGTTTAAAATTATACTTAAAAAGTACTATCCTTTTATAGAAGTAATTGTTATTACTCAGAATGATGCCGATAAAAGTGTCGGTACGATCTCGAAATATGATCCAAATTGCGGAAAAACAGCATCAGCTTACTATGCTGAACATTTACCAGGATATATTGAAAAGGCGATTGATAATATTTTGGTATATAGACGGCTTGCGGAAAAATTAGAAATAAATACTAGCTGGGAAAGCACGCTAATAGAAAAAATAATTAATTCTTTATATGGAGTTGGAACATATGATGAACTTACTAAAACGGATATTGACAATCTAATTTCCGCATTTAGAGAGATACAGGAGAAGATCGATGGTTGATGACTACCGAGCGACTAAATACTGCGCGAAAATAATAGAATTGAAAGAGAAAAAACAAGGAGTAGCTGATCAAATAAAAAGTGCACATCCAAGGGCTAGAGATATGCATAATTATATTAGAGTTAACGATGACACTTATAAAACAGAATTTATGAAGGCGTATAATTATAAATGTGCATACTGTGGAGCATCAATTGATATATTACCCAAAGAAATGTTTGAAATTGATCATTTTCTGTATGAAAAGTCATTTAGCAAGAAATCCGATGCGGGTTATATCGAAAATCTCGTATTAGCTTGTCATTCTTGCAATCATCAAAAAAGCGCTTTTCATTTACCAGAGGATGATAGAGAATTGATACATCCTGATGAAGAGAAAATTAAAGATACATTTAAAAGAAATGAACTTTACTACATAACAATTTCTGTTGAAAATAGTTCTAATGAAACTGTAAAAACATTCTATAAAGCTCTTGGGCTTGATGGTGAGATCCATAGGCTTGATTATCTGTTGATGAATATGATTGGATTGCGGCGTAAAGTCAAAGATAATACTGAAGTATGTGTTGCACTTGGAGAAGCTATAGAGTTACTAAGGCTTAAAAGGAATATGATGTAAAGATGTAGGCAATTGTCTTTGTACCGTTGTTAATTGGCAAATTATAAGTGTCAAAACAGGCCTGTTGTAATCAAATTATTTCAGCTAAACCTGGCTTTTCAATTATGGTATAATGGAGAAAAATCATTGCGAAATGTCAGGTTAGGGGTGATCCCGTAAAGACTTGGTGTGACCAGAATGGTTTCAAAGAACAGTCCTATTACTACCTTAAGAAGATTCGTGAACAGGAAATCGAAAAGCTTCCTGTAGAACTGCCTGAACAAATGGAGAAACGGTTCTATTCAAAAAGTTGGAGATCCAGGCACCTATTAATACTGGGGCTGCGGTTTCAAGAAAAAACTAAAATTTTGTAAAACAGTCAGGTCTAAAAAAGAAATTTCCGAGCATATAAGCCATAAGAATTTAACATATAAGACACGCACATTTCTTAAGCCATTACCGGAAAGTAATAAATTGGGGCATGTTATTGTCCAGAGAAACCACAAAGCAGGCTACAGAAGTATATAACAAAACAATAAATAACTGAAAGCAAGCCTCCAAGCAAACAGGATTTGGAGGTTTACTTTTGCACTATTGCGTCGGTAAGCAGTATCCGAACAAGATAAGTTATGATAAAATATCTTTGAAACAATAAATGTATAGATACAGGGAAAGGTAAATAGATGCCATTATTTGCGAAAGGTTGTTATGCTGAAAATGGAGAAGATTATCCATATGAGGTCGAAACAACATATCAGTTAAAGTATTATATTTCTTCAGCGCTGATTTCAATAGATTTTATATTTGAACCGGATGAGACAATTGTTTGTAGATTTGTGAATAAAGTACAGTACTATCGTTATTGTGTGGATAATCTGTTTTATTTTTTGGGGTTAATAAACGATAGATTTGTATACAAACCGAATAACAAAGATGGGGATTTGAGTCGAGAAAAAGAAAATCGTGTCAATCTAAATAAAAACAATTATCAATTTAAAGAAGATGAATTTATCATTCTTAGCAATAAAATGCCAAGAAATATTATAGAACACCTTGATGAACGTAATGTGAAAACAATGATGGAGAACAGAGGTATTGGTGGATTTAATGTCATTTTAAAAGACAGCGCCCCTAATATGGTTGCGACCATAAAAGCAAATAGTAAGTTTTATCCGTACAACCTTGATTTAGTTAACAACCAAGTGCGGTTCTATAATATTCAAGCTAAACCGGATGATGTGATACAATTTGAAATTGATATATTTGAAATGCGAGATGAATTAAGAAGACTTGAACAAAATGTAAATAGCTTTTCTAAATTCTTAAAATGATATTAAATATCTACTGAAATTGGTATCATACGAGGAGTGATTGCAATGAAGTATTGGGTGGTCTTATTGGGAGAAAAAATATGTATAACATTTGAGTGCTTGTGTGAATATATAAATGGATTTTTAGAAAGAGCAAGTGATAAGTGCAAGTGGTATACAGCTGTAGCGCTTGTCATATTAATAATTTTTATAGGAATAGATATATATGAATGCAGTTTGAATTATAAGGCTGAGAGCGAAATTAAAAATACTGCCAACACAGTATTTGATCCGATAGTTGAACAAATTGATGACATGAATACGAAAGATAAGGAACTTATGGAACCACTTAAAGATATGGTAATTGAAATAAAACCACAATGGGTAAAATTAGCGCTATTGGTTTCATCTTCTATTATTGGAATATATATCGATATAATAAAAAAACCAATGGAAGGTATAAAAGATATCGTGTTTGATGCGATTAATAAAGAAAAAGATGAACCAATGATGTGGGTACCATTTTGGATTTTAGTAGTTATAGATATATCCGAAATTATTTTGACATTTACTTAAAATGGTTGGAATCAAGCCTCCAAGTCAAGACAGATGTCCATGACAAAGGGACGTTTCGTTTGTCATGGCAACTAAAATGTGGTATACTTCAAAAAAATAACAGGAGGTGAACTTTGAAATGGCAAGACAGGCACGAGCTAAAAGCACATCCGGAATTTACCATGTAATACTGAAAGGACTGGATGGACGAAATATTTTTTTGGATGACTCGGATCGATCAATTTTTATGGAAAAGCTCAATAAAGCCAGGGAAGCTGGTGGGTTTCAGTTATATGCCTATTGTCTCATGGATAACCATGTTCATCTACTAATCAAAGAAGGCGAAGAATTAGGTACCAGTATCAAACGGATTACAGTAGGATATGTTCAATTGCACAACAATAAATACGGACGAACCGGTCATCTTTTTCAGAATCGTTTTAGCAGTGAAGCTGTCGAAGAGGAACAGAATCTAATGGCGGTGGTTCGGTACATTCACCGTAATCCCTTAAACGCGGGGATGGTTGCCCGATTGGAAGAATATCCATGGAGTAGTTATGATAAAGTTATCCAAGCCTATCTGGTAAATTCGACTACACTTGATATTGAAATCATCAAAGATTATTTTCCGACGGCTGCAGATTTTGCCCATTTTTCGGAGGAAGAAAATCAGGATAAATGTCTAGAAATCAATCAAAAAAACAGATGGTGTGATTCACAGCTTTCTGATATGCTGAGACATAACAGCTAATATCAGAATCTGGGCGAATTGTCTGTTGAAAAGCGAAATCGGTTGATCAAACAGATTCAGCAGGAAACTGGCAGCAGTATCCGTCAATTAAGTCGGGTACTGGGACTGGGTAAGATGATAGTCGAACAGGCTAGTGAAGCGATGAGCATGACGAACGAAACGACCCTTCGTCATAATGCAGGAATCAAGGAAGAAGAGCTCGCAAAGTATCCGAAGAGAATACACGAGGTGCTCGGCGGCGACATTACCGCAGACCCGTTACCGCTTACAGATGAAGATTATCTTGAAATCTATAAGAAATCATATCGTTAAGAGCATAATGCATCAAATAACTGTGATTTATTACATAATTTAAGGAGGACAACTATGTCTAGAAAAAATATCGGAGCAAAGCCATACATCACACCGATGCCGGTTTTGATGATTTCATCTTATGATGAGGCTGAAAAGCCGACCGCCATGTTAGCGGTATGGGGCGGAATCACGAATGAAACAGAAATTACTATTACCGTAGCATCCCAGAGAAATACGTTAAAGGGAATTATTGCTAGAGGTTCCTTTGTTGTAAGTATGGCTGATGTGGAAAATGAAGTTGCCTGTGATTACCTTGGTATAACAACAGGTAATAAAGTGGAAGATAAGTTTGAGAAGTCCGGATTCCATACAACAAAGTCCGAATTCGTAGATGCACCGATTATCGATGAGCTTCCTTTTGCCGTTGAGTGCAGAGTGAAGAGCTATGATGAGGAAACCTGGAGACTGGTAGGCGAAATCGTCAATGTAAGTCTGGATGAACGGATTCTTGGAGAAGATGGCAAGGTATCATTTGAAAAATTCCATCCGATCACTTTTGATTGGATGAATAAGTCATATCTGTCCGTTGGTGAGAAGGTCGGTAATGCTTACCGCGACGGACTTCAGTTGAGAGAGAAGAACTAAGGGGGAGGTTGTTTATTATGATGAAAAATTTAGGTCCAAACGCTTTTTCGTACGGTTATCCAGTGCCGGTTTTAATGGTTGGCACTTATAATGATGATGGAACAGTCAACGTGATGAATTTGCATGAGTGTACAAGGACGGTATGACACAGGGACGTTTCGTTTGTCATGCCAACTAAAATGTGGTATACTGCAAAAAAATAACAGGAGGTGAGCTTTGAAATGGCAAGACAGGCACGAGCTAAAAGCATAACCGGAATTTACCATGTAATACTGAAAGGTATAGATGGACGAAATATTTTTTTGGATGACTCGGATCGATCAATTTTTATGGAAAAGCTCAATAAAGCCAGGGAAATTGGTGGATTTCAATTATACGCCTATTGTCTTATGGATAACCATGTTCATCTGCTAATCAAAGAAGGTGAAGCGTTAGGTACCAGCATCAAAAGGATTACCGTTGGATATGTCCAATTGCATAATAACAAATATGGGAGAACCGGGCATCTTTTCCAGAATCGTTTCAACAGTGAAGCCGTCGAGGATGACCAGTATCTGATGACGGTGGTTCGATACATTCACCGAAATCCCTTAAAAGGGGGGATGATTGCCCAAATGGAAGAATATCCATGGAGTAGTTATGATAAGGTTATCCAGGCCTATCAGGGAAATTCGACTGTACTTGATATTGAGATCATCAAAGATTATTTTCCGACGGTGGCAGATTTTGTACGTTTTTCAGAGGAAGAAAATCAGGATAAATGTCTGGAAATCAACCCAAAAACCAGATGGAGTGATGCGCAGCTTACTGATAAGCTGCGGCAGAACAGCGAATATAAGAATCTGGGCGAACTGCCGTTTGAAAAGCGAAACCAGTTGATCCGACAGATTCAGCAGGAAACAGGCAGCAGTATCCGTCAATTAAGTCGGGTGCTGGGACTGGGTAAGATGATAGTCGAACAGGCAGTGAAGCGATGAGCATGACGAACGAAACGTCCCTTCGTCATATGTGACAAAGGATCGTTTTGTTTGTCATGGTAACAAAAATGTGGTGTATTGAAAAAGTAGCAGACAGTGAAGTCAGAAATGGCAGCACAAGCAGGAATAAAAAGGGTAACTAAAATTTATTCATGTAATTACAATAGGAGAGGCTTTATAATGAATGCAGCAAAGAAGAAGCATAAACACAGAAATAGGATACTAATCGGTCTGTTGATAATACTGTTGCTCGCTGTTATCACACTTGGATTCTTGTGGAATCGACATCTAAATAAAAACAGTTTGGTTGCTTCATTTGATACACCGCAAAATCAAACCGTGTATCTATTAGGAACCCTTCATGAATCACACTTTAATAAGTTTCTGGGATATTCGATGGAAGATATTACGAGTGCGATTGCGAATATAAAACCAGATAGTGTTCTAATTGAAGCCAGAGAAGAGATATATAATGAATACGGTGTAGTTGATGGACCTGTTGATATGACGGTTGTATATAGTTATTGTCTTGATAATGACATTAAAGTTGGAATGTTGGATTGGTGGATGGTTGATAATGATTTCAAATCAAATTCAACCAACGAGAAACGTGATGATAAAATATTTGAAAATATTAATCTCAAATTGAATGCTTTGCCACCTGAAACAACAATTCTAGTGGTCTGTGGTTCTGGGCATTTTCATGAACAGTCAGAACGGTTTATTGCAAATGGCTTTGTGAGAAAGACACTAACAAATAAGTCTGATATTTTTGTTAGTGAAAAAGACGAATTTACCTATCCAGAAAGTTTGGAAGTTGTGTGGGAAAAGCGTGCTTTTTTTTACGCATATACACTGCCGCAGATCATCGCAAATGATCCAAATCTAAATGAAGATATCAAGTCACAGTTTACCGACGGAAATCACGACAATTTTTATAACAGCCAAATGACGTATAGTCAGTTATTTAGAGGCAACAAACTTTATGACTAAAGTCCGTTTCAAATAAGGTGAGTCGAATAGTTAAACATTTATGCTGATGTCGAAATATCGTGTGGCATGGGGACGTTTTAATTGTCATGTTAGCGTATGTCAAGGGGGGATGCTTCACTTGCCACGCATTCAAAACATATAAAAAAGAATGAGGGAATCAGGGAATCTAGGAATTATTTACGGTGTTATTTTAATCATGATGATTATATATTTAACGAAAGAGTGCTTGATTAAAATGACATGACTTGCTATGGTATAATTGCTATTTCAAAATTATGAATACATAGTTGCGAAGACGAAGATTGGTTATAGGATAAGCAGTATTTAAGAAATTGGGAGGCCAACGTTATAAAGCGCTGGCCGGTAGCAGAACTTAATTATTTTTATATTGATTTATACCAAACTTATTTATTTTTCAACATTTAATAAGGGATTCTTATGATCAAAGAAGGAGAAAAATTGGGCACCATCATTGAAGAGATGAATATGACAAACGAAACGTCCCCTCGTCATTTTAAGGATTTTATAAGGAAACGAGAAAAAGCGGCGGGCAAAAAAATGCCCGCCGCTTTGCAGTTAATATGGAAAGAGCTTAAATTAATAGGTCATTCAAACAAATAATTTTACTACCTTTACTTTCATAATAACGGAGCATTTCGTCTATTTTCCTTTTATCATAACTGGTAATGCAATCGGATAGGACATTAACGCCATAATTTGCTTTGCGTAAGTTGTAACAGGTTGATTTAACACAAGCAACAGCATCTGCGCCTGCTATGTAGAAATCACATAGTTCATTTTTACTAATAAAGTCAGTAAATTCTACACAGCTTAATGCGTTTCCTTTGTATTTTGTAAAAACATTTTTTGATACTATTTTCAAGTCTGAAGCTAATTCAGACCCATGTGTATTGGGTTTAAAAGTCCTCGTGCCGGCTGATAAATTTTCATGCCTGATATAAATAACATGAACATTATTATTGATTGCCCAATCAATGGCTTTATTGATTGGGTCAATAACATCCTTGTAATTCTTTGTGATGTCATTTTGAATATCGATTATTACTAAAGCTTTTTTCTGCATCGTGTTTCCTCCTGATAGATCGATTAATTTGTTTGCTTTTTTATTATACCTTGCAATTGTTGACAACAGTATGGCAACAATCTATAATGATAACAAGAAATTTGGGAAGGCGGCGATCCGATGAAAGTTGACAGGCTTGTTAGCATTATTATGATACTCCTTGATAAAAAGTGCATCGGCGCCCAGGAGTTAGCAGAAATGTTTAAAGTTTCACCCCACAGCCTTACAGGAAAGCAAGCTACTGTCGTTTGAATATGCCGACCGCTACGGCTATAAAACCGCACGAACAGCTGAGCCGTATCAGCTTGTATTGAAAAGTAGTCATTGGTATTGGCAAGGGTATTGCCATAAAAGAAATGATTTTCGCTTATTTAAACTATCCCGCATATCAAACCTACAAATACAAGAGAAATTTTTTACGCCACGAGATTATCAAAAACCGTAGTTAGATTTTACTGATATTTTGGCAACACTGCAGACAAAAATAAAAATTCGGATTCATAAATCGGTCATGGACAGGGTACTTGATTATTGCCCTTATGAGCACTTTTCGCCAGACGGTGATGAACATTTCATTGTTAGTTTTCCTTTCATCGAGAACGAATACCATTACAATATTCTTTTCAGTTTTGGGGATAAATGCGAGTGTTTAGAGCCATTACATATCCGCACCGAAATGAAGCGTAGAATACATGATATCGCTGCCATATACGAAAGTTAATACATAGAGTAAGACGAAAAAGACAAACGAGTTGTCTTGCCCTTTTTATGCCGTTCCAACTATCAAGCCTATCAATGGATGGGCAATATTTTGTCTACTTTGGCAATTAAGGTAAAAAACAAGAATACAAGTCTAGATGTAAAGAGAGGGTACACATGAATACTGATTTTGTAAACTTAACAACAGAAAATCTTGTCAATGAGCATTTATGCTGCATTATTCGCAGTAAAAAGCCCCATCAAGGTATTGACGCAAAGCGACAATGGCTTTCAGACCGACTCAATGAAGGTCATGTCTTTAGAAAATTAAATGAAAAGGCGACGGTTTTTATAGAATATGCGCCGATTGAAACCGCTTGGGTTCCTATAACGGGGGACAACTATTATTATCTGTATTGCTTATGGGTCTCTGGTAGTCATAAAGGAAAAGGATATGGGAAATCGCTGCTGGAGTATTGTTTGGCTGATGCCAAAGAAAAGGGTAAATCCGGCCTTTGCATGCTCGGAGCAAAAAAACAAAAAGCCTGGCTTTCTGACCAATCATTTGTGAAGCGGTTCGGCTTTGAGGTTGTTGATACCACCGATAATGGATATGAATTGCTGGCACTTTCATTTGACGGAACAACGCCAAAGTTCGCACAAAATGTTAAAAACCAAGAAATTGATAGTAAGGAGCTCACAATTTATTACGATATGCAATGCCCCTATATCTATCAAAACATTGAGAAGATTAAGCAGTATTGTGAAACAAATGAGGTTCCGGTATCTTTAATTCAAGTGGATACGCTACAAAAAGCAAAGGAACTGCCTTGCGTTTTCAATAACTGGGGGGTGTTTTATAAAGGAAAATTTGAGACCGTGAATTTGTTAGATGTCGCCTACTTAAAGAGAATACTCAAAAAGTGACATGGGAGACATTTCGTTTGTCCTGGGAACTCGGTGGAAGTCTCCGCAGTTGAGCTGGATACTGCGGCTGGGCAAGATAATGGTAGTGTGGGTATTAAAGGGATGCACATGTCAAATGAAACATCCCCGATTTATGTTTGACATTTTTATTTTCAGATCATCCAGTGTATTTAGGCTTTCTTTTTACGATCGTCTATAATTTCGATTTCTAAATAATCAAACCAAATGGGCTCAATAAACTGGTCTTCGCGAAAAGATGTTTTGGAAATCTGGTTAAGTTCTTTTGTGTTTTTGTCAAACCACATTGGTTTTTCCAAATCAAAGTCATAGCAGATCGTCTCTAAAGCAGCTTGGATTTTATCATTTATATTCAAGGATTTGTTATCAATTTCGACAACTTTTTCTACCCGAAATTTATTGTTTTTCATGAGTTTTCCCCAAATTCGAACCATGTTTTTTACCTCTCGATCATCAATGTGCTATTACATCCAGATAAGATTTTTAAATATCTGTAAAATGGACATATGTTGAGTATAAGGGGTGGCGAGAGAAATGTAAAGAAAATTGGATTTTTCGTTCTGGTTATGGGACATATTGTTTTTCGGGAAACCGGAATTAGGATGCAAAATACTGGCACCATCAGGTATGTCCGATGATTTATTTCCCGCTTCCCGACCGGATTGTTTCAATGATATTCTGCTTTTGCAGCCTATGGGCGGCATAGCGGGTAGTGCTCCAGGTGATCAGAAATACTGAAAGCACGCACAGCACGATGGCAAGCCACGGCAACGTATACGGAATGGGAAACATTGATCGAATCGGTAAATTTATAAAAATGCTCGCGATAATTCCAATGGGCAGGCCGTACATGAGCGCTTTCATCGAACATAAAACGCTCTCGAGGTTCAGCATCTGCTTCAATCCTGCCGTTGTCATGCCCACGCTCTGTAAAACGGCAAATTCACGGGAGCGCATCCGTACATTGGTGGACATTGTACTGATCACATTGGTAAACCCGATTAGCATGAGAAGCACGACAAAGCTGTACATAAAGATCGAGGCAAGAACAATGGCGATGTTCATGACCTTCATGTAGTCGTCCACTTGATAGACTCGTGTATTAAAGCCGGACTCCATATAAGAGGCATCCGTATTTTCGGGGAATGTCTGTGCCATCACGTCGTTTGCGTACGTGATAAAACCCGGCACATCCGAGGGGGCGGAATACCAAGAGTAGCCACGAACCTCGGCCTGCGGCACAATCAAACGAACCGGATTCGTGTTGGGGTAAAAAAGCTCCTTAGGCATTTCGGCCTGCGTCAAGACGCCCTGTATCGACATTTCAGAGCTACTTCCATCCGCTTTCATAAGCGTAAGGGCTTTCATTTTAGGCGAAAACGGCACCAGGTCAACCTTTGTTCCGTTGTCGTTATAGCTGTAGTGGTTGAGCAAAATGGTGGAGCCGAGAGGGGCACCGGCCTTTTCACAAAGTGCGGCATAATGCGTATCATCCAAAACGATGATCTCTACAGGAAGTTCCGGTTTGTTCTGCTGGTCAGAAGCTTCTAATACGCTCTGCATCGGTGCAGAAATAAGTTCTTCTGGCAAAACAGTTTCATATGTGTCAAAATCGTTTCCGATACCGAAGATCTTTGTGTGGTCGAATTCTTCCAGCTTTTGAGCAATGTTGTTTCCCAGTTCACTACTGATGGGATGGATATAAACAGTTTCCTCCTTACCGGTCGCTTCGTTGATACGATTGTCGTAAGCAGAGGTGTACTCTGTCAAAACGGTTTGATCAATATCGAGCCGGATATAGGCTTGGATGGCGTTTGCCTGACCGCTCAGTTCTCCGAGGCTGATAAACAATATGACACCGGCGGCCAGCGCAATCACTGTCGAACGAAAATTTCGGCGGTTACGCTTGATGTTTTTGGCGGCCAGCGTTCCCTCAATACCAAAAAGCCGTTCTACCAAAGGACTGGTGCGCACCTGTTTGCGGTCAATTTTTACTTCACCGGTGCCGCGGATACAATCAATGGCGGAAGCCTTCGCCGCTTTATGCGCCGGAAGCCATGCGGAAAGCAGTACTGTCAAAAAGCAAACCGCCGCCGACAGCAGCAGGGCTTTCCAGGATACTACAAACGAAAGCGACAGCGTAATCTCGTTTATCATGATGTGAACCAAACTGTTCAGATCATCCAGGAAATGATTTGCAACACCGATTCCAACAAAGGTCAAGAGCAACCCCGCAAGGATGCCCAACGGAATGCCGATTGCAGAAAGCAGGATACTTTCGTACATAACGGTGTCTGTAATTTGTTTTTTGGTGGCACCGACGCATTTCAAAACGCCAAACTGCGTCACGCGCTCACCGGCGCTGACACGGAAAACGTTGGAGATCACGATGATCGCCAAGGAAAGGATGATTAGGCCAAAAATAATTGCCGGAATAAACAGCAGCGCCACATAGCTGTTGCCGTATTCGCCATAATTAACGCCTAAAAAACTAACCAGCATGGCATTGCCACTGGCCACAAAACTGCATACGGCGGTAATCAGCGCGGTGGCAAGGGTGATGGCGATCAAGGCACCGATGGTGCGGGAACGATTGATTTTCAGCTGGCTGTATGCCAGCTTTGCCGTGATTCTCATGCCTTCATCACCTCGTCCGAAAGAATTTGACCGTCACCGAGGGTGATGATTCGGTCTGCCTGCAAGGCTATTTTTTCATCATGGGTAATGACCAGCAGCGTCTGATTGCTGCGCTTGTTCGCAAGCTTCAAAAGGTCAATAATCTCGCGGCTTGCTTTGCTGTCCAGATTGCCCGTAGGCTCATCGGCAAGAATAAAAGCCGGGTCGTTAATCAGGGCTCTGCCCACCGACACTCGCTGCTGCTGGCCCCCGGATAATTCGCTGGGCAGATGCGTTGCGCGCTCCGAAAGGCCAATCGTTTCGAGAATCAAAGAAAGCTTATCCGGATCCGGCTTGCGGTGATCCAGCAGGCGCGGCAGCATAATGTTTTCCGCTGTCGTCAGGGTGGGGATCAGATTGTAGAACTGATAGATCATCCCGATGTTTCGGCGCCGGAAGATCGCAAGTTCGCTTTCATTCAGGTTGTAGATTTCGTTGCCGTCGATTTTCACACGTCCGGAGGTGGGATAGTCAATTCCGCCGATCAAATTCATGAGCGTGGATTTGCCCGAACCGGATGCTCCTATGATTGCAACAAATTCCCCCTTGTTCATGCTGAAGCTTACATGATCCAAGGCGGTCACGCTGGTGTCACCCTTGCCGTATGTTTTTGTAAGGTCGTTGATCTCTAATATTGCCATTTTTCTGTCCTCCTGTAATTTTCATATCCACATTGTAGCAGACAAAAGTGACTGCCGCGTGACTACGGGACATTTTAAAATGACAATCTATTCACTTAAAAAACTTTATGGTGAAGGTGGCGCCGGTTTCTTTGCCGCCGCCGTCAATTTCAATATCTCCGTTTTGGCCGCGCACAATGGAAAGCGCAAGCGGCAGTCCGATGCCATAGCCGTTCTCGTTTTGGGAATATTCAAACCGCTTAAAAAGGTCGGGATACTTTTGTTTCGAGATTCCTTTGCCACAGTCCGTCACGGAAATCCAGCGGTAAATGGGATTGATACCGCTGTTTACGGTGATCTTACTGTTTACCGGCGAATATTCCGAGGCGTTTTTCAGCAGGTTTGTCAGGGCTTCCGCGGTCCAGCGGCGGTCGCAAAACAGCGCGGTATCATTGGCCAGTTCGACTGTTTGATTTTTCACATCGAGCAAGACTTCCAATGGCTGCTGGGCTTTCTTTAACAGGTCGCCTGCCGAAATTTCCGCTATCGTAAATTCGACTGCGCCGGAATCCAGCCGCGCCATTTTCAGTAGTGTTGCAACAAGCCATTCCATGCGGGTGAGGCTAATTTTGATATTGGCGATAAATTCTTCCTGCTTGTCGGCAGGTGCATTTTCCAGTAAATCTACCATAATCAGCATCGAGGTAAGGGGTGTTTTCAGCTGGTGCGAAATATCGGCAAGATAGTCCGCCAGTAAATCGCGATCACGCTGCGCCGTGTTCCGCTGTTCATTGTTGATGCGCACAAGGGTGCTGATATCGTTTTTCAAGATACTCCATAGGCCCTCTCGGTTGTCTCGAAAATCGACTTCTTTTCCATCGATGGCTTTGCGAATATCATCCGATAATGCGGTGATTTCCTGCTTTTTAATCAGCACGATACCCACCCCCCCTGACTGTTTCGATGGAAACGGCGTCTCCCAGCTTTTGGCGCAGCCGCTTAATATAGACAGTTAGCGTGTTGTCCTCCACGAAATTACCACCGTTGTCCCAGATGCTTTCCAAAATTTGCGTCCGTGTAAGAAGCTGTGACTTATTTGCCGCAAAGGTCAAAAGCAAGCGATATTCCAGCGCAGTCAACTCGACCGGCGCCGTTCCGATAAACACTTTTCCAGCCGCGGTGTCAATGTTTGCTTTTCCAAGGGTCATCAACTGCGATTGATTTGCCCCGGAGCTGCTATTGAGGGTTCGTTTCACTCGGGCCAGCAGCTCACGCAGCCGAAAAGGTTTTGTGATATAATCCGCAGCTCCGTTTTCAAAGGCCTGCACAATTTTGTTTTCGTCGTCCACAATGGTCAGGAAAATAATTGCCGTATTGGTGTTTTTTAGCTTTTGACTAATCTCGAAGCCTGTCCCGTCCGGCAATTGCAGATCCAGTATCGCTAAATCAAATCGCTCTGTTTCAATCGCGCGGCAGGCGGTATTAATATCCTTACAGTGGAACGGCGCATACTGCTCCTGTGCCAAAGCATAAACCAGCCCCGATGCAATCATCAGATCGTCTTCAACCAATAAAATTCGTTGTATCGGAATCACCTTCTTTCTGCCTTTCTGCTTGTTACCTCATACCGCTAGGAGATGAGGACACGCTGAAAAATTATACTGTAGTAATGAAAGTATATCATACTCGAGAATGATGATATAGCACAATGTTTAAGCGATCTTTCTGTTTTCATGAATGCAAATACACTGCCAAAATTTGAAATAGAACCGTTGCTATGGGTATGACAGTATCATTTTTTGGCAGTGTTTAGGTCTGAAATTGGTTGTTTAATGCGGCTATGCCTGTTCTTCAAATTGCCGGGCATTGCCTGTAGGTTGTTGCTATGTCATGGGTACGACATAAGCTGTTTCGTTTGTCATGCCATCACAAATGTGGTAGACTGAAAAAAACAACACGAGGCGAAATCAGAATTAGCATGACGTTTCAGGGCGCTTGGGGCCTTGAGTGAAACGAAAGGAATGGTTATAACGATGGAAAAAAATGACAGCGGTTGGAATTTGGAAAATAGTTACGCAAAATTGCCGGGATTATTCTATATCCCGCTTAAATTAGAGACTGTCAGCGATCCGAAACTGGTTATTTTGAATCAGCTTTTAGCAAAAGATCTTGGTTTGGATGCTGAAGCACTGATGGGGCAGGACGGGATCAATATCTTAGCCGGTCAGGCTTTACCAGCCAAAGCTAAACCGATCGCTCAGGCGTATGCCGGTCATCAATTTGGCTATTTCACCATGCTCGGTGATGGCCGGGCAATGCTGATTGGTGAACAGATCACACCAGCTGGGGAGCGCTTTGATATCCAACTCAAAGGATCAGGGAAAACGCCTTATTCACGCAGTGGCGATGGTAAAGCCGCGCTGGGGCCGATGCTGCGGGAATATCTGATCAGTGAAGCGATGCATTATCTGGGCATTCCGACTTCCCGCAGTTTAACGGTCGTGTCAACGGGCGATCCGGTGTATCGCGAAAAAACTCTCAAAGGGGCGATTTTAACGCGCGTGGCAGCCAGTCATATTCGGGTCGGCACCTTTGAATATGCAGCTCAGTGGGGGACCAATGCTGATGTCAAAGCCCTGGCTGATTATGCCATTAAACGGCATTTCCCCTTGCTTCAGTCGGAACAAAATGTTTATCTTGGTTTATTAGACGAAGTCATCAAAGCGCAAGCTTCTCTCATTGCCAAATGGCAGTTGGTCGGCTTTATTCATGGCGTCATGAATACCGATAATGTGTTCATCAGTGGCGAAACCATCGATTATGGTCCCTGTGCATTTATGGATCACTATGATCCGAACACGGTATTTAGTTCCATAGATCTGCAGGGACGGTATGCCTATCGGAATCAACCCAATATTGGCTTATGGAATTTGGCCCGCTTGGCCGAAACCCTGATTCCGTTAATCGATGAAAACCAGGAACAAGCACTTAAACTAGTTGAAGCATCACTGCGAAATTTTCCTTCATTATATCTGGAGAAGTGGCTCCAGGGCATGCGATTAAAACTGGGTATTACCAATGAAGAGCAGCAAGACGAGTTACTGATCGCCGATTTATTGGGATTGATGAAGCAGTATCAGGCCGATTATACCAATACCTTTGTTGATTTAACGCTAGACCGAACCCCGTCGTCGGAATTATATGAAAGTGATGCTTTTAAAGATTGGCTAGAACGATGGAAAGCCCGTTTGAAAAGACAGAATCAAACAGATCAAGGTATTAAGAAGTTAATGAAACAAGCAAATCCGGTGGTCATCCCAAGAAATCATCAGGTTGAAAAAGCCTTGCAAGCAGCTGTCGATCAGGATGATTTTAAGCCTTTTCAGCGGTTATTAGAAGTCCTGCAAGCACCATACGATTACAATTCGTTTAATCAGCAATATATGACACCACCAGAACCTTCGAATAGTCCCTATAAAACCTATTGTGGGACATGATTTTAAATAGAGCTAGTTAAAACAAAAATGAAGTGTGGATCATAAAATCTCATCTTGTCATAATAGAAAGGCGTTGAAGTCAACAGTTACCTACATCAATGTAAAATCAGACAAAACAAAGCAGGCATTATCGGGAAGAGGTAACTGCCAAAGGATATACTGTCATTACAGCAGGAGGTGATTGGCATGGAATGGATGAAAGCCATTGGTGAAGCGGTCGATTATATAGAAAGCAACATGACCGAAGATATTACGGTGGATGATGTTGCGAAACATGTTTGTATCTCGACCTTCTATTTCCAAAAAGGATTTAGCATGTTATGTGGCTACTCGATTATGGAATATATCCGCAATCGTAGGCTGGCTCTGGCCGGCGTCGAATTAACGAATAGTGATGCTAAAATCATTGATATTGCAATGATGTACGGATATGATTCACCGGATAGTTTTACCAAAGCTTTTACTCGCTTTCATGGCATCACACCTTCTCAGGTGCGAAAAGAAGGAACAATGCTTAAGTCCTTTGCACCGCTGAAATTAACAATAGCGTTGAAAGGTGGTTATCTTATGGATTACAGAATTACGAAAAAGGACAGTTTTACCATTATTGGTTCAGCAAAAGAATTTTCTTACGAGAATGCCAAACAGGAAATTCCCGCTTTCTGGCAGGAGCATTATGCGTCGGGGAAAGGCCAGACTGTTTGCGGAATGTTTGGAATTAACATCGACGAGGAAATGGGAAATAAAAAATTTGAGTATTTGATCGCCGATGTTTATAATCCGGCGATGGATATTCCCGAAGGTTTTATAACCAAAACAATTCCGGCGTTCACCTGGGCGGTTTTTCCCTGTCAAGGAGCAATGCCAATGTCGCTTCAAAATGTGAATGAGAAAATATTTTCGGAATGGCTTCCCGCATTAAGGGAGTATGAATTTGCCGCCGGTTACTGTGTGGAAATGTATGATGCCCCCGATAAATATCCCAAGGGAACACAGGATGAAAATTATTATGCGGAGATATGGATTCCGGTAAAAAGAAAATAACGAATCAAGACCCTGCTATCGTGAAGAAAGCAGGGTCTTCTGACTTTTTACATGACAAACGAGATGTCCCTTCATTATACCCGCTTTTTATACGCTCTCATCGCAAAGATGTAGGCCACGATCGTAATCCCGATGCACCATGCAAGAGCGATCCATATATCATTACCTACCGGTTGACCTGACAGTAGCGCACGGATGGCTTCCACGATAGCGGTTACCGGCTGGTTTTCGGCAAAGGCGCGAACGATCGGCGGCATCGATTCGGTTGGCACAAAGGCTGAGCTGATAAACGGCAGGAAGACAATCGGATAGGCAAAAGCGCCGGCGCCATCCACCGATTTTGCGGACAATCCGGCAATCACTGCGACCCAAGATAAGGCCAGCGTAAATAGCATGAGTATACTAGCCACGGCAAGCCATGGTAGTACCCCCGCTGATGAGCGAAAACCCATCATCAGTGCTGCGACAATAATGACAACAACCGAAAGAGCGTTGGATACCAGCGAGGACAGCACATGTCCCCACAGTACCGTTGAACGTGCAATTGGCATGGAGTGGAAACGCTCGAATATTCCTCCTTGCACATCGATAAACAGGCGGTAAGAAGTGTAGGATATCCCGCTGGCAATCGCTATCAGCAGGATACCGGGCAGCAGGTAATTCACATAGTTATCCGTGCCGGTTTGGATTGCACCGCCGAACACATAGACAAACAGCAGCATAAAACCAATCGGCATGATGGTGACCGTGATGATGGTGTCCATGCTGCGAAAAATATGGCGCATGGAACGTCCCAACATAACGTTCATATCGCTAAAAAAGTGTTTCTTTGTAGCTTCCATTTACTTTGCCTCCTTCGTACCAATAATAGCAAGGAATATCTCCTCTAATGTCGGTTGCTTCTCAACATACTCCACCTTTGTCGGGGGGAGCAGCTTTTTCAGCTCGGCGAGAGTGCCGCTGGCGATAATCCGACCTTCATGCAGAATGGCAATTTGATCGGCAAGCTGTTCAGCCTCATCTAAATACTGGGTGGTCAGGAATACCGTCGTGCCACTATCGGCAAGCTCCTTGACAATCTTCCATACCTCAAGACGCGCCTCGGGGTCAAGCCCGGTGGTCGGCTCATCAAGGAAAATGAGTTGGGGTTTTCCCACCAGACTCATGGCGAGGTCGAGCTTGCGATGCATACCACCCGAATAAGTAGCTACCCTGCGGTTTGCGGCGTCTGTTAAGCCGAAGCGTTTTATCAAATTGTCGGTAACCTGATGCGGATTTTTGAGGTGTCTTAACTTAGCAATCATGATCAGATTTTCTTCTCCGGTCAAAATCTCATCCACAGCGGCAAATTGCCCGGTCAGACTGATCGACTGCCGCACATTGTCGGGCTTTGATGTGATATCGAAGCCGTTTACGGTGGCGGTTCCGCCATCTTGTTTAAGCAGCGTGGTAAGGATTTTGACAATCGTCGTTTTGCCCGCGCCATTGGAACCGAGCAGGGCGAAAATACTGCCCTGTTCCACCTCGAAATCGACGCTATTCAGGACATGAAGCTGATTGTAGGACTTTTGCAGTCCTTTCACTTGAATTGAATTGTTTTGCATATGCTTTGCCTCCTTAGATAATAGTAACCTTTGACAAATCAGCCGACATGCCTTTGAGTGCGGCATAGGTTAGCTTATCCATCATTGCGCCGTCGAAGCAAATGCCTTTAGTGGCACGAAAATATTTTTTGGATAAGATATACGCCCAACGGAAAGACACATTTTTGAGTGTCGCGGACTTAAACGAAACGTTGTTCATTGTAGATTTGTCAAAATTGACACCGATAAAGGTTTGCCCGTCAAGACATAACCCTCGCAGGTCGGATTCTCCGAAATCTACGCCGTTGAAGATACAGTTTTCAAAGATCGTCTTTCTCAGGTCGGTCTTAGTCAGTTTGACATCAGTCAGTTTTACACCGATGAATTTTGCTCCAATCAGCCCCGACGCGCTGAAGTTGGTACGGACAAGAATGGTTTTGTTAAAGCTCGCACCCGCCAGATCAAGCGTGGTAAAGTTGCAGTCGGTCAGATTTGCACCGTCAAAATTGGCTTCGCGCAGATCGCTGGACTTAAAGGAGCTGCCGGTCAAGTCTGCACCCGCAAAATCGGAGCCCCGCAGTGCGCTTGTTTCAAATTTTGCTTTATGTGCGGTAACGCCTGCAAAGTCGCTTTTTGGCAGGTTACTGGCACTGAAGTTTGTCAGCACCTGCTGCTCCAGTGAGCGGGAGAGGTTGGCAACTTCTAGAACAGTCTGTTCAATATCGCCGATACTATCAAGTGTCATCGCAAAGGCTGTTTCATCGTCCTTGCCCTCAGCTTTGAGTTCACAAAACCGCTCCTGTAAATCGGAGAGTAGGTCAGCCTTTAGTTCGGTGACGCTTTTTACTCCATCATATGGGGCAAAAACGCCGTTTAAATAGTTTGTTAATTTCTCGTTCATAATATCCAATCTCCTTTACAATAAATTAGCAAGCACACGCTTTGCGTACTCCCAATTGCTTTTGTTTTGGGTGTAAGTAGCTTTACCTTTTTTGGTAATCCTAAAATACTTACGCCGTCCGCCCTGGGATTCATCGCCCCAATACCATTCGATGTCACCATCCGCCTCGAGCCGCCGAACGCTTGAGTACATTGTGGCTTCTTTTAATTCATACTCACCACTTGAGCGCTCGGCGATCAGTTTGACAATCTCGTAGCCATAGCGGTCAGCTTCAGATAAAAGCCGTAAGATCATCGTATCGGTATGGCCGCGCAGCAGGTCGGATGTGATTTTGTTATCACTCATATGATCACCTCCATATTTGCATTATACGACATACTACTATGCCTGTCAAGGTAGTGCGCTGATTTTAACACTATATTTATAATATAAAATGATATTGACGTTTCGGCCTTATATGATGACTTTTTCACTGGTCCCGGATGCCCCCATCTCCACCGTCTTTTGATTGAATAATATCTTGATGGTATTTTTTAGAATCTAGTTGTCAATAGGTTGATGATATTTGGGCTTATACAATAAAAAAGTAGTTCATGCTAGAATTGACAAGGAAACGAAGACGTGATAATGTGTAATTGTGTGTACAACCGCGGAGGGACTGGCACAGCAAGATCAAATCATAGCGTCATTTGAAAGCTATATGGAAAAACCTGGTGAAATTAATCTTTATAAAACGCTGGCTTGACCAGAGGAGGATATGTAGATGAAAATGGATTTTTCGATTGAAGAAACAGTGAAAGCCCGTCAAAGTGTGCGAACCTATCAAAATTGCCCACTGATGGCAGAGGATCAGGATAAAATTAGCACTTATATTGCCGGTTTGACCAATCCGTTTTCAATAGATGTTAACTTTCACCTGCTTGAGAACACGTCGTCGGCTAACGGCGAAAAGTTGGGAACCTATGGTGTAATCAAAGGAGCCACCAATTATGTCGGTGTGTCCGTGGCCCCGGGTGAACTGGGGCTTGAGGCGCTGGGTTATTCCTTTGAACAGTTGGTTTTATATTGCACCTCGCTGGGGTTGGGAACCTGCTGGCTGGGAGGAACCTTTGACCGCAGCGGATTTTCTGCGGCGATGAAGCTGAAGACGGGCGACCTTTTTCCGGTTATTTCTCCGATCGGTTATCCTGCAGGCAAAAAGAGGATGCTGGAATTCGTGGCACGGTGGGTGGCAAAATCCGATCACCGTCGCGAATGGAATGAGATCTTTTATGCCGATGATTTTGCTCATCCCCTGACGCCGACTGCGGCGGGAGACTATGCTTTTCCATTGGAGATGCTGCGTCTGGCTCCGTCTGCGGTGAATAAACAGCCATGGCGGATTGTTAAGAATCAGAATGCTTATCATTTTTATGAAGTCCGTCCCACCAAAGAGAGCAAGCTTGGGATTGACATTCAGCGGACGGATGTTGGAATCGGTGCCTGCCATTTTCATCTGGCGGCAATGGAAAGGGATTTTCCGGGAAAATTTGAAAAATTGGCAGATACCGGAATTCAAGCGACAGATCAGGTGAATTATCTATTTTCGTGGGTTATGAACTAGCTGCATAATCGTTAGAAAGGTAAAAGGTGTATGAGCGTGAATATTTCAGCATTGAACAAACATCTGCTGGAGTATTTGATCGAAGATGCGGGTCAGCTTACGGATATTGATAATCCGATTGCATATAATGAAGCATTTAAATATAAGTTGCATCAGGTTGCAATTCGTGCTTTAATATAAATAAAATAAGGATAGCGACCTACTGCTTGTTTGAATGAGGATGATGGAAATTAATAAAGCCATTCTTGAAAATTATTTAGTCGATTTGTATGTGCAGATGAGTGTCTCTGCTGATATTGAAAATTTAACTCAAGTAAGAAATATGGCGTTTGGCGTAATTCAATTTTGCTCCAGAAATGGAATCATCGAGAATTGCGAGCATAATAAATATATTGTGACATTAAATGATACATACGCTAAGTTATGGATTGAGCTAAAATATCCAAAATGATATAAGTGCAGTTACTCTTGTAATTAATTCAAAAATGACAGATTGAAGTCAAATTATTTCAAAGTAAAAAACGGAAGCATGCCAAATACTGGTATTGCTTTCGTTTTTTTATATTTTCGAGAAAATGAAGGTAGAAGAATAGGATATTATCATAAATGGTACAAAGAAAAATTAATTTCGTTGACAAAAGAGGGGTGGAATGATAACATAACAGTGTTATCTAACGCGGGCGCATTTTATGAAAGGCGGTTCTGAATGAAGCAGGAAACACAGACCAGAGAAAAACTTCAACAAACAGCAAAAGAAGAATTCATGGAAAAGGGCTATGCGGCAGCGTCACTTAGAAATATATGCAGGAAGGCCAATGTAACAACAGGCGCGCTTTATTTTTTCTTTAAGGATAAGGAAGACTTATTTGGATCTTTAGTTGATGAACCTTTAAAAAAAATATATGAGTTTATGAAAACTCATTATGAAGTAGAAATAAAAGAAATAAAAACGGCGGCAACCAAGAATCATGATTATAGAGAAGACTCAGAAGCTGCGGTAATGGCATTAAACTATATGTTTGAACATCATGATGAATTTGTGCTGTTATTGACTAAGTCGGCGGGCTCGCGATACGAAAATTGTACGGATCGATTTGTAGAGATATCAGAAGCACATTACCGGGTATTGGCTGATGAAATGTCCGAGCGTTGTCAGACTGAGAAAATTGATGATTATACAATTCATTGGATTTCGCATCTTCAAATTCTTTCCTTTGTCCAGCTGATTACCCATGATATTTCAAAGGAAGAAGCATTAAAACATATCCATACAATTGTTAAGTTTTTAATTAATGGATGGTTTGGAATATATTAATGATCAGGCGTGAAAAATTTACTAGCTATATGACATGAAATAGAATAGAGGTCATATAGCTAAAAAAATACCGTTGACATAACGATGTTATGTCAACGGCGAAAATTCAGCAATAACAAAAGTGAAGTTGCTGAAGAATGAGAGGAACAGATGTATTTAGAAGTTAAGGATATGAAAAAAAGTTATGGCGAAAACGGGAGCTACATGGAGGTATTGAAAGGTATTACAACGGGTCTGGAAAAGGGACAGATGTGTGTGATATATGGACCAAGCGGTTCGGGAAAATCGACCTTTTTAAATGTCATCGGCGGACTTGATGAATTAGATTCGGGTTCGATAAAAGTGGCTGGAAAAGAAATCTTCGGCCTAAAACAGAAAGATCTTTCGGATTATCGAAGAGATAACCTTGGCTTTATCTTTCAGTTTTATAATTTGGTGCCCAACCTTACCGTTAAGGAAAATATTCAAGTATGTGAATATCTGACTGCAGATCCCCTTGATATGGACGATCTTCTTGGGACGTTAGGACTGAAAGAGCATCAGCATAAATTCCCATCACAACTTTCAGGAGGGCAGCAGCAGCGATGTGCGATTGCAAGAGCGCTGATTAAAAATCCGAAATTGCTTCTGTGTGACGAACCAACGGGAGCACTTGATTCTAAGACATCAAAAGATATTTTAATGTTGCTTGAAGAGATTAATAAAAAATATCGAACCACCATGCTGATTGTTACCCATAATGCAGCGATAAAGGAGATGGTGCATCGCGTCATAAAAATTAAAGACGGGCAAATAACCAGAGATTATGCCAACGAAGTTTTAGTTTCGGCGGCAGATCTGGAGGACTTATAAATGCAGAGGGTGTTAAATAAACGAATTTTTCGAGATCTAAAGGTAAATTTCTTTCGCTATTTTGCTTTGTTTTTACTCATTACTGTCGGAATGTATTTAATCATAAGCCTGGTCGGGGCGGCGGATACGGTGGTTGTCAACGTTAATGAAGCGGCAGACAGAAATCAGGTTGAAGATGGAGAATTTACTGTTTTTATTCCTTTGGAGAAAAATACAATTGAACAATTGCAGAACAAAGGAATTTCTTTAGAAAAAGAATTCTATCTGGATTATGCATTGGCGAATGGATCAACAGTCCGAATCTATAAAAACAGAGATCAAATAAATCGCATTGAACTGGATGAAGGAAGTCTGGCTGTTGATAAGGACGAAATTGTGCTGGAAAAGCACTACGCTCAAAAAAATGATTTTTCGGTAGGAAGTGAAATTGAAATAGGCGGAAAGTTATTCAGGGTTACGGGAATAGGTTCGTCACCGGATTATGATGCGGCCTTAAAAAAGATGACCGACTCATCGGTGGAGAGTGCCGGCTTTGGAACTGGATTTGTCAGTGTGGCACAATATGATCAATTGAAAGAAAATGGAAACGCATCAAAATCAGAAGAATGTGTGTATAGTTATCGTCTAAATGGGATCATGACTGCGGATGAACTCAAAGACATTTTGGGTAAGCTTAAAATTGACAGAAGCAAAGTGACAGATACATATTTTTTGGAAATGCTGGATGAACTGGAAAAATCTAAAACAGAAACACAACAGGCAATAAGCGAACTGTCAGACGGAACGAATGAACTCAGCAGTGGATTGATTGAACTGGAAAGCAACAATGAAGAGCTAAAAAACGGTGCTTCAGCGATTTTCAAACAGTATTTGCAGGAAACTTCAAAGACGCTTTCGGCTTATGGATTGGGAACAGAATTGACCGAAGATAATTATCAAGCGATTCTGAATAACATAATCGATGGGAGTAGTAATTCCAGTACGGCTCTTCAAACGAAAACAGCATTAAAAGAACTGAACAGTCTGAAAGATTTTAAAGAAGGAATAGAAACATACACGAATGCGGAAGAAGATGCAGCAAACAGTTCAAAAGAGCTGGCAGATGGAGTAAGTGAATTAAAGAACAAAACAGAAAAATTAATGAATGAATATTTTACGGTAGACATTGATAATCTGACGCAGTTTGTGGAAAAAGGGAATAATCCCAGAATTGGAGCATCCGTCAATGATGTGATGATTAATAAATATGCCGGAATGGTAGCCGGAGTGATTATAATGGTTTTATTTACATATGTAATATCCGTTTTCGTTATCCATGGAATAGAAAAGGACAGCACCATTATTGGAACTTTATATGCGCTTGGAGCGACCAGTAAACAGCTGATGAAACATTATCTGACACTACCTGTCATGATTACCTTTTTTGCCGGAATGATTGGAATGATCATTGGATTTAGCCCGATGGGCGTTGGTGTTCAATCCGTTGACACGACAAGTTATTATTCACTGCCGGTTCTTAACACCGTATACCCGGTCTATTTGCTGCTATACGGCATTGTGATGCCATCACTTGTTGCAATCATTGTGAACTACTTGGTAATTAATAAAAAATTATCGCAACCAGCACTTAAAATGATTCGTAATGAGCAGAAACAGAATAAGATCAGTAATGTGAATTTGGGAAATATAAAATTTATACAACGTTTCCAAATCAGGCAGTTTCTTCGTGAAATCAGAACCAGTTTTACCGTAGTATTTGGAATGTTTATTGCTTTATTGATTTTGATGATGGGAGTTGATTGCTATGTGCTCTGCAACAATATGAGCAGCAATAGTAAGGCGGATACAACCTATGAATATATGTATTCTTACAAGTATCCCACAAAAGAAGTGCCGGAAGGGGGAGAAGCCAGCTATGCCGAAAGTTTGAAAAAGGAAGCGTACGGATATGATCTTAACGTTACCCTTCTGGGAATGGATCAAGATAATAAATACTTTGCTTTTAATGTGGCGAAAGGAAAGAATAATGTTACCATATCACAATCGGTGGCAACAAAATACCATCTTGCAGTGGGAGAAAAGTTGGTTCTCACTGATGACGTAAAAAATATTGATTATGCTTTTACAATTGATCGCATCGTGCCATACTCCGTTGGCTTATATGTCTTTATGGATATAGATGATATGCGACAACTGTTTAATCAGAAAGAGGATTATTACAATGTCGTTTTTTCCGACAAAGATTTAAATATTGATTCAGGAAAATTATATGCAACCACAACTAAAAATGATATCGTTAAGAACTCTGAAGTATTCATTAATCAGATGAAGCCAATGGTGATAAGCCTTATCAGTGTTTCCGTGATTATATTCGTAGTCGTCATGTATTTAATGATGAAGGTCATGGTGGATCGCTCAGCGTTTAATATATCACTGATGAAGATATTTGGATTCAGGCAAAATGAAATACAGAAACTATATTTGGATGGCAATTTTATTATGGTCGCCGTATCAGCGGCACTCTGCATCCCACTTGCCAAAAAAGCAATGGATTTAATGTATCCCTATTTAATCGCAAATGTAGCATGTGGCATGGATTTTTCTTTTTCATGGAAAATGTATATCGCGATCTATGCCGGAGTGATGCTTTGCTATCTGGGAATAAATCGGATTTTAACGGGAAGACTGCAGAAAATGAAACCGGCGGAAGTGCTTAAAAATAGAGAATGAAAGTATTGTCATAAAACGAAATCAATGCATTTTATTGGGCAAGGATTGCCCTCAAAACATCCCTGTCGTGGATGATACCCAGCAATTCATCTTCCGTTTTGATCACATCGTTTCTTGCCTTGAAGTATCGGTTTACCTTCTTGGCAAGTTCCTTCAAATCGCCAGTCATTGAGGCGATGAATTCAGTTATGCTATCACCGACATAGACGGCGTAAAGATAGGGGGCGACAATGTATTTCACATCGTAAAGCATCGAGTCCTCGATCCAGAAATCGACATGAGGAAAGTCGCGTTTTATTTGCATCAGTCGTGTGTAAAATCCCAAACCGTCACCGCTGGATTCCCAGAAATCCAGATATACATAGTCGAACTGGTTCAGAAACTTCTCATTATAATAGTCGAAAGCATCACCATGGATGATCTCAAGCTTTTTATCGGTTTTAAACTGTGGTCGGATGTACTTTTCGAATAAATCGATGACATCCTGGTTGAGTTCAACGATCGTTACACCTTCGACGTTATCTTTCTGGAGCCAGAGATAGGGGAGGAATCCGATTCCAAGTCCCATGGTAAGACATTTTCCGAACCCTTTTTCAATTCCGGTTTGCATGCTTTCTGTTTCGCTAATGGCTGGAGACATCCATACGTTTCCGTTTTCCGTCAGGACGGGTAGTTCAACATCTTTTTCAAAGTATCCGATGGGATGTTGGTGAAACAGGTATTTTCCCAAAGGCTGATGGAAATTCATGCTCATTAAAGTTCTTTTCTTGATGGCGATAGTTTGATACTTCACAGTCTCAGTAGCCACGTTGTCAAGTTTGATGTCGCTGAAATAGGGGTTCTCAGTCAGGCGTTTCAAGTCGTATTTCAAACTGTCATGAGGAACGTTATATTTTTTCAATATTTTGATCAGTTCTTTTTCCTTCTGGGGAGTCAGAACCTTTTCGGTATAGTTTAGAATAGCAGTGACGTAGTCATCCATATCAACCATGGAGCAGATAAGGTTATTTATTGCCATTTCCAGTTCTCTGTTTTTATCAAATTGAATCATTTATTTCCTCGAATCGTTATAAATTGTCATAAGTGTTGTTAGTGTTATAATACCATATTTTCCATGTCTTTTGTAAGTGCTATTTTTCACAGAAAATGATCGATTATTAATATGATTTGCGTGTTTTTAAAGAAGGAAAATGCGACAAATAAATGAGCTGCTTTTTTATAGAGCTTAAGCATCAGAATTATTGTAAATTATTGCTTAAATATAAATATGGTTGCAAAAAACTAATAAAAAAGGTAAAATCTTATTAATTATATTTATTTAACAGCGAAAAAAACATGATATTTAGTTAAAACGAATCAAGTTTTATAAAATAAAAAAATTGAAGGAGAAATTTGTAATGGCAGACTATTTAAAAATGTGGCAAGATCTGGGAATGGATGTAGAAATGCACAATCAATTGTGCGAGGTACTTCCTCAGGCATTTGGTGATGTGTATTTAACACAGAAAAACCGTCCAGAGGCGATGGACTATTTCAATTTTGTCGTAGCTGAGATTCATGGAGTCCGCCCGGTGGAACTAATCGAACATCAGAAAAAAGGCGGAAAAGTATTTGGTACATTCTGTCTTTATGTGCCGGATGAAGTTGTCTTTGCAGCCGGAGCGATTGCGACAGGTCTTTGCGGGGGCTCACAGTTTTGGGTGCCGGGGGGCGAAAAAGTATTGCCAGTCAACACCTGTCCATTAATTAAAGCTTCCGTTGGGGCAAGATTAGATCGAACATGTCCATTCTTCCGAATCGCAGATATGTTTGTCGGTGAAACCACCTGCGATGGCAAGAAAAAAGCCTATGAGATTTTAGGTGAAGATGTGCCGATGTATGTCATGAATCTACCGCAAATGAAACGTCGGAAAGATATTTTAGCATGGGCTGAAGAGATTAAGGATTTCATAAAAGTTGTCGAAGATTTTACCGGCAATAAAGTAACGGAAGAATCTCTGGCAGACAGCATTCGATTAATTAATGCCAAACGGACAGCATTGGCAAGATTATATGATTTGCGAAAAAATGAGAATATTCCAATCAGTGGAAAAGATGTCCTAGTGATTTCCCAGATTGCTTTTTATGATGATCCCACCCGTTTCACAGAGAAGGTTAATAAGTTATGTGATGAATTAGACCAGCGGGTAAAAGATGGCGTCAGTGTATTCCCTAAAGGGACAAAGAGAATTCTGTTGACCGGTACACCATTGGCAATTCCAAACTGGAAACTGCATCATATTATTGAAACCTCCGGGGCGGCAGTTGTTGGGGAAGAAATGTGTACAGGAATTCGCTATTTTGAACACCCGGTTGATGAGACGGCAACAACAATCGATGGTCAAGCGGAAGCTTTGGCGGAACGTTATATGAATATCAATTGTGCCTGCTTCACTCCAAACGATAAGCGAATTGATGATATTATTCGTCTTGCCAAAGAATACAAAGCAGATGGCGTTATTGATGTTAATCTGAAGTTCTGTGAGCTTTATGATACAGAAGGATACAAAGTTGAACGAGCTCTGAAAGAAGCCGGTATTCCGATTTTAGGCATTGAAACAGATTATACAGACAGTGATGCACAGCAATTGAGTACCAGAATTGGTGCATTTGTCGAGATGCTGTCAAAATAAGATGGCAACACAGCATTATATATTATTTCGAAATCATACCAGTGGGATGGCTTTATACCAGGGGTTAAAAGAAAAAAACATCCGTACTGTTATTGCCCCAACACCTCGCAGTGCAAGCACTTCCTGCGGGATATCGTTAATGTTTTTGGCAGAAGATCAAGAAGTAATACGTAAATACATTGCAGAATACCAGATGGATATTTTGGATATCGTTCATATAGAGCAGAGCTTTGACAGCAATCGACATAAATTCTGCTAGAAATTTAAAAATTAGAAACAGGAGTATGGCATGGATTATATTGGAATTGATATTGGATCCACCGCATCTAAAATCGCAGTTTTGAAAAATAATTTCAACTATTTTTCGATCCCGACTGGATGGAACAGCAAGGAAACCGCAAGCGCCATTCAGAAAATGTTATTGGAAAAGGGGATTGATGTCACTTCCGAAGAAGTCCATACCATAGCCACCGGGTATGGTCGCATTTCAGTCGCCTATGCAGATGCCGTTGTAACAGAAATAACCTGCCATGCAAAAGGCGGCTTGCATCTTTATGGTCAAGACTGCAGCATCGTTGATGTAGGAGGACAGGATACGAAAGTGATTACGGTGGAGCAGGGGGCGGTATCGGATTTCCTGATGAATGATAAATGCTCAGCAGGTACTGGAAAGTTCATCGAGATTATGGCAAATCGGCTGGGACTTACCATTGATGAACTGTTTGAGCTGGCACAAAAAGGAAATGCCATTTCGATTAGTTCACTTTGTACGGTATTTGCAGAGTCGGAAGTCATTAATTTTATGGGAGAAGGAAGAGCGAAAGCGGATATTGCTGCGGGAGTGGTGGATTCTGTGGCGAAAAAAGTAGCTGCCCTAGGTTTTAAATGCAGGCTGTCGAAGCCGGTGATTTTAACCGGAGGGATTAGTCATTGCAACTATTTTGCGGAACTGATGTCGCTAAAATTGAAAACAGAAGTTGTTCCAATGGAACTGGGAAGATACGCAGGTGCTATTGGGGCAGCTTTAATTGCCCGGGAGCGGTTTTCTGAGTGAATAATGCCGGGCTTTTCTGGCCGGATAATCTGGGGAAGCATCATGACAACAGTTAATGGAGTCATGATGCTTTCATTCATCAAAATCGGAATGAGTATTAAATAAATAGTAGCATAGAAAATGACAGCATCGTGCAAACAATTCTTTAGACTTATAAAAGTTATAGAATATCTCTTGAATAAAACTAACTTTTTTTGCAGGTGCTTCAATTGTCAATTATTTCGCAGGAGTTTTTTTAATCCGCACGGTACTGATCCTTTTTTTGCTGCAATTCAATATGGTAAATTCATAATTTTCATAAATGAATGTGTCATTAACTTTGGGATATGATTCTAGCTGGGAATATAGCCATCCGCCAATGGTATCAATATTTTCAACGGCATTATCGATACCCAACAGGTCGGTTATGTCTGCAATAAGAACTTTGCCATTTACAATATAGCTGCCATCTTCATTTTTAACAATTTCATCAACGCCGATATCAAATTCATCCTGCATTTCTCCGACAATTTCTTCTAAAATATCTTCAACAGTTACCAGACCAAAGGTTCCGCCGTATTCATCAATAATGATGGCGATCTGGGACTTTTGTTTTTTGAATAATTTTAATAATTCGCTGATAGACATCGATTCAGGAACAAAGTTAACGTCACGGATAGCATTTTCGATATTATGGGTACCCTCAACCTGCTGCTTATATAAATCTTTGATATGAATAAAACCGATAATATTATCTTTGCTGGCTTTGCAGATGGGATACCGAGTAAAGGGGTTGTTCAAGGTAAAGGCGACAATCTTTTCAAAAGAATCTTCAATATAAAGACAGGCCATATCGGTACGTGGGATCATAATGTCTTTTACGGTGGTTTCAGTAAAATCAAAGATATTATCAACAAGAGCCAATTCGGTTTTATCGATTAAACCATGTTTATAACTATCTTCAACCAGTAGTTTTATCTCTTCATCAGTATGCGCTTCATCAGCTTCATCAACTTGTGAGACTCCAAATACTTTTAAAATCAAGTTGGTGCTGTGATTAAAAGCCCACATGATCGGATAGGTTGCTTTATAAAAAAGGATGAGCGGCAGGCCTGTAAAGATTGCGATTCTTTCGGCAAATAAAATCGACACGGACTTAGGGCATAATTCACCAAGGACGATATGAAAGGTTGTTATAAGCGAAAAACCGATGATAAATGAAACCGAATGGACCAAATTTTCCGGCATGTTCATTAATTCAAACAGCGGTTCCAGCATATTTGCAACAGCCGGTTCGCCTACCCAACCTAAGCCCAGAGAGGCTAAAGTTATTCCCAGCTGGCAGGCAGATAAGTATGAGTTTAGATCTCTGACAACTTTTAAAGCGTATTTTGCACTTCTATTTCCATCCGCTACTAAGGTTTCCAGTCTGGATTTTCTGACTTTTACCATCGAAAATTCGGTGGCAACGAAAAATGCGTTCATGGATACAAGTAAAAGTACGATGATTATATTTATTAAATTACCCATATGATATTAGTTTACCTCCTAAATTTGGTAACTTTCAAAAATTAATAGTCAACGAAATAATAACTGCTATTATATCATAGTTTTATTTTGTTTCAAAAAAATATTGCAGCGCGAGATAAACAATTCGCTTAGGAATCAAACGGATCAACAATTGCGGGTGCCGGCTACTTGAGAAAATGTTTGGTTTTTAGCATCATGCTGCGTGTTGAATTTCAAAAAGGGTAAGAACATAATATGGTTATAGAAGAATGCAGGATTAAGGAGATGAGCTTATGATTGTTGGAACAGCCAAAATCACGATCTATGCCCCATGGGTGCATTCATTAAAAGAGAAACGCATGATCGTAAAGAGTATCTGTGCTAAGGTAAGGAATAAATTCAATGTATCCATAGCAGAGGTTGAGGATCAGAACATCCATCAACGCGTCGTCTTGGGACTCGCATGTATTGTTAACGAGGTCGACGTTGCTGACAGCATGATTGATCATGTGCTGAATTTCATTGAGAGGAATACAGCAGGAGAAATAATAGATATTGAAAGAGAACTGAGATAAGAAGAGACCAGAAATGCCGCTATTTTCTTTTGAAATGGCTCCAGAAACTTTGCTTTTCAGGCTCTTGATTTTGATTAATTTCCTCTATCCTCGGCTTTTCCTGCTGCCGTCCCAGAAGAATTTGCTGATTGACATTCATAGTATTAGATTGACGTAAATGTTCATTTAACTCTGCCATTTGCCGGTCCTTTTCAGAAATCTGTTTATCTTTTTCTATTAATTGATTGGTTAAAACCAATAATTGCTTGTTTAATGTTTCAACGACGTTGTTTATAGTTGTCAACAGCTGGTTGTCCACTTCACAAACTGGTTGATCGGCCGGTTGCACAAGGTTGTCAACTGGCTTGGCGGTAAATAATGTTAAAGCACTGATGTTAATCATCTTTTTTCCGTTGACAACTTTAGTGTAAGCTGTCAGATCGTTGTTTAAACGTTTGTAAATTGCTTGGGGTGTTACATCTGCGCGAACTGAAAATTCTTTAATACTTAAATAATCATCTTCCATTTTTTTCCTCTAATCATCTATTTGATAGGTTTTCTATTTAGTAACTACTGTATTATATTTTTTCAATATTGTCAACTAAGTTGTCAACAATGATTTTAAAATTTCAACTTAACTTAAACCATTGTTCGAATGACTTTTGGCTTTTCGATCTTTTATTAAGAAGTTTATGAAGCTTAGTATTGCGGTCAGGTATAGGGAACAAGGCTGTTATTATGCATAAGTGGCTAACAGTATGATTATAACAGGAAGAGGTTGAGGAATGTCAAACTTAATAAGGTGCTCGGATGAGTAATCATTGAGATTAATCAATCAGCAATTAGCTAGATAGAAGTTTTTACAAACAATTAAAAAGGTTAGAGAGGCGATCACTATGAAAAAGTGGCTTTTTACTTCAGAATCAGTTTTGGAAGGACATCCGGACAAACTCTGTGATCAAATAGCGGACGGCATCCTGGATGCAATTTTGGAAAAAGATCCTTTGAGCCGTGTGGCTTGTGATGTTTCAGTTAGTACCGGGCTGGTTACGATTTATGGACAAATAACCACATCTGCCACAGTTGATATTTCTGCAATTGCCAGAAATATCATCCAGGATATTGGTTACACAGATACCGACTTTGGCATGGATGGGAGGTGCTGTTCAGTTCTCAGCGGAATTGATAAGCAGTCTTTGGATATTGCTGCCGGCGTGAATGAATCATTGGAGTATAAGGCCGGTTCCCGAGATGAATTAGACCTGCTTGGGGCTGGTGATCAAGGGCTGATGTTCGGATTTGCCTGCAATGAGACTCCGGAATTGATGCCTATGCCAATTACGCTGGCACATAAGCTGGCGAAGAAAGTGACAGCGGTGCGCAAATCGGGAGTGGTTCCCTATCTGAGACCCGATGGAAAAACTCAGGTCACGGTAGAGTATTTAGGAAATCAGGTCAGGCGGATTGAAGCGGTGGTCATCGCGTGCCAGCATGATGAGTGGGTTGTCCATGAACAAATCAGGAAGGATATGATCGAAAAAGTTATTAAGGCAGTCATACCGGAAAAACTATTGGATGAGAAGACAAAATTCTATGTAAATTCAACCGGTAGATTTGTTGTTGGAGGACCCGAGGGGGATTCCGGTTGGGTCGGCAAAAAAATAAGCGTTGATACGTATGGGGGATACAGCAGGCATGGCGGGGGTTCTTTTTCAGGCAAGGATCCAACTAAGGTGGATCGGTCTGGAACTTATGCGGCAAGATATGTGGCGAAAAACATCGTGGCGGCAGGGTTGGCCGACAAGTGCGAAGTGCAGCTCGCCTATGCGATTGGAGTCGCTCATCCGGTATCCATTATGGTTGATACTTTTGGAACGGCGAAAATAGAAGAGGATAAAATTGAAGAACTGGTCAAAATAAATTTTGATTTAAGGCCGGCAGCTATTATTAGGGATTTTGATTTAAGAAGACCGATTTATTTTCAGTTGGCCTGTTACGGACATTTCGGGAGATCAGATTTGGCTCTGCCTTGGGAAAAGACGGATAAAGCAGCGGTATTAAGAAAAATGGCTGAAAGAAAATGAGGATCAAAAGATTAAGAGGGTCAGAAGCGTTTTGTTTGCATGATATCGGAAAACAAAGCGTATCGACTGTCATTTGCAAAAAGCATGGCGGGCTAAGAAAGAACAGCACTAGGACGAGATAAAAGGATCGACTAACTCATCTTAGTGCGATTAGTTTTCATAACAAAAAGTGTGATATGAACAGAAGTATATTCAAAGTTTTTAATTCTTTATTACAAAAAAAGTGTTCTTTTTACAGTTTTGATAAGACCGGATCTAGCTGCCGCCATTTATTGCCTAAAGTCGGCGGGGTATAGATTGCCATTTTTTTAATCAGTTCATGGGGTTCAGTTGAAACTAAAAGAAGTTTGGTATTTGATGCATTCATAAAGCCTTCTTTAACAATTTCTTGAATCAAGGCAATAAAAGGGTCAAAAAAATTTGATATATTCAGAATGCCAACCGGTTTTTTGTGAATGCCAAGCTGTGCCCAACTAAGAACTTCAAAAAGCTCTTCGAAGGTGCCAACGCCCCCGGGAATGGCGATAAAACCATCTGATAGATCAGCCATTGTCTGTTTTCTTTCATGCATGTTTTTAACTTTAATCAATCTGGTAAGTTGATTGTTAATAACCTCGTTAGGGAAAAGATCCCTGGGTATAACCCCAGTAACCCGACCGCCCTTTTTCATGATTTCATTGGCGATTTCACCCATTAAACCAACGTTTGATCCACCATAGACTAATTCAATATTATTTTGGACAAGCACATCACCCAGTTGATTGGTAATTTCTTTATATTCTGGTCGGACACCCAGATTTGATCCTGAATATACACATATTCTTTTCATTAGTATAACCTCCTGAGGTAATATAAATTTCAATTAATTCTTCTGTATCAATAGCAATAGAAAAATTAAAGTAATGACTAATAGAATATTATAGTATAACAAATATAGGGTCATTTGACAAGGTATCATTCAAATAGACATATTTCTGATTTTATCTCTTTATAAATTGTCTGCATTTCCATATCAAGATGAGTAATGGATTCAGCGCAAGATTTAAGACGTTCCCGTAATGCTTCGGATATTTCGCTATGAGATTTATACTTAAGTTGATGTTCAAGACTGGCCCAGAAATCCATGGCAATGGTTCGAATTTGAATTTCCACAGGGACAGATTCCGTCTTTTCCGCTAAAAACACCGGAACGAGAACAATGAGGTGGAGGCTGCGATAGCCATTTTCCTTAGGATTTGAAATATAATCACGTTTGCGAACAAGACTGATGTCATCCTGACGGAGCAGTAAATTGGTAATGCGATTAATATCGTCTAAATAATTGCAGATAACGCGAACTCCGGCGATATCCGTTAAATTTTTTCTAATTGAGTCGGCATTGAGTTCCAATCCCTTTTTTTTCATTTTTTCGGCAATACTTTTTGGAGCTTTTAATCGGTATTCCATATGATGAATTGGATTATGATCATATTTGACTTGAAATTCTTCATCCAGTATCTCAAGTTTGGTTTTTATTTCTTTGATGGCCGCTCGATAAATTTGCTGTTGAAGAACAAATTCTTCTAAATTTTCATTAATTTCCAGATTGTCGGGATAAGATATATCTTTTGAATTGATTTGCATGATTCCATATCACTTATTCATCATTAATCATGAAAAGTGCCTTTCGCTGATTATTATTTTTGATCAGGGTATTAAAAGATAAAAGCCTTGTTATCGGTAAAAAGCATTAACTAGTAACCTAAAATTGTTATGAATATGGCGTTTGTATAATCACAAATTATTTGCCTAAGGCCTCATTTTAATCTTCAAACCTTAGATATAAGTTAAGAAATCCACCAAAAGCATAATGAAGGGGATGTAATGGATACGAATAATTATAAAACAGAGTAATGAATTGCAATACGGAAAAATAAAAATTTTCGGAATCAAGTAATTTTTATTTGAACTTTTTTTCTTGATAGAAAATGTTAACTCTATTATAATCCTTGTTGGAACACTTATTAAAAAAGCATTTGTTTTAAAGAGAACTATTATAAATCGACTGTTATTATGGTGTTACCCAACGGAGGAAACAAAATGAAGTATTTAGTGATTGGCGCTGGTGGAACGGGTGGAAGCATCGGAGCATTTATGACAGTGGCGGATAAAGACATTACGGTCATTGCCAGAGGAAAACACTTGGAAGCAATTCAAAATAACGGTTTGAGAATGGAAACAACCAGCAAAGGGAATTATACTGTTTACCCTGTGAAAGCTTGTGAAATGAAACATTATAATGAACAGCCAGATGTAATCTTTGTCTGTGTAAAAGGATATTCACTGGAAGATACCATACCCTTTATCAAAAGAGTTGCTCATAAGAATACGGTGGTTATTCCGGTTTTGAACATCTATGGCACCGGCGGAAGAATGCAGAAACTGTTGCCAGATCTATTGGTAACGGATGGATGTATTTATATCGCGGCGGAGATCAAGGAACCGGGAACAATCCTGCAAAAAGGTGATATTTTTCGAATTGTATATGGCGAGAGAAATAAACCAGAGGGTCAACCCGTCCTTTATGGGATTGCTTCAGATTTAAAGGATAGCGGGATTACAAGTGTTGTATCCGATGATATCGGAAGAGATGCACTCCAGAAATTTGCCTATGTATCTCCGATGGCTGCTTGTGGTGCATATTACGATATTGATGCAGGGGCGGCCCAGCAGAAGGGAAAAGTTAGAGAAACTTTTGTAGCACTAATGCGGGAGATTGAGGCATTGGCTCAAGCCCTGGGCATACATTTCGATGTGGATATTGTAGAGACTAATTTATATATTCTGGATACATTGGAACCCACCGCTTCAACTTCGATGCAGAGGGACTTGCAACAGGGAAAGAATTCTGAAATGGACGGTCTTATATTTGAGGTGGTGCGTTTGGGTAGAGAGTATGGTGTAAAAATGCCCACTTATGAAATGATAGCCGAAAAATTTGGGTTTAAAGTCTGAGTCAGTTGGTTCAAATGTATAAAATTATTTTTTGTTTTCACGCAAATATTTCTGCGTGTCAAAAGAAACTTTCGGCATTGGATTTTCGCTGCTACTGCCTTTATGTATTTGTTCGTTTCATTTGATTTTGATTGACTTAGATGATACCATATTTCAAAGAGAATTAAATAGGGTACTGTGCCAATAAATGAATTAAAAGAAAGGATGTGTATCAATGGGATTGTTTTCTTGGATTATTCTCGGCGGTTTAGCCGGATGGCTTGCGAGCCTCGTAACAAAAAATAATGGGAATATGGGTTTGATAAAAAACATTGTAGTGGGTATTATCGGAGCCATATTGGGCGGTTATGTTTTTAACTTTTTTGGAAGCGTGGGCGTTACCGGATTTAATTTATGGAGCATTTTTGTTTCTTTTGTGGGAGCGGTTATACTGCTGGTCATTATTAATCTGTTTACTAGATAAATTTAGGAAAAAGAGTTTCGATATTTCGAGACTCTTTTTTTGAGTGGATTTAAAAACAATTCATTTTATTGTCACGAAACAATCACATTGGCGCGCTATGATATTGACAGAAAGACAAGGAGGTCAAAGAAATGGAATCTGTCTTGATCATACCCGCCCTTAATCCAGATGAAAAATTAATTACTTTGGTTGAAAAATTAAAACAGAACGATATACGTATTGTTATAATAAATGATGGAAGTGAAGAGAAATATGACAATATATTTAAACTGCTAAAATACAAGTTTCGGTGTGAATTATGCACCCATACTAAAAATATGGGGAAGGGCGTTGCGTTAAAAACTGGAATTCGGTATGCTTCGTTGAAATACCCGGATTGCAGCGGTTACGTTACGGCAGATGCTGATGGTCAGCATTCAACAGAAGATATTCTGAAGGTAGCCGATACCCTGGATAAAAACCCGGATAGTTTAGTTTTGGGTACACGAGATTTTGATAAAAAAAACATTCCCTTTAAAAGCCGATGGGGAAATCGAATCACATCTTTTGTCTTTTTGTTAAGCACAAGTCATCAATGCTCCGACACACAAACGGGTCTTCGCGGGATTCCGAAACAATTCACAGAAATGTGTCTTTCAATACCGGGTGATCGATATGAGTATGAGATGAACATGCTGTTGGAAACTGGAAAAAATGGAATTCCATTTATCTATGTGCCGATTGAAACAATCTATTTGGAAGATAATAAATCATCTCATTTTCATGCGATTAAAGACTCCGTCTGCATTTATTTAAATATCTTAAAATTCAGCCTGTCGTCTTTGGCTTCTGCGATTATTGATCTAACATTATTTACAGTGTTTGTTAATTATCTGTTTGGAACAGGATCAGCCGGAATATTGGCAGCAACAGTCACTGCACGAGTGATGTCCGGTTGTGTGAATTTTATGATCAATAAACATTGGGTTTTTCAAAGTAAGAATAATAACAGCAGTGAGGTACTGCAATATATGGTTTTGTTTTTTTCTCAGATGATGTTGAGCTGGCTCTTCGTAACCTGTCTGAGCAACTTATCTGTTAATCTCACCATTATAAAAATATTAGTAGACAGCTCATTGTTTTTGCTCAGTTATCAAATTCAAAAGAATTTGATTTTTCATAAAAAAAGGAAAGGGTACAATTTAAAATGAAAAATTTCTTCTCAAAACCCTACAGATGGGCGGCGGTTTTCTCAATTCTATTGATGGGAGCCGTTGCTTTTGTTCTGCTAGATACGTTTGCAATACAGAAAGCCCTTGTCGTCGTTGAACCAGAGTCGGCGATGGTAGCAAATGAGACCGCTGCTTCTCAATCAGATCCGGTAATTAGCGACAACTCTTACGAGGATGATAATATAAAAATCAGTATTGAAACAGTTCGCGATGATGACTCAACAATTTACGTAGCGGATATTCAGGTTTCAGACGCTTCTTATTTAAAAACAGCATTTGCCAATAATACCTACGGAAGAAATATTAAAGCCACAACATCTGAAATTGCAGAAGCGCAGAATGCTATTTTTGCTATCAATGGTGACTATTATGGATTCCGAGATGGTGGTTATGTCTTGCGTAATGGGGTAACTTACAGGAATACCGCCAGAAGCGCCGGAGATGATGATGCGTTAGTCATTGACAAAGATGGAAATCTATCCATTGTTTCGGAAAACCAGACGAGTATGGAGTCATTGAGCAATAATTGGCAAGTACTATCTTTTGGTCCCGGACTTGTGGAAAACGGACAAATTGTCGTGGACAACTCAAGTGAAGTTTCACAATCGATGACAAGCAATCCACGAACTGCCATTGGTCAGATTTCTGCTCTGCATTATATCGTTATCGTTTCTGATGGCCGCACCAGTGAGAGTGCCGGACTTTCCCTGCTTCAACTTGCTCAGGAATTTCAGGAAAGAGGCTGTACGACGGCCTATAATCTTGATGGAGGAGGATCATCCACCATGTACTTCAATGGGAAAGTTGTTAATAATCCGACAGATGGTAAAAGTACCGGAGAAAGAGAGGTAAGCGACATTGTTTATTTTGGATACTAAAATAAAGAATCATAAAAAGAAAATTCTGAAAACATCTCTGATTTATTTGGTATTGTCGCTAAGTGCGATTATTATAAACTATGTCTACGGTCTTTTTGGACATGGCGTTCACTCATCTTATATGACATGGATGTTTTTATATCCGCTATTGGGCGGAGCGATTTTATATCTTTTAATTTTCTTGTTGGTTCCAGATATCGCTCGCATTGTTGAGTATCGGATGTTTTACAATATTTATAATTCGGGAATTGCAACGTTGACTATCGGTAGTTTGCTCAAGGGAATTTTTGATATTGCAGGAACAAGTTCTGTATATATAGCAGTCTTTTATGCAATTGGTGAGTTGTTTGTTGCCGTGGGATTAGTGATGTTATTGATATTGGCAGTAAACCTCAAGAAAAGTCAGGCATGAAAAAAGCTGATTAGTAAAAACAACATTAGTCATGGTTACATTGATTTGTAAAATATTGAGGGGAGTGACATTATCGTCGCTCCCCTCAAATGGTTTAATTTTTTATTTATAATGGTGACTTCAAATCATGCTTTTTAGCATATTATATTTAGCTGTTTTGTTTTTCTTCTAAAGCAGTAAGTCTTTTAATAAGTTCTTCCTGATTTTCAAGGATATCATCCAGTTTTTGGTGAATGTCTTCAACGATTATTTCGGATTTAAGGTTAACGCGGTAATCGTTTTTTGCTCGGAGTCGATCTTTTTCTTCTTGACGATTTTGGCTCATCATAATGACTGGTGCTTGAATAGCGGCTAGACAAGATAGAATAAGGTTGAGTAGAATGAAAGGATAAACATCGTATGGTTTTGTGAGGAGTAGTGTATTTATGGTAATCCACACCACCAGTGTTAGGAAAAACAAAATAATAAAAACCCAACTGCCGGCAAATTTTGCAAGTCGGTCAGCCGCTTTTTGACCAAAAGTTAGTTTGTTTTCATGTTCGGTAACGGTGTTTTTTGATAAACTCTCTTCCAGGAGTTTGTGCAGAATTTCTTCTTCTTCGGTTGCGCTTTCATCATCTTTAATAATAGTTTTGATTAACGCCAGTCTTTGTTCACTTATTGACATGTTTTTCACTCTCCTTTTATGTGCATTATGGAAGTTGATCCATGAAGATGCTTCTAAGTCCCTATTTATTTATCAGATCGTTGAAGGATCAATACGCTGGCATATGATAATTCAGGTGTAGATAGGTCCAGTATGACTTGATGAATCTCTCCAGCGGCTATTATATAATAACATTACTAATGTTGCTTTTTCTTTAATTAAATAATTTATACAGATGAAGTGATCGCTGAAGGACTGATTTTTCCCGATAAAAGCCCCGTTTCATTTGTTTTTTTGGTTGCATTATGTTATGCTTTTATTAAAAGAAAATTAGAAAGATGAGATGACAAATGAAAATATTGAGATATTTACTGATTTTTGTCCCGATAAGTATCATCGGAGAATTGTTGCAAGTTTCTCCAACCCTAATGTTCGTTCTGGCGGCATTGGCGATTATTCCTTTAGCAGGCCTAATGGGTGAGGCAACTGAAGAAATATCTTTTTATTCCGGACCAAGGATTGGTGGATTTCTGAATGCAACTTTTGGCAATGCGACCGAACTCATCATTGCTTTTTTTGCATTGAAAGCTGGACTGTTTGATGTCGTTAAAGCATCGATCGCCGGTTCAGTCATTGGCAATATCCTGATGGTATTGGGAATGAGTATGCTGGTTGGCGGAATCAAGTTTAAATCACAGTCGTTTAATAAAAAATCGACTGAAGTTTCTTCAAGTATGTTGTTGTTTGCAGTGATCGGATTGACAATACCGGCGATTTTTACGCATACAGTCGCTTCAGACCTTCTTAATACCCGGTATGAAGGGTTAAGCATTATCGTTGCCGTTATTATGTTTAGTATTTATCTGATGAGTTTATACTTTTCGTTCTATACCCACAAGGATATTTACGCGGTACAGCATGACGAGGAAGTCATTTCAAAATGGTCGCTTAAAAAAGCAATTATAGTTTTAGTGGGAGCAACGGTACTCATTGGTGTCGAGAGTGAGCTCTTTGTCAGTGTGGTTGAACCAATGTCGGCGGCGATTGGTTTAAGCGAATTCTTTGTAGGTATCATTCTAGTGCCGATTATTGGAAACGCGGCAGAACATAGCACTGCCATTGTGATGGCCTATAAAAATAAAATGGATGTGGCGGTTGAAATTGCAATCAGTTCGAGTTTGCAGATCATCCTTTTTGTGACACCGGTGCTAATATTCCTCAGCTTGTTCTTTACCCCAATGAGCATTGTTTTCAATGAGTTTGAATTGGTTGCCCTGATATTTTCCGTTCTCATTGCGAACAGGGTGTCCAGTGATGGAAAATCCAACTGGCTGGAAGGGGTTCAGCTCCTTGCCGTCTATTTAATAATAGCCGTTTCATTTTTTGTTTTATAATAAAGAAGTAGAATCAAATAAAATGGGAGGATAATGAATGACTAAAAAAAATCGTGTGAAAAGAGAAATATTAAGATATTTCTTTATCTTAGCCGGTTCGATTATTGCAGCGTTTGCGTTGGAAATTTTCCTTGTTCCCAATAATGTTATCGATGGTGGTATCACCGGTATTTCAATCATACTGAGTTATCTGACTGGAGTTCCACTGAGTGTATACATTGTTGTTTTGAATATTCCCTTTCTTATTATGGGATATAAACAAATTGGAAAAACATTTGTCATTTCGTCCACGCTGGCTATTTTGTCTTTATCATTCTGGTTGTCAATTTTCAAACCCATACCCGGACTCACGGATGATGTACTCCTTGCAGCAGTCTTCGGGGGGATTATCCTGGGGATCGGTGTCGGTTTAATCATCCGTAACAGCGGTTCGCTGGATGGAACTGAAATGGTGGCGATTGTTTTTACCAGAAGAAGTTCCTTTTCGGTGGGCGAAATTGTTATGTTTTTCAATATCTTTATACTATGCAGTGCGGCACTTGTTTTTGGTTGGGATCGGGCAATGTATTCACTGTTGGCATATTATATTGCGTTCAAAGTGATCGATGTCACGATTGAGGGCCTGGATGAGGAGAAAGCAGCAATTATTGTCTCTGATAATCCAGATGAGATTGCCGAGGCAATTTTGGCGCGATTAGGTAGAGGGGTAACCTTTCTTGAGGGTAAAGGCGGATTTTCAAAAGAGTCTAAAACCGTTATTTATTCGGTCATTACACGTTTGGAAATTTCCAAACTAAAATCGATCGTTGCTGAGAAAGATGAACATGCATTTCTCACAATCAGTGATGTTTTTGATGTAATGGGCGGAAAACAAAAGAAGCGATCAATCCATTAACAGTAAGAGGTAATGAAGTGATTTTAAGTACATTGAAATATAACAATATAGGGATATATCGCATGCTAATTTAAAATATGGGATTATGTCCTCTTTTTATATCAAAAATAAATCCATTTAAGGGATTGACATTTTTATAAATAGACGGTAAAATTGTGTCATTAAATAAAACATACATGTTTAATATGAAATAAATATTGAAATATAAATGGGGGGAATTGTTATGGGGAAGCTGCTTATTATTAAAACAGGTGTTTCGAATAAATCGGTTATTAAAGAATGTGGCGATTGTGATTTTCGCATCGCGAGATGCGCGGGCGTTCCCTATAAAGATGTAAAGGTCGTATCGGTATATGAGAATATGAAACCAGTTCTGATGAACGAGATATCATCCATTATTATTACCGGTTCACCGGCCATGGTAACTGATTTTGAACCTTGGAGTGTTGCAACATCGCAATGGCTTAAAGAGATTACACAGAAAAATATACCAATTTTAGGGATCTGCTTTGGGCATCAGCTGTTGGCGCAGACCTTAGGAGGATCTGTGGATTATCATGAGCTGGGTGAAGAAAAGGGTGAAGTCGAAATTCAATTGACAAATGAAGGCAAAAAAGATCCTTTACTCGGTGTGTTGCCTTCACATTTTTCAGCCTACGCTTCTCATACTCAGACTGTTACGAAGCTGCCTAAAAATGCGCGTGTTCTTGCAAAAAATAATTTCGAATCATTTCATGCAGTTTCTTTTGGCGAAAAGGTTTGGGGATTGCAGTTTCATCCTGAATGCACGGATCATTTTCTCTGCAACTCCACACTCAAAAACACCCATGGTGCAACTTTGTTAAGACGTTTTGTTGAACTAGCAGGATAAGAATGAGAAAGGCATCGTGCAGAAGTGTTATTAATTGTTCATATTAGTAAAGCTCTCTTTAGAATGGACAGTCAGATCAAACAAACTGTTTTATAAAGAGAGCTTGGTTATTTTTTGTTTAATTATCGCTAGCTACAACACGATTTTTACCGGTATTTTTTGCCTGGTACAAAAGTTTATCTAGCATGTCTATCGTGTTATTGTAATTTCCTTGTTCATAGGGACACAAACCAATTGATACAGTACATGGGAAGTTTGTTTTTCGATGATCAAAGGCATGCAGAAATTGCTCAGACCGAGAGTAAATTGTTTTTGTCGTTTCATTTTCAATCAGGACGGAAAATTCTTCACCACCCAAACGGCAAATAATGCCATCCGGGAAATACTCTTGTAAACAAACTGAAAGTTCGATTAGAACCTGATCTCCGGAAGAATGTCCGTATTGATCATTAACTTTTTTAAATTCGTCAATATCCAGAAATATCATGACGCCATCATTTGTTAATTTATCAAAATAATCGATAAAATAACGACGATTATAAAGGCCAGTTAATTGATCCGTCGTTGCCAAGACTTCCAATTGCTTCTTTGCATTTGTAATTTCGGTTACATCAGTGAATACCACAATAAGCCCATGGTGTTTTGCAATTGGTATCATCCGAACCTGGTAATGTTGCTGTTTCATCGTTATAAGTTGAGCCATGTTGCCAACGAGAAGCTCAGATAAAACGGGATACATATTAACATTATTTCCTATATTTAATACTCCGAGTGTATTAAATAATTGATCCGTGGCCTGATTAAGATTTAAAATAAAACCGTCATGGTCGATGACAATGACGGCTTCTTCAATGGTATTAAAAACCATTTCATGGGTAATTTCACTTAGAAACAGAATGTCATATTGGTATAATCCACTGGCTACAAAAATGCTTAAAAATAAATAAGTGAAAGGGGGGAGCTCAATATAGGCTGGACCTAATCCCATTAAATAAAGGATGCTGGTAATAGCAGGGATCAGCATTCCGGTAAACATTAGGGCAATCCGTTTGCGGGAAAAAATTGGTGCGTTAAGAAAACACTTAAAAAAAACAGTTAATGCATATCCAATAGCGAAATAAAAAGAGCCTAATTGGACCAGGTACCAAATTCCCCTTCCAGTAACCAATAAAGGAAAGCCAAGACTGAAATTAATGCCAAGAGATGAATAATACCATCCGTGCAGCTGATTTGTACAAACAAAAATCAGTGTTAATAGATTCAATCCCAAGATAAAAGCTAAAACGAATCGGTTGGCAAATTTCTTCTCTTCCGCATATTCTCTGGCAAACCATAAAATAAGGATGGGATAAAAGGCAGCACCAATATATTCAATACAGACCCAAAAATACAGGCTCTCTTCAGTTGTGCTTATAAGTTCAACGCCATATCCCATCGAATGAAGGGCCATGGCGATCAAAAGAATGGCAAAAGCTCTTGCTCCGGAAACTGTTTTATGTTTAATTCCGACAACACTTAGGATAATCAGGATTATAGCTGTAAATATTAAAAAACGGCTTAATAAGATATTCATGGAAACCTCAATTAAATTATTTGTGTGACAAGTTAAAATCATATAAGTTTAACTTACATAAGTTTGACTCGAAAAAAGTTATCAAAATAGTGTTAATAACATAAATTTGTTCAATAAAAATTGTACGCTTTTAGGATATCATATTGTCTTTAGTGAAACAAGTAAACTAGCTTAATAAAATGTTAGCGGTTTGAAAATCAAAACTCAACAAATTAAGAAGATATACGAACTCGCGGTTACCGGTAAGCTCTTAAAGGTGACAGATAAACTATCATAGTTAGGGTGTGATTCTGAATTGGTGGAGAGTGTTCACTTAGGTAAGCTTGTATTTGACATCCCGATAGGTTATTGACATTTTCAACAAAAGACAATAGAATACAACTATCATATAGGCCATCTATGAAATCCTATTTGAATAGCATAATTAAGAATGATTCATAGTGGGAGGTTTGATGGGTAAGTTATTGATTATAAAAACCGGAGTTTCCGATAAATTAATTATTAAAAAATGTGGCGATTGCGACATTCGCATCGCAAGATGCGCGGGAATTCCTGATAAAGATGTAAAAGTGGTATCGGTATATGAGAATATAAAACCGGTAATAATGATGGACGATGTTTCGTCCATCATTATTACCGGTTCGCCATTTATGGTTACAGACTGTGATCCCTGGAGCGTTGCCACTTCACAATGGATTAAAACAATTGCACAAAAGCGTATTCCAATTCTGGGTATCTGCTATGGGCATCAGCTTTTGGCTCAAACCTTTGGCGGCTCTGTGGGTTATCATAAATTAGGTGAGGAAAAGGGAGAAATCGAAATTGAACTGACTGCAGAAGGAAAAAAGGATCCATTACTGGGGGTATTGCCTGCAAAATTTTTAGCCTATGCTTCCCATTTACAGACTGTTATACAGTTGCCTAAAAATGCAATCGTTCTTGCAAAAAATAATTTCGAACCATATCATGCAGTTTTGTATGGTGAAAAAATATGGGGCGTGCAGTTTCATCCCGAATGTACCGATAATTTTCTTTGTGAAGCGACTTGTCAAAATTCATATGGCGGAACTTTGATAAGAAGATTTATCGAACTGGCAGGATAAGGGTGAAAAGAATAGTTTGAGAATATTAAAAGGCTGCTGACGAATCAATTAATTCGTCAGCAGTCCTTTATGTTTTAATAAATTATTTAGTTTTCGGTTTGAGCTTCAACGACGCTGCCGCCACAATATTTTTCCCGAAGTTTTGGCTTTTCAATTTTTCCGGTCGGGTTTCTCGGTACGATATCAAATATGATCTGGCGTGGACGTTTATAGCGTGGAAGCGTAGTACAGAAGTCTGCGATGTCCTCTTTTGCACATTGACAATCCGGCTTTAACTCGATGATAGCTGCTGTAATTTCACCCAGTCGATGATCTGGTAAACCAATCACGGCAACATCTTTGATCGCTTCATGCCCATGAAGAAAATCTTCAATCTGGACCGGATATATATTTTCACCGCCGCTGATGATGACATCCTTCTTTCGGTCGACCAGATAAACAAAGCCGTCGTTGTCCATCCGGGCCATATCACCGGTAAACAGCCAACCGTCTTTGAGAACAGCCGCGGTGGCTTCTGGATCGTTGTAGTAGCATTTCATTAAGCCCGGCCCTTTGACGACCAGTTCACCAACTTGTCCTTGGGGAACCGGGGATCCGGATTCATCGGCAATCATCAAATCCCATTTGTAACCGGGCTTTCCAATCGCCCCAACTTTGTGTATGTTTTCTGTGCCCAGGTGGACACAGCCGGGTCCGATGGATTCACTCAGGCCGTAGTTGGTGTCATAAAGATGGTTTGGAAAGTATCTTTTCCAACGATGAATAAGACTTGGCGGAACCGGCTGAGCACCGATGTGCATCAGTCGCCACTGGTCAAGATCATAATCTTCCAGTTTTATTTCTTCTCTTTCAATGGCATCCAGAATATCCTGAGCCCAGGGCACCAAAAGCCAGACGATGGTAATTTTTTCTTCTGAAACAGCTCTCAAAATCCATTTTGGTTTAACGGCACGAAGTAAAACGGCTTTTCCGCCGACTAAAAAACTTCCAAACCAATGCATTTTTGCACCGGTATGATATAAGGGCGGAATGCACAAAAAAGTGTCTTCCCTTGTTTGAGCATGATGATTGTTTTCGGTATAGCATGCCGACATCAGGCTGCTGTGGGTATGCAAAATTGCTTTCGGAAAACCGGTGGTGCCTGAAGAAAAATACAGGGCGGCATCATCTTCATCTGTTAGTTTGATTTCCGGTGCTTCAGCGGAATATGTTGCCGAGAGAAGATCGTAGCTTTCAGCAAAGGGCGGACAGTCATTGCCAACAAAGAATAGGGCTTCCACACGAGGAATGTTATTCTTTATCGCTTCCATGCGGTCAATGAATTCCGGGCCGAAAATTAAGAAATCAGTTTCGGATAATTCCAGGCAGTATTTTATCTCGTCGGCAGTATATCGATAGTTTAGGGGAACAACAATGGCACCGGTTTTTAATATTCCAAAATAAATCGGCAGCCACTCCAGGCAATTCATTAATAGGATAGCGACTTTATCCCCTTTTTTGATACCTCTGTCCAGCAGAAGATTGGCAAATTGATTCGCCTGGTTGTCAAAATCGCCCCAGGAAAGCTCTCTCCGAAATTTTATTCCTGAAGTCGCTTCAACCAATTCGAATTCACTCCAGGTGATCTGATGTTTTTCTAATGTCTCCGGATTAATTTCAACCAGGCTGATGTCCTGACCGAAATTTTTGGCATTCTGAGACAATATTTCCGTTATCGGCATTTTTATTTGTTCCTCCTAAAAGTTTCTTTTAAAATTATGGTCGATATGAATCAACGCAATTATTTCTCTATTCTATTATAGGATGAATATTCAAGTCAAGTGAAACACTTCATTGGAGGCACTTGTCTTAATGTTCTTTATAAAAACATTTTAGCGTTTTGGATGCATCAGAAAGGGGATAAGCCTTAAGCCAGATCATTTTCTTCCAATGCCAATTTTGCGGCAGGGAAGGGCTCCAAAGCGCGGCTGAGGATTCCTTGAACATAGGCAATCAGCATGCCATAGTTTGTAATATACACCCCTTTTTGTCTGGCCGTACGCGTTCGATATTGCATTTCCCGGCGATTGAGCATGCAACCGCCACAGTGGACAATGACGGCGTATTCGTCAATCTCTTTTGGATAATGAGCGCCGGCGGCCCAATGAAATTCAATATCTCCGCCGGCAATCTGCCGGATCCAACGGGGAATTTTCACTTTGCCGATGTCATCCGCCTGGCGATGGTGGGTACATCCTTCCACAATGAGTACCTTATCCCCGGGAACGAGCTGTTCGATCCGTTTAATACCTTTTACCATTTCGGCAAGATCGGTTTTTTGTCGTGCAAATAATATCGAAAAAGAGGTTAACGGAATTTCGGACGGGGTATCGGCAGAGACTTTTAAAAAAGCCTGGGAATCGGTTATGACCAGGGCCGGAGGGTTCTTTAAGCTTTCCAGGGTATGCTTGAGTTCATGTTCCTTAGTGATCATAGCTACCGCATCTTTTTCGATAATATCCCTGATGGTTTGTTGCTGTGGGAGGATGAGACGTCCCTTCGGAGCTGATTTATCAATTGGCGTCACGAGTACAACCATATCGCCAGAGTCAATGAGGTCTCCGACCAGCGCCGGTTCCACGTCTTCATAATTGGCATGATCAATGATTTTTCTTTTCAGGGCTTTGATGCCGGTGCCGTCGTAAACGCTGGTAAATGAGAGTGGAATTTTAATCGACTTTTGTAAGGTATCGATTTCTTCAGATGTTGGGGCGCCTTTATCACACTTGTTCAAGACAAAGACGCTGGGAATTTTTCGTTGCGCGAGTTGATCGATAAAGTCTTTTTCAAAGTCAGTAATCCCGGTTTCAATATCGGCGACGACAATAGCGAAATTGCATTTTCGCAGGACCTCATAGGTTTTTTCAATGCGAAGCAGTCCCAGTTCACCGGAGTCGTCTAAACCGGCGGTATCAATAAAAACAACTGGTCCGATGGGTAACAGCTCCATGGTTTTATAAACTGGGTCGGTTGTTGTCCCGGCGACATCGGATATAACGGCAACGGGCTGATCCGTCAAAGCATTAATGAGTGAAGATTTTCCCGCATTTCGTTTTCCAAAAAGACCAATTGCCATTCTGTTGGCCATGGGTGTTTCGTTCATACTATTCATGATTTTTATTTTCCTTCCTTATTTGAGCTGGGTGATGTCAGACGTTCGGGTCTTAAGAGATCATCTAATAATTTTTCATCCATCCAGTTGTTTTCGATAATAATTTCCTTAATGGATTTTCCGGTTTCTTTTAACAATAATGCGGCTTCGGTTGCTTTGTCATAGCCGATATAGTTAGTCAGAGCCGTAAGCATTACGGTACTGTTATCCAAGTTTTGCCGGCAGACATCAGCATTGGCCACGATCCCTTCAATGCACCGTTCGGTAAACAAGGGCAGGATGTTTTTTAAAATGTCCAGTGCTTCAAACAGATTTTTGGAGAGCACCGGTAAAAAAGCATTGAGTTCCAATTGCCCGGACATGGCGGCCAGCGTGATGGCCATGTCATTGGCCATAATTTGAAAAGCAGCCTGATTGACGGCTTCAGGAATCACGGGGTTGATTTTCCCGGGCATGATGGAAGATCCTGCCTGAACGGGCGGCAAAGTAATTTCGCCAATGCCGGTGTATGGTCCGGAAGACAGAAGCCGTAAATCATTGGCTATTTTTGAAAGGTTCACGGCCGCTGTTTTTAAGAGGCCGGAAACTTCTACAAAGACGTCGCAGTTCTGGGTAGGATCCATCATATAATCCGTCCGAGCAAGACTGATGCCAGTCAGGTCCCGCAGGCGTTCGATCATGGTGAAAATATAGGAACGAGGGGCATTCAGTCCGGTTCCGATGGCGGTTCCGCCGATGTTTACCTGGCGCAGTCTTTCTTCCGCCTTGTAAAGACGCCAGCGATCTCGTGAAATTGCTTGAGCCCAGGCACCGAATTCCTGACCAAGAGTGACGGGAACGGCATCCTGTAATTGGGTTCGTCCGGCCTTGATGATTCTTGAAAACGCTTCTTCTTTTTCCTGAAGTGCCGTTTGAAGATTGGCAAAAGACTCGGTGACCGGTTTTAAAAGGCGGATGGCAGCAATACGGACGGCAGTGGGAAAAACATCATTGGTGGATTGATGCATGTTCACATGATCCAGTGGATGGATCAGATGGTAATCCCCTTTCTTTCCGCCTAAATGCTCAATGGCTCTATTGGCAATGACTTCATTGACATTCATATTAGCAGAGGTGCCGGCACCGCCCTGCATGCAGTCCACCACAAACTGATCTCTAAAGGCGCCCGCCAGAATTTCATCACACGCCAGAATAATGGCTTCCGCCACGTTTTCATCCAGGGACTTAATATTGCGATTGGTGATGGCGGCTGCTTTTTTAATGGTGACCAAAGCTTCCACGAGTTCTTTGTGGATGGGAATACCAGTTATATGAAAATTCTGTAAAGCCCGAACTGTGTGAATGCCGTAATAGGCATTATCTTCTATTTCAAGTTCTCCTAGTAAATCATGTTCTATTCGCATTTTTTCCTCATTTCAAAATTTCAAAAAATAAAAGCTCTCTTTCTGAAAATAGACAGAAAGAGAGCGTAAGAGCAAAAATTACACACTTTGCCAAATGCGCACCTTTCCGGTCAGAAAAATCTTTTCGGTTAGGATAAATATGACAAGCTTCATGCCGGAGAACAGTTTCCTGTGATCAGGCACAAAGTTTTATTAACGTTTACAGTTAATTGTTGGCACTATCTTAGCATTGTTTTTCACGTTTGTCAAAGAAGCTTTATGATACTATTTTGTGCTATTTTCATGAGCTGCTCATAATCAGAAAAAACAGAGGTGAAATTCATCAAGTCAAGATAGATGATTTTACTGGAATGAAGAGGAAAGATAGTTATTTCAACCTTGCTGACAAAACCAAAAGATAAAAAATAAAAGTATTAAAGAGCACGGCTGTTTGTGTGATTATAGCAATAAAATGGGTAAATATGTATTACACAACCAGAGAGGAGGATTAATATTATGAAATACCAAATTGTCAAAGAATTTCCTCATTCTATTATGGAAAAAGGAAAAAGCCCGGTGATTTCTATTTATATTGACACCAAAATAAAAAAACCAGATCGCCTTGAAAATCCCATCTATTTTAAAAATCTTGTGAGAGAAGCGCAGGAGTCTATAAAACATGAGGAAGTGAGAGGGTTTAGAGATCTGTTTTCGCTTTTTAAACAAATTGAGGATGATGCTTTGTTCTGGGAAGGTGCCACAGAAGGCATGGCTATCTTGGCAGATGAGGAAGAATGTATAGTATACAAACTGCCGATTAGTGTAACCAATCGAACCATCGTTGCAGATAGTTTTTATATAAAACCGATATTGAAAAGTTACCAGTTGAATGGCCGCTATCATGTTCTTGGCCTCAATCGGGATAGTTTTACTCTCTATGAAGCAGATCGATATGGCATGCACAAAATTCAGCTGGATGAAAAAGACTCAACGATGGAAGGTGTTTTGGGATCGGAAATAACATCTCGTTATCAAAGTGTTTCCAGAGTAAGCGGAGGAGAATCTGTTTATCGCGGACATGGAGGTGCAAAAGATGAGAGAAACATGGATCAGGAGCGTTTTTTTCGTCACGCTGATGCCTTTATTCAAGAGCAATATTCAAATCGTTACAAAGTACCGTTGATTCTCGTTGGCTTAGATGAACATCAGGGAGAATTCCGAAAGTTATCAAAAAACGCATACATCATTAATGAAGGTATCAAAAGTGATATTGATTCGATGGATGAAAAAACACTTCATGATAAGGTTCAGGATATTATGAAAGTGATTTTAAAAAAAGAAGTGAAAGAGCGAATGGAAGCATTTACTCAAGCACATTCAAAAGATATGGGATCTGACGATGTTGTTCAAATTGCCAGAGCAATTACCGATAACCGGGTTGGAGCGCTCTATTTAGAGGAAGATAAAGTCCATCCAGGAAGATTCGATAGCAACCACGGCACCATCATAGAGGGCAAATCAGCGGATCATTACATTGGCGATATTTATGATGATATGGCCGAGGCGGTTCTTAGCCGGGGCGGAGAAGTTGTCATCATGGAAAAAGGAGAAATGCCAACTGAAAGAGACATAGCTGCGGTATATCGATTTTAAAATCATTTTAAAATTGAATGTTGTTGTCAGATAATAGGTAAGGATTAGTTGCTATAAAAAGGAACTAATCCTTTTTATTTATTTTGAAATAACTGATCAAGAGAACAATAAAAAGATTAATAAAAATATTGACGTGAGCTAGAAGACATGTTAATATATATTAAACATATAAGAATAATATGAATGAAATAAAAAAAAGGAGGAAGAAATTATGGCACCAATTGTTATCAACAATTGGATAATCAGAGTTTTTGAAATTTCACATGACTTTACTTTTACAAAAAATACTGTGTTAGTTTATAGAAGTTGTTGTTGATATAAGAAGTGCCATTTTCAGTGATTTGATATGAGTGTAGTAATTGTTGGAGGCCATGATCGGATGGTTTGTACATATAAAGAAATTTGCAAACAATATAAATGCAAAGTGAAGGTTTTTACACAAATGCCTGGGGACATGAAAAACATGATTGGAAGTCCAGACCTCCTGGTTCTTTTTACGAATACGGTTTCACATAAGATGGTTCATAATGCAATAAAAAGTGGCGAAAAATCGGGCGCTCAAATTGTGTATTCTCACAGCAGCAGTGCCTGCGCGTTGAACAACATTTTATCAGATTACTGTTCGGGTAAAAATTGTGTTGAGTGTCAGCATTATAATATAGGGAAAATTCATTGATGCTTAAAAATTAAAGCCGATTGTCAATTTGAGTTTATAAAATGATCAGGACTATTTTTGACATAGAATTTTAATAACGAAATGTAATATGAAAGTGTATAAAAAACTTTTTAGGTCAATTAATTATTCTGATTGTATGAAATTATCGGGGACAGTCAAAGGATGATAATATTGGCTTTTTTAGTTTGTTAACAGGCTGTAATATGACAAGATGCTGTCATGCTAATGTGATATAATACCAACGGGTGATGAAAATGCAGATCAATCGATTATTCGAAATAGTATATATTTTATTAGATAAAAAAACAGTGACGGCCCGGGAGCTTTCTGAACACTTCGAGGTTTCACAACGGACTATTTATCGGGATGTGGAAGTTCTGAGCCAGACAGGCATTCCTATTTACACAACAAAGGGAAAAGGCGGAGGGATCAGTATCCTTTCGGAGTTTGTTTTTAACAAATCAATCCTTTCGGACACCGAACAAAATGAAATTATTTCTGCGCTTCAAAGTCTGAATGCCCTTAATGGTAGCAGCGTTGATCCGATATTGAATAAAATGGCAACACTGTTTAATAAAAACAGTTCAAATTGGATTGATGTGGATTTTTCCCGCTGGGGCAGTGATGAAATGGAAAAAGAAAAGTTCAAACTAATAAAGACGGGGATTTTGGATAAAAAAGTACTGGACTTCAATTATTACAGTTCTTACGGAGAAAAATCAACGCGATTAATTGAACCGTTAAAACTGATGTTTAAAGGGCAAAGCTGGTATTTATATGGGTACTGCCGGTTGAAATGTGACTATCGGATTTTTAAAATAACCCGGATCAGAAATATCAACATGAAGGATGAGACGTTTGAAAGGGAGACACCTGAAAACATTTGGACGGAAACAGACAGCGGCTATGAGAGTCGGACTGTCAACCTGGTATTGAAGTTTGATGCGGAGATGGCCTACCGTCTGTACGATGAGTTTTCGGCAGAAGACATCAAGACAAATCCGGACGGAAGCTTTATCGTTAAGACCTGTATGCCTGAGGCCAATTGGGTTTACGGTTATCTGATGTCCTATGGGGAACGCGTTGAGGTGCTGGAACCGGAACGGATGAAAAGGAAAATTGCGGAAAAATATCAAAAAGCGCTGAAAAAGTATTTATAATGTGACATGCTGGTGTCACATTAGCTGTGCTAAACTGAGTTCATTAAATGAATGAGGTGTAAAAATGAATTATGAAGTAGTTGAACTAAAAGAAAAGAAGGTTGTGGGCTTAACGGCGCGAACGAGCAATCAAGATGAGAACATGACAAAGACCATCGGCGGTTTATGGCAGAAGTTTTATGGAGAAGGGGTTTACGAATCGATTCCAGACAAAAATAACGATTGCAGTATCGGATTGTATTCGAATTATAACAACGGGGCCAGCGATGCCTATGATGTAACAGTCTGCTGCGAAGTTTCTGAAATCAAGGAATTGACGACTGACTTAGATGCAAAAACCATTGATGCGGGAAAATATGCCAGGTTTGTGGTTCGGGGACATGCCCAGACGGCGGTAGCGGATTTCTGGACAAAATTGTGGGGGATGGATCTGGATCGAAAATTCAGTTGTGATTTTGAAGAGTACCAAGGCGGAGGGGATATGGAAAATTCAGAAATTCATGTTTATATTTCGATCAACGAATAATTTGAATAAGAAATTTCGTCTATCCACGCAATTGTGATATTAATCACAGAACTTTTGATTGGAAATCGTTATACTGGGTAAAAGCAATATATGAAATTATTTTCAGGAGAAAGTGAGGCGTGCCAAATGGTTGAAGAAATATTCAAATTAAGTCAGAGTAACGAGAAGACAGTGGAAAAAGTCATACAGGATGAAAACATTCATTACACACATGTGACCTTAAATAAGGATGATGGTTTTCCAGAACATTATTCCAACGCGAACGTTTATATGACGATCCTGAAAGGAACACTATCCCTACGATTGGATGAACAGGAAAACCATGAGTATGAAGCAGGAACCGTTTTAAAAATTCCTTTCAAAACAAAACTGAACCTATGGAATTTGCATGAAGAACCATTGGAACTGATTGTTGTAAAAGCGCCGGCACCAGTATCTCCAGAATAAATAGTGCCGCCAGAGCAGTGCTATAAATAATTACGTAAAATAATAATTTTAATATAAGATGCGTCATAAAGAGTAATTTTTCTATTTCTTTATGGCGCACTTTCTTTGTGCGAAAGTGACAAGAAATAAAAGGTTCATCTTTGGTTGAAGACGATGTTTAGAAAGGTAAGACGAATAGATAAGTATCTTTTCCATATTTTTTATGGCAGTTGAAAAGACAGGTGTAAAAAAACAAAAAAATATGCTATAATAACGTCAGATTAATTTATAAGGAGGTTAACGAATAATGATAAACATTGCTTCACGTATTGATCAACTGCCGATGACACCCATGTTAAAGAAAATTTTGCTTTTAACAGGTATTGGCTGGATGTTTGATGCTATGGATCAGGGCATGGTATCAGGTGTTATGGCTGCCATCGGCAAGGAGTGGGTACTGAGCACTGGCCAAATTGGATTACTGGGCAGTATCGGCATGCTTGGCATGATTTTAGGTGCTGCGCTGTCGGGAATGGCGGCGGATAAATGGGGCAGAAAATCCGTAATTATGTGGACCTTGGTTATTTATGGTATTGCTAGTATTCTATCCGGTTTTGCGGTCAACTTTACAATGTTATTAATTTTAAGATTTTTAACCGGTTTTGGCCTTGGGGGGGAACTGCCTGCCGCATCGACCTTGGTGAGTGAATATTCTCCAACAAAAATACGAGGCAGAAATGTTATTATATTAGAAAGCTTCTGGGCTTGGGGCTGGATCATTGCTGCCTTTGTGGCGTATATGCTTATTCCGGTATATGGATGGCGGATAGCATTCTTTGTCGGCGGAGTTCCGGCACTTTTTGCTGCCTTCTTCCGAATGGCTGTTCCTGAATCGCCACGCTATCTGCTATCGGTCGGAAAAACAAATGAAGCTGAAGAATTGGTGATGAAGATGGAAAAACAAGCAAATATCACCAGCCAGGCAAAAAGTGACCAAACCGAAGTGATGGCAGATAATAATATTAAAGCATCGTTCTTTGATTTATGGTCAAAAAAATATATCCGGTCTACGATTGTATTATGGGTTATTTGGTTTGGTATTAACTTTGGATATTATGGCTTTGTTTTATGGACACCATCGCTTTTAGTGGCGAGAGGATTTGATCTTACAAAAAGTTTTGAATTTACACTAATCATGTGCCTTGCTCAGCTCCCGGGATATTTTAGCGCCGCTTATCTGGTTGAAAAAGTGGGCCGAAAAAAAGTGCTGGCGATTTACTTTGCCGGAACGGCTTTGTCGGCATGGCTATTCGGACAGGCCGGAAGCGTAGAACAAATATTAATGTTCGGTTCAATGCTTTATTTCTTCAGCTTGGGGGCCTGGGGGTGTGTTTATGCCTACACGCCTGAAGTCTATCCAACTTTATTTAGAGCTGCCGGCGCCGGATGGGCAGCTGCTTTCGGACGAATTGGTGCATTCATAGCGCCTTTTATTGTACCGGTAATCTATAGCTATTATGGAACTGATATTGGCTATCGAAATGTGTTCATCATGCTGACATTGGTATTTGCAATTGTCACCCTGGTCGTAATCTTATTTGGAAAAGAGACGATGGGAAAATCACTGGAAGAAATTAGTGGTGACACTAGTTTAACGTAAACATAAAAAAGGACGACGGCAAAACTCAGAATTGGCTTTATGAGTTTGCAGCCGTCCTTTTTTACGCGATGTAAATCAGTCGTTATATATTTGGCACCTGTCCGGGAACGAGAGAGAAATTCGCCAAGTGTGTGTTAGTGGTTCCTAGAGATTGAAATGCTTCGCCTTGAGTACTAAGAAACAGGGCTTCAAACTCATCAGCCGGCATGGGTTTGCCAAGCAGGAATCCTTGAATTTGTTCACAGCCGAGCTCAGTCAGGACATCAAGCTGTTCTTGCGTTTCAACACCTTCGGCAATGGTATTAATGCCAATAGTTTTAGCCAATAAAATAATGGCCTGGACGATCTGTTTTCCCGCCTGATTTGTTACCATTGAATCAATCAAAGGTTTCGCAATCTTGAGGCGGTCAAAGGTATAATGTTTCAGGTAAGAAATGGAAGAATAACCCGTTCCAAAATCATCGACGGAAACGGACATGCCGATGGATTTAAACAAGTTGAAGATTTGCGATAAACGGTACTCGCTATCCATTGCAATATTTTCAGTAATTTCAATATCCAGCCATTGGGGGTCAAAACGAGATTCCTGAGTGACGTCGTTTAATGCTTTAAATAGATTGGTACTGTCGAGTTGTTTTGGCGAGATGTTAATTCCCATTTTTAAGTTTTGACCATAGGTGGTGTTCCAGTCGATAATTTGTTCAACGGCTTCTTTGAGAACCCAAATTCCGATTTCATTAATTTGATCGGTTTCTTCAGCAATTTGGATGAACTCGACAGGGGTCATAATTTTATTTTTATTGGATATCCAACGGATCAATGCTTCCATACCGATCAGTTTCCCATCCGGGATACTAAATTGGGGCTGATAAAAAAGCTTTAAATCCTTGAAAAAATCTCCTTTTTGCAGGAAAAGCTCAATTTCATTTCTCTTCTGTGTTCTTTTATTGATTGAAAAATCAAACATTGCAAATTTATTAGTACCCTGGGATTTTGCATGATAAAGAGAAATGTCGGCATTTTTCATCAGCAGATCTGCAGTTTGAGCATCATGGGGATAAATGGAAACGCCAATGCACAAGCCGGGATTAAAGACATAGTCATCAATTATGATTTCTTCACTGCAGGTTGAAATAAGTTTTTTGGCCATTTCAATGGCGGAATTATGATCCAGTAAACCGATATAAGCGAATACAAATTCATCGCCGCCCATCCGGGCAACGGTCGAATTTTCACAAGTGGATCTAGCCAGCCGGTTGGAAATTTCGATCAAAACCTGATCCCCCATTTGATGGCCATAGGTATCATTGATTAACTTAAACCGGTCTAAATCCATATAAAAAAGTGAGATTGTCTGATCAGAATCTAATTTGGCAATGCTTATATCTAATGTTTTTAGAAAATATCTGCGATTATATAATTGGGTAAGGGTATCCACATTGGATAAATAGCTTAACTCTTTGTTCTTTTTATGTAGTTCCATATTTGTTTCAGACAGCTTTTGCGTTCGGTCGGCAATAATGCATTCAAGCTCATTATTGATTTGCAGCTCCCTTTTTAGAAGGTCCTTATTTTTAATCGACGATTCAAAATAGGAGTCAAGCGCGATGTAGATTACAATTAGGGAAATAAACATTAGAAATTCCGCTAGTATAAAGCCCTGAACAATGATTGCTATAATGGGGCAAAGAAGCGTAATCAATTCTTTAGAGCGTCTGCCGGTGTTACTGTAAAGTTCATTTGAGTTGATGAAATTTGTTTTATCGAATCTCATGGCTAACAGACCGCCAAAAGCAACCAGTAATAATGTCATCAGATAGGAAAAATCGACGGATGAATCGACAATATAAATATGATGATAGAGAACATAATAATAATAAAGATCAGTTAGAGCAAAGAAAAAAATGCCACCTAGAACAAAACGAAAATATAATGGTATATTGCCTTTTCTAATGGATAAATACCAGATGGCAATACCCACATAACAAATGAGGTCTCCTAAGATGCTAATAACAGAAAAAACACCTTCTGAAGTGAAGAGGAAAAGAAAATCGGTGGTGCTTCTATTAAATAAAATGATCCATGCCAGTAACAGACAGATACCGGAAAAGGTTACGATATCAAGGACAAGTTTTGCCATGTGCCAATGTTTATACTGATAAGAGGCGAAGAGCAAAATTCCGAAAGTGAAAAATACATTTGTCATTGTATAAAATAAGGTGATCAGAGAAACTTCGGCAGGATCGGCGCCAATTATTATAGCGAAAATCGCCCAAAGACCATCGGCGAAAAAAAAGCATAAACAGGCTAAACTAAACAGCAACCAACAATAATAAACAGGATGTGTTCGATCTGATTTGACGAAAGTCATGAGTAAGAAAAAAAAGGCGAGAAAATCTCCAATCGGAGATAAAATATTAACCCAGAAGGTAGATAGAAATAAAACAGAAGTTAAATAAACAATAAAAAAGACTGCAAACAGAACCAAAGAAGTTATAAAGGTTGACTTTTTCAATAATTTAGCTCCTTGAGTTAGAATTGATTTGAAAAAATTCTAAGTTTTATTGACGTTTTTTAAATGTTAAAGTTTTATTTAATCAAAACTTCAGGTGGAAAATTTATTAAAAACAGAAATAAAAGTATCATAATAAAGTATTAAGTCTATCCTTTCATTATAAAGACAATATTTTAGATGTCAATATAAAATAATTGAGAAATCAAGGTGGCCTTGAAATTCCGTTTTTGGACACATTAAAAATAGAGCTTAATAAAAGCTCCCAGAGCGAAGACAAACCCGATTACAAGCAAACAAAGCTGTAGTCGGGTTTTTATATTGCTGCCCCAAAATGAAAAAACAGAATAAAACGTGAAGGCAACCCAAAACGCATTCGTTTTCGGTACAGCAGATTTGCCAGTTTTTTCATATTCAGGCATGCCAAAGTCAGCCCGATCTGCATGGCAACCCGGGCC
>NZ_RXYA01000012.1 GCF_008086595.1 Acetobacterium paludosum | reverse complement strand
TTTGCCGCCGGCTTCCTTCAGATTCCCCGTCGCCGGGGACACCCTTGCCTTAAGCTATGCACTTGGCACTACCTACCTGTACTCGGGACTTTCACCCGTTAGATTGCGTCCATGCCGGGCGCACTTAAAAAAGCCATTTATAAGTTTCCTTATAAATGGCTTTGCTATGCGAAAAATGGTGCGCCCGGCGGGATTCGAACCCACGGCCTCTCGGTTCGTAGCCGAACACTCTATCCAGCTGAGCTACGGGCGCCCAATAATATCGTGGCCAGGGATACTTCCGTTGGCCACGAGTTATATTATAGCACAGTGAAATTTTTTTGAAAAGCTTTTTTTATTTATTTTTTAATGATGCCGCAGTTTGTTGTGTTCACGTTCTTCCAGAATTTCATCTTCTGTTTTGCGTCGCGGTATAAATCTTTTCACAAAATTCCCTTTACTTCGCTTAGTAATATAAAAATAACCGATAACTGAAAAGACCACTGCTCCAATAAAATTTACAAACAAGTCCTTCATGGTATCATACAAACCAATGTCGATGTATCCGCCATAATCCCAGGTTACTCCATTCACAACTATATCATGTATCGGCAAAGTAACCGCTACATTTGCTCCGGTAGGATTTAGAATAACCGAACTGATGGCCGGCAGAATCGTGTCTTTCTGCATATCTGTATGAAACAATATATCCATACCAAATTCAAAAAACTCCCACATTACACCAACTGTCATTGCAAAGCAGAAAGCAACAAACGCAACAAAAACAGGAGAAAGAGAAAACTTCACTTTTTCATTTCGATTCAAAATATCAATCATGGAAAATCCAATGGCCGCACATAGAAAGCCGTTTATGATATGGAGAATGTCATCCCATTGATGAAAAATAAGATAATACGAGTTGATTTCTCCTAAAATATCAGCGCCAAAAATAAATAAGAGTACAATAATCTCAAGAGTATTTGGCAACACGATATGCAGTCGTTTATTTAGAACCGAAGGAATCATAAACAATATGAGCGTTAAAACACAAAGAAAAACATTGTTATAATTGTTATCATAAGCCTCGGCAATAAGGACAATCACTACGAAAATCCTCAATGAAATATAAACAAAGGTCTTAATTTTATTCTCTCTGGCTTCTTTCTTAAAATCTTTAACAAGCTGTATGATCCAACTTGTTTTATTATTTTCCTTATTATTCATTAAACATCACTTTCATTTCTAATATATTTATTGCATTATAACATTAATCATCTTTTGTTTACAAATATATAATAATTGTTCACATAAATTATAACTACAAGCAATTATTTTTAAATGATTTCATATTTTTTGTTAATAGGATTAAAATATCAGAGTGCTGCCGAACTAATTTTTTTACCGTGAAGCATCAATGAAGGCTTTAAATAGATTCAAAGTATTTTCATCTTCACGCCAAAGAAACTCGGGATGCCATTGCACTGCAATTCCAAAATCTATCTCCGGTATCTCAATGGCTTCTATCAGTCCATCATCACTATAAGCTGTTGCAAGTACTCGAGGTGATAAAATTGAAATGCCCTGGTGATGCATACTATTAACCCGAATTCTTTCAGCACAGATAATATCGTTCAGTCGGGTGTTTTTTAGAATGCTTATATCATGAACCGGATACTCAAAATTATTTTCTTGTTCATGAAGGATTGGTTGCTCGCGGTCCATTTGGATATTAATGTCTTGATAAAGACTCCCACCAAAAAAAACATTTATTAATTGCAGTCCTCGACAGATTCCAAATATGGGTTTGTTTTTTGCAATAACTGCATTCAGCAACTTCATTTCTAGGCTATCCAACGGAGGGTTTATTTCATTACAATATTCCAATACTGGTTCTCCGTAATATTGCGGATCAATATCCTTGCCACCGCTAAAAAGAAATCCGTCTAATCGATCAGCGATTTCTTCAATGTCATCCTGCGTTTTTAACAGTGACAAGATCACCGGTATGCCTCCTGCTGTTGTAATTCCATCGGTATAACCGGGGTACATCCAGATACATTTCTTGTTGCTGTCATATAGAGGTAAAACCCCAATTAATGGTTTTTTGTACTGATTCATTCTATTTCCTTCCATATTTATATGCTTAATTTTAATGAGAAGTTCCACTTGCTTTTGTCATTGAAATACCATACGTATTATTTTAAACGAAAAGCATCATAATCACAAGCAAAGTTAGAATCTTAGACATAATTGTGACCAAAGCGTGATTGCTATTCTCTAAAAAGTATTATAAAATGTAACTTATAGAAAGCGGGAGATAAAGCATGTCAAAGAGAACATTTTTAATTATCACAATTATCACTTTTGTTGTATTATTTTTTACCGGATGTGTTAAAGATGATGGTTCAAAGACTTATATCACTTTAATGTCAGTTCCTATGGAAGCCACGGTTCCAAACGGACTGCATCTTGATTGCATCTTAAGTATCACCAATGCCGATCCCAATGCCCCTGAAACCCCAATGACAGCACAATTCGCAATATTTGGTTTCACAAATACACAAGGCGAAGTTGAATACTATGCCTATGGTGAAAAGAAATCAGTTTTAAATGATCAAACCCACCTACAGGAAGAGGGTTTTTATCCAATAAATTTTGTAAAAGATGGTCAAAATATTTCTGTATCATTAAAGGAAGGCAATTCTCCCCTCGCTAAAGTTAATCCAGGAACAGGAACTCCTGAAAATTATCAAGGTGAATTGCCTTTCAGCTTCTACACACCAACAGGTCAAACCGGTATGTATACCTTCACTGATGCTTCGGGCAATATCGTTTATCGTGTCTATGCAGCTTTTTCAGGAGGAACCGGAAATTTCTTCCCGGCTAATGCTGATGGGACGATGGTTTCCGGTTCACTTCCAATTAATAAAACGACCGAGACAACACTGCAAAGCCAAGGCTTCGATGCTGTTACCAATTTACTTACAACACCAATTAGTTGTAAAGAAATTCAATTCATCTATGCGGTTTAAGCTTAGCACTAAAATAAAAAGCGCCTCCAGCTACCCGACATAAAAAGTCCGATAGCTGGAGGCACACTTATTTTTGCCGATTTTTAATCGTATACCGGATAAAACTCGGGATTTTGATGGGCTTTAAAGAACAATGATAATTGTTCTTCGGTCGTTCGTCCTAAAGAAAGAGGCGGCAGATTGTTTAAAGAGAAAAATCCACTTTCAATGGTTTCGGTATTCTTTTTAAAATCGCCCTCCAGTAAATCACATAGCATTAAAATTTTATAAATTGTAAAAGGGCACGCATCCTCTACCCATTTACTGCGGTCCAGCAAACCCACAAGCCGGGTGGGTTTTACCAAAACACCGGCTTCTTCAAAAGCTTCCTTGATCACATTTTCTTGCGGAGTTCTATTCACATCTGCCCAACCGCCTGGCAGCGACCAGCAACCGTCTATTTTTTCTTTAACTAAAAGAATTTTATCATCAACGATGACACCTCCACGAACATCAACTTTCGGTGTTAAATAACCGACTTCACTTTGATAATATGATTCAATTACTTCTTTTGGGACCTCGGTGTGTTTTTCAATAATTTCCCGAGATAATTTTTCTATTTCTCTGTAACGATCTAAATCATAATCATTTTTACAATATGTTAACCCAGATTGAGATATCGATTGTAACTCTCTTGCCCATACGATCCATTGTTTTTCCATTTCTCTAATTGAAGCGTAGCTTCTCTCCTTTTAAATTTTTCAAAAAAGAGACTTCTCTTTTTTTTATATTATGTTATAATGTAAATTAGAATTAATCTAAACTATTGATGTTTAAATTCCGATTTTTGGGGAATATTTAAAACATCAATTATGACTCAGGAGGTCTATTATGTGTAAAGAACCAAAGTTTTATGTCTGTAAACATTGTGGTAATTTTGTTGGTATGATCCATGAATCCGGTGTTCAAATGATTTGCTGCGGCGATCCTATGACGGAAGTTGTTCCTAACACAACTGATGCTGCTCAAGAAAAACATGTTCCAGTCATTACTGTTGACGGTAACAAGGTCAGCGTTGATATCGGAAGCGTTCCGCATCCAATGACACCTGAACACCACATCGCCTGGGTATATCTGGAAACAGCTCAAGGTGGCCAGCGCAAATGTTTACCAGTTGATGGTAAACCACATATCGAATTCGCTCTAACACCTGGCGATAAAGTGATTGCCGCTTATGAATATTGTAACCTTCATGGTTTATGGAAAGCAAGTCTATAATTTAAATACTTTACAAATTTGAAAGAAGCCGCCTTTTCAGGCCGCTTCTTTTTTAATATTTTCTAAAAAAACTCGTCCAGGAACTCGGCGTAAGTGCCTTTGTAAAGATCAAAATCGATAAAGGTTTCATTTCCGTCGTATCCATCTAAAATGCCCCGTTGGGTATACTGCCAGAATGTAAATGAGCCTCCATTGGGAAGCGTTTTCGGCCAGCTGTTGTCCAAATCGACGATCCAAATTTTATAGTCCGTATAATCTGTCCCGATATATAAGTTGAAAACTCGTTGCGAAGTATAAATAATCGGTTTAACACCATAATGATCTTCAAGTGCTTTCAGAAACTCGTTCAATATGACCTTAGCCTGTTCCTTTGGCAGCGGATTTTCGTCATATTGACCGTACAATTCGAGATCAACGACCGGTGGCAAATTATCTTTTGATGCCGGTACATTTGCAATGAAATTATTTGCCTGATCTTTTCCCGTGGTATCATAATCCAGGAAATGGTAAGCCCCTACTTTTAAGTCGGTTTTCTGACTTGCTTCCCAATTCGTTTTAAATTGGGTATCCACATAATCATTACCTTCTGTCGCTTTGATATAGGCAAAATCAATATTTTGTTCAGCCAGGGTCTTCCAGTCAATCACCCCCTGATAAGCAGATAAATCGACACCTCTTACATAATGGTTTTTTCCATTGTCGTTATTATACAAATTAGTGCAACCATAAATTAAACAAGCAATGAGGATTAATGCCCCAATGCCGGCAAACAATAAAATCAATTTTCTTTTGCTCATTCATTAGTCCTCCTGTTCTTTATTTAGTACCTATTATATCAAAAGATTAACTGGCGGGAAACCCATTTAAGGAGTTATAATATACTCACAGATCGACTGCTCCTAAAAGCTAAATATCAGTCGTCATTTTAAAGGAGATTCTATGGCTAATCAAACAACTTTATCCCCTGTTCTTAAGGCTAAACTCACCCATTTAAAGGAATGCCTGAATGATTTTTCAAATGTCTGCATCGCTTTTTCTGGCGGAGTGGACAGTACTCTATTGCTAAAAACCGCCGTCGAAGTTCTCGGTAAAAAAGTATTGCCCATCACCGTTAACGGCGCCATGCTTCCCCGTTCTGAATTCGCCGAGGCTCAGGCCCTTGCTAACGAAATTGGTGTCTCTCCGCTAGTGATCGAAGCAGATGTTTTCGCATTGGAAAATTTCGTCAAAAATCCTCCTGATCGCTGCTACCACTGTAAAAAATTTATTTTCACCCAAATAAAAAAAGCGGCCATTGAAAATGGCTATAACGTCATTCTCGATGGATCCAATCTTGATGACATGAAAGACTATCGCCCTGGGATCCGCGCTCTTGGGGAACTGGGTATCTACAGTCCGTTGAAAGAATCCGGCCTGACAAAGCAGGACATTCGTGATCTTTCGGCTTACTTCGGTCTGCCCACCGCTGCCAAACCGGCCATGGCTTGCCTGGCAACTCGCATTCCAACCAACACCCGGATTACACCCGAGGCGCTTAAGTCTGTGGAAGCCGGCGAGGATTATCTCAAATCAATCGGACTCAGCCAGTATCGTCTGCGTTTACTTGGCGATACTGCAAAAATCGAATGCGCCCCCGAAGATTTCAATGCCATTATTGAAAACCGCCAAACATTGGTGGCTACCCTTAAAAACCTGGGTATTAAGACGGTCACTTTGGATCTGTCTGGGTATGGCTGCGGAAATATGAACGGTTAAAACTCCTCGTTTATTTCATCCAGATCTCGGTACATCTGGTACAGATCGTAATAGATGCCTTCGCTTTTGATGAGTGTCTCATGCGATCCCTGTTCCACGATGCCCTCATCCGTCAGCACCAGAATAATGTCCGCATTCCGAATCGTGGTCAGCCGGTGAGCGATGGTGAAGGTGGTTCTCCCTTTTGTCAATTTTTGAAGTGATTCCTGTACGATTCGTTCACTTTCATTATCCAATGCCGAAGTGGCTTCATCCAAAATCAGGATCGGTGGATTCTTTAAGAATACCCGGGCAATGCTGATCCGTTGTTTTTGCCCACCGGACAGCTTGACACCCCGTTCCCCTACATAAGTATCATACTGTTCCGGCAGTTTCATGATAAAATCATGAGCTCCCGCCTGTTTCGCCGCAAGCTCCACATCCTCAGCGGAGGCATCAGGCCGTCCATACATGATATTTTCCCGGATCGTTCCCGAGAATAAATAAACATCCTGCTGAACCATCCCAATCTGAGACCGCAGGGAGTGAAGTTTCAACTCCTTGATGTCCTGTCCGTCAATGCAGATACGACCGGCAGTCACATCATAAAACCGCGGAATAAGATGACACAGGGTGCTTTTACCACTCCCTGATGGTCCAACGATGGCGATATTCTGTCCGTGGGTGACATTAAGATCGATATTGGAAAGCACCTCATCAATTCCGTCTGAGTATTTAAAGCTCACTTTTTCAAAGGCTATATCGCCAACGACTTCAGTCAGTTCCTTGGCATTTTCAGCATCGGTTATTTCCGGCGGTTCATCCATCACTTCAATAAAACGTTCAATTCCGGTCATTCCTCTTTGAAATTGTTCAGCAAATTCAACAATTCTTCGAATGGATGCCAGCAACGTTGTAACATACAATAAATAAGCGATAAAATCACCCGGATTAATGGCTCCATTAATCATAAATAAGGATCCGCCCACGACCACTAAAATACTCATCAGTCCATCAAATATGCGTGTGGTCGCCTGGAATCCAGCCATATAGCGATAGGATTCCCTTTTTATTTTTAAAAACAATCGGTTGCCAACGCCAAATTTTTCCTCTTCTAATTTTTCATTGGCAAAGGATTTAACAACCCGGATTCCCAAAAGATTATCTTCAACCTGAGCATTAATTTCACCGGTTTGTACCCGGGCGCGTTTAAACGCTTCCCGCATTTTTTTTCTAAAATAGCTCGTTGATATCAACATCAACGGAAATCCGATAAAAATAATCACCGTCAGCCAGATATTGATATTGCCTAAAATTATAAACGCGACTGTAATCTTCAATCCTGCTATAAAAAATTCTTCCGGACAATGATGAGCAAATTCAGTGATATCAAAAAGATCAGTGGTAATACGGGAAATCAGCTGTCCGACTTTTGTATTGCTGTAAAATGAATAGGAAAGCTTCTGGAAATGACTAAACAGATCCCGTCGCATATCCGTTTCAATTCTTGTTCCCATCACATGACCAATGTACGCCGTAAAATAATTGGCGACTGCATCAATGATCAGCAGTGTCATATAAAACAGACCCAGGGACAAAATGATTTTAATGGTCAACCCTTGAAGATCATTCATCCCCATATTGGTAAGATACCGAATGATCAGTGGCAATACCAAATCACAAACCGTTGTCAGCATGGCACAAAAAAGATCCAGAGCCAGAATCCATCGGTATTTTTTGTAATAGGGTAAAAAGCGCTTGATTAAATAAATATTCTTGTGTTGTTTTTCCAAATTTTCTTTTCCTTTCCTATTTTTATATTGTCTCTAGATTATACCATAGTTTTTTTGCATACAAAAACGACCTTGAAAAAATAAATTCAAATTCATTCTATCAAGGTCGTATATTTGTTGAAAGTTTATTCTTTTAAAATCAGACAAGAAAATTATTCAGGCTGTAGTGCTCCATTTTTTTTTGGTTTGATTAATAAATAAGCAACTGCAGCCAATGCAAACACAGTCAATGAAACATAAAATGGGAATTTGATGTTTTCTGTCATACCCATGATTCCGGCAAGGAAAGCAAACATATAAGCCGAGCAGAATCCACCAATATTCAGAGCTGCCATAACGATACCGGAAGCGGTTGGCATTTGACTGGGGTGAACAGCAGCACCTAAATCCATAAAAACAGTCGGTATGATGAAAGCAAAACCAATTCCCGCAAGGGTTGTCCCGATATACATAAATATAATTGAATTGCCTAAGCCAATACTAGTCATGGCAACCGCCAAAAGTGCAAGACCTAGAGCCAGAGAATTTTTCTTGAAAATAGCGAATACTTTAGCAAAAATTAATCCGCCAAGCATTCCGCCCACCGTAAACATCGTTAAAACCAAAGCGGCTTCTGCCGCACCGCCCATACCTGTGGTAGCGATGATGGTTGACATGTTAACCAACATAGGATAGATAAGAGCCATTATAAAAAAGATAGCAAGGGCAAATCCAAAAACAGAACCCGGTAATTTCGGCTTTTCTTCACCAGCGGCTTGGGCCGGTACTTTTGCCGGTTCAGGTAAAAAAAGAATAAGAATAAGGGTAATAATACCCAGACCATGAATCAGGAACGCATATTCCCATGATGCAGTAGCGGCTATACCACCCAGCATTTGAAAAAGAATGCCGCCAACATTTGCAACAACGTTACTTAAACCCATCATCTTAGCACGCTCTTCACCATCAAAGAAGGCAATAATTAAAGCGGCGCCAAGTGGTACGGTAATCCCAAGACCGATACCGAAGATAGCACGAACGATCAGGATTGCAGTAAAAGACGAAGTGGCCATGAAATAAGGAGCCACGCCACCACCGATAAAGAGAATCATACCAATGATTAAGAGTGTTTTATACTTAACAACACTTCCGGCAAGGCGACCGGAAATTAATGTTGCCGGTACTGACATGAGCACTGCCAGCGTTGAAACAAGCAATAGGGTTGTAAATGGCACGGTTGGAAATGCTGCAGCAATATTTGCAATTGCCGGAGTAATTGTTCCAACTCCCATTTGAACAAAGAAAACGGAAAGAACGGCTATTTTTAGAAATTTACTATTTTTCATTTTTTCCTCCAAAATTATTAGTAATTATATAAATTCCATGACCAGTGCTTATTAACATCAGCTTTACTACAAACTAATTTATTGACACATCCTTTCATACTGCTTTAATACAAGGGTTACTCAATTAAAATCTTTCACTTTCCTTACATTTATACAGATTTGATACACTCGACAGCCTTTGATATGTTATTCTCAGCTGCCTCTCCGCGCATATTAGAAACCGTTTTCATTAATCGTTTTCAATCTATTTCCTAAGAGCTTTCCTTTTGCAAAAGATATCTGATTCAGAAAATTTCGAACTCTTAATGAGGCAATTATTATATGCGTACAACTTTTATTTATTTGTATATCTTAAGGTTTTACGATTATTATAGCAACGTATAATTGCACAAAATAATATGCGGGTGCTGTTCAAAATGCACAGCCTCTAAACGGATCCTCAGATATGGAAACTTACGCCATGAATTATTCAAATGCCTTTATACGTTATTCTAACTGTTTCATGCTGCCTATTCATCATCGAAAAAGCAAAATAAAGCGACTTCTATTTTGCTTTTTTAATTGATAAACTTCTAGATCTCTGCACTTCCTGGTTCGTCCATAACCAATTCTCTGTTTTAAATAAGACTAAATATTATTTTTCCAAAATAACTTGGCGATTTTTAGGCAAATAAAAAAGTCTGTATGAATTGGCACCATCCCATACAAACTTTTAATATTAATCTGTTTCTATTTCTAATTTTGATCATTCCGAATTATTATTTTAAAAAAATATCCTGATATTCCAAACACTTCATCTGAAACAAAAGTAGTTCTCGCAGTTTCCAATCATCAAAGTGATCACCCAGAAGCTGTTCGATACGATTAATTCGATACTGTAATGAATTTCTATGCATGTGCAGCAAATTTGAAGTCGTCGAAATACTGCTTTCATTCCTAAGATATACTTTAAAGGTTTCAAAATAATCTGATTTGTGTTCCGCATCATAATCAAGCAACTTCTGAATCATCGGATGAACCATCCGTTCAGTCGGCATCTCTTCAGCGAGGAGCTTCATGCCATAAAGGTCCGCAAATTCATAAAAATGATAGAGCCGGTCCTCTCTACCCTGTTTTTTTATGAAACCCAGAACCGTCTCAAACATAGGATTGAATTTGTGCAGTTTCAAAAATGATTCAAAAGGAGGACTTAATATGCACAGGCAATGATGAAGATCGAGAAATTCCGTCATAATTTTCTGGGTCTCATCGGACAGATAGTCGTCCCCACCAATCGGAATGATGATATAAATATACAGGTCCATCGCAATGCATTTTGAATTCGGCATCACTTTTTCCAGATAATCCATAATCGTAAAATACAAATCCGCCCTGATGTCACTGTTTCTGAATGAAATCAGCGCCATTTGATAGCTGGAATCCACATCGAATCCAAGTTTCACTAAAAGCGCATCAATTTCATCTGAATCTTTGAATTTCCGGTTGAAAAGATTGAGCAGAAACTCCTCATAGATCAGACCTCGGTCCGCTTTCATCTCAAAGTACTGACCCGAATTCCGGTTTATTTTCCTGAAAAGGTACTCATACAGCTGAAGCGTGTGCTTGTCAAAAGGTTTCCTAGTTTCATAGAATTTATGCATGCCGAAATAGGCGATCGGTCGGCCACCGCTACGCAACAGTGAAACCTGAACATGATGTCCGCTGATGCTCGAAGTGATCTCAATCGAGCTGCCTTTCGCCTTGATGATATCCCTCATCGTCGGTGAAGTATTCAAAATATTTTCGTAATATTCAGTCATATACCCTAATTTCAGTGATTTCCATATCGGATCATCCGGCGCATCCATTTCTGTACTGATGGCCAGAACCTTATGATTCAGATCCAGAATATTGACCGGCATTTCCACCATTTCTGTCGCCAGGTCAATAATTTCCTGCAATGAGGCATTTTCGAGAATCAGCGAATTCAGCCGCTCTTCAAGGGAATTGTAACGATGGAAAATACTGATAATAAAATTTATGTTTTTTTCCGGCGTAATCCCTTCAACCATCAGAAGATTGATGTTCTTATATTTTTTTATTTCAAATCCTTCCGGTATTCCCCAGCAGACCACATTCAAACTAACCGGAACTGCATCCGAGTCGGGCAAATCTTCGGATTTCATCAGATAAAGACAGTTTTCTCTAAAGTCGAAATGGTTGGGATTGTAAATTTCATATGTATCAATCACCATATCCGCATCATCGCGGATATTTTTCTGCACAATATGATTACTTAAGACTTTTTCAATAATATTTATGCTAATTTTCGTCACAATCACCTCCTTTTTATGAAAAATGATTATACCACAATTTTAATATTTGGAGTGGAATTCACGCCTTATTTCAAGAAATATTTCGAGCTTAAAAATCAATTACAACAATAGTCTCCGTTTTCTGAAATTTAAACGCTCTAAACTATACAGAGTTGTTTTTATATTTTTTTCTTGCACATCTAATTTTTTATGTGTATAATCAAAATTAAGTGAATAAAAGAAGCGAACATATGGTGCCTTGAATGCAAGGAGAATAGGGAATCAGGTGAAAATCCTGAGCGAACCCATCACTGTAAGGGCGGAGCAAACCACAATAACCACTGTTTTTTTAATGGGAAGGTGTGGCATGCGTTGATCCCCAAGTCAGGAGACCTGCCTATGATTCGGTTTGTATGAATGACGGTAAAGTTCATGGTTATTATTATTTAATAACTGTGGACTTTTTTTATTTTCCTAAAGATTAATTGAAATTCAGGAGGAGAATATGACCATTCTAGAAAAAGCCAGAGCCGGTGAAGTCACCGCTGAAATGATTGTTGTCGCAGAAAAAGAAGGGATCAGCCCTGAACTCATTCGTCAGGGAGTTGCCGCCGGTGAAATCGTTATTCTAAAAAGCACCCGCCCCAATATTAAACCGGTCGCCGTTGGAAAAGGCCTTTACACCAAAGTATCCGCCAGCGTCGGCATGTACGAAGAGTCCGACACCATTGATGGTGAACTGGCTAAGATTGCGGCCGCTGTAAAAGCCAAAACGGATACCCTAATGGATTTAAGTGTCCGAGGACCGATTGATGCAATGCGGGAGAAAGTTTTATCAACAGTCGACCGACCCGTGGGAACCCTGCCCCTCTACCAGACCCTTGCCGTGGCCCAGGAAAAATATGGCACCGCTCTGGATATGACCGCCGACGACATGTTTGAAATCATGGAAAAGCAGGCCGCTGAAGGCGTGAGTTTTTTGGCTCTGCACTGCGGCACCACCATGGATGTCGTCAATCGTGCCAAAGAAGAAGGACGAATTGACCCGCTCGTCAGTTATGGCGGATCCCATCTGATCGGCTGGATGATTCACAACCAATGTGAAAATCCGTTTTTTACCCAGTATGACCGTGTTTTGGAAATCTGTCGGAAATACGATGTGGTTCTCAGCTTCGCCGATGGGATGCGACCTGGCTGCATCGCTGATTCCCTGGACGGTGCTCAGGTTCAGGAACTGGTGATCCTTGGCGGACTGGTTAAGAAAGCCCGAAAAGCCGGTGTTCAAGTCATGGTTAAAGGTCCCGGACATGTGCCATTGGATCGGATTCAAACCACCGTTGAATTACAGAAAAGTCTTTGTGGCGGTGCTCCCTATTTTGTCTTCGGTTGTCTTCCCACCGATTCCGGAGTCGGCATGGATCATGTCACCGGCGCCATCGGCGGCGCCATTGCTTCCTATTATGGAGCTGACTTTCTCTGCTATGTCACACCTGCCGAACATATCGGCATGCCTAACGTTGAAGATGTCTACCTTGGGGTCATGGCCAGCCGTATTGCCGCCCATGCCGGAGATATCGGGAAAGGTCATCCTAACGCCATCGCCTGGGATGAAGAAATGTCCGTCGCCCGCCGCAAGCTCGACTGGAACAGACAGATGGAATTAGCCATTGATCCCGAAACCGCCACTAAAACGTGGAAGGCCCGAAGTACCGATTTTTCCTCTGAATGCACCATGTGCGGAGATTTCTGTGCGATGAAAGTTATTGGCCATTACTTAAGAGAAGAAAACAAGGAAGCGAGGAACTAATAATGACTCAAATGATAAAAGCCCGGGCCGGAAAAATAACCGAAGAAATGGAAATGGTTGCGCTTCAAGAAGGCGTAACCCCAGAATTCATCCGCAATGGTGTTGCCAACGGCCGCATCGTCATTCCTAAAAATAAAAATCGCGAGCATTCCCGAATCTGCGGCATCGGCGGCGGACTGGATATAAAGATCAACGGTTTGATGGGAACATCCAGCGATCGGGACGATATGGAAATGGAAGTTAAAAAAATACAGGCAATGGAAGAAGAAGGCGCCAGTGCCTTTATGGATTTAAGCATGGGTGAGCATATCAATGAAATGCGTAAGCTAAGTCTTCAGTCAAACATCGCTGTTGGCTGTGTGCCGGTTTACCAGGCCAGCGTGGAAGCCGTTGAAAAAAGAGATTTGATGGTTAATATGACCTCTGACGATCTTTTTTCAGTCATTGAACAACAATGTGAAGAAGGCATGGATTTTATGGCAGTTCACAGCGCCTTGAATATGGATTTGCTGAAAATTCTCAAAAAAACCGGCCGGGTGACCGACATTGTCAGTCGCGGCGGTTCTTTGATGACGGGATGGATGTTCCACAATGACAAAGAGAATCCTTTATATGCAGAGTTTGACCGTCTTCTGAAGATTCTTAAAGCCACCGATACGGTTCTCAGCATCGGAGATGCCATCCGTCCAGGCTCTAATGCTGATTCACTCGATCAATCACACCTTCGCGGCCTGATGATTGCCGGAGAATTGACCAAACGTGCCTTGGCAGCCGGAGTCCAGGTGATGGTTGAAGGTCCCGGGCATGTGCCGCTGAACCACATTCCCACCGCCATGCTTCTGCAAAAACGTCTTTGTTACAATGTTCCCTACTATATTCTGGGCTTCCTGGCCACCGATGTGGCTCCCGGTTATGATAATATTTCCGGCGCCATCGGCGGTGCTTTTGCCGGCATGCACGGCGCTGATTTCCTCTGCTACCTGACTCCTGCGGAACATTTGGGTCTTCCCAACGAAGAGGATGTCCGTATCGGGGTCCGAACCACCAAAATCGCCGCTCAGGCTGCCAATGTTTTAAAACGGGGAACCGCCTGGAACAAAGATTTAGCGATGGCAAAAGCGCGAGTCGCCCGAAACCAGGAGGATCAAATCAAACTGGCGATCAATCAGGCCAACCTGACTGCCGCCTTCGCTGCCAGTCCATCTCACGGCTGCGCCGTCTGCCGGGATACGCGTTGTCCTGCTGATGTGGCGGCGGAATTCTTTGGCCTTGCTTGAAATAGAATTTGCTGTTAAACTGAAAACATTATCATGACCGGCTTGTTCCATCGGGGCATGTTCTGGCCGGGCGGGTAATACCCGCCCCTACAAATTTAACTGATATAGCAATTTCACATGAAAGGATACGACATGATCGCAACAAAATATACACTCAAACAAGTTATCGAAAACACTGAACCAGCTGATCCGAAGTGGCGGCTGGCGGCAAGAGATCACATTGAAAAACTGGCAATCCCGCCCTGGAGCCTGGGACAGCTTTTGACTTTAGGGGAACAGCTCTCCGGGATTCAACGAACCATTCGCCCCAATGTAGACAGAAAAATGGTCATTACCATGGCCGGAGATCATGGCGTGGTTGCCGAAGGGGTTTCGGCCTGTCCCCAGGAAGTCACACCCCAAATGGTTGAAAATTTCGTTAATGGCGGAGCGGGAATCAATATTCTGGCTAAAGCCGCCGGCGCCGAAGTCATTGTCGTGGATATGGGCATTGCCGTTGACCTGCCGGAGCTTGTCAAAAACGGCCAACTGATTGACTGCAAGGTAGACTATGGTACTAAAAACTTCTACCATGAACCGGCAATGACCCGGGCACAGGCCGTTCAGGCTTTGGAGGCAGGCATCAATGTCGCTTCTAAAGTGATTGAAGAACAAGGGATCAACTTATTAGCTACCGGCGACATGGGCATCGGAAACACCACCCCAAGCGCCGCAATTTTAGCCGTCATGGCGGAATATCCGGTTTCATCCGTCACCGGCAGAGGCACCGGCATCGACAACGCCGCCCTGATTAAAAAAATCAAGGTGATTCGGGAATCCATCAATCGCCTTCAACCAGATAAAAATGATCCGATTGATGTCCTGGCCAAAATTGGCGGCTTTGAAATCGCCGGCATTGCCGGAGTAATTCTTGGAGCGGCTTATCATCGGGTGCCGGTTTTGGTGGATGGCTTTATTTCCACTGCCGGAGCGCTTATTGCCAAAGGACTTTGTCCTCAATCTCTGGATTATATGATTCCCGCCCATCAATCCGAAGAACCCGGTCATCAGCTCATGTGGCAGAACTTGGGCCTGCATCCTCTCCTTAACTTAAATTTCAGACTTGGAGAAGGAACCGGAGCGGCAGTTGCCATGCATATCGTGGAATCATCCGCCCGGATTATGTGCGATATGTTTACCTATGAAGATGCCGGTGTTACCAAAGGAGCAGGTACTATTGAAAGCTTATGATCCCCACACTAACGGCGGCCAATATTTAGAAGATCTTTCAACCGCCTATTGGTTGTCCGATGCTTTGTTTACGGCACTTGAAATGGACATTTTTGAAACAATTCATGTTTTTGGCAGCCAGGGGGCAACCCCGAGTGAGCTCTCCCAGACCTTATGTTCCAACGAAGCCGCAGTCGGCCGTTATCTTGAACTGCTAAGAAGTTTGGGCCTTTTAGAACGATATCAGGAGTTTTATAGCAATTCTCTGCTCACTCAAGACTATTTACTGAAGGAAAGTCCCCTCTACCAGGGGGACTCCATTCTGTGGCGAAAAAATCTTACTGCGGATTGGAACACCCTGAAAGCTTCTTTGCAAGCCGGAGGCCGGGTTAATTTTCTGTCTGAAGATACCAGTGAAGATGAGTTGGATAACCGCCGGGAGAAATATATCAAAGCCATGGATAACATCGCTAAACTTAAAGCCAGTGAGTGTGTCACTTTTTTTAGCTCTCTTTCCGGCGAAATCCTCGATGTTGGCACCGGTTCCGGAGCTATGGCGCTAGCTTTTTTAGACAAGTTTCCGGATACCAGGGCTACTCTGTTGGACATCCGTCAGGTTCTTCCCCAGACAAAAAAGATAATCGAAAAAACACCTTTTTCAGCTCGGGTTGACTATCATCCCGGCAATATTTTAGAACCGGAATGGGGACTGACTAAAAAATACCAACTAATTATTCTATCCAACATTGTCCATGCTTATGCTGAAGCCGAAAATGAGTTGGTGTTAAGTACCGCTGCAAAACATTTAACGGATGACGGCATCCTTCTCATTCATGATTTTTTTAATGAACATTGCACCGTTAAAGCACACCTTTCCGATGTCAACATGCTGCTGAATACTTACAACGGCAAAGTGTTTTCGGGAGCATGGGTGATTGATACGTTAAGAAAAAACGGTTTATCCACCACTCCCCTTATCCCATTGGAAACCGATACAGCCCTTATTTTTGGTACCAAGTCATTATCTCTGATTGAAAATTTAGCCATCACACCCACTCAGAAACTAATTCATCCGATCCGGGAAGTGGGATTTCATGATGTCTTCGAAATTTCTCCTGATTCAGTGGTGATTACAGACTTTGCCAAAAACAAGTGCCGTTTCGGATGTTCATCCTACGATAAAAAGCATTGTGAAGCCAACGACATCAGTCTGGATGAGACCCGGAGTCTTATCTCCAGCTATTCAAAAGCCCTTCTTTTGAAAGGCGAACCCCCAACCGGAGATTTTCAGCATAAAATACTGGCTGCTGAAAAATTAGCGTTCACTGCTGGCTTTCATAAAGCTTTCTCCTTTTGGGCCGGTCCCTGTGCCATCTGTCCTAAATGCGATCCTGATGAACCCTGCAAAAACACGAAAAATCGACGACCTTCCATGGAAGGCTCGGGAATTGATGTTTTTGAAACTGTTCGCGGAAACGGCGAGACGCTGGAAACCCGCTCCGCCAAAGACCAGATCGTCAAATATTACGGACTGTTGCTGCTGGAGTAACCCGCACTTTTTATCATACTTATGACGATTGATTCATCACATTACTAAAAAATACAATCAAGGAGCCATCATGAAAATACTATTCGTTCAAGCGCTCTCCATGGAGGGCATTGACATCGAGCGGGTTTATCCCATTGGGATCGTTGTTCTTGCTTCCCAGGTCGAACGTCAAACCAATTACGATCTCCATCTTTTTGATATGAATATGTCCCCGGACCCCTATGGGGATCTGAGACATCAGCTGGATGCCCATCAGCCTGACGTTATCTGCGTTTCGCTGCGAAATATCGATCCCCTCGGAAACAAAACATCGTCCCTCATTCCTAACTTTGCGGTAACTTTAGCTTTCATTGACAAATACGCTCCGGAAGCAACGATTTTAGTCGGAGGCACCGGTTTTTCTTTATTTCCAGAACGTTTAATGATAGAATATCCAGAAATTGATTTCGGGGTCACCGGCGAAGCAGAAAAAATCATCGTTCCGCTTTTGGCAAATTTAGCGAACCCGCCCCGCCTGCCCGGTTTATGTTTCAGAGCCAACGGGAACGTTTCAATTGTCCCTCCCGTTGGAGATTACAATATGTTGGAATACCAGATGCCCAATCGCGATTTGCTGGACCCCCGGCCCTATCTGACCGTCAATAAATATGTGGAAAGCATCGGTGTGGAAACCAAACGCGGATGCAGTTTTACCTGCGGCTACTGTTCCTATCCACTGCTCCAGGGAAACAACATGCGTTGCCGCACCCCGGAATCCGTCGTGGATGAAATCGAATTTCTTTACAATACCTATGGTGTCACCCGGATTCATTTCACCGATTCGGTGGTAAATCTTCCCGTTGATCACCTGGATAACATCTGTACGGAAATACTAAAACGCGGTCTTAAGATCAATTGGAGCGGTTTTTTCAGAGAAAACCTTCTAACCGAAGAAAATGTGGCTCTTTACTCAAAGTCCGGCTGTGAGTGTTTTTCCCTTTCACCTGACGGGCTCAGTCAAACCGCACTGGATGCTATGGATAAACACATGGCTGTCAGAGATATCCTCAATACCGCCCAAGTGCTGGCCAATAGCGGTGTCGTGACTGTTTATCATTTTCTGGTTAATACCCCGGGAGACACCGAGGAAACCATTAAAGAGGCCAAAGAGCTCATCGACGCAATTTATAACATCCACTATGCATCGAAAACCCTGGGTACGATTGTTTTAAACAATATTCGTATTTTGCCGGGAACCAAGGTTGAAAAACAAGCGCTTGAAAATCATGTGATTACACCGGAAACCGATTTGCTCTACCCCACTTATTACAACCCCGCCCCTTTTGATCGGTTGCGTTATGATTTGGAAATCTATCATACCAAGAAAAATATATTTATGTGGCAGGAGGTCGCACTATGAAAGTACTTTTATTAGAACATCCCCGCTCCTATGGGGAAGATCGCTGCAACGATATCGCCAATGCTCCCTTATCCGCCTGTTTAAATACCGGCTATATCGGGGGAATGCTTGCTTCCAAAGGCATCGATGTCACCATCGTCGACGGCTACCTGGAAAAGCTGGATTATCCCGCCATTGAAGCAGAGATTGCCAGAATCCGCCCCACCATTTTAGGTATTCACCTGGTGTATCACTGGGAAAACAATCAAACCCTCTACCAGTTTATTGAGCAGGTCAAAGCGGCCTATGCCATTGACTACGTCACTGTTTATGGTTTCTATCCCACTTTTGCCTATGCGGAAATTCTCAACCGCTGCCCGGCCATCGACTCGGCACTTTTAGGCGAAAACGAGCTGACGTTCTCAAAACTTGTGGATCATTTTCCGGATGACCATTTGCAGGGAATTGCCTACCGACAAGACGGGAAAATCATCGCCACTCAGGGGGAGATCACCACCGATGTGGATTCACTCCCTTTTCCGCTGCGCAGTAAAGGATCCTATTCTTTTGGCGAAATCAACATCTCCGGCAGCCGCGGTTGCTACGGCGGCTGCACCTTCTGCTACATCAACCCCTATTACGGGGATGCCAAACGAAAATGGCGGGGGCGAAGCCCTGAAAATATCATTGCCGAAATTGACGCTATTATGAAGGAAACCGATATCCGCTATTTCTATTTTGTGGATCCCAACTTTTATGGTCCCGGTCGGGCCGGAAAAGACCGGGTGCTCAAACTTGCCGCACTCTTGAAAGATCGAAACATCCGCTTCGGCATTGAAGCCAGAGCCAACGATATTGAGGAAGAAACCATCACGGCTCTTACTGATGCCGGTCTTTGCCATATTCTCATCGGTTTGGAAAGTGGCCGGGATGAGGCGTTAAAACGGCTGAACAAACTGACCACCGTTGCCGATAATGAAAAAGCTCTGAAGATTTTGAGAAAATACGGTATTGAACCCAGCGTCGGCTTTATTATGTTCGAACCGGACTCCACCCTTGAAGATCTGAAAATAAATTACGATTTTCTTAAACGGAATGATCTTCTGGAAAAACTGGAAATAAGCGTCAATGTTCTCTATCATCATATGATCATTCTTCAGGGAAGCTCATCCTACAAAGCCCTTAAGGAGCAAGGACGACTCAATATTTCTGATCACTCCACCTACGAAGCCGATACCGATTACCTGAATCCAAAGGTTGCCGCTATGGCCGGAATGATGCGGGATATGACCAACCATATTTTCACTTATATGAAAGATTCCTGGGAACTGAGCTTAAAAAAGGATCCTGTGATCACCGATAAATACGATCAAATCAATAAGCTGCTGGTGTACTCCTTTGCCGGCTTATTGAATGAATTTGACAACGATGAAATGACGACTGAAAAAATAAATATTTATGTGAAATCATTCAATCAGACCGTTGATTTGATCATGTCATAAAAGTAAAAAGCTATACCGACCATTGCTGCACCTTCAGCAATGGTCGGTACTATTTTTTGGAGCCTGCTGGTCGATACAGACCGCCGCGTTGTATTATTTACCTCTGATCAAGCGAAACCAGGCAGGTGTAATTCCGAAACAGTTTGCTCTTTTTTCCTGTTAAAATTATAAAAACTCACCCTTGACTCTCCCCGTGGAGGAGGATTTATACTTCAAACTGTAGCAAGAAATGATTGGAGGAAAAAATGGAAATCAGTATCGAAGTGAAAAATTTAAACAAGCATTACGGCAATCGGGTTGCGGTGAACAACTTAAATCTCACCGTTAAAAAAGGAGAGGTGTTTGGTCTTCTGGGTCCCAATGGGGCTGGCAAATCAACCACCATCGATTGTATCCTGGGTCTTAAATCCTTTGATAACGGATCGGTTCAGGTTCTGGGCATGGATCCGACAAAAGAAAGAAAGCGACTTTTTGAGCGGGTGGGTGTGCAGCTGCAGTCCTCCAGTTATCAGGGCAATATCCGGGTAGGCGAAATCTGTGAGGAAATTGCTGCCCTTTACCACTCACCGGCTAATTACGATGACCTGCTGGCCCAGTTTAAGCTGGATCAATTCCACAAGCAGCCCGTGGCAAAACTTTCTGGCGGCGAAAGACAAAAGCTCTCAGTGCTGCTGGCGCTGATTCCTCAGCCCGAGGTCCTCTTCCTGGACGAGCTCACAACCGGGCTGGACACCGAGGCCAGACGGGCGGTATGGGATGTTTTAACTGATCTGAAAGAAAAGGGGCTGACACTTTTTCTCACCTCTCATTACATGGATGAAGTGGAGGTTCTTTGTGACCGAATCTGCATCATCAACCAGGGGCATGCGCTGGTGACAGACACCGTTCCTGAGCTAATTAAAAGAAGTCCCTACAAACGACTGGAAGACGCTTATCTCTGGGTAATGAAGGAGGAAATCGCGGTATGAAAAAATTTTTAACCTTGCTAAAAATCGAAGGCAAACTTTCCCTGCGATGCATTGACAGCATCTTTTTCGGAGTCTGCATGCCGGTGGGCATTATGATCTTAATCGGACTCATTGCCGGACAAAACCCGACCACTAGCGATGCCGGCACTACCTTGATTCAGAGTTCATTCGGAGCCCTGGCCACGGTGGGGATTTGTGCCACTGCGTTTATGGGCATCCCCCTGACTATCGCGGATTATCGGGACAAGAAAATTCTCAAGCAATTTTTTGTGACACCGGTGAGTCCAACTATGCTATTATGGGTACATGCTGTCATCAACATGCTGCTGTCAGTCGTTTCAGCCCTGCTGATTTACGCCGTGGCCAAGACCTTCTTCGGTTATGAAATGATGGGCTCCAAGCTGGCGTTTATGGGGTCTTATCTGCTGGTCATGGTTTCCATGTACAGCCTGGGACTGCTCATCGCCAGCCTGTGCCAAACGGTCAAAACCGCCAACGTGGTCTGTAGTATTGTTTACTTCCCGATGCTGTTTTTATCCGGTGCCACCATTCCCTTTGAGATTTTTCCCAAACCACTCCAGGCAGTAGCTGGTTTTCTCCCCCTTACCCAGGGCATTAAGCTTTTAAAATCAACAAGTCTGGGGCTGGAAACAAGTCTGCTGATTCCCCTGATTGTTTTGTTTGGATCTCTGGTAATCGGAATTATTCTATCGATGCGATTCTTCCGCTGGGAATAAGAAAGGAAAGAAAATGAACGAAACCTATCATTGCGAACGAAAAGAAAATACCGTATATTATAAAATCGGGCTGTTTTCAAAAATGAACCGGGTCACCATCAAAGCCCTTCGGCACTATGACGAAATCGGTCTTCTGGCACCGGCTTTCATCGAAAAATTTACCGGATACCGGTATTATACATCTGAACAGCTCCCCGTCCTGCACCAAATTCTGGCGCTGCGGGAAATGGGGTTTACGCTGGACGAAATTAAGCAGGTTCAGGGCGGCATCCCAGAAAGAAATCTGCTTCAGCAAAAAAAACTGGAGCTCATGCATAAAATTGCCGAGGACACCATGCGGCTGTCCCAAGTGGAATCCTATCTGGCTAAAAATGATGGGGATACCGGGGAATACCACGTTATCCTCAAGGAGCTCCCTCAGGTGATTGTGGCATCCATGCGTACCATCGTCCCCGGGTACGACTCCCTGTTTCATATTCTCCCCCCAATGGGTGCCGAAATGGAACGACTCGACTGTGTCTGTGCCGTTCCTGAATACTGCTTTAATATCTATCATGACGGTGAATACCGGGAAACCGATGTGGATGTTGAAATCTGCGAGGCGGTCACCGAAAAAAAAGCGGACTCGGACATGCTGACATTCAAGATCATTAACCGGGTTGAAAATGCGGCCTGTGCACTTCACAAAGGCTCCTATGTGGGATTCCCCCGAGCCTACAATGCTGTGCTGAAGTGGGTGGAAAACAATGGTTATGAAATCATCGACAATCCCCGGGAATCCTACATTGATGGGGTCTGGAATAAAGATTCAGAGGCAGACTGGCTGACCGAAATCCAGTTTCCGGTTAGGAAGCTTAGCTGATTTTTTGATATTTGCTTGGACATGATCGTTATGATACCATAAAAATAAAAACAAGGATTAGGCCAGTTAAATGCTAAAAATATTTCACAATAGTTGTATTAAATTAAATTAGAATGTGATATACTGCAATTAATAAATGAAGGGGGTTCTCATATGAAACATTGTAGTGATTGTGGTCAGAACGTTATCCCGACAAAAAAATTTAGCATCGTTTGGTTTTTAATTAATTGTCTCTGGTTAGTAGGCGGTATTGTCTATATCGTTTATTATTTTGCCTTTAAGAAAAAGACCTGTCCTTTATGTGGTTGTTCTAGTTTTGAACCTGAACACGTAGATGGCATCGGCCTCATTACCCGGGGCGTTCAGAAACTATCCAAAGAAGCGAAATAAGAAAGATTCAAAAAAGCTGATGTAGCTAATAAGTAAATAGCCCGTTTTGACAAGCATCTCACCGAGGTGCTTTTTAATTTCCGCAATTATCAGAACCAGTCCTCCACCAATATTTCAAGTCACAGATTCTTCTTAAAACCACAAAATCTTGCAATAAACGGCTAACTAAAAAAGCAACGAACCCATAAAGGATTCGTTGCTCAGGAATAGTAAAGTGAGAAGTATGTCCATTACTTTTCACATATATATAGTAGCTATTTAAGCTTAAGATCGTCTGTAAATCACGTCAACTGTCTTATTAATTAAGGAAATACTAAGTTAAAGATCGAGAGGTCGGTTCTCCTGTTCTAATGATGGGAATCTCCTCAACCCCGATCAATATCGCGTTTATCAGCATCATCTTTTGGAGGAGCACACTCCCCGACCGTGAAGTCCAGCTCAGCCAGCTTGTAGTGAGCCGCTTTGTAAGTGCTGTACCCACCGGCCAGATTATAAATATTGGTGAATCCGTTTCCTTTTAAAATACAAATGGCGAGATAGGCACGCTGGCCGACCTGGCAGGTGACATAGATTGGTGCATCTTTGGCAATGGAAATTTCGCCGATACGATCCCTCAGGCTATCCAGTTCAATGTTTACCGCACCGTTAATGACACCAGCGTTGACTTCTGTCGGTGTCCGAACATCCAACAGAAATCCACCATTTGAGACGATTTCATCGATTTCATCCCACTCCACGGTTTTGTAAATCCCGTCGATGATATTTTCAGCGATGTAACCCAGTATATTGACCGGATCTTTTGCCGAAGAAAAAGGCGGTGCGTAGCAGAGTTCAAAATCTTGGAGCTCCAGAACGGTGGCTCCCGTTTTCATGGCGGAGGCGATCACATCGATCCGCTTTTCGGTGCCATCCTGTCCGACGGCCTGAGCACCCAATATTTTTAGAGTTTCCGGGTCATAAAGCAGTTTTAATGCGATATTGGTGGAATTTCGATAGTAGCCGGCATGGTTGGCCCGATGGGCTACCACCACTTGATAGGTTATTTTTTTCATCTTCAGCTGAGCTGCATTGTTGCCGGTAGAGGCAATGATTTTATTAAATACTTTGGCCACGGCGGTTCCCTGTATGCCGGCATTCCTGATCGTTTTGCCATTGATGAAATCCGCGACTACCCTGCCCTGACGGTTGGCCGGCCAGGCCAAGGCGATGGCAGTCTTATTTTTTGTAACAAAATCCTTAACTTCAATAGCATCACCGATAGCAAAAATATTCGGATTTACGATGTCATTTTCTGCACTCATTGTTTCATAGTTTTCAGTGGTGACAATGTGACCGCGTGGCCCGCATTTCAGGTTGGCACTCTTGGCAAGTCCGTTTTCCGGAACAACACCAATAGCGAGGATCACCAAATCGGCCTCTAAAACTCTGCCGCTTTCCAGCACTACTTCGGTTCCCTGTTGCTGGAAATGATCCACCCCATCTTCTAGAATCAGATTGACACAGTTTGCGTTAATTTCCTGATGGACAAGTTGCGCCATTTCAAAATCCAGAGGTTTAAGTACCTGATTCAATTTTTCAACCAGAGTAACATTGACACCCAGTTCAGAAAGGTTTTCTGCCATTTCAACCCCGATGAAACCGCCACCGATGACCACTGCTCGTTTCACGTTGCCGCTTTCAATAATAGCTTTAATTTTATCTGTATCCGGGATATTTCTCAGCGTCAGTATCGTTTTAGCTTCTGCAAGTCCCGGAATCGGTGGTGTAATAGGTTTTGCTCCAGGCGATAAAATTAGTTTATCAAAGGTTTCACGATATGTTTTCCCGGTCAATTGATTTTTGACTTCCACCGTTTTTCCAATAGTATCAATGAAGGTGACTTCGCTGAAATTTCGAATGTCAAGATTAAAGCGTTTGGACATTCCCGCCACGGTCTGAACCAGCAATTTACTGCGATCTTTGATCACATCGCCGATATAATAAGGCAACCCACAATTGGCAAAAGAAATATACTCATCCCGTTCAAACAAAATAATTTCATCTTCCTCACTCAAACGTCGCAGACGTGCTGCAGCAGTGGCGCCACCAGCGACGCCACCAACAATTAAAATCTTTTTCATTATCCTACCTCCTTGAATGATATAAAATAAAAAGCAATTGCAAATCCAGCCTCAAAATAGCAATTGTTCAATTCTTCTAAATTTTGCAATTATCCAAATCAAGCAACTATTTTATACTAATTTGTAATTTTAAAAATTTCATTACTTTTCCGGCTATTAGTGGGTATAATCAATAATCCGGATTGATTCTCCAACCTTCTTTTCAATGGCCGCCTTTCAACAATAAATCGAATACACTACTGAAATCTATAGAACTTTAGTAATTATTTTGTTTCTCTTCCACAAAAGCTGATCCAGATTCAGCGGACCATGTGTACAATCGTGATAATAATGATAACGATTAACTATCATCATTATAACACCTAGTAAAATAAAAAACTAAAAAATATCATATAATATTTTTCAATAGTGCTTGTCTTACCTAGAACTTCTATGTATAATAGAACTATACCTAGAACATCTTGGTATATAGGAGGTTTTATGAATGTATCCAAGGATTTAATTGCAGCCTCGGCGATTCCTTTTATTCTTGCTATTTTAAAACAGGAGGACAGTTATGGTTATGCAATTATTAAAAAAGTGAAAGAATTAACCGCAGATGAACTTATCTGGTCAGAGGGTATGCTGTACCCGGTACTCCATCGTCTTGAAGAGAAAAACTTTATCGAATCTTACTGGCAGGGTTCTGAAAAAGGTCGTCAGCGAAAATATTATCGCATTAAAGAAGAGGGCCTGACCGAGCTGGACATGCAAAAAAAACAGTGGGATATAGTCCACTCCGCACTTTCAAAAACCTGGCTGAATTTAATTAAGAAAAAGGAGGAATTTCAATATGTTTGATTTAGCTGCTAATATTCGGTCCTGGAGTGATCTGCTCCGCGCAAAAGGTGACTTGAGCGAGCCGGACATAATCGAATTGGAAAATCATTTGAAGGATGAAATTGACGATCTGATAACGATCGGACTTTCAACGGAAGAAGCGTTTTTGATCAGCGTAAAGCGGATGGGAAATGTTCATGCGATTTCCAAAGAGTATTCCAAAGTCAGTACCGAAAATCTTTGGAAACATCTAATGCTCAATCCGGATGGCGCACTTGATTCCGGCCAGAATCGGAAATATATTGCCATGGTGATTATTTTTTCCCTAGTCTCAGGTACCCTCTTCAAACTTCCCGAGCTATTCGGTTTAAATCTGCTTGATTCGGAGAATGGAGTCCTGTTTTTTAAGAACATCAGCTTTTTTATCTTGCCGTTTGTTGCTGCTTTTTTCTTGATCAAACACCAGTCACCCTGGAAAACACCGGCTGTGATCGGGGGTATTTTTGCATTGGCCTGGCTACTGATCAACCTGTACCCGACCTACTCCCCCAATGATACGGAATTCCTGACCGCCTTGCATCTTCCGTTATTTTTATGGTTGATCACCGGCATCGCCTATATGGGCATAAACTGGAAAACCACCAAAGCCCGGATGAATTTCATTCGGTTTACTGGAGAATCGGTGATTTATGGTACCCTGATCTTCTGCGGAATCATCGTTTTGGCCATGTTTATTCAGGCCATGTTCTTTGCCATTCAAATAAATGCCAGCTGGTTCATCCAGAACTATCTGATTGTCTACGGTGCCAGTTCAGCCGCTATGATTACCATTTACCTGGTGGAGACCAAGAAAAGTGTTGTGGAGAATTTCGCACCGATTCTGGCAAAAATATTCAGCCCGCTTTTCTTATTGGTGATGCTTGTTTTTCTTGGTGTGATGATTGGCAGCAGTAAAAGTCCGTTTATTGAGCGGGATTACCTGATCGCTTTTGATTTCATGCTTGCTCTGGTTCTTGGTCTGGTAATTTATGTGATTTCAGCCCGAAATCCCCATGAAAGAAACACGGTATTTGATTATATCAATCTCGCCCTGATTCTCACCGCCCTGATCATCGACGGCATCGCCTTATCCGCTATCGTTTTCCGTTTGTCTGCCTATGGGCTCACACCAAATAAAGTTGCGGCGCTGGGCGAGAATCTGGTACTTCTAGTTAATCTTGCTGGTCTGGCCTGGCTGTACATCCGCTTTTTCTTAAATAAATTTGATTTTAAAAAGATTGAAGTGTTTCAAACTTCCTACCTCTATGTTTATGCCATATGGTTTGGAATGGTGGCCTTTTTACTCCCCATACTTTTCGGTTTTCAATAAAATTTGGGGCAATTGGCCTGACGCTGTCAGGCCAATCTTCGTCTATTTTTTTGGTAAGTAATATGAATATTTGTGGAAAATCCACTGCGGCGTATTGGAGAATCTCAACAAAATGAAAGTGCCGTATCGATTGATTGTAATTACCAGCACGAAAAAAGCCCCAGACGTTAAGCCTGGGGCATCAATACCATAAAGATCACACTTTTTTAAGTTCTACTTTCTTTTTAGCATACTCTTCGTCTGTTATTTCTCCCGAAGCATAACGTTCGTTCAAAATTTCCATTGCTCGATTGGTTGATTGTTGCTGTTGAGACTCATCTACGCTTTTTCTTAGATTTGAATTTTTAGACATCCAAACAATCGCAAATACTACAAATGCTATTAACAATAAACACATCATAATCATACCACCTATTCTTCCTATCATACTAAGTCCAAAACACATACCATACGCACCTAAATACATCATTATATTCACCTGCCTTCTTTCTGGAAGATACCTAATTCCTAAATTTCACGTACCCTTTTTATTAACTTCAGTTAACGTAGTTTTACAAATCATCCAAGAATCAAATATTAATTAATTACAATTATTGAATGTATTATACAAATCAAGCCTTAAGAATAACATGTGTTTTTTTTCCGACGGCTGTAGCCTTTCGCACTGATCGTGGGATCAGTCCCATTTATGTTCGAACGCCGGGAATCAGAATAACAAAACCCTCCCTCTTGTGTCACCTGAATATAAATTACGATTATTGTATAATTGCCCAATATCGATAGAATTAATTGGCAAAATTGCCATTGAAAACTATTTCATATTGGGTATAATTATAATTAATGGTATTTTGCTACGATTACAAAAGTGAATCATCACACTTTGATATCAGTTTATGCTTATCTTTTACAAATAGCGAAAAAATCATCAATTCTTAAACAATAATCAAAGCGGAATGAATTCTAAAATTATCAATTATAGGAGGTAAACTATGGCAACTTTTTATACCAATGATCATGTTGAATTGTATTATGAGGTGAAGGGCGAAGGAAAACCTCTGCTCATGATTCCGGGCTGGACCTGTACCACCCAGTTTTTCAAAAAAAACAGCGATGTTCTTGCCGAAAATTTTCAGGTGATATTAATGGATTTCAGAGGGCATGGTGAATCAGAAAAGGTCTTGCACAGTCATCGGATTTCTCGTTACGCTATGGATGTGAAAGAACTGCTAGATCAATTAGATATTCGGGATGTTACCATTTTGGGATGGTCAATGGGTGTTGCTGTACTCTGGAGTTATTTGGAATTATTTGGTAATCATCGAGTGAGTAAACTGGTCTGTGTTGAGCAGGCACCGCTCCAATATACCGGACCTGATTGGGTTTGGGGACAAAATGGATGTTATGATGTAGAAATGTTTATAAGGACTTGCTGCGAAATACAATACGCACCAAGAGAGAGTGCCGAAGGGTTGGCCTTTGCCTGTCTACATCACGAACCAGCACCGGAAGAAGTAAAATTCATCGCTGACGAAATTTCAAAATGTCCGCAAACCGTGCGTATCGAAATCATGCGGGACCATACAAATTTAGATTGGCGAGATTTTCTGCCATTCATCAATCTCCCAACTCTGGTGTGTGTAGCCCGCCACAGTGCCGTTTTCAACTGGCAGGGAAGCGCTTATGTAGCTGAGAAGATTCCAGAAGCGAAACTAGAGTTTTTTGAGAATTCCGGCCATATGCTATTCTGGGAAGAACCTGATAAATTCAATCAGATCATTTCAGATTTTATCAATGACTAAACAAAACAAATCATCAATAATAGCATGGGACCTCGTTGTTACCCATGTTATTGTTTTTTAAAAAAGCCCGAAGATAATTTAAAGAGGAGACCACAAAATGAGAATAGTGATTGCCCCGGATTCTTTCAAGGGATCCTTATCAGCTGCCGAGGTTTGTAACATCGCAGAAAGTGCGATTCTTAAGATCATGCCTACTACCGAAATCATAAAAATTCCTATCTCAGATGGAGGTGAAGGTCTGGTGGACGTGCTGGTTAAACACCGATCCGGCGAAATTGTAAAAATCAAGGCAAAAGACCCATTGTTCAGGGAAATTATGGTAGAGTATGGCATTTTGAACGGAGAGATAGCGGTTATTGAGATGGCAACAGCTTCCGGCTTGCCGCTTATCAAACCAGAAGAACACAATCCGTTGATTACCAGTACTTACGGCACCGGCGAGATGATTGTTGACGCAGTGATCAATCGAGGATGCCGGAAAATAATTCTGGGGATCGGCGGCAGCGCAACCATCGATGGCGGATTGGGGGTAGCCAGCGCCATGGGCATCCGTTTTTACGACCGGGACAAGCAGCTACTGACACCAAGTGGTGAAAATCTGAGCCAGGTGATGACCATTGATACTCGTCAGGTGGATGCCCGATTCCAGGGCGTGGAAATAACCATCGCATGCGATGTTGAAAATATACTCTGCGGACATCTGGGTTCAGCGGCGGTGTATGGTCCTCAGAAAGGTGCCGACGAGAAAATGGTGGCTTTTCTGGATCAGGGACTGCATGTTTTTGGGCAGCTTCTGGAGCAGCAGTCCGGAAAGAAGCTGATGGATTTGAAGGGAATTGGCGCCGCTGGCGGCATGGCCTTACCTCTGGTTGCTTTCTTCAATGCCGAATTAAAATCCGGGCTGGATATTGTATTGGATGAAACTGGCTTTGAAACCGCCATAAAAGATGCGGATATGATCATCACCGGAGAGGGAAAAACCGACTCTCAAAGTATGATGGGAAAAGTGATTTCTGGGGTTGGAAAACGCGGAAAGAAACAGCATATTCCAGTTATCGTGATTTCAGGTGCTCTGGAAGAAGGGTATGAAAAAACGTATGATTGTGGTGTAACTGCTGCTTTTGCCATGTTCAAAAATGACAGAGGTCTGGAATGGCATATGGAAAACGCCCCCCAATTGCTGGATGAAATAATCAGCAATCTTTTCCGTTTTCTTTTAAATATATGCATGATCCCTTGAAACTTGAGATCGACCAATAAGGAGTAAACAGATGCTGGATAAGAAAATTGCTCAGAAGATTGCCGATGAGGTCATGACTAGCCTTGGATATAATATAAATGTCATGAATGAAAATGCCATCATTATTGGAAGCGGTTCTTCAAAACGCCTCGGTACCTTCCATGAGATAGCAATGTTTGTCATCCAAAACTGTCTGACTTATGAAGTAACTGAAGAAGAATCAAAGAAACTCCAGGGAGTCAAGCCGGGAATCAATATGCCCATTGTTGATAAAACCGGAAATATTATCGGTGTGGTGGGAATAACTGGTGATCCAGATGAAGTCCGAAACATCGGCAAGCTGGTAAAAATGACAGCGGAACTGATCATTGAACAGCAGGAAACCATGAACCGATTTTACTCTCACCGAAATGATAAAGAAATCTTTTTGAATACCCTGATCAGTGACCAGATGACCATCAGCCAGAAAGAAATTGTGGATTGGGGAAAACGTATCGGTTACAATATGGAAAACCGTCGGGTCGCTATTATTTTAAATTTTGGTTCGAATCATCAAACCCTTGAGAAGGGATTTCTAGAGAGAATTCTCAATCAGATTAAAATGTCGGATAAGCATTTAAAAGACGATATTTCGTCTGTGATGTCTGGTGGTTTTATTCTAATTTTCAAGACCATAAAAGAAACAGTGCCCTGGGCAATTGAACAGTCCATCAATACCTATCTGGAAGAAATAATCCGCGGGTACGCAAAAGATTTGCAATGTTTTATCGGAGGCTATTATCCGGAAATCAAGGGGTATTTAAAATCCTACAGGGATGCATATGGCTTGTACCGAAGCAATGTTTATAAAAAAGACCAATTTGTTTATTTTGCCCACCACCATTATTTTTGGCGACTTTACAGTCAACTGGATCCAGAAATCTTAACATTGACAATTAAACCTTATCTTCAAAAAATCCAGTCTCGTTTTGGCAAAGGGACAGAAGATGCCATGATAACCATGAGAAAAATCTTTGATTATCATTTTCAGTTTGAAAAGGTTGCAAGCGACCTGTTTATACACAAGAACACCGTCATTTTCAGGAAAAAGAAAATGGAAGAGTGTCTCGGTTTTTCGCTCAAGTGCAGCGGTAATAATAATCTCTTATTTATGATTATTTTAACTCATTATGAAGAATTGAACAAAACAGTAGATCAGCGAGAAGATAGAAAGGATGGATCTTCTGTATTCTAACAATAGGTATTTGCACAACAGAACCGGTCCTCCGTTTCAGAATGCCATACATGAACAAGTTTAGTGACTGCTGCATCATACTTCTGTTTTGTTTTGACTACGTCCATTTGTGCTTTTTCAATCTTTTGTTCAAAGGATTCTATCACTGCCGTTCTTGCCATCTACTTTTCCTACTGATGGAATTGTTTATAAAAGTTCAGTAAAAACGAACAACATTCGTTCAAAATTGCCATTGAAAACTATTTCATATTGGGTATAATTAATGGTATTTTGCTGGAATTATAAAACTGAATCATCACACTTTGGTATCGGTTTATGCTTATATTTTACGAATAGCGAAAAAATCATCAATAATAGCATGGGACCTTGTTGTTACCCATGTTATTGTTTTTTAAAAAAGCCCGAAGAAAATTTAAAGAGGAGACCACAAAATGAGAATAGTGATTGCCCCGGATTCTTTCAAGGGATCTTTATCAGCTGCCGAGGTTTGTAACATCGCAGAAAGTGCAATTCTTAAGATCATGCCTACTACCGAAATCATTAAAATTTCTATCTCAGATGGAGGCGAAAGTCTGGTGGACGTACTGGTTAAACACCGATCCGGTGAAATTGTAAAAATCAAGGCAAAAGACCCATTGTTCAGGGAAATTATGGTAGAGTATGGCATTTTGAACGGAGAGATAGCGGTTATTGAGATGGCAACAGCTTCCGGATTGCCGCTTCTCAACTCGGATGAACGCAATCCGTTGATTACCAGTACTTACGGCACCGGCGAGATGATTGTTGACGCAGTGATCAATCGGGGATTCCGGAAAATAATTCTGGGGATCAGCGGCGGTGTACGGTCCTCAGAAAGATGCCGATCTGATCATCACCGGAGAGGGAAAAACCGATGCTCAAAGTGTGATGGGAAAAGTGATTTCAGGGGTTGGCAAGCACGGAAAGAAACAGCATATTCCGATCATCGTAATTTCCGGCGCTCTGGAAGAAGGGTATGAAAAAATCAATGATTGTGGTGTAACAGCCGCCTTTGCCATTTTCAGAAATGACAGAGGTCTGGCTTGGCATATGGAAAACGCACCCCAGTTGCTGGATGAAACGATCTGCAATCTTTTTGGTTTTCTTTCAAGTGTATGCATGAACCCTTGAATATAATTACGCGGTGGATCAATCCTCTGTTAAACCGATGAAACTGCCTTGTTTTTCACCCTCAATCAATTTCCTTTTGAGGGTAACCCGGTTTTCCGCGATGATTTTTAGCGCTGTTTCAGTGGAATAAAGAAAGTCCATTGCCAGATCGGCCGGAATCAACACCGGCATCCGATTGTGGATTTGCGCCACCGTTTCCACCGACGGTTTTGTCATAATCAGAAACGCATCCGAGCCCTCTGTCTGTCCATGATAGAAGCCTCCGAGATAAATCAGCTCATCCGTACCGCTAAACCGGAATTTCTCTTTTTCCTCGTTCCATTCGTAAAAGGCGACAGCCGGAATCAGGCATCGCCGATTCAGAAAGTCATCCCGGAAAGCAGCTTTTTCCAGCACCGTTTCGGACCGGGCATTAATCAGCAGGGTCTTTTTTTTCCCAAACTGCCGATTATACCCCCATCGCTTCAACTCCAGATCCATTCCCCGCTGATCCGGCCGCAGTGCGTAAACCGGTGCCAGATCGGTTGGATAAATATCGCCTTTTTTGATCACCGTGTGATACTTTTTATTGACTTCTTCAACAATCGCCTTGATCGCTCTTTCCTCTTTATCGGAAAACAGAATATAACGTCCACACATTTCATTCACCCCTACTGAATATAGTTCTTATCTCTTGTATTTACCAATGATGCTTCCCGTTTGGAGGATATGTCCGCCCATCGCTTCCAGCAAATCTTTCTTTCTGGCGCTGTTATCCAAATCTAAAAAGCAGTCAAGTGCATAAAAGCGAAAAACATATCGATGGCTATTTCTGACAAAAAAAGGCTGCTTCGGTCCGCGATACCGGTTTACACCATATCCAACACCTTGCATCGCCTGCTGAAACGAAAATACCGGTGAACCAGACGGTATATTCTCCGGTATTTTATCTGTTTTGGGAATATTCCATATTAGCCAATGATTAAATTCCTTTATGAAGGGAATATCCAAATCGTCCATGATGATGGCAAGCGAACTCGTCTCAGCGCAAAGATTCAATAATTGGAACTCAGGCGACATGTCGGCATCAAACCCTGTATGCTTTTTGAGTATGTTTCCATTATTTTCAAACGATGGGCTTTTTATTTCCAGATTTTTCATATCTTCACCGGAATTCTTCGCTGGATATAGAATAAGCTTTGATATCCCGGATTTCACCGGTATAGATCTTTTCCGCCCGTCGGATTGTACCTTCGTAAAGAAAACCGCATTTTTCAATCACCCGCTGGGATCCCAGGTTAAATGGATAATGCACGACCGAAATCAGACTGAGATCGAGGGTGTCAAAACCATATGCCAGCACGGCTCTGGCAGCTTCCGTCATCAGGCCCTGCCCCCAATGATCCTCGCTCAGAGCGTAGCCCAGCATCCGTGCCTGATCATTCTGCCGATGGGGATCTTCAATCAATCCGATTGATCCGATAATCTGTTTCTCTTTTTCAATCCCCCAGATATTTTCCTGGCCAACAAAGATTGTCTTCATGATCTCTGCTGTTTCCTCGATTGTTTCATGGGGCTTCCAGCCCGCCCGAGGACCAACATTTTTGCTTTTAGAATAGGCAAAAACGTCGGCTGTGTCTTCCATGGTTAATGGTCTTAACAACAGGTTTTTGGTCTCAATGTTCTTCATTTTATCCGTTCTCCTTCCGGGTTGCGTTTTGGAATATTCCATTGAATAAATTTTACACCACTCTGTTAAACGGTGCAAATGTTATTGTCTTTTATTTCAATACTTATACTATTAAAATCATATTTCTACCACAGTCTTTATTAAACAAATAATGATACAATACATTCATCAAATCTACCGATTGGAGTTACAAAAATGAAGAAAGACCTTATCCTGACCAAACAGCTGACGATTCTTGAAAAACAGGAGCAGAAGTTTTTGAATCAGAAAGACAGTCCGTTTATCAAATCAAACTTCACTCCTGTGGTCAATAAAATCCAGGCTAAAATACCGGAAAAACTACAAGCCACCCTGGACACGGCCTTCTACATGGGCTTTCATTTGGTGTTCGAAAAAGCAAACAGTCTCATCGAAAAAACATACAACAAGGATAACATCGATGTGGAATACGATTTAAATAATTACGCACTTGAAAAATATATGAGTAAAAAACATCTGAAAACGCTGGATAAATCCTCAAAGCAGTCCAAAACCATCAATGAATCCATTGCGGCAATCGAAGGCGCCGTTCTGGGCTTGCTGGGGATTGGGCTTCCGGATATCCCGCTGTTTCTTGGCGTCATCATCAAAACCATCAATGAAATTGCTCTGTCTTACGGCTACCATTACACCTCCAATGAGGAAAAAGCGTACATCCTGTATCTGATCTGTGCCGCCATGACTAAAGAGGATCTGCGAAAAGTTTATGATCAGAAAATCGAGCGTTTAGGCAAGGCTATTGATGCCGATACGCCGATAGACATTGATCTGAAAGCGGTTATGAAGGAAACTTCCGATCTTTTATCCAACACCCTGCTGACTGCCAAATTTATCCAGGGGCTGCCCATCGTGGGCGTCATCGGCGGCGTGGTCAATCCCTTGATGGTCAATAAAATCGGCAAATACACCCGGATCAAGTATAAGAAGCGTTATCTGCTTTCCAAGCTCAATCCGGCTGGCATCATCGACTAACGATCGGCACGCAAATCTCACACTGATGTTTTTTGACCATTTTGGCCGCATATCTTTCCATGATCGGTTTCGAGCCATCCATCTCATAACCATGGTTGCTCAGTTCCTGAAATATTTCATGCCAGGCCTGCTGAACTGCTTCAGCCGTATGGTCAATCTCAAAAACCGCATAGTCGCTTTCGCTGATTCTGCCTTTGCTGACATCATCAGAAATCTGGAAATAATTATTGAATCCAATATTTTCAGAACAAACTCATCTCCTGATTTACTCTGAAATCGCCATCAAAATCAATCCACTCCGTCAAAAAACCGCATCCTCCCGAATGCGGTTTTTATGATGCTGTCATCTTGTTTTCGCCATCTCTATCATCGCAATCACCTGTCTGATGCCCTCTTGCCCATTGACCAGCACCTGTCCGATGTCCGCTCTTTCAATATCATCCAGATGGAAGCCGGCGCAGACGGTGCAGACGCAGTGGAATGTCTCGGACACCCTTCTCGCCAGGGGAATAGCCAGAGAATCATCCCGGTGCTCTATTGCGGTATAAACGCTGAGCCGGCCATCATCGCCCACGGCTGTGCAGCCGATGTGGGCTGCTCCTCCAGTCACCAGAATCAGCACATCGGCTCCGGCCAGCGTGATCTGATATTTAAGCGCGGTCGGCCCGCTGCCCACTGTCAGTTTCATTCGCTCTCTCCCCAGCGTCTGAAAAGATGGTTGGGAATGCGCAGCAAATCGAAAACCTTACCGACGCTTTGGTTGATGACGTCATCGATGGTCTGGGGCTTGTGGTAAAAACCCGGCATCGGCGGTAGGATGATGCCGCCGGCTTCGGTGACGGCGGTCATGTTTCGCAGGTGGATTAGCGTCAGCGGGGTTTCTCTCACCATCAGAACCAAAGGCCGGCGCTCCTTTAAAGCCACATCCGCAATTCGGACGATCAGATTATCACTGAAGCCATTGGCAACGCCGGCCAGGGTTTTCATGCTGCAGGGAGCGATCACAGTGGCCTCCGTGCCGTAGGAACCGCTGGAAACAGCGGCCGCCAAATCGTGGCTGTCGTAGACGCTATCTGCCAGAGAGCACACATATTCCGCACTGTAATTTGTTTCCAGGGCAATGGTTTTACTCCCCCAATCACTGAGAATGAGGGATACCTGGTTATCCGTTTCCCTTAATGCTTCCAAAAGCCGAATGCCGTAGATAACGCCAGAGGCTCCTGTTATTCCGACCGCAATTTTCATCGGATTCCTCGCAATTTTTTCGTTTTTTCTAAATCAATACCGTTTTTGGTGATGGCCACCCCATAAACTTTTTCGGCGGTTTCCAGAGATATGATCTCGTCTTGGACATCATCATAGACCTTCCCGGCCGGTCGTTTCAGCGGGTCTCCCCAACCGCCGCCGCCACTGGTGTTCAAGCAAACCTGATCACCCTTGGTTGCGTGTCGGGGCGCTTCCTTGCTTTCCATCACCGTTTCTTTGCCATCATGAACAAAAACGCTTCGATTGAGACTTCCTTGATGTCCGCCTCTGAGCCCATACGGGGCGAATTTGACACCGTCTCCGAAATTGACGATATCGCTTTGTTCGGCATAGAGCTCAAAAGCATATTTCATGCCGCAGCCACCGCGATACTCTCCGGCACCGGCGGTATCCGTATCCATTTCATGATAAAGGGTGATGTGGGGATACTGCACTTCATTGGATTCAATATTCGGCGCCTTGACCCCGCCGAAATTCGACAAGGTTGCCATATAAGGCTTGCCGTCATTCCCTTCCATGGCTCCGCCGCTGCCCAGAGAGCAAAAAGAAAAGCCCACGTAATAACGGTCCGTTCTGGCATCCACCCCATAATAGGATGGTCCCAGATAGCGATGGTAGCCTGCTGAAACCCGCCCTGATACGGCCTGATCCAGCGCCTGAAAAATTGTTCCGATGATTTCACTGGCGGGCGTCAAGGTGCAGAGTGTCATCGGTGCCGGTTCATTGGGATTGACCAGTGAACCTTTGGGCAGATTGACATCGATGCAGCGGAATGCTCCGCCGTTTCGAGGAATATCCTTGCCCAAAAACCACAATACGGCGATACCAGAAGCACAGGTTGCGGTGACCACTGAGGTGTTGATGAAGCCTTTGACCTGGGGGTCGGTCCCTGCAAAGTCCACCAGCAGCCGATCGCCTTTTATCGTGACGGAAACGGCAATTTTAACCGGTTCTTCCTGAAAGCCGTCATCATCAATATAATCAACTGCCGCATAGGTTCCGTCCGGCACCGCGGCAATGCGTTGTCTCGTAAGGGCTTCTGTCTGCTCCATGGTATCCTGTACCGCTTTTTTGACTGTCGCCACCGAATAGGTTTCCAGCATTTCCCGGATCCGTTTAGCGGCCACCCGGTTGGAACCGATCTGCGCTAGAAAATCACTGGTGAGCATCTCCGGATTCCGGGTATTCAAAGCGATTAACGCCAGCACATCGTCGATCATTTCATTGTTTTTCATTAATTTTGTCGGCGGAATGCGAATTCCTTCCTGGAAAATCTCAGTCGCCTTGGGATTGTAGCTGCCGGCAGTGGAACCACCAATATCCCCGTGATGGGCCCGGCTGACGCTGAAGAAGAGCAGTTCGCCGTCATAAAAAACCGGGGTGATGATGCCAATATCCGGAAGATGGTTCCCGCCATCGTAAGGATCGTTGATGATGAAAACATCGCCGTCGTCGATATGATGGCCGTATTTTCTCAACAGAGCCTTGACGCTGAAGGCGCCTGCAGTTGCCAGAATCGGAATCCCGCTGATTTGGGACACCAGTTCTCCATCTTTGTCGCAGATACAGCAGGCAAAATCGCAGGCCTCGGCAAAAATCGGTGAATGGGCGGAATGCTCCAGAGCGATTCCCATTTCACCGGTGATGCTGTCGAGACGGTTGATAATAACCGCACGGTTGATAATATCTTCGGTTCGCTGATTCATGCTACAATACCTCCTTTTTAAGTACAAGTATTCCTTCATCTGCCGGCGCACAAAAGAAGTGTTCCGGAATAACCAATGTGGTGTAATCAAAATCAATGAGTGCCGGCCCGGTGATGACTTCATTTAAATCGCCCTCATTGTAAATTGGAACCACGATTTCGTCCTCCTGGTTAAAGGCATACCCGGACACTTTTTTTGTCCGTCCATTAGATTTTTGGGAAGCCATTGGGAAAAGTACATTCTCCCCGTTTTCTTCATAACAGGCAAGATGTAAATCGATGATTTCCCAGTCTTTATCTCTTTCGGCATATTCATAAATTGCTTCATGGGTATCATAAAATTCTTTTTCCACTGTCTCCCAGCTATCCGGTGAAAATGTTCCCTGTTTCCATGGGACGCTTATCTCGTGATGCTGACTGACATAACGCATTTCTAAAATCAGATCAAACCGGCGCTGGTCTTTATCAACGCTAAGCCGCTCCAGCTCACTTTCACCTTCCTGCATCATCAGTGCCAAAGTCTGATTGATTTTTTTTGCATTCCATTGCTTTTTTTCCATAAAAAAGCTTCGGGTTGCATCATAGCGGCTGGAGGCTCCCAACATTCCCCAGGAACAGAATACCGGTCCCTGTACGGGAATGAGGATCTCCGGCATATGAAGGGACTCCATAATTTTCGCCGCAAAAAGAGGGAAGGCCCCGCCGGCACTGATTAGGCTGTATATTCTGGGGTCATTTCCTTTCTGGGTGGTCACCAGACGAACCGCATCCGCCATCATTTCGGCAGCAATGCCGTAAATGATCCGCGCTGCCTCATGCACCGACAAATTAAGTGGATCGGCTACCTTTTCCTTTATCGCCTGCTCGGCCCGCTCTCTGGATAAAGCAAACTTTCCGCCCAGAAAATTGTCCTCATTGATGAGTCCGAGGATCAGCAAAGCATCTGTAACCGTAGGTTCCGCTCCGCCTAAATCGTAACAGGCCGGGCCCGGCACCGAGCCGGCAGAATCCGGACCGATAAAGACCCGTCCGCCGATTTCCACATGGGCAATGCTGCCACCTCCGGCACCGATGGAGCTGATGTCAATCATGGGAATGCTCAAGGGATAGCCGGCCAGCTCGGTTTGCGGCACCAGTTGATTGCTGCTGCCGCTGATAACATGAATATCAAAACTGGTGCCGCCCATGTCCGCCAGCACCGTATGAGTTTTACCCAGTAATTTTCCGATGGTTTCATTCCCCACCGCTCCCCCGGCCGGACCCGATAACAGGGTTTTAACCGCAAATGCTGCCATCGCTTCGGTATCGCTGAGTCCGCCGTTGTTCAGCATAATATGGATTGGTTTCTGCCAGCCATAAAGGGCCAGCTCCTTTTTAATATCGTTTAAATAATCTGCCAGAACCGGGGTCAGATAGGCATTGATCACCGTTGTGGTGGTCCGTTCATATTCTCGGATGCGGGGGGCCACATCCGCGGATAGGGAAACAAACACATCAGGCAGCTCCTCTTTAATGATTTCCGCTGTCCGCCGTTCATGCTCGGGATTAAGAAACGAGAAAAGATAACAGACCGCAATGGCCTTGACCCCTAGCTCCCGACATTTACGGCAAGCTTCCCGGACTTTGTCTTCATTCAGGGGGGCTACAATATCCCCACGATAATCCATTCGTCCCTCGATTCCTAAACGTAATCGGCGAGGAACCAGAACCATGGGTTTTTCCGCGGCCAGATCCCACTGGTTTTTCAATTGGGCGCGGCGGATTTCGAGAGCATCACGAAAGCCTGCTGTTGTGAACAGGGCGGTTTTTACCCCCTTCTTCTCCAACAGAGCATTGAGTGCCAGGGTCGTTCCCAGCGTTATCTTTTCCGTTTCTTTTAAAAACGTCTCTAAATCCGCATCCCATTCCTCAGCTAACTTTTTTAAACCAGCCAGGATTCCATCCGCCGGATATTGATGATTTGTCGGATTCTTGACGAATATTTTGTGATATGCCTGGTCTTTAAACCTGCCCACCGAGGTATAATCAGTGAAGGTTCCACCTGTATCAATTGCTATTTTTATCATCTTTCGGCCTTCTTACTTTGTGTATTTATATAAACGCTTGACTGCTTCCTGGGCCTCTTTATCGATCTCGATCTTGGGTGAAAAACCGCTCAGCGGTTTAGTGGCATCAATTCCCATTTTGTCGGACCGACTCAGCTCATCAGAAGAAGGGTCCAGGGTTTCGCCCATACAATTTGGTAGAATCATGACCCCTTTGCTGGCCTGGAGCCGTGTTGCCATTGCCCACAGAACCTCCTGCTCATTAAAGACATCGACGTCCTCATCCACCACAACGGCCATCTTAATATGATGGTCCATCCCCAATACTGTCAAAAGCGCCTGTTGCGGCTGGCCTTCAGCAATTTTTTTCATGGAAATATAGCAGTGGAAAATACCGCAGGAGGATAACGGTGAATGCACCGCTTTGATATTTGGCAGGTTCTGATTGAGCGTTTTTAAAATATCCCCTTCTCTCTGGATCGAGATAATGGTGATATGCTCGCTGCTCATGGCCGGTGTAATATCATGAAAAATAGGGTTTTCACGATAGCGGATGGCATTGACCTGAAAAACATTTTCGGTACTCCGGAAGCATGCATAGTTGGTGTATTCGGCAAACGGGCTTTCCGGCTCCCGAACATTTGCCAGAACCTCGCCTTCCAGTACAATTTCTGCATAGGCCGGCACCTGCAGATCAATGGTTGCACATTGAGCTACCTCTAAGGGTTCTCCGAAAAGACCGCCAATGGCCCCGAATTTACCCAGACTGTAGGGCACGGATGCCTGGGAACCCAGGGAAATATTGGGATGCACGCCAATACAAATGGCCATCTTCATATTTTCGCCGCGCTCTTCGCTTCTTCTAAAATATTCCCACATTCTCCCTCTGGAATGGAAAGAGATTCCCAGTTTGTTTTTCCCTTTTAACTGGAGGCGATGAAAGCCACAGGTGTCGGATCCAGTTTCCGGATCCTTGGCCACACAAAGCCCGGATGTAATATAGGGACCGGCATCAATGGGAAAATGTTTGAGAATCGGGAATTTAGTTAAATCCACATCATTTCCAGTGATGAGATTTGCATTGGCGGGAGGATTTTCGACAACCTTTAAATTATCAAACCTGTTTTTGACCCGTTCTCCGAATTCCTGGGATATATTTTCTGTTTTCACACCCATGGCCTTCGCAAAGCGCTCTCTTGATCCTAAAATATTTGTCACAACAGGAAATTCACTGCCTTCCACTTTATCAAACCACATCACCGGGTAGCGGTGTTCCTTCTCGAGTGCCATCATTAATGTGCTGATTTCGTACTCTCTTTTAACTTCTTCGGTAACGTGTTTTATTTCTCCATCCTTTTCCAGCTGTTCTAAAAATACGCGTAGATCCTGACTCATTACTTACCTCACCTTTATAATATTTTAAATTACGGTATAACGACCTAAACGACAATCGCTTAAGCCTGACTCTCAATGAGAAAAAGGCAAAAACAATTGTCGTTAATAAAAATCAATTAAATTATAGCAGAAACATCAGTATAAAACTTTTATTTAACCAGGCCTGATTTTAAAACAGCATCATAGGTTAATTTTGTAATAACAGTAGCCACAATCCAGTTGACGGCAATAAGAATTAGGGTTTCGATAATGGCAACATCAAGAGGTATTTCCAAAATGAAGATCATGCCTACAGTAACAATACAGTTACCTAAAATACAAACCCCTGCCTGAGCCAGAATATGATGGGACCATTTTGTCATATCATATTTTGAAGCGACAAACGAAACCCAAATTGTGCCAACGGCATTAGCAAATATAAAAGCTACCCATAAAGGCGAATACATCACTGATGTTAAGGCTTCTATCTCTGCCGCAATGATTCCACCGGGCTGTTTGTAGATAAGCGTAATAAAGGCTGTAAAAAATGCCCAGCAACTGCCATTTATCAGGTACATACCGGCTTTTCCCCATGGTAACATGTTATCAATTTGACCAGTAATCTGACAGGCAATTACAAAGACAATCCCCATTACAACTGCGCCGATTAGCGATTTTGTGTCCGTTTTAAAAATCTTTTTTCTCTTCAAAGCTAGTTCATTTTCCATTTTAATCTCCTTAGTATTTTATATTTATAAAAACATGATGTATAGCATAATCGAGATATACATCATGATAATAAACAAGATCATGATTCCTTCAAAAGGTCTTAGCCCAATTGTTTTTTGAAAATTTCTTGTTTCATAGCGGCCAAAGCCTCGCAGTTCGACGGAAAGCGATGCGTCGTTGGATATTCTCAGGGCCCGGTAAATCAGCGGCATCACGGCGGCCGGCAAATTTCTGATATGTTCCATCACCGTGTCACAGGGAACCCCTCGGGCCGAATTGCTGTCACAAATCGAATGATATTCATTGACCATGACCGGAAAAAACCGCGCCGTAATGGGTACCAGCATCGCATAACGATAGGGAATATGCCATTTAATCAGCATCTGCGCAATATCCGTGGCGTCGGTGTTATACGCAAATTGGATGGCACTGATGGTAATCACACAAATTCTTAAAAATCCTAACAGTGAGGCAATAAGTGAACCGTTGTAAACAGTCAAAATCCACCAGGACCAAACCGGCTCACCCACTCTCCCAAACAGTAAATTAATAATCAATACCTGAGAGCCGGCAATCAACAGCAGGATTGCAATCACTTTAAAACGTTTAAGACTTTTTTCGGTAATAATTTCGGTTATCAGAATGGTTAGCAATAGCACCAGATCCAGTACCATATTCCTCGAAATTAACGCTGTTAGAACAAGAAATAAACACCAGGTCAGTTTTAGCCGCGGATCCCAATTTTTTACATTTATCATCGCTGAACCTTCCTCCCTACATGAGTTCCATTTTTATTAAATCATCGGTGAAGCAGTCCATCTGGTCGGCGTTGAAATCCAGCACCAGTTCGTGTCGATTCATGACCACGATCCGATTAGCAAAATATTTGGCATCGCTCAAATCGTGGGTGACTAAAAGAACCGTTTTTCCCTGCTGGGCAAGTAACAAAAGTTTTTCCATCACCAGTCTGCTTTGACTTTCATCCAATCCGGATGTCGGTTCGTCGGCGATAATAAGTTCCGGTTCACTGATGATGACGGACCCCAATGCCAGCAGTTGGCGCTGACCCCGGCTAAGCCGTTGTGGATGTACCTCCTCGGAGCCTTCAAGACCGATAAACGCCAGAACATCCTGAATTTTTCTATTTTTTTCCGCTTCCGAATCATCCTTACGCTTTAAAACATATCCAATTTCCTCTTTTATGGTGCTGCAGAAAATCTGATCATCCGGATTTTGAAAAAGAAAACCGATTCGTCGCCGGAGGTCGCCGATATTTTTTTTTGTTACAGACAATCCAAACAATTCAATGGAGCCTGCGGTCGGCTTTAACAACCCCTCGATCAGTTTAAGCATCGTCGATTTGCCCGATCCGTTCTGTCCGATCACCGCGGTAAAGTCACCCTTTTTCAGCGTAAAATCGATGGCTTTGCATCCGACGATGCCGCCCTTGTAAATATGGGAGGTCCCCAGCAATTTGACGATATCAGTTTCATGATCAACTATTAATTCTATTGGTCTCCTGGTTTTTTCTTTTTGCTGGTATTTATTTTTATATTCTTCGGTACTCAAATAATCCTTGACGGTGCCGTTTTCCATAACAACAACCCGATCGGCATATTTTAAAACCTCTCTTGATTTATCCATAACAACCATTGTCGTAATTTTTTCATTCTTGTTAAGCCATGAAAGATACTTGTAGAGTTCCGAACTGGTTTTGGGATCAAGCTCTGCCGCCGGCTGATCCAGAAGTAAAATAGGCGCTTTTAATGTCAGGATGCTGCCCAAAACAACTTTTTGAGCCTGGCCCCCGGACAAAGCATCGGTATACCGGTGTGCAAAGTCCTGGATGGAGAGAAATGACATGATTTCTCCGACGCGGGATTGTATTTCCTCGCTGCTCAAATTCATATTGGCCACCCCAAACCCAAGCTCATCATAAACGACTCTGCTGATCATCTGATTTTGTGGCTCCTGCATCATATATCCCACATAATCTGCCATTTCACAAAGCGGAATTTCTTCCACATTCCGATCGGCCACTCTGACGGTCCCCTCAATTGTACAGGGATAAAACTTGGGTGCCGCAGAAGTAATAGCATGAAGCAATAAGGATTTTCCGGAAGCCGTTCCCCCTGTTACGGCAATAAAATCACCTTGATTGATGTCCAGTTTTATATTCTTTAAAGCCGCCTCTTTCTCCTCTGGAAAGACCAATGCTTCTAAATCAATGCTTATAATTGGTTTCATTCAGTTAATAATCCCCTTCTATACAAAAAAAAAGCTTCGACTATAAATAGTCGAAACTTTACCTTCGTTTCTCAAAATCAATTTCTGGCAGGTCTCCTGACTCAGGTTTATCAGTTTTTGCGCCTTCCCGTTTTACCAGTGACATATACAAAAACAAAACCATTCACAGTGATGGGTTCGTACAGGACTTACACCTGATTCCCTATTCTCCTCTTACAAGGCACCACAAATCTTCAAATATATTCTATTAATTCTATGATAACGGATTTAAACATAATTGTCAAATTAAATATTTAGGATTGTCAGAATATAAACCAGAGCGATGGTAAGCAAAATAATGGCATTCCATCTCAGCAACTTTATATCGGATAAATCAAACATTTCTTTTTTATTGATTAACATCAGATTGTAAATGCCCCCGCCGATAACAATGACCATGATGATGATCACAATTTCGCTCATCCGGGCATAAGACTCCAAGATAACCAGAAATGCCGCGACAACATAAAGAACACCATAAAGATTGAATTTGTTTTTGAACGATCCTGCGACAGACCCTTCTAATGCACCGTTTATCAGTTGTTTTTGATATTTACCATAATAAACAATTGACAGGATCCCAACGACTAAACTCAGGATGAAAATAACATACTGCAAAACCGCTTGCTCAATAATATTCATTTTATCGTCTAATTTCCAGCATTTTCAGTTTTAAATCATTTTCAAGTTTCTGAAGTTCGGCTTCGGCTGCCTTTCGTTTCTGTCGGCCTTCATCCTGAATCTTTAACACCTCATCAAAGGTTGTAATCAACGATTCGTTGGTTATCTTGAGGGTTTCGATATCCACAATTCCCCGTTCAGATTCTTTGGCCGTATTAATGGTTTCCATTTTTAAGGTTTCGGCATTTTTTCGTAACAGCTGATTGGTCATATCCGTTACTTCCCGCTGAGCTCTGGCGGCCTCACCGGAATGAGCCACGCCCAGAGCCAGCACCATCTGACTTTTCCATAAGGGAATGGTATTAACAATAGAGGACTGAATTTTTTCCGCCATCAAGGTGTCATTATTCTGAACCAATCGGATTTGCGGCGCCATTTGAATAGAAATCATGCGGGTCAATTCGAGATCATGAAGCTTCTTCTCAAAACGGTTGGCCATTGCCGAAAAATCATTCACTGCCTGGGCATCTTCGGGCAATCCACTCATTTGGGATTTCTGTATAAGGACCGGCAAATCGGTGCTTTGAATCTGCTGGATCTTTTTCTTTCCCGCCAAAATATACATCGATAACTCTTTGAAATAAGTTTTGTTGACTTCATATAGTTTATCCATCATAGCCACATCTTTCATCAGCTGAACCTGATGTTTTTCCAAAGATTCACAGATCCGGTTGATATTGGTTTCTGCGGCGGCATATTTAACCTGCATCGAGCTGATTTTATTAGCATTTTTTTTAAAGAAACCAAAAAAGCCTTTTTCTTCTTCTGCGGATTCAAAGTTTCGCAGCTCTGAAACCATGTCCCCAAGCATTTTACCGACTTCTCCTAAATCCTTGGTTCTGACGTTGCTCAGAGCGGTCTCAGAAAACTCCGCAATTTTTTTCTGAGCACCCACACCGTACTGCATAATCAGCGCCGAGTTGCTGAGATCAATTTTTTCTGCAAATTCATTGACCATTTTCTGCTCTTCCGGGGATAGGCGAGCTTCATCGAAAATTTTATCTTCGGTTGCCATCTGATTTTTTTGATTGACCACCGATGATTTTCCCTCGTCAAAAGGGTCAAAAGTCAGGGTCGGGGTTACCTGGTCAAAATCTTTCAGTCCATCATCCATATTTGTCTCCTTATTCAAAATCTTTTTTTGTCAGTCCCTCTTGGGCCAACATGGTATTTAATACTGAAATGTCCGTTGAAACATCTAATGCTGTATCTTCGTAAAAACCATCTAAGAGATTTTCAAACGCGTGATTAATGGTATCCATTGTCTCTTCAATTTCTTTTTTGGTGGCCATAATATTGGCTCCCTGAATCGGCTCCGCATCCATGTCCTGGTAAACCTTAACCAGTTTAAGGGTTGTTGGCAGATAATAGTTCATAAATTTTCGGATTTCCGGAACTTCCTTGGGATTTTCTTCAATGTAAACAAATATTTTCGTAATTACAATTTCCAATCGGTCAAGCTTGTTGGAAATGGCTTCTCCGGGGATGTCGTTATTGGCCTTTCTGATCTGTCTGATGGTCTGTTGTCCCTCGTCGATAACATCCTGTACCGCTTTCATATCAGGGTTACTCCGATCAATCACTCTTTGTCGTTGTACTTCTTCTTGGCGTTTCTGTTCTTCGTCCTGAAGGCGCTTTCCTTCTTTCATTTTCCGATTGGCTTCATAAGCTTCATCGCTGATCAACAGGTAAAGTCCGTCCTCATCAATGTGTCCCTGGAGAAACATCCCCACTTGAATCATTTTTTTCAGATCCTTAACGACATATTTTGAATTGCGTCCCAAAGGTTCGGCCAATTCTTTGATTTCACAAAATGGATGATCTTTGAGACGTTGCACATATTGCCGGAAACGCTTGACTCTGCCTCTTAAACTCGATCCTTTTGCCACCATGCCAATACATAATGCTAAAATAAACAAAAGCGTTCCTAAAGATACCTCCAATGATCCCATTGAGGCATGAATCACATTGGCCAAAATAAGAACCGCTAGCGAAAAAACAATCGCCAAGCCCATTCCGATGCTTCCAAAAACGATCAGCAGCATTCCGGAGATTCGGCCATGAGGTGATTTTGTGATAAGATTTGTCTTTTTGTTGGCAATACTTCGATAATTATTTTGTTTTTCCACTGTTTTATTCTGTTTTAACTCCTTAGTTTCTACGGTTTCATAATCTGTAAACTCCATTGGTCGATCATACGTTTTGCTTTTATTGTTAATGTTTTTATATTGCTTTGAATAATCTTTGCCTTCATTCCAATTACGAGTGCTTTTTTTGACTTCTTCCAATGCTCGATTCACTGTCTCTGTGATATTCTGATTCAATTTTTTGAAGTCAGTTGAACTTAGGGCATCCTGTATGATATCTTTAATATCATCCCCTATATTCGAGTATTCCTTTTTTCCCATTGCGTAACCTCCAGCTATTCTATTAATTATATCTTATTAAATATCAAAATACAATTATCAATGCAAGCCTTTATGCTTAATCTTAAGATAACTCCTCAAATTGTAGGTATTTGTACCCACAACAAAAAAGCCTGATTCAATCAAGCTTAGGATTGTCGAAAAATTTGAATTATATTTGCAAATTATTTGTCAGAATCTTGTTTCCTAACCTTTCGTTTTTGCATACAAAAAGGCAATTCTAAATGACATCCCAGCAATAGTTCTTCATTAAGAAGAATATCATCTGTTTTTCCATCTGCAAAAACACTGCCATGATGTAAAATAATGACACGATCGCAAATATCAAGAGCCATATCCAAATCATGGGTTGCGATAATTTTTGTCATTTCCAGTTTTTCCAGCGTATTGATGACGTTGCGTCTTGCACTGGGATCCAAAAACGAAGTAGGTTCATCAAATAATATAATCTGAGGATTCATGGATAACACCGATGCAATGGCAATAACCCGTTTTTCCCCTCCCGAAAGACGATGAGGCATACGATCCCGAAGATGGGTTACGCCCAACATTTCCAAAGCATTGTTGACCCGTTCTTCCACTTCTTCATCAGATAAAAGTTCATTTCTGGGACCAAAAGCAATATCATCATAAACTTTGGTCATAAACAGTTGATCATCGGGATTCTGAAATACCATCCCAACCTTTTTTCGAACATCTTTCAGGGTTTTCTTTTCTACCGATAAATCACCGATTTTTATGGAACCTTCCTTTATTTGGGATATTCCAATAATCAGCTTAAAAAGGCTGGATTTTCCTGCTCCATTGGCTCCCACTAAAGCAACACTTTCGCCATCATTTATTTTTAAATCAATTTCTCGAATGGCAATATGTCCATCGGGATAGGCATAGCTTAATTTTTCTATTTCTAACACAGTTTACCTCTCTATAAAAAGCTGCCAATAATCTGGCTTAAATCAAAAAATCGCATCATTATCAATAAAAAAGCGGTTCCCAGCAAAAATATCCAATCAGCCGACTTAATCGGATCTGGTTTTGCATATAAATAATGCCCATCATAACCCCGACACTTCATGGCGTAATAAATGTTTTCGGCACGATCAAAACTTTTCAACAATAATTGACCCACAAAGATCCCCATATCTTTCATCTTTATACCTTTGCCTCCCGGCGACCTTAACATATAAGCGGTATACATATTTGAAACCTGTTCAAGTAGTACTGATATATATCGATAGGTCAGCATAATTTGTTCAACAATCAGTTTGGGAACCTTGATGGACAATAACTGATAGGAAATTTGCGGCAATGAAGTTGTCGCTATTAAAATAAGCACCGCCATCACAGTGAAAACCGTTTTGATTGTAATGGAAAAGAAGGAGATCACACCGTATGTAATCGGAATTCCGCCAATCATTAATGCCAACTTCTGATTAAATATGATGTTTGAAATCCCTGCAAAAAAAGAAAAAGGTAAGGCAACCAGCATTCGAGTCAATAATGGCTTATAGGGAATTTCAGCCAGGGCCATTAAAATAACCGGATAAAATGCTAAAACCACCAATCCGGTAATATTATAAGGGTCAAACGACACGACAAGAACAATATATAAAAGCGTGATCACCAGCTTAACCATAGGATGTAACTGATGAATAATCGTTTTTCCTTCGGCCATTTCTTCAAGCGAGTTGATGGTATTCATGGAATCCGAAATATTTGCCATAAGTAATTCCTTCCCGGTAATTTATAGTCTAACTAAAGAATAACCTCTACTTTTCAGCAGAGGTTACCAGCAGAATCTTTTATTAGTTTATCACAAGTACCTATAAAAGATAAATAAAATTTTGCTTTTTTAAGCATCCGGCTGATTTTTCTTTTTATTCTTAATGGCATAAATCAACAGTCCTGTTCCACCTGCCAATAGCAAGGTAATCCCTCCGCCGATAATCCCAGAGAGACTGGTACCAGCAACTGAACCCTCTTCACTGGTGGATTTGAAGCCATACCCCGGTAAAAAGGCAGTTGCTTTCTGAATGTCCGCTGCTGTTTCATAAACGCTGCCATCGGCTGCCAATTCAGTTGTACCGGTTACATTTTTCATTGCCCATTCCAAACCATCTGGATTTGTAGAAGCAAAGACGGAAACTCCGCCACCGACAACTACGGCAAACACCAGTAACATTCCCACAACTTTCTTAATCGATACCGTCTTGGCCAACTTCTTGTTTTCCACTGATGTTTCCAGTAATTCCGGTCGCATTTTATAAACGAAAACCAGTATCCCTCCGGTAACAATCCCTTCCACAAGGCCGATAGCCAAATGGATTGGTATCATTAATCCCAGGAACGTTACAAATGGAAGTTCTGTGATCCCAGATGAAAGGGTCTCAACTACAACCGAAAAAGCACCAAGTGATAAAGCAATCACGACTGAAAGGATTGATGCGGTCGTAATTCGAGTTGGCGTCAATCCTTTCTTGACAATCGGTCTAAAAACTAGAGGATAGATCACCAAGCACGAATAAAATCCCATATTCCATAAATTACAGCCTAATGCCAGCAAACCTCCGTCAGCAAAGAACAAAGCCTGAATCAATAATACTGCCGTGATTGTTAAGAAAGCTGGAAACGGTCCCAGCAGAGCCGCCAACAGAATACCGCCGCCAATGTGTCCACTGGAACCAGTCCCGGGAATTGTAAAGTTAATCATTTGACCAGCAAAGATTACCGCTCCCATAACACCCATTAGGGGTATTTTTTTTTCATCTAAATCGTCCTTGCATTTATAAGCTGAATAAGCGATTGCTCCAGCACTTGCTGCAAGCATGATTCCTCCTACTACTGGCGAAACCAGTGCGTCTGCCATATGCATAATGAAGTCCTCCTTTTTTTGAAACTACAAGAAATGCGCTTCATGAGTTTCTTCGGCAACTGCTAAGTGAATAAGGTATCCGTTTAGCTCCCTGCCTTCGTACAAAAAAATGCCATGAAGTAATAAGCCCTGCTTCTGCAGAGAAAATACCTTCATGGCATCGTTAATTTTTAAATTTCTCATATTTAAGATCTTCAGAAGATCTTTGTTTAATTATAAACAATCTTTGTCACTGCTGTCAAGAGTAAAATTATTTTAGGCTGCAAAGGTGTTTTTTCAGGTCATCGTCTATTTCTGGTATTTTCATTTCTGTTTCTCTTCTCGTTACCATTTCCGGATCTGCCATCATTACTGTTACCGTTTTTAATTTTTATTTTTTTATACTTAATTTTATTTTTACGCATAAAATCGACATACATTATTCTCAGAATTGCGGCAATGATTATTAACACCACAATTGTGATATACCAGTACATGATGAGATAGTCTACCCATTTTCGAGTCTGCATGGTATTGGCCGCATAGATGGGCGTGGATTCTACGAGTTTATCCCCATTATAAACATCGACTTCACCAATCTCATCGCCTTCCTTCACATCGCCCTTGAGACTGGCAATGGTTTTATCTCCAATCAAGCGGTTGCCATCCCATTTAATTTTAGATGTGTATCCATCCATGCTTGCTTCCGGAACGAGGCTGATCAGTGGTTCATTTGTCCTCAACTTTAATGTATTACCATCGAATATATGATTATTTTCTACTTTTACCTCACCGTAATAATTATTATCGCCGGTCCAATCAATAAACTTGTATTCCTTGATTAAGGTATTAATCGTATCGCTGGCTTCTTTGAAAACCGTCGTTTCATCGGCATCAAGAATAATGCCGATGATGTTTTCTCCATTTCCTTCGCCTTCAAAAACAAAACATTTTCCCGCTTCATCTGTAGACCCGGTTTTACCACTCGTAGCATAACCATTAAAAAGAGGATTGGTTCCTGCCGAAAGATTATTCGTCACCCGATAATCGTCTGATAACTCATCAAAACTGTTGTACAGCAGAAGGTTTGTATTGTTCCATTTATGTTTGACCATATTCGTTTGGATCTCATGGACCTTAGCCCGGGTTACCATTCTTACCGTATCATCGCTAAATGCTACTTCGGCCAACTTCAGCATATCTGCCGGAGTTGTATAATGATTAGCGTCCTGCAAACCATGAGGATTTACATAATTAGTCCCTGTCATTCCCAGTTCTTTTGCTTTGTCATTCATGGTCTTAATAAACCGATCATATGCTTTTGACGAATCAAGCGTCGTATTCCCGGCTATTTTCCGGCCAATGTTAACGGCAATGGTTTCTGCTGCATCATTCCCTGATGGCAAAAGCAAACCATAGAGGAGTTCCCTTAAGGTAATGGTTTCCCCAACTTCCAGACCTGCCACACTGCTGTCTGCATCAATATTTTCTATTTCATCTCCCACCGTAATGGTGTCATCAAGATTTCCGTTTTCAACCGCCACCAAAGCGGTCATGAGTTTTGTGGTGCTTGCCGGATAAAATTTTTGATCCTGTTTTTGTTGATAAAGAATATCTCCACTATTCTTTTCTAAAACTATTACCCCTTCATTTGTACCAAAGGTCGGAAGACCAGCTGCAAAAATGTTGGGTGTAAAAAAGACAAGACTAAGAATTACTAACAGTCCTATTTTTCGTCTCATATCCCCTCCCAAATCTTCTATTTAATATAGCGTGTTTCCTTAAACAATTCCTTGTTTTCTTTAATTGCTTCTTCGCTTCCCATGACGCACAAGACATTTTTCTCAAGGACACTTGAAATCATATCGGAAAAGCTTCTTAATTGTTCAACCGACGTTTCTAAAATTTCTTTTCGTTCTTTTTGCAGATCTTCATTCGTTACTCCGCTAAAATAGAAATTATCCGAAATTTCACCCTTTACCGAAGCACTAAGCGGTACATCTTTACTGCTGATGGTACCAATAATATATTTTTCCAATTCTCGCTTTGAAAGATCAAGATTTTTAATGTAGTCAATAGTGCCGGCATAAGCATCCAAAGTCTTTTTTAACTTTGGATCCCGATAGGAGCCAAAATACAAATCACCGCCTCGGCCAATGCTGAAGAACGCACCATAGGCACCCCCTTGAACTCTCACTTTGTTCCATAAATAATCCATTGATAAAATACCTTTTAAAACAAGTTGCGCTCCTGAATATTCAAAGCCCAACTCCCGGATATTATATCCCTGAGAGACATACTGAATTTTTGCCGCCGTTAAAAAGCCCTCATTACCAATACTTAATTTGAAATTAAAGGGATTTATTTTATCTTCTCGCTGCTGAAGCTGTGATAGATACGTTTCTAACGCACTCAGGGTTTTCTCTTTTATTTCGTTTGTTCCGGTGATACTGATAATCGGTTTTTGGGTAGTAAATATCCGCTTTGAAATTCGCGTCATCTTTTCTGCCAGGGCAACGAATTTTTCATCAAAACTAGCTTCCAGATCGGCAATAAAACGATAGAATTCAATCCCGCCGAACTCTTCAAAAAGGCGCGCCGATTGTGAATAATAAGACTGCAGCCGCTGAACGCCTACCACATGTCCGGCGGTTAAAAACTGCGTTTCCTTTTGCGTTTTAATCTCTCTAATCATATCATAGATCAGGTTTTTTTCATTATACTGAGTTTGCGTCAACACATCTGTCATCAGATTGATCAAGGTTGGTATTTTCTCAGTAATGGCTTTTCCTTTGATATAACAATTGGATCGAAAATCACCTAAATGATGAACATCATCGTAAGACTCAATGCCAAAGGAAAGTCCGCCGGTATTGATTTCAATTTCTTGACTCAATCGATGAAAATCCATATTCTTGGTACTCAATCCACCTAACATTTTACACATAAGCGACAGATATTTCAAGTCTTCCTGGGGAATATCACTATAATCAAAATAGAGTTTTAAATATGAAATATCGCCTGTAAATCCGGGATGAAAAAGTAATGTGGTATCCAGAGCTTTTTCAACTTCTATGGGATATTTTCGCCCTTCCTTGTTGATGTCATCTAAGGAAAGCTTGGGAATCTTTTCTAAATCATCAGGACTATCTTCCTCGTTTTGTCTTTTCATCAGTATCTGGGTTTCGTTAATCAGATTCAGCAGTTCTTCCTGAGATAATCCCGCCTTGTAGGCGGCAAGCTTTTCCTCCAGTTTTCTATCTGCCTGTTCTTGAAGGTTATTGTCGGGAACAATGGTCACCAATGATTTAAAGGTGTTGTCGATCAGTAAATGTTGGATCAATTTTTCAAAGTAACCGTCTTTCCAGCTGGATTTAAACTTTTTAAAAACTGCCTTATATTTTAGATAATCCGTTGGATCATTTCCATAGAGCCAGTTATCCATAATATCTATGCCATAGATCAAGCCTTTTGGATACGAACCGTATTCTCCCTCAATATGGGAAAATTCATAAATATTTATCCCCGCTTCCACACTCAGGGGATCCAGACCATCTTTGACAAGTTTTTTTAAAACATCTTCAACCGTTTTTACAAATAGTTCTCCATGTTTTGCTTCCGTATTTTTAAGGGTAATTGAAAAACAAGGCTGTTTTAATGAATTGCTATATTGATAACTCACGTCTTCTGCAATTTGAAGTGCCAATAGGGCTTCCTTTAATGGTGATGAATTATTGCTTAATAAAATATGAGATAGGATATCGAAAGCCAATGCTTCTTCATAAGGCAGTGTATTTCCCAGAACCACATTGAGTGCCAGATAAGCCCTGTTTTCCAGCGGTTCTTCTTTTGAAACGCCATAAGAAGCCACCAGATTTTGCTGCTTTTTAAATGGTGCCTGTTCTTTTATATCACTATCCACCGTTTGTTTTTCAAAATCAGATAAATATTCATCATTGAGATATTTTAAATGATCTCTGACATCACCATCTCCATACAGGTAGATGTAGCTGTTGGATGGATGGTAATATTTTTTATGAAATGCCAGGAAGTCTTCATACGTCAGTTCCGGAATAACTTCTGGATCCCCGCCGGATTCGAATCGATAACAGGACTGGGGATAGAGGGATTCAAAAACTTTATTCTGAAGAACCTCTTCCGGATTTGAAAAAGCCCCTTTCATTTCATTATAAACAACGCCGTTATAAATAATGGGGTCCTCACTGTTTTCGATATGATAATGCCAGCCTTCCTGATAAAAGGTATAAGGATTTTCATAAATATTGGGGTAGAATACCGCATCCATATAGACATCCATGAGGTTCATAAAATCTTTGGCGTTTGTGCTGGCAATCGGATACATTGTTTTATCCGGATAAGTCATGGCATTTAAAAACGTGTTGAGCGAGCCCTTGGCCAGTTCTACAAAAGGTTCTTTAACCGGATATTTTCTGGATCCGCATAAGGTTGAATGTTCAATAATATGCGGCACTCCGGTACTATCTGTTGATGGTGTTCTAAAACTAATGGAAAAGACTTTATTGTCGTCTTCTGCTGAAACATATAAACATTGGGCACCGGTTTTTTCATGGATAAACATCCGTGCAAACCCATCTATTTCTTCCACAAATTCTTCTTTTTTTAGAATAAACCCATGAACATTCTCTTCTAATTCAAACATTTTTTCTTGTTGTTTCATTAATTCTTCTTTCAAATGCCTCTCCTTTTTTTATCTATTTTTATTCTATTATTCCATTTTTCTTAAGATATTCTTTCATTTTTCGTTCGTGACCCATTTCGGTCGGTTCATAAAAATGAGTTCCCACCAAATCATCGGGAAGATATTGCTGCAGCACATAGTGCCCTGGATAACTGTGAGGGTACTTGTAGGTCAGTCCTCTCCCCAGTTTCTCACTTCCAGAATAATGCGTATCCTGTAAGTGAGCCGGGACATTGCTGTTGGATGCATGCTGAACGGCTGAAAGTGCCGCATCGATTGCCACATACGAAGCATTGCTCTTAGGGGCACAGGCCAGAAAAACAACTGCTTGTGCCAGATTGATTCGTGCTTCCGGCATGCCGATAAATGAAACAGCATCTGCCGCCGCCATTGCCACCGGCAGCGCCATCGGTTCGGCATTGCCGATATCTTCTGAAGCCGAAATAACAATCCGGCGGGCAATAAATTTAGGATCTTCCCCCGCCGTTATCATTTTGGCCATCCAATACAACGCTGCGTCGGGATCAGAACCCCGAATGCTTTTTATAAACGCCGAAATCGTATCATAATGATTGTCCCCGTCTTTATCATATTGAACGGCTTTTTGCTGAATGCATTCCTGGGCCGTTTCCAGATCAATATGAATCACACCATCTTTATCTTTATCAACGGTAAGAATGCCAAGTTCCAAGGCATTTAAAGCCCTGCGTACATCCCCGTTGGACACTTCCGACAAATAGCTGATGGCCGCTTCGTCACATTTTACTTTCATAACGCCATAACCGTTATCTTTGTCGGTAATTGCTCGGGAAATAACGCTCCGGATATCTTCTGGGGTGAGTTTTTTAAATTCAAATATGGTTGACCGGGAAAGCAGTGGCGAGTTAATCTCAAAATAGGGGTTTTCAGTGGTTGCCCCAATCAGCGTCACCAAGCCTCTTTCCACACTGGGTAACAAGGCGTCCTGCTGAGCCTTGTTAAAACGATGAATTTCATCGATAAACAAAATGGATTTTTTATTGTAAACGCCCAGATTGTTTTTTGCTTTTTCTAAAACCTCGGTAATTTCCTTTTTCCCGGAAGTTACCGCATTCAATTCATAAAAGGATGAATTCGTGCGGTTTGCAACAATTTTTGCCAGGGATGTCTTTCCGGTTCCCGGGGGGCCGTAAAAAATGACTGAAGACAGTTTATCCGCTTCGATGAGTCGATACAGCAGCTTCCCTTTTGCAATAATATGTTTCTGTCCCACAAATTCTTCTAGCGTACGGGGGCGCATTCGGACCGCTAATGGCGCATTATCAGCCATTTTTTCCTGATAATTGATTCCAAAAAAGCTTTCCTGCATGTTACCCTCACCCTTCCTTCTCTATTTCTTCAATTTCAGTTTCTGTTAGTTCAAAATATTGATATAACCATTGATCAACCGTATTGAGAATTTCTAAACGATTCAATTCATTCTCAAGTAAGTTAATCTTTATGATTTTATCATAGAATCGATTAAATAGCCTAGTGCTTTCTTCATCCAGATCCGGTATTCTGAGTTTTAATAAGGTATTAGGGTAGTATTCATAAAGCTTGTCTCCCAATTTTTTAGCAAAGGATTTAAAATAATAGTTATAAAGGCGGCTATTTAAAAGCACCACCAAAAGTTCTTCCGTCACCTTATGATAAAGCCGGGGTTTCAGAATCAATCCATACACATCCGCACTGAAATAACTTTTTTTATCATCAATGGCAAAGCGGTTTTTTGTCGCCTTATAAGGATAAATAATTTTTTTTCTTTCAAAATGGCTGGGATCCCGGCCCCATTGAAGAAAATACCAAGGCAGCTTTCCGTTCTGGCATTCCCTGCGTTTTTCCAGTTTTTCCCGATATTTTCCTAAATGCTTCAGAACAACAGAATCGGATTCTATGGCATCAATTTCGTTGGTGTAAAGAATTTTTTTCTGCGGCTCGGCAATGGTAAAAGTTCTGACATCTTTATTTTTTATCCACGGTTTCAGATGACTTTCTTCAAAATTGTTCAGGTTTTCATCATTATTATCAAAAATGAATGCTTTGTCATTTCCGGTGATAATCCCCTGAAAACTATGAACGATATTATCCAAAGTAAACGGTGTCTTTTTTTCGATTTTTTCGATGATCGCTTTTGTAATCGGAGAATATAGCCGCCAGAGATCATCACTCAAAGAATTCTGAGAAACAAAATAAGATTCAAAAGGTTTCTCTTCTAACTTATTTCTCTCATCCAATGAATTGATTAAATGGGAATAGGTGTCCGATTTATGATTTTTTATTAAAAAGCGTTTTATACTGATCTCGCAGTTTTTTTCTGTCTTTTCATTTTTTATCAGCTTGATAATCGCCGGGTCGATCCCCACTCCCGGAATAATCCGGATACCATTGAAATCAACAATTTCTTCAATTTCAAAAGCACTTTTGATAAAATTGCGAAGGGGTTTCCCATAATAGGCTTCTAAAAAATAGCGGGAAGTGATGTGAATTAATATTCCATCTTGTTTCAACAATTCCCAGCCCCGATTGATAAAGCAATAGGACAGATCCCCCTTATCCTGATAAACTAACGGATATCGATTCTTCAGCTTTTTCATATAGGCACTGTCTATTTCTTTGTGACCCACATAGGGGGGATTCCCAATAATGATATCCACTGATTTCTCAATAATTAGCTCTTCGGTGAGAATATCTCCACATTGAATCCCCAATGGTCTGACATAAGTATTTCCCTTTAAAACAAGAATGAGCCGAGTTACCAGACAAGCGACGGAATCCCGGTCAACCCCAACCAGAATTTTTTCCAGCAGTAATCGATGAAGTATTTCTTTTTCTTCGTCGCACATGTTCTCTCCATAAATTTCAAACATTCGATCGTATACAGCATTTAAAAGGGATCCACTCCCACATGCCGGGTCAAATATGCGAATTTTTTTATATTTTTCATCCACTTCGCACTTTCCCAGTGCTTTTGATGCCATATAATCCGCTAAATTTTCTGGGGTATAAAAAACGCCGTGGTTTTTTTTATGGTTTAACATCATACTCTCTTCATAGAGATCGCCAATAATTCTGGGATTTTCTCCTTCAAATGAAGGCGCCGCCGTCACAAAATCACAGATCCACTCCCATATCAGGTTTCCAAGGGGTTCTAAATCCTGATCTTCCTCTTCCCAGAATATCTTTTCAATGGCTTTCCCTTGCCATAAATCGATAAAACAATCGAAAGTGAAATTCTTTTTTAATTCTTTTTCATATTGAATAAAATCAATATGATGATTGTTAACGAGATACTTCAAAAAAATACACTTCAATAAAAAAAGTGTATTACCTCTCGTGTGGGTAAGATAATTGTATTGATTGAAAAAAATAGACATTTTATCTGCGATGCATTGGAGATTCATAATTACCTCTTTCGATTAGAATGTTTGTTTGGCTTTTGGTTTTATTATAACATTTTTATGACAAAAAGAATAAGATTTAGCGGTTTATTGTTTATGTACAACAAAAAAAACACAACGAATAAAAATCGATGTGCTCAGGTTTTATAACTACTTTCTTCAGAAATACCTGAAATTCAAAGAGTGATGCCAAATAAAAACAAAAAGCAAAAAATCAACATAACTAAAGCAATTTGTTGTTTCGATTTTTGCTGTTCTTCCAATTTTTTAAATGGTTCTTCTTCAAGATCATACAAAACTTCATCAAAATTGACATAACGTTGACTCGGATTGATAGCAATCGATTTTATCAGCATATAGGCCAACCAGGGTGATGTCATTTCCGTTAAATTCTTCTTCATAATTTCGTAGCTTTTTTTTGACTCTGTCTTCATATCTTCTGGTTTCATGCCGGTTGCTAAAAAATACATCGTGGTTCCAAATCCATATATATCCGTTTGGGTCGTCGCCTTTTTTTTTATAAAACGTTCAGGTGCAGTGTATGATAACGTACCAATAACCCGTTCATCTGCTTTATCAATATCACATATTTTTCGTGCCAAACCAAAATCAATAATTTTCATTTGACTATCCTTATTGATCATAATATTATCTGGTTTTATGTCTCTATGGATTACTCCCTGCCCATGAAGATAATTTAAGGTTGAAGCAATGCTGTTCATCCAGATCATCAGCGTTTTTTCTTTTATCTTTCCATTTCGTTTAATAAAATTGCTGAGTGATTCTCCTTCAATATATTCTTGAACAACATACACATAACACTCATTCTCTTTCAGTTCAATCACCTTTGGAATGCATGGATGATCTAGTTTTTTTAGAACCTTGGCCTCAGTTAAAATATTGATATTTTCGCGATAAATATTTTTATCCAAAACTTTTATTGCATACTTTTTCATTAATGCATCATTACTCTTCGCATAGAATACATTTCCCATTCCACCACTTCCTAAAATTCCGATTATAACATAACGCTCATCAAATATTTTATGGATATTTTCTTCTATATCAGCGACATTAATATGTATTTCTTTTTTCATTTTTCAATCCTAACAGCTTTACTTTCAAGTTGCGAAAACACAACTTTCTAATTTTCAACCGGAAAGTGCCGCTCTTTTTTTATTTCGTTATTATTTCACACAATTTTATTTACCCTTTTTAAACTTCATAAACCTCTGATTTTTTTCATCTAAAGTAAAAAACGCAAAAAAAGCTGTGAAAATTTAAAATTTCCACAGCTTTTAATTCCTTATTGGTGCGAGAAACGGGAATCGAACCCGTACGCCTTTCGGCACACGCCTCTGAAACGTGCTTGTCTGCCAGTTCCAACACTCTCGCATGACATTCATTTTCAAGTACCGTTATAGGTTACCTTTTTTTTTATAAATTGTCAAGTTCTTCCTTGTTTTTTCTCGCATAATAATCAACTTAATCACAATTCAACAGTTATTCTAATGCCGCCTAAACAAAACTCAGCCAAACTTAAAAAAAGCAACGGCGGCAATCCCCACCTGAAAAAGTAGTATTACCGGCAATCCCAGCGAAAATTGCAAGTGCTTTGTCTTATGATGAAAAACCTTCATACCCATTATTCCGCCAACGCTTCCCCCCACTACGCTAAAAATCAGCAAGGTTTTTTCTGGTATTCGCCAGGCATCACGTTTTGACCGTCTTTTGTCTTTCCAGAACAAAAAAAAGGTGACGAAATTGATTATTATGAGATATAAAATCAAGTAAAGAATAAAATTTTTCATGACATTATCTTTCTAAATTTATTTTGTGTTTTAATCTGTGATCCATGGCAGTTAAAAGAAGATCATCGCCAACTTCTTTAAGGCTAATTATTTTATCTGATTGTGGCACAATTTATACCCAATAATAAATAATTAGCCTTAAATTAGACTTTAGCTTACTCTCTATTTTTCCATTAATCCTGGATAGAGAGGATATTTTCCAGTTAGATAAGCAACTTTTTCACGAGCTAAATCTAAATCCTTCTTAATTAAAGCCGCTTCAATCGCATCAGCAACTATTTCCATATCATCCTCATTTAAACCTCTTGTAGTTATTGCAGGTGTTCCCACTCGAATTCCACTGGTCACAAAAGGACTTTCTTTATCATAGGGAATGGCGTTTTTATTGGCTGTAATATTAACTTTACTCAATGTTTCATCAGCTTCTTTTCCGGTTAATCCCACTTTGCTGACATCCAGCAGCATCAGATGGTTATCTGTCCCCCCAGATATAATTCTAAATCCACGCTTTTCGAGAGCCGCTGCCAGGACTTTGGCATTTTTAACAACCTGTTCCTGATAAGCCCTAAACTTTGGAGTTGCCGCTTCTTTGAATGCAACCGCTTTTGCTGCGATCATATGCTCTAAAGGACCACCCTGTGTTCCGGGGAAAACCCCTTTGTCGATGAGTTTAGCATACTCCTTTTTGCATAAAATAATGCCGCCTCTTGGGCCTCTCAATGTTTTATGCGTCGTCGTGGTTACAAAATCTGCGTAAGGCACCGGGCTTTGATGCTGTCCTGCTGCAACAAGTCCTGCAATATGTGCCATATCCACCATTAAATAGCAACCTGCCGCTTTCGTCATTTTGGAAATGCGCTCAAAATCAATAGCTCTTGGATATGAACTTGCGCCAACAACCACTAATTTAGGATGGTGTTCCTTTATAAGTTTTTCTATTTCATCGTAATTGATCATTTCCGTATCCTGATCAACACCGTAAGAAACGAAATGATAATATTTTCCAGAAAGATTAGCTGGACTGCCGTGAGTTAAATGCCCACCCTGATCCAGACGCATACCTAAAACCGTATCACCTGGTTCCAAAATAGCCATATAAACAGCTGTATTTGCCTGAGCACCGGAATGAGGTTGAACATTGGCATGTTCGGCACCAAAAAGAGCTTTTGCTCGATCAATGGCAATCTGTTCAATCTTATCCACATGAACACATCCCCCATAAAATCGATGTCCCGGGGTACCTTCTGCATATTTATTGGTTAAATGACTTCCCATGGTACTCATAACCGCTTCTGACACAAAGTTTTCAGAGGCTATTAACTCTAAATGACTTTGTTGCCGATGTAATTCCTTTTCCATGAGTTCGTAAATCTCTGGATCTGCAACCTTCACTTCTTCAAAAAACATACTTATCCTCCATAAAAACTCTTTCTATTGTCATTTACCGATTTGATAGCCTCTCTAAGGATGCAGCAATACTTTTCATATAGCTCGATAATTCTTCAGTCTTTTTCTTAAAATAAAATACAAACATTATGCCTGACATTAAAAAAAAGATAAGCAGTATCGGGATAATATTCCATGCCACACCAGCCATACTATTAACAAATTCATTCATATTGTCCTCCAACAGGCAAACTGTCCTCCTATAGGCGACACTTGTACGGCAATAACATTTACTATTGTAACACTTTATTTTGACATTGCAATACATTATAGGATATTTTCTTATTTATTCGTGTGATTTGAGCAAATTACTGTTCATTCAACTTACTCACTAATATATTAACGGCAGTTACTTTTGTGGCTATTTTTGACTCTCCTTCGGATTAACAAACACGCCTGATTTTCCGCCTGATTTTTTTGCTAAATATATTTTTTCAATCGTCATTTCCCGATCAACTGCTTTACACATATCATAAATTGTAAGGGCTGCTATGGATACCGCCATTAGCGCTTCCATTTCCACACCGGTCTGTCCGGTATTTTTAACAGTCGCCTCAATCAAAATTTTTGAACGATCCTGATCAATTTCAAAAGCAATATCGCTTCCTGAAATAAAAATATTATGACACATGGGGATGAGATCAGCGGTGTGCTTAACACCCATAATTCCAGCGATTTGCGCAACTCCCAGGACATCCCCCTTTTTCATTTGTCCATCAATTATTTTTTGCAGAGTCTCTTTTTTCATAGCAATTGAGCCCTTGGCAATGGCAACCCGTTCGGTTGTGTGTTTTTCTGTAACATCCACCATTCGGCTTCTTCCAGCTTCATTAAAATGGGTAAACTCTAAATTCTCTTTTTCCATATTCAACCTCCAATTTCATTCATATTTCTCAATAATTGTTTTTCATTTTCATCAATATGATGTTGTTCCGGTTTTTCGCCAATGGCCTGCTTCAATATTTCTTCATAGCTCTTGCCTTCTTTTCGAAGGGCTACGATATCAATTTCGAAGTCCGAATGAAGACAAGGTTTAATCTTGCCGTCGGAGGTAACCCGAATGCGATTGCATTCTTTACAGAAATGTTTGCTGATCGGATTAATCAGACCGACTTTTCCTTTTGCCCCAGGCAGCCGATAATATATGGCTGGCCCTGATTTGTCCAGTTCAACAACTGGCTGCAATTCTGGCACTTGTCTTAAAACCTCATCATTTGACAGGTATTTATTTTCAGCAAAACTGATTGATTCTCCCAACGGCATCAGCTCAATGAAGCGAATATCCACTTCATGATCTTTTGTAAAGTTAACAAAGGAACCGATTTCATCATCATTAAATCCCTTAATCAGAACGGTGTTGATTTTTATGGGATGCATTCCCACTTCCTTTGCCGCTTCAATTCCTGCCAGCACATCTTCAATATGCCCCCAGCGAGTTATTTGATGATATTTATCCGGATCAAAGGTGTCCAAACTGATATTCACTCGTGTTAATCCCGCTTTTTTTAATTCTTTTGCATATTTTGGCAATAAAATACCATTCGTTGTCATCGTTAAATCTTTTATTTCTGGAATCCTGCCAATCTCTCGGACCAGGTCCACAATACCATGACGAACCAATGGTTCCCCTCCAGTCAACCGAACCTTGTCTATGCCTAACGCAACGCCAGCTTTTATTAGGTCGAGCATTTCTTCAAAAGATAGGTTCTTAGTGTGAGCGTGTTTCTCAACCCCCTCTTCCGGCATACAGTACACACATCGCAAATTACACAAATCTGTTATGGAGAGACGCATGTAATTAATTTTTCTACCATAATGATCCTTCATCAGTTTCCTGCTTTCTCCCCTGTGTCTTCTAAGGGTTTTTCTGTCTCTTAGCTTTTCAATATCATAACCCTGATTCTTAGTTTTTCAACATATTTTTCTGTTATTTCTATTCTAACGATTTTTCTTTAAAAAAACAACATGAATTACGCTCTTTAATTATTCATTAAAAATTGTTATACTGTAGGAGAAAATCTTTTAAAGTGTGAATTTTTCTTATGTGGTATTATCAAATGAATTTTTCACATTTAATATTTAAGGAGAAAACAATGTATCGAACAGGAATAATGACCTTAAGCGATAAAGGCTCCCAAGGTCAACGAGAAGATAAAAGCGGCCCTTTAATTCAAACGATGCTGGAATCATTGGGGAATTATGATGTCGTAAAAACGACGATACTCCCTGATGATGTCGACACCATCAAAGAATCTCTGATTACCTGGGTTGATGCGGATAATCTGGATTTAATTCTAACCACCGGCGGTACGGGATTTTCTCAACGAGACTGGACACCGGAAGCCACGGCAGCCGTATGTGATCGAATGGCCCCAGGCATTCCAGAAGCAATGCGATATTATAGCCTGCAAATAACACCAAAGGCCATGTTAAGCAGAGCAACCGCTGGGATCCGGAAAAGAACACTCATTATCAATCTTCCCGGCAGCCCGAAAGCTGTTAAAGAAAACCTTGAAGCCATTTTACCCGCACTTGACCATGGCTTGGAAATGCTGTTGAGTTCCGGTTCCGCTGATTGCGGCGAACCGATCAAATAATCTGTATAAAAAAAACGCATCTCACTAAACCGAGGTACGTTTTTTTATTTTTAAAGCTCTAGCCCATTAAGAATATCACGTAATTGTACCAGCTCATCCGCTGTCAATGTGATCCCTTTTCGCATTTTCTCATGATCCGCATTCCAATCTCTCAGATCGTATTTTGGATCACGTTCGTTCCAACTAACCAAGTTTAATTCTTTTTGCCACCCATTCGGCAATTCGCTTAAAACACCTATTTCTTCTACAACTTTAAAAGTAATTGCTGCTGCCATCTCGTCCTCACTTTTTACTGTAATAATTCATCTAGTTTTCCACTAAAATCAATTTCTTTAAGTTCTGAAAAACCTCCGATAAAAGTCTCGCCTATAAAGATAAAAGGTACCGTATAATGATTCGTTTGTTCCTGTAATTGTCGCCGGGTTTTATCATCATTATAAATATCAATATCTGTATATTTTAGTCCCTTATCATCCAGAAGTTTTTTTGCACCATTGCAATATGGACAGTGTGCCCAGGTGTATAACTTAATTTCCTTTTTCATCGGTCATCCTTTCCAACTCTCATAGTCCGTTCTTAGTTCATTTTTCTCTACATTCATTCATTTTAACGCTTATTTTCTAACTGTCAACAAATAATTCTTAAAATTTTGTAGAATTATTCAGTTATTTATCGTATTATTATTCTAACAACAAATAAAAGGAGATAATGATGCAAAATGTAACCGTCGTGGATCATCCACTCATCACACACAAATTAACCCACCTTCGAAAGATAGAAACCTCTTCCCGAGAATTCAGAGAATTGGTCAAAGAACTATCCAGCCTTATGGCTTGGGAAGTGACTAAAAACTTTCCATTGAAAGACATTGACATTGAAACCCCCATATGCAAAACTACGCAAAAAGTTCTGGCTGAAAAGGATGTCGTTATTGTTCCTATTTTGCGGGCAGGTCTGGGGATGGTCGAAGGATTCACCAATATTATTCCCAAAGCGAAAATTGGCCATATCGGGCTTTATCGAGACCCTGAAACCCTACAGGCGGTTGAGTACTATAAGAAACTCCCGTCTGATATAGCCGAGAGAGAAGCCATTATCGTCGATCCCATGCTTGCTACCGGTGTCTCTGTCATCCATACCATTCGACTTTTAAAAGAAGCCAATTGTAAGAATATCAAAGTTGTTCATATTCTTGCCTGTCCCGAGGGAATTAAGGCCGTTACAACCGCTTATCCGGAGATACCGATTTTCTGCGCGGCCATCGATGATCACCTTAATGAACATTCCTATATTGTTCCTGGTTTAGGTGATGCCGGAGATCGGCTTTTCGGAACAAAATAACACTCATTTTATTTAATTGGAGGCTACCTTGAAACGATCAGGATATAACTTATTCACTGCAATAGCTCTTATCGTTGGGATCGTCGTTGGATCAGGTATCTTTTTTAAAAGTGATAATATTCTTATTGCCACCAATGGAAATGTTTTTTTGGGAATTCTCATCTTTGTTGTCGCTGCGATCAGTATCGTATTTGGGTGTTTGACCATTGCCGAACTGGCAGCGAGAACAGATCTGCCCGGAGGGATCCTTACCTATGCTAAAGAATTTATCAGCCCGAGTATCGGCTGTGCCTATGGTTGGTTCCAGACTTTTATTTATCTGCCAACTATCACAGCCATTTTAATCTGGGTATCCGGCATCTATTTTTGTATTCTGTTTAATGTGACCCAAACTCTGGAAATTCAAATTCTGTCAGGGATTTGCTGTTTTTTTGTTTTTTATATCATAAACATCCTTTCAGCTAAAATCGGCGGAGAGTTCCAAAGTATTGCCATGATTATTAAACTTCTCCCCCTTATTGTCATTGGGATTGTCGGTCTAATATTTGGCGGAACTGGCACCACCTTTGCTAATGATGCCCTTTCCCAAGTTTCATCCACAGGCTGGCTCGGCGCCATCGCTCCAATTGCTTTTTCTTTTGACGGATGGATTATCTCCACAACAGTTGCCTATGAAATAAAGAACAGCAAACGCAACCTCCCTTTAGCTCTTTCAATTAGTCCGCTCATCATTCTGGTCCTCTATGTCATTTACTTTGTTGGCATTTCCAATTTAGTCGGACCCACCACCATTATGAAAATGGGGGATGCTCATCTGGATTTTGCCGCGAATATGATTTTTGGTCCCAGCGGAGCAAAGATCGTCATGTTGTTTGTTTTTATTTCTGTTCTGGGCACCTTAAACGGATTGGTCATGGGTATGATCCGCCTGCCGTATGCTTTGGGTTTGGATAACATGATTCCAAAAGCAGCTATCCTTGCACGCATTTCTCCCAAAGTCGATTTTCCAGTGAATTCAGCACTCTTTTCCCTCGTACTTATTGCCTTTTGGATGGTCGTTCACTATTTCACTCAAAAATTTGCGTTGTTCCCAAATTCTGATATTTCTGAAATCGCCATTGTTACCAGTTATCTATTGTATCTGGGCTTATATTATAAAGTTTTTATTTTATGGAAAAAGAAAGAAATAAAAAGCTTATTTAGAGGACTTATCTGTCCGATTTTTGCATCTATTGGTTCCTTGATTATTTTCTCTGGCGGTCTTCAAAACCCACTATTCGGATTATATCTTAGCATTTGCCTGATTGCCTTTGGATCCGGCTACGCTTATTACCGCTTTGGCGTTTTAAAAAAGAAAATACAAATAAAATAAATTTCTATTTTATGTTAGATTATAAATATTAGGGTACATAGTTAATATAGCTTTTCTCCTCAAAGCATATACAATAGAAAGAGGCCATCCCTTTATTAGGGATGGCCTCTTTCTATTTATAACCTGACTGATTTACACATATACGATGTTGACCTCTTTGTTAAAGCAGCGAAGTAAATCAATCAACTCTTGGGTAATCCGCCATTTTGTAGTCAACTCTTCGGGAAAATCCGGATTTTGATGATCCGGGTTAATCGAATTTCCCATGATGATATCAATCGTCGTACATTTGTTAATTAGATAATTTGCCAGCATTGAAGCCCCGTTTTTTGCTTCGAATATTTCATGGCCGCATCGGTTATTCAAGTATTCTTTAAGTAAGTGAACCGTTTCTCTAATCGTCAAAACTCCTTCCGTTACCAAATCCACACCTTTCATATACCCAACCGGTGGGACTCTTTCAGAAATGGTGGAAAGATCAATTTCAATTTCTTCCCCATATTCCCGCGACACAATATTTCCAGCCGTTCCTCCACAGATAATTTTTTTTCCACGGGCCTTATCAAGCAGCCTCTTGACTTCAGCATCCTTTGACTTGTCAAGAGGCGGCCCTGAGAATATCGTTAGATAACTTCTCTCTTCCGCTCTAATGACAACTGCTGTGGTATCATCTCCCGGTTCCTCTCCGTAAAGGTTGTAACAGGTATCGATCAGCGCCATGGAAATTTCCTTAGCGTTTTTGTTTTCATAGGTTCGTGCCAATATATAATCTGACGCTTCCTCCCATTGCCATCCAAAGTTTAAAAGATTCCCTATTCCGGCATGAATGACACCGTCACTAAAGAAAGCCAAAATATCATCTTTTTCAATTTTTATCGTCGTTTCAAAAACGGATTTTTCTTGAAATTGTATGGGTTTTCTATCCAATTCAATAATTTCTCCATCACGAATGAATATCAGTGGCGGATTGTCAAACTCAAGAATATAGGCGGTTCGATTGCGAAAAACCTGGACAATAGTAAAAGTAGAATAAGCAAGATTACGAACCTTGGATTTGGGCAAGGTCTCTTCCAATGTCTCAAGGACATCCATAATTCCCATTTTTTCTTCCAGCATCGTTGCGGTAATGGTCGAAGTCATTGTTGCCAATATATTGGCTTTAACCCCACTCCCTAAACCATCCGCCAATACCACGATGATACTTTCATCATTAATCCGAATTTCGACATTGTCTCCACAAAGTTCTTCATTAACTTTATTGACGCTGTCATGGGCAATATCCATAAATAAAGACATTAAAATTCATCCTCCCGATTTCCCACAATTTTTTGCAGTTTTGTCAAGGTTACCTTGGTTTCAGCCGTTGTTTCTCCAAGAAGCCCGGCAATCTCGTGAGCAACCCGCATCTGTTTGTCGATGACTCGCTGTGCCATACTAAGGGTTTCTTCCTGCATTTTTAGAAAATCCTGTTCCCGTTGCTCCTGTTTGGTAATGTCAATAAAAATTCCCATATACAATTCTTCTTTCGGTATATAGGTCAGTATTTCCATAAAGACCAGGTTTTCACGTTCATAAATCCCTTTTCCTGTATAGAGGCAGTTTTTTTCATAATTCAGTTTTCTAAATGGATCATAATCCAGAACTTCCATAAAATTATAATGGAAAACATCTTCCTTTTTAACTTTAAACAGTTTCTCCGCCGCACCATTAAATTCAATAATACGATAAGTTTTGTCAAGAATCGCAATTGCATTTGGGGTTGTTGTCACAATGATATTCGAAATGGCTTCATTTTGACTCGATATCAATGGCAAACACATCTCGATTTCTGCCATATTCCAATAAACAGCCCTGGCCTTGTCTCGGCAAGTGTCATATCCGCAGGTTCCGCAATTCAATTCATCCCGCTTGTTGAATTTTGACATTTGTCTTAGAATTTTTTCAAGTTCCTCTTCCGGCACTTTCCCAAGATGATGAACCGGACGCTTATGAAAACTTCTTTTCGTATCGATTTCAGGAATCTTTTCCACTGATAATTTGTTTTTGTTCATGTCAATATAAGTTTGCAGCATTTCCACCTTTTCATATTTGGATAACTGACTATGGATATTCCCCGGGCCATTAATACATCCTTCCTCACAGGCATTCATTTCGATCCAATATTTTTTGTCCAAATTTTGTATTTCATCCATAAATAGAATACAGTCTGCTACTCCATCGATTTGTAAAATCTTTCGACTGCCGTCTAAATCTTCAACACAACTTTTTGAAAGTCCGCCAATTTGAGAATATAATCTTCCAATGTTTGTTCCGATGGCATCGAATGCTTCCACATCTGCTTTAGTGGCATCGATATTTCTTTCCTTCATCCAAACATCAATTTCATCAAACGTCAGCACGGCATCAATGATTCCACTTACTTCTTCTTCAAGAACCTCCATTTTTTTTGCAAGGCAGGCTCCCGCATATACGATCTTTGCATCAGGATATTTTTCTTTTAAAATTTTTCCGTGGGCAATCATGGGTGAAACTTGTTTACTCAAAGAGGAAACAAATTGAGGATAATATATTTCGATCAGATTTTTGATAGCAGCACATGAAGACGCAATGACAAACTGATTATCACTATAATAATCTTTTATATAGGAATTAGCGACGGTATCTCCTCCAATCGATGTTTCTTCGATAATGCTAAACCCGAGTTCTCTAAGCGCTCCAATATATTGTCTGGGATGATCCATATAATATGTTGACGGAAAAACGCCTTCTAAACTCAATACCACTTTTTCATTTTTCAACCATTGTTTGACAACTGAAACATCGCTTTGAATTTCCTTTGCATTATGGGGACAAATTTTAATACAGTTTCCACATCCGATACACATCGTTTCTATGATCTGCGCATGTTTATCTTTCAGTTTTATGGCCTTGATGGGACAATTTCGAATACATTTATAACAATTTCGACATTTTTCTTTTGAAAAATTAATAATACCCAATTAATTCTCTCCCATTATCTGATTAAATATTTTTTCAACATTCTTCATTGAAACAGCATAAATAACATCACGATATTCAACCGAAACACCTTCAGCACAATGACCCATACAAAAGGAACCAACCAGTTCAATTTCTTCTTTTAGGCCCCGCTCGTCAATCAGTCGATTGAATGCCTGTACCACCTTATAAGATCCATTTACATGACAAGCACTGCCAACACAAACTCTTATTGTTTTCATCTCACGTTCCTCTTCCAAAAATCTAATTACTTCATATTATCATCAGAAAAATCGACTGTCAACAGTTCAACAAAAATGTCATGATAAATAATTTATCTTAGTTGCTTTTTCAAATTCAGATAAATTATTGCTTATTATATTTATCTTCTTTCAATCTATGACTATTTATATGCACTTTTATTTACCCTGTATTTTTTAACTTAAACAATATTTTTATCCTCCTTACAAGCATGAATATAAGCTATTCCTTAATTTGTTTCTAAATTCTCTTCTTCCTTGACGTTAGGCATATTATTTGCTAAAATCATACTAATTGAATATTAATTTATTGACAAAATAAAAACCAATCCTTTCAGTGCTTTTTATTTTTTTGCCAGTAAATGTTCGTTGAAAATGTCCATGCTTTTGATTATTATGAGAACTGATAGTATTGATAAAATTTCAGACTGTTTAAAGCAGTTATTTTACTTTTCCACTTTCCCTTTTGCACATATTTAGTGGCGATTTTGAACCAATGGAATTACTGTTTTTTTATCGTATTTAATTAATTAACTGTTCCTTTTTCATCTGAATATTATTTACTTTCCACTAAAGAAAAAAACAAATTTGACGAAGATTAATATGTTAAACAAGAAATAAATTAACTGGTCTTAATCTTTTATAGACCATAATGCATTGTCTTTGTTAAATTTAAAGGAGGATCAGTTTTTGAACATTGGTTATATAATTGCTTTTGTATTTTCCTGGGCATCCATTATCGCTGCATTTCTTATTGAAGGTGGAAGCATTGTATCTTTACTATCACCAACCGGATTTATGATTGTAATCCTCGGAACGATTGGCGCTACTGTTATGTCTTTCCCTTTGTCCGACATAAAACACGTTCCCAAACTATTTAAAGTTCTCATTAAAAATGATAAGAATGATCTGCTGTCTTTAATTGAACAAATTAAGGCCATGTCAAAAACGGCGAGAACAAAAGGGATTTTAAGTCTTGAAAAGGAAATTGTTGATCAAACCGATATTGACCCTTTTACCAAACGCGGACTAGAATTTATTCTTGATGGTCTCGATCCGGTGAAAACAAGGGAAGCACTGGAATCAGATCTTGAAATGATGTCGCACCGGCATAAAGCTGGGGCGGCAATTTTTGAAGCCGCCGGCGGTTATGCGCCTACCATGGGTATCATCGGAACGGTTATGGGTCTGATCAATGTATTGGGTCAAATGTCTTCTAACCCGGATGGGTTAGGCGAATCTATTGCGGTAGCCTTTATCTGCACTCTATATGGTATTGCAACGGCAAACCTTATTTGGCTTCCTATTGCAAGTACTCTTAAAATGAAAAGCAAAGAAGAAATCGTTCGTAATTCAATGATCATCGAAGGTTTAATTCTTCTCCAGGAAGGTGCAAATCCTAATTTTATTGAAGACAAACTTAAGGGATATCTATCCAAAGAAGATTTAGCAAAAGCCGGCGGCGAAGACTCTAAAGACGCAAAAAAATCTTCAGGTAAATCAAAGAAAAAAGGTAAATAAAAGGAGTTTGAGCTAATCAATGAAACACCAAGAAGAACCGGAAAAAGACAACAGTGAGCGATGGATGCTCTCTTACCTGGATTTTATTACATTACTCTTTGTTTTTTTTGTACTTCTGTATTCCATGAGTAATGTCGACCAACAAAAATATGAAGCATTGGCAAAATCACTCAATTCTGCCCTGGCTGGTGATCAACAGAGTATTGCCGGCGCACAACAAGGCAGTCCTGAGGAAATGCTTGCCGGCATTACGACAACTGCGAACGACTCAACTGCTGATCAAGGAAATACAGTAGAAGAAGATCTTCAAAATATTGTTAATTTAGTAAACACGTTAATCACCGAAAAAGGTCTTCAAAATCAGGTTACCGTAAACATGGGTGATATCGGTGTCTGGATTACCTTTAAAGATTATGTCCTGTTTGATTCCGGAAGCACAGCGATAAAACCTGAAACGGTGAATATTTTAACCGATCTTGGAGGAATTTTGAAAACGGTGAACAATTATGTCCGAATCGAAGGTTATACTGATAATGTACCTATACAAAATAGCATCTACAGCAATAATTGGGATCTTTCTGTCATGCGTGCTTCGAAAGTTCTAGATCTAATTGTAACAAATTCCGGTTTCCCTTCAGAAAAGATCAGTGCCATCGGCTACGGGGAATATCGACCGGTGGCGACAAATGATACCGAAGACGGACGATCTAAAAACAGAAGAGTTGATATTGTCATCTTAAGAACAGATTTTAATGCCACTGAAGCAGTTCATTAGTTATCACACTGACTATATTTTCCCCTGAAATGTAAACACAGACTTCATTATACCTATACTATTGTAAATTGAAAGAGAGGCCCACTTTATGAGATTTGTACCGACATCTTGCTTGCGAGAAGGAATGACCCTGGGTAATAACCTTTGGGGTAAAAACGGAGAACTGGTACTGGCACAAGACGTTGTCCTGACACAAGAATATATCCGTAGAATCGGAAATCTTAATTATAATGGTATTTATGTTGAGGATGCTGTATCAAGAGATTTAGAAATTGCAAATATTATCGATGATCGTATTAAGGCTCATACTGTTAGTTGTGTTAAAGATGTATTCATTTGTGCTGAAAATACAACTACAATAACAAAGCAGAGCTTCACCGAAATGCAAAATCAAATTGAAACCATTGTTGACGAAATTTTGAATAATAAAAGTACCATGGTTAACATGATCGATTTAAAAGTTTTTGATGACTATACTTATTTTCATTCCGTCAACGTTGCCGTTCTATCAATTGTACTGGGTGTATCCATGGGTTTGAAAAAACAAGTATTGAGTGATCTTGGTATTGGTGCCATATTGCACGATATCGGGAAAATATTTGTTAATAAAGAGATTCTACTCAAAAACGGTGCACTAACCAATAATGAGTTTGGTGAGATTAAAAAACACAGTCAGTATGGTTATGACTATATAAAAAAAGAATTCAATATGAATCAGTCTTCCAAACTGGGAATTCTTGAACATCATGAAAAATATGAAGGCGGCGGCTATCCAAACAGTAAAATGGGCGAAAATATTTCATTGTTTGGCCGCATCATCGCCATTGCAGATGTTTATGATGCGATGACTTCCGACCGATCCTACCGAAAAGCAATTATACCTTCGGAAGTGATCGAGTACATTATGGGAAATTCCGAAATTCTTTTTGATCCAGAGCTGGTCAATATTTTCATTAAAAAAATCGCCCCCTATCCGACCGGAACTTGTGTGGAATTGAGCAATGGTTTATCCGGTATTGTCACCGAAAATTATGAAAACTACTGTATGAGACCTAAAATCAGGATTTATAAAAATGGAAATCAAGATGTTGAGATGTATGATATAAATTTAGCAGATAAACATTTTCTTAATGTGACCATCACCAAAGTGATTGAAATATAGAAAAAATACTAAATTGTTTCAATAACCCTAGGTAGAACTTGGGTTTTTTTATTTTACATTCTTTTAAATTACGGTAGAATCTTCGGAAACATAATCATACTATCTCAAAAAAGGAGTTATGATGACAGCACTCAATAATGATCCCCCTATTAATCGTAATAATTCACATAGCCTTCGTCAAATCATCCTTTTTCTTACCAGTCAAACCATTTCCCTGTTTGGCTCTTCTATCGTAGCCTATGCCATTATTTGGTATGTAACGCTAACGACTGCTTCCGGTTTTATGATGACTATTTCTACCCTGTGCAGTTTTCTCCCGCAAATTTTAGTGTCTCTTTTTGCCGGCGTCTGGGCTGACCGCTATCATCGAAAATACTTGATAATCCTGGCCGATGCCCTCATTTCCCTGGCAACACTCGTTCTGGCAATTCTTTTTTTTATGGGTTATCAGGAGCTCTGGCTGCTTTTTTTAGTTTCGGGCATTCGCTCATTTGGGGCCGGAATTCAAGCCCCAGCCGTTAATGCACTGATTCCTCAACTCGTTCCAGAAAATAAATTGATGAAAATCAATGGGATCAATGGCAGCATTCAATCCCTAACCTTTATTGTCGCTCCTGCCATTAGTGGCGGTTTACTTACTGTTTTTCCCCTTGAATATACTTTTCTGATTGATATCATCACTGCAATGATCGCCGTGGGAATTCTATTCTTCATTCCCATTCCCATTCATTCCAAAGCTTTGGAAAAAAGGGTAGCCTCAGTCCTGTCTGATTTAAAAGAAGGGCTGAATTTCATTCATCATGATCGATTTATTAAGACTCTTTTTATTTACTATGCCCTAATCATGTTTTTCATCACCCCGGCGGCTTTTTTAACACCGCTTCTCATTACCCGTCTTTACGGCGGTGAGATATGGCGTTTAACCCTCAATGAAGTTTTTTTCAGTGGCGGCACGATGTTTGGCGGAATCATCATCACCATCTGGGGCGGTTATAACCGTCGAATCAAGACTATTTCGGTCGGATCTTTCGTCTTCGGTCTCGCAATTGCGGCCATGGGATTAGCTCCAAATTTTATTCTCTATTTACTGTTTATTTTTGCATCTGGTTTAGCAATTCCGTTTTTCTCAGTACCAACTACCGTACTGTTGCAGGAACAGGTTGATGCTGATATTCAAGGACGTATTTTCAGCATTTTACAACTGATTGGTACCACGGCACTCCCTCTGGGTATGCTTATCTTCGGCCCCATGGCTGATTATATTCCCATTGAATTTTTGCTCATTATTACCGGAATTCTGACGACCTTATGCGGTTTTTCAATTATTAAAAACAAGTCGCTGGCAACCGAAAAGAATCGGTAAACTGAATTTTACGCTTTTCCCATTTCTCTCCATTTTGGCAAGGGAATAGCTGCCCCGATAACAGCACCGATCGTCATTGGAATAATTCCGTTAATCGGGAAACAAATAAGCAGCAGGAAGATAACTGCCATCGGCTTTCGCATAATCGTAGCTGTTAACGCGGCTGTCACAACTGCCACACAAAAAACAGGATCAATTGGAATCACAAAGGCACAGGCATAACCTATGGCAACCCCTGAAAAAATTGTTGGAAAGATATTACCACCGCGCCAGCCCATTTCAGCACAAATGTTTCCCATTAATAATTTCACTGCGCCAGTCAGGAGCAGCACGCCAAAACCGATACTCTGCCATGAGTTCATCACAACGGTCATTTGCTGTTCACCGGCAAACATGGTATATGGCAGAAATATCCCCACTCCGCCAAGAATCATTCCTCCCAGGATGGTTTTTAGGATGATATATTTATTTAAAGGCCTCACGATTACTTTCATAACCCGTTGGAAAACAAAATAGAGCATTCCGGCAATCACACCAATCAACGCCAAAGGAATGGCCGCCAGCCACTCACCTCCAGATACGCTCTCAATGGCCGGAAAGCGCCCTAAGCCCATGCCCCCTCCAAAGATACCAGTCAGTAGATTTAAAGCTCCAAAGCCCCCGAGGATCCCAACAAAATACATGAATATTTTTGTGTTTTTGGGAATCACAGTGGGTTTGGTTTCGTCCTCAATCTGATTCGCAAAAGCAAATAAAGGGGAACCAAATATGACTCCAACGGTAGCCGCCATCCCAATTTGAGCCAGCTCTTCAACCTCAGAAAAGATAAATTCAAATCGATCTGAAAACCAAAAACATAAACCCACAATCACACCGGTCAGCCCGGCTTCGGGTCCAATACTTCCTCCAAAAATCAAAGGTAATAAGGCGGCAACTGCCACAACCGGAATATTATTATATGGTACTTTATTGCCTTTTTTAACCTCAACCATAATTTCACTCATTTCATGAGGATACGGTCCAAATCGCTTTGACCAGATGCCGATGAGCGCCCCGCCGAGGGCACAAATAACAACCGGATAAAGGGTAAAATTTACATGACTTGGTACAAAATCCCAGACAAAGCCAATACCCAGATCCATAATATACAGCAATATCCATGTGACTCCGCCGACAACGCCGCCCAATAAAGCTACAAAGAAACTCATAATTAATATCTTTTTTAGTTTAATCCCCACAGCAACCTCCCGTTTTTAGTATTAAATATATTATATCTTTTCCATTTATTATAATCAATGGAATGGTTTAAGGATACTTTAATAAAAGCCTCCCCGGACTGCCGCAAAAATAAAAGACAAACCCCCAAATTCAGGTTTGTCTTTTTAATTTAACTATTCGTAATATATTTCATCAATGGCACATCCGGCCGGAACAATCGGATAAACGCCTTCTTCATTGGAAATTTTAATATGAACCAATAATGGGCCTTCTTTATCTTTAATTATTGTCAGAACATTTTTCAGTTCTTCCAAGTTGGTTACCTTATATCCAGGTATGCCACTGGCAGCCGCCAACATCAAATAATCGGTACATTGAACAATATCCGTTTGTGCATAGCGTTTTTCATTAAACAACTTTTGCCACTGGCGAACCATCCCCAAAGCTTCATTGTCAAAAAGGAAGATTTTTAGGGGGATTTGATACTTGCTCACGGTGATCAATTCCTGACAGTTCATGCGAAAACTGCCATCTCCGGCAATCAAAATGACATCGCTGTCAGGATTTGCCAGCTGAACGCCGATGGAGGCACCCAGACCAAAGCCCATGGTGCCTAGACCACCAGAGGTAACAAGCTGAGCCGGACGTTTGACGTTCCAATATTGGCCCACCCACATTTGATGTTGACCAACTTCAGTAACCACAAAGGCCTCCGGATAAGCAGCATTAATGGCATTAATAATACTTTTAGGATTATAATTGTCCTTTGGACAATACGGAATCGCCCAACTCTTAATTTTTTCATACCATTCCGGATAGGTCTTTTTCGCTATTCCTTTGGTAATCAAGGGCAGAACATCTTTAATATTTCCATGAATGGCAATGTCTGTTTTCACATTTTTTGCAAATTCCGTTGGATCTACATCAATGTGGATCAATTTTTTATTTCTTACAAAAGCCTCGCAGTTTCCAGTTACACGATCACTAAACCGGGCGCCAATACCAATCAGCAAATCCGAATTGATTACCGCCATATTGGTTTCCTGAAAACCATGCATGCCAACCATCCCCAGTGACAGATGATGATCTCTGGGAATACCGCCTAACCCCATCAGTGAATTTGCAACCGGTATCCCGGATTTTTCAGCAAAAGCCAACAGCTCTTGATGCGCTTTTGATTTTAAAACGCCCCCACCCGTATAAATCATGGGGTTTTTAGCCGCATTGATGGCCGCAATTGCTTCTTCAATTTTGGACTGATCAATTTCAGGATACACCGGTTTCAGTTTCGGAATGTCTTTCCATTCATATTCGGTTTTTGACGTGAATATATCTTTGGGGATATCAATAACAACCGGACCTGGCCGTCCGGATTGGGCAATCACAAATGCTTCCCGAATGGTTTCCGCTAAATCTGCAACATTAGTGACCAAATAATTATGCTTGGTAATCTGCATCGTGACACTGGTAATATCGATTTCCTGAAAAGAGTCCTTACCCAGAAGCGGAGTTGCCACCTGTCCGGTAATAACAACCAACGGCACGGAATCCATATAGGCATTGGCAATACCGGTCACAGCATTTGTTGCCCCCGGTCCGGAGGTTGTAATCGCAACCCCCACCGTGTCACTGGTTCTGGCATAGCCATCCGCTGCATGGACCCCATTTTGTTCATGACAGGGGCCAATTTCAGTAATATTATGATCCATTCGGTAAAAGGCATCAAACAAGGGAATAACAACCCCACCAGGAAATGAAAAGACATGCTTTATCCCTTGTTCTTCCAAACAACGAACGGTAATTTCTGATCCCATTAACAAATTTTTCTCTTCCAAATTTTCACTTCCTTCCTAATAACATTCATTTATAATTTGGTCTTATTTATTTTTCAAATACCGCGCCTGTTGATGCCGAGGTTACCAGTTTCCCGTAACGTGCCAGATAACCAGTTTTAATCTTTGGTTCAAGCGGTATCCAGGCGGCTTTACGTTTAGCCAGGACTTCATCACTCACATTCAATTTAATCGAACGGCCCGGTATATCAATGCTGATGCGATCACCTTCTTCAATAAGACCGATGACCCCGCCGGCGGCGGCTTCCGGAGAGACATGTCCAATACTGGCACCTCGGGTAGCACCAGAGAATCGACCGTCGGTAATCAATGCCACATCTTTATCTAAACCCATTCCGGCAATGGCGGATGTCGGAAATAACATTTCGCGCATTCCCGGACCGCCCTTAGGACCTTCATAACGGATGACGATGACGTCGCCCTTCTTGATTTTTCCGCCGCGAATCGCGGTCGTTGCATCCTCTTCTGAATTATAAACTCTTGCCGGACCTTCGTGGGTAAGCATTTCCGGTGCAACCGCTGCCTGTTTCACCACGCAGCCATCAGGTGCCATATTGCCAAATAATACAGCTAATCCACCTGTTTTACTGTAAGGATTATCCAAAGGATGAATGACATTCGGATTCTTAACCGTTACGCCAACAAGATTATCGGCGATGGTTTTTCCCGTCACGGTCAGGAGCGTGTCATCAATGAGATTCCCATCTGCCAGGGTCTTCATCATCCCCTGAATTCCCCCGGCATAATAAAGATCTTCAATATGATGATCTCCAGAAGGCGCGAGTTTGCATAAATGAGGCGTTTTTGCAGAAATTTCATTCACTTCCTGTAAATCAATAATGACTCCAGCTTCATTTGCAATCGCTGGTAAATGCAGAATACTGTTGGTCGAACCACCCATCGCCATATCACAGGTCAAAGCGTTTTTAAAATTGGCTTCCGTTAAAATATCTCGCGGTTTAATATCTCGTTTCAACAGCTCCATAACCTGAATTCCGGCCTTTTTTGCCAGCCGAATCCGCTCTGCAAAAACAGCTGGGATCGTTCCATTTCCAGGCAGTCCCATTCCCAATACTTCTGTGAGGCAATTCATGCTGTTGGCAGTAAACATGCCGGAACAGGAACCACATCCGGGACAAACTGAATCTTCAAACGACTTTAATCCGGCTTCATTAATTTTTCCGGCATTAAATGCGCCAACCGCTTCAAACGCCGTATTCAAATCCTGGTCTTTCTGTCCAAATGCTTTGCCTGTTAACATGGCTCCGCCACTGACAACAACGGCCGGAATATTTAACCGTGCCGCTGCCATGAGCATTCCCGGAATTATTTTATCACAATTAGGAATCAACACCAACGCATCTAAAGCATGGGCCGTCGCCATAACTTCGATGGAATCCGCAATGAGTTCTCGGGAAGCCAAAGAATACTTCATTCCGGAATGTCCCATGGCAATCCCGTCACAAACCGCTATTGAAGGAAATTCAATGGGCGTTCCGCCGCCCATTCGGACCCCTTCTTTAACCGCTTTGGTGATCGTATTGAGATGGATATGTCCGGGAACGATTTCATTGAATGAATTAACAACCCCAATCAGTGGTTGTTCCAATTCTTCATCAATATAACCCATGGCCTTAAATAATGAACGTTGCGGAGTCGTTTCTACTCCCTTTTTTACTTGATCACTTTTCATTTGATATCCTTTCTACACTGTTAAAAATATTGAGGCTTACATTGAAGCCTCCTTCACCTTATCGGTAAACTCAATTATCGATTAAAGAATTTTAAAAGCCATCGTTTATCAACCGATGCACCCAGCTCAAACAGACTGCGCCTGTCTGCCATGAGGCCACTCAACCTGATAAAGCAACAGCTTTTAAACTGGTCTTATTTGAATTTTTTATATTGTCCTAGAGATTTTCAATAATACGTTGACCCATTTCAACCGTTCCAACCTTTTTCATTCCTTCAGAATAAATATCCGCAGTACGATATCCTTGAGACAATGTTTTCTTTACCGCAGCTTCAATGAGATCTGCTTCTTCGGTTAAATCCAGAGAGAAACGCAGCATCATAGCCACGGAAATAATGGTCGCAATTGGATTGGCAATATCCTGACCGGCAATGTCGGGAGCTGAACCGTGGATCGGTTCATACATACCAAATTTTCCATCCGACAAACTGGCTGATGGCAGCATTCCGATTGAACCGGTAATCATGCTGGCTTCATCGGATAGAATATCGCCAAACAGATTGCTTGTTACGATAACGTCAAATTGCTTGGGATTGATGACTAATTGCATCGCAGCGTTATCTACATATAAATGATTCAACTCGACTTCCGGAAAATCTTTGGCAACTTCTAAAACAATGCTTCTCCAGAAACGAGAGACGCCAAGAACATTGGCTTTGTCGACATTGGTTACTTTTTTATGGCGTTTCATCGCAATTTCAAAAGCTTTTCGGGCAATCCGCAGCACTTCCGGTCTGGTATATTTCATAACATCCCAAGCGGCATTGTCACCGTCCTGGCCTTTTTCGCCAAAATAAATGCCTCCCGTCAATTCACGAACAACCATCAGGTCCAATTCATCGCCAACAATTTCTGGTTTTAATGGACAGGATGCCTTTAATTCTTCATACAGAATGGCCGGGCGCAGGTTTGCATAAAGACCCAGGGCTTTTCTTATTCCCAATAATCCGGCTTCAGGACGTTTGTCACCAGGAAGATTGTCCCATTTAGGACCTCCAAGTGCACCAAGTAAAACTGCATCGCTTGCTTTGCAGATATCAATCGTTTCCTGCGGTAATGGCGTGTCACAAGCATCAATGGCAACACCACCGGCAAGAACTTCAGTATAATCAAAGGAATGGTTGAATTTTTCGCCAATTTTGTCAAGTACTTTAGTACTTGCCCCAACAATTTCAGGACCAATTCCATCACCTGGGATAACAGCTATTTTATAATTCATATATAATTCTCCTATTTTCGTTTTTGATTGATTTTTTTCGTCTTTATTTTATAATTTTTTGTTAATGCTATTAACCAAACCGCCGACGGCAATCAGGTTTTGCATAAACTCAGGGAATGCCTGCCCCTGGAAGGTTTTGCTTTTCGTAACATTGGTAATGATCCCCGTAGCGAAATCCACTGCCACTTCATCACCGGCTTCAATATTAGCCACTGCTTCAGGACATTCCAAAATGGGCAACCCAATATTAATTGAATTTCGATAAAAAATGCGGGCAAAATCTGCAGCAATGACACAAGAAATCCCAGCTGTTTTAATGGCAAGGGGGGCGTGTTCTCGGGACGATCCACATCCGAAATTCTTATCTGCGACAATGATGTCCCCTTCTTTTACATTCTTGACAAAATCGGCATCGATATCTTCCATACAATGTTCAGCTAATTCTTTCGGGTCACTGGTATTAAGGTAACGTGCTGGAATAATGACGTCGGTATCAACATTATTTCCGTATCTGAATACTTTTCCTTTTGCTTTCATAATTTCTCCTTTTCCGATAATTCCGTTGGATCTGCAATCCGGCCTAAAATAGCAGAAGCTGCCGCTACCTCAGGATTTGCCAAATATACTTCTGAGTCCACATGACCCATCCGTCCAACAAAATTTCGGTTAGTGGTGGAAACACAACGTTCACCACTGGCAAGGATACCCATATGACCGCCTAAACAAGGTCCACAAGTTGGTGCACTCACCGTGGCTCCTGCTTCGACAAACGTTTTAAAATAGCCAAGTTCCATACACTGTAAATAAATTTTCTGGGTTGCTGGAATAATGATTGTGCGAATTCCTTTGGCCACCTTACGTCCTTCAAAAATCTTTGCGGCTTTCGCAAAATCTGACAATCGACCATTGGTACAAGATCCGATAACAACTTGATCAATATAAACAGGTTCAGTGATTTCATCTGTTGTCCTGGTGTTTTCAGGCAAATGAGGAAAAGCAACAGTGGGTTTAATCGTTGATAAATCAATTTCGATGATCTTATCGTATTCGGCATCGTCATCGGCTGCATAAACCGTGTATTCTTTCTGAGAATGCGCGGTTATATACTCAATGGTTTGCTCATCCACAATAAAGATGCCATTCTTCGCACCAGCTTCAATCGCCATGTTTGCAATGGTGAAACGATCATCCATCCTAAGATTTGCAATTCCTTCGCCAACAAATTCCATGGATTTGTAAAGAGCGCCGTCCACGCCAATCATGCCAATGATATGAAGAATTAAATCTTTACCTGAAACATACTTATTAAATTTTCCTTTGAGCACAAATTTTATTGCGGCGGGAACTTTAAACCAAGCTTTTCCCGTTGCCATGCCGGCCGCCATATCGGTGCTGCCGACACCGGTTGAAAAAGCTCCCAAGGCACCGTAAGTACAAGTATGGGAATCTGCACCGATTACCAAATCGCCGGCAACCACCAGTCCTTTTTCAGGAAGAAGTGCATGTTCCACGCCCATTTGGCCAATTTCAAAATAGTTTGTGATGTCATGTTTTTTCGCAAATAGTCTCATTTTTTTACATTGTTCTGCTGCTTTAATATCTTTATTTGGAGCAAAATGGTCTGGAACCAGCGCTATCTTATCGTTATCAAATACCGTTTCAGCATTGATACCTTCAAATACATCAATCGCTACTGGTGCTGTAATATCATTTCCCAACACCAGGTCCAAATCTGCCATGATTAAATCTCCTGGTTTTACCTCGTTCAACCCGGCATGGGCTGCTAATATTTTCTGAGTCATCGTCATTCCCAATGTCACTCATCTCCTTCTAATTTCGAAAAAATTGTTTCAATTTACATTAATTTATATTCTTTCAGCTTGCGTTCCATATCGTTTAAAAGTTTATACTCAATGGAATCAATAAGGGCGATCAGACTAGCCTCAATAACGTCCGTAGAAACACCGACATTTGTCCAGATATCGACGCCATCGGAACTTTCGATAAGGACCCGTACTTTTGAAGCAGTAGCTGCTTTCGAATCGATGACCCGAACTTTAAAGTCGGTCAACCGAACCTCGCTTATTTTGGGAAAAAATACTTCCAGAGCTTTTCTCAATGCCTTGTCCAAGGCATTCACCGGTCCATCACCTTCAGCTGCATTGATTTCGGATTGTCCATCAACATTGATTTTAACCACGGCCGAAGAACTGAGGCCTTCTTTCGTATGTGGCTGTTCGCCAATCGTTTTGAAGTCTTCCAGTGTGAAAAACGGTTTGTATTTACCAAGTTCCTTGCGAATCAAGAGTTTCACACTGCTTTCGGCTCCTTCAAATTGATAGCCCTGGTATTCCAATTCCTTAATTCGATCCATCACCCGAGTTGTTTCCTCAGACTTTTTGGTTAAGCTGGGATCCACTTCGTTAATTAGCTGAATAATGGTGCTCCGGCCGGAAACTTCAGACATTAATATCCGCCGTTCATTGCCAACTGATTCCGGGGGAACATGTTCAAAAGATGCCGGATTTTTCATGACGGCATCAATGTGCATTCCACCCTTGTGGGCAAAGGCGGATTTTCCAACAAAAGGTTCTCTTCCACTCAAAATATAATTTGAAATTTCGGCAATCCGGATCGCTGATGATGTCAGCTTTAAAAGTTCATCTTCGGCCAAGCAATTGTATCCCAGCTTCAATTGAAGATTCGGAATAATTGAGGATAAATTCGCATTTCCGCAACGTTCGCCATACCCAAGGAAAGTCCCCTGGACCTGTCTCGCACCGGCTTGAACCGCCATAAGGGAGTTGGCCACGGCCACTCCACTGTCATTATGACAATGAATGCCTAATGGGATATCCAGTTTCTTTCGCACGTCAGCAACGATCTCCTGAATCTCAACGGGAAGGGTTCCGCCATTGGTATCACACAAGGCCAGACAATCGGCTCCACCTGCCTGCGCCGCCAATAGTGATTCAATCGCATAAACGGGATCGTTTTTGTATCCATCAAAGAAATGCTCAGCATCAAAGGTCACATCTTTGCCCTTTGCCTTAAGATAAGCCATTGTTTCTTCGATCATCAGAAGATTTTCTTCTAGTGTTGTTTTAATAATATCGGTAATGTGAAACGTCCAGCTCTTCCCAAAAATTGCCACTGCCGGGGTTTGGGTTTCCAGTATCGCCTTTAGATTTGCATCGTCTTCAACCGCAATGCCACCGCGACGGGTGCTGCCAAAAGCAACCAGTTTGGCATGTTGCAATTGCATCCCTTTGATACGATTGAAAAATTCTATATCTTTTGGATTGGAACCGGGATTGCCGGCTTCAATATAATCTACCCCAATTTTATCCAGGGTTTCCATAACTCGAATTTTGTCTTCAACAGAAAAAGAAATCCCTTCTGCCTGGGCGCCGTCTCTCAGTGTTGAGTCGAAGATTAATATTTTTTCAGACATTCCAATCCTCCTTTATCAGGCATTTGAACGATTTTGATCTTCGGTTTCTTTAATATACAGCATTTGATTGACTGCATCGACATAAGCTTTTAAACTGGCATCAATAATATCCGTACTTAAACCCCGGCCATGATAAACATGGGTACCGTCAGATATTTTTACATGCGCTTCGCCCTGAGCATCGGTACCATCGGTAACCGCCTCAACGCCATAATCAATTAATGTCAGCTCATACTCCACCAATTCGCTGATGGCTTTAAATCCAGCACTGATGGGGCCATCTGCCAAAGAAACCCCTTCTATTAAGTTGCCATTTTTCCTTAATCGAATGGTTGCAGCTGTTGAAATAGTATTTCCGGTACTGATAATGAAACGATCGAGAGAATAGACTTCTGGAATAGCCAACTGTTTTTGTTCCACTAAGGCTAAGATATCTTTATCCGAAATATCTTTTTTCTTATCCGCTAAAACTTTAAACTGTTCAAAAATCTCGATCACTTCTTCAGCTGTAAAATTGTTGTATCCCAAAGAATCCAGTTTTTCGACAAAAGCATGCTTTCCGGAATGCTTGCCTAAGACCATTTTTGTTTCTTTTAAGCCAATCGATTCCGGTGTCATAATTTCATAAGTTTCCTTATTGGCCATCATACCATGTTGATGAATTCCGGCTTCATGAGCAAAAGCATTTTCTCCGACAATCGCTTTATTGGGTTGAACTTTTACTCCAGTTAATTTGGTTAACAATCGACTGGAACGATAAATCTCAGTCGTTTTAATGTTTGTTTCGACCTGGTAAATATCTTTACGCGTTTTTAACGCCATGACGATTTCTTCCAACGCTGCATTTCCTGCCCGTTCGCCAATCCCATTCACCGTACATTCAACCTGTCCGGCGCCTGCCTGGATTGCCGCTAACGTATTTGCGACACCCAAACCCAAGTCATTATGGACATGGACCGAAATTGTCGCTTTATCGATGTTTGGCACATTGTTTCGAATACCTTCAATAAACTTAAAATGTTCCTCAGGAGTTGCATAACCCACTGTATCAGGGACATTAACAATTGTCACGCCTTCATTAATTACGCCTTCCAATATCCGATACAAAAATTCCGGACGAGTCCGGGAGGCATCTTCCGCTGAAAATTCAATCTCACCAAAAATATTTCTGGCAAATCGTGCCATTGCGATGGCCTGTGCCAATACTTCCTCAGGAGACATTCGCAGCTTGTACTCCATGTGTATATCTGACGTTGCCAGAAAATAATGAAGTCTCGGATTGGCAGCTCCTTTTAGGGCTTCGTGAGCTGCCGTAATGTCTTTTTCTGTGCTTCTTGCCAAACTTGCAATTGTCACATCTCTTATTTCGTTGGCAACCAGTTTTACGGATTCAAAATCACCGGGAGAAGCAATGGCAAAACCCGCTTCTATGATATCAACATTAAGACGTTCGAGTTGTTTTGCCATCTCTAATTTTTCTTTTAAGTTCATGCTACAGCCTGGCGATTGTTCCCCATCCCGAAGGGTGGTATCAAATATTTTAATTGTTCTGCTCATTGCATCTCCTCCTATTATTTAAAAATAATGATTTATTTTATGTTTTAAAAAAGGGCAGAAGGTCTTCTGCCCTGATCATGTGAAAAATTATAAATTTAATCGGTCTGAGTTATTTTTTGATCCAGGACATCATCGTTCTTAAATCTGCTCCAACTTTTTCGACCTGTGTTTCGCTTCCGATTCGACGTTTTGCATTGAAATATGGACGACCGACCTGGTTTTCAAGAAGCCAGTTTCGTGCAAATGTACCATCTTGAATATCGTTTAGAACACCCTTCATTGCTTTTTTAGTTTCATCGGTAATGATCTTATCTCCGGTAATATAGTCACCATATTCAGCCGTATCACTGATAGAATAACGCATGAAGCTAAATCCGCCGCTATTGATTAAATCAACGATTAATTTCATTTCATGAACACATTCAAAGTAAGCACTTTCAGGTTGGTAGCCAGCTTCAACTAATGTATCAAAGCCAGCTTTCATTAAGGCAGTTACCCCACCGCAAAGAACCGCTTGTTCACCGAATAGATCAGTTTCCGTTTCTTCTTTAAAGGTTGTTTCCAGGATACCGGCACGGCCTCCGCCGATTCCTGAAGCATATGCTAATCCGATATCATGTGTATTTCCATCGGGATCTTGCTGCACAGCAATTAAGTTTGGAACCCCTTTGCCTTCTTGATATTGACTTCTTACCGTGTGACCTGGTCCTTTTGGTGCAATCATAAAGACATTGACATCTGCTGGTGGTTTGATTTGTCCATAATGAATGTTGAAGCCATGAGCAAATGCCAGATAATTTCCTGCTTCAAGGTTTGGTAAAATACTCTCTTTGTAAATACTGGCTTGTTTTTCATCGGGAAGAAGAATCATAATGATATCTGCAACTTTAGCAGCTTCTTCAGATGTCAGGACTTTTAACCCATCAGCTTCTGCTTTTGGCCAGGACTTGCTACCTTTATAAAGACCGACAACGACATTTACCCCAGAATCTTTTAAATTCTGCGCGTGTGCATGTCCCTGACTTCCATATCCAATTATCGCAACAGTTTTTCCATCTAATAATCCAAGATTACAATCCACATCATAAAACATTTTTGCCATTTGTTAATTTCCTCCTAAATTTTTAATCTTTCTTAATTTATATAAATCCACTTTTAAAGTGATTATTATATACAACGGATACCATGATTGGCTTAAAAATAGTACCATAGATTTGGATGAAACGTCTACGAGATTCACAGTCCATAAGGTGACCGTTCACCCTGTATTAGTTTCATTAGCCAAATCATAGATTTGGATGAAACGTCAAAAAATCCGCCTCTGTTATAACAGAGGCGGATATATTATCCACGGTACCACTCTAAGTATGAAATAGCCTCACAGCTATTCCCTCTTCTGGTCTGAACGCATAGCGCGAACCTAACCATAGTCATTTAACGCTGACTTTCCAAAAAGGATTACGGCCTTCCCTACTAATTTGGTAAATTTTCAGGTTGGCAGCTCGCAAGCGAGTATTACATACCATTGAATTATTGGAATTACACCAGTCTCCAACTCTCTTAAAAACAATATTTGGTATCTTTCTCTTGGTCATCGCCGTTGTTTTATTTGTTTACTTTGCTTATCTTTTTGTCATTATATCTATTTCTATTATCTTTGTCAATCACTAAATAGGAAAGAAATCATGATATCGATTTCTAGTTTTAAACTTCTATAATTTCGTATTCTTTGCTTCCCAATCCTAATTTAACTGCATGGTCGATGCATACTTTCCAGTCAGTTCCCGGATGGGTCAAAGCAAAACAGTCTTCTTCCCTCGAATCACTCACATGCTGCTGATGAATCTGCTCGTCTAAATAGCTGCCACTGATAATCGGAGCTTTATTACAGGCATCAGCACATGCAACATCCAGCGCAACAGGATCAATGGATGCAAAAATACCAACATCCTGAATAATTGGCAAATCATTTTCAACATGACAATCACAGTTGGGTGAAACATCCATCACAAAACTAATATGAAACTGCGGACGGCCAGCGACAACGGCCTTGGTGTATTCGGCGATTTTTTTTGTGAGTATCTCTCTGCTTTCATCAAATTTCGGTGAAATTGCATCAAAGGGACAAATACCCACACAACGTCCACACCCAACACAAAGATCAGGATTGATACTTGCTTTACCTTCATCACCGCCATATGATATTGCTTTCATTGCACAGATTTTCGAACACATCTCGCAGCTGCGACATTTCTTTTCTTTAACATAAGGTTTGCTGGACGAATGCATTTCCATCTTTCCACGCCGAGATCCCGAACCCATTCCAATATTTTTCAGAGTTCCTCCAAAACCGGTATCTTCATGCCCCTTAAAGTGAGTCATGGAAATGATGATGTCCGCATCCATAATGGCCCGACCGATTTTCGCATTTTCAACATAATCTCCGTCCTCTACCGGTACCTCAATATCATCTGTTCCCTTTAAACCATCTGCAATTATCACATGGCAACCGGTCACAAACGGATTATAGCCGTTTTCATAGGCGGCGTCCAGGTGTTCCAAAGCGTTCTTTCGACGACCGACATAGAGGGTATTACAATCGGTTAAAAATGGATTTCCGCCGGCTTCTTTAATCAGATCAACAATTACCTTCGCGTAATTTGGTCTTAAGTAAGCGAGATTTCCCGGTTCGCCCAAATGGATTTTAATGGCGGCAAATTTATTTTCGAAATCAATCGTTGCTAATCCTGCCTCCAACACAAGGTTTTTCAGTTTCTGCAAAATATTGTTTGCCCCAGTCGTTCGAAATGTTGTAAAGTAAACTTTTGATTTTTGATTCATGTGTGTTCCTCCTCTTATCGTTTTTTTTCGAAAAAATCTTTTAATAAATCTTCGCACTGTTTTTCGCAAATACCGGCATATATTTCCATTTTTCCTGGCAGCATGGGATGTTGTCCTAAACGTGCTGTGGACTCAACCCCACCGAATTTTTTTTCAGTGGCGCCATACACAAGCATTGGTATTCTTGCTTGTATAATCGCACCCATGCACATGACGCAGGGCTCCGCTGTTACATACAATTGACAGTCATTTAAACGCCAGCGTTTTAGTTTTTCTGCCCCGGCCCGGATAACCAGCATTTCTGCATGGGCAGTTGGATCTGGCCGCGTTTCTTTTTGGTTATGGGCCTTGGCAATAATTTTTCCTTCGCATACTAAAACTGCCCCGATGGGCACTTCTCCTTTTTCTGCCCCGGCCTGAGCGATCTCAATTGCCATCGCCATATAATCCTGAAATCTTTTATGTCTAGAGATTTTGGCACCTCCTTTATCATTTGTATGATCGGTCAAACGCATTGACTCAGTTTGCCAGTCATCTTCAACTTCAAAAACAAAGCACTCCCAATAATGCTCTAAACCAATCCCCTTCACCATAACCTGTTTTAGGATTATTTGAAGACTGTTTCTGGGCCGTTGCAATCGGCTGAGGATCCGATAGCGATTCCGGCGTTGTTCCTGCGGTAATGTTTAAATTGTTGACTGCCGCTAAAAAGCGTTCGCTTCCAGCTTCCTGTAAATATGTCGTAAATACTTCATCACATGCCGAATATTCATTAAGGATGCTGGCTGTTTTTAACTCTGGATAATCGCTGCTGGTTGCTAAATAGTTATTGCAGGCGATGGTATACATTTGATTGGGATCTAAATCCACGCCGCCAATTTTTGCTGAAAAAACGCGATTCCCTTTTGCTTTACTAAGATCGTATTGGGCTTTAATGCCCCCCCATTGCAAATAACTGCCACTATTACCCGGCCAGGAGTTGTCATTTTTATCCATCGCAACTTGATTGTTGACACCAATTTCGATACTGGTCTCCATCATCCTTAATATATCGGCGCCGGAAACTTTTTTAGTCACTAAATAGTTGCCAAAAGGAAGGACATCAATGACCTGGCCTTTGGTAATATCACCTGCCGCTATTTCAGCTCTTATTCCACCGGCATTTTCAATGGCAACATCAGCGCCGGTTCCAAAAAGATAACTGTCGGCAAGGGCGCGTCCCAAGTTCACTTCTCCCAAACGGACATCTTCCCAGATATTCCCGTTGTTTCCGCCAAGTTTTACCGGCGTATTTCCAATGACTTCATTTTTTATCGGATCTTCCCGGGCTTCAATTGTCGCGATTAGATTGGCTACTGTTGGATCTGCAGGAATGAGCTCATCCGTTGCCTGACTTGCCGTAATCAGCGATTCGGTCTTATTTTCGACCGTATATGACGGTTCATCCACCTGTGTCACGACGCCTTCAGTGTCATTCGTTGGAATTTCCGCTTGTCCTGAAATCTGGTCCTTATCACCTTCAGCTCCACTAACCGCTGCTTCTTCAAGATCATGTTCTTTTAAGGTAATCTCAACTTCACCAACCGCACTGAAATAACAACCGGTTTGAACAATTAAGGTTCCGTTGACTTCCGAATTCTCAATATCGTGAGTATGTCCATCCACAATGACATCAATTCCTGGGACTTCCTGAGCGACAACTTCACTTCGCATCAATTCACCATTATTAGAATCTCCCATATGGGTCAGTGCCACAATCACATCACAGCCCTGAGCCTTCAGAGCCGCAACGGAAGTCTTGGCCGTTTCAATAATCGATTCCTCAGTTCCAAAGGTTAGGCCTTCAACATTACTGGGAGCCGTATCAGAATAAATATCAGGACTGATCAAGCCGAATACCCCGATTTTTATGATTTCTCCGTTGACATTTATTTCTTTTATCAGATATGAATCATTGAAAAACGGCTCTCCGGAATCGGTATAACGCACATTGGCGCCTAATATTTTTGTATTTGCCAGTGCTCCAAGTTCTAAAAGCCTGGCGCTTCCATAATTGAAGTCGTGATTTCCCGGCGCCATGGCGTCAAATCCGACAGCCGCCATGATTTCAGCGATGCTTCCCCCTTTTTCAATGGTCGCAAAGGATTGTCCATGAAAGGTATCCCCGGCATCCACGGTCAAATCCGGACTCTCCTGGGTGATGATGGTTTTAAGCTTGGCATACCCAATGGTTTTACCGATGTTGTAATCATACCGGGCATGGGTATCATTGGTATGGATAATCTTAAGCGTAATCGTTTCATCATTATTTACAGTCGCTCCGAAAACTGTTGATCCCCATAGTCCAAAAACCATTAAAATCATCAGCAATAGACTAAAGGCCTGTTTGCAATTTCTCATCTTCTCTCCTTGATGTTTCTTTTTTTACATTCCTATATCTTGATGTTCATTATATATTCTTTTCAACTTTTTGAAAAGCTCAAAGTATCAGAAACACCCTTTGATATTCCGCTTGTCAATAAACCTTCGATCAAATAAAAAACTGCCTCCTGATTTAAACCAGAAGACAGTTTTTCTTAAATTTCCATACTATATTTTGAGCAAATATTTTTTTGAACTTAATTATTTTCAGTTTATGACAATAGCGCCCGGTTTGTGTATTTTAATAAAACCTTACAGATAGCGGTGGTTAAAATGCCTGCCACGATCGCTTCCGGAACCCCATTGATTCCAATGACCGTTAAAATTACGCCATAGAGCGTTGAAAAGCCTACATTCTTAGCCTGAGCATAGCTTTGGCCAAAAAACAGATAGATACCATTCATAACTAACAGGGTATTCGTGAGCGATCCACCCACTCCGGCAACACTCAGTGCCAACACATCATTATTTTTAATTTTTTTCATCCCTTTGTAAAGATAATAAGGAACAACCCCCACTAATATTCTGGGTACAAAACAAATAACTAAACTCCAGAAATTTCCGGAACTAGTTCCAATGGAATAAAATGGAGTAAATACGAAAGATGTGACCGTCGGATTAAACGTATTATTAATTAAACTCGTCAAGCCAAAGACAAATCCCAGAAAAGCACCATAAAATGGTCCCAAAAGAATACTACCGATAATAACCGGGATGTGGATAATGGTCGCCCGCGTGAATCCCAGAGGGATATACCCCAGAAACGGTGTTGCGGCCAAAAGAACAATGATCGCTACAAAAAAGGATACTTTGACCAAATCGTTGGTCTTTACGTTTTTCATTTGATTACCTCCCGCTATCGTTCCAGTCATGCCGGATACAATGCATCTATATTCTAACTTCTTTCTAACTAAAATTCAAGGAAAACTTGTGTTTACTCTTATCACTTATCTTTGATATAATAGAACCATAAAATACAAATAATAACGGAACTGTCTTAAATAAAGTTCAAAAAGGAATCTAGATGAAAAAACTATTGAAGAATAAAACGGTGGTACTTGGTATTACCGGAAGTATTGCCGCTTATAAAATGGCAAATGTTGCCAGCCGCCTTGCAAAAATGGACTGTGATGTGCAAGTCATTATGACAAAAAATGCACAAGAATTCATTTCACCTCTTGTTTTTGAAAGTTTGACCGGGAACAAATGCATCGTCGATACATTTGACCGCAATATGAGTTATGATATCGCCCATGTTAGTTTGGCAAAAAAGGCCGATCTCTTTATGATCGCACCTGCCACTGCCAATATCATCGGTAAAATTGCCAATGGTATCGCCGATGATATGCTGACGACCACCATTATGGCTTGTCGGTGTCCAAAACTTATTGCTCCTGCCATGAACACGGCCATGTACGAAAACCCCATTCTCCAAAACAACTTAGTACAATTAAAGGGATTTGGTTATAAAATCATTGATCCCGCCGTTGGCATTCTTGCCTGTAAAGATTTTGGAACTGGAAAACTTCCCGAAGAAGATTTACTGGTTGCTCATATTCTCCGTGAAATTGCCTATCATAAGGATCTTTCGGGTAAAAATATATTGATTACCGCTGGGCCCACTTGCGAAGCGATTGATCCGATTCGGTATATCACCAACCACTCCAGCGGTAAAATGGGTTATGCTTTAGCAACCGCGGCTATGCTTCGCGGTGCCAAGGTAACATTGATAAGTGGGAAAACAGCTCTTGTTCCACCTGCTTTCGTTAATCTCATCTCCGTATTTTCCGCCAGTGAAATGTGTGCAGCAGTGATGGATCATTTTGAAGCAACCGACATCGTCATTAAATCTGCTGCCGTCGCTGATTTCAAGCCCAAAACCTATTCTGACGAAAAACTGAAAAAGCGAGCTGGTCTTCCGGAAATACAGTTAACTCCCACCATCGATATTTTAAAAACGATCGGTGAAAAAAAACGGTCTGATCAATTTATTTGCGGTTTTTCAATGGAAACCGAAAATATGATTGAAAACACCAAGGAAAAGCTTGAACATAAGAATGTCAATATGATGGTTGCCAATAACCTCAAAGAAAAAGGCGCTGGTTTTAATACATCCACCAACCGGGTCACGATTATAACCCCGGATAGAGTAGAAGAACTTCCGCTCTTATCAAAGGATGATGTGGCTCATCGTGTTCTCGATGCGATTATAGATGAACTGTAATGACCATTTCGCAACTCAGTCATATTGCCATGGAAATGGGCTTGATTTTGCTTTCAAACGGTGCCGAAACCTATCGAGTAGAGGAGTCGATGCACCGCATCTGCATTGCTTTAGGCGCACGGGAAGCTGAAATTTTTTGTGTTCCGACAACGATTATTATCTCAATCACGATGGATGATATCGAAACCCTTACCCTAACCCGGCGCATTCATACCCGCGTAACGGATTTAACAAAGGTTGATGAATTAAATCATTTATCACGGCAAATTTGTTACGAGGCCATTTCTTATGATGATCTACTCTCGGAAATTAAGCGCATTAACAATGCGCCTGCCTATCCATACCTTTTGCAGGTTTTAGCCTTTGCCTTTATTGCCCAAATGTACACCTTATTTTTTGGCGGAAATTTTCTAGACAGCTGCATTGGTTTTATTATTGGAATCGGCACTAAACTATTAATGGATGTTATGATTCGTCTGGAGACAAACATTTTTTTTATTAACATGGTCGGTGGATTCATTGCCGCCACCGTTGCAGTCATTGCGTCCGGACTGGGATTGACCACCCATATGAATACCATTATCATCGGATCGATCATGACGCTTGTACCAGGACTTGTTATTACCAATGCAATCCGAGATATTATTGCCGGTGATTACCTTGCCGGCTTGACAAAAGGTATCGAAGCTCTGCTTATTGCCGCAGCTATCGCAGCGGGTGTTGCCGTACCACTTAGTCTACTAAGACCTTTTTGGGGAGGATGATCCAATGACTTATTTTTTACCGTGTCTTTATGCTTTTGGTGCCTCTTATGCTTTTGCAATTGTATTTAATATCAAAAAAAACAAACTTCTTTTTTCTGCGCTTGGCGGTTTTGTCGGCCAATTGACCTTTGCGCTCTTTCAATTAATCATTGGCAATGATATTATCTTATCGATGCTTGCTGCCATCGCCATCTCTCTCTACGCCGAAATCATGGCCCGGGCGACCAGTTCACCAACGACGATTTATCTTGCGATTGCCCTGATTCCACTGGTTCCGGGCGGTGGCATGTACTATACCATGTTATATTTTATCAATGGTGATGCTGATCTGGGGCTTTCAACTGGTATCCATACCCTTCTTATCTCAGGTGCCGTAGCTGTCGGCATTATCCTGGTTTCCTCCTCAGTGATGCTGACACGAAAGATTATGATTCGAAGAAAACTTGCCGTAAGAAAACAATTTAAACAGGATAAAAATGAACCATTATCATGATTATAATTTTTATACCCAACAAGGAATAATTAAATGACCTCATTAAAGGCCCCTTACTGATATCCACTGATCAGTAAGGGGCCTTTAAATTCATTCTTTTAAATCAGCAGCAATTCCCGCCGCCACAGCCTTCACATCCTGATGAACTTTGTGATTTCTTAATCATCTCAATAATATCTTCTCTGGTCATTCCGGCCCAGGTGGCAAGATCTGAATTTGCTGGATAGTCTCCCATTTTTTTTATTTCATCATCCACCACCGTGATTGGAAGCGCTCCCATCCCGACGTTGATTAAAGCATCATTTACTTTTATATTTTGAACAAAAGCCTCCGGCGCACTTGAAAGATTATATCTCACAATTTTTTTGCCCATTCCTTCCAGCTCGCTGATAAATGTCGCGATTCGCAATAATTCCGGATCCACACCCGGTCCACATACTCCCGTTGAACAACACATTGCCGGTTCAAATATTTCTACTTTACTCATTTCAATTCTCCTTTTTATTCTTTATTTTCCATAACCTTGAGGATGGGTTCGATGCCATTCCCATGCCGTTTTAATGATGGTATCTAAATCGGCATACGCTGGCGTCCACCCCAACTGATTCCGCGCTTTTGCTGAAGAAGCAATGAGCATCGCCGGATCACCCGGTCGCCGACCAGTCATTTCAACTTCAAATTCTTTTCCGGTAATACTTTTCACACGTTCAATCACTTCTTTCACCGAAAATCCATTGCCATTACCTAAATTGAACACATCACTTTGACCACCCTGGAACAATTTTTCCATTCCCAAAATATGGGCCGCTGCGATGTCCATCACATGAATGTAATCTCGAACGCACGTTCCGTCGAATGTTTTGTAATCATCACCAAATATAGATATTTTTTCCCGCTGTCCCAAGGCCGTCTGTAATATCAATGGAATTAAATGACTCTCAGGCGTGTGATCCTCGCCAATTTCACCAGAGGGGTAAGCACCAGAAGCATTAAAATATCGAAAAATCATATAACTCAATCCATGTGCTTCGCCAATCCACTTCAACATTTTTTCCACTGCTAATTTTGTCTCACCATAGGTATTTGTCGGTTTTTTTGTTGTTGCTTCGGTAATTGGCAACTCCTCCGGTTCCCCATATACTGCCGCTGTAGAAGAAAAAATAAAATTTTTCACTTTGAATTCTACCATAGTTTCTAAAAGACACAGTGTTCCGTAGACATTATTGTTATAATATTTTATGGGCCGTTCCATGGATTCGCCAACCTGGGAATTGGCACAAAAATGCATGACGCAATCAAACTGGTGTTTTTCAAACACTTCTTTTAAAAAATTCTTATCCCGAATGTCTCCTGTTTCAATTATCGCCGCTTTGGGAACTGATCCGATATGTCCAGTTGAAAAATTATCTAACACCGCCACTTCATAATTTTTATTCAATAATTCCCTGACAATATGAGAGCCAATATAACCGGCACCCCCGCATACTAGTATTTTCATGATATCTCCTATTATAGCAGAATGTAATTTAATCATCTGCTTTTATCTTTAAATCAAACTATCTTTTTCCGGCACTTCAAAAACTACTGGACCGACCAATTGTTTTCTTGTTATTGGTGCCTCAAATATTATTATAGTTGATTATATCAAAACAGACTAACAATAACTAGGAAAACAACCTCATCAACTGAAATTTCTGTCATGGTAATACAATTGCAAACGCTGATTAAAATATTTCTTTAAAAAAAGGAACCCCCAAAGGGGCTCCAAAATTGATTGTTCTTTTTTACTACATTTCTGATTTTTGTTTGTAACCCATATAACGTTCGTAAGCTTCTTCTTTTGCTCTTTTATAAAGCGTAGCCGAAACTTCCGGGAAAGTTAATTTTAATGAGGTATAACGAACTTCTGAATCTAAGAAATCAGTAAATTTATCCATATCCGGTGCTTTTGAATCTAAAATAAATGGATTTTTTCCTTCTTCTTTTAAGGTCGGGTTAAATCTGTATAGATGCCAGTAACCCGATTCCACTGCAAAAGCTTCGTGGGATTGAGTTCGACTCATGCCACCTTTAATCCCATGATTGATGCAAGGTGCATAAGCAATGATCAATGAAGGACCATCATAAGCTTCTGCTTCAGTGATTGCCTTGATAAACTGATTTTTATCTGCGCCCATTGCAACCTGGGCAACATAGACATAACCATAGGTAGCTGCCATCATACCCAAATCTTTTTTCTTAACTCTTTCGCCTGCGGAAGCAAACTGAGCAACTGCGGCCGTTGGTGTCGATTTAGAAGCCTGACCACCGGTATTGGAGTAGATTTCCGTATCCACTACAAATACGTTAATGTTTTTATGTGATGCCAGAACATGGTCTAAACCGCCATATCCAATATCGTAAGCCCAACCATCGCCGCCAAATACCCATTGGGATTTTTTGACTAGGTAAGCCTTATTATCAAGGATGAATTTAACCCGTTTTGCCAGCAGTCCGTCAGGAGAATATCCTGCTAACGCTTTAATAAGTTGAGTAGCTGCTATTTTTGAAGCTTCCGGATCATTTCTGCCGTCAATCCATGCATTAGCTGCCGTTTTAACGCCATCCGGAGAATCTCCCGCAATGATTTCCTTGAGATAATTTCCGATGGTGTCGCCCATTTTTTCAGTGGCAAGGAGCATTCCAAATCCAAATTCGGCATTATCTTCAAATAACGAATTTGCCCAAGCCGGGCCTTTTCCTTCGGCATTTTTAGTATAAGGTGTTGATGGCGAAGATGCGCCCCAAATTGATGAACAACCGGTTGCATTGGCCACCATCATACGGTCTCCGAACAATTGCGTAATGGTTTTGATATATGGTGTTTCCCCACATCCAGCACAAGCGCCTGAGAATTCAAGCAGCGGCTGGCAGAATTGGCTTCCTTTAACAGAAGATTTGTTCAATAAACGATCTTTTACTTTTACTTTCATCGCATAATCCCAATATGGAATTTGTGCTGTTTGTGTTTCAATTGGTTCCATCATCAGTGCTTTTGTTTTAGCCGGACAAATATCCTGACAATTACCGCAGCCGGTACAATCCAGCGTACTTACCTGGATACGGTATTCCAACCCTTCAAGTTGTTTTCCTTTCGCTTCAACAGTTGTAAATCCTGCTGGAGCTGCTGCTTTTTCGTCTGCATCCACTAAGACCGGTCGAATCGCTGCATGAGGACAAACAAATGAGCATTGATTACATTGAATACAATTTTCAGGTATCCATTTAGGCACGTTCGTTGCAATACCGCGTTTTTCATAAGCAGAAGATCCTGCCATAAAGGTTCCATCTTCAGCTCCGGTAAATGCCGAAACTTTGATGCTGTCTCCTTCAAACCGGCTAATCGGGCGAAGAATATCTTTTATAAATTTCGGTACATTTTCTGCTTTCGCTTCTTCAGCTTTAAGCGCTTTCCAAGCTGCCGGTATTTCAACTTTGACCAGTGCATTAATTCCCTGATCCACTGCTTCATTGTTCATATCGACAATTTTTTGGCCTTTTTTCCCATACGATTTCTGGATGCCGGCTTTAGAGAAAGTTACGGCATCTTCTATCGGAATAATTTTGGCTAATTTAAAGAATGCTGACTGCATAATCATATTTGTTCGACGGCCCAAGCCAATCTCTTCAGCTATTTTGGTTGCATTGATGGTATAGAACTGAATATCATTTTCTGCCATGTATTTTTTCATGGAAGCCGGTAATTTTTCTTCTAACTCTGTAGCACTCCAAACGGTATTAATCAGGAAGATTCCACCCTTTTTCAGACCCTTTAACATGTCATATTGATTGACATAGGCTTGGGTTGAACACGATACGAAATCCGGATTAGAAATTAAATAGGTCGATTTAATTGGCTTTTTACCAAATCTCAAGTGTGAAACGGTAACCCCGCCAGATTTTTTACTGTCATAATCAAAATACCCTTGAGCATATAAATCAGTATGATCACCAATAATCTTGATGGCTGATTTATTCGCTCCAACGGTTCCGTCAGAACCAAGACCCCAGAATTTGCAGGCAGTTGTTCCTTCTGAAACGGTATCGATATTTTCGCCTAATTCCAAGTTTGTATGGGTCACATCATCAACGATTCCAATGGTAAATTTATTTTTAGGTACATCTAATTTCAAGTTGTCATAAACTGCTTTAATTTGTGCTGGTGTTGTATCTTTTGAACTTAGTCCATAACGGCCCCCAACAATGAGTGGCTGAACTGATTTTCCGTAAAAAACCGTACAAATATCCAGGAATAAAGGATCACCTGTAGAACCAGGTTCTTTAGTTCGGTCTAATACTGCTATTTTTTTCACTGTTTTTGGCAGCACTTTAAATAAATATTCCGGTGCGAAAGGTCTGAAAAGTCGTACTTTAATTAAACCGACTTTTTCACCTTTAGCAGTTAGATAATCAATGGTTTCTTCAATAGCATCTGTTACAGATCCCATTGCAATAATAATATTTTCGGCATCCGATGCACCATAATAATCGAATAAATGATATTCTCGACCTGTTTCAGCAGAGATTTTTTCCATGTAGTCGGCAACAATTCCAGGAACTTTTTCATAAAACGGATTACAAGCTTCACGGGCCTGAAAATAAATATCAGGATTTTGAGCTGTTCCGCGAGTGACCGGGTGTTCAGGATTCAAGGCCCGATTTCTGAATTCCTGTATCGCATCGTAGTCAACTAATTTTTTGAAAACATCATAGTCAATCACTTCGATTTTTTGTATTTCGTGAGACGTTCTGAATCCATCAAAGAAATGCATGAAAGGCACTCTTGATTTAATGGCTGACAAGTGGGCAATCCCCGCTAAATCCATAACTTCCTGAACGCCGCCGGATGCCAATAAAGCAAAGCCCGTTTGACGACAAGCCATAACGTCACCCTGATCACCAAAAATGGATAATGCATGCGCTGCTATCGTACGAGCAGTTACATGAAAAACACCAGGCAATAGTTCACCGGCAATTTTATACATATTGGGGATCATTAACAACAATCCCTGGGAAGCGGTGAACGTCGTTGTCAGTGCACCAGCAGCTAAAGAACCATGAACAGCTCCGGCCGCACCACCTTCAGATTGCATTTCAGAAACTTTTACCGTTTCATCAAAAATATTTTTTCGACCTTGTGAAGCCCAAACATCCGCATATTCTGCCATTGGGGACGAAGGTGTAATTGGAAAAATAGCAGCAACCTCTGTGAACGCATAAGCAACGTGTGCAGCTGCGCTGTTTCCATCCATTGTCATCATTTTTTTTGTCATGATTTTCCTCCTTGAAATTAAAACAGATTATTTTTATTGGTTGAAAAATAGCAAAATTTTATCAACAGAATTATATCATAATAGTTTTTGGGTGTATACACTTTATTAAAGGTAATTTTTAGCCTATAAAACTGTAAAAATCGGATTTGTTTAACCAATCTTTTTTAATGTTATACTTTTTAAGCATTAAGACGTTTTTCAATCGCCGCAATCGTTTCTTTCAGAACCTTAACCCGGGCAAAATATTTATTATTTGCTTCCACAATAATCCAGGGCGCATTTACGGTTGACGTTTTCAGCAACATTTCATCAACAGCAATTTTATAAATTTCCCATTTTTCTCGGTTTCGCCAGTCCTCATCAGTTATTTTCCAACCTTTATGCGGGTTATCCTGTCTTTCAGTAAAACGTTTCAGCTGTTCATCCTGATCAATTTGCAGCCAAAATTTAATGACCACCGCGCCCCAATCAGAGAGTTGTTTCTCAAATTCATTGATTTCCCGGTAACTTCGGTCATACTCTTCCGGTGTACAAAAGCCTTCAATTGGTTCAACCATTACACGACCATACCAGGTACGATCCCATATCCCCAAATGTCCATTTTTAGGAATATCCCGCCAAAACCGCCATAAATAATGATGTTGCCGCTCAATATCACTTGGGCTTGCGGTCGGATACACCGTATATCCCCGGGGATCTAGGTTTCGTGTCAGTCGCTTGATACAGCCCCCTTTTCCACCCGCATCCCAGCCTTCAAATGCAGTAATCAGCGGAATTCTTTCTTTATAGAGTTCATATTGCAATAGCCTGATTCTCTTTTGACAGTCCTTAATCTCTTTCTCATACTCTTCTTCACTGATGATTTGATCTAAAACAACCCCATCAAGCACCTTGGAATGAAATGGCATATCACCGCTATGAATCAGTGGTTTTAGTTCTATTTTCGGTTCGGTGTTAACTTTTTCAATCGCTTTTTCCAAACGGGTTTCCAATGCAGTTAAGACCTTTATTAAAGCGTAATCTTTTTGTTCCCCTTCAACAATGATCCAGGGGGCGCACTCACTATCCGTTTGTTCAAGCCCTCGATTCGCTTTTTCATAAAGCGCCTCGTAGTGTTTATTCTCTTTTTTATCCCGGGGCGTTACTTTCCAGGCGGTGGCATCATTTCCAAGCAATTTGGTAAAACGCTTTTTTTGTTCTTTCTTACTGATATGAATAAAAAACTTCATAATAATCATACCATCATCAGATAAGGTTTGTTCAAATTCATTGCACTGTCTCATCAGTCCCCGCAAATTCAGGTCATCAATGGATTTGCGGTAAATAAGGTCACTATAATAGCTTTGATTAAAAATAGCGATCTGTCCCTTTTCCGGAGTTTTCGTCCAATAACGCCACAAAAACGGACGAAATATTTCATCTTCACTTTCCTGCTTTTTAAAATTATAAACTCTGAATGTACGGGGATCCATCGGCATCAGGAGTTCATTAATTAAGGTCCCTTTGCCGGCCGCATCCCACCCTTCAAAGATCATTAAAACCGGTATACCCATATCATGAACCGTCCGTTGCAGTTCTCCCAGTCGTATCGACAGCCGTTCTTTTTCAGAACGATAAGTCTCTTTGTCAATCGTAACACCTAAATCAATTTTCTCCAGCATAACAACCTCCTGTAAAATCTAATTTTGAATAAATTTTAGAAAAAAAGGGCGTCTGAGAGACACCCTGTTGTAAGTAAGATTAAATTAGTTTGTTTTTGACCATTTTGCATAACTCTCATCTAAATTAGGATGAGATAAAGTTTCCATGACATAATCCGCATACTCTGCCCCGGTTGCACCAGTATCCCGACCAGTAAGGACTAACTTTTTCTCATATAAGCCACAAATATCCAAAGCTTTCTGAAGCTGATCCGCTTTTTCCTGATATCCAATATGTCCCAGGAGCATGCCGGCGCCACGGATAATACTGCAAGGATCGGCATATTGGCCGCGACCTTCCGCTACCATCCTTGGTGCTGAACCATGAACAGCTTCAAACATTGCATATTGTTTCCCAATGTTAGCTGAACCTGCGGTGCCAACCCCACCCTGGAATTCAGCCGCTTCATCGGTTAGAATATCGCCATATAAGTTAGGCAGAACCATTACTTTAAATTGACTTCTGCGTTTTTCATCAACAAGTTTGGCTGTCATAATATCAATATACCAGTCATCCATTTCCACCGTTGGATAGTTTTTAGCAATCGCTTTGGCGGCATCTAAAAATTTTCCATCGGTGGTTTTGATAACATTCGCCTTGGTTACTACTGTTACTTTGTTCTTGCCGGATTTTTCGGCATAATCAAAGGCAGCTTTGATTATCCGATCTGAGCCTTCTTGCGTTGTAACCGTAAAATCAATCGCAAGATCTTCATTGACATGAATTCCCTTACTGCCGATGGCATAAGCGCCTTCAGTATTTTCACGGTAGAAAGTCCAGTCAATACCTTTTTCCGGCACACTTACCGGCCGAACATTAGCAAATAAATCCAATTCCCGGCGCATGGCAACATTAGCGCTTTCAATATTTGGCCATTGATCACCTTCTCTAGGCGTTGTTGTCGGTCCTTTTAATATGACATCACAGGATTTTAATTCCGCTAAAACATCATCAGGTATCGCCTTTCCGCATGCGGCACGATTTTCTATCGTCAAACCATCGATTTCCTTAAAAATGATTCGGCCTTTTTTGATATCTTCCGACAATAAAAAAGCTAACACTCTCTTGGCTTCCGCTGTAATAAAGGGACCAATTCCATCTCCCCCGACAACCCCAATGATTATTTTTTCTTTCGCTTTATAATCCGTGAAATCTTTTTGAACTTTCATTCTTTCGATGCGTTCCAATTGTTCTTTAACCAGTTCTCCGAAATGTTCTTTTGCTCTTTCAATTTGTTGTTCGATCAAGTTAAATCCTCCGTAAATTTTAGTTGTTAAATTGCATCTATATTAAGAAGCTTTTAAAATCAAGCTTTTTAATCGTTCTATTGGTCTCATGTTCACAAAGACGAGTTCCCTTGTTGCCACACATTTATCAACCGCTGTTACAATCCAGCCACCCATATGCATTGGTGGAATCGGTGTTAACGGGAACATATGCTTGACGATCATATCCGCTTGACGTTCGTCAATATCAAAATATTTTTCGGCATTAATTAACGCCGTTTTGGGATGTGAAAAGCCATGCATTTCTTTGATACGCTTGATTCCCTTTGAATTTTTTTTCTGTCCCTGCCATGACTCCGTAAAAAAGTCGTGAAGGGTTGCCCCTCTAGCGACCGATTTATAATCCATTCCAAGAACCTTGGCTACTCGGTAGGAATAATAACCAACAGCAACTGAATGCTCATATAATCCATTCCCGTGATGTTCTATGTTTTTTAACTTTTGAAATTCGCTATGAGTTAATATATCGCCGACAATGGTTTCAAATTCTTCATAATATTTTTTTGCTTCCATTGAGACCTTTCTTAATTGTTTTATTTGTTCTTAATGAACTGACTGATATTATTATAACATATTATCTTTATTCTGACTTATATTTTAAGAAATGTTTGGAAAAAGTACAAAAAAAGGAATCATTTTTTAAGAAAACGTGTTAAACTGAAGAAAAATCAGAAAGGATATTCATATGAAAATAAAAAATTTACTGATCGGATCCGGATTGGTTTATGCTACCGGTTTGGCTCTGTATTCTGTTTTTATTGTTAAAAAGGGGAAAGAATTTGAAGCCGGTCTTGATAAAAGTACGGGATCCCTGGATGACGCTGTTACCTACGGCGGGAAATCAAAATCCTTTAGTGGACAAACCATGCGAGATCTTCGCCTAGGCGCATTTTGTGGTGGCATGCAGCTTGATTTTTCTGATGTTATCACTGAAAAAAGCGACTACCGGATGGACGTAAAAATAGTAAGCGGTGGATTCAATATCATTGTCCCTGATAATTTCAAACTAAAAATTGTCGACCATTGCCAATTTGGCGGGATAGCCGATAATACTGTTTGCAAAGATCCTGAAAATTCCGTTTTACTCTCTGTTTTTGCAGACATAAAATGTGGGGGACTTAATTTTGAAAATGCCGACCTCGAAAACACAGCCACCGATCAATGCTGCAGCTGCTAGATAATAAAAAAAAAAGCAGAAATCCGCACTATGCTGATTTCTGCTTTTTTATTACAAAATCTTCAAAATCAGTCACCTTCATTGGTTTGGCGTAATAGAATCCTTGCGCAATATCACATCCCATTTCTTTTAAGAACTCAACCTGTTCGATTGTTTCCACGCCTTCAGCAACGGTGACTAAATCCAAGTCTTTTGCCATATACAATACACACTTAATAATTTTCCGGCCACGTTGATTGTTGGCTGATTCACTAAAAAAAGCTTTATCCATCTTCAAAATATCGGCCGGCAAACTTTTTAATGTATTAAGAGAAGAATACGCCCTTCCAAAATCATCAATAGAAATTTGAAAACCATAATCCTTTAAATGATTCAGAATAGCTGCCAGCTGAATATCATTATCAAAAATTGTACTTTCTGTTAATTCAATTTCAATCATTTTAGGCTCAATATTGTAAAGATTCGCAATTTCCAACAATTCTTCCGGCAATCTTGAATTATTCATATCCAGCCGAGAGAAATTAACTGATATAACAATATTGTCAAATTGATCGTTTTCGTTCTTCCACTTATTCATCAGCTTGCATACTTCTTTAAACATAAATGTATCAATTTTTCTCACAAAACCATTCTTTTCAAATAACGGAATAAAATCATTCGGTGGCAGTAGCCCATACTCTGGATCGTTCCAACGTACTAAAGCCTCTGCGCCAATAATTTTTTCATCAGAAAACAAATATTTTGGTTGCAAATAGACTTCAAATTCTTTGTTTATTAACGCCGCTTCCATTCTATTTTCAATTTCGTTCTCATGGATCATGACAACTCGCATAGACTCTGTATAAAAAGCATAATCAACCTGAGAGTTGTTTTTTATCGATCGCTTTGCCATATTGGCGCGGTCACTGAATATATTTATTTTCAAAGTTCGATCTTCTATTAAATAAATACCCAGTGAGATATTTACGATGAATTTTTTTGAATATGCATTTATTTCTCTTATTAAGCCTTCTATTCGATCTGAAAACTCACCATAGCCATCATATTTCATCAGAATATTGAAATTATCGGTTGCCGTTCTGGAAAACAATTCATCTTTCTCAATATAATTTTCCAGTATCCGGGCAATCGCCGTTAAAATTTCATTACCTTCTTCGTAACCAAACAAATCGTTAATCGCCTTGAATTTGTCGATATCAAAAATAACCATTGCATATCGTTGATTCTGTTTGTCTTTAATCCGCACTTCACAATCTGCCTGAAATTTAATCCAATTTGAACAACCGGTTAAAGAATCATACTCCTGCATCTCTCTCAGTTTTTCGACTACTTTTTTTTCTCGATAAACCGCTGCAATACTAAGAATAGCTATAACAAATATTCCTAATAATGAAAATGCGTAAAAAGCAATACTTACTCTTTCCATATTGGTAGCCTGAGATATAGAAGCATCATTTAAAAGATAGACAATCAGCACCAAAAAAAACAACGCAAAACTAATTATAAGAGATCTTTTTTCATTATAATTCACACCATTACCTCCAATAGTTGATTTCAAACTTATTTCGTAACTGGCTGACTTACAAAAGTCCCTCTAGCTTTGCGTCACTGTTTCGCAACAGTTTTGCCTTAATATTCATCTATTCGTATTTTGTATTTTATCATATTTACATCAAATTGTCTTACATATTTTAGTATAATAAAATTCCTTTAAGTCCATTGCTTTATGTTTACCACTAATTGATCTTGCTGACGCTTTTCTGATCCATATTGAAATTTCTATAAACGTTCTTCCAATTCAGTCGTCAACGCCTCATAACCTGGTTTATGAAGCAGCGCAAACATGTTTTTTTTGTAAGCTTCAACACCCGGCTGATTAAATGGGTTCACACCCAAAAGATACCCGTCCAGGCCGCAAGCCTTTTCGAAGAAATAAATGAGTTTCCCCAAAGTAAATGCATCCAACTTTTTCAAATGAATAATGCCATTTGGCACGCCACCGTCAACATGTGCTAAAAGGGTACCTTTAAACGCTTTTTCGTTAATCGCATCAATCTTTTTTCCGGCTAAATAATTAAGGCCTTCCAAGTCTGCGTCATCATGAAGAACTTTAATTTCTGATTGCTCCTCATCAATGACTAATACCGTTTCAAAATGATTTTTAGGCCCATCTTGAATCATTTGTCCCATGGAATGAAGATCGGTTGAAAAATGAACCGCAACAGGAAATAAACCCTTGCCATCCTTGCCATCACTTTCACCAAAAAGTTGTTTCCACCATTCCGATATATATTCTAAGGACGGATCATAATCAACCAGTATTTCAATATTTTTTCCGCTATTATATAAAACATTCCGATATAAAGCGTATTGAAAACAGGGATTATCATCAAAATTAGGATTTTGATAGTCTTCATAACCCTCTTTTTCACCCGCAATGAACGCATCAATATCAATTCCTGCCGCGGCAATCGGCAGCAGACCAACGGCCGTAAATACGGAATAACGTCCGCCAATATCATCCGGAATGACGAAACATTCATAGCCTTCTTTAGTGGCCATGAATTTCAGGGCCCCTTTTGATGCATCGGTTGTTATAAAAATACGATCTTTCGCTCCATCTTTGCCATATTTTCTTTCTAAAAATTCTTTAAAAAAGCGGAAGGCGATTGCGGACTCCGTGGTTGTTCCGGATTTTGAAACGACATTGACGCAAACATCTTGGTCTTCCAATAACGCCAGGAGATTTTCAATGTATTTTCCACTGATGTTCTGTCCAGCAAAATATATTTTGGGAGCATTTCTTTTTACTCGGGGCTCTTCATTATAAAATGGACTGGTTAATGCTGAAATCACAGCCTTAGCACCCAGATAGGATCCACCAATGCCGATCACGACCAAGGCATCACAGTTTTCCTGTATTTTTTTCGCCGCTTGTTTAATCCGACTAAATTCCCTTTCATCATACTGAACGGGATAATCCACCCACCCCAGGAAATCATTGCCAATGCCCGTTTTTTTCATTAATTTCTCGTTTGCCAGTGACAATTCGTCAAAACGATTTTTTAACTCACTCAGTTTAATATTTGCGTAGGAGAGATCAAAATGAATACTCATAATTTCTGCCTTTCTTTCTGTTTTTCTTAATTAGTCAATCAATTTCGGATCTTTCAAATGTATCTTATGACGGCATTATAACACAGCTCGAAGGCATTCTCCAGCCACTATTTCCAGGTATTAAGAAAATTCATTTAATGCTTCATAAATGATGACTTTTCTCATTCAATGTGTTAAAATTAGCCAAAATAAGAATAAAGAGGTGGATAATGATGGAAACACGAATACTGGGAAAAACCGGATTAGAAGTATCCCTCATTGGGTTTGGTGGCATTCCAATTCAACGATGCAAACAATGGGAAGTAGATGAAATTGTTGAAAATCTTATTGAAGAAGGCGTCAATTTTATTGACACTGCCAGATCTTACACCAATAGTGAAAAAATGCTGGGGGAAGCCCTGGAAAATTGGGGGCGAGAAAATTTTTACCTGGCTACAAAAACCCCAAAATTAAGCTATGATGATGTATTGGCTGATGTAAAAACAAGCCTGAGTGAATTACAAACCGACAGCATTGATTTATATCAATTCCATAATGCTAAAACAATGGCAGCCTATGAGACCATCATGGGACCAAACGGCGGTTACGCCGCGCTGGTTGAGTGTAAAGAAAAAGGTCTTATTCAGCACATTGGAATCACCTCGCATAGCTATGAAGTATTAGATCGTGCGCTGGATGAAGATAAATTTGAAACCATTCAATTTCCCTACAATATTGTCGAAAATCGAGGCGCCAGTCTTTTTGAAAAAGCTAAGCTGAAAAACATTGGCGTCATCATCATGAAGCCCCTGGCCGGAGGTGCTTTTATGAATCCTAACTACGCTCTCCGCTGGGTAGCCGAGAATCCCAATATTTCAGTCTTAATACCTGGTATGGATTCTGTTAAACAAGTTCTTGAAAATGCTGTTGTTGGAAACAATTTTGTCCCATTAAGTGAAAAAGAACGTCATACGCTTGAATCCGATGCCAATGCTTTGGGTAAAACGTTTTGCCGTCGCTGCGGATACTGCGCGCCCTGTTCCCAGGGTATCGATATACCAATGCAGTTCATTGTGGAAGGCTACTACCGTCGTTACGATCTTGAAGAATGGGCTTTAGACCGATACCGAAGCTTTTCATCCAATGCTTCCGATTGTATCGAATGCGGAGAATGCGAACCAAGATGCCCATATAACCTCCCGATTCGGGAAATGTTGAAAAAAACCCGGGAACTCTTTGATCCATTGGTATAATTTCAGACAATTTCTATTGATATTTATAAAAAGTTACTTTCGTTTCGTACATTCGTTTCGTACATTCGTTTCGTACATTCGTTTCGTACATTCGTTTCGTACATTCGTTTCGTACATTCGTTTCGTAGGGGCGATCCATGATCGCCCGGAAACGTTAGTATTTAAAACCAAACGTCTGCGGGCGATCATGGATCGCCCCTACAATCTTGCAGTGCTCCTACACTATTTGAGTGCTCCTACAATCTTGTCTAAACAATAATAAAAGGTCAAGATCCTGATTCAACGAATCAGGATCTTGACCTTTCAAATTTCATTCAGTCTTAATATTCTCCTAAATACAAACGACCAAGAGCATCGGCCGCCATAATAGCTGCATAAACAACATCTGCATCCACATCAAAAGGCTCATTATGGATCGTTTCGCCGGGATCAGAAGCAGAAACGGCAACAGCCATGATCTTCTCTGGTGTCGGTTCTGAACATCCCAATTCTCCAAGAGTGATCGGCAGCCCAACAGAAAGACAGAAATCAATAACTTCTTCAATATCATCCATCGGCTTATCTTCCATGATTAATTGAACCATCAGACCAAATGCCACTTTTTCGCCGTGATACATATGATGACATTCTGTCAGTACCGTTAAGCCATTGTGTATGGCATGGGCGGCGGCTAATCCGCCACTTTCAAAGCCAACTCCACTAAGGTAGGTGTTTGCTTCAATGACATTTTCTACCGCCGGTGTACAGGACTTTGTTTCAATTGCCAATTTGGCTTTTAATCCGTCTTCAATTAAAATATCATAGCATAATTTTGCCAATGCCAGGGCTGATTTTGTAGGATGAGCACCGGACATCGTCGTTCCATTGGAATCAACAGTCGCCTGAGCTTCAAAATAGGTTGCCAACGCATCCCCCATGCCAGCTACGAAAAGTCGTGCCGGTGCTTCTTTTATAATATCCGTATCCATGATTACCAACTCAGGATTTTTAGGCAGTACTAAATATTCATCAAAAACTCCGTCTTCGGTATAAACAACAGCCAGTGCCGAACAGGGTGCATCCGTAGAAGCGATGGATGGCGCAATAACGACTGGTAATTTTTCATAAAATGCAACAGATTTTGCAGTATCCAGAGTTTTTCCACCACCAACCCCAACAACAACATCACAGCCTTTTTCTTTGACGATTTTTTGAAGACGGGCAATTTCAACTTTTGAGCATTCTCCGTTAAATTTTTCAGGGGTAAATTTAATCCCCGCAGCTTCAAAGTTTGCTTTCAACTCGTCGGCTTTCGTACGCATCATCGTTCCACTCATAAGAACGAGTGCAGATGTACCAAATTTTCCAACATGTTCAGGTAATTTACCAACTTCTCCAGCACCTTGAACATAACGGCTAGGAGACATAATGATTTTTTGCATTTTTCCTACCTCCGAAAATATATTTGATTCTTTTGTAATTATATCAAAGATATTGACCAATGAATTCGTTATCATCTAAAAAAAACAGCTTAGTAGTGATATTATTTTCAATCAGATTTAACGTTTTCAATTCGATTAGTAATATTTTGTTAAACTGTGAAAATAAAAAGCACCCAGCTTTGTTAATTAAACTTGCCAGGGCGATCATGGATCGCCCCTACAAATTAATCCTTCATACTAATGTTTGCGGACGATCATGGATCGCCCCTACTTTATTTAAAACCGGTCAGGTTTGATAATCGACTCATCTACCTTATGCCATAATAAAATCGCCGTTCGCATTAACGTCAATGGTTAACGCCTGTCCCTCGTGAACGTTCCCGCGGATAATTTCTTTTCCAATCATGGTTTCGATATATTTCTGCAGGTAACGTTTTAATGGTCTTGCTCCATATGCCGGGTCATAGCCCATATCGATAATGGTTTCGATGGCTTTGGGGGTCAAAGAAATCGTAATTCGTCGCTCATCCAATCGTTTCTGCAAATCTTTTAACATCAGCTCGACAATCTTACCGATGGCTTCCTTGTTTAATGGTTTGTATAAAACAATTTCATCAATACGGTTTAGAAACTCCGGTCGGAAATAGCTTTTCAAGAGTTCCATTACGGCGGTTTCCGTTTTTTCAGTAATTTCTCCAAAGGCATTGATTCCTTCCAGCAAATACTCTGAGCCAATATTGGATGTCATAATAATAATGGTGTTTTTGAAATCGACGGTTCTTCCCCGGGAATCCGTAATTCGACCATCATCTAAAATCTGCAGCAGAATATTGAAGACATCTTTATGCGCTTTTTCAATTTCATCCAGCAGGATGACGCAATATGGTTTACGCCTGACCGCTTCCGTCAGCTGACCGCCTTCTTCATAGCCAACGTATCCCGGAGGCGCTCCGATTAAACGTGACACGGAGAATTTTTCCATGTATTCACTCATGTCAATCCGGATCATATTCTCTTCAGAGTCAAATAATGTCGCTGCCACCGCCTTCGCAAGTTCTGTTTTACCAACCCCGGTCGGTCCCAGGAACAGGAATGAACCGATTGGACTGTTGGGATTCTTGATGCCGGCTCTGGAACGAATAATTGCATCAACAACTTTTTGTATTGGTTCTTCCTGTCCAATGACACGTTGTTTAAGCGTCTCTTCCAATCCCAGCAGCTTTTCACGTTCACCGGAAACCAGTTTGCTCAGCGGTATATTGGTCCAGTCCGAGATAATTTCAGCAATCTCTTCTTCTGTCACTTTTTCACGTTTTAAACTGTCCCCTTCGCCTTTTTCCTGAGCTTTCTTTTTAATTTCCTCAATTTTCGCCGTTTTTTCAGGAATCAGACCGTATTCCAACTCCGAGGCTTTTCGGTAATCCCCTTCTCGGATAGCTTTTTCCCGTTCATAACTCAGTTGATTCAATTCTTCCTGAAGGGATTTTAGGGTATCCGCTGACTTTTTCTCATTATCCCATTGCATACTCATGGCATTGAAACGTTCTTTATACTCTGCCAACTCTTTTTGAAGTCGCCCCAATCGTTCTTTGCTTAATGTATCTTTTTCTTTTTTTAGGGCCACCTCTTCAATTTCCAACTGCATCATCTTACGACGCACTTCATCCATTTCTTCCGGCATGGAATCCATTTCGGTTCGAATTTTCGCACAGGCTTCGTCAATTAAGTCAATGGCTTTATCCGGCAAAAAACGATCCGAGATATATCGGTCCGATAATGTAGCCGCAGCCACCAACGCCGTATCAAGAATCTGGACCCCATGATACCGTTCATAGGTGTCTTTCAGTCCACGAAGAATTGAAATCGTATCTTCAACGGTTGGTTCATCCACCAATACTGGTTGGAAACGTCTTTCCAATGCCGGATCTTTTTCAATATACTGTCGATATTCATCCAAGGTCGTTGCCCCGATACAATGAAGCTCGCCTCTTGCCAACATTGGTTTCAGCATATTTCCGGCATCCATTGCGCCTTCGGTTTTTCCAGCTCCGACGATGTTATGCAGTTCATCAATAAACAGGATGATCTCGCCATTGCTGTCCACTACTTCTTTTAACACCGCTTTTAGTCGTTCTTCAAATTCACCGCGATATTTTGCGCCGGCAACCAAAGCTCCTAAATCCAGGGCAATCAGACGCTTATTCTTCAGCCCTTCAGGAACATCACCGGCCACAATTCGAATGGCAAGACCTTCCACAATCGCTGTTTTCCCAACCCCCGGTTCACCAATAAGGACCGGATTATTTTTTGTTTTTCGGCTTAAAATTCGAATAGCATGGCGAATTTCTGAATCACGGCCAATAACCGGGTCAAGTTTGTTATCTTTGGCATCCTGTACTAAATCGTGACCGTATTGGTTCAGAGCTTCATAGGTTACTTCCGGGTGATCATTTACCACCCGTTGTCCGCCACGAACTTCCTTCAGCACTTTTTCCACGTCCGATTTGGTAATACCATGATGTTCGAGAATCTCGACAATCTTAGATTTTTTTCCCAGGCTATAAAGAGCAAGCAATATGCACTCCACCGAAATGTACTGGTCATCTAATTTTTTCGCCTCTTTATAAGACTCATTTAAAACTTTTTCCGTATCATTGCTGATATATATTTTCCCCTGTTCACGACCGGGACCGGTTACGCTTGGTATTTTAGCAATTTCACTTCGCACTTCTTCCGAGATCGTATGCGGATTTTTTCCCAGACGGTCAAATATCCGGCCGACAACTCCGTCTTCCTGAGTAATAAGGCTCATCAACAGATGTTCCGGCTGAATTTCCATATGGTTGTTTTCCCCGGCGATTAATTCAGCTGTTTTAATTGCTTCTAGCGATTTTTGTGTAAATAAATTCATATCCATAATTTTTTCCTCTTATTTCTTATTTCTTATTTCTTATTTCTTGTAATAATATCCGTAAATTTCTTCTAACAAAAAGTTTATATCATTATTATCAACTTCATCGATGTTTGAAAAGTAGGTATTCATGGCCCGATCAATCATTTTTAAATATCGGGTCAAATTATCTGTAACTGTTTCAATATCTTGAGACAGCTCTCCGTCAACTTTAAATTCTCTCACAAATTTATGATTTGTTTGATGCTCTAATAAATCGATATAATTCTCATCTTTCTCTTTTTCGATATTCATAATAAGCTTAAAGAACTCATCAAAATGATCATTCAAATTTTCAGATTTTGTACGGGAACTAATTTTCAATACCGCATATTTTCCCTGCTCACTACTGATAAATTCATAACTATACCGCACTTTCGGACGATATTTATATTTTAAACTCTTGCCAAACTGAATACTCGAATTCTTATTTATTTGACTAACAGATAGGGTATCACTAAAATTTTCATCCAATTGTTCAAGTATTTTCTGTATTTTCTGCTCAGGAGTTACCATTCCAATTCTTTCAGCTAACATATCATTGATTAGTTGGGAGCGGTTGGTATTCTTGGTATAGGCTATTTGATCTATCTTTTCAACAATTTCATCAAATAGCATCAGGCTATAGACGCTTTTTTTCATATTCTCACTCCTTTTATATAAATGATAATACATATGTTTTGTTATGTCAAGCATATTACATAATTTACATTGCATTTTATGTCTATTATCAGATACTTTTAAGAATCCTATTATTTATTACATACCCAAACGAACATCGAATAATCTTCTTAATCACCGGAAACACCTTTTGCGAGTTTCTGGTAGTCTTATTTTTACGCAAAAAAAAGCCTGATTACAGATAATCTGTAATTCAGACTTTTTTGGTTAGATCGATCGATTATATGATTGAATAAACGAATGCCGACAACATAAATAAAATACCTGATACTTTGGTAGTTTTTTCTAAGAAGCCTTCAAACCCTTTTGCTTTTTTCTTTCCAAATAAGGATTCAGCGCCACCGGCAATGGCTCCGGACATCCCTGCTGCCTTTCCTGGGGATAAAAGTATCGCCGCAACAAGAACTAAACTAGAAATAATTAATATAATCAGTAAAGCTGTTTTCATTGGTATCACCTCCGTAACTAATCGTACAAACTATAATATCATAAAAAATGCTACTTATCAAATAGTATTTATATGAACTGATGATTTGCTTATCGTCAGGGAGGCACTTGTAACATCAGTTGTTTGCATCATGGCGAACAGGCGATAGCCTGTACGATCATGCAGCAAACAACGATTTACGAGTGCCTCCCTGACTTACTTTTGCACTTAACCTTTACTCAACTTTATATTTTCACCAAAGTACTATCGTTGAATCAGGGTTTCTCCAGTCATTTCTTGTGGTTTTGGAAGTTCCATCAGATCCAGCAGCGTTGGCGCAACATCAGCCAGCTTTCCATCATTTCTTAATGTGACCTTGCCAGCTCCAACAAGAATACATTTTACCTGATTGGAGGTATGAGCGGTAAAAGGCTGATTGGTTTCATAATCAATCATTTTTTCAGCATTTCCATGATCCGCGGTTAACAAAACCGTTCCGCCTTTTTTCAAAATAGCCTGCACGACTTTCTGTGAGCAGGTATCAACTACCTCGACGGCTTTTTCCGCTGCTTCAAAAATACCAGTGTGACCAACCATATCGGCGTTTGCAAAATTAAGCACCATCAGCTGATATTTTTCGCTTTCAATCGCTTCCACCGCTTTTTCTGCCACTTCAAAAGCACTCATTTCCGGTTTCAAATCATAGGTCGCCACATGCGGTGAGGGTACCAATAAACGGTCTTCCAAAGGATACTGCTTTTCCAGTCCGCCATTAAAAAAATAAGTCACATGGGCATATTTTTCAGTTTCGGCGATTCTTAATTGCGGAATGCCTAAATGACTGAGATATGCCCCTAACGTATTTTCAATGGTTTCTGGCTTAAAAGCAATCGAAACATTTTTAAAAGACTGGTCATATTGCGTCATTGAAACAAAGTTGACTGCAAAAAAGCCGTTTTTTCTAGTAAACTCATTAAAATCCGGATCAATGAAAGCCCTGGTTATTTCCCTGGCGCGATCCGGTCTGAAATTGAAAAAGATAATGGTGTCGTTTGTTTTGATGCGCTTATCTTCCTCAGTGTCGATAATTGTTGGCAAAACGAACTCATCGGTGATGCTCTTTGAATAGGTTTCTGCCATCACCTGCAAAGCAGATTTGGCATGTTCGCCTTCACCAATAGCCATCGCATCATAAGCTTTTTCAACACGATCCCAGCGATTATCCCGATCCATTGCATAATATCGTCCAATAATGGTTGCAATTTTCCCGATCCCTATTTCTGACATCTTTTCTTCCAAAGCTTTGATATGCTTGATTCCGCTGTCCGGAGCTGTATCCCGGCCATCCATCAGACAGTGTACGTAAACCCGATCAATTCCCTGCTGCTTCGCCAACTCAAGCAACGCATACAGATGACGCTCATGACTGTGAACGCCTCCGTCAGATAATAAACCCATGATGTGAAGGGCACCACCCTTTTCCTTTGCCGAGCGGATTCCCGAAAGGAATGCTTCATTTTCAAAAAAATCACCATCTTCAATGGATTTAGTAATTCGTGTTAACTCCTGATAGACGACTCTTCCAGCACCCAGGTTTAAATGGCCCACCTCGGAATTTCCCATTTGTCCCTCGGGGAGTCCTACCCCAAGGCCGCTTGCCGTAATCAGTGTATGGGGGTTTTCTTCGTATAATGCTTTAAGAAATGGGGTTTTCGCTTCTTCAACCGCATTCCCCTTCAGGCACTCCGTACAGCCGTAGCCATCAAGAATAATGAGGGCCGTTAATTTTTTTTCCATTTCGTCTCTCTTTTCAATTGAATTCTGCGCTGATCGTTATTAGAATTTCACAATTTCAGAAAAAGTAGGTTTTAAAGATGCTCCGCCTACCAAAGCGCCGTCGATATTATCCATGGCCATCAATTCCTTAACATTCCCGGGATTAACACTTCCCCCGTATTGAATCCGAACTTTGTCAGCAGCATCCTGGCCATACATTTTAGCAATCGTTTCTCTGACCCAGCCACAGGCTTCATTGGCTTCTTCTTTACTTGCCGTTTTACCAGTTCCAATGGCCCAGATCGGTTCATAAGCAACCACAACTTTGCTGATGTCATCAATATTTTTCAAGCCTGCTTCTATTTGGCCGACCACTTTTGCTTTGGCTTTACCGCTTTCCCGTTCTGCTAAGGTTTCCCCACAGCATACGATCGGGATGATTCCCAGGGACAGCGCTTTAATGGCTTTTTTATTGACGGCTTCGTCCGTTTCATTGAAAGTTTGCCGTCTTTCAGAATGACCGATAATGGCATATTTTACCCCAATGGCCGTTAGCATTTCTCCTGAAATTTCTCCGGTAAACGCGCCATTTTTTTCAAAATGCATATTCTGCGCCCCAATCCCCACATTTGAGTCTTTTGTCATTTCAACAGCCTTTTGAAGTCCTAAATAAGTTGGACAAAAGACGACTTCAGCCGCAGCGCCAGCTACTAAGGGCAATAACATATTAATTAAGGTTTCGGTTTCAGAAATGTCATTATTCATTTTCCAGTTTCCCGCAATAATTGGTTTTCGCATTTTTCTCTCCTTATTTATCTTGTAATATTTCAATCCCTGGTAATTTTTTTCCTTCAAGGAATTCCAAAGAAGCACCGCCACCAGTAGAGATATGACTCATCCCGTCTTCGTATCCTAATATTTTAACCGCCGCGGCCGAGTCTCCGCCCCCGATGATTGTAACCGCATCAGATTCTGACATCGCCTTAGCAACCGCTTCTGTGCCTTTGGCAAATGCCGGCATTTCAAATACCCCCATTGGGCCATTCCAAATCACTGTTTTGGCCGCAAGAATCGCTTTTATAAACGTTGCTGAGGTAACCGGACCGATGTCAAGGCCCATCGACTCCGGAGGAATCGTCGTCACATCCACAATTTTATGCGGTGAATCAGCGGCAAACGTCTCAGCGGCAACCACATCAACCGGCAACAGTAACTGCACGCCTTTTGACTTGGCTTTTGCCATCAATTCTTTCGCTAAATCGATTTTATCTTCTTCAAGCAGCGATTTTCCAACACCATAACCTTGGGCTTTCAAGAAAGTATAAGCCATCCCGCCACCGATGATGAGTGTATCCACCTTCTCCAACAGGTTATTGATTACGCCAATTTTATCCGAAACCTTAGAGCCTCCTAAAATAGCAACAAAAGGTCGGGCTGGCGCTTCCAGGGCTTTTCCCATAAAATCCAATTCTTTCTGAATCAGGAAACCGGATACTCCGGGAAGAATTTCCGCAATCCCGACGGTTGAAGCATGGGCCCGATGAGCAGTTCCGAATGCGTCGTTTACAAAGATATCGCCTAAATCTGCTAATTCTCTTGCAAATCCCAGATCGTTTTTCGTTTCTTCCGGCCGGAAACGAGTGTTTTGGAGCAAAAGAACGTCCCCGGGTTTCAGGGTTGAGGCGGCGGCAACGGTTATCGATCCGGTCACAACGGGATCATCATTAAAGATCACTTTCTTTTTCAATAATTCTGATAATTTTGCTGCTACCGGAGCCAATGAGTATTGGGGATCAGGCTTGTTATTCGGACGTCCCAAATGTGACATTAAAATAAGGGCGGCCCCGTGGTCCAAAATATAAGAGATGGTTGGCAAAGCGGCGACAATTCGGGTTTCATCCGTAATCTTTCCATTTTCATCCAACGGAACATTAAAATCAGCTCGCATTAAAACTTTTTTTCCTTTTAATTCGATATCTGCTACTGTTTTCTTACTCATATTTTTATCCTTTCGCTTAAACATTTGTTTATAAAGAATTTCAGTCCCCCATATTATGAGGAACTGAAAAGTTTTTGTGTTTTATGTTAATTTTTAGGTTGTCTTAAACTTGCGTTGCTACGAAACTAGCCAACCGTACTAATTGGGCTGTATAAGACATTTCATTATCATACCAGGAAATGATTTTAACCTGTTGTTTTCCGCCTTCAACATTCATTACTCTTGTTAACGTTGCATCGAATAATGATCCATAAGACATACCGATAATATCCGTCGATACAATTTGTTCTTCGTTGTAGCCTAACGTTTCATTTGCAGCGGCTTTTATGGCCGCATTGATTTCTTCAACCGTTACTTCTTTTTCAAGAACACAGGTTAAATCAACCAGAGAACCGGTAATAACCGGTACCCGCAGTGCAAAGCCGTCCAGTTTTCCGTTTAAAGCCGGCAAAACTTTTCCAACTGCAGCGGCAGCGCCGGTTGAGGTTGGAACAATATTCTGAGCCGCAGCACGGCCTCTTCTTAGATCTTTATGAGGACCATCAAGCGTTGACTGATCATTGGTATAGGCATGAACGGTTGTCATTAAACCACTGACAAGCCCAAAATTATCATTTAATACTTTAGCGACGGGAGCCAAGCAGTTTGTTGTGCAGGAAGCACCGCTGATAACTGTTTCTGTACCGTCAAGCACATTGTCATTAACATTGAAAACGATCATTTTTACATCACCTTTGGCAGGCGCCGAGATAATAACTTTTTTAGCGCCAGCTTTGATGTGTTTTTCGGCACCATCTTTAGTTGTAAAAAATCCGGTTGATTCGATAACAACGTCCACTCCGATTTTACCCCAAGGAAGATTTTCAGGATCTCTTTCTGCAAAAATCTTGATCACTTTTCCATCAACAACAATCGTATCGCCTTTTACGTCAATGGCATCTTCTTTGAATTTCCCCTGAGCACTATCATATTTCAATAGGTATGCTAATGTTTTTGCATCTGTTAAATCGTTGATCGCAACGATATCAAACGCAGGATTATCCGCCATTTTTCTAAACGCTAAACGACCAATTCTTCCAAAACCATTAATTGCTACTTTTACAGACATATTATCTGCCTCCTTAAAATATTGATTTATTTGATTAATCTATTACTCAGTCAGAATACGATTCATTTTGCATCTGACGTGGTTGATAATTTTTCAAGAATTTCTCTTGCGGCACTTTCATCCGTGATCAGGACAATATTGTCACGAATACGGCTGACTGCAATAATTGCCTCTGCTTTGTTAACGCCGCCAGCCACCGCGATGACATTCGGTATTCTTTTGAAATTTTCGATGCCCACACCAATGGTACTGGAAGGTGAAACAACTTCCCCATTGATATTAAAATAATGGCCAAAAGCCTCGGCAACGGCGCCTTTTTCCAATAGTTTTTGTTTGTCAGCCGCGTTTATGTTGCGCCAATCCGCCAACACATCCGCACGACCCAATCCAAAAATAAAAATATCGATTTCTTCCATCTTATCGAAAACTCTTTTTATTTCCGGATAATCTTTTAGGGCATCCAGCAAGCGCTGATCAATATTGTCCGGCAAATGCAACAGTTCATAATTTGAATGTAATTTTAATCCCATTTCAGCCACGACATTATTCGCCTGAGTCGAATGGCTTTTGCCAATTCCGCCCCGAGCGGGAATAACATAGACATCCGGATAAAAAGCTTCCCGCATTTCATCGGCGACTGCGGCCGTACAGCTTCCGCCGGTAAGCGCCAGGGTATCTTTATATTTCATGACGGATAATACGTATTTTGCACCTGAACGCCCCATAAATCGCAGCACTTCATAATTCATATCCATATCTCCGGGACAAATGATCACTCGTTTTAAATTGAGCTTATCCATGAGTTCTTTTTCTAATTGTTCCAGGCCATTATAGGCGTAAAGCAGACTCTTGAGCTTGAGCAGTGCTTCTTCTCCCGCTTTGGTAATGACCACGCCTTGTCGCTCAACTGAGACCAGCTTTTGTTTTTGAAAAAAGTCGATTTCGTTTCGCACTTGCCGTTCACTCATATCCAAAACAAAGGCAAGATTTCGCCGACCAATAGGTTGCTCACTGCTGATCGTTGACAAAATATTGTAACGCATTTCAATGAGGCGATTAACCTCCGGCGCAACAAGCTCCTGGAGCTCGATAACTTCCTTGCTGATTTTTAATTGGTTTGTCACAGCATCACCTTTCCTTCAGATATGCATACTCGCTTTTGTCCCACTGGGACAAATTGATTATACCTTATCTTAGAAAGAATGACAAGTTAAAAATAGATCACTGAAAATGTCCAATCCGAATATTCGATATTTTTATCATCGGTATTCTTTTCGTTTTGATGATGGCTGAATCATCAAGGCTTCCCGATATTTAGCGACCGTTCGTCTGGCGACATCCAGATTCTGCGCTTTCAGTATTTCCGAAATCTTTTGATCGCTCAATGGCTTCTTCTTGTCTTCCGCCTCAATCATTTCTTTAATAAAACGTTTGATAACATCGGATGAACGATCCTCCTCACCCTGGGTGAAGCCCCGTTTAAAAAAGAACTTTAAAGCAAAGGTGCCCTTCGGAGTTTGGATATACTTCCCGTGAATGGCACGGCTCACCGTGGATTCGTGCACATCAACCAGCTCGGCAATTGTTTTGAGTGTCAGCGGCCGCAAATTTTCAACGCCTTCAAAAAAGAAATCACATTGATACTCCGCAATCGCCTGAATCACTTTTTTTATCGTGTCCCGGCGTTGTTCGATGCTCCTAATAAGAAAAGCGGCGCTGTCCAATTTTTTTTCAATGTACACACGTGTTTCATCATTTTTTTTAGAAGTTTTCAGTAAACTTTTGTAGTAACCATTTATTTTTAGCCGCGGCGCGCAAACATCATTGATCTTGACCACCAGTTCCCCTTCAACTATTTCAATGCTCCCATCCGGGATAACATAGGAAACCCCTTCAGAGCACGAAAACTTCCGACCCGGTTTGGGTTCCAGGGTTTTGATGATTTCCTTAAATTCATAAACTTCTTCAACCAAAAGGCCGGTTGCCTGAGCAATGCGCTTAAATTGATTATCGGCAAACTCGGCGAGATAGTTCTTGATAATATCGAGATAGACTTCGTCATCTTCATATCCCATCTGATGCAACTGAATGAGCAGACATTCTTCAACGTCCCGGGCGCCAACCCCAACCGGATCAAATCCTTGAATGATTTCCACCAATTTGCCAATCATCTCTTCATCCACTTCAAGAATCGCTCGGATATAATTATCAGCAATAATCAGATAACCGTTATCATCGATACAGTCGATTAGATATTCTCCAACAAATTTTTCCTTATCACTGAGTGTTTGGGCCACCAAGCTAAATTGGAAATGCAGATATTCATTGAGTGTTTGCACCTGCGACGAGTATTTTTCAAAACCGTACTCTTCTTCTGTATCAGGGTTGCTTTGTGTCTGTCCGCGATATTCAGAACTTTCCATACTCTGGAAATACTCATCCCATCGAACATCTTCTTTTGACGGAACTTCTTCCGGCCGGACTTCTTCTTTAACCGGTTCTTCATTTATCGGAACTACTTCTTTTATAGCATTCTCATTAAATTCTATAACCGGATTTTCCATAATTTCCTTTTCAATGAGGCTGTTTAATTCGATTGCCGTTAATTGAAGAATTTCAATGGACTGCCTCATTTCCTGAGTCAAAATTAATTTTTGGGTTTGATTTATATTTAAATCAAATTTTAAATTCATCATTTTTACCGCCTGATTTTTTTGCTATTCACCATTACTGATTAATCTTTACAAAACACAACGAACTGTGGCATCATCACATCTTATATTTACACTTAATTAAAAGATATAAACGCTCTTTACCGAATTTTTCAATAAAAAAATAAGACTGGATGCTCTCCAGTCTTCATCATACCATGATCTACTTAAGTTCTTCAATAAATTTAATTACATTAACAGCAGCGATCGCCCCATCGGCTGTCGCTGTCACCACTTGTCGCAGCGATTTTCTACGCACGTCCCCGGCTGCAAAAATCCCCGAAATATTCGTACGCATGTCTTCATCCGTTATCAAATAATCCCTGGCATCCCGTTCGAGAGAACCCACAAATGGTTCCATATTTGGTTTTTGACCAACAAAGACAAATACGCCGTCGACTGGTACTACTGATGTTTCCCCAGTCTTGACATTTTTAACAACGATGCCTTCAACTAAACCATTTCCCTTAATCTCCTCAACGACTGAATCGAGAATGAGGCTGATTTTTTCATTGTCTTTAATTCGCTGCTGCAAAATCTTCGCCCCTCTAAGCTCGTCGCGGCGATGAATAATCACAACTTCTTTGGCATATTTTGTCAAGTATAATGATTCTTCCAAGGCTGTATCACCACCGCCAAGGACCGCGACTTTTAAGCCTTTGAAAAAATTTGCATCACAGGTAGCACAGTAGGATACACCCATTCCTCTTAATTCTCTTTCGCCTTTGCAGCCAATCATTTTTGGTTCTGCCCCGGTCGCCACAATCAGGGTTTGCGTTTCCAGACTTCCTGAATCCGTTTCAATCGCAAAACCATTTAGCGTTATGCTGAAGGACTGATAAGTTCGCGTGGAAAATTCCACTCCAAATTCCTCGCATTGTTCACGCATCCGTTCGGTCAGACTTGGCCCGGTACTGTTTGGCGGCGATCCCGGATAATTCTCGATGTCCCAGCTTGTGGCAATCTGTCCGCCGATGCCGCCTTTTTCAATAATCAATACTTTAAGTGCGCCACGTGCGGCATAGAGCCCTGCAGCCAAACCAGCCGGACCAGCCCCGATAATAATTGTATCATAACTCATCTAAACACCTCATTTATAATTTTTCGCAATTAACTATTTCAGTTACCAGTATTTAAACATGATTCTTAGCAATGTTGCTATTCGAAACAAATTCCTCAATCTCTTTTTCAGAGTCTTTAATCAATTCTTTTTTATATTCATCATATTTATTTTCTTTGACAATTTCCAAAGAACGTGTTTCCAATTTTAAATTTTTAACCACTTCAATTTGAATATCGATTTTTTCAGTGATTTCGTCGATCCTTTTTACCACAACTTTAATCTGTTCTGTTAAAAAAGACATATAGTGAATGTATACCTGGCAAGCCGTCGGCGTAATGGACGCCGCCATATCCCGTTCATAGTTCAACCGGCATTTTTCCTGCTGGTCTTCCAGATCCAGCATTTTATCCATTTCATCACTTAACTGTCTGGTGAGCCCTCCCATTATCATCATTTCATTCTCTAAATTCTGATCCTTATAGGAAAGGAGCTTTCCCAGCTGAAATTGAAACTTTTTCATAAGACAGCCTTCTTCATTAATTCATTACTTTCCTCGAACCTGCACTTTTCGTTAACGCGTTGCTGTAAAAAGCCATTGATCCCATCAATCTTTTTGATGGCAACATCAAGCGCCGGATTACTGCCGCTCTTATAAGCACCGATACTGACCAGATCGTAATTGGTATCATAAGTTGACATCATATTTCGCATTTTAGAGGCCGCTTCCAATTGATCCTTATCCGCAATATTGGACATCAGTCTGCTGACACTGCTTAAAACATCAATAGCGGGGTAATGATTTCGGGCCGCAATTTTTCGGGATAACACGATATGTCCGTCAATGATCCCGCGCACCGTATCGGCTACCGGCTCATTCATATCATCACCTTCAACCAAAACCGTATAAATACCGGTAATTGAGCCGGTTTCAAAATTCCCGCTGCGTTCAAGAAGCTTTGGCATCATGGCATAAATTGAGGGTGTATAGCCTCTGGCAACCGGAGGCTCCCCGGTCGCTAACCCGATTTCCCGCTGCGCCATGGCGAATCGGGTTAACGAGTCCATCATCAACAGCACATCATTGCCCTGATCTTTAAAATATTCCGCAATGGTGGTGGCGGTTAAAGCACATTTCATCCGCTGCATCGGCGGCTGATCCGAGGTGGCGACCACCAGTACCGATCTTTCCAAGCCCTCTTTGCCGAGGTCGTTTTCCAGAAACTGGCGAACTTCCCGGCCTCTTTCGCCCACCAAAGCAATGACATTGACCTGGGTTTTGACATTTCTGGCAATCATGCCCATCAGCGTGCTTTTGCCAACCCCGCTTCCGGCAAAGATTCCCATTCTCTGGCCTTTTCCAATGGTCAGCAAACCATCAATGGCCTTCACTCCGAATTCCAGGATTTCTTCAATTGGCGGTCTTGAAAGAGGATTGGAACCCGTACTTTGAATATCATAAGGAACACAATTTTCAATCGGTCCTTCTCCATCAATGGGTTCCCCTAAAGCATTGACAACTCTGCCAATCATATTCTCAGACACACCGATCTTAAGCGACGACCCGGTGGGTTCGACAATATTGCCAAAACTAATCCCTTCCGCCTCTTCATAGGGCATCAACAAAACCTTATTTCCGCGAAAGCCAACCACTTCCGCCAAAATAAAATTCTCTGCTTTCGAATCGAATATTTTGCACAAATCGCCAATGCTGCATTCCGGTCCGACGGATTCGATCATCATTCCGACAACTTTTTCGATTTTTCCAAAATAATGATACGTTTCAGCTCTGTGAATTGCTTTGCAAATCCTTGACCTATCCATTTAAAGCCTCCCAGTTAAAAACTTTGTTCAATCGCTTTATCCAGTTGCTCCAACTGTACCGGCAAACTCATATCAATCACGGCATCATCGGTTTCCACCATTATTTTATCATCATCTTTTAACATAATGACCTTTGTTTTATTGGCTAATTTCTTGATCTTTTCAGCAATTTCCCGGTTTATATGAAAATCCAGAGTCTTTTGGTTTTCTGATAAATAAATTTTCAGATTTTCTTCATCGCCGTGAATCACTTCATCAAAAATCTTCAGAAAAACCGCTTCGTCTTCCTGAACCTGTTGTCTCATAATTTTTTTTGAAATTTCAAAAGCAATTGCCAACAAATCTTCTTCCTGATTTTCAAGGGCTGTCTGTCGCTCCAGATTCAGGCAGTCAACAACTTCCCGGATTTCCTGGAGTCCCACCTCCGTCACCGCTGTTGCCGACAGCAGTCCTTCCTGCTGCCCTTCCCGGATACCCTGTAAATGACCGGCCTCATAACCGGCCGCATAGCCCTCACTGTACCCCTGCTCCTGAGATTTTTGTTTAATCTCCTGGCTGCTTTTTATGGCATTTTTCATAAGCTCATTTGCGGCCTGCAAAGCTTCGGCATTTTGTTCAAACTCCGCTTCATTCTGATTAAGCTCCTGAGTTTGATTGGTTTGCTGCCGAATATTGTTTTTCTCTTCAAAACTGTTTTGCGAGGGTGTTTTTAAAGTAATATTTTCCTGTGTAACCCATTTAGCCTTAACAATACTAGACAATGATTTCGTCCTTTCCGCCCTTGGAAGTAACAATTTCGCCTTCTTCTTCCAGTCGTCTGATTACTGATACAATCTTCTGCTGAGCTTCTTCAACATCACGTACTCTGACATTATGCAGGTATTCCATTTCACTCTTAACGGTATCGCCCATACGTTGGGACATGTTTTCAAAAATAATATCGGAAACGCCTTTATTCGCGCCTTTAAGAGCAATCGACATTTCTTTTGTATCGATTTCCTGGAGGAATCGCTGAATTGACATCGGATCCAGAATAACGATATCTTCAAATACAAACATTCGTTTTCTAATTTCTTCAGAAAGTTTCGCATCATTTTTACTAAGTTCATCAAAGATATATTTTTCAGTGCCCCGATCAATGTTATTCATAATTTCAGCAATATAATTAATACCACCAACTTCAAGCAGATCAAAGGATACCACGGATTCAAATTTCCGCTCCAGGATGGTTTCCACCTGTCTGATGATTTCCGGTGAAGTTCGATCCATTCTGGCAATCCGCTCCACCACATCCACACGAAAGCTTTTCGGCAATTCCGCAATAATCGCCGATGCCTGATCGGCTCTTGCATAAGACAAAATTAAAGCAATCGTCTGAGGATGTTCACTGACGATCATATTCATCAGATTCTTGTAATCGGCTTTTCGAATAAATTCAAAGGCCTTGGTCCGCAAGGTTTTGGTGACCCGCTCTAAAAGGGCCCCCCCCTGCTGGACTCCGAAAGCCTTTTCAAGGACATTTCTGGCGTAGGTGACGCCACCCTCAACATATACCTTTTGGGCCACACAAAGGCCGTAAAATTCATCTATTACCTGATCTGCGACATCCGGAGGAATACTACCCTGTCGGGTAATCTCATAGGTTAATATTTCAATTTCATCTTCAGTTAAATGTTTATATATACTGGAAGCTATGTCTTCCCCAAGGGCAATGACTACTTGGGCTGCTTTTTGCCGCGGTTTTAAGCCTTCATCCATATTCATCGACATCCTTTGTTTAGCACTTTTTTATTCCTCATTTTTTAACCATGATTTAAACAGCTGCGCTGCAATTTCCGGATTCGTTTGGGCAAAATCTTTGACTTTTTCTTTTTTGTCATCCTTCAACGGCTGAATCGTCTCAATTGGAGGAAGTCCGTCAGCTGCCAATGCACCAAACAATTCGTCTGTAGCAGCATCCTCACCGGGACCAAAAGACGCTTCAAAACCTTTACCTTTGGCTTTCTTTTTCTTTCTACCCCGAGTCGCAACAAACAGCAGAATTAAAAGCAATAACAGCACGCCGCCGGCAATGGCTCCGAAAATAAGCAACCGGTCCGTGGTCAGAAAACTCCCTGTTTGAGTTTGAACGTTATCCGCTTGAGCCGCAAATGCGAAACTCCGAATGGTGATATTTGCCGGTGCCACCCCAGAAGCAGATGATATTAATTGGACAAGATTCGCCTGTTCTGTGGCATTTAAAGCATTACCATCAAGCGCAATCCCGATCGAAACTGTCTCAATGGTTGGATCTGTCTTTTCAGTTTGGGTTACTTCCTGGCTCACCGAGTACGTTTTATCTTGTGTAATTCCAGTAACCGCACCACCGCTGGCGGTCGCATTATTGGCATAAGTTGTGACATCAGTATTGCCAGTTGTCCCGGCAACCCCCCCAGTTGTCGAGGTACCGCCGGTAATATCCAGACTGGAAGATTCCTGATTGGTAACGCCGGTATTATTTCCGTTTGCTGAAGGACTATAAGCAGTCGTTTCTTTTTTTGAAGTATCAGTGTTGAGAGTTGCGGTTACCGAAATTTTATATTTCGACGGATCGTAAGGGCCAGCCAAAACATTGTTCACTTTTTGCTTAATATTATTTTCAATCTCATTGGTCAATTTAATTTTCGAAGTACCACCCATCAGAGATGAAGCACTATCGATCAAATCATTGCCTTCGCCATCCGTTAAGGCGATGTTATCCTTAGAAAGCCCGGATACCGATTTCGCTACCAAATTTTGAATTCCTAAAACCTGACTTTCAGATAATGTGGAGCCGGTATTCATCGTAACAATTACAGAAGCCGTGGTACTTTGATCATCCTTTAGATAAAAGACACTTTCAGTTGGAACCGCAATCGTGACAACGGCGTCTTTGACACCCTCCAACGTTTTTATACTCGCTCCAATTCGCTCCTGCAACTGCATATTTTCATATTGCTTTCTTTCATAATCAGTGGAAAGCATGCTGCTGTTATCCTTAATAACGTAATAACTCAAACCATTTTTAGGATAACCCGCTGTCGCTAATTGCATTCTGACAGAGGCCTCATCACCTTCCGGCACCGTAATATTTCCGCTGGCGTCGAGTTTTACATCGACTGATGTGCCTGAAAGGGCGCCCATGATTTCAGTGGTTTCTGCCTGGGTTAGATTCTCAAAAAGTGGTACATAAGTCTTATTATTTAAGATCGCTGTTACGGTGAAAGACGCAATCAAAATAAGGGCAATCGCTCCCAAAGCCAATAGCTTGGCTTTCTTTGAAGTACCGGTCCACAACGTCTTTATTTTATTTAAAAAGCTTTTTATCTGTTCATTCATTCTGTTTTTTCTTCCATCTAAATAAATTTGAAGTTGTCATAACTTATTAATCCCGCACAGCAAAAACTGTGGAGACCCTCATTAATTTGAACTATTCGAGCCGTCTCCACAATTTTAATTAAATATTTAAATAAAATTTCCGTCAAAATTACAGACTCGTACTCATGACTGCTGAATAAGCATCCAGTGCTTTGTTTCGAAGCTGAACCATGGTTTGCAATGCAACATCCGCTTTTGCCGAATTAATCATCATGGTCGACGGATCATCCATATTTCCAATCGATAAATTATAGGCATCCACCTTTGTCTGTGCCTCGGTTTGTTCAACATTGTCCATCATACCCTGCAATGTATCTTTAAAACTATTTGTCGATCCGGTGGTTTCAGTCGTTGCTGACGCGCCACCCAGGCTGTTGCTGATTGAACTAATACTACTGCTGCCACCAATAATCGAATCCATAGGAACAATAAACATATTAACCATTCTCCTTTTTATTTACCAATTTCTAAAGCTTTTAACGCAATCGCCTTGGTGGCATTAAAAGCGGTTACATTCGCTTCATACGCCCGGCTTGCTCCCATTGCATCGACCATTTCCTGGCTCGTATTCACATTGGGATACATCACATATCCTTGTGCGTTTGCATCCGGATGGGTCGGGTCATAAACCGGTACCAGAGCGGAGGGATCTTCCACCACCGCATCCACCTGAACGCCTTCTCTTTGCGTTCCAACCGCCGAACTAAGTGCATCCTGAAAAGTACCGGTGTCCACCGTATTGACGCTGCTGAGCACGGTCATCTGACGACGGTAGGGAGTGCCCGCTTCCGTTCTGGTAACCTGGGCATTGGCTATATTTTGAGAAATAATATCCAGCCTAAACTTCTGTGCAGTCATACCGGATCCTGAAATATTTAAAGAACTCATAAAACTCATTGCTGTTATTTTCCTCCGCTAATCGCATATTTTAAACGTGAATAAGAATTACTGATACCTTGAACTAAATAATAGTACTGCAGCTGGGTCTTGGTCATGTCAATATTTTCAGATTCGATATCAACATTATTTTGATCCAATTTACTTGACGACGCTCTGGTATTTACACTAACTTTGGCATTCTCAATTGCATTAACACTTTTCGCCGAACTTGAATTTCCCTGAAGTGTTTGCATGGCCGAATTCAATGAATCTTCAAAATTTACCTCAACTGATTTGTATCCAGGTGTTTCAGAGTTGGCAATGTTATTACTGATTGCTTTTTGTCGCTGCCATGTACCATCTAATGCCTTTTGATACAATGCCGATGTGATCGAATCTCCTATCATTTTTTCCTCCTTATTCCCGTTTGAAAAATATCTAAAGGTTTCTTAACCAAACTTCTTCTCTTCTATTCTGCTATTTTCATTCTTTTATTTCAAATAAATTAACCATATTTAACTGTACCATATCTTTAAATTATTTGAATATATTATTCATAGCCATTCCATTTATATAACATTCATATATTATCATAAATATCTCATAACGACAAATAAATTAACGGTTAATTAAGATACTTAACCAATTATATTTTATCCAACTCAAAAAAGCAACTGAATTTCAGTTGCTGAGGTTTCAAACCAGCTTTCTAAACCTGATGTTTATCTGGCTGTGTCTATTATTCTTTATTTCTTGACATCCATAAAGGTGCCATAGTTTTGGATCGTATTGGTTCCATAATTCGCAATTTTTTGATTGGTATGATTTATTTTTAAACCTTGCATGGTCTTTTTCTGTTCCTCTTGAATCTGCTTGATCACGTCCTGATCTATTTCCGAAATAAGTTTGATCAAATCATCAATTTTCTTTTTCTGCTCCTGAGAGCACAAATTTTGGCTGTTTTTCTCTTCAAAGCTTATTTCCAAATTCTGCAATTTTTTAATTAAATCATCCCGTTTTTCTAAAATCCCGGCAATCGATTCCCAGTCTTTTAAACTACTTAGCAACTCTTCACTTTTCGAAACATATTCTTTCAAAATCCGAATTTTCGCCCGGCAGAATTCATTAACATCATCATTCATTGCTTACAGCCTCCGCGGGTTTTGAGAACTGGTTATACTATTCGCTTCCTTAAAAGAATCTTTAAGTTCATTGATCATTGGCAAAATATCATTCATTAATTTAGTATCCCGCCTGGCATTGGCTTCTCCCAGCTTTTCATACATAAACCCATACAATTGCTCCAGCTCGATTGAGATCGGATATTGCATATCCAGGGAACCAGTCAATGAAGAAATAATCTTTTGACATTTTGCAACACAATTGAAGGCTTTCACATATTCTTGACGTTCATTTAAAATAATCGCCATCTTCAGCTGTTTGGAAGCTTCTTCGTAAAGTTTCACAACCACATCGCCCTTGGATAAAGCTTCTAAAGAAAGCCGTTTGGTTTCCTGATAAGCATTAGCATATTGCATTACAATTCCTCCTTTCTATTTATTATGAGCCTGATGAAAATGATGTAATCATTGCGCTTTGAGAGTTCAATGATTCCATCGCTGTTTCCAACGCTGTAAATTTACTCCAATAATGATCATGCTCTTTTGTTAATGCTGTATTCATGTCTTTAATCTCTTTTTTAGATCTGGTAATCGTTTCGGAAATGCTATTTTGGGTATCTGATGTTGTGTCTGCATAGCCTGCCAGTTCCACAAGACTCCCCCGCGAGCCCTCTGCCCCGGAAGTCTTTATCGCTCCGGTGATGACGCTATCCAGCTGATTGGCAATACCGGTTGTACCGGTTGTAAAAAGGGCTTTAATCGAGCTTGAGCTCAAAGTACTTAATGCCGTATCCAATTTATCTGAATCGATTGTAAGTTTACCCTTTTGGTCAACACCAGCCGAGGAAATTCCCATATTGTAAAGCGTAATCCCACCCTTTACACCGGCGCTGTACATAATTGACTGCATCTTGGAAGTGATCGATTTTAAGGTGTTGTCCTGAGCTAACAGCCCTACTTTCGCTTTTTTTTCCCAGGCTGTGATGGCCGATTCGCTCATATCCGCTTTTTGATCAGTCGTCAGTGGCTGGTAATCCTTATCCGGTGTTTCATTAATTAACCCATTCATCGAACTAATTAAAGTATTATAATCGGTGACAAAATTCGTGATTGTCGTTTTTAATGCACTGGTATCCTCTTTTAATGAAATTTTGCTTTCATCCGTTGCGGTGTTCAATAAACTAATTTTCACGCCTTCAATGGTGAAATCATTTGATGATCGGGTAATGTCCTGATTGTTAACCGTTAACGTAGCATACTGCCCGGCAGTCGTCGTTGCACCCGTAGCGGTCGTCAAACGAAAAGCCGCAAACAAACCATCCGTATCAGTAACTCTAATGTTATCGCCGCTGCCACCGTTGTTGGCTGTCAGAGTTAAACTGTCTGAAGTCGACGAGTATGCCATTTTTACACCGGCATCGCTGGCATTGATACTGTCCATAATTGAAGATAAGCTATCGGTTGAGCTAAATTTAAAATCGACGGAATTAATCGAAAATGAATATGAATCCCCCGTTAGCGGAGTTTTCAGTTTCAGATCTGCCAACGTGGCCGTCGTCTTGATTTTGTCCGTCTGGCCATCAGTCAACCCCAAAGCCGTCAAGGTGTCTTTATCTGAATTGAGCGCATTCACGGTCAGCTGAGAACCAGCAGCAGCAAAGGTTAAGTTACCATCCGTAGAAAGGGTCGCTTTAACCACTGATGAACTGTTGCTTGTCCCAAAAACTTCGTCCATTTTGCTTTGCATTGCACTTAGAAACGTTGCTTGAGTTGCTCCGGTTCCGCCGGCATTGCTGACAAATGTATCGTCGAAGGTTACCGTCTTAACCGTGCCGTCCAATGTCATCTTGATCGATTTGCCGGTAAGCGCAGAAACCAGCGAACTGACATCTGAATCCGTATAGGCTGTTAATGATGTGCTGCTCTTTAATCCATCGGAGACTTCACCACTTTTTATCGTTTCATTCTTAGCCAGCTGGGTTATTTTATTAATCGTTAGACTGCCGGCAATTGCATTGCTTGTGGCCGTGGCCGAAACATTTAGGGAAGTCGTCGAAGCCTTTACGGTATTGTATGCTGACGTACTGGTGAGATTCGTACCGGACAAAACATCCAAATATTTACTCTGAAAATCTTTCAATTCTGTTGTAACATCACGATATGCGGTCTGCTGCCATCCCAATTTGTCGACTTTTTGCTGTGCTTTTGAAATTTTCGTTCGGCTCGCCAGTGTCAAACCATCTACAATGGTGTCCGTATCCAGACCAGAAACCAGTCCGCCGATGCCTGTTGATGTTGATAATGACGATGAAGCTTTTGTTGACGATGACGATGATGATAATGAGCTGATCGTTGCCATATTAATCCCTCCAAACTATATTTATTCGATTCTTTCTTTTCGTTATTGTTAATATCGTCTTTTTCCAGAAATACTTTAGTATTCTTTTTGATAGATAGACGGCTGAACGTATTTAAATGGGTGCTCAATAGAAGCCAGCGACTCGCTTTGACCAATAAAGAAATAGCCGCCCGGCATTAAGGCATCGTAAAATTTTCGTACCACTTCATTTTTTGTCGGTTTGTCAAAATAGATCATAACATTGCGACAAAAGATTGCCTGAAAAGGTTTCTTAAACTGAAATTTCGATAATAAGTTGAAATTTCGATAGGCAACCCCTTTCCGCAAAGCATCTGAAACACTCATACAGTCATCGTCATAATCCACGAAGTATTTTTTTTTCCAATCCAACGGTATTTTCGAAAGTTCTTCTTTCGTATAAATGCCTGATTTTGCAATCGATAATACCTTATCAGAAATATCAGAAGCTAAAATCGTGCTGTCCCATGAGCTTAGTCTGCCACTAAAATAATCGCGCGTAATGATCGAGAGGGTATAAGGTTCCTGGCCTGAAGAACAACCGGCACTCCAGACCCGTAAATCTTTAGATTTTGTTGTATCCTCTATCCAGGGCAGAACATTTTTTTTATAAAAATCGAAATGCTCGCTTTCTCTTAAAAAGTAGGTATGATTCGTCGTCAATTTGTTGATCAGCACCGTCGCTTCATCATTTTTTTTATCACTTTTCACATAATTCAAATAATCCATATAATTTTCATATCCGAGTTGCGCAATATGATTGCCCAATCGGCCTTCGATCAGGTGTCTTTTTTTTCGCAAATCAACACCATAATTAGAATGTATATAAGAGGTGATGGCTGTAAATTCATCTTCTTTTAACTTAATCATTTCTTAACACCTCTTCCTCATTAATATCGTTCCAAAATACTGGGAATATCAACGATTAAACTAATGCTGCCATTTCCCAGAATCGTGCACCCCGCAATGCCAGAATCTTTTACCGAATAGCGATTTAAATATTTGGGTATTGGTTTAACAACAATCTGATGTTTTTGAATCAGGTCATCCATAAACAGGCACGCAAAAGTTTCTCCGGAATCCACCAGCATCAACGTTCCATCCTCAATAGTGGTTTCACATTTTCCAGCGTTAAAGATGTCGTGTAAACGAATCAGCGGATAACATACACCACGGATCATGACCATTTCATTTTTATCCGGATCTTTAATCAGCTGTTTAGATGTTATTTTAAAGGACTCGCGGATATTACTGATCGGGATTTCATAAAGGCTGTCACCCACCTGAATCTCCATTCCCGAAATAATAGACAAGGTAAGGGGTATTTTTAAGAAAGTATTGGTACCGGATCCTTTTTCGCTTTCAATCGAAATGGAACCGCCAACCTTTTCAATATTCCGTTTAACCACATCCATCCCCACACCACGGCCTGAGAGCTCGGTTACGACACTGTTCGTCGAGAAACCCGGAGCCATGATTAGATTCAGAATTTCTTTTTCGGTATATTCTTCCTCTGGTTTTGTCAGCAGATTTTTTTCTTTCGCTTTTTTCAGCAGTACCGCCGGATCCAGGCCCTTGCCGTCATCACTGACCGAAATGACAATATCTCCGCCAACGCTTTGGGCTGACAGAATAACCTTGCCGACCGGGTTTTTTCCCGCGGCGATTCGATCTTCCCGGCTTTCGATTCCATGATCCATGGAATTTCTGACTAAATGCATGAGTGGATCAGTGATCCCATCGATAATTGTTTTATCCACTTCAGTGGTTTCACCCATGGTAATAAACTCCACATCTTTTGAGAGCTTCTTACCGGTATCTCGAACGATCCGCTTCATTTTTTTGAACGTTCCGGCAATGGGAACCATGCGGATGGACATAACGATGTCCTGGAGTTCATCCGTTAGTTTCTGCAGCTGCGTGGACGATTTTTCAAAGCTTTCATCCCGCTCGCCCTCCGGATGTACACTCCCGAAAACCATGGATTCGGTAATAACGATCTCTCCGATTAAATTCATCAGGGTATCCAGTTTATTTAAATCGACACTGATTAAATTCTGGACATTGTTGTTTTGTTTGACTATATTTTGTTCCTTGCTTTTTTCAGGCAGCGCCGTTTCATTTGAGGTTATCTGCTCTTCTGGTTCAGCCTTTTTGGGTTCGGCATCTTCCTCTGGAAAAAAGTCGATAAATTCCAACGTTTTTACCGATAAAATACTCTTTGCCGTACTGATAATGGCCTCTTTGTCGGCATTGGTCAGAAATTTGCAGAAAAAACCATTTCTTAAAATAATGCTTGCCGCCTCGGGGTTGTTGTTCAATACTTTGGGAATGGTTTCGATTACTTTCCCGATCGATTCCAATTTGTTTACCAGCATAAATGCCCGGATATTTTCCATCTGGCAGTCTTCGGTAAAGCATGTGTGTAAATTATAAAGTATTCCTTCTCCTGATGTCTCCAGCTCTGCTGCTGCTGGCAATTCTTCTTCCAGGTCAATCGAAACAGCATCATCAGTTTTCTGGTGATCAGCAATTGTTTTATCCTGAGGTGCTCCTTTGATGCGATTAAGGAATGCTTCCGTCTCTTCAATAAGCTCCTCGTTTTCATCAAGCAAATCTTCGTTGTTTTGAATTTTTTCAACTTCGCCTCTTAAGAAACTTGAAAATTTTAGAACCAAATCCATTAAATCTTCAAAATCTTCTGCTTTTATACCTTCATCTCTGATAACAAAAAATAAATCCTCTAATTTATGAGAGGAATGAGTCATTGCCTCAAATTCCATCATCGCTGAAGACCCTTTTATGGTATGCATAATACGAAAGATTTCATTAATATCTTCCGGTATTAATTCCGCATTGTCTTCAGATTGAAGTAATATTTCCTCTAATTGATCAAGCAGCGTTTCCGATTCAAAAATATACATTTCTAAAATTGAATCATTTCCAGAATCATAATTACTCATTGTAACCATCCTTTATCTATAATGAATTTTTCGTACCAACAATATTATATCGCCTTTTTGTGTTAAATCCACTTTTTTTTACAAATCCTGATTATTTATCATTCCATTACTTTATTCTCTTTTTATTATATCGTCAAATCAGTCAAAAAGGTTAGTCAATTTTATAAAATTGTCAAATCTCTTAAATTAAATCCACTTCGGCTTGAAATGTTTGCTTAAATTTAAATGATAAAGTATAATCTTAACTAACAAATAAGTTGAAGGGAGCCTCAATATGGACAGTATCAAAATTACCTCGACCGTTCAATCACCTAAAACGAACGATATAACCAGCAAACCAATCATCCCCGGTGATGCCATTTTTAATCTTAACAATACCGACATCAGCATTAAGACCCCTGAGACTTCCGACAACCTGCAACAGGAGAGTTTCAGAGATACCTTATTTCAGAATTTACAAAAGGAAATCTTAAAGCCCTTATTGAACAGTACCTCTGCCGAGGCCGATTCGCTGCGAAAGTTTATCCTGATCGCGCAGCTTTTTGATGGCTCAATCGACGCTATTCCTAAAGAAATGCTTGATGGCATCTTTATCAATTCTCAGGATTTGTTAAGTGCGCTGTTAACCCAGGATAAAACGGAAACAATCTTTAAAGGAACGTTTTTCGACAGTCTTCGATCCTTATCCAAGCTGGATGGCTATCCCCAGTTAAAAGAAGCCATTGTGTCAATCCTCAGGCATTATGATGCCTATGTAAACCGCAACCAAACCCTAAAGGGCATTTTTATCGAAACAAGCCGTTTACTGATGACCCTCCCGACCAAAGAGAAAGCGCTGTTGGCACAGGAATTGACTAAACTGGAATCAGCCTTAACCGGCAACAAAACCCCAGCCCCAAGCGACCAAAAGCTGGTCGATTTAAAAACCATTTTAGGCGGGAAAAATCAAACAAGTCCTGAACTTCAAAAACTGATCGATTTAAAAGCTGCCCAGTCCGGGAAGAACCTCACGAATCAATTGGAAAGAATAGAAACAGCTTTAAACGGAAAAGGCCAGGATTTTCAAGCGATTCAAAAGCTGCTGAAAAACGAAATCATTCCGGCATTGCGGCAAATTTTAAACTCTCAATCTTTTAGCGACAAAACCTATCAATCCATTTCCACCATTATTGATCATATTGTCCGGTACGATAAAGGCGATCCGGAGCAGCTGGAAGCATCGGTCTTGAAATTCGCCCAGGCTTTGAAGCCTTTGTCCAATTTGACCGATACTGAAATAGTCGACATGAAAAAGCAACTTTTTTTTCATGCCAAAGAAGCTGAAATTCTGTCTGATCGAATCAATTCGACCACCCAAGATCCCCAAGACAGAGACAAGGTCGAGCTGGCTCACTTAATTGAAAAAGCCTTGGATGACTCCAACTCAACTAAAATTATCAATTCAGCGCAAAATCTTTTAGAAACTATTATCCGAAACGAAAGCCCGATCTTCAACCTAATGCATTTTCTGATCCCGCTGCGTTTTCTGGATGCCAATACTTATGGCGAGTTCTTTGTTGACAAAGACCCTGCTGAGAAAGATGGCAGCCAAACAAATTCAGAAACTGCAACAGATATCTTTTTTACCATTCAAACCGACAAATACGGAAATTTTGAAGTTGAACTTTCGGCAAGAGATAAAAGCATCAATTTGAACATCAATTGTCCGCCCACTTTGGTTGATACCATCAACAGCAGCAAAGACAAACTTAAATCGATTGTCGAGGAACAGGGTTACAAACTGGCTTCCTGTGGCATTGCAGAGTATGTGGAAAGCCAGAGCATTCTCCAGCGTTATCCCAAATTGGCTTTCAGAAAGGTAGGCATCGATGTCACCGTCTAAAAAGAAAAAAACAGTTCCCCATAAGGAACTGCCGGAAAAAGAAAAAACATTAAGAGTATCGGCCTTAAAATATGATCCCAAAAAGAGCAATGCCCCGGTGATCGTTGCCGCTGGCACTGGTTTTGTGGCCCAGAATATCTTAAATGTGGCTGAAAAAAACGGTATTCCCGTCTACCATGATGACAGCGCTGCTACCCTTCTTTCCAAGCTGGAAATGGGTCAGGAAGTCCCCCCGGAACTGTTCCAGATTGTGGTGAATATTTATATCTCGCTGCTTAATTTGGCTGAAGGGAATGAGTTTAGTGATAAGGTGTTTAAATAGAAAGTTATAAGATCCGACGCTGATCACTACATTATCATTTTTAAAATCTCTAAAAAGTTGCAAAACTATCATTTAGTGGAAGAGCTTAACAACTTAATATTTTAGCCCAAATAATTTACACCATTCTAAATCCCCTAAAATTGCTATCTTTTTTATGATACAGATTTTCTAATATTTCGCTATTTCTTTCCTTTATATTATTAATATAATTATTTAGCAACATACTATTCGCCCAAAACAAGCACTCATAAAACTCGTCATCTGTCATATCTGTTAAATTACACGTTAACAAATCTGAATTTCTATGCTTGTTTTCATAGAAATCTTCTATATCTTTTATCAATCCCTTCTCAATGGCCAAATTATACAAATCTGTCCCTGGATAAGGAGTCACTGGTCGTATTGTTCTTAATTGTGCATGATCATCATATTTCAATAAAAATTCAACATCTTTTTCGATTACTGCTCTATTCTCCTTTAAATTTCCAAATATTATATTTAAGCCTGGACTTATACCCGCTAGCTCAGTATTTTCTATACCCTTAATTATCATCTCTGTTGTTAAATTTTTATGCATCAATTTCAAACAATTATTATCCATCGATTCAATTCCATAGTTGATGAATACACAACCTGCCTTTTTCATGAGCTTAAGCATTTCAAGATCTTTACTTGCAAAGTTCAATCTTCCATTACAAGACCAATGAATATCTACATTTTCATCAATAAGACCATTACAAAATTCATACATTCTGGAAATTGAAGACATTAAAAGTTCATCCCAGAAACTGATGAAAGTAACCATATATTGTTTTTTTAGGAACAATATTTCATCAATTAGCCCTTTTGTTGATCTTGGTCTAAACCCTTTATCCAGTCGATAACAAAAGTTACATTTAAATGGACAACCTCGACCACTGAGCATCACCATATTTCTATCTTTTCTTTTCATTTTTGGGGCCGGATATAAAACATATTGTTCCATATCAAATAAATCATATGCCGGCCAAGCAATCTCATCAATGTTCTTGATTGGTTCTCGTCTCTCTGTTTCAATATAAAATGCATTTTCATCAATATATGCAATGCTTTTTATGTCATTAAAATCTTTTTTTCCTTTTTCCAATCCGTTAATTAGCTCTACTGTGGTCCCTTCACCCTCACCAATTACAATAAAGTCTGCTTGAAATTTTCTTAAAAAATACTCTGGTTCAGGTGATGGAAGATGCCCCCCTAATATTAGTATCGGTCTATCTTTAGAATTATTTATTGCTTTTACATTATTCTTAATAACATCGTATTGATAATAACCACCACAGGCACCTAATCCAATGATGTCGAAATGATTATTATCTAAATATTCGGTTAAGTGTTCTATTGGATAATGGTATATATCTTGTTGATAAATTTCAACGTCATGCCCACTATTTCTTATAGCCGCGGCCAGATAACCCAAACCTAATGGGAAATATGCAATACTGTTATCATTATCATACGAAACTAATAATATTTTCATTTAAACAAACTCCTTTTATAATTTTTTCTATTAATAAATTAAACCAGATAGTTTTTTTATTTAGAAAATAAGATGTTTTATCTTATTTTCTAAATATACTTATGTTCTCAAGAATATTTAGTAAATATTGTCTCTAACTATTTTAAAATCAAGTTGTTTATTGTACAAGTATTCTGCAATTACCTGCATCAATTCAAAATCATTCTCATTATCCAAATCTAAAATTCCAGTATCTAACATTTTAATAACATCACATTTTCCTTCAAAAATTCCTTTGCCACTCTCAAGGAATACTGGTGAATATGCATATAAGGATGCATTCATATCAAATATCTCTGGTGCTTCCTGCCTTGCATTAAAAGATGACTTTATAACACGTTCATAGCCATTTTCTGTTTTCTTAACCATGTTGAAATATGGATTTCTTCTTGCCTCCGTTACTGAGAATATCACATCAGCATCGGAATTCAACTTCTTTTGTATTAGATTATTAATATCCTTCACAGTTCTTAATGGAGATGTGATATCCAAATCAACAACCATATCGTAGTTGATTGAATTTCTAACTTTCATCACCTCTAAACAATTTAGAATAACTGCAACTTTTGAGGTATTATCCAAGGCCAAAAACGGATCTCTATTAATTATTTCAACTTCAAAATTTAATTGTTCTTTAAACATTTTTATAAGATCCATACTATCAGTGTTTAATACAATGTCACAATGGATATCAGGATTCTCTCTTTTATATAATTCAATTGCTGAAACTGTATATAATGGCAAAGGATAGCCCAAAAAATCTTTTGTATTTTTGTTTCTAATTCCTTTCGATCCAGCTCTTCCACATATTGTAAATAAGATATCCATATTACTTCCCTTCTTTTGCAATTTGCAAAATTCTGAGTGCTTTTGAAATATCATTATCATTAGGCACTCGTCCTTCTATAATATCAAAAAAATTTGATATTTCTTTATACTGGTAATCATTTCTTTGTTCCCTAAAGGAAATAATCTCCCCACTTTTCAAATACCGTATTTCGCTGTTGGTCAGGTCTCCTACTACTGTGTCTTTATCTGTAAATATTTGAACTTCTCTAATTGTTTGACGCCCAAAATAATCTAAGTGAATTTCGACTAACATATTATCATATTTTCCAATGTACAAGGATATATCATCACTATCAATTTTTAAATTAGAAAAAGTGCCTCTCAAATTAAATACTTCAACAGGCTCACCAAATAAATAGCATAGATAATCCCACTCATGGATCAAATCAATGGAAACTCCGCCTCCTTGATCTTTATGAGCACTGTAGGAATTACGATAATCTTGATTCGGTCTCCATTCTGGCAGATAACTTGAACAAATTACTCTGACACTAAACACATTCATTTCTCTTAATCTATCTTTTAGGTATTGGATCACATCTGTATAACGCAATGGACAAGCTACATAATATGTACTGTCTCTTTTTAAACCTAATTCTTTTAGAGGCACATCTATGTTATCAAATATTGGCTTTTCAATAAACATATGTTTCGTTTTCGAAACAAACTGCTGTATTGTCTCAAAATGCAAATAGGTAGGGTTTGTAATAAACAACACATCGTAGTCATTTGGAACCGTAGCATAAGAATAATATATCTGGTTTACATGTTTTACTATTTCACTATCCGACTCTTTGCCTCTTCCACTTCTGACCAAATCAATTGAATAGGACTTGCCTTGTTCTTTTAAAACACTAACGATATTTTTTACATGCCTTATACCAATTGAACCGAGACCGATGATCCCTATTTTATACGATACCATCTATTATGCCTCTATCTTATCAATAATTTCAAGAATATATTTGTCCTTTTCAAAACTATACAAAGGTATTTCTCCATTTGCTATGGCTTCAAAAAAAGAGGTTATTTCCTCCAAATAGGCATTTTCAACTACAAAATTACTATAATTTTCAAGCTGATCAATTTCTTTATATAATTGAAGATTGACCTCTGCTTTCTTTTCGTAATCATACTGTTTTAAACCTGTTGGCGAACCATCCCAACTAAGATAAAGTTTCTCTCCAAACACTTCAAAATTTCTGACTGCTTTTCTTGATACAACATCAATAGCCAAAGTCCCTTTATATCCAGTTGTGTGTTGAATAAGAATCAAATAGTTATCATCATAACTAATATTTAAATCACTCATTTTACTCTTAACCACATCAACTTTAATAATATCACCAAATACGTCAGTCAGCCAGGGAAGTTCAATTGCCAATAATTCTCTGCACCCGTTGGAACGCTTATTGCCAACAAAAAAGTCATTGTATCGTTCCCATGGATGCCAGTCCGATAGATATTGACCAACATGATAAGTATAGTTAAGTTTGCAATTTTCTTTTTGTATTATTGTTTTTATTTTCTTTATTTCTTCTCTATACAAAAATGTCGAGGACATAAATAACACACGATCATTTTGCCTAGCAAGATGAATATTTTCTTCATAACCATCATCTACTAAGTTCAATTCGGTAAAGACATGCAATCCTATTTTTAGACACTGATTAATAATAACGTGATGAGAAAGAGGAGCCGTGCACACAAAAGCACAATCAAAACAGATAGCTTTCATTGCCTCGGTTAAACTGCAGAATGTTTCGATTCCGTATTCCTCCCCACACATTTTTCGACGTTCCTCATTGGTATCAACACCGAAAATCAGTATTTTATCGTCATATTTATGCATCAAACGGATACGTCTTTTCCCCATTGAACCTAGTCCAATTACAACAACTTTCATATCATCTCACTTTCAAATCATAAAATTTCTTTTTCAGATCTATTTTATCATTTAGAATCAATTCTCTAAGGTTATCAATAATTTTATCCGATGTATTCCCATCACCATAGGGATTAATGACATTTTTAGCTTTATTCTTAAATTCTTCAGTCAATGCCACATCAATGGCTTTTTCAATTTCAACTGATTTAGGATCACAATTAATGACACTGTCTGCCTGCAATCTTCCCTTTTGGCGATCACCGATATTAATCGTAGGGATTCCAAAGCTAGGGGCTTCGATCAATCCACTAGATGAATTACCGATTACCATTGTCCCATACTTTAGTGCACTTAAATAACGAATCATCCCCAAGGATTCAAAAACAATTGCATTATCATGTTCATTTACATAAGAATCAATTAACTGATTAATAACGCGACCATTTGCATCAGCATTAGCCTTGGTAAAAATGAAACACAGTTCGTTAAACTTGTGACAGGCATCCAGTAAAGCTTGAACCTGTTTTTCTGAATTATAATTTTCAATTTCAAGTGTTACAGGGTGAAAAGTTACCACTGCATAGGGCCTGTCAAGTTTAAAATCAATGGCCTCTTCAAATTCCTTCTTGCTCAATAATTTTTCATTATGTATATTTTCGATACCCATTGCGCCTACACAGAACACCCTGTCAGGCTGTTCACCAAGCTGAATAACTCTGTTACGATAATCTTGTGTACTGGTGAAGTGCAAGTAACTTAACTTGGTTATAGCATGTCTAATAGATTCATCTATGGCGCCTTCAGTCGTTTCACCACCATAAAGATGTACAACTGGAATTTTTTGATTCATAGCAACACAACATACAGCTAAAGTTTCATAACGATCACCTAATACCAGCAGCGCATCCGGTTTAGTTCTCTCAAAATATTCAGCAAAACCAATCATCGCTAACCCCATCGATTTAGAAATAGCCGCAGGAGTATCCGAGCTTAAAAGGATTTCAATTTTCTCATCAATCTTTATGCCATCCTGCTCGATTTCCTTATAGGTTAGCCCAAACTCAGGGGATAAATGCGTTCCAGTAACAGCAACTTGTACATCAAATTCAAGGATATCATTTAATTTTAAAATAATCGTTTTTAGAAGACCATACTCAGCGCGAGTAGCTGTTAATACGCATATTTTTTTCATAATTCTATCAACTCATCCTCTTCAAAATCTTTCACAGCATTTTTGCCTAACACCTCAAACCATTTCATTGGGCTGATACCATCACCTGGACGTTTTACTGTTAGATTTTTTTCCGTAAAAATATCTCCTTTTTTAATACTCTGGTTAGCAATTATACTTTTTCTGGCAATTGACCGATTCTTTATTTCTGATTCCGCTGGTTTCTTAACACCATTGCCCATCGCTACTTCAACATTGTGTATTGCCTCCACCATTGCTTTTAGTTCATGAGGTTCCAGACTTGCCTGATGGTCAGGTCCTTTCATATTTCTATCGAGTGTAAAGTGCTTTTCAATAACTGTCGCTCCTATAGCTACGGCAGCAATCGCGATTTCTATGCCCTTGGTGTGGTCAGAATATCCCACTGGTATATTAAACTTTTGCCTCAGTGTCTCCATCGCTTTTAGATTCACCACTTCATATGGGGCTGGATATTCAGTTGTACAATGAAGCAACGTTATATCTCCGCAGTTATTCGACCTTAATATATCAACGGCTTGTTCAACTTCTTCTAAAGTACTCATCCCGGTAGATAAAATAATTGGTTTATGAGTTTTAGCAATCTTAATTAAGTATGGAAGATTCGTTATCTCACCAGAAGGAATTTTCCAAAATTCCATGACAAGGCCATTTAAAAAATCGATGCTATCAAAATCAAAAGCCGTAGAAACAAATAGAATCTTCTTCTGTTTACAATACTCACTCAATTCAACAAAATCATCAAATGATAACTCCAGTTTACGTAGCATCTCCAACTGCGTTTCATTTGACTTCGTATTTTTCTTTTGATAATCAGCTTTCGCCGCATCTTTTGAAACAAGATTATCTGATTTGAAAGTCTGAAATTTTATGCAGTCTGCACCGCATTTTTTTGCTTGATCCACTAGTTTTTTTGCGTTTTCCAAGCTTCCGTTATGATTAACCCCAGCTTCAGCAATAATCAACACACTCATTTAGATCTAACCTCCTTGCATGGATTTCCATAGGCAAGGACATAATTATCAACATTTTTTAATACAACACTACCCATTCCTATGATTGTATTCGCACCGATTTTCACCTCTTGTTGTACAACGCTATTTGCCCCAATATGTGAATTCTCTCCGATTTTCACTCCTCCACATATAACTGCGCCTGGTGCGATATGAGAAAACTTCGCAATTTCACAATCATGTTCTATTGTTGACGAAGTATTAATAATTGCCCCCTTGCCAATTGATGTTCCGGCATTAACAACGGCGTTTTTTCCAATATAAATACCTGTTTCCATATTTATGTAATTACTTACTGTAGACGATATATCGATAATATTTGGGATCTCAAAACATATTTCTTCAAGCATCGTAAATAAGTTCACCCGGGAAGATGGATCACCAACGCTACCAAGTGTGACAAAGGCATACTTATAACCTTGTTGATGAAATTTGATTAAATCATCATCACATCCGATAATATACTTATCGAGGATAAGCTTGCCAATATTTTTCTTTTTATCAATAATGCCAATCTCGGAATACTGATTACTTTGGAGAAGGCTATCAAGCACCGATTTGCAATGACCTCCGCCACCAATTAATAATAATTTTTCACTCGTCACAGTCTAACCTTTTTCTCATTGCTTCCATTTCATCAAGTTGTCCCATATCCAACCACGCATGTTCACTGATCGGATATACACCAATTTTTTTCCCAGCTTTTTTGTATTTTTCAATAATATCTGGAAAACCCATTGACCTGTTTTCCTCTATTTCATCAATGATTTTCGATTCCACAATATACATCCCCGTATTTGTGAAAAAAGATAACTCTGGCTTTTCTTTCATGCTTTCAATCTCGCCATTATCGCCAATTTCAACGACACCATATGGTATCGTTATTTTTTTTAGTGAACAGACCATCGTAATTAAATTTTTTTCTTTCTTGTGAAAGCTGTACATTTTTTCATAATCTTCTTCTATAAGGATATCACAATTAGACAGAATAAAAGTAGATTTGATTTGTCCCTTTAAGAGACTTAATCCACCACCTGTACCGAGCGGCTGTTCTTCATCTATATAAGTGATTTTATAACATTTTTCAATTTCATTAAAATAAGCCTTAATCATATTTTTTTTATGATTAACAATTAGATAAAAATCATTGCTTCCCGCTCGATTAAATCGATTTATAATATGCTCTGCAATTGGGATTTCTCCAATTGGAATTAATGGCTTTGGGAGTATTTTTGTATAGGGATAAAGCCTTGTACCAAGCCCACCAGCCATAATAACAATGGGAACATTCAGTTTTTTTCTATTATTGATTTCCTTATTATCCCAAAACATTACCGTCAGTATATGCATATTTTTATCGACAATCGGAAGTGCCTCAACTGAATGCTTAATCATATATTCTTTTGCAGTAACTTTATCTCTTTCATAGATATAAATAGGATCATAATTTGCAACATCTTTAACTTTAGCATCAAGATTTCCTTTTTTTAAAATCCATCTTCTGATGTCACCATCTGTAATCGCTGCGGTTAATTGATCCTGTTTAGTAATGAACAACACTTTTTTCGCTATTTTATCAAGCAATTCCATAGCTTCTAACATGCTACATTCTTCTTCAATTAAGAATTCTTCAAGCTTCAAATAAATTCACCTCCCAATTATAAAAATAATTATTCAACAGGGATCCTTTAAACATTCTATAACATATAATAAATCTTTTTTTAATAAATTGGTACTGCAAGGAATATTAACAACATGATCCAGATAGTATTTTGCTTTTTCAATTTTATAAGTCTGGCAATTTTTATAAGGCTTTTGTTCACTAATTAAACCCCATATCGGTCTTGATTGTATATTTTTTGATGTAAGATAGTGTATAATTTCATCTCTGTTTAATGGATATTCATTATCACATTTTAAAGCATAAAACCAATAATTAGCTCTAATATTGTTATTAAAGTTCATTATTGATAATCCCGGTATCTCTTCAATTTTTTCTTTGTAAAGTTTATAATTTATTTCTTTTATTTTAATGAAATCTTCAAGCTGTTCCAATTGGGCTAAGCCCATTGCCGCCTGGAGATTTGTCATTCGATAATTATAACCGATTTCATCGTGAGTATAGAACAACTCATCACTTTTAGCCTGGGTTATCAGATGCTTTGCTTTCTTTAACAGTTCTTCATCATCAGACACGATCATACCGCCACCACCGGTTGTAATGATTTTATTTCCGTTAAAAGAATAGACCCCGATAGTACCAATGGTTCCAGCATATTTCCCGTTATACTTTCCTTCGGTAAAATATGTACCGATAGCTTCCGTTGCATCTTCGATCACCTTTAAATTAAATCGATCCGCTACCGCCATTATTTTTTCCATGTCTGTCATATTTCCAAAAACATGCACAACCAGCACCGCTTTAATCCATTTCTTTGACTGGCCGTTAATTAGTTGTCCTTTAATAAAACTGCACTCAGTCTCGCAAAACTCCAATAGTTTATCTGCATCCATAGTGAGAGAATCATCACAATCCATAAAAATGGGTTCTGCCCCAATGTATTTAACAGGATTAACTGCTGCAATAAAAGTTAGCGTCGGAACAATCACCTCGTCGCCAAAAATTATTCCACTAACCAAAAGCGCTATATGTAGACCGGAAGTCCCATTCTGACAGGATACAGCCCCTTTTGCCTTAACATATTCGGCAATTTTTTCTTCAAATTCATTAACATATGGACCACCAGTTGATACCCATTCCGTTTCAACAGCATGTGTTATGTATTCAAGCTCTTTTCCTTTTAAATTTGGAACAGACAATGGTATAAATTTTTTCACTTTATCCTCGTTTTATTCTAATTCACTTTAATAAATGATTATCCTATAATTCAATAAAATTCCTGATTATTTTCAGACCAGAAGTGCCACTTTTCTCTGGATGAAACTGACATCCATAGAGATGATCCTTTTTAATAACAGCAGCGATCCGTCTCCCGCCATAATATGAATCGGCTAATCTGAATTGTTCTTGAGGCTTTGCCGTATAAGAATGTACAAAATACATCGTTTCATTCTCTTCAATACCATTAAGAATTGAATTATTCCATAGTAATGAATCTTTTCCATGTGGTACAAGAATTTCATTCCAGCCAACATGTGGTACTTTTTGAGACTCATTATCAATTGTAGTATTTTCAATTTGCACGACGCTACCAGGAATCAGACCTAATCCTTTTGAATAACCAAATTCTTCGCTACCATCCATCATCATTTGCATTCCCAAACAGATACCTAAAAACGGGTTGCCTTTTTTGCAAAATTGCTGAATCGGATAAATCAAATCCAATTTTTCTAATTCATTCATCGCATTTCCAAATGCTCCGACACCTGGTAAAACAAGATAATCTGCATTAAGTATACTCTTTGCTTCGCTTACAACATCAACTTCTGCACCACAATGCTCAAAACTTCTTTGTACACTTAATATATTTCCCATCCCATAATCAACAATTTTTACTTTTGGCATATTCTAACCCCTAATTGTTATTCCTTCTTTAATAGCATTAGCTTTTATTTCAGTAATGCCTAACTTATCATAATGTAACACACTGCCTACAGCCACCGCATCTGCTTTGCCTTTCTTTACCACTTCAATAAAATCTGAAGTATCACCCATTCCTCCGCTTGCAATAACCGGAATGGGAACTATTGTCGAGACTGCTTTAATCAGTTCACAGTCAAATCCAGCTTGTGTTCCTTCTTTATCAACAGATGTTAACAGTATTTCACCGGCACCAAGTTCGTAGCCTTTACGAGCCCATTGAACAACATCAATACCCGTCTTCTCTCTGCCACAGTCATAGTATGCTTCCCATTTATTCGCGGCAATTTTTTTAGCTTGTATAGATAAAACCATGCACTGTGAACCAAATCTATTTGAGATTTCAGTAATTAGCTCTGGTCTTTTTAACGCTGCTGTATTTATAGCCACTTTATCAGCTCCGCACCTTAGTAATTTTGTAACATCTTCAATTGAGCGAATACCGCCACCAACAGTTATCGGTATGAATATATCCTCTGTGGTTTTGCTTACAATATCTGATAAATTGTTTCGCTCGTATAAACTAGCTACTATATCAATATATATTATTTCATCAATGCCCTGTTCATAGTACTTTTTTGAAAATTCATTTGGATTACCTATTTTTCTTAAACCCTCAAACTGTATTCCTTTTACCAAATTCGGACCTTTGATATCCATTCTTGCTATAACTCTAGTGTTTTTCATACTAACCTCTTTACCGTTTAATTATCATTCCTGACTAAACACAGTTTTTCTCAATTTCCAAATTCCATTTTCATTTTTCCATAAATGAGGAGATCTGAATCGATCAGTGATATTCATAAAATAATCTTTGTTCATTTTTGGTTCTTCAAACATCTGCGAAGCTATGGAGTATTCTTTTTCTGTAATGCTTAAATACTTGAATATTTCATCAGCAAATCTTTCAGGGAATTCTCCGTCAAACTTTTTAACTAATGCTACACCTTCATCTCTCGTTATCTCGTCATTTCTTATTTCTTGTGCTGCATCATAAGTTGCACGTCCGATTCCAAATTTTATATAAGTAGTATAATAATGAAAATCATCTATCTTATCATCTATGCTGTTATATTTACTATAAGTACCTGGAGTTCTTTCAGGAGCCGCTTCAAATCCTCCATTTTCAACAGCATAATAATATGCACCTTGAGGATGCCAACTAAGATAATATCCTAAATAATGGACTTCTATCTTTTTTTCTTCAAGAATCTCTGGATCAGCGGGAATATAAAATTTCAATTCACCATCATCAATGCCATAGTTTCTTTTTAAGTCATCCATGGGAACTCCAGATAAATATATTTTTCGTTTATCCTCTGATGTAAAATACTTGTAGTCTCTTTTAGCACTTTGATTATCCGCTAACGGATTACCATATTCTGCTTCATTTTCTCCATAAAACACAAGTGAAATATTGTATAAAGCAGCCACCTTTGGTGCCAATGCTTTTTGTCCAAATATGAATGGTTGAAATGGATGAAATAAATTCTCTATTGCTAATCTTGTTAATAGTCTATGAATTTTTCCATCAGGCGTATATAAAATATTATCAAAGCCCGCATTTATCCATGCTTGAAAGTTCTTCCAGCCCCATGGTGTATATATATGTGGTGCCCATGTGACCGTTAAAGGGTGCATTCCATATTTATATTTTAAAATATGTGCTTGATAAAAACTATCCTTTCCACCAGATCCTGGAATTAAACAGTCATAACTACCATCTTTGCTTCGATGTTTATCACATAATTCTATGAGTTCTTTTTCTCTTAAATCCCAGTCAATTTTCTTCTTTTTTTCTGATGAGCGACAAGCATCACATACACCTTCATCATCAAAATGAATTGTCTCTTTTTTTGATTCATTGGTATGATCATACTCCACACATGAATTAGGTCTTTGATTCGAAATTACACATTTTTTACAAAATTTAATTTCCCTTGGTAGCCCATATTTCACATCCAAATCATCGTTAACTTGTTCAAATTTCGAAAAATCAACATCAGTTCTTTTTTTAGCTATATCCATCATATTATTAATTCCTCCATCACTGGTATTTTTGATCATCTTACCAATTTTATATATTATAAATATTTGTTTTAAACTTATCTAGATTTTGTTTAAAAAATTCTATTGTTTCTGTTAACCCTTGTTCAAAAGTGTACTGTGGTTTCCATTTGGTTAATCTTTTAATCTTTTGATTTGAACCCAATAATCTGTTTACTTCACTCTTTTCAGGTCTGATTCTTTGTTCATCGCAAATTATTTTTGCATCTGGATTAATTTGTCTGATTAATTCTTCTGCAAGTTCACCTATTGATATTTCTTGTTGAGTTGCTATATTGATTTCTTCTCCAATTGTCTTTTCTGATTTAGCGATCTCTATGAAACCATTAACTGTATCCTTTACATAGTTAAAATCACGTGTTGGAGTCAATGATCCAAGGTTAATTTCTTTCTTACCAGCAAGCAACTGCGTAATAATTGTAGGAATAACTGCTCTTGCAGATTGCCTTGGACCGTAAGTGTTAAAAGGTCTTACAATAGTAATCGGCATATTAAAGCTCCGATAAAAAGACTCAGCCAGCCGATCGGCTCCAATTTTTGTTGCTGAATAGGGTGACTGACCTTGATATGGATGTTTTTCATCAATCGGCACATATTGAGCAGTTCCATAAACCTCCGAAGTTGATGTAATAAGAATTCGAGATGTTTCTAAATCTTTTCCCGCCTGTAAAACATTCAAAGTACCCTTTATGTTTGTATCCACATAAGTATCCGGTGAATGATAACTAAAAGGGATAGCGATTAATGCAGCTAAATGATATACTTCATCAATGTCCTTCATTGCTTCTCTTACTCCATTAGGATCTCTAATATCACCGGTAAACACTTCAACCTCATTCATGATTTTTGATGGCAACATATCTAACCAACCCCAAGTATTAAAAGAGTTATAAAAGCTAAAAGCTCTTACTTTATGCCCACTTTTAACCAGTTCTTCCGATAAATGGCTACCAATAAAACCATCAGCACCTGTTATTAATACTTTTTTCATCTTTCTTCCTTTTTAGTGTAACATTCTATCGTTCCAGTTAAAACTTCTATTATCTGCTGGTTCACATTTTTATCTAGATATAGTAAATTAATAAATGTTTCAATTGGTTTTAAGATTAGCTTTGCTCTAAGAAAATCATTTTTTTCTGTTTTTATACGTTGAACATTGTTTGCCAACAGTTCATATTCAACTCGATTCATAGGTAACGCAATGGTTTTAAAAAAGTCATTTTCTTCCATTTTTCTTATTAAAGCATCAAAATTTACATGTGTATCAATTGCTTGTTTGACATTCTTGTTTTTCACTAGTTCACCAAGCTTGTCCAAATTCTTCTTTAGCTCTGTTACAATAGTATTATATGTCCTAAATTCTTTACTTATTTTATACAATTGGGTTCTTAAAAAATCTCTATCATACAATTCTACCCCTGTAATATTTTCAAATTCATTACCTTGAACAATTCTTTTGTTTAAAATGTCTTTTATTACAATATCCATCAGAATGAATTTTGTCCCTTCAATATGTGCTCCACCAATAGTTGTATTAATAAGGTTTATGTTAAAAGATTTAATATAAGATTCCATTTGTATTCTCATCGAATTAAAAGAATCATCCGTTGAAACTTCATTACCTTCTACATCTTTTGTTTTTAAAATCTTTTTATCATTTCCTGAATCTACTATTACACGATAGTCTATTCCTTCGGCATAGTCTTTCTCATCTTTATAAGCCAAATTCTGACCTACAAGAACTATCGTTGAAAATCCTAGTTTATACAACATTTCCAAAGTTACAATTGCAATAGTTGGTGCATCATGAACTTTTTCTATTTTTCTGCCATCTTTTTCATTTAAAAAATAATCAGATATTGTATCCTGACTCGTTATCATATGAAATTTTGGCCCTTGATACTGCTGTAAAACTTCAAATCCAACACTACTACCAAACACCATTGGAATACTTGTTATTTTCATTTCATTAACTTTTTTAAAAACCATTTGATTCAATTCTGTTGGATCATAGGTACACATTGCATCAGGATATATATCGTGATAAATTAATGTATTAATTGCAGATCCTACACTAAATATAAATGCTAAACCAGCTTCTTTTATTTTCCTTAAATTCTCGATTTCATAATCCAATGAAGGCCCTGCCGAAACTAAAATAGCCGTTTTACCTTTAAAAGCTCCATTGTTATCAGTTATAACATTCGGTGTACTTAAAACTACTTTGAAATTATTGACACTATTTATTATCCAGCTTTTTTTAAAGACAAAATTTGCATTTAGTGTGCTTCTTTTGTTTTTAATCATTTCCATAAATCTATTTGAAAACTGAATATATTTTTTTTTAAATACATTTTGATAAATAGGCAAATCCATTATGATTGTTTTTTTATCTGTATTGTTTACAACAACATTAAAAAATTCAACCATTGCTTCTTCATTAACTTCACATTGGATTGCAAGCATTTTTTTTAATGGCAAGTCTTTTAACTTTTTACAACTTAAAAAATAATTAAACACCTCGACAGAAGGTTCATAAAGAGAAAAGGTTGTATCTGGAAATCGCTTTACAAAATTATCAATATGGTATCCTAGCCCTAATCCATAAAAAATCACATGTGTTTTCTCATCGATTTCTTCCCTTGCTTCTAACTTATCAATAATGGTCTCTGCTTCCCGAATAGGATCGTATTTACTGTGTAAATAAAGAGATTTATCGCCTTTTGTCATTTTTAACGTCTTATAATTATTTTTCGTATCTTCCAACACAATTGAACTTTTCTTAATCTTATCTTCACCATTTTTTAATGCCTCATATAAAACCGGATAATTTTTTTTCAAAAATATAATATTATCAGCTAACACTACTATCCCCCATCTTTGGTAACAGGAATCCTAATTTATCCGACATGCTTTCAAAAGCAGGTGTTATTTCATACAAAACCATATCTCCTATTGAAATAAGATCTTTCCCAACAATTGCAACTTCAAGTTCCGAAATAATTGTACTGAGTTTTGAGACTTCTTGAACGTATTCATTCCATATTTCATAATTATTAATAATACTGTTTAGATTTTTGATTGAATCAATTTGTGATAGTGATTCAATCACCCATTGAATTCCTTCAAACAAGTCATTTAATTTCAACCAGGTTTTATCATTGGGTTGCTGATAGAATTCTTCTGCCAATTCAGTTATTAGCGGAATCGCATTATTGATGTAGTTATCAGTTGTGATAATCGTTTCATTGACTAACTCTGGGATTGTTTGGAGAACAACCTCTACCTTTTCAATTTTGTTTATATTATCAGAAAAATAAGTAAAGAGATTTTCATAAACCGAAATACCATCAATGATCAGATGTGAGAATTTCAATTCTCTTTTATTCAGGTATTCATTAATCGCATCAAATATTTGCTTCGTAGTCTTTGGATCGTTATCAAATTCTAAGACTTCATCCTGTATATAAATATTCATTTTCTACCTTCTTTCTTTAAATATAGTGCTTTATTATCAACATTTTATTGATGTGTTCATAATTAACCTAATTAAATTTATGCTACTGTTATTATCGACAAAAGTTGATAATTGTTTAGCTTTGTCTTGTCTTAACTTTCAAATTGAATTATACATACACTGATATATTCTCTATAACCAGAACTAAGACTTTTTAATTATTATATAAATATTCTATCATAACAATACGAGATTTCCAAAGAATAAACATAAAAAAGCCACCCGAAGGTCAATGTCATTAACTTAAGAAAAGAAAAAACCGCTAAGAAATTGGCGGTTTTTTCTATTTCATATTTAGGTGAAATAGAGTGAGCCATAAGCTTTTTTTTCGTAATTATATGGTACCATTCAAGTGAGCGGTAAACGAGATGTTCATTAAAATACTCGCAAAAAAATATGAAGAACTAGAATGTTATGGTACCCGTTTAAACAAAAGTAAATACAGCACCAAAGGAATTGATGGACAATCTAAGAAATTATATCTTGGGCATAATGAAGGGAGTGAGTGTGGTGTGTGGCTCCGGTCAACGTCTTAAAAAAGACTTTTCATTCATTAAGATTTTTACATTTCAGTCGCTATGCAGATGCTTTAGCAGAAATCATTTCACACGAAACAGAAAATTGTCGCTTAATCACTTGATTCTCTCCATCATTTATCGAAAGGGGCTGACGCTATCTATGGAAATCAGACGATTTTTCAAGCTGTTCAAACCAAAAAATTCGGATTCGATTTCTAATGCAGGATATCTTAAACAACGTTTAAAACTCAATCCAGAAGCTTTTTTAGCCTTAAGTGACTTTCATGTAAAGAACTTTTACGCAGATGAGAATGACTTGATTAAATTTAAGAATCATTTTATTTTTGCAGTGGATGGTTCCCATGTCAATATTCCTAATACGCAGGAAAATCAGGATCAGTACGGTCTGCAACTGAATCAAAGCAGCCAGCAGGCTCAGGCAAGCGTATCCTGTCTCTATGATACCTTCAATAAGATGATCCTGGACTGCCAAATCAATCGCCATAAGTTTAGTGAACGTACCCAGGCGGAAGTGCACATTGAAAAAATCTCATCTTTTATTGGAAACCAGCCTTACATTGTGGTGTTGGATCGGGGCTATCCATCCAGTTTCTTCTTCATGAACAGGCTGGAAAAGAATCAAAATTTTATTGTCAGATTGAGTTCGGGTGATTTTAGACAAGAACAGCGGAACATGACATCTTCCGATGAAGACGTTGAGATTATCTTCACACCAGCCCGAATAAATCCTTATAGAAAGACGGCCTTTGCAAATAAACTTAAAGAAAAAGGCTCCATTCATCTCCGGTTTGTGAAGATAAACCTTTCTGAAGATACGACCGAGTTTTTAGCAACAAACCTGTCACGAGAAGAGTTCACACAACAGGATATTTGTGAGCTGTATCGACTTCGCTGGGCGATTATGCCGATATCAGCATAATCGCCCTTATGCCGATGTTTATGTTATGCCGATATTTCAAACTAAACCGCCTCTATCAAGCATCTTTCGGAAAAATATCGGCATTTCCTTGTATGATCAGTATATTAAATCATACAAGGAGGTAACCTTATGGAACTAACGATTGAAACTGTTGTTAATGACACGCTTGCTCAGGTTAAAGCTCGTGGTCTAAAACCTATGACTATTGAGTATTACACGAACGTATGTCATAATATTGTCCGTTACATCAACGAGAAAGAAGGTGGTACCTGTTCCAGGAAAACCCTGGAGGCTTTTATTACGTTTTACAAACAGCGCTTTGAAGCTCAAGAAATTTGCGAAGAATACCTTCGCTTTCTATGCCGTGTTATCCGAATGCTTATGTCATATGTCGAAACGGGCACAGTTGATTTTTCATCACGTGCTATTAACAAGAAATACAATCCGTCGCCTGATAAGCTTGCGGTCATTGAGGCGATACTCAATGCGTATCATCTGGAAAATGACCCTCGGATTGAAATGGACACTGTCATGCGCCACTTTTTTTGTTTCGTTGAATCTCGCAGCAAGGATACCGCTACCATTTCTGATGCAGATTTTTTTGAATTTATGAAATCTGTATCGGAATCCAATAAAGGTAGCATCGGCAGAACATGGCGAGCCCTCCGATATATTTCCGAGTACCTTCAGGCTCACAATCTTGCTGATTTGATGGCAAACCTTTCCATGCTGAAGATGAAGGGAGCTCCCATACGGATGATCGCCCCTTATTCACAGGAAGAAATCCTTAAAATTGTAAATGTCATCGATACGGAAGAGCCCATAGGAATCAGAAACAAAGCTATTATCCTGCTTGCTTTTGAAACAGGGTTAAGGTCTTGCGACATCATAAAACTCAAACTCTCGGATATCGACTGGAAGGCCGCATCACTTCATATCAGGCAGAGCAAAACTGGGACCGATGTGATATTACCATTGAATGGGCATGTCATGAATGCAGTCGCTGATTACATCCTGAAAATCCGGCTGAAAATCCGGCCTGAAGGTGGCTTTAGTGAGGTCTTTCTTACGTCGAAGGCACCCATACAACCCTATCGAAGTACCTGTTCATTAGGCGCTGCTCTTGATAAGTATTGTAGCAAAGCTGGGGTTAATAAGCTCCCATTACGTCGATTTCATAGTCTTAGGAGGTCCTTTGCTACCGAGATGTCTGCGGCAGGTGTGCCGCTTCCCACCATCTCGCAGATGCTTGGACACAAATCCATTGATGAAGACCGACCATATCTTTCTTATAATCAAGAAAAGAACGCCCACTGTGCATTAGGATTCAGCGGAATCCCTGTCAAAAATGGACTCTATGCTGTTCTCGAGGGTGGTGATCCGGTATGACATTCCTCGAAGAACTTCTGGAGGATTTCCAGAAAATGCTAGAATTTCGTGCTGCCGTAGGATATGCCACGGTTACTTTCAAAAGCTGTGTTACTCCCTTCATTAGATTCTGCGGTGTTAATCATCCTGAAGAAAAAGCAATAACACAGCAGATGGTGGATGATTGGCTTGCATATTACGCTTATAAAACAGCCCAGACGCAGGCCTCATTCATGTCCTGCCTCAGGCAATACACCAGATTTATCAACTCCCTAGGTAAAGAAGCCTTTATCCCTGGGTCTGATTATACCGTCAAACGCAGCCAGTATCTTCCCTATGTCTTCACAGATGCAGAGTTGGGTCAGTTCTTCGATGGAGTAGACAGCCTTCCGACCAGGAACAGGAAGTTTCAAAGGGCAGTCATACTGCCAGTCTTATTCCGGATGATGTACTGCTGCGGCATGCGGCCTTCCGAGCCGCTCCATCTGCGCTGTGAGGATATCAATCTGATGAAAGGGGACATCTACATCCGGCAGACCAAAAAGAACAAGGAGCGCCATATCATCGTGTCCTCGGATTTATTGGAACTTTGTCGTCGATATGATAAGCTGGCCGGTACTCGAGAATGGTTCTTTCAGCGAACCGATGGCATTCCTTATGATACCGGGTGGATGACAAAGCACTTCCATCTTTGCTGGGACAAAAGTGGTCTCGTAAAACACGGAAATCCCAGACCGTATGACCTTCGTCACGCTTTTGCCAGTCACAACATCATGCGTTGGATTGATGAAGGACGGGATGTCATGTCAATACTACCGTATCTTAGCACCTATTTGGGGCATTCCGAATTCAGAGATACCCTTTATTATGTGCACATCCTGCCGGAAAGGCTTCGTAAATCTGCCGGAATAGATTGGAGCCAGTTCGATACGATCTTCAGGGACGATGAAAAAAATGCATAAAGTTAAGGATCCTGAATTGTTCCGTTTAATCAAGAAATTCCTTGGCAGTTATCTGCTCTCTATCCGGCAGAGAAGCGATAACACGGCCGACTCATACCGGTATGCATTAAACCTGTACCTTGTATACGTCCAGGAAAAGCATAATAAAGCTCTTTCAGAAGTCCAGTGTTGTGACTTTTCACAGGAAAATATCCACGGATTCATGGAATGGCTGAAAAACGAAAGAAATAACGAATGTACCACTATCAACCAGCGGTTGTCGCATTTACGTACCTTTTGCGAATATCTCCATAAGAATGGAAAAATCGCCTATTCCGACCTTAATGATATTGCTCTGATTTCGAGAATTAAGGATCAGCGTAAGCAGGAACTGATCTGCCTTAGTATTGAGCAGACAAAGCTTGTCCTCAAACAGCCTGACATTATGAAGAAAACCGGCAGGAGGGACCGATTCTTTATCGCATTGCTTTATGACAGCGGATGCCGAGACCAGGAAATCCTGAATCTCAAGGTGAAAGACTTTGCCATCACAAAGAATAATGATGCTGAAATCCGCATTCTGGGAAAGGGCAAGAAATATCGCGCAACTCCTATCAGCAGCGAGGTAGCAAGGCTGTTTAGGGAATACTGTAAGGATTATCATCCTGATACGAAGGAGTCCCAGGACAGGCTACTTTTCTATACCGTTCGTAATGGACTCACGGCGGAAATGTCTGCTGACAATGTCCAACGGTTCATGAAAGTGTATGAAAAATCAGCCCAGTGTGTAGATCGGACATTGCCACATCTACATCCGCATCTTTTCCGCCACAGTCGAGCGTTGCATCTGTACATAGCAGGCGTTCCTTTACCTCTCGTGGCCGAATGGCTTGGTCATTCAAATCTGGAAACGACACTGATTTATTATGCACAGGCCTCTCTGGAGATGAAGAGAAAAGCGGCGTCAAAACTGGCAGATGATGATAAATCTGTTTTCAGGGAAGATATTACGTTCAAATATGCCGATGACGAGAAAATTCTGAAAAAGCTCAGCGGCCTGAAATAAGTTATGCCGACAAATAGATAAGGGGTACTTCCGCATGCTTATGATATGGTATCCCTCATATCCATCCTAAAAAATATCGGCATAACAAAAACATCGGCATAAGGGGGATTGAAACCGCTTATGACATATTGAAAAATAAATTTATGCTGGAAAATTTCACTGGCAAGAAATCAATCATTATCAGACAGGATATTCTGTCTACTGTCTACTTAATGGACACTGAATAACTCGCAAACCCGCAATAGCACTGACTTTAAAGGGATTCCGTGGTATAACAAGTGCAAGAGAAATGTGCGAAACCGCTCAAAAACCTTGCACACGGAGTGAATTAAATGTATAAATTCAGTGATAATCAAATCAGTTTCAGTGATTTCAAACAACCCATTGGCATGAAAATGAATGCCACCAATCGATGGGTGAAAAAAGCCGAGTCGATTCCCTGGAAAACCATTGAAAAAAAGTACGCCAAACTGTTTTCAAATAAAAAAGGAAATGTGGCTAAACCATTGCAACTTGCATTGGGTGCCTGCATCATTCAAGCTGAGTATGGGTATTCCGATGTGGAAACGGTCCTACAGATTCAGGAAGGACCGTATCTTCAGTTCTTTTGCGGTTTCTGTGAATACCGGGATAAACCCCCATTTGATCCATCCCTGATGGTTTACTTCCGCAAACGACTGACCCCTGAGATTCTGGGAGAGATTAACGAGCTGATCATTCAAAAGGCAGAAGTCGAAAAGGTGACCGATGAGTCTGACGATCAGGATGATTCCTCATCAGACGAACCACCTCAAAACAGTGGAATCCTCATCGTTGATGCGACCTGTGCGCCATCGCATATCCGGTTTCCCCAGGATACCGCACTCCTGAATGAAGCCAGAGAAAATGCCGAAGCGATGATCACAGAAATGCATGAACCGTCCGATGGCAGAAAACCCCGCACCTATGCTGGACGGGCACATAAAGATCATTTAAATCTTGTGCGGAAAAAGAAAAATACAGCTAAAACAATCCGCAAAGCAATTGGTAAGCAACTGCGTTATCTACGCAGAGACCTGGCTATTATCGACACCATGCTAAGCAATCAAAAAACATTATCCCAAAAATGGCAGATTCGGTTGGAAACCATCCGTTGTCTTTATGAACAGCAAAAATACATGTACGACAATCACACCCATCAGGTTGAAAATCGGATTGTCAGTCTGTCTCAACCGCATCTGCGGCCCATTGTCAGAGGGAAAACAAAAGCCCCGGTGGAGTTTGGCGCAAAACTGGACATCAGCGTGGTCGATGGTTATACGCGTCTTGAAAAAGTATCCTTTGACGCATATAACGAAGCATCCTATCTGATTGAAGTGATTGAGCGGTACAAAGATCGAGTCGGTTTTTATCCGGTACGGATTCTGGCAGATAAGATTTACCGAAACCGGAGAAACCTCAAATTCTGTAAAGAAAAAGGGATCCGATTATCAGGTCCGGCACTCGGTCGCCCACCGAAAAACGTGGTGATTGATAAAAAGCAGGACTACGTTGATATTTGTGAACGTGTCGAAGTCGAACGAAAATTCAGTCTTGCCAAACTCAAATGTGGCCTGGGTCTGATCCGGACACGTTTGCCTGATACAGGCCTTAGCACCGTTGCACTGTCGATTGTTGTTTTGAACGTAAGCGATTCAAAAGATGGCGTAGTGCAAATCAGACCGAATTATTGTAGACTAACCTGAAAGAACGTTCAAGGAGGTTAAGAATACAATGGATGAAACAAAAAGAATGCTTTGGGAAGATCGATTT
>NZ_RXYA01000011.1 GCF_008086595.1 Acetobacterium paludosum | reverse complement strand
TGCATGTGTTAAGCATACCGCCAGCGTTCGTCCTGAGCCAGGATCAAACTCTCAATAAAAGTTTGTATTCGAGCCTTTCGGCTTTCATATCTGTCTCATGAATAACTCAATTTTATCCTCTTGCGAGCTGATGTTTTATAGAGTGCATCTCTCTGTTTCTATTTTAGCCTTCTGCATTCTTGCGAATGTTTTGGCTGTTTTACAGGTTTTATGGTACTATTCTCTTTTCTATGACCGCCGCTCCGTTCTTACGAAGCTTGTACATTATATCGTCGTTTTCCTAAGTTGTCAAGTTCTTTTAAAAAGTTTTTTTGGAGGCGCCACCCAGAATCGAACTGGGGATGGAGGTGTTGCAGACCTTTGCCTTACCGCTTGGCTATGGCGCCTTATTAAATTAAAAATTGGAGCGGAAGACGAGATTTGAACTCGCGACCCTCGCCTTGGCAAGGCGATGCTCTACCACTGAGCCACTTCCGCTAAAGTGGTGCCCAGAGGCGGAATTGAACCACCGACACGAGGATTTTCAGTCCTCTGCTCTACCGACTGAGCTATCTGGGCAAGTAATAATATCTTTCTGTTTGTCTTCAATCGTTTCGGCAACATATTTGTCTGCCTAACTAAGCGATTCACACCAAATCAAAGATTTGGGTTCTCTGCTTATACCGACTGAGCTATCTGGGCAAGTAATAATATCTTTCTGTTTGTCTTCAACCGTTTCGGCAATACATTTTGTCTGCCTAACTAAGTGATTCACACCAAATCAAAGATTTGGGTTCTCTACTTATACCGACTGAGCTATCTGGGCAAGTAATAATGTGTTAAACGTTTAAAGTCCGTTACATGACTTAACTACTCCATGGTGAATAACCCAAACTCAGGTTTATCCTATCAGCCTCGGGGTAGCGATTTAATTATTATCAAGTTGAATTGTTATCTCTAAAGTGTACTAGCACTAAAAGAAAATGGCGACCTGAAAGGGGTTCGAACCCTTGACCTCCAGCGTGACAGGCTGGCATTCTAACCAACTGAACTACCAGGCCGTCTTGTTAGTTACTTGTAAAATGGTGGTCGCAATAGGGCTCGAACCTATGACCCCCTGCTTGTAAGGCAGGTGCTCTCCCAGCTGAGCTATGCGACCATCAATTGAGATACAAGCAATATTATACGGCAGACAAATCAATTTGTCAATCCTTTTCTCTTAAGTTTATATTACTTTTTTTCTGCAACAACTTGTATCCGGTCTCCTTCGTTACTTCCTGGCAGAAAAGTTCCGAAATCATAGTACTTTATATTTTTAAATCCTACATTGATCAAACAGCGGTGAATATCTTCAATTGTGTAAAAATATTGCACCTGTGTTTCTTCATGTCGATTATATGTACCATCTTGATTCTTTTCAAAAAAAGTAAGGTTAAAATGCATTTCGTTGTTCTTAAAGTCTGGCTCATTTTCCCATACACAAAAGATGTCATCAAGATCATATACAAAAGTATTGTTCGCAATCACTTCTTTATATTTTGAACTGGTATTGACGTCAAACAGTAATAACCCCTCACTTTCCAGACAATCATAACTGCACAGAAAAAAGCTTTGCAGCGCTTCAAGATCGGGCAAATAATTAACACTGTCACAACATGAGATAACCGCATCAAACGTCTGATTGATTTGAAAATTACTCATATCTCCCAAATAAAACCGGATGTTCTTTAACCCCATTCGATCGGCCTTTTCATCGGCAACACTCAACATTCCCTCTGACAAATCAACTGCCGTGATGTCAAATCCTTTTTTAGCTAAATTACAGGTAATATTTCCGGTTCCACACCCAAATTCCAAGATCGATTTAAATTCCCGTTTTCCATTGAAAAATAGTCGATGAATATAATCAGACCAATTTGGATAATCTATACCCGTCATCAGTTCATCGTATACCTGTGCAAATTCATCATACATAAATAGAATCCTCCTATTAATATTTATTTGAATATTTTATAAATTTAAGCGATATTTCAAGGCCTTTCAACAACACTTTTTCATCAAAGTTAAACTCCGCTTTATGCAAATCATGATCAAATCCTTTGCTGGGATTTCCGGTACCCAGGCCAATAAACAATCCCGGTATTTCTTTTTGAAAAAAGGCAAAATCTTCTGAAAGCATGATTTTCTTGATTTTTTCACATTCTGATGGTTCACAAAGTTCTAAGAATATCTTGTATAGCTCGGAATTATTGATTACCGGTGGATACATATCCACAAATTCCAGTTCAATAGTACAGCCATAAGCTAATTCCATGCCTTTTACAATTTCAGCCAATCGTCGGTGAATCATACTGTGATTTTCCTTGCTAAAAGAACGGATTGTCCCGCCAAGTTTAACCTCTTCGGCAACGACATTTACTCGGGTCCCGCCATTTAATAAACCAATCGAAATAACGGCACTTTCCATTGGATCTGAATTTCGGCTGATGATACTTTGTATACATGTGATCAGAGAAGCGCTTGCCACAATGGCATCCCGAGCAATATGGGGTTTCGCAGCGTGTCCGCTAACCCCATGCACAGTAATATAAAATTCACTGTTCTCTGCCATCATCGCTCCAGCCTTTGTGCTGAGGATCCCCTCCTTAACAAAAGGGAATAGATGATACCCAAAAATAGCTTTAACATCGTATTTTTTCAATATTCCCACCGCAATCATTGGCTTAGCACCACCGGGGCCCTCTTCGGCTGGTTGAAAAATCAACAAGACACTTCTTTTTTTCTCATCAGGATGATCTGATAAGTATTTTGCCAGCAGCAGATTCATGGTCATGTGTCCGTCATGGCCGCAGGCGTGCATCTTTCCGATATGTTTAGAACTATAATCATATCCTGCTTTTTCCACAATGCACAAAGCATCCATATCAGCTCGAAATGCAATTGTATTATTTTCATCGTCTCCTCTGATATATAAAACAACGCCAGTATCACATACTTTTTCTGGTTCATAGCCCAGGTCCCTTAAATAATTGAGAATATATGCCTGAGTTTTAAATAAATTAAAGCCCTCTTCCGGAATTTGATGAAGTTCTCTTCGCAAGCGTATTGCCTCATTTTCATACATCTCTAACAGTTTCTGATATTGCATTTGCTTCCTTTCTTAATATCCACATCTAATCGTCAAGTGCTCTGTATGATTCAATCCTTTGCTTACCGATTTATTCCAGTAACTTATAAGTATAGGTGCTTCCATAGTTTGCTTCATCAAAAGAAAAGATATCCTTGAGTCCCTTGGTTGCAATGATCTGATTATCTTTCGTCACAAAAATAGCCTCAACTCCGTCCATTTTCTCCACCAAAGCCAAACCCTTGTCTAATCCCAACAAAAATAATGTTGTTGTTAAACCATCCCCATCAATCGATTGGTCTGTAACCACCGTTACCTGTGTCAACCCCGATTCGGATGGATAACCGGTAAAAGGATCAAGAATATGGTGATAGCGTTTCCCTGCCGCATCAGTAAAATATCGCTGATAATCTCCAGATGTCACAACGGAGCCATCTTTTAACGAAACCACCCCGATATATCCATTTCCGGGATTGTTGGGATCTTCTACCCCAACGCCAAACGCTTTTCCATCTGCTTTTCCACCCATAACCAGGACATTTCCGCCTAAATTAACGATGGCGTGTTTGATACCTTCATCTTTAATGACCGCCATAACGGCATCGGCAATGTATCCTTTTGAAACCGAACCCAGATTGAGTTCCATCCCCGGATCGGTTAAATATACCGTCTGTTCTGACGGGTTCAGCACAATTTTCGTATAGTCGATTTTTTTCTGAGCTTCAGCAATCAAGTCTGGGGATGGTGCTTCTTTTATTTCTGGTTCATGAATGCCCCATAAATCAATAAGAGGACCTGCCGTCGCATCAAAATAACCACCCGAAATTGTTGAATAAAAAATGCCCTTTTCAATAATCTTATAGGTACCTTCCGAAACTGGAACAGGTTGTATCCCGGCATTTTCATTAATCAAAGTCAAGTCACTTGCTGCATCTGATTGTGCCAGGGTAACATTGAGCTCTTTAATTTTTTCAAAGGGTTTGTCCAATAAAGAGTCATCAGATTCTCCATATAGGGTAATGCTTACAAAAGTATCAAGTAAAAAATCACTTCGAGTCACCGTATCATTTTGGCTGCACCCAGATAGAAGTGTCATCATTAGAAACATCACCATTACTAAACCTGTCAATTTAAAGCTATTCTCTGTTATTTTTATTCTGCTCATACATTCCTCCCATTCATAACAAGTAAATGTATTATACCAAAGTATTAAAAAAAAAACATAAAAAAATGGTAATCCCTTTACCATTTATGTTTTTTCATATAAAATAAACCTTGCGGATAATTTTTATAAAATTGCGTTTTCATTTTTATACCATCGTATCTAATATCAGAAGAGGTAACCATGAAAAAAAAGGAATTTATTGTCATAACCATTTTGCTTGTAATCAGCTTAGGGGGGATTGCCCTTTATTATATTATCAATGCCACCAATCAACCGCTTTACGTACGGGTCACCAGTCAGGGAGAAGTCGTCACCATTCTTCCTCTTTCAGAAGATCATACCGAAACATTCTACACTCCATCCGGCGGATACAACACCCTAACCATTTCTAATGGTAAGGCTAAAATGACTGACGCGGATTGTCCCGATAAAATTTGTGTCAAAACCTACCCAATATCAAGTCCCGGGGAAACCATTGTATGTCTTCCCCACAAACTAGTTGTTGAAGTCGTTACCGGTAATCCCTGATGAATTCGAAAGCTTATCGTCTCGTTATTCTGAGTTTATATGTTTCAATGGCTTTAATCCTAAGCTATGTAGAAAGCCTAATCCCTTTGCCGCTTCCGATTCCCGGTGCCAAGATCGGCTTGCCCAATATCATCACTTTAGTATCGCTGCTCACCCTGGGATGGCCCCTGACCTTACTGGTGGTGGTCGCCCGCGTTCTTTTATCCGGGTTTTTGTTTGGCGGTGGTTTTTCAATTGTTTACAGCCTCGGCGGCGGCCTTTTAAGTCTATTCGTGATGGCTCTGATCCTACACTTTACCAAGGATGGCTTTTCACTAATTCTAACCAGTATTTTTGGTGCCATCTCTCATAACCTGGGGCAGGTCATCGTCGCATCGATTGTCGTTCAGACAAGTAGTCTGATGTTATACTTTCTTATTTTAATGTTTCTTGCTATTCCCACCGGGTTATTTATCGGGATCACCGCCCGGGAACTGATGCGACTTCTCGATAAGACGACAATTTTCAAACGCCTCAATTCCTAGTTTTTGGCAAATGAATGATGAATGTCGTACCTTTACCCAATTTACTGTTGACTTCAATTTTCCCATGATTGTTATAGATGATATGTTTCACAATTGCGAGGCCCAAACCGGTGCCTCCTTTTTCTTTTGAGCGACTTTTATCAACACGATAAAAGCGTTCAAAAATCCGGTCAATATCTTTCGTCGGAATCCCATAGCCTTGATCGCGAACTTCAATTCTCACTTCTTCATCGTCTTGAGTCAAAATCACTTCAATTGCTTTTTGTGGTTCTGAATATTTTATCGCATTGTCAATCAGATTAATCATCATTTGTCGGAATTCGTCCGGCATAAAGCTAAGCGTTATTGGTTTTTCACAGAACAACCTCATCGAAATTTTTTTTTCCTCGGCGCTGAGTTTTAGAATATCAAAAATTTGGGCAATTTCCTGGTCCAATCGCAAACACTCGGCCTTCTTTTCAAATCCACTTTTATTTTCAAGTTGCGATAGCACCAGGATATCGCTCACGAGGCGGCTAAGGCGATCACTTTCTTCGGATATAATTGAATAAAAATGATCCAATGTCTCTGGATCATCTATTTTGTTGACTTGAATCGTTTCAATAAAACCCTTAATCGTCGTAATTGGTGTTTTCAGTTCGTGTGATACATTTGCAATAAAATCACGTCGCATATTTTCCAAGCTTTTTAACAATGTAATATCTTCTAAAATGATAATATGTCCGTTTGAAAACTTATTGTTTTCGACAATCCGGTTAATATATACTCTGACGATCTGGTCTGGATGAATGCGTGATTCAAAACTCATTCTTTCACATTCTTCATTTTTGAGATGTTCCATGAGTTCCAGAATAAAAGATTCACGATATACCTCAAGGATATTTTTTTTAACTACCTTTTCTTCTTTAGAAATATCGAGTATTTTTCGGGCTGCATCGTTAAGATGAATAATTTTGTTTTTCTCGTCAATCGCTATAATTCCATGATTCATACTTGACAGAATGGAAGTAAGCTCGGCATTTTTTCGATTCATTTCTGAGAATGAATCATTCAGCTGTAAAGACATTTGATTTAAAGATTCTACCAATTCTCCGATTTTATCTTTACGAATCATCGTCAGCTGCTGCCCATATTTCCCTGATGCTATTTTTCTAGCAAATGCTGATGCCTCATCCAAAGGTTTCAATTCCCGATTGATTAAATAGGGGATGACTAAAGTTGTTGTAAAAATCGTCATCATAATAATCAAAATTATCTTTTCTACCATCTCAAAAATAACAGTATTTATGGAACTAACTGGCATTGCAACTCGCAATACGCCTTCAATCGTATTGTTTGCATCATAATAAGGCGTTGCTACATAAATCATTTTAACCTTAAGGGTATTTGAATATCGGATTTCTGTCGTTGTATTACCTGCCATTGCCCCGACAATTTCCGGACGGCTTATGTGATTGACTTCATCCTCCAATCCCGGTGTCGATTCATAAGTAACATCGCCCTGAATATTAGTAATCGTTATGCGCATTTTTGTACTGCTGACGTAATCATCTAATGCTTTAGAATTTTCTGTTTCTAAAAAAGTTGGCAATATATAATTGACAATATAATTGCTGCTTTCTTTTATGCTCTTCTCCGTATCTGAATAACATCTCTGGCTGTAACCGATAATAATGAATATACTGCTAATTACAATACTGGCTACAATAATAAGGATGAGTGAAATAGATAAACGTTTTTTCATTTTTTGCCTCTATTCTTCGACAAATCGGTAACCTACCCCCCGGACAGTTTCGATATATTTCCGACCTTCTTCCGCTGAATCTTCGATTTTCTTTCTTAAATAACGAATGTGCACATCCACTGTTCTTGTTTCGCCGTAATAATCATATCCCCATATTTGATCCAATAATTGATCCCTGGTCAGCACCTGACCACGGTGTTTTGCTAAAAACACCAATAATTCATATTCTTTTAAAGTCAGCGCTAGTTTTTCACCATTTTTATAGACGATAAAAGCTTTTGGCTCAATCAGCAAATCTCCGATACGGATTTCTTCCTCTTCTTTTGAAAGTAATATTTCGGTACGTCTTAATACCGCCTTTACTCGTGCACATAATTCCTTGATTCCAAATGGTTTGGTAATGTAATCATCCGCACCGATCTCGAGGCCTAGAACTTTATCAAACTCTTCACTCTTGGCTGTCAGCATAATGACGGGAATATATGAAATTACGGAATTCGCTCGAATTTCACGGCAAATGCTAATCCCATCTTTTCCCGGCAGCATCAGATCTAAAATAATCAGATCCGGCAGATAATCAAGTATTTTTTCTATGGCTATTCCACCATCCTGAACCCCATCCACATCAAATCCATGCGTTTTTAGATTAAATTTAATCAGTTCATATATATTTAACTCGTCTTCGATAATAAGAATTTTTTTCATGACTACTCCTTTATTTTTTATAAAAGAATTATATCACACCCAAATTTTCTCAGATGTAAATTTTGGGTTAAATTGAAACCTTTTCAAAATTTCTGAAAACGTTATATAAAAAATAATGATTGTATTCTTCTTTGTCACTCCATATAATGAAGATATCACAAATAATCCTTTATCTCTAAATGAATTACTCCCCTTTTTCATTTAGAAAAACGAGCTGTTTCTATTGAAGCGGTTCTTTTTTTTGCTTTTTTACGTAAAAAAGACCGGCGATAAAGCCAGTCTTTTAATTTAATCGGTTCGATTTAAATTCTTCATCGCAGTTCCCATCATCAGCTTAATCCGATTGAGCTGATTTACTTCACTTGCTCCCGGATCATAGTCAATGGGGGCAATATTCGAGCGAGGATATTTTTGACGAATGGGTTTAATCATTCCCTTTCCCATAACATGATTGGGAAGACAGGCGAATGGTTGAACACAAACGATATTTTCTACCCCATCCTCGATAAGCTCCATCATCTCCGCGGTTAAGAACCAACCTTCTCCGCCCTGATTTCCAAGGGAGATCAGCTCCTTCGCTTTATTGGCTTTCTTTTCAATGGTTGACGGCGGATGGAAGTGAGTACTCTCTCGCAATGCGTTTTTCATATTCTTTCTGGTCCGCTCCAACAGTTTTATTGCCAACTTGGCAACCAACATCGACTTTTTCTTTCCCGAAAGTTCTTCATATTTATAAACCTGATTATAACAACAGTACAGGAAGAAATCCATCATATCCGGCATAATCACTTCTGCGCCCTCATCTTCGAGCACTTTCTGAAGATTATTGTTCGCTGTCGGGTGGTATTTAACCAGAATCTCTCCAACAATCGCGACCTTTGGAATTTTCTTATCAATTCGGGGCAAGGCATCAAATTCTTTGACAATTTGCTGAACGTTTCCCTTAAATTCGCGAAGACTTGCATTTCTCACGTTTCCCTTAATTTTTTTCCGCCAGGATTGATACAGCTCTTCAGTCGAACCCGGGTGCCGTTCATAAGGTCTTGTGGCACTGGTCACTCTCTGCATCAAATCCCCATAGACAATCCCAATCAGCATTCGCGAAAGCAGGGGCAAGGTCAGTTTGAAGCCCGGATTACTTTCAAGTCCAATGGCGCTGATAGAAATAACCGGTATTTGTGACATTCCCGCCGATTCAAGTGCTTTCCTGATAAAAGCAACATAATTGGAGGCCCGGCACGGTCCGCCGGTTTGAGACATCAATACGGATACATTGTCCAGATCATATTTACCCGATTTTAAGGCGGCCATAATCTGACCTGTGGTAATAATGGTCGGGTAGCAGGCATCGTTATTGACATACGTCAGGCCTTCATCAATCGCGGCATTGTCGACGCTGGGCATCACCTCAACGTTATACCCCTGGCTTCTCATCGCATCTTCCATAAAATCGAAGTGAATCGGCGACATCTGGGGGACCAGCAAAGTGTGATTTTTTTTCATCGCTTTGGTAAAAACGACGCGCTTTTTTAACGGTTTGTTGGGCACCGTAATATTGCTTTTATCCCGTTCAATCATGGCGGCCTTTAAAGACCGCATCCGAATTCGAATCGCACCAAGATTATTAACCTCATCAATTTTAAGCAGCGTATAGATATTTCCATGACTTTCAAGAATTTCCTGTGTTTGCTCTGATGTCACTGCATCCAGTCCACACCCAAAGGACGTCAACTGAACCAGCTCTAAAAAATCACATTGATTGACCACCTCGGCCGCTTTATAAAGTCGACTATGGTATTTCCACTGATCCAGAACCCTGAACGATTCTTCCTCTTTTTTATTATAAAGATGGGCAATTGAATCTTCTGTCAGCACCGCCATATCCAGACCGGTAATAATATTGTCAAGTCCATGATTCACTTCCGGATCAACATGATAAGGTCTCCCCGCCAAAACAATTCCTTTTTGGCCGGTTTCTTTAAGATAGGCGACGGTTTCTTCGCCCTTTTTTTCAACATCCCTGCGGCAAGCCTCTTTTTCCTTCGTCGCGGCCGCCATCGCCGCAGCAATTTCTGCCGGACTGACACCATATTCTTTAAATATTTCTGCCAGACGTTCTTCTAAGCGCTGATCATTGTCAAACGGAAGGAAGGGATTTAAGAAAGTCATGCCCTCTTTGCGAATGTCGTCCTGATTGTGCTTAATGGTTTCCGGATATGACATGACAATGGGACAATTATACCAGTTGTCAACATCCTTAAATTCTTTTTCTTCATAAGGAATACAGGGATAGAAGATCAGTTTAATACCCTGATCCATTAAGCTCTGAATGTGTCCGTGAACCAGCTTTGCCGGATAACAAACAGATTCTGATGGAATACTCTCCATTCCTTTTTCATATATTTTTCGATTAGATTCTGGCGACAGCACCACTCGATATCCTAAACTAGTAAAAAACGTATGCCAAAATGGATAATTTTCATAAAGATTTAATGCTCTGGGAATGCCGATAACGCCCCGGGATGCTTTCTCAACAGGCAGGGACTCATAATTAAAAATACGTTTATATTTATACTGATAAAGATTTGGCAGATCTTTGTTCTTTTTAGAGCCGCCTTCTCCGATTTCACAACGGTTCCCGGTTATGTGACGGCTGCGGTCGTTAAACTTGTTGATGGTTAAAAGACAATTATTGCTGCATCCGCCACATCGTCGGTGACTGACTTCAACCTCAAAATCATCCAACGCCTCGATGCTTAGGATTCCGCTTCGATCTCCGGTTGTATAGTTTTCTCTGGCAATCAGAGCGCATCCGAAAGCTCCCATCAACCCGGCAATATCAGGACGTGTTACTTCTTTCTCGGTAATCTTTTCGAAGGTACGAAGGACTGCCTGGTTGTTAAACGTTCCCCCCTGTACGATGATGTGTTCGCCCAGCTCTTTGGGATTGTGAATTTTTATGACTTTCTGCAGAGCATTTCTGATCACCGAATAGGATAGGCCAGCTGATATATCGCCCACTTCCGCCCCTTCTTTTTGGGCCTGTTTAACTTTGGAGTTCATGAAAACCGTGCAACGCGTTCCCAGATCAACCGGGTTCTTTGCCTTCAATGCCGCTTCGACGAAAGCATCCATCTCCAATCCCAGAGATTTTGCGAAAGTTTCCAGAAAAGAACCACAGCCTGATGAACAGGCTTCATTAAGAATAATGCTGTCGATGGTTCCATTTTTTATCCGCATGCATTTCATGTCCTGACCGCCGATATCCAGGATAAAGTCAACTTTAGGTCTAAAATAGCGGGCTCCTTTATAATGAGCGATGGTTTCAATTTCGCCAATGTCTACCTTAAGGGCCTGCTTAATCAAGCTTTCCCCATAACCCGTTACCGTGGACTTGCCAATGTAAACATCGGCGGGAAGGACTTTATAGATTTCTTTTAAAATCTTGATGGATTGCGCCAGGGGACTGCCTTCATTCCCGCCATAGTAGCTATACAGCAGCTCTCCATCGATATTAATCAGGACCGCTTTGGTGGTGGTTGATCCCACATCAATCCCTAAAAAGCAGCATCCGGTATGGCTTTTTAGATCGTTTCTTGTTACTTTATTTTTATTATGCCGATCCCTGAATTTGTCCAGTTCCTGCTGGTTTTTAAACAACGGATCCAACCGACCCACTTCATTTTCAGAAACCGAGTCCAAACTTCCCACGGCGGTAACCAGATCTTTAAAATCAACTGTTTTTTCTTTTTCCGCTGAATAGGCCGCGCCGATCGCCACAAATAAATTTGATTTGTCTGGAAAAATAATTTGATCTTCGGTCAGCTTTAGCGTTTCGATAAAGCGCTGTCGCAATTCCGACATAAAATACAGCGGTCCTCCTAAAAAAGCTACATTTCCTTTGATGGGATGGCCGCATGCCAAACCGCTGATCGTCTGGTTGACAACCGACTGTAAAATCGATGCGGCGATATCCGCTTTTGCCGCCCCTTCATTAATAAGGGGCTGCACATCTGTTTTTGCAAAAACACCGCATCGGGAGGCAATCGGATAAATCATGGCGTGATTTTTGGCTAATTCATTAAGCCCTTCGGCATCTGTTTTAAGTAAAGTGGCCATTTGATCAATAAATGCCCCAGTCCCTCCGGCACAGGTACCATTCATCCGCTGTTCAACGGTGCCTTTAAAAAAGGTTATCTTTGCATCTTCTCCACCCAGTTCGATGGCAACCTCAGTCCGTGGAATACAGCGTTCAACGGCTAGTGTACTCGCGACAACCTCTTGTACAAAAGGTATTCCCAACCACTGCGAAATCATTAACCCGCCAGACCCTGTTACCGATACTTTTGTCTGTAAATCGCCAACTTTTTCATAGGTTTCTTTTAATAAATCAACGATTGTTATTTTAATATTCGATAGATGTCGGCGGTATACCTCGTAGATGATTTCATTTTTTTCATTGATTATTACCACTTTAATCGTGGTTGAACCAATATCAATTCCCATTTTATAATTGTTTTTCATTAAATTTTGTGACCTCTTCTTCCAATACGTCAGCAACATTGCTCATTTTATTATATGCCTGATACAATGGTTTTACACGACCATATAGTTTCTTATATATTTTATTATAAATTCCTGAATATTTCATTACATTCGTTGGCTCCGGCAAAAACACCTTTGACCGATGAATCATCTGGTCGCTGGCTTCGGAAATGGTTTGATATCGTCCTAAACCAACAAACGTTGCCATCGCTGCACCTAATCCCGTTGTTTCAAATGTTTGTACCCGATACACCGGGCGATTAAAGATATCAGCCATAATTTGGGTAACACCATCACTACGGGATCCGCCGCCGGAAAGGCCGATGGCCTGTACCGAAATTTTTGTTTTTGATTCGATTAATTCAAGCCCTTCCAACAAACCATATCCCAAGCCCTCAACGATTGCCCTGTAAATATGCTTCTTCGTGTGACCTTCAGTAAAGCCAATGAAGGAACCTTTTGCTTCCGGACGAAAAGCTTCCATCCCCCAATAGGGCTGGTGAACAAGTCCATTTGCGCCCACCGGTGTCTCTTTTAAATATTCTTCAAGAAGGGGATGGAGTTCTTCGGGATCTACCCGATCGAGAAATTCTTTAACATACCAATTCACCATCCAGAACCCATGGTAAATTGTCACCTCGGGATTATATGCATCTTGATCAACCGCTGTAAAAGACGGATAGAACGGATATAATTCAACATACTTTGTTGTGGATATTTCTACTGTTGATTGGGTTCCCAGGGAAACGCTGGCAATTTCCGGTGTTAATGCCCCCACCCCGACTGTTTCACAACCTTTATCCGTTCCCGATGCCACAATGGCCAGTCCGACGGGCAGCCCAGTCATTTGCGCAGCCGCTGCTGTCAGTTGACCAATAATTTCACAGGAATTCACCAAATCAAAGCATTTTTCCGGTTCAATTTTTATGATTTGATATTTGACATCATTTTTTTTGCACCATTCCTTCCGCTTTGTATCAAAAGGAACATGTCCGGCGATCGATGATCGACTATCCATCACTTTCCCTGTTAATTTTGTTAAAAGATAGGTAGATAGAAAAACAACTTTACTGGTTTTTTCCCAAATTTTCGGTTCATTAACTTTTATCCAATTGGCATGGGTGATCCTACTGAACGATTTTGCCGAATCATTAAAACCGATCATTTTAAACAGCAGGGTATAAGGGCGTGCAAAAGGCAGCGACTCATCCAACTCGCGCCGATCCAACCAACTGATAAAATCACGCAGGGGTTCGCCATTTTCATCCACAACGGTAATGATATCGCGCTGGCATGACACGGTCATCCCCTGAATGGCATTAAAAAGAACCGGGGTTTTCTGGTTGAGATTGTTGACAACTTCAACCAAACCATCCCAGAACATTTCTGGTGGTGCTTCCTTCCATTGAAAGCATTTTGAATAGTAGCCGTCAAAAATCTTCTCGCTTTTTCCCAGTTCATTTCCGCAGTCATCAAAAAGAATCCCTCTAATCCCTCTGGTTCCGCAATCAATAGCTAATACTATATTTTTATTTTCGCTTTTATCCAAAATCTATTCTCCAAACGTTGCAATAATTTACATCATTATATCAAATATTTCCTAATATTCCAAAGAAAAGTGTTATTAAAAAGATTTATCTCTTTAAACAGCACTTTTCTCATTCATACGCAAAAAGACTACCGCAAATTTTTACGATAGCCCTTAATTGACAATTATGATTTACTAAGTCTATAAGCCGAGTTCTGTTTAAATAGTCATCTATCTCGATTTATTGTTGCCAATAAATTCTAGCGACCTACCATAGGACAACGACGAGCAACCGTCTTTTAAAGTCCGTTCTTGGTCTTGCTCCAGGTGGGGTTTACATAGCCGATATGTCACCACATCGCTGGTGAGCTCTTACCTCACCCTTTCATCCTTACCATTGCTGGCGGTATACTTTCTGTTGCACTGGCCTTAGAGTTGCCTCCACCGGGCGTTACCCGGCACCATGCTCTGTGGAGCTCGGACTTTCCTCAACCGGAGTTACCCGGGTGCGACTATCTGACTTACTAAATCACTATAGTATACCTTTTTTGTCACTAAATTTCAATATAAAGTTCTAATAATTTATAATAAAGTCTTTTGAAGCCTCTGCTATGATCATTTCAGGGCAATTTTCCTTTAAACCCGCTTTAATGATCGCTTTAAAACATTCAGCAACACACTTTTCCGTTCCAAAATGTCCTGCATCCAACACCCAGAAATTATTTTCCAATGCTCGCTGTCCGTCATGATGCTTTAAATCCCCGGTGATCAGAACATCGGCTTTTTTCGCTTTGGCCAGGCCAATCATATCCGCACCGGATCCTGAACAAAGAGCAACCCGTCGAATCGTTTCCGGTATGACCCCCGCCCCTCTGAGACTCGGAAGATTCAAGATTTTTTTGACATGATCAATAAAGTCTTGCGATTTCAGCGGATTTTCTAATCTGCCGATTTTGCCTAATCCGTTTTGATTGATGAATTTGCCGTTTTCAAGGGGAATGATATCATATGCCATTTCTTCATACGGATGATTCTTTTTCAATTGTAGTATGAGCTGTTTTAATAACTCTTCCGGCACAATGGCCTCAATGCGATCTTCATCAACACTTGTAATCGCATCAACTTCGCCGATAAAGGGATTTGCTCCTTGAAGCGGCCGAAACGTTCCAATGCCAGATGAACGATAGGTACAATAATCATAATCACCAATGGATCCTGCGCCATTCTTTCCAAAGACATCGATTATTTTATCGGTTGCCTCTGCCGGAGCATAGACGACAAGTTTAAAATAGCTTTTCGGGTCTGATGGATCCAGTGTTTGAATACTTTTCAAGCCCAGGAGATGTGCCAAATAATCATTCAGGCCATTTTCTGCTTTATCCAGATTGGTATGGGCAACATAAAGGGCAATGTCATTTTTAATCAGCTGAGTGATTATTTGTCCTTTTTGATAGTCTGCTGATAATGTTTTTAACCCATTAAAAATAAAAGGATGATGAGCAATAATTAAATCAGCTTTCTTATCCACAGCTTCTGCAACCACATCAACGGTTACATCCAAGGTTATTAAAATACGTTCAATGACTTGTTTACTTGCTCCCACCTGAAGACCAACATTATCCCAATCTTCGGCCAGATTTTTGGGTGCGACCGTTTCGATTGATCTGATAACATCACTTAGCTTTACAGACATTTTTTCACCTCATTTAATTTCTGAATATATCGACTACTGTCTCCGAATTGTTTTTTTGCAAAAGGAGTCTCTTTTCCACGGGTATTTTTCACAATATTTTCTTCCAGACTAATCTTGCGATTGATTAGATCCTTCAATAATGGATGTTTGTTTTGCATAAAATGATAGCCTAAATCGTATTCCAATGGATTGTTAAAAACCATTATTCCGTGCTCAACGACCATCACTTCATAAATTCGTTCATCTTCCCGGGCTAATTCTTCGCTAATGATTTTGTAATGATTTCCCTCTAAATACCGTCGCAGTGCGGCCTGATTATTCATGGGCTGAAGGATCATTCTGGGTGTTTTTTTTGCAACGTCTCGCTCAGCTTCCAGCAAATCGCAAATGAGGAGCCCCCCCATTCCCGCCATAACAAAGACCTCAACCTCACCCGGTTTAAGCACAGAAAGACCCGAACCAAGTCGGGTCTCAATGCGTTTTTCAAATCCATGCTCTTTGATGATTTTCTTTGCTTTTGCTAACGGCTTTTCATTTGTATCGCTGGCTATCGCTGTTGATACTAAATTCTTTTCGACCAGTGAAACTGGCAAATAACCATGATCAGTACCGATATCCGCCATGGTTTTTACCCCAGCAACACAATCCGCAATCACTTTCAAACGTGGACTTAATTTATTGTTCATTTTACGTTAAATAATCCTTTAGCTTCTTACTTCGACTGGGATGCCTTAATTTCCTTAAAGCTTTAGCTTCAATTTGGCGAATCCGCTCTCTGGTTACATTAAATTCTTTGCCAACTTCTTCTAATGTCCGAGCTCGCCCGTCATCCAAACCAAATCGCAAACGCAGTACTTTTTCTTCTCGCTCTGTCAATGTGTTCAGCACTTCAATGAGTTGTTCTTTCAACAAGGCGTAGGATGCTGCTTCTGCTGGAGCCGGGGCATCTTCATCCGGAATAAAATCGCCAAGATGACTGTCCTCTTCCTCCCCAATTGGTGTTTCCAATGAAACCGGATCTTGAGCAATCTTTTGGATTTCTCGGACTTTCTCTTCAGTGAAGCCCATTTCTTTGCCAATTTCAGCAGGGGTTGGTTCTCTTCCATACTCCTGAAGCAGCTGTCGTGAAACACGAATCAGTTTATTGATGGTTTCAACCATGTGGACCGGAATCCGAATGGTTCTCGCTTGATCGGCGATAGCTCGGGTGATAGCCTGACGTATCCACCAGGTTGCGTAGGTACTAAATTTAAAACCTTTGGTATAGTCAAATTTTTCGACCGCTTTAATCAGTCCCAGATTTCCTTCTTGAATCAAATCCAAAAAGGACATACCACGACCGACATAACGTTTTGCAATACTGACAACCAAACGAAGATTTGCCTCCGCCAGTTCTTTTTTTGCACTATCATCCCCGGCTTCCATACGTTTTGCCAAAGCCATTTCTTCGTCACCAGTTAATAATGCCACCTTGCCAATTTCTTTCAGGTAAAGACGTACCGGATCATTCACACTGACTGAATCGGCTAATTCAATTTCTTTTTGATTTTCTTCTTCAAGTTCAGCCGCTTCCAGAGCCTCGAGTTCAAGATCAGAAAAAGCAATTTCAATTCCTTCTCTCTGAAGAAACAGATATATTGAATCAATTTCTTCTGGATCCAACTCTACTTTTTCTAGAATTTCTTCGAAATCGTGGTTATTTAAATTTCCCTTTGTCTTGCCGCGCTTTAAAAGCTGTTGAACCTCAGGCATTTTTTCGATGGCGATTTTTTCGATTTCATTGCCATCATCATCGACATCTATGCTTTCTTTTAATTCTTCTTTCATCTTAGTGCCTCCCGTTATCCTTCATCATTTTCTTTATTTCAATTAATTGATTGGTAAGCTTTGCCACCTCATCATCGTTGCCATTAGTCGTTGCTCTTTTTATTTGTTCCGAAAGCTTACTGAGTTGCGCTTTATTATAAAAACGCTTCATTATTTCCCGGGCATCCTGGTAATCAATCTGGGAAACTTCCTTCTCATTCATCATCAACTCAACAATTTTTTGAATTTCTTCAGAGTCATCAAAATGAGCCATTAATTGATTTATTTCAATTTTGCCATTTGCTTTTTTTCTTTCTGAAGCACTTGCCAGCAACCTTTGATAAAAGTCATCTGTTAAATATTCCAAGGGAAGCTCCGAAATGGATTCTGGTGATTTCAAACAATATTGAATGACTAATTCTTGCGCTTTTTTATATGCTTTTGGAATCTTTTGATCTGCCGACTCTTTTTTGTTGACATTTATCTCCACTGTTTGATTATTGTTGGTATTTGTTTTTGACCGAATAACCTCCCGACGAATCACTTCTTGATTGATACCGGTTTCTTTTGCAACCATTTTACTATAATAATCAAGCTCTACTGAAGTAGCAAGATTTCTTAATACTTTTATGGCTTCATTTCCATAATTCAACCGTCCATCGGTTTGCGAAAGATCGTTCATTTTTTTCAGTAATTCCAGCTGATATTCAACAATCGTCAACGCTTTTGAGACAAAATCATTAAAACCATCAAAGCCATATTTTTGAACATAAGAGTCCGGATCTTCATTCTCCGGCAAGATTACTATTTTAACATTTAAATTGGTATTTTTCAAGATATTCATTGCCTTTTCAGTCGCTTTAGCTCCAGCACTATCACCATCAAAAGTAATAATGACTTCATTGGCATAACGCTCAAGAATTTTCCCATGAAAGGCTGTAAACGCCGTACCTAATGCGGCGACGGTATTCTTTATTCCTTTTTCATACAGCGAAATAACATCCATGTACCCTTCGACAATCAATATTTGTCCATTGTCTAAATAATTTTTGCAATGATTTAAATTATACAATTCATAACTTTTAGAAAAAATCATTGTCTCTGGGGAATTTAAGTATTTGGGACCCTTGTCCTCACCTGACATCAACCGGCCTCCAAAACCAACAATCTGCCCTCTTGGATTAATGATTGGAAACATAATCCGATTTCGAAAGCGGTCATAATAATGCTTATTCTCAGAAGCCAATACCAATCCTGATCCCATCATTTCTTCAATACTATAACCTTTTGTTTTTAGATAACCCAATAAATGATCCCAATCTGCGGTTGCGTAACCCAAGCCAAAATTCTTAATGGTTTCCCGACTAATGCCACGCTTGAACAGGTATGCCAGTCCCTGTTGGTTGGTTTTCAAACATTTATAATAGTAGTTTGCCGCATCTCTATGTAAATCATAAAGCCGTTTCTTTTTCTCATATGCCTGCTGATCTTCTAATGCGTTTTGTTTTTCAGGTAGAATCAAATTTACTCTTGCCGCTAAAAATTTAATTGCATCCACAAAAGGAAGTTTTTCCATTTCCATAATAAAAGTAATCACGTTTCCACCAACACCGCATCCAAAACAATGATATAATTGTTTTTCGATAGACACCGTAAATGATGCCGTTTTTTCATTATGAAACGGACATTTTCCCTTATATGAATTGCCAACACGTTTTAAGGTCATATAACCTGAAACAACCTCAACGATGTCATTTGCTTCTACAACCGCTTGGATTGCTTCATCTGAATAATATGTTGTCATTAATGTTTTCCTTATTTTTTACTAATGAAGTTATCCCCTTGATAGCTCCTCTATAGTTCTTATTCTCAATAAAATCATATTATCCTTTTTTAAATAGCCTTTATTTTATAATTTAAACAAAAATAAAGTTTCATTAAGATTTGCCGCATCACCTCTGAAAGGTAAAATATTTTACACAAATGATTAGGCATTCAAGAAAATCAGATGGGAAATAGAAAAAAATCATTCGCAAAGAAGAGTCTATTTTACTATGGGACGAAACCAGAAAGTATGAGAGATGAAAAAAAGCCCATGGAAAATTTCTCTCCATTGGACTTAGTATCGAAGACCTCTCCTATCTTTAGTACTGAAAAATGAGTTCGAAAGCAGTCTTTTTAATGCGTTTTTCTTATCGGTTTCTTTCAGCAATGGGAATAATGGGTTTAACTTGACTCGTCAATAAAATAACAGCTCCCAGTATCGATATACCCGCTCCTAAATATAGTGCATAATTATATCCATAATTATCAACAACAATCCCTGTCAATAACGGAGCTACTATTCCCCCAATGGTTGCGCATGTTGCGTAAAGACCGGTAATTTTTCCGGCATTTTTTGGTGAAAAAACGATTGGCATGGAATAATATCCACCCATTGTCAAACAGAGTAATCCATTTGATGCCGATATAAAGGCAACTGCAGCAACAGGCGTTGGCGCCTGAGATCCCAGTACTAATAAAATACCGGCTCCGATCATCCCCAATAAAGGGAACAGTTTTCTTCCCATATTATGCCCAAATTTTTTCGCCGCTTTATCAGCCAACCAACCACCCAACGGATAAGTAAATGTTGCCACAATATAGGGCATCATGGTATAGATTGCGCTCGTACCCATTTCAAACCCACGACCCTTGACAAAATACGTTGGCAACCAGGTCATAAACAAATAAAATAGATAATTGGTGCAGAAAAATGAAATGGCACCCGTCCATACCGACGGTGTGGAAAATATATCCTTTGATGTTAAATTGACAACCTGGCCACTTTCGTCTAACTGAACGCCTTGGTCTGATCTAATATATCTGATTTCTTCTTTGGTAATTGTGGGATGATCTTCGGGTTTATTTTTTCCGAGTTTCCACCAGATTATTACCCAAATTGGAGCAAGAAAAGCAAACGAATGAAATACCATTTCCCAGCCCCAGACATTGATAATCCAGGCTGAAATTGGCATGGCCAAAGCAATCCCAATGGAAACCCCCATAATACTTAATCCCCAAGCTAATCCCGACTCTTTTTTAGGAATCCATTGTGCAATAATCGTGGACATTGCGGGTAAGGAAACGCCTTCTCCCATTCCCATAAAAATGCGGATAGCAATCATCAGACCAAGTGTTGCACCAAACGGCGTGATAAAAACAAATACGGACCACCATATTGCTCCGAACATAACAATTTTACCGCCACCAAAATGATCCGCCAACCATCCCCCCAGTATTTGAGTACAGGCATAACCGATGAAAAAAGCAGTGGAAACTAAACCAAATTGAGTTGCCGTCCAATTGAAATATTTCATCATAGAGGGACCAGCCATTGACATACATGAGCGATCCATATACAAAACCATATAACACACAGTCAGCAGAAACACTATCTTCCATCTTTTATTTCCGATATTCGGACTCATCATAATTCTCCTTAATATTTTTTATTTACATTTAATTAAACGTTTAAATTACTTGTCATTTTATCTGGATTACTTTACATATTTATGATATTATGTTATTAAAGATTATATTTGTTTAATATTTATATATTCTTTTTCATCACCTGATTCTTACCACTTTAACACATGATTTTTATGATTAAACTTCTATCTATTGGAGAACCCTTATGAATCTTAACCAACTATATTATTTTAAAAAATTAGCTGAATTAGAACATTACACCCAAGCATCAAGAGAATTATTTATAACCCAACCTAGTTTGAGCGGTTCTATTTCTTCCCTTGAAGAAGAGCTCGGCATTGCCCTGTTTCAACATCATGGGCGAAATATTAAGCTAACCAAATATGGCAAAGGATTTTATCAATATGTTTGTTCCGCTCTAACCGAACTGGAGAAGGGTATTGAAAAAGCAAGAGAAAAATCCGGTTCATATGGCGGGGTTATTGATTTAGGATGTATTCCAACGCTCATCGGCGATTTTCTCCCAGTGGCTATTAATGATTACCTGAAAAATGTTGATTCGAAAACAAAATTCAATATCTTTCAGGGTATGACTCTGGATGTGATTGAAGGTATCGAATCCGAAAAATATGATGTTGGTTTTTGCTCCTATATTGAAAATAAACAAAATCTGGAATTTCACCCTATTATGGCTCAGGAACTCATTTTACTGGTGAATAACAATCACCCCCTGGCAGAAAAAGATTCAATCTGCCTAAAAGAGCTTTCCGGTTATCCCTTGATTACTTACCGTCAATCTTTGCCCATTGGAAAGACAATCAGTAAATACCTCAAAACAAACCATCTTAAAGCACTCTATGCTTATGATGATGAAATCTCCATTGGCGGCGTGATATCCAATACTGACAATGCAGCAATTACTGCTAAAACTCCATTTTTATACCAATTTAGCGGTTTGAAAATAATTAAACTGGATATTCCCCTTGATGCTCGACTTATTTATATGGTCTATAATAAAGATAGTTACCATACATTGCATGTAAATGCTTTTATTTCTTATGTACTTGAAAACGAGTGCAATTTACCTTGATAAGTTACCAGTTTGCCTGCATTCTATCCATGGGTATTTTAATTAATCCGCTTTTATTCAAATATATATATATTTCAAACCCGCGTTTACACCGAAAGGTACATTCCAAACAAGGATCTTCATCACAATACACATACGCGTCTTCATCTGCTAGAGCAAATATAACAGATGTCTTGCTTTGTTTTGTGATGTATTTAATTTGCCCGCCTGTAAACGTTTTAATATAAATCCACTCAATGGCATCCTTTTTCTTGAGTATTTCCCAGGTTACTTCAATTGCATTATCATTATATCCACCAACAATTCGATAATTGATCAAAACACTGTTTGCAATTTCTGAAGGATCTTTTGTCTTTAGTCTTTCCATTTCTTTATTACAACAAATGAGACCATCTTGGATTGTTGTCGTGATACTCTGAAAGATGCTTTTGCAATTTTCGCATTGATAAAAGGCAACCTCAAAATATCCAGCCTTTGGTTTTGTAGTTGCTCTTGATCTTTTTATGCCAAATTTTTTTTCTTGCAATCCAATTCCCCCAATACTTGCATCCGTTTTTCTAAATCATCTCGCAGTTGATTTTTCTTTACTTTTCCACTATCTGTTCTTGGAATTTTATCAATTATTTCCAATCGTTCCGGCCAATAGCGTTTCGGTATTTTTTTCTTTTGCATGTAATCCAAAAGCTCGTTTAGGTCCAAAAATTCTTTTCCCTTTTTCAATACAACATAAACACAAATTCGTTCTCCAAGGCGTTCATCTGGCATTGCAATGACTGCCTGATCTAAAACATCAGGATGTTTTGAAACATAATCGCTGATATAATTTGTGTTAAGGTTTTCTCCCCCTCTAACAATAATATCTTTTTTACGACCGATTACCTTGATATTCTCTTTTTCATCTGCCACGCATAAGTCGCCACTGTAAAACCAGCCTTCATCGTCCAAATCTTTTTCAGTAGCCAATTTGTCATTCAAATAACCTACAAAAACATTCGGTCCTCTTGATGCTTCTTCACCAATGGTTCCTGGCGTAACAGCCTGTCTTTTCTCATCCACAATTCGAACTTCGATACCTTCCATCGGCCTTCCCGATGTGGTCCCCATTAGTTCTAGTGTTTCTTCCGGCCTAACGAACACGTGAGGAACACTTTCAGTGGAGCCATAAACTTCACACAATTTTATTCCATATTTAGATGCACACTCCACCATATCACCAGGTATGGGTGCTCCTCCACAAAGATAAAATTTGAGTGTGTTCAGTTGTTCATTTCCGTTTTTTATATCTTTTAAAATGTCATAGATAAATGGCGTGGAGCCCATGGAATAAGTGCATCTTTCAAGATTGATCAGTTTAATGGCCTGCTGACTTTCAAACTTACTCTGTAACACTACTTTCCCACCTATTAACATCGGCGCAATGATCCCATGATGAAAACCCGTGGCGTGATTCAGCGGAGCCGGCATAAATATAATGTCATCCTTTGTCAATTTCAGAGCTTTGTTGAAATACTTCTCACTAAAAATAATATTGTTATGCGTCAACATAACACCCTTGACGCCTCCAGTAGTTCCAGATGTATAAAGAATGGCGGCAACATCATTACTCTTTGCTTTTTTTACAAGATCACTATTATTTTTTAAGGCTGCTTTTTCACTTAGAATTTCTTTTAAAGTGATGGACTTGGTAAACTTTTCCTTCTGATTATCCAATAACACCAAATGTTTAAGACAACGGATCTTTTTTCTTGAACATTGAATCATTTCTTCGTAGTTTGTTTTGTGATACCAGGTTGGACAAAAGAAAATTTTGCTTTGGGACAAATTCAAGAGATATTCCAGCTCTTTTCCGGTATAACACAACCCAATCGGATTAATAACTGCACCAACTTTTAAACAGGCAATGGTAATTAAAACAAATTCACTCCAAACAGGCACCTGGAAAGAAACAACATCACTGGGTCTAATTTTAATCTTTTTCATATAAGTTGCAATAGCATTTGCCTGATCATCCACCTCTTTGTATGTAAAACGATCTCCCTGATCATCTACAACAAATTCACGTTCGCCATTATTTGCTACCGACGCACTCCAATAATCCAACAGTGTTTCTTTACCCCAGTAGCCTGATTCTTCATATAATTCTTTTTGATGTTCATTTATTTTCATTCTTCCTTCATCCCCTTTTTATTTAAAAAGAGTGCCTATAAAACAACCGTTTCAAAATCAGTACTGATGAGAGCATTAACAAACTACCAACTTTTAAATCATACCGAAAATTAATCGGTACGCTCTTAGCTTGACACACTTAACACCAGTACTGCCTCCCAGTTATTCCTAATTTAAGTTCTGCAGATTAAATATTCTGTGATTTTATCGGTTCAATTTTTGCCACCAAAGCAAGAATAGAACCGACGATACATACTGCTGCACAAACCCACAATGCATAACCATAAGCTACAGCATTGCTGGCACCAGCATTTAATCCTGCATCAACAACCAATCCCGTTACTGTTGGTGCAAGAACCCCAGCTACTGCACCAATAATCCCAGCTAATCCCGAGTATACGCCCACATTGGCCGGACAAATGGATGCCGGTACGGAAAAGTAACCGCCCATTGTCAAGCACAGGAAGCCATATGATAATGATACCGCAGCAATAACTAATGTTGGATCAGTCGCATTTGCTCCAACAAAAATCAACACTGCCGCGCCAATCATGCCAATAACCTGAACGAGTTTTCGACCGATCTTATCCCCAAATTTTTTGGAAGCCCCATCTGCGATAAATCCGCCCACAAAATAAGCGAAAAAACCGACAATAAATGGCGTTGCACCAGCACTGATACTCATTCCACGCCCGATGGTGAAATAATTTGGAAGCCAAGTCGTCGCAAAAAAGTACATATAAACCGCACACCCATAAGATAAACACATTAACCATACGGCCGGAGTTTTAAAAATATCCGCTTTTGTAAGGACGACCGGTTTTATATTTTCCTGACCTTCAGGTCTCTGCTGAATCCACTCAATTTCTTTCTGATTAACCTTTTTATGTTCTTTGGGAGACGATTTTCCTACCAGAACCCAGATAATACACCATACCGGAAAGATTATTGCGTAGATATAGAATAAATTTTTCCATCCAATCAGTGGCAGCATCGCTGCTGCAATATACATATTAAGTGCTGAACCCAATGGACAACCTGCCTGAACTAATGCAGAAGCAACCCCAAATTCTCTTTTAGGAAACCATTTTCCTAAATTTGACATGGCACCGGGAACGATACATCCCTGCGAAGCACCCTCAAGAATACGAACTAATATCATCAAGAACATGGTAACCCCGATAATCGGAGTAAAGAATGTAAATACCCCTGAGAGTAGTAAGCTGATAATGAGCACCTTTGTTGCTCCATATTTATCGGCGATTGATCCTGATGGGACCATTGTAATCATATAACCAATAAAAAATGCCGTTGAAGCATAACCAAACTGTGCGGAAGACCAGCCATATGCCTCCATAATCGATTTCCCTGAAACTGAGAAGACTGTTCTTCCCATAAACATAACCATAAATGAAAGCGCCAGAACAACTGCCACAGCCCATCTTACGTTAGTTTTTTTTCCATCACTCATGAGAATCCCCTTTCATATTAGAATTTTATTTGACCATTGATAAATCTAAAAAGATAAAACTACTTTGCTCTGGTATTTTTTTAAACAAATACCAAAACTCACCGTACTTTTTCAATTACCTATAAAATTCTATTGTTCTAAATTCTTTGCAATACGCATTTCCTTAATCATGGCCGGTACCATTTCAAATACATCTCCCACAATTCCATAATCAGCCACTTCAAAAATTGGTGCAGAAGCATCCTTGTTAATGGCAATAATGGTATCTGATTCGGTCATACCTGCTAAATGTTGCACTGCTCCTGAAATACCGCAGGCAATATAAACTTTTGGGGTAACGGTTTTTCCGGTCTGACCAACCTGTTTACTTTGAGGTATCCATCCAGCATCCACTGCTGCTCGGGATGCACCAACACTTCCCCCTAGAAGATCTGCCAGTTCCTTAAGCATGGTAAAATTTTCTGCTCCTTTTAATCCTCTGCCACCGGCTACAATATACTCAGCTTCTTCCAGTTTAATACCAGATTCATCTTTTGCTTTAATAAAATCGATCACCTTTGTTAAAATATCTTCTTGTTTGGTTCGAATATCTTCTCGAATCATCACTGAAAGTTTATTCTGACATTTCTGCGGTTTTTTAAAAGCCCCCGGTCTTACTGTTCCCATTTGTGGTCGCGTTTCACTACATAGAATTCGGGCATAAAGATTCCCCCCAAAAGCTGGTCTTTCCCAAACCACATTCCCAGTATCTTCTTCCACGCTTAATGCTGTACAATCCGCCGTTAATCCTGTTTTCAAGCGAATCGCAAGTTTAGATCCCAAGTCTCTTCCATTTGCTGTAGCACCGATGAGGATCGTATTAGGATGATATTTTTCGCACAGTTCTAAAAATGCATGACCATAGGCATCGGCTGAATAGTTTGCATATTCCTCTCCGCGTACCACGTAAATGATGTCTGCTCCGTATTCAGTCGCTCCTTTAATCGCTTCATCAACATTTTCGCCGATGATAACGGCACAACATTTTTGTTTTAATGCCTCCGCTAATAATCTGCCTTGCCCTAATAATTCATAACCAACATCTTTGGGATGTCCCTGGAAACAATCGATAAATACCCACACATCCTGATATTGTTTCAAATCCATATTATGTCCCTCCTTCTTATAGTATTTTCGCTTCTGCCAGTTTGCCAAACAGCACTTTCGCCGTTTCCCGGGGGTTAACGCTCTCAAGCATTTCACAGCTTGATTTTCGCTCTGGTATAAAAGTTGATTTAACTCGGGTTGGCGATCCCTTTAATCCAATTTTTGTGATATCCATATTGGGTAGGTCGGCCAATGTAATATTTTCAATATCCGCTTTCAGCGAGTCAATTTTACCTTTAATTGTGGCGTATCTCGGTTTGTTTGTTTCCTTTGTTGCGGTACATAGAATCGGTAATTTTGCTTCTACAATCTCTATTCCTTCTTCAATTTCCCTTTCCACAACGCACTTATTTCCGTCGATTTTCATACTCCGTATATGGGTCAGTCTGGCAATTCCCAGATGTTCTGCAATACTAGGTGCTGTTTGTCCCGTATCTCCGTCAATGGCCTGTTTTCCACCCAAAATCACATCAAATGGTCCCAGCTTTTCAATCACCTTGGACAAAATATAACTGGTCGCATAGGTATCTGATCCCCCAAAAGCACGATCCGTAACTAAATAAGCTTTGTCCGCACCCATGGAAAGGGCTTCTCTTAGAGTTGCCTTAGCTTGTTCCGGGCCCATGGAAATGACCGTAACCGAACCGCTATACTGTTCTTTTAACTGAATCGCCTCTTCTAATGCATTCTTATCAAATGGGTTCATAATACTGGGAACACCTTGACGAATCAATGTATTTTTTATCGGATCAATTTTGATTTCGGTTGTATCCGGAACCTGTTTTACACAAACAACAATATTCATTTCCGCTCCTCCTTACTTGTATTCTCTGTCTAATTCGTTTGCTATGGTCATTCTCTGGATTTGATTGGCGCCTTCAAAAATTTGAAACACCTTGCAATCCCGCATCAGTTTTTCGACTGGGTATTCCTTGCTGTACCCATACCCACCAAAAATTTGAACCGCATTGGAAGTCACTTCCTGAGCACAATCAGATACAAAAGTTTTAGTAATCGATCCTTCTTTTCGAACCAAACTGCCGTTATCCATCATTCGCATGGTGTTATTCACAAGCACTCGGGATGCTTCAGTTTTTATCGCCATATCGGCAAGCATCTGCTGAACCATCTGGAACTTGATAATGGGTTTCCCAAATTGTTTTCTTTCTTTTGCATATTTTACTGATTCATCCAGAGCGCGTTGCATAATGCCAACTGCCAGAGTAGCAACAAACGCTCTTGATAAGTTTAAGGCATTTAAAGCCAGTTTAAAACCGGAACCTTCTGCTCCAACCATGCTGGAAGCTGGTACTCTAACATTTTCAAAAGTAACATCTGTTGTATTTGAAAGTCGCAGGCCCATTTTGTTTTCATGTTGACCAATGGTTATTCCTGGTGCATCCGCATCAATAATAAAGGCTGAAATACCTTTATGACCAGCTTTTACATCGGTTTTAAAGAACCCTACAAATAGGGCAGCTATCTCACCGTTGGTAATAAAGGTCTTGGTTGCATTCAAAATGTAGTCATCCCCATCTTTAACGGCCGTTCCTCGAAGTGCGGCAGGATCAGATCCGGCGTTAGGTTCGGTTAATGCAAATGCGGCAAAGTTGCCTTTTCCAATAATATCTGCAAAGTATTTTCCCTGTTCCGGTGAACCTGAAAGGATTACATTTCTTAAAGCTACAAATGTGGTTACAAATGTAATGGCATAACCGGCATCAACTTTTGCCAATTCCTCAAAAATCATGGCTGTGGTTTCATAACTTAAACCGGTTCCCCCAAATTCTTCCGGAATTTCCAGCATATGCAGCCCCATATCAAAAGCCCATTTGAATAACTCTCCTGGACATTCACCTTTTTCATCCAATTCCTGAACATATGGCTTGATTTCGTTTTCTGCCATATCTTTTACAAGTGCAATCAGTGCTTTTTGTTCTTCGGTATATAATAAACTCATCTATTTCAACCCTCCTTTATTTTTTTAGAAGTTTTAATCCGGTTACTGCTCCCTGATCGATGGATTCATTAATCTGGGCATCATTGTAGCCAAGTTCTTTCATGATTTCCTGAGTGTGAGCTCCCTGGGATTTACAGGTTTCCAGCCGTGGTTCCGGCATCGATTCGAAAATAATCGGATTGGTAGGAACCATTCGCTTCCCAGAAGGATAATCGACTTTGGCTAGAATATTATTTGCCCAAACCTGTTCATCTTCATAGACATCCAACGGCTCGTTGGCAGCTTCGCAGGGCAATTCATTTTCTGAAAGCATTTTTACCAAGTCCACACGATTAATTTGTGCAATCGCGCCATCAAGTTTGTCAATGACGTCACTGTTCAGTCTATTTGCATTTAGCTTTGCGCAATTGATGTATTTAGAATTATCCACCATATCATCAAGTTTTAATAAAGCCATGATCTTATTGTAATCACGATCATATTCCGGACAGCACATGATTACCCATTTTTCGTCCCGGGTTCGATAACAATTATTAAATGGGTTGACCACTTCCCTGCGGCTCTTTGGATATTGGTTGCCGTACTGAGCTGAAATCATCGCGACACTGAGCATAAATGATGCCGCATGTTGAAGACAAACGGTTACCTTTTCTCCATTTCCTGTTTTTTCCCGATTGTAAAGAGCCCCGCAAATTCCTGCTAAAAGAGCGATGGAAACCTGAAAATCGCCAAACCCATTCGGTGGATTCATGGGAGATCCGCCTTTATCTACAGTTGTACCTAAAACACCGCCTCTTGCCATATAACAGGTTGCATCAAAGCCCGGTTTATCTTTGTCCGGGCCTTTTTCGCCATAGCCTGTAACCTGGGCAAAAATAAGTCGTGGAAATTTTTCTTTAAGAGTTTCATAATCCAACCCCAGTTTGACTAAGCCTTTGGTTCTAGTATTGGTTACAAATACATCTGCTTCCAATAACAGCTTATGCATAACTTCCATCCCACGTTCGGTTTTCAAGTTGATGGTAATAAATCGTTTGTCCATATTTGCAACGTCAAACGCCAGGTTCTCATCATCAGTAAAAGGCATGTTAAAAACCGCACCTTGTTCTCTGGCAGGATCGCCTTTTGGGGCTTCCACTTTAATTAAATCGGCACCCCATTCCCCCATCACCCGAACGGTGGTAGGAGCCGCTAAATAAGTTGTTAAGTCAACGACTTTTACACCTTTTAAAGGTTCCATATTTTTCTCCTTTTTTTTCTATTTGTAAAGATAGCCCTTCGAATCTATTCGAAAGGCTATCTCTATGAGTCATTGTAATTTCTTAGCTAATCTCTATGACGCCGCCGCTGGCAATTAGTTTTCTGGATGCTGTTAAACGTTGAACCGTTCTTGGTCCTTCTTCTAACCACATTGCTCGACAATCTCGATATAACCGTTCAACAGGGCCGTATACACAATCTTCAAAGTATCCGATACCACCAAAGATTTCAAGCATATAGTCTGAAACCAGTTTAACGGTGTTGATGCTGTGAAGTTTACACATAGCTGCTTTCATTTCAATATCTTTACCAGCTTCAAAGTCTTTTGCAAAATCATAAACCATTAATCGACAGGCGTGAATTTCAGTTCCCATATCAGCAATACTTTGTTGAATGGCTTGTCTTGCTACTAATGGTTTTCCAAAAGTTACGCGGTCTTTTGCTCTTGCAATCGTCATTTCCAACATTCTTTGTGCCATTCCAAGGTTACTTATACCAATATGTGCTCGCGATACTGACAAGGAATGCATTGCAATTTTCAAGCCGTCGCCTTCTTCACCTAAGAGATATTTTTTATTAAGTCTCATATTTGTGAATTTCAAACCAGCATGCCCAGCTCCACGACAACCCATCATATGAGGCATTGGTACAATTTCATAACCTGGTGTATTAACAGGAACAAAGAAACCAGATAGTCTTTTATCTTTGTCAGCATTCGGATCAGTAACTGCAAAAACATAAGCGAACTCACAACAGTCGGTATGAGAGATCAGGAATTTTTCCCCGTTTAAGATATAGTCATCTCCATCTTTGACTGCCATTGTATGTAAATCTGCTCCAGTTCCACCAGTTTCTTCTGTTAATGCAAAACATGTAAATACTGATTTATCTGCAAATTGACTCATGTACTCGTCTTTTAATTCTTTATTTCCAAAATCGTCAAGAATCCGCCAGTTCATATCTGCTGCATAGTGAAGATGCATACGCATTCCCCCAGGACCACGACTGAATTCTTCCTGTACTTGAAGGATTTGCAATTCATCCATTCCCCAACCACCATATTGTTCAGGTAAACTGAATCGATATAAATTGTTTTTGATTGATAAGTCGAAGAATTCCTGTGGGAACTTATTCGTAACTTCAACCTCTTTCTGAATTTCTTCAAACGGACCTTCTGCCAATGCTCTAACCTGTTTCAGATATGCTTGAAACTCTTGTTCATTTAATTTTGCCATTTTTTTCTCCTTGTTGTTTTTTTAACAATCTTTTTATGGCTTTATTATATATCAGATCCATTCATCATATCCAATAGCTAGTTTTTTGGTTTTCGCTGCTTATTTATCGTTTACACCTATATATACTTTTGTCTGTTGTATAATTTTAATTTGTGTGATAGAATTTAAAATTTTTCGCACTGATTATGACATTCAAGAAAGTTCACATAAGAAAATTTTTATTTGCGATTATAAAAATGAGATCTCAGGACCGCTGCCACATTATACTTGTGGACAAAATCCTTTTTGAAGAGTATAATGAATCTAAATTACAAAATACTGTTAAGAAAGAGGTGTTTTTATGGAAAAGAAGAAAGTTATTGAATTAATTCAAGAAAAAGTAAAAGCCGCCAGTTTCGATGATAAGGGAATCGCTATCATTCCAATGAATGACATTAATGATGGCAACGTGATTGTTGATGTATTAGAAGATTTAAAAAAAGACAGTACTTTTGAATTTGATTTTGATCTTGATAAGATGTCACTTAAGGTCTATAATCCTCTCGATGACATGGAAGGATTTAAAGAAAGACATACATCCCCTCAAAAATGCAAATAGTTTAGTCGTTTATTTCGTATTTTAAAACGCCTGATTGATGTTGAATTCAACATTAATCAGGCGTTTTTTTAATTCTGGAAATTATTTATTATTTATCATTTTCGCGATGATCAAGTGCTGCCTGCGCTGCTGCTAAGCGGGCAATTGGCACCCGGAATGGTGAACAAGATACATAACTTAGTCCCGCTTTATGGAAGAAGTAAATGGATTTAGGATCTCCTCCATGTTCTCCGCAAACACCGATTTTTAGATCTGGTTTTGTTTTACGACCTAAGGTGACACCCATTTCCACCAATTTTCCAACGCCTTCAACATCAATGCTTTGGAATGGGTCATTTGGTAAAATACCTTTATCTTTATAATCGGTAATGAATTTTCCGGCATCATCACGTGAGAAACCATAAGTCATCTGGGTAAGATCATTGGTCCCGAACGAGAAGAATTCTGCAGTTTCGGCAATCTTATCAGCGATAAGGGTTGCTCTGGGGATTTCAATCATTGTTCCAATTAGATACTTAATATCTGATTTTTTCTCTGCTTTGACAATTTCTGCCGTATTTCGAACAACTTTGTCCAAATAGGTCAACTCTTCATTGATTCCAACCAGCGGAATCATGATTTCGGGAACGATATTAAATCCGCAGGCTTCTTTTACTTCAATAGCTGCTTCCATAATGGCTCTTGTTTGCATCTCAGCAATTTCCGGATAAGTGATCGCTAAACGACAACCACGATGACCAAGCATCGGATTAAATTCTTCCAATCCATTAATAACGGTTAACATATCTTCTTTATTGAGCCCCATATCTTGGGCCAAAGCTTCAATATCTTTGTCCTCAGTTGGAAGGAACTCATGCAGTGGCGGATCTAATAAACGAACGGTAACCGGACGACCTTCGAGTGCTTTATAAATGCCGATAAAATCTTCTTTTTGCATCGGCAGAATTTCAGCGAGTGCTTTTTCTCTTAATTCTTTCGTATCTGAAAGAATCATGCGTCGCACACTTGGAAGACGGGCTTCATCAAAAAACATGTGCTCAGTACGGCAAAGACCGACGCCCTCAGCCCCAAAGCGAACTGCAACTGTAGCATCACGAGGTGTATCAGCATTTGTCCGAACACCAAGCGTTCTGAATTCATCTGCCCATTCCATGATTTTTCCAAAATGTCCTGAAAGTTCTGGTGTCACAGTTTTAATACTGCCCTGGTATACTTTTCCAGTACTGCCATTTAAAGAAATATAGTCACCTTCATTAAAAATTTGTCCGCCAACAACAAATCGTTTTGCCGCTTCATCCACTTTGATCGCTTCACATCCGGCAACGCAACATTTTCCCATGCCTCTGGCTACAACAGCAGCGTGTGAAGTCATTCCGCCGCGGGCGGTTAAAATCCCGTTTGCGGCATTCATGCCTTCTATGTCTTCCGGTGAAGTTTCTTTTCTTACTAATAGCGTTTCTTCGCCATTAGCAGCAGCGGCACAAACAGCTTCGGCGGTAAAATAAATTTTACCCATGGCAGCCCCTGGCGATGCCGGAAGACCGGTTCCTAAAAGTGCTGCTGCTTTTAATGCGGCTTCTTCAAAGGTTGGATGAAGCAACTGATCCAATGATAACGGATCTAAACGTAAAATGGCTTCTTCTTTAGTGATAAGGCCCTCTTCAACCATATCAACAGCCGCACAAAGAGCCGCTGCAGCCGTTCTTTTACCGGTTCGTGTTTGAAGCATATAAAGTTTGCTCTTTTCAATCGTGAACTCGATATCCTGCATATCTTTGTAATGATTTTCCAATAATTCTGCGGTTTCATGGAATTGCTTATAAACCGCCGGCATGATGTCTTTAAGGTCATCAATATTTTTTGGTGTGCGGATTCCGGCAACAACATCTTCTCCTTGAGCATTAATTAAGAACTCACCAAACAGTTTCTTTTGTCCGGTGGCTGGGTTTCTGGTAAATGCTACGCCAGTCCCGCAATCATCACCCATGTTACCATAAACCATCGATTGAACGTTGACAGCTGTTCCAATGTCATGAGGTATATCATTCATATTTCGATAACTGATGGCGCGATTATTATTCCAGGATCTAAAAACTGCTTCAATCGCCATTAGCAACTGTTCTTTTGGATCTAACGGAAAATCTTTTCCCGTTTCTTCTTTGACAATTTTTTTATAGGCTGCAACAACCGCTTTTAAATCCTCTGCGGTTAACTGCGTATCGTCTTTATAGCCATTTTTTTCTTTAGCATCATCTAAAATTATATCAAATTTATCTTTGCTGATTTCCTGAACAACATCACCAAACATTTGTATAAAACGACGATAGCTATCAAAAGCAAAGCGTTCATTGTTCGTTGACTTTGCAATTCCTGCCACCGTTTCATCATTAAGACCAAGGTTGAGAATGGTATCCATCATCCCCGGCATGGAGAATTTTGCACCAGAACGAACAGACACCAATAATGGATTCTCTGCATTACCAAATTTTTTCTCGCATTTTGATTCTAAAATTACCAGGTTATTATTAATCTGATCGATGATTTCATCGGAAAGTTTCTTATTTTGGTTGTAATACTCAGTACATGCTTCCGTCGTTACTGTGAAGCCCTGCGGAACCGGTAACCCGATGTTGGTCATCTCGGCTAAACCTGCACCTTTCCCCCCCAGTAACTCTTTCATGTTTGCATTGCCTTCTTCAAACAAATAAACCCATTTTTTTGACATTTTGTCTACCTCCTCATTATATTTGCAAGTATAATCGCTGCAATTTCTTCAATTGCTTTTGATGTAACGTCAATGACCATACATCCTAATTTATCAAAAAGCTGTTGTGCTTTTTCTAACTCCATCATGACTCTTTCATTGCTTCCATAATTTGATGTCCCGGTGAGGCCCATTGCCTTTAAACGTTCGGTACGAATGTCCACAAGGTGCTTTGGATCCAGTATGAGTCCAAATATTTTCTTATTTGATATTTCAAATAATTCCTTCGGTGGTTCAACTTCAGGCATCAAAGGAATATTTGCAACCTTAAAATTATTGTTTGCCAAATAAATACTAATCGGCGTTTTGGATGTGCGTGACACCCCAATCAAAATAATGTCGGCTTCATCTAGATGCGACGTATTTTTTCCGTCATCATATTTTACCGCAAACTCAATCGCTTCAACCTTTTTAAAATAGTGATCATCCAGTTCCGGAGTCGGTTTAAAATTATGTGTTGGCTCTTCCCCGGTAATGCCTCTTAGCGTTTCCACCAATGATCCCAGAACATCATAAATCGGAATGCTCCAACATCTGGCTTCAGTTTCCATATAGCTTTTTAGTTCCGGAGAATTAAAGGTATAAACGACTAATCCGTTTTCTTTTTTTGCTAACTCCAATAAATAATCAATACTTTTTTTGTCATTAATAAAAGGATGAAATCGTACTTCTCGAATCGAACTTTCAAAGCAGCTTTTACCTGCTTTAACCAGCAATTCACCAATTTCGCTTAGTGTATCTGAAACCACGAAAATTACAATATTTTTCATCTAACTACCCATCACTCTGTATTATCTCCCATATTCACCACATACCGGGTGATATTTGTTCGCGATACCTTACCGACAAGGACTAATCGTTGATTGCCTTTTTCATCAAGTTCCTTACTTACAATCGGCAATGATTCCACCTCATAAAGCATGGTTTTGTAGGCAGCATCATAAACTGACTCCGTCGGTTCAAGATAAATAATATTTGGCATCCGCGTCATAATCAAAGGAATTGGCAGCGATTCTACCTCTTCTCTCCCAATCATTGCCTTAATAAAATCCTTGCGAGATACAATTCCCGAGAGGTACTTACCATCTACAACATATAAAGTTCCAGCATTTTTCGTGAACATCGTTATGATTCCATCATATATTGAGGTTGTCTCCTCAACGACTGTTGGTTCCGTCTGAATATCCATCACACTAATAGTTTTTATATAGCTTCCGAGTATGTGCAATAATGAACGGCCGGTATAATAATAACCAACCTTTCGTTTCGCTTCAAGTATCCCCAACATGGTAAGAATTTTTAAATCAGGTCGGATGGTTGCTCGATTGATATTTAGCATTTCTGCAATTTCGCTGCTTTTCACGGGTTGTTTTTCTTTTACAATTTCGATTATTTCCTTTTCTCTTACTGAAAGCTCCATATTCGGCCCCTCTAAAACTAATATTTATTTTATTAAGTATAACACATATCATCTAAATGTAAACAACTAATAAAATATTTTTGTCCTACCTGATAACATTTTATTAGTAATGTCTAATGTAACCTTTTTCATATCGATATTGATTCAACTAAGCCCTCATAAACTTTATCACCGATCCGAGTCACATTTTTTATTTCTTCCAACTCTTTAAATCCGCCATTTTTTTCTCGATAATCAATGATTCCTTGCGCAATCACATCGCCTACTCCTGGAAGGCTTTTTAGTTCTTCAATATTTGCTGTATTGATATTTATTTTCTTATTTTCTTTGGCATCTGCGGTTTCAGTCACTTCACCAATGGTTGGAATATAAATTTTTTCTTCGTCTTTTACTTTTCGTGCAAGGTTTAACGTACTGACATCAGCCGAGGCGGTCAATCCCCCGACCGCCTCGACCGCCTCAATTAAACGAGCATCCTGATTTAATGTTACCACCCCTGGCTTATTGACCGCTCCGGCAATATGAACCATAATTTTTTCATTTCCCGAAACGCTGCTGTCATCATTTAAATTCTCAGCCCCTGATACGTTCATTTCAGCTCCGCTTGAAGTTTTAAAGTGGTACCATCCCCAAAAAACGCACAAAAAAACAAGCACGATGAGAATGTATAGGATTTTTTTGCGATCAAGCTTATCCATTTCACACTCCTAAAGGTTGTGATTCCCACCGGCCTTTTTTTAGTATCCAATATTCCTTATATCCACAACTTAATAATATTGCTTCCGCTTCATTAAATTCATTTACAATTCCTTCAACTGAATGAGTATCTCCGCCGATTGTAATGGGAATGTTTCGTTTACACATTTCCGGTATCATCCAATCTGAAGGATACCGTCCAACTCCAGGTACTCGCATATTAGCCCCGGTATTAATCTCCATTCGGGTATTTGTCATCGCAATGACATCTAGGCAATGTTTAACCGTCTCCTGATACCAGGTATCTTTCTCATTAAAAAAGAAATTGCCCTGATTGTATTTTTTTATGAGGTCGATATGGCCTAAAATATCAGGCTGATACTTTTTAACCATATTGCCAACAGCTTTAAAATAGTCCTCAATGAATTTTTGTGATTGATTATTATAGTAGTTTCTGATTCCCTTGGCAAAATCCTCCTGAGAATCATCAATATAAGAAATGTCATCACGGTAAGTGGATCCGATCGTGTGAATGGACATAATGGTATAATCAAGTCTTGGCCATACTTTTTTTGCAAGTTCAGAAATATCTTTGCGATCGATAAAATAATCGATTTCCATTCCGCAGTAGAGTTCAATTGATAATGCATACTTTTTTTTAAGATTAGCAATGTCTTTAAAATAATTTTCGAGATTAGCTTCTTCCATTGTCCAATCATTTAAAAATGGCAATGGCATATGGCTCGATAATCCCATACTTTTAAGACCCGCTTCGATGCCGGCTTTAACCATTTCTTCTAAACTATTTTTTCCATCACAATAATTAGAATGCACATGATAATTTGCCTGTATCATTTTGATCCCTCCAAAAGTTTGCATGTGCTGATTGTACCATGCTATGTATTTTAAAGCAAATAAAAAAAATTGCCTATAAGACAATTTTTCAAATATTCTATAAAATTTTATTGAGAAAGCTTTTTGTTCTTTCTTCTTTTGGATTCAAAATAACATCTTCCGGTGTTCCCTGTTCGCAAATGACGCCTTGATCCATAAAAATCACCCGATCCGCAACTTCTCTTGCAAACCCTATTTCATGCGTCACAATAATCATTGTCATTCCTTTTTCAGCAAGATGCCGCATGGTTCCCAATACCTCGCCGACGAGTTCAGGATCAAGCGCCGAAGTCGGTTCATCAAACATCATTATTTTAGGATCCATTGCCAGTGCTCTGGCAATGGCTACACGTTGCTGCTGCCCCCCTGAAAGTCTTGATGGATACTCATCTTTTTTATCAGATAAACCCACTTCTTTCAGTAAATCCAAAGCTATCTTTTCGATCTCATTTTTGTCCGCTTTTTTAACAATTATTGGCGCAATTGTAACATTATCAATAACAGAAAGATGTGGAAAAAGGTTGAAATTTTGAAAAACCATACCAAGATCGGTACAAAGAGTTTGTACCTTTACCGGATCGATTTTCATAAGATCCTTATTGTTTTCTCGTTTATCTGCTAATTCACCTTCAATATATATTTCTCCGTCAGTGATCCGCTCCAGATGGTTTAGGCAACGTAACATCGTGCTTTTACCAGAACCACTGGCACCAATAATACAGACAACTTCTCCTGGTTGGATTTCTAAGTCAACGCCTTTAAGAACTTCCAAATTTCCAAAAGACTTACGAACATTCACTAATTTTACCATACTCATATCAATTTCCTTGTCTTTCATAAACGCCAAGTTTCTTTTCTATTTTATCAAAAGCAACCTGAATAATGGTGGTTAAGAATAGATAAATTGCCGCTGCATAAACATAATAGATCCAGTTTCCATCAGAGCTTGCCATTGTTTTTACAGTTCTTAACAAATCAAAAAGTGCAATTGTTGATACCAATGACGTATCTTTAAGTAACATAATAAATTCATTGCCAACCGGCGCAACCAGTCTTTTAAATGTCTGTGGAATAACAATTTTAGTCATCGCCTGACGATAACTCATTCCCAGTGCCTTTGCTGCCTCCATCTGCCCGCTATCGATGGATTCAATTGCGGCCCGAATAATCTCAGCAAGATACGCAGTAGAATTCAAAGAAAACGCAATAAATGCACCAACCATCGGATTGATATTAAAAGTCATCCCGGTAGAATCAAGATAAATAATTGGAATAGCAAAATAAATAATAAACAGTTGAAGCAATAAAGGTGTTCCTCTAAAAAACCATATATAAAACCATGATACTGCATTGGCCACCTTGTTTTTCGAGAGTCTTCCGAGTGCAACAATGACACCAAAAAACGCCCCCAAAATAATTGCTACTATTGCAATCTCAACGGTAACAACTGTCCCATCAAAAATTGCCCATAATTGGGTTTGATTTAACACATTGATCTTCCCTTCATTATTAAATTATGAACCTCTGTTCATATTAATACATGAACAGGACTTGTCACAGTAACTGCTACAAGTCCCATTCAATTTTCTTATTAAATTTTATCGTTTTCTATTCAATAACAGAAAGCTTTGTATTAATGTCTTTCGTCATGTCTTCATTAAACCATTTCATGGAAATCTCAGTCAATTTTCCATTTTTCTGAAGCGCTTTAATTGCTTCATTGAATTTTTTTGTTGTTGCCGTGTCGTCTAAACGAGATGTAATACCAATTGGTTCATTGGTCAAAACATCAGAACTTACAACAAATAAATCAGGATTTTGGGCAACATAATACTTAGCTACGCCAACGTCAGTAATAACATTGTCGATTTGTTTGCCTTGCAGTGCTGCAAACGCATCCAGCATGCCATCATATTCTTTTATTTCGACATTAACGCCTTCTTGTTCTTTCAATTTTCCAGCCGCGATATCAGCCGTTGTTTGAATCTGAGCGCCTAATGTCTTTCCCTCAAGTCCTTTGAAGGTTGTAACAGGTGCAGCATCTTTTCTGGATACAATGACAATACCATTTGAAATATAGGGATCTGTCATGCTGAATGACGCTAACCGTTCCGGTGTAATACTCGTACTGGAGATAACCGCATCATATTGTTTTGCCGTCAAACCATTAAAGATGCCATCCCATGAAACTGTTTTAAACTCTACTTTAACCCCTAATTGATCAGCTAATGCATTCGCAAAGTCAATATCAAATCCAACTAATTCGTTTTGATCATCTCTAAACTCCATTGGTAGATACGTATCATCGACAGCAACACTTAATACCCCATCCGCCAAAGAGTCTTCTGAAGCTGTTTTGCTTCCAGATGAACATCCGGTAAAGGCTGGTACTAACAACAAAACCGCAGCAAGGGTTAAACCCAAAAATTTTTTATTCATAATTTTCTCCTTTCTAAACTTCCTAATGTGGTTAATTATATATTATTTTGTATATATACACAAGTTTTTTTAAAACGCACAACACTATGTTTATGAAAAAGTTTTAATGAAAATCCCAATGATATTTAATCCCCCCAACCAGGTTCCCAGACTGCTTCCAAGATTGGTAAACACCACGACCATCAATACTTTTGTCACTTTATTATGCCATAATCCTTTAAAACTTCCAAGATCTTTAGGCAGGGATTCAAAATCTTCAACTTTCGGCTTCCGATAATGAGCCTCAACAATGCCTGAAAACCATCCTGCCGCTAATAAAGGATGCAACGTTGTAATAGGTGCCACCGCAATGGCGGTTAATATTGAGAGAATATGACCACCGGCAATAAATGCTCCCAGCCCCGCCAAAAGTCCGGTCCAGAGAATCCACGATTTTGCCTGTTCCCATCCAGAACCAGGATTAGCAATAAAAGTGATCACAATTATCGCAATCAGCATAATGGGAATCATCCATCCGATCACTTTTCCAACCTTCGATTTTGGTGGAATGAACTCTAACTGGGAAACATCGATGTCTTTATTGATTGCTTCTTTTATTCCGGGAATATGGGCCGCACCAAGAACAGCAACAACCTTGTCGCCAGGTGCATTTTTAATTTTCTGCGATAAATACTGGTCCCGTTCATCGACAAGGTATTCTTTTACCCCTTTAAACGCTGATCCCATTTCCGATAATGCCGCTGTGAGCATATCTTCCGACTTAAGGTTTTCTAAATCTTCTTCAGTAATTTCCTCGTCATCGACAACACTTAATGCAATTGAAAAAATGACCTTGATTTTTTCCCAAAAGCTGCACCCTCGCCAAATACGATTAAAGGTTACCTGAATACTGCGATCTGCCAAAACAAGTTCAGCTCCAAATTCTTTTGCACAGGCAATGCCTTCCATCATTTCTTGTCCCGATTCAATTCCAAATTGCTCAGCCAATTTTCTCTGATAATTAGAAAGCAAAATATTGACAAACATAAATCCTGCTCGTTTGCTTTTTATTATTTGAACGATATCAGTATTGGACCATGCATCTTTTTGTTCAATCGAATCATAACGTTGTTGATCTAATTCAATACAGATTGAATCCGGCTGTTCTTTTTCTATGGTTTCCCGAACTTCAGTAACACTGTTTTTTGATACATGGGCGGTTCCAATCAGAATGATCTCTTTCCCATTAACATTAAGCCGAGTTATATTGCTTGATTCCAATGATTCTCCCCTTTTGTTTTCTTTTATATAAGATTAAATCAATTAATGTTTTTGCATCCAAACCATAAAGTTCTTGCTACTTCTTAATCAGAGCCACCGAGTCACGAATAATCACTTCATGAGGGACATAAACATTATTAACAGTTCGGTCACTATCTTTTTCACATAATTTGATCAGCATCCGCATCGAAATCGCTCCGATATCGTACATAGGTTGAGCAACAGTCGTTATTTTGGGCTTTGTCCATTCTGAAATCCAAAAGTTATTAAAGCCACAAATGCTAATGTCTTCTGGCACCTTTTTTCCCATTTCTTCTGCTTTGCGAATTGCACCAAGAGCAATTTGATCATTAAAACAGCAGACACAGGTAAATTCGATTCCCGAATTAATAGCCTGTTCCATCAAACTGTAGCCGCCTGTCAGACTTAATTTTGCCTCCAAAATTCGACTATCATCAAAGTCAATATTTTTTTCTTTAAATGCCTTTATAAAGCCCTTTTTTCTTTCCTTATAAATATAGCCTTCTTCAACTTCATCAAAGAATAGCAAAAACTTTTCATGCCCCATTTTAATGAGTTCAATCGCCAGTTCATAAGCTGCGGCCTCATTATTAATCAACACCCCGCTGAGAAAACCGCTATTGTCTGGAATGCAGCCCAGGACAACTTCACTGGGAGCATCAATCAGTTCTTTTTGCATTTCCTCACTTAAATCTTTTCCGACGTAAATGATCCCATCGCATTGTTTTTCAACTAATACATTAAGGGCTTTCATTTCTTTTTCCGGATTAAAATCAGTATTACTTAAAATAATATTGTAATGATAAATCCCGCATACATCTTCCGCTCCACGAACAATCTCGGTATAATATGGATTGGTTATATCCGGAATCATAATTCCCATGGTGTTTGTTTTTTGAATTTTCAAACTTCTTGCGATTGCATTGGGTTTATAACCCGTTCTTTTTATGGCCTCTAAAACCCGTTCCCTGGTTTCTTCATTAACCAAAGGAATATTATTTACAACACGTGACACGGTAGCAACCGAAACATTAGCTTCTCGAGCAACATCAACGATTTTAACTTTCATTTTTTCACCTTTCAATTTTTAAACAGGAATCCTGAAACCTTAACAACCGTCTCCCACTTCTTTCATCGCCTGTAATATAAGTTGTGGTGCACGACGACATTTCTCTTCCGACACAGCACATGGAGCGAATCGAAGGCCTTTTCCCAAAGGCACTACAAAAGTATTCTTCTCCATCAGACGATCACTCACTTCTTTAGGGTGATCACAAGGAAGACTGATAAAAAAGCCGTCACAATAAGTAACCATCTTTAAACCAATTTTATTTGCCTCTTCAACAAAAGCATCAGCACGTCTTCTTAAAATACACTTGTAAAAGCTCTGTTCCGCCATTGCCTGATTATAAAGTTCCTCATCACTGAAAATTCGAGTAATGGTTTCCATGGCACCACGTGTTCCATTTGACCAGTTGCCACGATTGGAATAGGTACAGGAGTTTGCAAATTCTGTTGCAATTTCTGCTGTCGGTGCCACACAAATAATGGCACCATTTCTCAATCCATACATGGTATAACTCTTTGAACAGGTATAGGCATATAATGTTAGCACATTATGGGGCATTCCCGTCAGTATTTTCATAAATTTTCGGGCTTCATCCGCTTTACCCGCAAAATCGATATAGGCCAGGTCAACCAGTAAAATAATTTTAGACTCTGGTTGTGCTTCAGCCGTTTCGATAATAAATGCTTTAATTTCTTTCCACTCTTCATTGGAAATGGTATAACCGGTTGGATTGTGAGCCGGCGTATTTAATACGGTTAAAACTCTTTTTTGCTTTTGTAATAATTCCAAGACACTTTTCTTGTAACCTTCCAGATTAAAGCCGCCCTTTTCATTGTAAAGTGGGAAAGTTGCGATTTTTCGGTGATTATCATCGGCAATGGTTTCATAAGCGGACCAGCGCCAATCAGTCAGCAGAATGGCATCTCCTAATTCAGTATAATTACAGAATGCATGGCGAATGGCACCGGTTCCCCCTGGCGTTGCCACTGCACGAATAAACCCTTCAGGTTTATATGCTTTGAAACATGCATCGACTATTTTTTCTAAAAATTCCGGCTGCCCGGCTAATCCAGAATAATTGGCGATCATGTTGTTTGGCAACGATTTAAGGGTGTCATATACAGCTTTAAAGGTTACAAGCTCGCCATTATCATCCATTAATGCCCCGATGGTTGAATTGATAACCGCTTCCGGTCCAAATTCTTTGACTCGCTTTTCGGCTTCTCCGGCAATTTTGAAAATGGGGTCAGTGCCCCCTTTTCTCAAAGACGTTTGAATTACCATTTCCGCTTTTTTCATTTTCATTCCTCCTGCAAAATCCAAAATTTATTTCAAATATTTTTTTCTTTCGGTTTCATATAAGTTATTTCCCTGAGTATCGATTACGACAATCGCCGGAAAATTTTCTACTTCAATTTTCCGAATAGCTTCGGTACCGAGATCTTCATATGCTAAAATTTCGACCGATTTGATGCAGCTTTGCAATAACGCCCCAGCACCGCCGACACAGCCAAAATATATGGCCGCATGATTCATCATACTGTTGATAACCTTCTCACTTCGATTGCCCTTGCCAATCATCCCACCAAGTCCCTTTTCCAGAAGCTCCGGTGTGTAGGCATCCATCCGCCCGCTGGTGGTCGGTCCGGCCGATCCGATAATTTCTCCCGGTTTTGCCGGACTAGGTCCCACATAATAAATTAATTGATCGGTAAAATCTACCGGCAACGGCGAGCCTTTTTTTAGTGCCTCAATCATCCTCTTGTGTGCCGCATCACGTCCGGTATAGATAGTACCTGATATTTGAACATGATCCCCCGCTTTTAGCTTTTTACGGTCCTCTTTACTCATCGGAGTTTTAATATTAATAACAGTCATCTTACAACTCCCTTTCTACATGTCGGTTAACATAGCAGGAAATATTTACCGCTACCGGTAATCCGGCGATATGAGTTGGGAAGACTTCCACATTTACCCCCAGCACAGTATTAACGCCACCTAAGCCCATGGGACCGATTCCCAAATTATTACAGGCTTCCAACAGATAGTCTTCAAGAGCAGCAACATGGTCCAATGGATTACGCATCCACAAAGGACGTCCCAACGCTTCTTTTGCCATCAATGCGGCTTTTTCCATCGTTCCTCCTACGCCTACACCAACCACGATTGGTGCGCAAGCATTAGGACTTCCGGCTTCAACGGTTTTAATGACAAAATCCCGAACTCCAGCCATCCCATCTGATGGCTTTAACATTTTAAGCGCACTGGTATTTTCACTCCCAAATCCCTTTGGTAATATTTTTATTTTTAGCTGATCCCCAGGAACAACCTTGTAATGAATCACCGCCGGTGTATTGTTGTTTGTATTTGTGCGGATGAAGGGATCTGCGACCACCGATTTGCGAAGATATCCTTCTTCGTACCCTTTTGCTACCCCCGCTTGAAGGGCATCTTCAAGACTGCCATCTGCAATCATCAAATCTTGTCCAAAAGATACAAACATCACAACCATTCCCGTGTCCTGACAAATGGGGATGGTTCTTCTTTTAGCCACCTCAAAATTATCCAACATCGTTTTAAGAATCTCTTTCCCGTTTTCAGATTCTTCTGATGATTCTGCTGTACGTAAGCTTTCAAGCATATCTTCCGATAAAAACGTATTGGCTTCAATACACATTTCAGCAACGGTATCAATGATTTTTTTGGTTTGAATTGTTTTCACTAAGTTCTCCTTGAAAATGATCCTTTTTATATCATTCTATTTTATATAATTCTGTTAATTATATCACACTGTTACAGTAAAGTAATGTGATTTTCAATTATTTTCATAAATTTTCAGTGTTAAATAAGTCCCTTGAATTGATGTTGTCTTAACGCTTCAAATAGAACAATACTTACCGCATTGGAAAGATTAAGCGAACGGGCTTTTTCATGATTCTTCATGGGTATTCTAAAACGATTTTCAGGATATGCTTCATGAATTTCGCTTGGCAGCCCAGCCGTTTCTTTCCCAAACATCAAGAAGGCATTTTCATCATAATCGATATTATCATAATATTTTTCTGCCTTTGTCGTGAGCAGATACAATTTTGCATCCGGATTTTTTTTAATAAAATCATCAAAAGATTCATAGACGTGCAAATCCAAAAGATCCCAATAATCTAAACCGGCCCGTTTCAAATGCTTCTCATCGAGGGAAAATCCCAAGGGTTTAATAAGATGGAGCGTGGTCTCAGTTAAAGCGCAAGTTCGGGAAATATTTCCCGTATTTTGTGGTATTTCTGGTTGATAAAGAATAATGTTCATTAAATAGTCCTTTCATTTTTTATATGGGCGCTAGACAAACCAAAAGGAAATACAAGAAGCGTATTTCCTCAAAACTGCAGACAAAGTGTAAAAAAAGTCGTGAAGATACTAGCAGTATCAATAGTCTCCAAGACAAAGTTTTGGTATGAAATGATGAATCATTTACCATGCAATCTAGTTTTGTCCAGAAATATCAAACAATATTTTTTTCACTGTTTTTTTTTGTTTTCTTCGATTAAATAATCAACTTCGCCAGATAATTCTTCACCAATGGCATTCACTTTTTCCTTTCCCATTTTAATGGAATGAATGGATAAATAAACACCGCCAAAGACAAGAATAAAATAAAAAGTGATCATTCGCCAAAGAATCATTGCTACCGGGGCATTTACCGCCCCGTAAATAGGTCCAAATATCAGTAAAAAGCCTGCTTCAGCTCCTCCGACTGCACCAGGCGTTGGTACAAAGGCCACTGCTACATAAAGGATCGCTTGAAGAGAAATAATTGTTACGGCATTAACGCTGTTTAATCCCAAAGACAAGTACACGAAATAGCCAACCGAATAGAAAGCCATCATCTGTATGATCGAAACAAAAAATAATTGCAGAGTTTCTTTTTTTTTATCTTTCAGACCTTCAACAGCCAGCTTGTATTCTCCCACAAAATGATCAATTTTTTTACACTGTTTTTCAGAATTTTTAAGGATGCGCAATTTTAGAAGAATTTTTACACAGCTTAGTAAAATCCCCCTTGCCGCATTTGGATTAAACACAAGAATGCCGATAAAAACAATCGCGGCTACATTTAAAACCAGACCAAAAGCAATCAGCCACTTAACGGCATCCAGACTCTGGTTGAGCTCCGTCGTACAAAAGACAATCGCTATGATTGCCAGAAAAGTAATTGTAATCTGATACAAAGCATATTTTTGAACAAGAACAGCCGTGCCTGTTCCAAGGCCGTATTTTTTTTTCGACATTTCATACAGCTGAATCGGTTGCCCGCCACTTGAACTGGGATCAAGAAGATTGTAATATTGACCAACCATGGTCAGCGTAAAGGCAAATGAAAATTTTTCATTTGAATTTTCCTGCCTCATGAGTTTTAATAACATATAGGCCTCTAGAAACCAATAAAGAAAAACACAGCCAATCCCCAAAAGTAAGAATTCACCCTTTGTTTGTTTGAGTGTCTTCTGAAATTCTACCAGGTCAACTTGGGTAAATATAATGATAGCTGTGACACCAATTATTAAAATCAGAAAAAAAGCATTTGAATAGTTCTTCCAGGCTTTAGAAAACCAGCCTTTTTTCTTTTTCTCTTCTTCGCACATTCTTAGTTACCCATTTCCATTCTATAAGATCATGTTTATTATAGCATATCGTCACAGCAAGATAATAAATTTTTAAGTTAAAAAATTATATGATCTATTTTGATTCTTAATTTTATCTTTTTACAAACTAAATGTTATCGCGTTGTTCCACATAAAAAAAGTTCAATTACTCAACCAATTTTTAAAGAATCCTTACTGGAAATTCCAGTCTCCTTAAAAACAGTTAAATACTTGAACTTTTGATTTTTATAAAAATGAATCGATTCGATAGTTATTATGGTTATTTTTTTTGGTATCCTGTTTTATATTTGTGCGTGGTAAGAGAATCGAAAAGGTACTGCCTTCATTGGGAACCGATTCTATTTTTATTTTACCGCCATGTTTTTTTACAATGTAATCCGCGATGTTTAAGCCGAGTCCATAACCACCGGTTTCCCGGTTTCGGGCATCGTCCACCCGATAGAAACGACTAAATACTTTTGCCTTTTCTTCTTCCGTCAGTCCGACTCCGGTATCTTTAACTGCAATGACAATATTTCGTTTGCCTTGAGTTATGCACAATTGTACTTTACCGCCTATTGGTGTATATTTAATAGCGTTATCGACTAATATTCGCACCGCCTGTTTAAGTCGTTCTTCATCGCCGCGATAGTGTATATCCGGGGTAATATTCTCGCCTAGCTCAATTTCTTTTTCATTTGCCAATTCTGTCATAAGCACAACCATTTGATGACACAAAGAAGATAAATCAAACAGTTCCTTCTCAACGGAAAGACTTTGATTTTCCGCTTGTGCTAATAACAATAAATCAGAAATGAGTTTGGCCATTGTCTCACTTTCACTGCCGATGTTGTTCAGCCATTTCATGTTGTCTTTTATCTGTTCATCTTCCTTAAGCTTTAATACCTCCACATTCGTTTGAATGACCGTAAGAGGGGTTCGCAACTCATGAGAAGCATTTGCAATAAACTTTTTTTGATCTTCAAAAGTCTCCTTAATGGGTTGCAGCGATTTTCCTGCCAGAAAATAACTCAGGGGAATTAATACGACAATGGAGCCGACCCCGATTAATAACAAGAAAAAAATAATGTAGGCAACCATTGACTTTTCCGTGGTAATCTGTTGAAAAATCTGCAGCACATAATCATTAGAATCTTTTGAATACGAAAGAGTATAGACCCGATATTCGACATCATCCGAAACCATTGTATTAAATTGAGACGCCTGATTTTCCTGAATCACCAACTCATAACCCGACATAATTAAATTTCGGTCATTTACTTTCATCGATTTTACAGTGTGGCTGCTATCCCACAAAATAAATTGATATCCCACCTTATCATGAACGGAATCAACTGAATTTACCTGAGGCGGGTCTGATTCACCATTGTTTTCAATGATCTCTTTTCCAACATTGGTTAAATATATTTCACCGGTAAGATTAAGACTCCATTTTACAAGAAAGCCCAAGAGTAAAATAAACACAAACATAAAAACAACTAGAATCAGGGTGTTAAACAGTGTGATTTTTCGTTTAATTTCTTTAAACATGAGACTTAGTACCCCAACTTATTTTTTCCCAAGTGTATAACCAACCCCTCGAATTGTGTCAATTTTGACCTCAGTATCGATAATCTTCTTTCGCAGATTATGAACATAAATCTCAATATTATTCTCATTGACTTCCTTGTCAAATCCCCAAACCCGATCTAAAATCTGTTCCCGGGTAAATACCTGGTTCGGTCGTTTCAAAAGCATTTCCAAGATCTTCGCTTCTTTAACCGAAAGCTTAAATTCCTTATCCGTTGTCTGCAAAATGTTTTTCTTGGTATTGAAACTCACATCTTCAAAAACAATCGTTTCTCCCTTGATGCCATGATCCGGACGACGTCCCAAAGCACGAATCCGAGCAAAGAGTTCTTTTGCCGAAAAAGGTTTGATCAAATAATCATCCGCTCCCATATCCAATCCCTTTACCTTATCATCAATGGTTCCTTTTGCCGTCAACATCAATACCGGGGTATTAATACCCTGATCCCTGATTTGCTGAAGAATTTCAATGCCACTTTTTATTGGCAGCATGATATCCAAAACGATCACATCATAAATAGGGTTAAGAGCAAATAACAAACCTTCTTCACCATCATTGGCAATATCGCAATCAATATTTTGTATCCTGCATAGTTCCTGGAGAGCATCAGTTATCTTTTTTTCGTCCTCTACAAATAATATACGCATAAAGCGACTCCTTCCACGTTTTTGAATTTAAATCATAAGTCATATGTTTTAATTATAATTCTGAAATCTTAAAGCTATATAAAATCAATAAAATATGATATGATTTTAATTAATTAGGAGGTTGCTATGAAAGAAATACTTATTATCGAAGATGATAAAAAAATATGTCGAATCATTGAACTTCAGTTAAATCATGCCGGGTTTAAAACGACCAAAGCTTTTACTGGCCGTGAAGGCATTGAAACATTTAATCAATACCCTGCTTTTGATCTAATCCTCCTGGATATTATGCTTCCCGAAGCATCCGGGTATGAAGTTCTTCATTATATAAAATCTCAGAATAATCAAATTCCGGTTATTTTTTTGACTGCCAAAGATGGTACCCAAGATGTTGTAAAAGGTTTTGAACTTGGAGCTGATGATTATGTTACAAAACCGTTTAATTTTGACGAACTGCTTGCCCGTATCAAAGCGAATATACGCAAAAGCACTCATGACAATTTAATAAAAACACATATCATATTTAAGGATATCGAGATCGATCTCGATAACTTTCGCGTAATCCGCAACTCTAAAGAGATTGATCTTTCTCGAACTGAATTCGATCTTTTGTATTATCTTGTACTGAATCATGATTTGGTTCAATCACGGGAACAGATTCTGGACAATGTTTGGGGTTTTGATTATGAAGGTGGTGATAATATTGTTGATGTCTACATTAAATACCTGCGGGATAAAATCGACCGGAATTATAATGAAAAACGCATCCAAACAATAAGAGGTCGCGGCTATGTGGTTCGATAACTTAAATATTCCGGGCCGGAAAAAGCCATTGAAGATCTATCATCGGATCGTTTACTTTTTTATTCTTGCTCTGACATCGGTCCTGACCCTTTCTTTTGTAATGGTATTCTTTTTCGCTCAGCAGCTTATTTTAAATGAAAGCCAGTCGACCATGATTCGTTTTAATGATTATGTCATTAACACCATCGATGAAAACAGGTCGCTGCTTCTCAGTCTTCCGACAGACAAGCGACTGGAAGTAATTTCAGAAAAATTATACCCCTATGTCAAAGACAATTCTCTGATTGCCTACCGACTTTCGGATAATGCCGAACATATCTATCAATCCTCAGAGATATTAAATGACCTTCTCACCGCCGATAATCTGGATCAATATAATTTTCATTTTTTTGAATTCAGCTTTAATGACCAAAATAAGAATCAGCCAATTTCAGTGAATTCTCTGCGTTATAATCAGACGCAATACTATTATGTCGGATCTTACTACGTCCTTGAAGACGGAAATATCATTTATATTCAAATCGTAAAAAATCTTCATGATAGCTATGTTTTTATGACCACTTTATTCGTTTTGATGGTCTCCATCAGTATCTTAGGTTTAATAGCGATTATCATCATTGGTATTTATGGTACCAAGCATACCTTAAAACCCCTCATTGAAATATCTGAAACCGCAAAAAATATAACTGAAAATAATTTAAACATCCGCATTGAAGAAACCGGAAATAAGGATGAACTTGATCAATTGATTGTCTCCTTGAATCAAATGATCCAGAAATTAGAGTCTGCATTCAACAACCAAAAACGTTTTGTATCCGATGCTTCTCATGAATTACGCATACCCCTAACCGTCATTCAGGGTTATATTGATATCTTAGCGGACTGGGGTAAAAATGATCCGCAGCTTCGTGATGAATCCATTGAAGCCATTCGAGATGAAATCCAGGGTATGAATAAAATGGTTGAAGACCTGCTGCTCATCACTCGAATTGAAAACAATTATTATAGTACTGATTTTAAAGTTCTAGATATTTCTCTAATTTTAGAAAAAATATACTATCAGTGGCCCATGATCGATCCCGACCATAATTATGAGCTGAAAACATGTGAACATGCATTTGTTCACGGAAATGAAGGATTACTGATTCAAGCCATCCGCGGTCTCATAGATAACAGCCGAAAGTACACGGAAGCAGGAGGGACCATCACGCTGATCTGTAAAGTTCACGATGAAAAGACAACCGAAATTACCGTTTCCGATTCGGGTTGCGGTATTCCAAATAATGAACTTGCCAAGATTAAAGAACGTTTCTATCGGATAAACCATGATCGTTCCCGAGCAACCGGCGGCACTGGTTTGGGGCTGTCGATTATTGACAGCATTGTCACCATCCATCGGGGCGAGCTCATTATCACCAGCGAACTCAACCAGGGAACCAACGTGTCGATACTGCTGAAAAAAGATTAACTATAAAATCATCGGGGCGATTGTGGATCGCCCCGATGAAACAAATAAAATTTTGACGCTGTTTTAACTTACAAACATTCTGAAAAAATCTGCACGGCCTGATCAATTTGTTCCTTAGTAATGATGAGCGGTGGAACAAAGCGAATCGCATTTGATCCAGCCGTTATAACCAATAGTCCCTTGTCCATCGCCTTTGCAACAATGACTCCCAGATCGCCATCAACCTCAGCTCCGATCATCAGTCCCATCCCGCGAACATCTTTGATTGAAGGATGTTCTTTTTTTAATGCTTCTAATTGGGATTTTAAATACGCGCCCTTTTCAGCAACCGATTCAAAGAATCCCGGCGCCGTCAAAGTTTCAATTACATATTTGCCGGTTGCGCAAACAAATGGATTGCCCCCAAAAGTGGCCGCATGGGTTCCTGGTGTAAAGACCTCAGCAACGTGATTTTTAGCAATAATACCGCCGATGGGCACACCGCCGCCTAATCCTTTAGCCATGGTGACAACATCCGGAACCACGCCATATTGCTGATAGGCAAACAATTTTCCGGAACGGCCAATCCCGGTCTGTACCTCATCAAAAATCAACACAATATTTTCTTGGTCACAGATTTTTCGTACTGCTTTTAAATATTCCGGATCGGCTGGATGAATCCCGCCTTCACCTTGAATGGGTTCCAGAATGATTCCACAGATATTCGGATTAATCTGAGCCTTTAATGCTTCAATATCATTAAAGGGCACATGATAAATTTCCGGCAGCAACGGTTCCAGATTCGCCTGATATTTTTTTTGACCAGTCGCGCTGATTGCGCCGTAGGTTCGTCCGTGAAAAGACTGATCCATGGCAATAATTTCTACGGCATTCTGATGCTTTTTCAGTTTTCCATAAATACGGCAAAGTTTTAATGCCGCCTCACAGGCCTCTGCGCCGCTGTTGCAAAAGAAAACCTTATCCAAGCCGCTTTCTTTTGTCAATAGTTCAGCCAACTCAATCCCGGGTTCAGTCCAGTACAAATTAGAAACATGAACCAGTTTTTCCATTTGCGTTTTCATTGCATCCATCAGCCCCGGGTGAGCATAGCCAAGAGCGTTAACTGCGATACCGCCCATAAAATCAAGGTATTCTTTCCCGTTTATATCCGTCAGTACACATCCCTGACCTTTATCGAAAACCAATGGAAAACGTTTATAAGTTTCCATGATCACATTATTTCCACGTGTAATTAAATCCATTTTTTCCTCCTAAATTATCGAACGACGAATCATCGTTCCAACACCGGCTGCTGTAAAGAGTTCGAGGAGCAAAGAATGCTGAACCTTTCCGTCTAAAATATGAACCGAATTAACGCCGCCATTGATGGCATCCACACTGTTTTGTACTTTCGGAATCATCCCCCCGGAAATAACACCTTCTTCGATGAGTTTTGGCACACTGTCAGCAGAAAGGCGACGAATAATCGAGTCCGGATTTTCAAAATCCATATAGACCCCATCGGTATCCGTTAAATAGATTAATTTTTCAGCCTTTACTGCTTTAGCAATGGCATAAGCGACATGGTCCGCATTAATGTTATAACTTTGTCCGGTTTCATCCGTACCAATCGGAGCGATGACCGGCAAGTAATCGTCCTTTAATAAAGTACTTAAAATTCGGCTATCCACCTTTTCAATCTCGCCAACAAAACCAATATCAAGATTGTTGACAAATTTCTTCTTAACCTTGATCATCCCACCGTCTTTACCGGAAAGACCAACCGCGCTGATTTCCCGATTCTGGAGAAGTTGAACAATTTCCTTATTAATCTTTCCCGATAACACCATTTCGGCAACTTCCACCACTTTTTCATTCGTGATTCGCAGTCCATCCACAAACTCGGTTTCAATATCAAGATCACTTAACATGCTGGATATATCTTTACCTCCGCCATGAATAAGGATCACCCGAATCCCAACCAAACGCATCAGTGCTATATCGTCCATTACTGATTGTTTAATCGCCTCATCATACATGAAACTACCGCCATACTTGATGACCATTGTTTTCTTTTTGAATTTCTGGATATAAGGCAAGGCTTCAATCAGAACATTCGCCTTTTCAATATATTTTTCCATTTAATACTTCCTTCTATATTTTTTTAGCTTCGATAGTCGCCGTTTATCTTAACATACTCATAGGATAAATCGCAACCCCAGGCCACTGCCTTCTCATCTCCATCCTTAAGATCAACAGAAATATTAATGTCTGTTTCAGATAAGACTTTTTTTGCTTCATCTTCTTTAAAAGCAATCGGCACACCATCTTTTAAAAGCGTAATCATACCCGCCTGACTCGAAAAAATCAAAGATACTTTTAACGGATCAAATTCAACCCCAGAATAGCCCAAAGCACAAAGCACCCGGCCCCAGTTTGCATCTTCACCAAACAAAGCTGTTTTAACAAGGTTTGAAGTGATCACCGCTTTTGCTAAAATTCTTGCCTCATTCTTTGTTTTGGTTCCGTAAACTTCTACTTCAATAAATTTTGTCGCGCCTTCACCATCGCGAATGATTTTTTTTGCCAGCGTTTTATGGACAAACACAAAGGCTTCCTTAAAGATTTCATAATCAGTAGTGGCTTCCTCCAGCTTGTCATTTCCAGCCATTCCGTTTGACATAACCGTTACCATATCATTGGTACTGGTATCCCCATCCACGGAAATCATGTTATAGGTATCAATGGTCGTCTCTTTTAACAACTTTTGAAGCAGCGCCGGTTCAATGTTCACATCGGTGGTTACAAAAGAAAGCATCGTGGCCATATTGGGATGAATCATGCCGGATCCTTTGGCCATACCCCCAATTTTCACCAGTTTGCCTTGAATTTCGACTTCAACCCCAATGGTTTTTACCCCTGTATCGGTTGTCAGAATGGCATTCGCTGCCAATCGGCCATCTTCACTGGTGTTCCCAATTTTTGGTACCAACACATCAATCCCGGATAGAATTTTTTCAACCGGTAATGCCACGCCAATAACGCCTGTGGATGCCACCAGAACATCTTCCGGTTTAAGACCCAGAGCCTCCGCCATTTTTTTTGCCGTCGCTGCCACTGCCGTTATGCCTGCTTGTCCGGTGCAGGCATTGGCATTCCCACTGTTAACAACGACTGCCTGCTTGTACGGATTGGCGATAACATCCTTGCACCAAAGAATTGGTGCTGCTTTTACTTCATTAGTGGTCGTCAATATAGCCGTCCCACCTGGCACTTCAGAATAGATGATCGCCAAATCACTTTTTTCATTTGCTTTGATCCCACAATTTGTGCCACCAGCTTTAAACCCACGGGGTGTTGTTACCCCACCTGTTTTAATTATTTTCATGTCTTAACTCCTATTTAAATCGGGAAATCGGCAATAAAGTCGATTCCTGTTTTTTCATCTAAATCAAAAACAATATTCATATTTTGAACTGCCTGACCGGCCGCTCCCTTTATCAAATTGTCAATGGCACCGACAATCACTACATGATTGGTTCGCGTATCAATCTTTAAGCCAATATCACAATAATTCGACCCCTTAACCCATCGCGTTTCCGGCATTCGATCTCCGGTTAAACGCACAAAGTATTCATCTTTATAGAAATCTTTGTAAAGTTCCTGAAGCTCATTTATAGCGATTGACTTTGTTAAGGTCGCATAAGATAAAGCCAGAATCCCCCGATTCATCGGGACAAGGTGGGGTGTAAACAGAAGATTAAAATTTTTACCGTTAAACAAGCCCAGTTCCTGTTCGATTTCTGGGGTATGTCGATGTTCCCCGATCTTATAAGCCTTGATGGATTCATTGCATTCTGAATACATTGACGTCTGAACCATTCCTCTGCCCGCACCAGTAACCCCCGATTTCGCATCAATAATAATACTGTTGATATCAATCAGATCATTTTTTACAAGCGGTGCCAGACTCAGGATACTGCAAGTTGTATAACAGCCCGGATTGGCAATTAAACGAGCATCTCTGATATCATCACGATGCAATTCACACAATCCATAAACAGCCTCTTTTAATAATGACTTATTATGGTGTTCGGTATTATACCAGTCTTCATATATATCAATATCTTTAAGCCGGAAATCAGCTCCTAAATCAATAATTTTTGTTTGCATCAATATTTCTTCAGTAACCATTTTAGATGCAATACCATGAGGCAATGCCAAAAAAACGACATCCGACTTTTCTGCCAATTCTTTAATATCGGCGACTTCACAGACATGATTCATAATGTTCTCATAGTTTCCGTAAATATCACTGAATTTTTGTCCCGCATAACTTCTGGACCCAACCGTCACTATCTCCACCTCAGGATGCCTCATTAAGATTCGAATGAGTTCCTGTCCTGCATAACCGGTTCCACCGATAACAGATGCTTTAATCATTTTTTTATCCTCTCTAAAACTTCTAATAAGAATGCTTCAGACTGTTGATTACCCACCATAACGACAACGATTAGTCAGTGGTCGGTATGGTTATCAGGCAAAGTGTTTGTCTACAACCTCAAGCATTCCAACCAGAATTACTTCTGCTATTATTCATTCTATCAAAATAATAGGTGATTGTCTGTTTGTTTATGAAATTATTACAATTAATTTATTTTTGTATTATACCGGACCTTTCATGAATAATCAAGCGTTATTTTTGCATATTTATAAAATTATTTTTAATATTTTTGAATTTATACTTGATTTTCACCCCAATTGATTGTATAATCATTCATGTATTAAAAATAAATATATAAACAAATGATTTTCAGGAGGATATAAAATTGAAGAAAAAAGTAATTCTTGCCTATTCCGGTGGATTAGATACCACAACCATTATACCATGGCTTAAAAACACCTATGACTATGAAGTTATTGCCGTATGCGTCGATGTTGGTCAGGGAACCGAATTAGATGGTTTGGAAGAACGGGCTCTCGCTTCCGGCGCCAGCAAATTATATATTGAAGATGTCACCGATGAATTTGTTGAAGACTATGTCTGGCCAGCTCTTAAGGCCGATGCAATTTATGAAAAGAAATATTTATTGGGAACTTCCCTGGCACGTCCTTTAATCGCAAAGGTTCTGGTAAAATATGCAGAGCTGGAAGGCGCCGAAGCAATTTGTCATGGCGCCACCGGTAAAGGAAATGACCAGGTTCGTTTCGAATTATCAATCGGAGCACTTGCCCCGCAATTAAAAATAATCGCGCCTTGGCGAATTTGGGATATTAAATCTCGCGAAGATGCGATGGATTATTGTATCCTTCATGATATTAAAGTCCCGATGACCATTAGCAACAGCTACAGCCGTGACAAAAATATTCTGCATATGAGTCATGAAGGTCTTGAACTTGAAGATCCTTCATTAGAACCACAATATAAAAAGCTATTACAAATGACAACCCCACTTGAAGAGACTCCTGATCAAGCCGAAATTCTCAGTTTGGATTTTGAACAAGGCGTTCCGATTAAATTAAACGGCGAAGCTTTAAGTGCCCGAAAATTACTGGAAAAATTAAATGTCATTGGCGGACGACACGGCATCGGCGTCGTTGATTTAATTGAAAATCGTGTGGTTGGTATGAAATCTCGCGGAATCTATGAAACTCCAGGCGGTACCATCCTTTATGACGCTCATGGCGAATTGGAACACATGTGTCTGGATCGTCAAACCTATGGTTTTAAACAACAGGCAGCGGTTAAATTTGCAGAGCTTGCCTACAATGGTGAATGGTTTACGCCACTTCGCGAGGCCCTCACCGCCTTTGTTGACGAAACTCAAAAAACCGTTACCGGGAATGTTAAATTAAAACTATATAAAGGCAATATTATCCTTGTTGGCGTTACTTCGCCTTACTCATTATACAATGCTGAAATTGCCAGTTTCACGACTGGCGACCTTTACGATCATAAAGATGCTGAAGGCTTCATTCATCTCTTTGGTTTGCCGCTAAAAGTGCGTGCCTTGATGCGACTGAGCCGTGAAGAAGAAAAAAAGGGGAATAAATAATAATGAAAAAAATGTGGGGAGGTCGGTTTTCAAAAAAAACCGACCTTTTAACCGATGATTTTAACTCGTCTATTTCCTTTGATCAACGCCTTTATAAGCAGGATATCACAGGAAGCATTGCCCATGCCCGGATGCTCGGGAAACAAAATATTATTGATCCCCGTGAATCCAAACTAATCATCCAAACGCTTGAAGAAATATTATTGGATATTGAGGCCGGCACGATTGAATTTTCGGTCGAAATGGAAGATATTCATATGAATGTGGAAGCCATTCTCACCGAACGTATCGGCGACATTGGAAAGAAGCTTCATACCGGCCGCAGCCGCAATGATCAGGTAGCCACGGATATGCGTCTTTATGTCAAAGATATTGCGAAAGACAGCAAATCACTCATTGGTAAACTGGCAGCCACTCTTTTGGATTTAGCCCAGGAACATACCGATACCATTATGCCGGGCTATACCCATCTCCAACGGGCCCAACCGATTACCTTTGCTCACCATTTAATGGCTTATGTTGAAATGTTCAAACGTGATATGATCCGAATGGAACAAGTAAGAGCGATGGCTGATACCCTGCCCTTAGGTTCAGGTGCTTTGGCAACCACCACCTACCCTTTAGATCGGGAGTCTGTTGCCGCTGAGCTGGACTTTTCCGCAGTTTCATTAAACAGTCTGGACGGTGTTTCCGACCGGGATTTTTGTGTTGATTTTCTTGAAGCAGCCGCTGTATTGATGATGCATCTTAGCCGTTTTTCCGAAGAAATTATTTTATGGTGCAGCAGTGAGTTTAACTTTGTCACCCTTGACGATGCCTTCAGTACCGGCAGCAGCATCATGCCCCAAAAGAAAAATCCCGATATCGCTGAATTGGTCCGGGGCAAAACGGGCCGTGTTTATGGTGATTTAATGGGCTTTCTGACCACCATGAAGGGAATTCCTCTGGCCTACAATAAAGACATGCAAGAGGATAAAGAACCCGTCTTTGATGCCTACGACACCATCAAAATATGCGTCATCACCTTTGCCAAAATGGTTAAAACCATGACCGTCAATAAAACAGTCATGAAAACAGCAGCTGCCGGTGGATTTTCAAACGCTACCGATGCCGCCGACTGGCTTGTTAAACACGGTATTGCCTTCCGCGATGCCCATGAAATCATTGGGAAACTGGTATTTTACGGATTAGAACATAAAAAAAGTCTGGATGAACTCACTCTGGAAGAATATAAAAGCGTTTCTCCTGTTTTTGATGAAACCATCTATGAGGCCATTGATCTAACCGTCTGTGTTAACCAGCGAAATATTATTGGCGGCCCTGCCAAAGCACGGGTTGAGCAAGCCATAGCCTTTAATCGGGAGTGGTTGAAACAAAACTGATACAACTAATTACTAACTAGTTACTATGCAAAGAGAGAGGTCCCCTCTCTCTTTGCATAGATAATAAATGATTGTCTCTCTTGCAGCATTTCATAGTCCCTTCTGTTTTCCACAAAAATACCAACTAGCAACAGCTCTCATCATCATATTTCTCAAGCCATAACGACTTTAGCGTTTCAAGATCTTCTTTAAATTCTTTTCTGCTTTGATCTTCGTTCATATCTAACTTTTCTAAAATTTCAAACACAAAATTCTCACCGCCATAAATCAACCAGTCATTTTGAAGTTTCTGACTGACGCAGGACCCTGTCTTTCGAGAAAACTCAAAGCGGTTAGCCATTCCCTGGATATTGGGTGTTGCATCTAAAAACAATTTGCCGGTCTTCAAATTGCGAATTACAAATATACCGCCAGTTTGTTTTTGTTCTTTGTACGCAGCAATGATTTCTTTTTTTGATTGACTCTTTTTCATTAGTACCCCATTTCTCTCAGAATTGCCGCTAAACGCGCCAATCTTTCACCAAGCAATTCATCATCCTTTGCCAGAGCTGCTGAAACCAATTTAATGTCCTCATCCAAAAACGGATTATCCAGACAAACCGAAACGTCCATCGCCCCCCCTTGAAGAGGGATCCGATCAATTTGAGCTTCATTTTCATCATAAAGTTTCTCATACCGGTAGGCTTCCCTAAAATACAGCTTTGTCCGACATACGAAAATCGCCAGATCAATCACTCGATGCAATGGCATTTCTTCTGATTGTCTTGACCATTTCTCACCGGTATAGCGCCATATTTTTGCAGATACATCAACCTTGCCCCGATCATTCCATTGGGCCAAGCCTACCGACAAACCCTTTGCATCTGATTGACAATCTCTTCCGTCAATTTTATCGTAATCCTCTGAAACAATAACGGGTTTATGTTTTAATGCTGTCGGAATTTTCATTTTTTACTTCTACCTCATTTTCATAAATTATTTTTAGTAGATTACTAATTTACTAAATTGTAATCTACTAAATTTTAACATAGGAAGAATTTTATGTCCATACAAATTTTTTCATATCCTAGCTTGTTTTTAATGACAGAATATGATAAACTCATCTTGTATTTGTATGCACAATTGAAATTAATTTTATTGATAGAAAAGAAAGTTGAAATTATGGGAAAATATAAAGCGGGCAAAGAAACAAAAGAAAAAATATATGAGGCTTCCAAAGCCTTGTTTTATGAAAGTGGTTATACCGATACAACCTGTATCAAAATTGCCAAAGCCTCTGGTGCCAATGTTGGTCTGATTAACTATTATTTCGGATCAAAGGGCGGTTTGGGAATTGAAGTATATAATGAATTCATGTCCGCCATCAAGACACGGGTCAAAGAAAAAATAGATGCGGCTGATATTGATACCACTCTGTTATTGCAGACCGCCGTTGAAATACGGATGATTAATTATAACATGCGAACCAATAAGAATTTCAGTCGCTTTTATTACGATATATTAAGTGAAAACATCATTTATAATCAAGAGAGTGTTATGACCAATTTTTATCGTACCCTTGCTGAAAGCTGTGGTTTACATTTCAGTGAATTTGAAATTGCCTTTATTACTTATACAAACATGGGTGCTTCTGCCGCCACCAATCTCGCCTATGATGCCGGTCTGATTGACTGTTCCTCACTCGATTTTGCCAATGCCACCCTTGATCAATTGCTTACAACAATGAGCCTTGACAAAAATATTATTGCCCAGGTAATTGATGAATCCTATGAAATCGAAAAGAAAATCAGTATTCGCATCGAGAAAAATTTTGTTATTCTATAACCATTAAAATCTTCAATAATTTTATCTGCAGCCGCTGAATAATGTATAAACATTATTCAGCGGCTTTTTTTCGCACATTACATAATTTATTATTAAACATATATAACCTTTCAGTAATCGGTCAAATAATTGATGATATCATTCTAATAGTAAAATGCTCAATTAATCAATATTAATCGATTATCATTACAAGTTATATACTATTATTTTCGTAATATAACTTTTTTTATAAATATTTATGGACAATCACTTTATTTCGTGCTATTATCGAGTTAAATTAAATATGACTAATATTAATCTAAGTTAACTATTATTTTTATAATATTACTGGGTTTAATCAAATCAATTTTTTCAATTGTTCAGAATTTCAATGAAATGAATGGAGGAATTATGAAAAGCAGTGAATTTATTACAGCTGTTAAAGAATCCTTTGGTCTTGTTGAAGAAATGCTATTGTATTTCACATTGACGACATTAAGTAATTAGATATTCTCTTGGTGTTCGAAGTTGTCAGTTTTTGTTGTAATCGTTACTATCTCAATTTGACAGCCAACTTTGAACACCAACCCCAATAATTATTTTTATTAATTCATGGTTTATACATGTATGTAAATAAATATACATGATAAATAAATTTTATTTTTAGGAGGTATTATTTTATGGCTCAAAAGAATTCAACCCTGTCAGCAGTCGCAATTTTGTCCTTATTCTTTCTGACAATGGGTGTTGGGACCATCACTCCGGCCCTGAACAGCATCATGCAGGCATTTCCAAATTTGTCGGTTTCAACAATCTATTTGACTTCAACCTTGCCATCTTTGCTGTGTATTCCAGCTACGCTTATTGCCGGTGCAATTGCCGGTAACAAAGTAAAATTCAAAACACTTTCAATTATCGGTATACTATTGTTCTTAATAGGTGGTATCGCACCAGCATTTGCAAATGACTTTACCGTTATTTTAATTGAAAGAGCCGTGTTTGGTATCGGTCTTGGTATCATGTCCCCAATCGGAAATGCACTTATTATCGGCCTTTACGATGACAATCCAAGAGCAAAAATGATGGGGCTTGGCACGATCCTCATGAATGTCGGTGGTGTTATCCTTCAGTTTGCCGGTGGATTACTGGCTGGCATTTCCTGGAATTATGCTTTTTATGCACATGCTTTTGGTATTATATCCCTGTTATTAGTTATTTTCTTCCTGCCGGAACCAAATAAAATTGAACAGCCCATCGGTGTTACGAAACAAAAAGTAAAAATAAAAAGTTCTGTTTGGCTCATTTCAATCCTTTTCGGTTGTGTTATGTTGCTAGACTATCCCTTATTAATGGGTATGTCAACATTTTTAGCTAACCACAATTTAGGCGGACCAGCTGTTGCCGCAATTGTCCTGTCATTCTTTACCGTCGGCGGTATTATCGCAGGTGTGATCTTTAGCAATATTTTCAAAATAGCTAAACGTTTTACTATTTCATTTGGATTATTTGCCTTTACACTTGGTTATGTTCTCGTTCTGTTTACTGGCAATATTATCATGGTAACAATTGGAACCGCATTGGTCGGCATTGGCTTCTCTACTCTATTTCCAGCAGTCATGATGATTATCGGTATGGTTTCCGAACCCCAAGCTGTCCCAATTTGTGTTTCCATTGTACTCGCAATTATGAACGCTTTTGCTTTTATAACAACTTACTGGATCGCTTTGATCGGAAGCATTACTGGCAACGCTATTGAAGGACCTATGTTTGCCGCTATGATCATGGCTACAGTAGCAGGTGCGATATTTTTATTCATTGATCCATTTCCAAAAACTGGAAACATGCCACAGCCACAAGATGAATAATTAGCAATTTTATTTTCTAATCATTTATTAAAAAAAATAGGCTTTTAGGATCACAAAAGCAGTGTTATGTGTAAATATAACACTGCTTTTGCTATTCTTATTCTTCAATACCCTCACCCAACTTACTAGGGATCACCGTCAAAATGATGCCAAATAATATGACTGCAAACCCGATTAAAGATCCTACTGATGGCATTTCACCGACAAAAACGAACACCAGGATCGGGTTTAGTACCGGCTCCAGCAACGATACAATCGAAGCTTTAAAAGCCGATATCAATCGAACGCCTTTTAAAAAGACGAGATAAGAAACACCAATTTGGAACACCCCCAGAAAAATCAGTCCCGACCATCCCTGAATAGACAATCCTGAAAAATCAAGACTATTAGGCATTAGCACCAGAATCAACAGACATAAAACAATATTATTGATTCCAATGATCGATCGATCCGAAATGGGGTAATCTCTTTCCATAAAATACTGAACCACGGCATAGGCGATCCCGTTTGACAGTGCCAGTAAATCGCCAAAAATATTGCCTCCCCCGGATGCGCTGAGGATGACAATAATACCCAGAAAAATAAATGCACGGGGAATGAATTCACGACTTTTTATTTTCTTTCCCTTAATCAGATAGAAAAGGTATAGCCATAAAGGTGCTGTGCACTGTAAAATAATAGCATTGGCAGCTGTCGTTATTTTGGTTGTGATCACAAATACAATACAGACGTAACAATAAGCAAAAACAAGTGCCACATACGCCTTTGAAAGTTTGATTTTCTGCCACTGAATAAAAGGCAAAAAAATAAGTCCTGCAATCAATGCTCGACCAAAGGTAATCGTATACGCATTAGCATCGATGAGCTTGATAAACAAACCGCCAGTGCTAAATAGAACCATCGCTATCACGACATACAAAATTCCTTTATTCGTTTTTTCCATTAGCACCTCCCTAATTTCTTAATATGATCATATCATATCAATTTATTTTTTTCGCTATGTTTTTCTTTTTATTTCCTGTATAATGCTCTTAATATAGCGGAGGTAAACTGTAAATGTTATCACAGATAAAAAGTAGCGGATTATTAGGTGTAAATGGCGTTATTGTCACCGTTGAAATTGATATTTCCCGAGGATTGCCTTCTTATTCATTAGTCGGTCTTCCCGATACCGGCATAAAGGAATCCAAAGACCGCGTTTTTTCGGCCATCAAAAACAACGGTTTTAAATATCCCATGGAGCGCATTACCATTAACCTGGCCCCTGCAGATCTAAAAAAAGAAGGTCCTGCCTTTGACCTGGCCATTGCCCTGGGTATCTTAAACGCCTCCGATCAACTGACCTGGGATCAATCGGATAATTACCTCGTTGTTGGGGAATTATCCCTCAGCGGCGAAATTAGATGTGTCACCGGTGTTCTTCCCATGATTTTGGCCGCAAAAGAAGCCGGCATTCAAAATATTCTTATTCCTTATAACAACCGTTATGAAGCTGCGGTTGTCCAAGGTGTTGATGTTTTTCCTCTAAGAGACCTGAATGAAGCCATTGCATTGATCAAGGGCGAATTGATCATTGCACCATTTAAAGTTGATCTAAACCGTCTTCTCACTCAAAAGATAGATAGTTACGGCATTGATTTTTCAGATATTCGCGGCCAGGATCAGGCCAAACGAGCTTTGGAAATTGCTGCCGCCGGCAGCCACAACGTCTTGATGACAGGAGCACCGGGATCTGGCAAGACGATGTTGGCCAAGGGTTTTCCCTCTATTCTTCCTGATCTCACCCTGGATGAAGCCCTTGAAATCACAAAAATACACAGCATTTCAGGTTTGTTAAAAAATAATGCCATTATCAATCAACGTCCCTTTCGGTCCCCTCATCACACCATTTCTAAAGCTGCCTTAGTGGGTGGCGGGCGCATTCCCAAACCCGGAGAAGTATCGCTTGCTCATTTAGGCGTTCTTTTTTTGGATGAACTCCCTGAATTTCAAAAATCAGCGCTTGAGGTTTTGCGTCAGCCCATGGAGGATCAGGAGGTCAGCATCTCCCGGGTCAATGCCGCCCTTACCTTTCCCGCCTGTTTTACCCTCATCAGTTCGATGAATCCCTGTCCTTGTGGTTTTTTGTCTGATCCATCCCATGAGTGTATCTGCACCCCTCAGCAAATCAAAAATTACCAGGGGAAAATTTCCGGTCCCCTGATGGATCGACTGGATATTTTTGTGGAAGTTCCCAATACAACCTATGATGAACTTCAAACCAAGCCCAAAGGCGAAACCTCCCAGGTTATCAAAAAACGGGTAGATGCTGCCCGGGGACGACAGAATGAACGGTACCGGGATCTCGATATTTTTTACAATGCCCAGCTAACCCCAAGACTTATGGAACGTTTTTGTACACTTGGTACTGCCGAGCAAAAACTCATGGAAAAAGTCTACACCAAGATGAACCTCAGTGCCAGAGGCTATCACCGGATCCTGAAATTATCGCGAACCATCGCGGATTTAGACAATGCTGAAAATATTAACGTATCTCATTTAGCAGAGGCCATCCAATACCGGGGAATGCCAAAACTCACATAATAAACATTATTTTGCTCATTTTGCGACTGCCAATCAGCCAAAAAAGCATAAAAAGAAAGAGCTTACGCTCCCCCTTTTTACTAATTACTATTAATATCTATTTATTTATTTTTAATGAATTGGGAAATCGATTTTCATTTTTCCGAAGATAGCAGAGTCCGATACCGGCAACAATAACCAAAAGTAAACTGATAAGCTGCGCCGTTCGGAGCCCTAAAAACATCAGGCTGTCGGTTCTCAAACCTTCGATGAAAAAACGACCAATCGAATATAAACCAAGGTAAACAAATAGCAGTTCTCCATCAGCCTTTTTTAATTTACGCTCATAAAAAAAGAGGCAGCCAAAAACGAGCAAATCCCAGATTGATTCATATAAAAAAGTGGGATGGACCCGAATCATTCCAAGCGCTGCATCATTAACCGTAATTGCCCATGGCAGATTTGTTTGGGTACCATAAGCCTCCTGATTAAAGAAATTCCCCCATCGCCCGATAGCCTGCCCTAAAGGCAAACCCACTATCACCGCATCGGCAAAGGTCATAAAACGGATCTTTTTTACCCGACATAAAATAATCGCCACAATGACTCCGGCAATGATCCCGCCGTGAATGGCAAGACCGCCATCCCAGGTGGCAATGATTTCGCCCGGGTGATCTACATAATACGCATAATTGAAAACAACATAATAAAGACGGGCGCCAATGACTATTGCTGGTGTCATAAAAAGAAAAAAATCCAAAATAGTATCTGGGTCGATTCCATATTTAGGTGCGCGTTTTATGGCAATTAACAATCCGATAAGCAAAGCACTGGCAATTAGAATACCATACCAGTGCACTTTAAGTCCAAATACGGAAAACGCAATGGGATCAGGTGCAATCATGATTAAAGAATGGTTGCCGTTTGACCGTTTTTAGCTCCCGCTGCATTTCCTTCTTCAACGTCAATATGCATATCTAAAAGGTAATTAGGATTAACACGTACTAACACGTTATCAAAAGTTAAACCACGTGGGCCGTCTAATTTAACCGAAACAACATCTTTATCCTTCAAATTGTAAGTTTTCGCTTCATCAGGACTCATATGAATATGTCGTCCTGCAACAAGAACGCCTTTTCCAATTTCAATTTCTCCTGCCGGTCCGACAATTTTTACACCAGGTGTACCGTCAATATCGCCTGAATTTCGAATCGGAACCTTAAGCCCTAATACAAAACCATCGCCAATTGAAACCTCAATCTGTGTTTCAGGTCGCACTGGTCCAAGAATACGCATTGTTTGTTTTCCTTTAGGTCCAACAACATCAACCTTTTCTTCACAAGCGAATTGTCCGGGTTGTGATAAATCTTTCATTGGTGTTAATTGGTAACCTTTGCCAAATAACGCCTCTAAATCTGTCTGTGATAAATGAATGTGTTTGTTTGATAACCCAATAGGTACTTTTCTTTCCAATTTATATCTCCTTAACTTAAATAAATTTTTAACAATCTTTATTTTATCCAATAATGCCTAAAATGTTAAGACAATATTTTGTTCTCTTTCATTTTTTTTGTTTTTTTTGCTTTTTGGCTTAATTCCAGCATCTCCTGAGCATGATCCCATGTTTTTTGAGTAACCTCTGCCCCGCCAAGCATTCGGGAAAGCTCCTCTTTTTTACCCTTTTCATCCAATGATACGAATTGAACATCCACGGTATCTCCCACGTTCCGTTTTTCAACCATAAAATGCTGATCGGCCATGGCTGCGATCTGTGGTAGGTGGGTAATACAAATAATTTGGCGACCATTGGGAGGAGTCACCGTCAGTGCCTGAATCTTTTCTGCCACGACCTGAGCCGTTCTTCCGCTGATGCCGGTGTCGATTTCATCAAATACCATGGTTTCGATAGCATCCAGTCCGCCAAAGATGCTTTTGATACTCAACATAATTCGTGATATTTCCCCACCGGATGCAACTTTCCCTAAAGGCTTCGGCGGTTGTCCCGGATTTACGGAAATTAAGAACTCCACCGTATCTTGTCCATTGGAAGCAAACCGCCCGATGTCATGTTCGATTGAAATTTCGACCTGGACCTTTTCCATGGCCAGCTCGCGCAGTTCTTTTTCCAGGGCTTTTTTTAATGATTTCCCTGATTTTACCCGTAAATCATAAAGTAATTGACTGACTTTTTGATACTTTTCCTGCAGTTTGCTTAACTCCTGATAATAAGATTGAAGGTTTTCATCCCGATTCAGCAAGCCCTTTAATCGATTTTTTATGTCATCAGCATAAGCCAGTATTTCGCTGATGTCAGTCCCGTACTTACGCTTGAGTTTGTCAATAATTCCGAGGCGGGCTTCAATTTCATCCAAATCCCCCAGATTATATTCAATATCGTCTAAATAGGATCGGATTTCAAAAGAAAGACTTTCGACCTCGCTAAACAACCCGTTGATGCGTTCAAGCTTTTCTTCAAAGCTGCTGTCAATTTTAGCCGTTTCCGAAATGTTTTCCTGTAACATTCCCATTGCATCAAGGATTGAATTCTGATCTATTGTTTCACCCTGAAGCAACTCATAAGCCCGACTGACATTCGAAAAAAGCCGTTCTTTATTTTCTAAAATTTTTTTTTCTTCTGCCAGCCGGTCATCTTCTCCGGTTTCCAAACCAGCGCTTTCTATTTCTGCTATTTCAAACTGGAGGTTTTCTTTTTCTCGTTCCAATTCCCGTTCATTTATTTTCAATTCATCTATTTGACTTCTGATTTCTTTAATCACCTTTGCATACGCTGCTATCTGTTCGCGATATTTTGCATTGCTCTCGCCCCCAAAAGCATCTAAAAGCTGACGATGGTTTTCACGTTTAAATAGGGATTGGTGCTCATGCTGGCCATGAATATCCATCAGGTCGTCGCCAATATTTTTCAGCTGCGAAACAGTTATGATCAGCCCGTTGGCGCGACAGACATTTCGTCCATGATCATCAAGCTCCCGGGTTAAAACCAACTGCCCCTCTTCAATGGGAACGCCAAATGTTTCGCACTTTTCAATCAGCTTCTTTTGTTCGCTAATGTCAAAAAGCCCTTGCACCGTCATCTTGTTTTCACCTTGACGAATATTATTTTTATTTCCGCGATTTCCCAATACCAGGGTTAACGCATCAATCACAATCGATTTTCCAGCACCGGTTTCCCCGGTGATCACATTCAGACCCTGATTAAAATCAACTGCTAAATGATCAATCAGCGCATAATTTTTTACAACGAGATTTCTCAGCATAGAGCCCTCCCTTATTTCATCAACTTTTTAAATTTCCCGACAATTTCAGCCATCATATCACGATTACGGATTAAAACGAAAATGGTATCGTCCCCGGCAATCGTTCCCACAATTTCAGACCACTCCAACGAATCAATCGCAAGGGCAGCGGCTTGTGCCATGGCCGGCAGGGTTCTCAAGACAATCGTGTTTTCAACATAATCAATGGTTAAAACGGACTCCTTAAAAACAGCATTGACCCGTTCATTATAGATACTGCCAATATCTTTAAGCGGTGCATAATGCTGGATGCCATCATGGCTCATGACCTTGATTAATTTCAACTCCTTAATATCTCTGGAAATCGTCGCCTGGGTTACGGTAAATCCCAAATTTTTCAGAGCCTGGGCCAGATCTTCCTGGGTTTCTATTAAATTGTTTTCGATAATTTCAATAATTTTTAATTGCCGCGATACTTTCATCTCAGTTTGCCTCCTACTCATCTTTAATTATTCTTCGATATCACTCATCAGTTTAATTCTCAAGCGTTCATAACTGCTCATTTCGTTGAGACGAATCAAGCGGGTGCAGTAAGAAGATTTTTGAACCTGAACCTTATCCTCGGGGGTAATGGAAACGGTCGTTTGACCATCCAGTGTGACGACAAGGTCTTGTTCCCGTTCTCCAAACTCTAAGGTAACCACCTCGTCTTCCGGCAGTATATAGGCCCGATCATGAAGACGATGGGGACAAATCGGGTTGAGTATCATCACATTGGCCCGTGGGGAAACCAATGGGCCCCCAGCCGCCAATGAATACCCGGTGGAACCGGTTGGTGTTGAAACGATCACGCCATCCGCTCGGAATATATCGATGGTCGATCCGTTGGCAGATGCCCTAATCTCCATCATCCGGGAGCCGCGACTTTTTACCAGAACATCGTTTAGCGCGATATAATCATGGGGGATTGAATTTTTCCTGGTAATAATGCAGTCCAACATCATCCGTTCCTCAATCGAATAATGACCAGTCGTGAGATTTCTTAGTGCCTCCTCGTAGTGGGCGGCTTCGCCCTCTGTTAAGAAGCCTAACTTTCCGAGATTGATTCCGAAAATCGGCACGCTGTAATAACAGGTTCTTCGGGCAACGTACAACAGCGTTCCATCTCCGCCAAGTACAATAATGCAATCCGGTTTTTTATAAAAAACACTGCTTGCATAATAATGAATCAACTCGTGTTGAACCTGAATCTGCCCTTCCAGCAAGGCAATCTTAAAGCCAAGATTAATCAAATAGGCGATGCAACGTTCCGCCAGAGCTTTACTATCCGGCTTTTCCATGTTCAGATAGATACCAATCTCACTTATATCTTTGTTCACCAATCATCACTTCCTATTCATCAATCGGTTTCTTCTTTTTTTTGCAACTTTCATGAGCAGCTGCAACAATCAGTTCAACTGTCTGACTCCAGTTTCCCCCTTCATCCGGTTCCGTGTTTTCCACATAGACAAGGAATTCAATATTTCCTTTCGGTCCCTGAATCGGCGAAAAATCGAGTCCTTTTACCGTAAAGCCCTGGTTTTCAATCGAACTCAATACTTCAAGCAGGATCTCTGAATGAATTTTTTTATCTCTGATGACGCCATTTCCCACCCGATTCCGGCCCGCCTCAAACTGCGGTTTAATCAACCAAATTCCCTGGGCGCCAGGTTTCATAAATGTTTTGATAGCGGGAATCAGCTTGGTAATTGAAATAAATGATACATCCATTACGGTGCCATCCACCATTTCTGAGATTGTTTCCGCCGTAAGATATCTGAAATTTGTTCGCTCCATCGAAACAACCCGGGGATCATTTCTCAAGCGCCAGTCTAACTGACCATAACCAACGTCGACTGAATAAACCTTCTTCGCCCCATTTTGAAGCAGACAATCGGTAAAACCTCCGGTGGAAGATCCGATATCAATCAATGTTTTTTCCGTCACTGCCATACCAAAAACAGCCAATCCTTTTTCCAGCTTCAATCCGCCGCGGCTGACATAGGGCATATCGCCGCCTTTTATAAGAATCGTTGCCGCGGTATCAACAAGATCACCGGCTTTATCCTTAATTTCTCCGTCTACCTGTACAAGCCCTGCCATAATCGCTTTCTTTGCCCGTTCCCGGGTTTCAAACAGTTCCTGGCTCACCAATAATTTATCTAAACGTTCTTTCAAATTTTCCTCTTTTCATAATATCTCATATTTTTTTATATTTATTCTTATTCTTTTCCTCTAAAAGTTATTTTAAAACTGGCAATCAGACTCGATATTCCATGTATGATTGCTGTTCCATTTTTCATAGCCAGGTCTTTTCCCAAAGCTTTTCCGCCAACGGTTATGCAGGCAACCACACTGCTGAGTATTAAAGTTATCACCGCCACGTTTAATAACGGGTAGTGGGTTCCCAGTTGGATCACAATGGTAATGGTCGTCGCGCCGCTGACAATCCCGCAAATATCCCCGATAACGTCGTTACAGAAGTTAGAAACCCGCGAAGCATTTTTAACCAAATCAACCGAAGTTTTTGCGCCCTTTATTCTTTTTGATGCCATGGCATTAAAAGGCTCCAGACTTACAGCAGTCACTGCAACGCCAATAATATCCGCAAGGATTCCCAATAAAACAATTAAGAATAAAATTATAAAAGCAACAAAAATAGGCGTATTGGAAAGCAAAAAATCTGAAATGTAACTAAAAAGCATGGTCAGAAAAAATGTCGAAAGGGTAATAATCAGCACCCACCTGCGGTGCCGTTTCTCTTTTAGTTCTTTTTTTGAAATCTTTTTTTTCATAAATTGCTCCCTGATACGATGACTATTTATACATCATTATACAATAAAAGGAACTATGAAACATCATAATTCCTTAAATAATTACTTATTCAGGTGGCAGTATTATTAGTAAACTTTGCGACTTAGGTCCAGCAGGATTTCCCAATGTACGGCTGAAACGTCGCCGTTCCAGCGGTTTCCCTTTATGTACACTCTGTAGTGTCGCCAACTACAGGACTGAATTACCACTGAGTGTGCACCATAATCCTAATAATACCTCTGACGAGCAGCCTAGGAGTTTTCCTCAACAGCACACATCAATCCTTAGCCTCTTTTGCAGATTAGGTTTCGGGCAGCAATATTCCAAAACTTTGGGCCCTAAAGCTTATGAAACTGTCCATCCATCCACCTAATCCACTCAAGGCAGGCTACACTGCTTCAGTATCGAAAAATTCAACACATTCACAGGTTACTCCTGAATTAACAGGTCTCCACGGAGGCAGGGTCAACGCCCGCATGCCATTGCAGATCGCCCCATCCTCCTTAACCCCCTGAATCAGCCCTCAACTGGGCGTCAAAGGCAAAAACAAGGGACTTCATCGATATGCCCTTCGACGGATTTTTAGGCCCGCCCTGAAGATTGACAGTGCCGACTAGAATACTGCGCCACCTGAACTTTAATTATAACACACTATTTTTGCCGTTGACAAATATAGCGCGCTAATTTTTCAAGAAAATTCGTATTGACGCCAATCGGTTTAAGCATCCCTACAGCTTCGTGCTCAAGTTCAGCAACCTTTAATTTAGAAGCTTCCATGCCGTACAAAGATACAAATGTCGATTTGTGATTTTTTTCATCACTGCCAACCGGTTTTCCCAACTCTTCTTCATTGCCTTCGATATCCAGGATATCATCCACAATTTGAAAGGCCAGACCAATTCGTTGACTGTAACTGATTAATCGGCCCTGGGTTGCCGGTTCCGCCCTGGCAATAATACAACCGCTTTGGACACAGGCTTCTAGCAGTGCCGAGGTTTTATGCAAATGAATATAATCCATTTCCTCCAGACTGATCACCCGTTCTTCACTTAGCATATCAGCCACTTGTCCGCCAATCATCCCATTGATTCCCGATGCACTCATGATGATTTTCATGGCGCCAATATAATTGCTCAGCCTTTCACCGGATAGCCCTTTGGTGCCCTGCAGCATCGTTTCTACCCCAAAGTTCAGCAACCCGTCGCCGGCTAAAATAGCCGTCGCTTCCCCAAACATCTTGTGATTGGTCGGCTTTCCCCGTCTCAGATCGTCATTATCCATCGCTGGTAAATCATCATGAATCAAAGAATAGGTGTGAAGCATTTCCATCCCTAACGCCAATGGCATAATGACATTCACATCGCCTTCTAATGCCCGGCAAGTTTCAATCATTAAAATCGGACGCAACCGTTTCCCACCAGCGAAAAGACTGTACTTCATCGCTTCGATGATTACTTCCGGAGCATCAATACTTTGCTGAAACGCTTTTTCCAGATGTTGATTGATTTTAAGGCCTTTGGTCTTAAAGTCAGCTTTAAAATCATTCACTACTCAGCGCTCCCTTCAAAATCCTTTTCTTCCCCATCAATCATGATTGTAATTTTCCCCTCCAACGTATCCAAATCCCCATTGCATTCTTTGATCAGCTTCATGCCTTCTTCAAAAAGTTTCATCGATGCTTCAATCTCCTGATTATCATCCTCAAGCAATTCAGCAATGGTTTCCAAACGACTTATTTTGCTTTTTAGTTTTTTTACCGCCATTATTAATTCTCCTTAATCGATCGAATCTCAGCATCAACTTCACCATCAATAAAATGCAGCATAATGCGTTGATCCACCTTCAATCCAGCGACTGAACCAATCGATAACCCCTGGTTATCAGTGACCCGGACATAACCCTTTTTTAGTACATTCATCGGATTCATCAAGCCCAGACGCATTTCAATGTTTTTTATTTGGAGCCGGTCATTTTTTAAACGACCTTTCACTGAACGTAACATCCGTTCCTGGATGACATCTAAATGCAGCCGCATATCCCCAATTCGTTCCCGGGGATGAAAACGCAATAACTCTTTTTTCATGCGCCCCAGCTGCTCCCGGTTTGACACTATTTTCGTTTCCAGCGACTGAATTAATCGCCTTTTAAGCTGTACCAGGGCCCGGGTCATGCTCATCGTTTCCTCCGCCACCAGTTCAGCTGCCCCAGAAGGAGTGGGGGCCCGAAGATCGGAAACAAAATCTGAAATGGTATAATCTATTTCATGACCAACTGCGGATATAACCGGCAGCTCGGATTCTAAAATCGCCCTGGCCAGATTCTTATCATTGAAAGCCCAGAGGTCTTCAATCGACCCACCGCCCCGACCGATGACGATTACATCCACAGATTGCCGCTCATTAAACATCCGAATACCCTGAATGATGTTTTTAGGGGCTTCGTCCCCTTGAACAAGACTCGGATAGATGACAATATCGATCAGAGGATTCCGCCTTTTTATGATCGCGATCATGTCCTTAATCGCCGCGCCGGTTGGTGAGGTAACAATCCCGACGCGGCTGATGATTTCTGGAAGTTTCTTTTTTCGCTCCTGATCAAAATATCCTTGGGCTTCCAGTTCGCTCTTTAGGGCCAGGTATGCCTGAAAAAGGTCGCCTACCCCCTGAGGCTCCATTGACCTTACCGTAATCTGATATTGTCCGCTGGGCAGATAAACCCCCAGGCTTCCCCGCAGTGTTACCTGCTGCCCTTCCTTGGGAATAAATTTCAGTCCCAGTGCCGCATTTTTAAACATCACGCAATCAATTTTGCTGGTTGCATCTTTTAGCGAAAAATACAGATGACCGGAAGCTGCCCGTTTAACATTGGAAAGCTCTCCCTGAATCGTGAGATTTTTCAAGAGACTGTTCGATTCCAATAAGGTTTTAAGATATTGATTCACTTCAGAAACGCTGAGTATTCTAGCACTTGTCACGGATTTCACCCCCTAGTGTTTTAAAATAATCCATGCCCATTAAGGCATTTCCGATCGCATTGTCTCTTGCGTACTCCCCGGGTGAAAAACACAGCCGAATTCCGGATTGCGCCAATTCTTTGATGATGCATGCTTTTATAATCTGGTTGGACATCACTCCGCCGGAAAACAAAACCGAATGAAAGGCATGTTTTTTTTGCAGCTGCACAATCGATTTTGATAGGGTTTTAGCAATGGCTTTCAGCAAATGGTAGGCAACGACACTTTTGTCAACACCGCTTTTTAAATAATTTGCCACCTGGTTTTCCTGTCCTGAAAAATGAAAATCCGAACCTGCCATTGAAGTTGAAATGATGCAATTATTTTCCTGCTTTTGAAGCATCGCCTTTTCTGCAAGTTTTTCAACCGCCCTGCCGGCGGGAAAATCACACCCCATGAGCACGCCAATACGATCGACTAATTGCCCGGCATTTAAGTCCAGTGTTTTAGCGATAATCTCGCAACGATAACCAATTTTTTCTTTGTTCACCAAAAGAAGCTCCGATGTCCCGCCGGAAAAATGAACCGCACAAAACGAATCTTCCAATATCGGTGACCCGCTTCCATAGATCGCCGCACGGATATGGTCTTCTTGATGACTGACGCCTAACAGCTTCACGTTTAAAACCGCGGCTAACGATTTTGCCAGGGATTCGCCGGCTCTGAAAACAGGCATATAAGAATCAGGCAAAGGTCGGGGCCGTTGTGAGTAACAGATGACTGCTATTTCTCTTCCCCTTGCCAGTTCTTTTAGTAAAAGCGGCAAATTATTTACGTGCTGAAAAAGAGCATCCGATTGACGAAGTCCTCTTTCTCCTGACTTCACTTCCAATAGGATGCCCTTTTTATAAATAATGTTTTCTTTTTCGTCAACTAAGGCAACCGAAGTAGTATAGTTACTGGTATCAATTCCAAGACTAAGGGCACACATGTTGTCTATCCTTAACAATTTTATTCAAAATACCATTGACGTAGTTTTTTCCGTCCTCATCCCCAAATTTTTTAGTAAGTTCAATCGCCTCGTTAATGACTACTTCAAAGGGAACTTTTTCTTCCATAAAGAGCAATTCGCAAATCGCCATCCGTAAGATTGATTTTTCGACCTTCGGAATTCTGTCAATTTTCCATGTGCTTTTTAAATATTCATCTAAAATCTCATCAATCTCAGCAAGATGAGATTCAGTTGCATCGATTAAAGTTTTTCCATAATCAAGATCCAGGGCATTATCTTCTATAAAATAGGCAATACTATCAGAAAAATCTCCTGGTTCTGTGTGAAAGTCTAGTTGAAATATACCTTTTAAAGCATATTCCCTTTCTTTTTTTCGACTCATGTGTTCTCCTTCTTGGGGTTAATTTGAATGTCTGACAACTTAATAAAGGAGCCATTGCAAAACTCTGATCGATTGTCCGGCATTGCTGAATATCCGTTGAGACGCCTTGAAGCGGACACCTAAGCAGTGTCCACTCTCAGCTCATTCATATCAAGGATAATCACAAGGACGGACAATCTTGAGTCTTGAAACAACTCCTAAATACCAGAACCTTCAATTCTTACATTAACCGCAACTACCTGTAAATCTGCCATTGATTCAACCGCACCTTTGATTTTATTCTGAACCTCGTTTGAAACTTTTACAATGTCAACGCCCGGTTCGGTAATCAAATAAACCCAAATCGTCAACCCTTCAGGTTCACGGCCAATTTTGACTCCTTTAATGGTGGTAGTTAGAGATAATTTATCCATGATTTCATCAGTAATTTTTAATGAAATACGTTCCACACCATTAACGCCGGTAGCTGCAAGGCTGACAATCGAACAAATCATTTCGTCGTTAATATCGGGGGACTGCATATTTATCATTTCCTTTTTCATCTTCTCTACCTAAACTCATTAAACTTCCTGGTGACAATCACAACCATCTTCACCACAGCAGTTGACTTCTTCATCAAGTACAAATGGAGCTCCGCAATCCGGACAGACAACTGAATTGCTTTCAAACGCTTCAAACTCCGTGATATAAACATTCCCGCATTCTGGACAAATCACTTCGTAGTAATCCTCATCATCAAACTCATAGTCCTCATCGTCATCATCAAAAATGCCGTCTTCATCAAGAACGAAATCTTCTAAATCTGACAGATCATCATCAACCATTTCAACATATTCTTCCAGTTCTTCCTGAGCTTCGGTGATACCGTCTAAAGCATCGACGATGTCTTCAAGAATATCCAGGACCTGGACCAGAACTTTTCCCTCATTTGAGGTTTGATCCAATTCTAAACCATCCACCAAGCCTTTGGTGTAAGCGACTTTTTCATTAATATATTTCATTTTTATACCCTTTCCATATAATCACCCGTTCGGGTATCGATTCGAATAACATCACCCTGTTCTACGAAAAGGGGAACCATAATAACTGCTCCTGTTTCAACAGTTGCCGGCTTATTTCCACCGGTTGCTGTATCACCTTTGAAGCCGGGATCTGTTTTTTCAATTTTTAATTCTACAAAGTTTGGTGGTTCAACCGAAAAAGCAATGCCTTTAAGCGAACGAACGGTGGCATTATCATTTTCTTTTAAATACTTCAAGGCGTCTTCAACCTGGGCAAAATTCAATGGAATCTGTTCATAAGTTTCGCCATCCATGAAATAATACAAGCCGCCGTCTTCATATAGATACTGCATTTCTCTTGTTTCAACCTGAGCTTTAGGATATTTTTCTGTTGGGTTAAATGTTTTTTCAACCACTGCTCCAGAAATAACATTTCGAATCTTTGTTCGAACAAAAGCTGCGCCTTTTCCGGGTTTTACGTGTTGGAACTCAATAATCGTAAAAGTGTTTCCATCCATTTCAAACGTAACACCTTTTTTAAAATCACCTGCCGATACCATATCTTACCTCCGCTATGCGTCTGTTAATTATTTTTTTCATATTATGCTCTTTTATTTTATCACAATTTTCTAAAGACGTCATCTCTATTTATGAATATTGCCCTGTTATTATTGTCTTTTATCATTATTTTTCGGTCGTTTTTCCGATTAAGCTTCGCACATGGCCGGCAAGATCAAAGATTTTCTCTATTTGAACATAACCATGCCGGGTTAATAAATTAAAAACTGGTTCCATTTGTTCATCCCCAATTTCCAGTGCCAGTAATCCCGGCCGTCTCAAATACTGACCGGCCGCTTCGATAATACGCTCGTAAAAATCTAAACCTGAGACGCCGCCGTCCAAAGCCATATGAGGCTCATATTGCAAAATATCCGGCGCCAGACCGTCCATATCGGTCCTTTTTATGTACGGTGGATTCGATACAATCAGATCAAATTTTTCCCCTTCAGGAATCGCCTTAAACAGGTCTCCTTCATATAAAACAAGGTTGCCTTCCACCAGGTGGTCCGCATTGGCCTTTGCGACCGAAAGTGCTTTCTTTGAAAAATCACTGAGGGCGACCATTCCCTGAGAGACATTTTTTTTAAGCGAAATGCCAATGGCTCCGCTGCCGGTACATAAATCCAGAATTTTTGCGCCATTCGGATAGTCAGAATTCAAACGTTTGATGAGATATTCCACCATCGGTTCGGTATCTGGTCGGGGAATTAAAACATCCTGATTGACTAAAAAATCCATTCCCATAAATTCTTTTTTCCCTAATATATAGGCAACCGGCTCATCTTGACACCGTCTTTTTATGGCTTTAAAATAAGCTTCTTCTTTAATTGAGTCTACCGTTTCATAAGGGTGTGCATAAAAATATACGCGGTCGCAGTTTAAAACACCGCTTAAAATTATTTCTGCTTCCAAACCAGGATTTGCAATTTCGGCCTGATTAAGAGCCTGCCGACCGCTATCCAACATCTCTCTTATCTCCATTGGCTTACCTCAACTCTAATCGTTCTTTAAATTTTGTCTTAAGCGAATACCCGGTATTGCTTTCACACAAGAAAAAAGCCGGTTACAAGAACCGACTTTTACCGACTTTCTATTTACTCTGCTGACTCGTCTTTTAAACCAAATCTTTTATTGAATCGATCAACACGTCCACCAGTATCAATAAGCTTTTGTTTCCCAGTGAAAAAGGGGTGACAAGCAGAACAAATCTCTACTTTTAATTCCGGTTTAACTGAACCAGTTTCAAATGTGTTTCCACATGCACACTTAACTATCGCTTTGTTGTAATTTGGATGAATGCCTTCTTTCATCGAATCCACCTCGTTTCTTATTTATTTAATTGTCCGTCGTTATTATATCAACCGAGCCATTATATCAGACAATTCTTAAAAGATCAAATATTTTGTGCGTTAAATTTATCAATATATTTTTTTATAAACGCTTTATTGTCTTTTGTTCTTTCCAGAATCGAAATAATCTTGTCGGTCAGATCATAAACGGTTGTGCCCTTATACAATTTTCGGATATGGAAACTTACCTTTAGTTCTTCATCGGAAAGCAGTTTTTCCTCGCGACGGGTCCCTGACCGATTTAAGTTAATCGCCGGGAAAATCCGTCGTTCAGCCAAATCCCGTTCCAGATGAAGTTCCATATTGCCAGTCCCTTTGAATTCTTCAAAAATAATATCATCCATTCGACTTCCCGTATCAACAAGCGCCGTCGCGAGAATAGTCAAACTCCCACCCTCTTCAATATTTCTGGCCGAGCCAAAAAACTTTTTCGGGAAAAATAGTGCTTCCGGATCAAGCCCACCCGACAGCGTTCTTCCTGAAGGTGATACCACCAGGTTGTTTCCCCGGGTCAGGCGGGTCAGGCTGTCGACAAGAATGACCACATCTTTTCCCTGTTCAACCAAACGCTTGCCACGCTCCAAAACAATTTCAGCCGCTTTGATATGATTTTCAGGGGGCTGGTCAAACGTCGAATAAACGATATCCGCATCAATGGAGCGTTTCATATCCGTGACTTCTTCCGGTCGCTCATCCACCAGCAATATAATCAGTTCAATATCGGGATGATTCGTCGTAATCCCCGTGGCGATTTCTTTCAGCAGAATGGTTTTACCGGCTTTAGGAGGTGCCACAATCAATCCCCGCTGGCCCTTTCCCATCGGTGAAAAAAGATCAATCATGCGGGTTGATATCACATCCTGATTCGTTTCCAACGTGATCCGTTCTTCTGGAAAAATCGGGGTGAGCCGTTCAAACTTGGGCCGGTTCGCAATTTTTTCCGGGATATCGCCATTTACCTTTTCAACGTAAAGCAAGGCATCGAATTTTTCATTTTCCCCGGTCATTTTTATTTTTCCGACAATTTTATCCCCGGTACGCAGGTTAAAGCGCCTGATCTGGTTTGCCGCAACATAAATATCATGATCGCCGGATAAATAATGATTGGTTCGCAAAAACCCAAATCCATCCGGGTTTACATCCAAAATACCTTCCTGGGAACTCTTGAATCGGTCCAAATCCTTTTTATCATCCACGTACAACATGCTGTTGATTTTTTGGATAATATCCGCTGTTTTTGTCCCGTTGACCTTTTCCAAAAAGAGCATCGCCGAATACTTTTCGCCCGGCTTAGGGGGGCGGACCTTGCCGCTGAGCAGGTCGCCATTTTTTAATTTGAATTTCTGTATTTGCGAAGCGGAAATATACACAAATTCTTCATTTGTCGACATTTCGGCATTTTTCACAAAACCAAAACCCTCAGGAACGATTTCTAAGATTCCTTCCTCAACCACCACATTATCCATGGAGTCTTTTATTTTATAATAAGGTGAACGTCCCCCATTGCCATTATTGGCGGAATCATTGGTATTGCGACGAATCGGCTGGGGTTGTTTTTTGTTTATGTTTTTCACTTCTGGTGATGGCTCGTCTTCCTTTAATTCCAGATTGGTATCAGAAGCTATCTCTAAATCCGACTCCGGGTTCAGTTTCTCTTCTATTGCCTCAATCAGCTCAATTTTTTTTAATCGGCTGGTTTTTTCGATACCCAGATGCTCTGCCTGTTTGCGTAATTCAACAACGGTTGAATCCTCTAAAGATTTCTTTTCCAAATTAGTTGCCTCCGTGGATAATAATAAATGAATTTGAGTTTTGGATGATGAGAATTTAAAATCAGTTCATTTGCTGTAGATTGATTTTGAAGTTTTATTGTTTTTGTAGATAGGTATAATTTATCATAAATAATACGACTTGTCAAAAATGTTCAAGCTAAGGGTTCTAAAATCGTTCGGAGGACAGCTGCTGTTACGATTGTCCCCCAGTATTTACTTCCGCCTTTTTTTGGTAGTTTTTATTTCAAATCAGTCAACCCTCCGAGGGTTTAAACTAACCGGTTTATGCCGGTTCGCCACTTTCAATAATTGAAATCATGATGGCATTTTCAACGCGTCGCCGTTCAATTTCACAACTGACATGATGCGGTTTCATAATGGTACCGTTGAAATTATAGGCATTGGCATGACATCCACCGCCGCAGAAATATTTGCACCAGCACTGGGTACAGGCTTCCTTTTCCAGCAGATTTCCGGCCTCAAACTCGTTTCTAATTTCATTGTTGGTTATGCCCTGAAATACATCGCCCATTTTAAACGCTTCATTTCCGACAAATTGATGACATGGGTAGACGTCCCCTTCCGGCGTTACTGCCACATAGTCTCTTCCGGCCCCGCAGCCGGAAAGACGTTTATAGACACACGGGCCATGATCCAAATCTACATTGAAATGGAAGAAATTATAGTGAAGTCCGTCTTGATGACGTTTTAAATAGGATAATGCCAGCTTATCATATTCCGCAAATATTTCCGGCAGATCTTCTTCAGTTATGGCATAGTCTTTTGAAGCTTCTGAAACCACCGGCTCTACTGAAATGCTTTTAAAACCTTCTTCTGCCAAAAATTGCACATCTCTGGAAAAATCCAGGTTGTGATGAGTATAGGTTCCCCGAACATAATGATCTTTGTCGCCGCGCATCTCGGCCATGGCCTTGATGTTATTGATGATGATGTCATACGAACCTTTATCGTTAACGGTTTGACGCATGTGGTCATTGACTTCCTTACGACCGTCAAGACTCAGTACAATATTGTCCATGGTTTCATTCAGGTATTCCCGGGTTTCTTCATTAAGCAATACCCCATTGGTGGTCATCGTGTATTTGAATTTCTTATGATTTTTTTCAGCCATTTCATTACCATAAACAACTAATTCCTTAACCACATCTAAATTCATCAGCGGCTCTCCGCCAAAAAAGTCGATCTCCAGGTTTTCTCTGTTTTTTGATTGGGCAACGATAAAATCGATAGCTTTCTTGCCAACTTCCAACGACATCAGCATTTTTTCGCCGTCAAAATCGCCCTGCGCCGCAAAACAATACGTGCATTTAAGGTTGCAGTCATGGGCAATATGAAGACACAAAGCCTTAATCAGATCGCCATTGGCATAGTTGTTTTTTTTATATTTTACTTCTTTAAATAAAATGCCTTCTTCTTTCAATGTCTTTATTTCTGCCAGACATTCGCCTATTTCTGCAGCTGGGTATCGTTCACCGAATGCTTTGATTAATTCATCATCGCTCTTTTCTCCATAACCATCCAATAATTCATAGGTTAAGTCATCAACCGTCAGCACGCCGCTGGTATCCACATCCAAAACAATATTCAGTCCGTTAAGTTTGTATTTATGTATCATTTTTCTCCTTATCAAAAGAAAAGGGCCATCTCTTACGAGATAGCCCCTCAGGCTTTTGTTATTATTTCTCAGTCGTTTGTTTGCATTTTTGGTTTCCCACGGTACAGGAAGTCTTACAAGCTGACTGGCAGGAAGTTTGACATTCGCCACATCCTCGGTTTTTTACATCAGTGAGTTTACCCTCTTTAATGATTTTAATGTGTTTCAATTTGTTCACTCCCTTCTAATGATTCAAAATTTATTTTTCGTCTTTTTTAGTGTTTTCAGCATCGATTTCTTCATATTCGGCATCGACTACTTTTTGGTCTCCGTCAAGCTCTTCATCAAGCTCTTCAAAAACCTCTTCTTCCTTTTCTACCGCATCTCCAACGCTCACTATTTTAGAAATAGCAGACTTTGTAATCAGCGCTTTATTGTAATCAGGCAATAACTCGATGGTTACATTTTCTTCACCAATCGCGTAAACAATACCATAAAATCCACCAATCGTAATAATTTCATCCCCGGGTTTCATACTTGAACGCATATTTTTAACTTCTTTTTGTTGTTTCTGTTGTGGTCTAAGAATAAAGAAATAAAAGAATACGAGTACTAACGCCAGAGGAAGAATCATGGTATAATCCATATTCATTCTCCTTAATTTTTATTCAGCAATGCCATATTTTTCAAAGAAAGCTTCTTTATAGGCCAATAAATGATCATCCATAATCGCCTGTCGAATCTTCTCCATTGTTCTAAGTGTAAAGTATAAATTGTGATATGTCAATAACCTGGCTCCTAAAATTTCATTGGTTTTAATCAAATGTCGGATATAAGCCCGGGTATAGTTTCGGCAAACGAAACAATCACACTCCGGATCAACCGGTGAAAAATCTTCCTTATAAGTCGCATTGCGAACCACCACCTTGCCATGACTAGTAAGGGCGGTACCATTTCTGGCAATACGGCTTTGGAGCACACAGTCGAACATATCGATCCCCCGAACGGTGCCCTCAAAAAGGGCATCTAAAGACCCTACGCCCATTAAATAACGGGGTTTATCTTTAGGCAGCAGCGGCGTCGTGACATCCAGGATGTGATACATCACCGCCTTGGATTCTCCCACACTAAGACCGCCAATGGAATACCCCGGAAAACCGATTTCCGTGAGATCCTTCACGCTTTGAGCCCGTAAGTCCTCAAACATTCCCCCTTGAACAATCCCAAACAAGGCTTGATCTTCCGGACGCTTATGAGCATCACTGCACCTTTTTGCCCATCGCGATGTCATTTCCATGGATTTTTTTGTGTATTCATAATCAGCCCCCGCCGGAGCACATTCATCAAAACACATAATAATATCCCCGCCAATGGTGTTTTGCATATCGATGGCTTTTTCTGGGGTCATGAAATGTTTGGATCCATCTAAATGTGAAATAAATTCAACACCGTCTTCCGTGATCTTTCTTAATTCATTTAAAGAAAAAACCTGGAATCCCCCGCTATCCGTTAATATCGGACGATTCCAATTCATAAATTGATGGAGTCCGCCGGCTTTTTTCATAATCTCCTGTCCCGGTCTTAAATACAAATGATAGGTATTCCCTAAAATAATATTTGCGTCCATTTCGACCAAGTCCTCCGATGAAAGTGATTTCACCGTCGCCTGTGTTCCCACCGGCATAAAAATCGGCGTATTGATAACTCCATGCGGCGTATGTATTTTCCCCACCCGGGCCCCGGTGTCTTTGCACTCTTTAATCAGTTCATAACGAAATTCACTCATTCTTTTCTCCTAATGTTTAATAATCTGTTTTCTTATTCGATAAACATGGCATCACCAAAGCTGAAAAAGCGATATTTCAGATCAATCGCGGTCTGATACGCTTTCATAATCTCTTCGCGATTGTAAAAAGCCGACACCAGCATCAATAAGGTGGACTCCGGCAGATGAAAATTGGTAATGACGGCATCGACCACTTTCCATTCGTAGCCGGGATAAATAAAGATATCCGTGACGCCGGCATAGGCTTCCACTGTTCCCTCATGAAGCTGAGCATTGCTTTCCAAGGTTCTGACTGAAGTCGTCCCCACCGCAATAATCCGTCCGCCATTTTTTTTCGTACGCTTAATAGCCTGGGCGGTTTCTTCCGATACCTCAAAATATTCTTCATGCATATGATGTTCTTCAATCACATCACATTTTACCGGACGAAAGGTCCCGATTCCCACATGAAGCGTTACTTCGGCAATATTAACGCCCATTTTTTCGATCTTCTGAAGCAGATCCGGGGTGAAATGCAGACCCGCTGTGGGCGCCGCTGAAGAACCTTCACGCTTGGCATAAACCGTCTGATAACGATTATTATCCTTTAGGGTTTCATGAATATAGGGCGGAACCGGCATTAACCCGATCTCGTCAATAATCTCTTTAAATATCCCGGAATATTCAAAAGTGATCACCCGCAGGCCGCCCTGGGTGGTCCCGGTAATTTCGCCCGTCAGTTCGGGACTAAAAACAATCCTTGCGCCGACCTTGGCTCTTTTTCCCGGCTTCACCATGATTTCCCAGTCTTTATCCGCGAGATGTCTTAACAGCAGAATTTCAATCTTGCCGCCGGTATCTTCACGATGCCCAAAAAGCCTTCCCGGCAAAACCTTGGTATTATTCATCACCAGCAAATCTCCCGGTTGTAAATACTCGATAAGATCAAAAAAATTTCGATCTTCAATTGTCTTTTTCTGGCGATTAAGCACCATCAATCGAGAATTATCCCGTTTCTCCAAAGGATGTTGGGCAATAAGCTCATCTGGCAGATCGTAATAGAAATCTGATTTATTCATCGTTTTCTTCCTCGCTGTCATAAAATTTTAATTTAATCTGTTGCAGCTCTGATGAATCACTCATCAGCACCTCTACGCCTAAATGGTTATAACCGCGGCTGGTAACCACTCGGCCTCTGGGCGTCTTTGAAAGAAAGCCCAATTGAATCAAATAGGGTTCGTATACTTCCTCAATGGTGTTTTTTTCTTCGCCAATGGCCGCCGCCAGGGTATCAAGCCCGACCGGGCCGCCGTCGAATTTTTCAACAATCGTCATCAGCATGATCCGGTCAATCTGATCCAGACCAACCGCGTCCACTTCAAAAAGATCGAGGGCTTCCTTCGTTGTTTGTAAATCAATAATACCCCGGCCTTCTATTTCACAATAGTCTCTGACCCTTTTCAACAGACGATTGGCAATTCGCGGCGTTCCCCGAGACCGAATGGCCAGTTCTACCGCCCCTGCTTCGTCCATTTCAATACCGAGAATTCTGGCTGAACGCCTGATAATCGTCGTTAACTCGACGGGATTATAAAGTTCCAACCGCTGAATCATGCCAAATCGATCACGCAGCGGCGAGGTCAGCAACCCTACCCGGGTAGTGGCTCCAATTAAGGTAAAGGGCGGCAGCTCCAACCGGATGGATTGGGCCCCCGGCCCTTTTCCAATCACAATATCCAGCGCAAAATCCTCCATGGCCGGATACAGTACCTCTTCAACCGATCGTTGCAACCGATGAATTTCGTCAATAAAAAGGATATCACCTTCCTTTAAACTGGTCAGAATTGCCGCTAAGTCCCCGGCCTTTTCAATGGCCGGACCGGAAGTCGTTTTAATTCCCACGCCCATCTCCCGGGCGATAATATTGGCCAGCGTTGTTTTTCCCAGACCGGGCGGTCCGTAAAGCAGCACATGATCCAGACTTTCTTTCCTTTTTTGAGCCGCTTTAATGAAAATACCCATCTGCTTTTTGACGCGTTCCTGGCCGATATATTCGTCCATGCCCTGGGGTCTTAAATTTTTTTCAATTTCTACATCTAATTCAATAAAATCAGAGGTAATGATACGTTCTTTCATGTATTACCGTCCCTTCAACGGATTAGTGGACCGGAGCGCACTCTTTATTAAATCTTCAAGCCCGCAATCCGGAACATAAGCCCTTGACACCATTTCCGAAGCTTCAGAAACACTATACCCCAATCCCACCAGTCCATTTATCGCCTGGGTTGCGGTATCGTTTATTTCACGAGGATTGACGGCTTTAAAATCCACTCCCGCAAAATCCTTATAGCGATCCTTCAGCTCCAAAATAATCCGATTGGCCGTTTTTAAACCAATTCCCGGCGCTTTTGAAATCGCTTTAGGATCATTATTGATAATATGGCTGATCAGCTCATTACTGCTGAACTGGGATAAAAGTCCGATTGCTGCCTTCGGCCCAATGCCGGAAATGCCAATCATGGTCCGGAATATTTCCCGTTCATCCGTTGTTGCAAAACCATAAAGAGCCATTTCATCCTCTTTAATAACCTGATGAAGAAACAGCTTCACCTCCGAATGCAGACATGGCAGCTCATTTTGTGTATTGGCGGATACTTTTATTTTATATCCCATGTGATTCAAATCAATGACCACATAATCCAGCGCCTGTTCCTCTAAGCTTCCCATTATATATTCGTACATCCGCTCTCCTTCAAATTCTTGTTTTTATCTCATACCAATTATGCATATCCCATCTATTGTACCAAAACAAAAAAATAATTCAACCAAAAAAAGCACCCTTAGGTGCTTGTCCCATTGTGACGTCCTCTATTTTTGACGCCCTAGCCGTGGCCAGGTGGGTGTCTTGTCTCTAGCTTCTGCCTTCCGCTGATATTATGCGGCCCGACATCTGATAGCGAACAATCAGACTCCCTCTAAAATGATGTAGGTTCAAAAATAAAGTATGTGACGATCACTTTGGGACAATTCCATTATACACGATTACCGCTTGAAATCAAAGGATAAATTTTTGTTGGCAACTGATAGACCGTGCCGCGTCTCTTTTAAAGCAAGCTATCCAGCGCCGATCGGATATTATCCACCGGGAAAATTTCCATCTCATGGAAATTCAAGCCCTTTTGATTTCCCTTGGGAATAATACATCGCTTAAAACCCAGCTTTTTTCCCTCAATCAACCGCTTCTCCATGTTCTGAATGTTTCTAACCTCACCGGTCAGGCCGACCTCGCCGAGAATCATTAAATCAGCCGGTATTTGAAAATTTCTCAAACTGGAATAAAGAACCGCTATGACGCCGAGATCCAGGGCCGGCTCATCAATTTTTATACCGCCAACGACGTTGATGTAGGCATCCACAGACTGCATCTGAATACCCAGACGCTTTTCCATAATCGCCATCAGTAAAACCATGCGGTTGCAGTCCATTCCCGTAGACATCCGGCGGGGATTTCCAAATCCACAGGGGGAGATGAGTCCCTGAAGCTCAATGAGTAAGGGCCGACTGCCCTCCATACAAGGCACGACCACTGAGCCGCAGGTGTTCTCGGGGCGGCTGTCCAGCATCATTTCTGAAGGGTTCGCCACCGGCTGAAGGCCGCTTTCAGTCATTTCAAAAATACCGATCTCATTGGTGGAACCAAAGCGGTTTTTCTCGCCCCGGAGGATCCGATAGGTGTGGTATTTCTCACCCTCAAAATAAAGCACCGTATCCACCATATGTTCTAAAACCCGAGGGCCGGCAATGTTCCCCTCCTTGGTGACATGACCCACCAGAATCATGGAAATATTATCCTTCTTCGCCAGCTGCATCAGCGCACCGGTGTTTTCCCGGATCTGGCTGACACTGCCGGGGGCCGAAGAAATATCTGGACTGTACATGGTCTGAATGGAATCGATAATGACAATGTCCGGCCGCTCTTCCAGAATAATAGTCAAGAGATAGGGAATGTTAATTTCAGAAAGGAAAAAGATATTCTCCGATTTCACATTCATCCGTTCTCCGCGCATTTTTAATTGTTGTTCCGACTCTTCTCCTGAAATATACAAAATCTTATAGCCCTGATTTCCCAGGGCTTCGGTTGTTTGCAAAAGCAACGTGGATTTTCCGATTCCCGGATCTCCGCCCAGCAGAATCATCCCCCCCGGAACAATACCGCCGCCGAGAACCCGATCGAATTCCTCATTTTGCGTGGGATACCGGGTATCTCCCGAATAAGTGATTTCCGCTAAAGATTTGGGTTTGGAATACACGCCCCGTTCTCTGGTGTTTTCCTTCCCGGCCAGCTTTGAAAGATCAAGCTCCTCAACCATGGTATTCCATTGGTTGCATTCCGGACATTTTCCCATCCATTTTGGGGAATCATAACCGCAGTTCTGACAAACAAAAATACTTTTTTTCTTAGCCATTCTTCCTCCTAACGGACTGCATCTCTATTCAATCCATTTGTAAATTCCATAACCAATCAAACCACCAATCAAATTAAGAATCACATCATCGATATCCGCCCGACGACTGGTCAGAAATAAATATTGCAGGACTTCAATCGCACAGGTGGTGCCTAAAATCAGCACAAAAGCTTCGAAAAACTTTACTTTCTTTTTCCTGGCTAATGGATATAATAAGCCAAAAGGAACAAACAGTAAAATATTTCCCATCAAATTTTTAAAGGAATCGGTAAAAGTATACATAATAATATCCTGAAAATCCGTCGGCTTGGTGGCCAGGAATACCCAGTTGATAATCCCGTTCTTCATTATGTCAAAAAAGAAATTATCGATACTCGTAAACGGAATGAGATTATAAGTTGTTTCATATGTAATGTTACTGGTATCCGGTAACAAGGTCATCATCAATAAGCATCCCAAATAAACCAGAAAAATCAGTTTAAACAAAAATGCCGCGCGGTTGTTTTTTGCCATAGGTTGTTTCCTCTCTATCTCAATTGTCGATTATAACAGCGTTGACATTATAACCAACAAACCTTTAATAAGTCACCGATATTTCTTATTTATTCCACCATATTTCCATTCATCACAGCAGATCTTCATTTTTAGGAAAAAGAAAAAATACCGAAAGTAACCCTTCGATATTTTCTCTTCGGTGTCTTAAATTAAAATACATTATTGTATCCATACAAATTTAGGACTTTTTATCATTCTAGTTACTTATTATACATAAAGTTGCATTTATTGTAAAGAGGTTGCACCAATTGTTATTTATATAACGATCTCCGGTACATCCACATAGGCTGGCTCCCCCATGATTACCTGAACATTTCCATTGGTCTGATCCTCAACCCGGGCCAGAAATTCCTTTGTTTCAGCAACGGCAATATGAAAACCCAGGGTCACCTCTTCGCCAAAGTCCTCACTGGCCGGCATGATTCCTTTTTCCAACAGGCCATTGCTTAAACTGCCATAGGCCGGGTAATGAATCACAATCCGCAACTGATCTGAATACTGTTTCTTGATAATGCTGCAATGGTTTATCACATCGCCGGCACCACCCCCATAAGCACGAATCAGCCCACCGCCGCCCAGTTTGATGCCGCCGAAATAGCGGACCACCACCACTAAAACATCCTTTAGTTCCCGATGGTTGATGATGTCTAAAATCGGTTTTCCCGCCGTTCCGGGCGGTTCCCCATCATCACTGGACTTCTGGCGCTTCGGGTTGGTGTTAAGGACATAGGCCCAACAGACATGCGTGGCCTTGTAATGCTTCTTTCTTATTTGCGTTAGCGTCGCTTCCACCGCTTCTTCATTTTCAATATGAAACACCATATTGATAAAACGGGACTTTTTTATTTCTATTTCGGTCTCATCTGAAATTAATACGGTTTTGTAATCCTCCAAAGCCTACACCTCTGAAACCTTGTACTTCTCAAAAAGATGGATGGGAAATCCATCCGTCATTTCAATGGTCACCAAATTACCTTCTCCCTGATAATCAATATCCAACACCACCTTCATTTCATGAAGAAGAGCCATGGACTTATTGTCATCGTAGGGAATCAGCAGCTTCATTTCACGTTTCTCACCGATTAAAACGGTACTGACGGCTTCAAACAAAGCATCAATCCCCAGACCCTGTTTAGCTGAAATATAGAGTTTCAGTTCCTCCTTAGCGGCCTGATTTTTCAACAAAAAGGTTTCCTGTTCCGCCAGCGAAAGCTTGTCGATCTTATTGTAAATCATCATTACTTTTTTATGACCCACGCCAATATCAGTCAGCACCTGATCAACCACCTGAATTTGCGCCTCATAATTATGATTGGAGACATCCACCACATGAAGAAGCAAATCAGCCGTTTCAACTTCCTTTAACGTGGTTTTAAACGCGGTAATTAAATCATGGGGCAGCTTTTCAATAAAGCCAACCGTATCCGAAACCAGATAATCACCGTATTCCGGATCCACCTTGCGAAGGGTTGAATCCAGGGTGATAAATAAGCCATCCCTGGTTATCGCTTCACTTTGGGTTAAGCGGTTGAACAACGTGCTTTTACCAGAGTTGGTATAGCCGATCAGACTCACCGTTTTCACCTTATTTTTTTTGCGCTGCAGGGCATTCAGCTGATTGCTTTTATTAATCCGTTCATTTCTCGCTTCCAGTTCATCAATCTGTTTCCGGATATGGCGACGATCCGTCTCTAATTTTTTTTCACCGGGACCCCGGGTTCCGATGCCGGCACCGGTCCGGGACATGACAATCCCCAAACCTTTAAGATGACTCATTCGATACTTTTGCTGTGCCAGTTCAACTTGCAGTTTTCCTTCCCGGGTGGTGGCATGCCGGGCAAAGATATCCAAAATAATCGTCGTTCGATCGACCGTTTTCGTTCCGGTAGCCGCTTCAATATTGGCAATTTGCTTGGAATTAAGCTCGTCATTGGCGACAATCAAATTAATATCATTGTTTTGGATAACTTTAATCAACTCCTGAAGTTTTCCTTTGCCCACATAAAATGTGGAATCAATCTGACTCCTTGCCTGACACACCTGTTCAACCACCACGCCACCCGCTGTTTTAACCAATTGAACCAGCTCTTCCATGGAATCTTTAAGGTCAACGCCTTTATTTCCCGGCAGATCCAACCCAATCAAAAGCGCTCTTTCTTCATCATCCTCTACATCAAAGCGATTGTTCGGATCATTTTTGATAAACCGATTGGCTTGCAGAATATAATGCTCCAAGGGAAAGGCTTTGAGTTCTTTAAGACTTTTTAAGAGTCCCTGTCGATACATCATGGTCTCTTCCTCAATAACCGGCACCCCGATACTAAAGCCAAGCGGTACCACTTCATCTACGCCAATTGCGACAATGCACTGGAGACTCTGTTTCTTTGCCGCTGAAAAATCCTCAGCGGATAACCGCGGATTTCCGCCGGGATGGGTATGAATCACGCGGTATTTATTCAGCGATTTTATATGGTACTCCATGTCTTCATTGCCAATGCTAACCGTTGCCGCATCACCGACATTGACCCACTGAATACGGTTTTTTTCATTAGTGGCAATCAATATTTCCCGTTTGATTGTCAGGGTTAAACGCCTCATGATTTCAAGTACATAGTCATCCAGAAGCACCTGGTTTTCCATTTCATAGCCAATTAGATCATTGAGTTCATTCATATAACTTTGGCGAATGCCATTATTTTTATTATCAGTCATCACTTTTTCCTTAATCAATAGAATGCTTCATTATAACACAAAAACCAGGCAATCATTGCCTGGTTAAGACTGTTTTTAAGATACTAACGTTAATTTGGGCTCGTAGGGGCGATCCATGATCGCCCGGAACGTAAGTTTTAAAGCAAATATCTTCGGGCGATTGGGAATCGCCCCTACACTGTAACGCTTAAGCCCCTACACTGTATAATGCTTAAGCCCCTACACTGTTATGCTTAAGGATCGCCTCTCCTATACTTGTGGGACTATATCTAATAAACTCTTAGCATATAACTATTTTACAGTTTAACAATTTCGGAGTTTTCCACCGCCGTGGCCATCATATCCACCATCATTTCAGCGATGGCTTCCTCAGAACGAATCATTTCGGAAATCTTTGGCTTTGTTTCCGGATGCTTGGGGACAAATATCGTGCAGCAATCCTCATAAGGCAAAATCGAGGTTTCAAAAGTACCGATTTCTTGAGCAATTTTAACAATATCCGATTTATCAAAACCAATCAGCGGTCTGAAAACCGGAAGATTGGCTACGGCATTCGTGGCGCCAAGCCCTTCCATGGTCTGGCTTGCCACCTGTCCCAAACTTTCTCCGGTGATCAGGGCTTTGGCCCCTTCTTTTGCAGCGATCATTTCGGCGATGCGCATCATGTACCGGCGGATAATAATCGTCGTCTGGCGGTCCGGGCACAGCTCCACAATTTTGGTTTGGACCTCGGTAAAGGGCACCACATATAATTTAATCCGGCCGCAATACTGACTCATGATCTTAGCCAAATCGATTACTTTTTGTTTGGCCCGGTCACTGGTAAACGGAAAACTGTGGAAATAAACCGCAATCACCTCGACGCCCCGTTTGGCCATCATATAACCGGCCACCGGACTGTCGATTCCGCCGGATAATAACAACGCGCCTTTGCCGCTGCAACCAACCGGCAGGCCGCCGTTGCACTTAAGAAATTCATGATACATATAGGTTTTTTCTCGGACTTCGACCCAGAGATTCAAATCTGGGTCATGGATGTCGACCGAAATGCCTTCGACGGCGTCAAGAACCGTTTCTCCCAGACGATAATTCAAATCCGGTGATTTAATCGGAAAGGTTTTATCGCCGCGTTTAGCGGTGATTTTAAAGGTTTTGATTCCTTCAGCTGATCGGACCTGCTCAATGGCATTTTCCTCAATCACTTTCATGTCGCTGTCAATCACAATCGCCGGGCTGACGGAGACGATGCCGAATACTTTTTGAATCCGTTCCATACCCAGTTTAAGATCTTCTTCTTCCACATTGACGATAATTCGCCCCTGAATTTTTTTCACCTTTGCCGAAGGCACACACCAAAGCGTGTTGCGGATATTTTTTGCCAATAATTCTATAAAATAATTACGATTCAGTCCTTTTAAGGCAATTTCGCCATATCGAACCAGAATAACATGTTCCATTAATTTTTCTCCTGTGATTTATTTTTTCGTCTCGCTTTTATCAAAAGCCGCAAGCTCGCCACTGCTTCAGCAATGGCCCTCACTGTTTCATCGGCATCTTCTTTTGTGATATCTTTTGAAAAACTGATGCGAATGGTTCCTTCTTTATATTCTTCTAAAAGCCCGATGGCTTTGAGCACATATTGTTTTTCTTTTTTATGAGACGAACAGGCCGAGCCGGTAGAAACATAAATACCTTTTGCTTCCAGACTATGCAACAGCACTTCACCGCGAACCCGGTTAAACGATACATTTAGCACATACGGACTGCCGTTAGGATCGCCGTTGACTTTAATATCCTCGACCTGATCTTCGAGTCCCCTGATGAGGCGGCTGCGAAGCTCGCGAATAGCCTCCAACTCATCCAGATACGACTCTTTTCGAAGCCGAATCGCCTCTCCAAAGCCAACAATTCCGGGAACATTTTCGGTTCCGGAACGCATATTGTTTTCCTGACCGCCACCGCGAAGCAGCGGTTTTAAATTGATGCCCTTTTTTATATAGACCGCACCCGCCCCTTTGGGGCCAAATATCTTATGGCTGCACATGGTCAGGGCATCCAGCTGACAGGCCTCCACATCAATGGGAATTTTCATATATCCCTGGACGAAATCCGAATGAAAGACACAATTGGGATTTGCCTGCTTGACAATCCTCCCAATCGCTTTGAGATCCTGGATGGTGCCCAGTTCATTGTTCACGCCCATAATGCTGACTAAAATCGTACTGGCATTCATCGTGGCTTTTAGTTCGTCCAAGTCGATATGCCCCTGTTCATCCACCCCTAAAACAACCACTTCAATCTGATGCTCTTCATAAAATGAAAAAACATCCAATACCGAGGGGTGTTCAGTGGCTGAAGTAATGATCCGCATCCGACTGCGCTGTTTATTCTCGACAATGCCCTTGATAATCATGTTATTTCCTTCGGTACCGCCAGAAGTAAAATAAATATCCTGAGATTGACAGTTGATTGTGGCAGCAACAAGTTCGCGAACTTCTTTGACCGCCTGTTCTGCCCGGATTCCCAGCCGATGAAGCGATGAAGGATTCCCGTAATTATTTAACATCGTATCCATCATCTTTTCCGCCACCTGGGGATGAACCCTGGTTGTTGCTGCATTATCTAAATATATTTCTTTCATAATCCTGTCCCTTCATTCACCAAGGCCTGCATTTTGACGATAGCAGCTAGCATTCATCATCCATGAAGATGCGACTGCCCACCGCCGAACGCTGTTTCTGATATTTTCCGTGATACGGATTTAATGCCACCGCATCCATTTGGGCAAATACCAATTGACAAATCCGTCGGCCTTTTTCCAATTTAATGGGCAGCCGGTTGGCATTGTAAAGTTCAAGCGTGATTTCGCCTTCAAAGCCCGGATCAACCCAACCGGCATTTTGGATGAATAATCCCATCCGGCCAACAGAGCTTCGCCCTTCTACAAAGGCCGTCAGATTACAGGGGAGTTTTATGTATTCCATTGTCGTTGCCAATAGAAATGAGTTGGACGGGATGATGATCTCATCGGCTTCCATTGAAACATATTTAATTTCATCCGTTAAAGTCATGGTCTCAAAATGATTTTCATCCAGCTTCAGATAACTGCTTCCTAAACGAATGTCCACTGATGCCGGCTGAACCTGACCCTTTTCCAACGGATCAATAACCAGCTCCCCTTTTTCTAAATATTCATAAATGGTTCTATCCGATAATATCATGACTCCTCCAAAAAATATAATTGTGCTTCCGTAAAAATTTTCCTATTAATTGTATTATGGGCGGTATCCAATGTCAATCTTTTGCTAGAGATTAACGATCGTGACCCCGGAGCCGCCTTCATTCATGGCGCCCAAACGGAAGTCTTCGATCAAGGGATTCCCTTTGAGGTATTCATGGATGATCTGGCGCAGCCGCCCGGTTCCCTTGCCGTGAACAATCACGATCTGCTTGTTTCCCGACAGCATCGCATCCCCGATCATTTTTTCAACCAGGAATAGCGATTCCTCACCATTTTTTCCTCGCAGATCCAGTTTTGTATTCATCACATGACGATCGACTTTTTTGTATGTAACCATTTTTTCTTCGGGTTTGGCAAGCGCGGTTGAAGGCGTCAGGTCTTTAACATCAACCTTGAGCTTAATCATGTCCGACTGAACCATGGCCTTGTTTTCATTGGGTAAAAGATTGATAATCTCCCCTTCGCGACGGAGGCTGATAACAAAGACCTTCATACCCATGCTTAAGTCTTCCATGCGCAGCGCCTGACCCTGATAATCTTTCGGAATATTTCCAAATTGATAAATGTTTTTTTCTTTTTCCTTGATGCGTTTACGAATGGCTTCAAGCTCTTTATTGTCTTTAACCGTATTGATTGTTGTTTCCTGAATCGTTCGGATTTCCCGATAAATTTCTTCCGTTTCCTCGCGGGTCTTTCGAACAATCTCCAGGGCTTCTTCCTGAGCCTTTAAAACCAAGGCCTTTTTCTCTTCCTCGAAGCGTTCCATTTCCCGATCCATTTGACGTTTCAATTCTTCGGTTTCTCGTTTCAAACGAATCATGGCATCGTGTTCCACTTCGGTTCGGCGGCGCTTTTCATCAATTTTTATCAGGGTTTCTTCAAAACGAATGGCTTCGTTTTTAATGAGTTCCCGTGAATGTTTGATAATGTCATCACCCAGCCCCAACCGCCTGGCAATTTCAAACGCGTTGGATTTCCCCGGAACCCCGATCAGCAGACGATAGGTTGGCCTCAAGGTCCTGACATCAAATTCCACACTGGCATTAACCACCCCCGGTGTCACCAGGGCAAACTCCTTGAGTTCGCTGTAATGCGTCGTTGAGATACTGGTCACGCCACGAAGATGCAACGTATTAAGAATCGATATTGCCAGGGCTGCCCCTTCCGTCGGATCGGTTCCGGCTCCCAATTCATCAAAAAGAACCAGGCTGTTTTGATCCGCTTTACTCATGATTTCGACAATATTTGTCATATGGGAGGAAAAGGTACTCAAGCTCTGCTCAATACTCTGTTCATCGCCAATATCTGCGAAAATATCTTTGAAAATTCTGGTTTTACTGCCTTCCCGAACCGGAATAAAAAGTCCCGACTGTACCATCAGATTCAAAAGCCCGATGGTTTTTAAGGAAACGGTTTTCCCCCCGGTGTTCGGTCCGGTAATCACCATGGTATTGATTGACTCGTCAAAATATATATCCGATGCCACCACCTGATCCTCGGGAATCAGCGGATGTTTTGCCCGCAACAGTTCAATCGGTCCGGTCTCGGTCACCGCGGCCCTGACGCCATTAACCGCCAAGCCGTATTTCCCTTTGGCAAATTGAAAGTCCAGATCCACCAGCACATCATAATTACCGATAATGTTATCACGGCTGTCGGCAACCTTTTGGGTCAGATCTTTGAGGATTCGGATGATTTCCTGTTCCTCTTCTGCCACCAGAATTTTGATATCATTATTCAGTTCCACTACCGCCATCGGCTCAATATACAAAGTGGCGCCGCTGGCCGATTTATCCAAAACAATCCCCGGAACCTGGCTGCGGTATTCTTGCTTGACCGGAATCACGTAACGATTGTTCCGAATGGTGACAATTTTTTCCTGAAGAATTTTTTCATAGGCCGTTGAGCTCACCATATGGTTAAGCTTTTCACTGATCCGATTGTTTTTAAACTGCATTTCCCGACGGATTCGGGCGAGTTCTCGGGAAGCCGTGTCGGCCATTTCCTCGGGGCCTAATATTTTTCGGTTGATTTCTTTTTCCAGTTCTTCACAGGTTTCCAGGGACTCAAAAAGCTCTTTCAATAAAATCAGGCTGTCCATTTGGGTATCGCCATGATAGTAATCGTCCATATCCCTGGCAATGTGCAGCAAGGTGGCAATGGAAAGAAGTTCCTTCATCGAAAGCATCGAGCCAATGACCGCGCGTTTGACATAATCACTGGTGTTTGGCACATCCGCTAACGGCGGTCTCCCATTTCGCAGAATCATGCCCAGGCTTTCATTGGTTAAATCAAGGCCGCGATTCACCGCGGGTAAGGTTTCCAGGGGCCGTAACTCCTCAACTTGCTCTTTCCCCCCCTGGGTCACACAATTTTCCATCAGACTTTTTAAAATTTTATGATATTCTAAGACTTTAAGACTTCTTTGATCCATGTCCTTATTTCACTCCTCGTTTAAAACTTCCTCGGGTCGTCCCTGCGGTACTTAACCCTTCCGGAAGACCCCAATGCTTTTCATAAATATCCCGGCGGTAATAATTGATGATGGTTTTCATAGTTTCCAGTGCTTCGTTGCGGTGGTAAATCCGCCAGGTATCCACCCCCCGCAAATCCAGAATTTCTTCTCGTAAGAACAGTGTATCCCGGTTATAGATGTGAATAAGCCCCTGATTATCGCGTTTTACCGGGAAATATCCGCCGCGCTCATCCTCGAGATTTCCAGTCATTTCCATCTGACAAAGGCCGGTTGTTCCTTTGGTTTTCTCCGGACAGTTGGCACAGTTGAACAGGCATTTTTTGCTCACCATCAACTCCTGCGTGCCATAAACCGGCAACACCATGGCAAGATCCGAATACTCTGAAATTTCCTTTAATTGTATTTCATCCAGTTCCGGAGACAAAACCCCGCCCTTGACCTGCCATTCTTTTAATGCCCGTGCCGCCAGGGTATTAAACAGGTTAAATGACTGATCCGCTTCCAAATAATCGGACCGATTTTTCAGCAGTTGCAGGGCTTCATAATTTCCAATCAGAAACCCGTCATGTTTAATATCCTGATTCGATAATCGCCGCACTTTTTGCGAGCCGGCATCATCCATTATTTTGGGTGTTTTCAGCAAAACGTTTAAGCCACATTCTTTTGAAAAAGCCGCCATTTCAGTAGCGCCTTCTCCCAGCAATGGCATTACCACCTCAGCAACACCAAGATTGGTCAGTTGCGACAGCCACTCGCGTGACGGCATTTCTCTGAATTCCAGCGAAATTCGCTTCCTGCCGGTTTCATTATCAAGCGATTTTTGATTGCCATGCAGTTCTTTTTCCAGCGGAACGATCGTAATCAAGTCGTCGGCACTCGTTTCAGACGCCGCTGTGATTTTAGCCGCCAGCTTTCCAATAACTTCTTTTCGGAGCAAATTCAGCTGACTTCGAGATAAAAACAGATTTGTATCCATATCAATTACGATTGTTCCCAGTGCAAAATCCGTTGCGCCAAGGCGTGAAATCTGTTCGCTGATGAGGGCTTCATCCAACGGCTTTCGCAGCGGTATTTCCGGCTCAAAATCCGCCGTATAAGATACCTCAATCCCCTGGGATGCGGCAACGATTTTCACTGGCAGCTCCGCCTTTATCGTCAGCTTGAAATCCACAACCGCCTCCGGCAAATTCACCGGCACCGAACCCCATTGATGCAGCTGATCCATTAAGCCCTTATCAAAATTCTTGTACAGTAAGGTTCCCGGCGAAACCCCGTAGCGACAGGGAATGGCAATGGTTTCTCCACCGTGGCCCTTTTCCAGCCGACTGCCATCCAAAGTGAAAATTCCATCCACCTTCGTCCCGATTTTACCGTCTTCGCCAAAAGATAAGCCATCCCCCAGCGAAAGCTCGGCATCCTGATTCAAACTGAGCGCTAAATGAGGATAAGCCCCGTAATTTCTGCTGTTTTGTGATTTTGGCATGGCCATGACCCGGCCAATCAAAACGCCTCTATTTTTACCAACCTGAGGATTCAAGATATCCGCTTCATTGAACAAATGACCGCGGGTAAAATCCCGGTTAAAAACCTGCATAACCGCCTGGTCATTGATGGTTTTTTCGGGTTTCTCACCAAAGACCTCATTAATCCGCTCCCGATAAGCCCGGGTAATCCCATAAACATACTCCGGAGTTTTCATCCGGCCTTCAATTTTTAGCGCATCCACACCAGCGGCGACAATCGCCTCCATCTCCTCCAGGGTTTTTAAATCCTTCGGGCTTAATAAATAGCCCTCATTGATTAGCCTGTCTTGTTCATCGAAAAGCTGATAGGTTTTCCGGCAGGGCTGGGCACAAAGTCCCCGATTGCCGCTTCGTCCTCCGATCATACTGCTCATTAAACATTGTCCCGAATAAGCGTAGCACAGGGCGCCGTGACAGAATATTTTTAATTCGATCTGCGCCTTTTTTTTAATTTCAGCCACTTGAGTTAATGGCATTTCTCGGGGCAGTACGACGCGGGAAAAACCCTGTTCCTGAAAAAACAACACGCCTTCCAGCCCATAAACCGAGGCCTGGGTGCTGGTTTGCAGTTTAAACTCCGGAAAATAATGTTTGATTAAATAAATCACTCCCATATCCTGGACAATCAGCCCGTCGACATGGAGATTTTTCAAAAAATTAAGGGTCTTGATAAGCGCCTCAAATTCGCTGTTTTTTATTAATATATTAAGTGTGACATACACCTTTACCCCACGGTAATGACAAAGCGCCACGGCCGTTCTGATTTCATCTTCCGTCATGTTTTCGGCATTACGACGAGCATTAAAGGCTTTTCCACCAAAATACACCGCATCTGCTCCGCCGTTTACAGCAGCAATAATGGCATCCATGGTTCCGGCAGGTGCAAGCAGTTCTGGTTTTTTATTCATTCTTACCTCTTGTTTCTTTATTTTTAATCTCATATTCTCACAATTCTATGCAATTAATTATTATAACATATTATTACAATTCCCATGCTTTTTTTAACAAATTGATGCCCTCATAAATCTGCTCTGCCGTTAACGAGCCGTAGCCCAATAAAACCATGCTTTCAAATTTCTTTGAAACCCCATGAATAAAATAGGGTGACACCGGATAGACCTTGACGCCCAAAGCCAGGGCGCGTTCACACATTTCTTTCTCACTTAACCCCTTGTTTAATTGGATCAGCAGATGATGCCCGGCATTTTCTCCGGTGATCTTAACCTGATCACCCAATTGGCCCAGCGCATCCATCAGGGTAATGCGTTTTTCCTTATACACCTTACGCATTTTATTGACATGTTTTTCGAAAAAGCCGCCTGAAATAAAGGCCGCAATCATCCTTTGTTCAAGACTTGAAACCGGAGAACTGATTTGATCGGCAATTTCCAAATACGTCTTTAGTAGCGAATCCGGCAAAACCATGTAACTGATTCTCATCGAAGGTGCAATTGATTTTGAAAAAGTACCGATATAAATGACTTTCCCATTCTTGTCGATACTTTGCAATGACGGTAATGGTTTTTCATTATAACGAAATTCGCTGTCGTAATCATCTTCGATAATATAGATCTGCTCTTCTTTATTTGCAAAATTGAGTAGTTTGATTCGACGATCAATCGGCATACTGATTCCCAACGGGAATTGATGCGACGGTGTCACGTAAATGGCTACATTTTTATGATTCTTTAACGGCTCGATGCGAATCCCCTTTTTGTCAATATCCACTGAGATGACTTTATTTCCCATTTTTTCAAAAATATTATAGGCTTTAAGATAGACCGGATTTTCCAGAATAATTTCTTTACTGTTTCCCCAAAGCAGATCCAGGGTTTGCAGCAGATGGTCGGTACCAGAACCGATAACGATCTGGTCTGCCGTACAAACCACCCCTCTGGAACGGTACAATAAATTTACCAAAGCTTTTCTTAATTCAGGTTCTCCCTGAATATCCGGTTTGTTCAATAAATTCAGATCATATTCATTAAAAGTTGCTTTAAATATTTTTCTAAACGCATCATATGGAAAAATCCGTTGATCAATCATATTCGGAGAAAAATCGATACCATCGATCTCATTTTTTTCAGTCTCAACTTTATTTTTCGAGACGGCTCTTTTTTCATTCTGCAGATAAGTATCAATTTCACAGACGTAATATCCTTTTTTAGGAACAGCCTCCACATAACCTTCAGCTACTAATTGGCCATAAGCCGCATCAACCGTATTAACACTCACTGCCAGATGACTGGCCATATTCCGTTTGGACGGTAATTTCTCACTGTTTTTTAAATTGCCCAGAATAATTTCATTTTTCAGGAATTCATATATTTCCTCATAAAGGAACTGTCCTTCATTTTTAAACGGTATCGTAATCATCGGCTCTCCTTGTTTGATCCTAACATATTGTGTAAAACTGATTCTTTTAATGGGTTCACCTTTATCTTATAATAAGAGTATTTGAAAATCAAGAAGATAATTCATAGCAAGGAGAATTTAATGATAGAAAAACAAAAACGAGTCGCCGCCATTCATGATATTTCATGTGTCGGGAGATGCTCCCTGACGGTTGCCCTGCCGATTATATCAGCAGCTGGATTTGACACCAGTATTTTGCCAACAGCTGTTTTATCAACCCATACCGGCGGTTTCGAGCATTTCACCTACCGCGATTTAACTGCCGATATCACCCCGATTGCCAATCACTGGGAATCTCTCAATTTGGAATTTGATGCGTTATACAGCGGATTCTTAGGATCCTATGAGCAAATTGATTTGGTTGGCAGCCTTTTTGACACCTTTCAAACTGACAGCACCCTCACTCTGGTCGACCCGGTGATGGGCGACAATGGTGAACTGTATTCCATCTACTCCAAAGAAATGGCACACGGGATGACCCGGCTTTGCGCCAAGGCCGACATCATTGTTCCAAACCTCACCGAGGCGGCTTTTCTTTTGGAGGAACCATATATTGGTGAAGGCTACAATCAATCCTACGTCGAAAATTTATTGGTCAGTCTTTCTCAGCTGGGTTCGAAAAAAGTGGTTTTAACCGGCATTTCCTTTGCGGATACAAAACTTGGGGCTGTTGCCTATGACTCGGAAGCCAATACCTTTGACTACGCTTTTAACGAACGTATCCACGATAATTTTCACGGCACCGGTGACATTTTTGGCAGTACCCTGTTAGCCGGCATCTTAAATGATTTCAGCCTAAAGGATTCGCTCCAAATCGCCGTTGATTATACGCGAGAATGTATCATCAAGACCGTCGCACTCAACCAGGAAAAGCGATACGGTGTTTGCTTTGAAAGAGCGCTCCCCTATCTGATCAAACGATTAGGACTATAAAAACAGAAGTCCCGGAAACGTGATAAATTTCCACAATAAAGGCCAACATTATCATTCTGATAAATGTTGGCCTTTATTGGTTAGTCTTCTTTCATCTGATCCAGTTTTGCTCTTATCATTTCATAGGGATATTTTCGACCCATCAAACTCTTAATGATCCGATTTTCCAAATCTCTACCGAGGAAGCCCTTTTTTTTATGTTGTCGCTCATATTTTTCATAATCGCAATTTAATTTTTCCCGGATTTTTTTTTCTTCAAATTCAATTTCAGCTTCCGATAATGCGATCGGTTCTTCTTCTAAATCCAGTTCTTTAATCACATCAATTGTCATATCCATCGGATATCCCATCCGGGCCAGTTTATCGTATATTTTTTTTCGCTTTTCTAAAACTGTTTTTCCTTTTAAAAGCTTCAGATTTTTCGTCGCCACCAGCAAACAGCATCGATACTCGGTATCTTCTGGATAAAGATCCGCTAAGGTGAGCAATAACTCATCACTGATGCCGCGTTTTCTAAGATCCTGATATATTCGCTTGGTGCCATAATAAGTCAGTTGACGATTGTTTTCCACATAATTTTTAAGATAAATTTCATCATCCACATAACGATACTCCCGGAGTTTTCCCATGACATGCGCGATTACAGCATCCTCAATATTTTTTTTCTTAAGATAGGTCACCATTTCAAAGCAGGTCCGGGATTTATATGACAAGTAGTTAACCGCCAAATCCATGGCTTTTTCTGTTTGCGTACTCATTACCGCTTTCTCCTTAAAACCAGAGAAACACGCAAAGCGTGCTTCTCTGGTTTTATATTTATTTTTTTAATGCTTTTATACTTTTCAGTATGGTTGCGAAATCTTTTGTTTCAGAAAGCAGCACTGTTTTTTCAATACAATTAAATCCGTTTTTGCTTGAGTCAACCGTGTATAAACTCTGAAAAGTTTCAATCACACGCTGAGCTTCATCTGAAGATGTCATTGTACCGACTTCCTGACCATTAAACTCAATCACTGTTCCTTTTACATAAAGCTCAATACCTTTATTACTCAAGACCTGGACCCAGGCATCAAAATCCATGGGATTATCCAGTCTCGCCGGAACAAGCTTAAAGCCATCGCCAAGAAGGATATTCTTGTTGTTATAGGACTCACCCAAGCTATTCTGAATATGGTCCACTGCCGATTCAAAGACACTGGCTGTTTGTACATAACCAAGACTTTCGCCATGATAAAATACTTGATAACCTTGTGTCTGCGCATTTACGACCCCAACTGATGCTATTATAACCAAAAGTGTTATCGTCACAATGGTACTTTGTCGTTTTTTGCGAAGCCGTTTTTTTCTTCGTTTTTCACGTTCTGTCTTTACAATATCATTCATATCTTTACCTCATGTTGTTAATCGTTACATATTTGTTACATAATAACATATTTTAGAAAGATAATCAACGTTTTATTTACAAAAAAAAAGATGCCATTTTAAAGACATCTTTTTTTATAAATTAGATTCACTAAATATAATACCGACAATTGCTACATCATGTTGTGTGCCACAATTCGTACAGGCATAGCCTGTACGAATTGTGCGCATACAACTGATTAACAATTGGTCGGTATGTCTATATTAATATATCACTTTGTCATACGTTATCTCCGGTACTGATATTGAAAAAGTTATTGATTGGCTGAGCAACATTATTGAGTAGGATTTCAAAGTGAACATGATTGGCTGTCGATGATCCTGTCGATCCCATACTGCCAATGATTTGTCCCTGAGCGACGGTCTGACCTGCAGCAACATTCAAAGCGCTAAAGTGTCCATAAAGGGTTGAATAACCATTGTCATGATCGATCATGACACAATTTCCGTATCCGCCATACCAACCGGCAAAAGTAACTGTCCCGGATGCGGCTGCGTGAACGGAAGTTCCTTCACTATTTAATATATCAACCGCTGCGCCATTACTATGATTGCTATAGTATCCGCTGTCATAATCTCTGAAAATTTCGCCCACCCGACCACTGGCCGGAAGAACAAATTGTGCTTGCGGCGTTACGACTGCTGGCGTTTCCACGGCTGGGGTCTCCACTGCCGGCGTTTCCACTGTCGGGGTCTCCACTGCCGGGGTTTCCACTACTGGAGATTCCACGGCTGGCGTTTCTACTGCCGGGGTCTGTATTGCTGGGGTTTCCACTACTGGAGATTCCACGGCTGGCGTCTGCACGGCTGGTGTTTCCGCTACCGGAGTTTCTTCTGCCGGGGTAACTTCTGCTACTGAAATTTCAGCCGACTTTCTTTCCACGGTCGGGGTTTCTGTTGCCGGTGCTACCACTGCTGGGGTTTCGGCTGCCGCAACTGCCACTGTCGCTGTTTCAGCTGTCGGGGCTACTACCACGGTCGGAGTTGCCACGGCTGGTGTTTCCACGGTTGGTGCTTCCACGGTCGGATTTTCCACGACCGGAGTTTCAGCTACCGGAGTTTCAGCCGCCTGATTAACTGGTGTTTGATTGTAATTTACCGATTGAGCAACCTGCACAGTCTTATTCGTTTTTGTTCCCGCAATTGCCTGTGCAATTTCTTCGGTTGTCATACAATCAACAAATCGGGCTACCCGTATTTCATAATCACCAAGATTTACATCGCTATTGCCACTGTTAGCTTCACCAATACTGTTGAGTGCCGTTTCTAAAACCGCCGGACTGTCAACATAACCAATGCTGTTACCATTATATAAAATTTCATAAGCTCGGGTTTGTGCATCAACAACTCCTGCACCTGCCAACATTAAAAAAACACTGGCTACAACCGCTGAGCCTCTCATTCTAAAGGTCTTCTTCTTTTTACTGTTCATATTTATTTTGTGATTGACATGATTTGTCTCTAAAAATTCATCTCGAAATTCATCTCGTTCTACTTTTTGCGTCGCCTGATTATATCGGTACTTCTTTAAAAGCTTGCTAATTTTTTTAAAAATATTCTGAGTTTTCCCCATGTCATTTCTCCTTGTTACAATTTCTTTACAAGAATGATACCATGTCGACTTAAATTTTACAAGTTCTTTGTTGAATTTTGTATTACATTTTAATTTATGGTATAATTCTTGTAAAAATATAAACAGGACGGTGACCAATGAATAATATTATGAATGAACCTTTTACCAGTACCAGCCCATTGCGGCTAGTTTTTTTTAGAAATATTAATGATACACCCATTATAAAAAGTTTTTTAAACGTATTAACTGAATCTGAAAAGAATCTTAATTCCAACCCTTCGCAAGAGTTTTGGGATGCTTACTACCAACTAAATTCACTCCTTATCAAGGGTGCGATGGAAAAGAAGCCTAGCAAACCCACTCATCCTGTTGGTGAGTCACTTTGGCAATACATGATTCTCAGACACTTTTTTGATGACGAAAACCCTTTCACTCTTTTTTGCGAATCGCAGTTGTTAACAAAGAACCATCCCTTTTATGAAAGCATGCTTGAAGATGTCGCGGTTTTATTACAAATGTTAAATTTTTCCTGGGATGCATTAATCAAGGAAAATGATATTCATACCGAAAATATTTTTTCAAAATCAATTTTCCCGCCATCAGCAAATGAACCATCTTTCAACATTGCCATTCGAAAAAACGATCCTGAACAATTTCTTAAAACATTAAGCGAATATATTTACAAACACGGTTTTGGAATATTCTTAAATCATTCCTCTTTCAAACTAAATAGCCAGGGACAGATTCTTCCCATTTTTAATGAAAGTACGCAAACGATGGATGACTTAGTCGGTAATACTTTTCAAAAGCAGGAAATTATCCAAAATACAAAAGCCTTAATTGATTATAATCAGGGACTTAATGTTTTGTTGCAGGGAAGCATGGGGACCGGAAAATCATCAACCGTTCGAGCGTTGCTCCATATTTTTTCAAATACCCGGCTTAGAATGATTGAAATTAAGCGCGATCAGCTGGGTCTGATTCCACAGCTTTTCAAGCAGCTTGAACATCGTCCTTATCCTTTTATCCTTTTTATTGATGATCTCACCTTTGAAACAAGAGACCAGGATTATAAAATACTCAAGGGCGTTCTGGAAGGTTCCCTTGAACAAAATCCCAACAATGTGCGGATTTATGCCACCTCCAATCGACGTCATTTAGTCGAGGAACGCTTCAGCGAACGCCAGGACGCCGTCAACGCCCGGGAAGTTCTGGAAGAAAAACTATCGCTCAGCAGTCGATTTGGTTTAATTCTAACCTATTCCACTCCCAATCAAAAAGAATACCTGGCCATTGTCCATGATTTAGCTCAATCAATGGGATTAAACATGACTCCCGAAGAACTGGATTCTCGAGCCATCGCCTGGGGAGCACGTCATATCAATACTTCTGGCCGAACAGCCGAGCAACTGGTTCATTATTTATATGCTGAACAAAAGCAGTTTCAAAAAGAAACAGCTGTGTAAGCTCCCAAGTATAAATTAATTTTATAAAACGACATAATTAAAGGCCGATTATTTATCATTGTATGTTTCATAAAAAACATACCGTGATAAATAATCGGCCTTTATATTTTAGCCTTACTAAATTAACTATTAATTTTCATTCCAACCTTCAATTTTGATTAATCGGAGATCTGAATAACCATAGGCACTGGCCGGATAATTTATTCGATCCGTGGTATTCGAATTAATCAGATAATCCAGCATATTTCCATTACTATCTGTAATGACCTTTGTAATGATAACTGAATGAAGCCACTCATCGTCCTGACCATACTGTAAAATATCACCAGCCGATCCGCTAAAGACGTTATCGTCAACAATGGCTGCTAATCCATATCCGGTATTTTCACTGGCATAGGTATAAAATTCTTCAACACCTGTCCAGGCCGGACTCCGGCCCGAATCTGTTTCATCCAAATCAACCGTTTCCCCGTACCATTTCCATTGGGTGTCAACATCACCGATGTAGTCCATGGGTATCCCCCCGGCAAACAGGCATTGCGAAATATAATTATTGCAATTCCCGCCATATTCGTCATATGCACTGTATTTATTCTCATTACGTATCACTTTTTCCGGATCGACCCATGCCATCGCATATTTCACTGCCGCCGCTGCATCATACTTATTGTCCACACCAGCTTCCTGAGATTCCGCTGCGCCAGAATTATAAGCTTTCTTTTCCGATGATAATTCCTCCACATTAGCTAAAGATTCGCTTAGCAGCTGATCAGCTACTGCTTCCGGATCGCCCGTGCCAGCTTCGACGGCTTCCTGGATCATTGTAAAACTGTCTTCATCTTTATAATGCTCAGTAATTACATAACTATTTCCAACTTTTTTCAAATAAAAGGTGTGTTTTATTCCGCTGCTTGACGAATCAACGTCAGGAATGAAAACAAAATTTACAGTATGATCTTCGGTGACAACCACTTCAATCTCTCCGGCGTTGTTGTTTATTTTTGAGATGGTTATCCCGCACTCATAATTTGTCATCTTTAAATCATTACTCTGATTAAGTCTTAAATTAATGATATAATTCAGGGCACTTTGGTTAATTTGGGCATTTTCACTGGATGGATCAGAAAATAAATCGGTAATATCGGTTGTTTTCAAATCAGCGGTTGCCTCAAAGGTTGTTTCAAAATACTTTTTAATCGGCGTCAACATCGCCTGATCAATTGTCTTTCCGCCGTCCCGAACTTTTACCACCCGCGTATCCTCATCTGACACGTTATTACCTAAAGCCGCAATCGAACTATTCATTATCCCCGATGAATTTGCAAAAACCCCAACACAGGCAAACCCCATCGTCGCCAAGGTTATCAGAACAAGGCCAATGATAATCCTCTTACGTTTTTTCCTTTTAACTCTTTTTCTCATCAATTCGCACCCTTTCGACTATTTGTAACAATTGTACAACAGTAATGTGTTTTTTTTGTGAACGAATCCCGAAAATATTATTAAATTTATTTTTTTCAAAAAATAAAAAAACAGCCTATGCTGTTATTTAAAAAGTGGTGCCCAAAGGCGGAATTGAACCACCGACACGAGGATTTTCAGTCCTCTGCTCTACCGACTGAGCTATTTGGGCATATACGACCTAATTTATTTTTGTCTTCATATGTTTGTTAAAAGATCAACTTTGCCTAACTAAGTGATTCACACCAAATCAAAGATTTGGGTTCTCTACTTATACCGACCATTTATCCTATTTGGGCATAAAAATATGGTGGGCCTTCAGGGGCTCGAACCCCGGACCTACCGGTTATGAGCCGGTTGCTCTAACCAACTGAGCTAAAGGCCCCAAAATAGCATTTTAAAAAAAAATGGTCGAGGTGAGAGGATTCGAACCTCCGGCCCCCTGGTCCCAAACCAGGTGCGCTACCAAACTGCGCTACACCTCGATACAACGTTATTTATTATAAATGTTTTTTTGTGTTTTGTCAAGGACAGTTAAATGATTCCTTGTTCGAATTATTTTTCTTATCTTTGACGACTTGCTAAGTATAGCACGGTTTAATATGCAAATGCAAGCTTTTTTTTTAAATTATCAAACTATTTTTAGGCGGACAAATCTCAAATGCGGCGTTGCCATTTTGGGCCTGTAGGGGCGATTCTTAATCGCCCGAAACCGTGGATCTTTTATGCAAACGTCAACGGGCGATCATGGATCGCCCCTACAACATGGTTGTCCACATGAAGTTTCGACAAGACTAAAATTAGATTTTTAGAGAGTCTGGCTGCGCGCCGGCAGGAATCGCCCGTTACTATTTTTCCAATGCCGTTGGTTTCGTCATTTTTTTGCTGTTTTCCCACCGATCAATACCGTCTTCAATTTTTACAACACCCCAACTGAAAAATTTAATCAGAGGATAGATATCTAAAATAGCGCTTCCTAAAATAATCAGCATACTCAGTGTGAACCCATGAATGGGCAGCAGGAAAAAAAAGTTTCCTAAAAAAAGCACACAGGCCACAAATGCTATCACCATGCTGAAAAACAATCCCCAGCGTTTATTGTCCATAGGTTGGCACACTCTGAAAAGTATGACAAAGCCGATCATGCCGGTTGCTATCACCGCCAGAGTTGATATTTCCTCATAATTAAGCGATATATGAGATCCGATGATCATAATCATCACCACATTGAATACCACCGTCAATGCCCCAGGCAGGGATTTTTTAAAAACCGTATCAAGAAATTTTCCCGTTACCCGATTTTTATTTGGCTCCAATGCCAAAAAAACTGATGGTACGCCGATGGTCAGCGCACTGATTAAGGTCAGCTGAATCGGTGCAAAAGGATAAGCGCCGTTGGCAATAATAACAATAATTGCCAACATTAATGAAAACATGGTTTTAACTAAAAAAAGTGATGCAGCTCTAGTGATATTGTTGATCACTCGGCGACCTTCCATTAACACCCGGGTAAAGCTTGCAAAGTTCGAATCCAGCAATACCAGTTGCGAAACCTGACGAACCGCATCGCTCCCTTCGGCCATGGCAATACTGCAATCCGCTTCCCTTAAGGCCAGCACATCATTCACGCCATCCCCAGTCATCGCCACTGTATGATCCGCTTGTTTAAGGGCTTGAATCAAAAGCTGTTTTTGCTTAGGCGTCACCCGGCCAAAAACCGAATAGGATAAAGCCGCCGCCTTAACGGCTTCATCTGTTTTAAGTTTTGATACATCAATATAATTATCCGCATCCCAGAGGCCGGCCCTTCGGGCCACCTGAGAAACCGTCAGCGGATTATCACCGGAAATAACCTTTATGGTCACCCCCTGGTTTCTAAAAAACTCCAGCGTTTTTTTTGCATCATGGCGAATCTTATCCCCCATCGGAATCAGGGCAAGGGTCATAATATTATTAGGTAAACTGCCATCCTCACCAAAAGGTTCCGCTGCATAAGCTAATATCAGGACGCGGCTTCCTTCGCTGGCATAGCCCTCAACCTTGTCCTGTATCTCGGAGTATCGACTGCCTAAAACAAATTCCGGAGCGCCAATTACAAATGAACCCTCATCGCTGAAATAGGCCCCGCTCCATTTACGTTCTGAAGAAAAGGGAATGGTTTTTTCGCACTTCCACTTTGGCGCTTCTCCTTTGAAACTCTCACATAAGGCCTTATTTGTAGTATTGTCATCTTTAAGATTGGCGACCAAGGCCCGGAGAGCCTGAACCGGATTCTTTACATTGTCGATGGTTTCTAAAGACAGCACTTCCATATTGCCTTCTGTGATGGTCCCGGTTTTATCCAGACACAGCATGTCCACCCTGGCCAGCGTTTCAATGCAATAAAGTTCCTGCACCAAGGTCTTATAATGTCCTAATCGCACCACGCCGGCCGCCAATGCGACGCTGGTCAGTAATACCAACCCTTCCGGGATCATTCCAATTAAGGCCGCCACGGTTGCCACAACACCTGCTTCAATTGTCATCTCTCTGCCAATAATCTGCACATATAAAAGCAAAAGCCCAAGCGGCACAATTAGGATTCCCACCGCCTTCATAATAAAACCCAGAGCTTTCATGATTTCCGAATTTGGCTTTTTGGTTACCTTGACGGCCTCAACCAGTTTTGTCGCATAATTATCCAAACCAGTCCGCTTCACCTGAACGGTTGCTTCTCCTGAAACAACAAAGCTGCCGGATAAAAGCTCATCCCCGGGGTGTTTTATGACCGATTCCGATTCACCGGTTAATAAAGATTCATTGACCTCCAACGCGCCATCGATCACCCGGGAATCCGAAGGTATCTGCTTTCCGGCTTTTAATACCAGCACATCATCCAATACAATGCTTTCAAAGACAATCTCCTGATGATTGCCATCGCGGATAACGATCACATGAGGCTGAGATATAATCGATAATTTATCGATGGTTCTTTTTGCTCTAATTTCCTGAACAATTCCGATGATTGTATTAATAATGACGATATTAATGAAAAGAAGATTTTGAAAAGACCCAACAAAAATAATCATTAAAGCTAACACAACATTAAGCAGATTAAATAACGTCAATGTGTTGTCTCTAATGATTCTGCTGATGGTTTTCGTTTTTGTTTTGGGTTGAATATTAACCATTCCCGCAGTTAACCTTTCGTCCACCTGGGCTTGGGTAAGACCAATTTCAGGGTTGATGTTGTTTTCCATTAAATCCTCCAGTTGTTTATTCTCTGGGGAGGATTATATCATCGTAATCTTAAAGAATCATATAACAAAAAAGAGGCCTGTCCAACGGACAACCCTCTTTGTGTTTGTTTTATTATATCAGACTTTCTCTGACAACTTGATTAACAAGTTTCCCGTCCGCACGACCTTTTATCTTCGGCATCAGAGCACCCATAATTTTACCCATGTCTTTTGCGTCAATTGCTCCGGTTTCTTGAATTGTTTCATTCACAATAACTCTGATTTCATCAATCGTTAATTGTGTAGGAAGGTAGCTCGTGATTACTTTAATTTCTTCATGAGCCTGCTGGATTAAATCGTCTCTTTTAGCTTTCTCAAACTCAGTCAGGCTATCCCGACGTTGCTTAAGTTGTTTTGCAATAATTTCCAAGATTTGTTCATCCGTAAGCTCCACTTTTTCATCTTTCTCCACCTGCAAAATAGCAGCGCGAATCATCGTAATCGTGGACTTTCTTACCTTGTCTTTTTCTTTCATTGCTGTTTTTAAATCAGCTTGTAATTGATCCTTTAATGCCAAATAGTCACATCCTATCTTTTTTTCATCTTTCTTTTTCTAGCTGCTTCTGATTTTCGTTTTCGCTTTACGCTTGGCTTTTCATAATGCTCTCTTTTTCGAATTTCAGACATTACCCCAGCCATTGCTGTTTTTCTTTTAAAACGTCGCAATGCACTTTCGAGTGTTTCGTTTTCTTTGATTTTTACTTCAGACATTTTCAACCCCCCCCTCTAATCCGTTGCTAATTTCCGGAACTATCTATTAACATGGTATGAGTCAAACTATATTATATGCAATATTCAGGTCTCTGTCAATCATTTTTCAACCGGGCGGCCATAATAATGGTCTGCCACCTAATAAATGATAATGAAGATGGGGAACCGTCTGGTTTCCGTCCCTACCACAATTAATGACCAGACGAAATCCTGAATCTGCTATTCCTAATTTCAATACGATTCGATTGACAACAGTATGGATATGAGAAATAATATCGTTTCCGGCAGGAACCGATAAAAGCGAATCAAAATGTTCTTTGGGAACAATGATCACATGAACCGGAGCTTGAGGATTTACGTCATTAAAAGCCAATATTAAATCATCCTCATAGACAATTTCAGATGGCAATTCTTTATTGACAATCTTACAAAAAATACAATCCTGAGACATTTATTTTCCTCCTTCTATATAAAATTTCCTGTTAATTTATTAGAATGCGTATTTATATATAATACCCTAAGTTCGATAATTTTACCATTTATTTTTTCATCGGTATTAAGCACCACGGGAATGTAATTTTTGGTGTGTCCTTCATAGCCATTATCATCATGAGTCGCCTCAAAAAGAACCTCCGCGATTTGCCCGTCATTTTTTATTAAGAACTTCTCTTCCAGCTCATTGGTCAATTCGCTCAAGATGTGGCTCCTGGCGGTTTTCACCGTTTCATCCACCTGATCTTCAAATTTTTCCGCCTTTGTTCCCAAACGTCGGGAATACTTAAACACGTGGATTTTATAAAAGCCCACCGCCCTGGCAAAATCCAAGGTCTCTTCAAATTCCGCCGGGGTTTCCCCTGGAAAACCGACCATAACATCGGTTGTAAGCGCCGCCAGCGGAAAGACTTCCCGAATCTGATTGACAATGTCAAGATACTCCGCAGTTGTGTAGTGACGGCCCATGCGTTTAAGCACCGTATCACTGCCACTTTGAAGAGATAAATGAAAATGCGGACAAAAGCTGTCAAGTACCGCCAAACGTTTTAAACGGGATGCGTTAACAAACTTAGGTTCCATGGATCCTAAGCGAATGCGTTTTAAACCATCAATCTTATCAAGCTCCTCGATTAAATCAATCAGGTCCGTGTTTCCCTGATCCACCCCGTAAGACGCAATATGGATACCCGAAAGCACCACTTCTCGATATCCCATTTCAACCACGCGTTTCGCTTCAGCGACGACATCCTCTTTTATTCGGCTTCGCACCGGTCCCCGGGCGAAAGGCACAATACAGTACGTGCAAAACTGATTGCAGCCCTCCTGTATTTTTATGACCGCCCGAGTCTTCCCCTTTACCTCAGAAATCGTCAACGGTTCAAAAACTTTTTCCCTCATGATATCCGAAACAAAATCACGCTGATTTTGATCCTGCCGATGGGCATCAATGAAAGACAGAATCTCAATCCTGTTTTTCGTCCCGATCATCAAATCCACTTCTTCAATCTTTTCAACTTCTTCCGGAGCAACCTGAACATAACAACCCACTGCACAAATGACGGCATCTGGATTCAGCCGTTTAGCCCGGCGCATCATTTTTCGAGACTTTTGATCGCCTAAATGGGTGACGGTGCAGGTATTAATGACATACACGTCCGCTATTTCAGTAAAATCAACAATTTCATAGTCAGCCCTTTCGAAGATTTCCATCATGGCTTCACTGTCATAGGTATTTACCTTGCATCCCAATGTCATAAAGGCTACTTTTTTTTGAGAACTATTCATCTTAACTCTGTACACCTTCTTTCCAAAAATTCAATTGACTCAGCACCACCATTCCCGCCGTTTCCGTTCTTAAAATGCGTTTTCCCAGCGAAACACTCACAGCCCCGGCCTCCCGGCAGTGTAGAACCTCCTGAGGATCAAATCCGCCTTCCGGTCCGATGATGACGCCGATCTTCAGCCGTTTTCGCGATTCATTATTTTCTTCAAACTGCATCAGCACTTTTTTTAGCGTCTGTTTATTTTCATCCTCATAAGCCAACAGCAGCAAATCAAAATCGGAAACTTTGTTAAGGATTGCCTTTAAGGTATGGAGTTCTTTTACCGCTGGAACAATCCCCCGTTTGGATTGTTTGGCCGCTTCATAAGCGATGCGTTGCCACCGTTCGATTTTTTTATCCTTTTTATCTTTAATCTGAGAAATTGAGCGCATGGAAAAAAAGGGAACGATTTCTCTGACCCCCAACTCCACACTCTTTTGAATGATCACTTCCATTTTTGTTCCCTTGGGCAACCCCTGAAACAAAGTGACCTGCAGATCAGCGGTTTCCCCCTGCGAAGCCCAAATTTTCTTGATAACGCCTGAAATGGACTGACTCCCCGGTGATTCTAAAGCGACCTGATAGTCCGTTCCCTGACCATCACAAATCTCGATGAGATCATCCTTTGCCAATCGCAATACCTTTGTAATATGTTTAAAATCCTCACCGGCAATGAGAATCTGCTGATCTGAAATTTGGTCGGATTTGACAAAAAAGCGATGCATTCTAATCTCTCTTTTGGGCGACGACACCAACCCATTCACCCATCTGCTGGACAAAGAGTATTTTAAAATTTTCTTCTTCTAAAGCCACCAGCACATCGACTAGCCGGTCAATGATAATTCCGGAAGAAATAAAAATGCCATTTTCCTTTAAATAAGGGCGAATAATGCCGGACAGCTCCACAATGGCGGCCGCTAAAATATTGGCCACGATCACATCCGCTTCCCCATCGATCACATCCAGAAGATTTCCTTCCCGAATTTCAACCATATCGCCTAAATCATTAAGTTCAGCATTTTCCCTGGCAATTCGGACCGCCAGCGTATCAAAATCGACGGCAATCACTTTTTTCGCTTTAAGCTTCCCGGCAATTAAAGACAGCACCCCGGTCCCGCAGCCAATGTCAAGCACCACATCCCCAGGCTTGATGTATTCCTCAAGTTTAATGGCACAAAGCTGAGTCGTTTCATGCGTGCCGGTGCCAAACGCCATTCCCGGATCGATATTGATGACAATTTCGTCCTTTCCAGGTTCGTATTCTTCCCAGGTGGGTTTGATGACGATACTTTTTCCCACTTTTGTCGGTTTATAAAACTTTTTCCAGGAATTAGCCCAATCGTCCTCTTCAATTTCAGTAATCATCAATTCGCAGTCACCAGGATCAAGTCCACAGGCAGGCAATGTTTTAACCGCAGCAATCAATTGATCCAAAGCCTTCTCCGTATCTTCGACTTCGCTGAAATATCCCCGTATAATGGAAACATTCGGATCCATTTCCAAAAGAGATTCATCCACAAAATTAACCTTTGGATCTTGTTGAATTAAAAGCACATCTTGAAGCGTTTGTATCGCCACGCCCTGAGCCCCGGCTTCATAAAAAGCATTAACGACGGCTTCCTCAGCTTCCAATGTAGTTGTGATTTGAACTTCTTTCCAAAGCATTCCCGTACCTCCAATTTAATTTATATTTTATTATATCATTATCTCATTCTCTTTGACAATTTTTCATTATAACTTATCTCACCGACAAATTAAACATGTTTTTTGTTTCTTTGTTAATTTGTCATTTACTGTTTTATTGGTTTGTTGGTTTCTGCTCTGTTGCTCTGTTGCTCTGTTTCTTTGTTTCTTTCTGCTTTGTAGGGGCGATTCTCAATCGCCCGCGAACGTTTTTATGAAACCAACGTTTGCGGGCGGGCAATGCCCGCCCCGACAACCATCTTGTTAAAAATTTTGCCATCAGATGTTAACAGAAATATTTTGCCGGCTTTCTGTAAAAAATGGTTAATCGATGTAACGGATTCCAATTTAATGCTATAATAAATTTAGTTTCAATTAAATAAAAAGAAAAGGTGACCAACATGGAAACTGAAAAAAAGAACCGTTCGATCCAAGAATACGTTCCCGGTAAACAGGTTACACTCGCACATATTATTGCCAAACCCAAAAACGATATTTACGTCAAACTCGGCCTGGACGATGAAGCCAGTGATGCCATCGGCATCTTAACCATCACGCCAAGTGAAGCCGCCATTATTGCCGCCGATGCCGCAACCAAGGCAGCCCCGGTAGAAATCGGATTTCTGGACCGTTTCAGCGGATCACTCGTCATCACCGGCCGGGTCAGTGATGTCAAAGCCGCCGTCACCGAGATTCTCAACACTTTAAATCAGATTTTAGGCTTCGACATTCCTAAAATTACCTACTCATAAAATATGGCAAGTAATCGAAAACGGGTGGCCCTTATCGGAAAAATCGGCAGCGGAAAAACCACCCTCATGCAACGGCTCTCCCAAGAGGAACTGATCTACGCAAAAACACAAATGATTAGTTATACCGACCATTTTATTGATACCCCGGGAGAGTTTATTGAGTTGCCTTTTTTTGCCCGTCAAGCCATTAATGTCACCATGGATGCAGGCCTGGTGATCCTTGTGAATTCCTGTATCGACCCGCAAAATTCAGTCTCTCCCAATTTTGTCCACACCTATAACATTCCCTCCATTGGCGTGGTGACAAAAATTGACCGTGAAGATGGCAATATTAAGCGCAGTCGAAATCTTCTCGTTTATGCCGGCATTCATCCAAAACATATTTATGAAGTGAGTGCTTATACCGGAGAAGGCATTGAAGAATTACAAAAAGTGATCCACCATTATATGGATCCCCATCGAAATAAAAAGTAAAGGAAGATGATTATGACCACTGATAGCTATGGCAATTTGACATCGGAAGGCGTTGCCGCCTACCTCAAAGAAAAAGAAATCTTTCCTGCCGATGCTCACTTAACCGTTGAGGATCTCCACGCTGTAAAGGAAAGCATTGAAGGTTTTGTTAATTTAATTTTTCATGTTTATGACGATAACGGAAAATCCGTTATTCTTAAACAAATGCTTGAATTTCCGCGATACCGCATCGAAGATGAAAAAAATGATACGGTCGAAGCCGAGGATGCTGGCGAAGACGGCGGTTGGACCTTGGATTTAGGACGGATGCGTTCAGAAATTGCTGTCCTGATTTTCTGGAATACCGTTTGCCCCGGTATTTGTCCGGAAATGTATCTTTTCGATGAAGCGAACCGGATCATCGTCATGGAAGATTTGATGGCACTGAGTCTGTTGCGATTTGATTTATGCCGAATGGTTAAACACCCAATGTTTCCCGAAAGAATCGGCACTTTTTTTGCCCGCAATCTTTTCTTTTCATCCAATCTCCATCTGACCCGATATAAGAAATCCGAAGTAGAACGCTTTTTTGTCAATCCCGAATACAACGCCCTCTGCTCATCTATATTTGAAGATAATATTGCCGTCTCGATGAAGCGGGAAATGGCGTCCGGTACCGAAGCCAAAAGAAAAGAGCTTGTGGATAATCCTAAAATCAGTGCGGAAGTCAAACGCTTGCGAGAGAATTTTATGGAAAACAAAGAATGTCTGATCCATACCGACCTGCACAGTTCCAACATCATGATCAACCAGGAAGATGTACGCATTATCGATGGCGAATTTGGCGGATTTGGTCCATTAGCTCAGGATTTCGGACGGCTAACCGCCAGTCTGAGTCTCAATTATATTTCCTGGTTTGGAGATGATGAAAAATCCGCGCCGGAAAAAGCCGACTATCAGGTTTATTTATGTGAGACCATCGAAAGCCTCTACCATGTTTTTCAACAGGAATTCAGAAATCTGGTGGCCACCTATCAGGAAGAAAGTTACAGTCTTAAAATTCTTGATGTCGATTTCTACCTGATCAAACAGCTTCAAGATGCACTTTCCTATGCCGGCGCCAACATCACTTCACGACTGGCAAATCGCGGCATCTGTTACGATATTTCAAGACTCCCTAAAGAAAACCGGACCCTCCCATCCATTCTGGGCATGACGGTTGCCGAAGAACTGCTTCTCAATCACGAGAATTATACCGCAATCGAAGAATATACACGATTTCTAAAAACGCTCACTAAATAAACAAGCATAGGGGCGATCCCTGCCATTCATTCCGGCTTTTAACTCTCAAAAAAAAGCGTAGGGGCGATCCATGATCGCCCACCAACGCTTATCTCCAAAACCATCGTCTGCAGGCGATCATGGATCGCCCCTACAAACCTTAATCGCCCTGCAAACCTTAATCGCCCTTACTAATCTTAAATATAATACTCGCAAGTACCTTTTTCATGATAGCGCCTGACCAAATCAGCCAGTGTGATGTTGTTCACCACATTTTCGATGGCCTCTTTAATCTCCTGCCAGACCTCCACCGTCACGCAGCGATCTGCTCGTTCGCAGTTGCCTGGTTCATCCAGACAGGCAACCGGGGAAAGTTCCCCTTCCATTAATCTTAAAATCATCCCAACTGTGTATTCTTCGGGGGGTTTTGTCAACTGATAGCCACCCTGAGATCCCCGGACGCTTTTGACATACCCCGCCCGGGAAATCTGAGTAATAATCTGCTCCAGATATTTTTCTGAAATTTCCTGGCGTTCAGCAATCCGTTTAATGGGAATATACTCCCCGGTATTGTTGATTGCCAAGTCCAACATTAAACGCAGCGCATATCTGCCTTTTGTGGATATTTTCATTATGCGTATAACCCCACGGATAAGTAGCGTTCACCGGTATCCGGCATAAGGACAACAATAGTCTTGCCTTTATTCTCAGGTCGTTTCGCCAACAACGTTGCTGCGTAAAGCGCCGCACCAGAAGAAATTCCGACCAAAAGGCCTTCTTTCTTTGCTACTGTTTTTGCGGTTTGGAAAGCATCTTCATTGCTGACGCCAATTACTTCGTCATATACCTTCGTATTTAAAACCGCGGGAACAAAACCTGCTCCAATCCCCTGGATTTTGTGAGGACCCGGCTTTCCGCCTGAAAGTACCGGTGATGATTCAGGTTCTACCGCAACCACTTGTACTCCTGGTTTTCTCTCTTTCAAGACCTCACCAACACCGGTAATCGTTCCCCCGGTGCCAATTCCGGCTACAAAAATATCCACTTCACCATCTGTATCATTCCATATCTCAACCGCCGTGGTCTTTCTGTGGACTTCCGGGTTTGAGGGATTTTCGAACTGCTGTGGAACATAAGCATTCGGAATGGTCTCCGCCAATTCATTCGCTTTGGCGATAGCTCCTTTCATGCCGTCAGCGCCAGGTGTTAATACCAGTTCAGCACCCAAAGCGGCAAGTAAGTTTCGACGTTCAACACTCATGGTTTCAGGCATGGTTAAAATCATGCGATAGCCCTTAGCCGCTGCCACAAAGGAAAGTCCAATCCCCGTATTTCCGCTTGTCGGTTCAATAATGACAGTCCCCTCTTTAATAAGGCCTGCTTTTTCGCCATCTTCAATCATCGCCAATCCAATCCGATCCTTAACCGATGACAAAGGGTTAAAATACTCTAACTTTGCCACAATCTTAGCATCAAGTGCCAGTGTTTTTTCATAATTTGATAATTCCAATAAAGGCGTATTCCCGATTAAATCAGTTAATTTTGTTGCGATTTTTTTTGACATTATATTACCTCATTTCTTTTATTTTTTTTAATTCATATTAAGTCTATATGATTTACTTGATATGTTTATTATATGCCGCCATCTTTTTTTTGTCAATATAAAAATACCGGATTTCTCCGGTATTTAAGGTTGATGTCTAATTTGCAGTATTTTCAACTTTTCTAGAATATTCATCTATTTCATCCGGTGAATAAACATAAAAACTGTAGGGCAGATAATCAAATAATTCTTTAAAAACGGTCACAATCCCAATCTCACTGACACACAAAGCGATTATTTTTTTGTTGTTTTTATCGAAAATATAAAATACCAATTGTTCATCATCTACTAAGTATTGAATTCCCAATGCTCCTGAATCACTGATAAAGCTATCTCTTAAAATAAATTCACGAGATTTGTCTGCGCTGTTTTTATCAGGGAAAGTCAGTAATTGTTTTTCTCTGCTTATTATTGGTTGCTCAAAAGAATCGATCATCGTTTGATGTATTTGGTCCAAGGTATAATATTTTGTTGAATCATTATCGGCGCCAATTTTTTCCAAGGCTGGGATGGATTGCCGGGGATTCTCAACAGCTTTCTTTTCCACCAGTTGTTCACAACGATTTAATATGGACTGAGCCTTTTCTCGATAATACGTAATTATTTGCGGATTATCAGAAATAATCGCACTCTCAAAATCACGATCAATGATAATCACATGTTTGGATGTAATAAAATAATTAGGAACGATGATGCTGATATCATCATAAATCTTTGTGCCGGTATAAAAATAGTAAGGTTCATAGTTAACGTTTTCAAGACATTTTAATGGGAGAACCCGGTTAAGAATATCCAGATTATTTCCCAGCTTCTTCTTGTTGACGAGGGGAATAATATTTTGAATTTTTCCGCATTTATGCTGACCATTGGCCATCTTTATAATCGATTCATATAAAAACAAGTGTTTGAAATTAATTGACATGATGATATGTGCTTTTTCATTTTGATCCATTTCTTCAATGAAAGCGCTTCTAATCAATGCTTCAATTTCAACCTGACCTTTGATAATCTGAGTTTCCTCATGAAAAAGATCATTTTTTATCCGATACTCATCCTGTCCAACACTGTTTATATTCAAGTCAACATGCTCACTTAATATCGTGTATAATGAAAAAACATCCTGAACATTCTTTATCAGCTCTTTCTCATCGCATTCTTTTTCATACAAGGTATAAAGTGCTTTCTTTCTTTCTTTTGTCAGATTAAGAACCGTCATCATTTCCTGAAATTTTTTTAAATGAATTTTTCTTTTTCCGGTAAAAAAGTGTTGCAGGGTTGTTCGATCGACATCCACTTCTTTTGCCAATTGGAAAACCGAAATTTTTTTCTCCTGAATGATCGCTTTGACAGCATTACCTAGTTCTCGGCCCATATTTACCACCCTTAATCTATTGATAAATTATTTTCATAACTCCAACTCGCTATCTTTCTTCACCGTTTCATCACTTATTTTTCACATTTTCTTCACATTCTATCAGAAAAGTGAATGCAAATCAATGTTTAACAGGTTGGGTATCGCAATTATTTTTTTGTATGAAATTTTGCGCAAAAATTGGTGCTGGCTATTCCACCAACACCAAATATTATAGAATCAAAAGAATACCGGATTTCTCCGGTATTCTTTTCAAGCCTATTTTTTTATCATTAATCTGTCGGGGCGGGTAGTACCCGCCTGCAGATGGTCTGTGTAAAACAAATGTTGACGGGCGATTAATAATCGCCCCTACACTGTTAAATTTGTCTATCAGTCAACACAAAATAGTAAAGACGGACATACTCCCGCCCCGACACGATTCAATCAACTTTTTATCATGCGTCTTTTTTGGGACTATTTTCTTTTTCTTCGGTCTCAACCCGAGACCAGAAACGCTTTCCTTCAGGATGGGCATCGGCACCGGTAACCTTCGCAAATTCTTCCAGCGCGTGGCGTTGCTCACGGTTTAGTTTACGGGGTACTTCCACCTTAATGGTTATAAATAAATCCCCGCGGCCACGGCCATTCACATTGGGTATGCCTTTGCCTTTCAGGCGGAAGACCTTCCCGTTTTGCGTTCCCTCAGGAATCTTAAGCTTAATCCTGCCATCAATCGTTGGTACGACCAAGCCGTCTCCCATGGCTGCCTGAGCATAGGTAATGGGCACTTCATAATAAACATCGTCCCCATTTCGTTTGAAGAGCAAATCTTCTTTCACGTTCATATAAACGTAAAGATCGCCTTTACTGCCATTGTTCGGCCCAGCGTTGCCCTCACCTCGCAGCGGCAGCATTTGTCCATCATCCACACCGGCAGGAATCTTTATATTAATGGTACGTTCTTTTAATTCAACACCTTTGCCATGGCAAGTCGCACACGGTTTATCAATGATTTTTCCTTCGCCATGACACTTATCACAGGTCTGAACCTGTTGAACCGTCCCAAATGGTGTTTGCTGTCTGACATAAACTTGTCCGGAACCACCGCATTGATCACAGGTTTTAGCAGTTGATCCTTTTTCAGCACCGGTACCGCCGCAAGTTGAACAGCTTTCATTACGTTTGATCTTAATCTTTTTCTCAACACCAAATACCGCCTCACGGAAAGTCAAATTAATGCTGATTTTCATATCGCTGCCACGGTTCGATCGACTGCGGCCACGAGAACTTCCGCCGCTAAAACCACCGCCGCCGCCAAAGGCACTGAAAATATCCCCAAAGATATCCTCAAAGCCGCCAAAACCACCGCCACCGCTAAAACCACCGCCGCCATAGCCACCGGCACTGGGGTCAACTCCGGCATGACCATACTGGTCATAACGAGATTTTTTATCAGCATCGCTTAATACTTCATAAGCTTCATTGGCTTCTTTGAATTTTTCTTCAGCCGCTTTATCACCCGGATTTTTATCAGGATGGAACTCCATTGCCTTTTTCCGATAGGCTTTTTTTATCTCATCTGCACTAGCTGTTTTGCCAACACCCAGTACCTCATAGTAATCTCTTTTTTCGCTCATAAATTTATCTCACCTCTTTTGAATCCTTCTCAACAACTAAACAACTATTAATTATACCCTATTAAAGCGAAAGAGTAAAAGTGTTTTTTTGCTCAAGCACTAAAAACAAAAATAGTGGCAGCGATCGCTGCCACTCAAACTGTAGACAAACTATCAAGCAAGTTTCTTGCAATAATCGTAACATCAGTTGTCGGCATCATGGCGAACAGGCGATAGCCTGTTTGATCATGCAGCCGACAACGATTTATTATTGTCACAAGGAACGCGTTGTTTGTCAACAGCCTTTTATTTTTTTTCGTCTTCTTTTACTTCTTCGTATTCAGCTTCTACAACATCATCATCGTCACCCTGAGCAGCAGCATCCTGTCCTTCAGGTTGTTGTTGGGCCGCAGCTTCTTCATACATTTTTTGAGCCAATGGGTAGAATGCTTCGTTCACTGCTTCCGTTGCTTTGGTAATCGTTTCGACGTCTTCCCCTTCACTGGCTGTTCTAAGTTCAGCCAGTGCCGCTTCAACTTTTTTCTTGTCGTCGTCTGAAACTTTACCTTCCATTTCCTTTAAGGATTGTTCAGTTTGATAAATGGTGGAATCGGCAACATTCTTAGCTTCAATCAAAGCCTTGGCTTTTTTATCTTCATCAGCATGTTGTTCCGCTTCTTTTACAGCTTTGTCAATTTCATCATCGCTCATGTTGGTTGTGGATTTAATCACTACATTTTGAGTTTTGCCTGTTCCGATATCTTTAGCCGATACACTAACGATACCATTGGCATCAATATCAAAGGTTACTTCGATTTGAGGAATCCCGCGACGTGCTGAAGGAATACCGGTTAATTGGAACCGACCTAATGTTTTATTATCTTTAGACATTTCGCGTTCACCCTGTAAAACATGGATGTCGACCGCCGTTTGATTATCTGCAGCAGTTGAGAAAGTCTGGCTTTTTTTAGTAGGAATGGTGGTATTACGATCGATTAAGCGAGTGAACACACCACCTAATGTTTCAATACCCAATGATAATGGAGTGACATCAAGTAGTAAGACGTCATTCACTTCACCGGCTAAAACACCACCCTGAATAGCTGCCCCAATCGCAACACATTCATCCGGGTTAATACCCTTGTAAGCTTCTTCGCCGGTAATATTCTTAACGGCATCCTGTACTGACGGTGTTCTTGTTGAACCACCAACCAGGATAACTTTATCTAATTCATTTTTAGCAAGACCGGCATCCTTCATCGCCTTTTCAACCGGACCAGTGGTGCTTTTTACAAGATCCGATGTTAATTCATCGAATTTAGCTCGGGTTAAGGACAATTCTAAATGCTGCGGACCTTCTGCTGTCGCGGTGATAAATGGCAGGTTGATATCTGATTTCATCACGGTTGACAATTCAATTTTAGCTTTTTCAGCGGCTTCTTTAAGTCTTTGAAGGGCCATTTTGTCGTTTTTAAGATCAATCCCGTGAGATTTCTTAAACTCGGCTGCCATCCAGTCAATAATTTTCTGGTCAAAATCATCACCGCCAAGGTGATTGTTTCCGTTCGTTGCCTTAACTTCAAACACACCATCCCCTAATTCAAGAATGGATACATCAAAGGTTCCGCCGCCAAGGTCATAAACCATAATTTTATGACTGGTATCTTTGTCCAGGCCATAAGCAAGGGCTGCCGCTGTTGGTTCGTTGATAATTCGCAAAACTTCCAGACCGGCAATCCGGCCGGCATCCTTGGTTGCCTGTCTTTGCGCATCACTAAAGTATGCCGGTACGGTAATAACGGCTTTAGTAACTGTTTCTCCCAAATAAGCTTCGGCATCTGCTCTTAATTTCTGCAGAATCATTGCCGAAATTTCTTGCGGCGTATAGCTTGAATCATCTATTTTCACCTTATAATCGGTTCCCATTTCACGTTTGATTGAAGCAATGGTACGATCCGGATTGGTAACAGCCTGTCGTTTAGCGACCTGTCCAACCAATCGTTCGCCATCTTTTGTAAAAGCTACAACCGATGGGGTCGTTCTATTTCCTTCTGCGTTTGGGATAACAACTGCTTCTCCGCCTTCTAAAACGGCTACACAAGAATTTGTTGTTCCTAAGTCAATCCCGATAATTTTTTCTTTGCCCATATCTATTTCCTCCTGAAATTATTTCATATTTTTATTTAAAACGGAAATCCCGGCTCACAACGATTTAATCGCCATTTACAAGTATTCCGGTTTAATGCCTGTTAACTTGTTTTATTGTTTTATTGTTTTATTGTTTTATTGTTTTACTTATTACAAACTTTAACCATGGCCGGCCGGATCACCTTGCCTTTAAAGCTGTAGCCCTTTTGGAAAACTTCCAGAATCGCCTGATCTTCTTTTTCTTCATCCTCCCCAACTGCAACACCATGGTGTAACTTCGGATCGAAGGAACCCTCACAGGAAACTTCTTCCAGACCTTCTTCCTTAAGCACTTCTTTTAATTGCTTAAAGACCATTTCAAGACCATCCGCACACCCCTTTGCTTCCTCGCTGAGGTCGGCCAGAGAAGCCTCTGCCCGTTCCAGATTATCCACAACCGGAAGAAGTTTGGTTGCGAAATTTTCCGCCGCAAACTGATAAATCTCGGTTTTCTCTTTTTGACTGCGCTTTTTGTAATTTTCAAAATCAGCCTGCAATCGAAGCAGACGATCTAAAACTGCCTCATCTTCCTTCACAATCTCCTTTAATTCCTGATCCGGAGATTCCTCGGCTGGAGCTTCTGCTACAACCGGTTCATCGGATGATTCATCGGCATCTGCGGTTGCATTCTCCGACGTTTCTTTTAAACTATCTTCATCCATTATTTCTGACTTATTTTCCTCTTCTTTTATCATCTAACCACCTATTTCATTAATAAATTTGAGATATGTAAATTCAACTCATTGCGTATGTAATTTAGAACCGACGACACATTGTCGTAGTTCATTCGGGTGGGCCCGATGACCCCAAAAGCTCCCATCATTTCCCCATCCAATTCATAGGTGGAGGTAATGATACTAAAATCCTTCAGATTTTCATTGTCATTTTCGCTCCCGATTTTAATGCGAATCACCTGATTCCCATTATTGTTGGTCATCATTTCTGAAAGAACCTGTTTTTCCTGGACAAGATTAATCAACTGCTTAATCTTATTCACATCACTAAATTCCGGATAATTAAAAAGATTAGTCAGTCCGGTGGAGTGCACTTCTGAATCCTCATCCAACAAAACTTTTTTCAAATGAGGAATGATTTCATGAATAAGCTTGCTTTCTTCCGGCGTCATCTCCTGAATCCGATCAACCAGTTCTGAACTCAGATCGCTTAAATTAGTATTCTTAAGAAATCCATTGATCACATTGGAAAGTTTCAGCGCCAGAGCATTGTCCACATCTTGTGATAAAGCTACTTCAATGTTTTTAGCCATACCTTCATTGGTTACTACAACCATTAATACCCTATTTTTAATCAGCGAAACAATTTGAACATTTCGACAATTAAAATTTGTAACTCGAGGTGCCAGAACAACCGCTGTATAATTCGTTAATTGGGATAAAACCCGGGCCGTATGATCCATCGTGGATCCCAGCTCGGTAGTGGTATTCAGAAAGCCCCGATGAATGTCCGTTCGGATCATTTTTTCCAGCTTTCGAATCTCCATAATTTCATCCACATAATAACGATACGCCTTCTGGGTTGGAATCCGACCTGAAGAGGTATGAGGTTGAACCAGATATCCTAAATCTTCAAGATCCGCCATTTCGTTACGAATGGTTGCCGGGCTGATGCCCAGGTTGCATCGCTTTGAAAGGGTTCGTGAGCCAACTGGTTCGGCGGTGTTAATATAATCACGGATGATTACTTCCAATATTTTCTTTTTACGTTCGTTTAGTTCCATGATTCACCTCGTTATTAGCACTCGCAATAACTGAGTGCTAACATCTGAATTAAATATAACACCGTGCCCCTACTTTGTCAACAAATTTCTATAATACCCTGTTCACCTTTTAAACATTTCTTAAGGTATTTATTTCGCTTTTATTTGCGGCAAAATAACAATCGCATTCTATCATTACAAGGCCAATTATTTATCATTGGTTGCTGCAAGATCGTACCGGCTATGCCTGTTCGCCTTAATGCAACCAAGCGATAAAACAATTGACCTGGAAAAGGTGATCTTTACCTTTCATTTAAAAGAACGCCAGCGATACCTGATTTTCAAAGTCCTGGCCTTTAGGTGTCAGCCGCAGCACCGAGCCGTCCTGAACTAGCAGCTCCGCCTTAAGCAGGGAATCTATTGCTTCCTGATAGATAGCAAAAAAGCTACGGTTAAATTGCTTTTTAAAATCAGCATCATCAATGCCGTTGAGCTTGCGCAGCCCTAAAAACATCCACTCACTCATCAATTCCCCTTCACTCATCGGCGGTTCATATTTTGCCGGGGATTTTCCCGCTGCAATCAAACGGCCGTACTCCTTCAGATCACTGGTATTGACAGATCGCACCCCGTTATAAAAGCCGCTGGCGCCCAAGCCAAAACCTAGATAAGGCACCATCTCCCAGTATTTGAGATTATGGCGGCTTTCATAGCCCGGTCGGCAGTAGCTTGAAATCTCATAGTGGCTGTAACCATGGGCTTTTAAAAAGCGGTCAATCGTCCAATGCATCTCCCGTTCTAAATCTTCACTGGGCAAAACGAGGCGACCCGCTTTTACCAAATTTGTCATCGGGGTTCCTGCTTCCAATATTAAGCTGTAGCAGGACAGATGGGTCGGCGAAAAGGCCATCAGTTCCGCCAGCGTCGCTGTTAAATCTTCCAGTTTCTGACCCGGCAGCCCATACATTACATCGACACTGATGTTATTAAAACCCACCGACCTTAAAATTTCCATGCATTGGATAAAATCCGATTGTTGATGAACCCGTCCCAACATTTTCAACAGCTCATCCTGCCAAACCTGAAGCCCCACACTCACCCGGTTAAATCCGGCGGCTTTGTAACTTTCAGCTTTTGAGGCGCTCAAAGTCCCCGGATTAATTTCGATGGTTTTTTCAGCCGCTTCGGAAACGGTAAAAACTTCATTGATCACTGCCATCGTCTTTTGGATGTATTCCGGTGAAACGGATGACGGGGTTCCGCCGCCAAAATAGATAGTATCCACCACCGGAAAAGCCAAATCTCCCACATCCGAATTAAATCGCGCCAGCGCAAAACTCCTGATTTCCTGCTGCAGGGCTTTAAAATAATCAGCAATGGTTTGGCTATTCTGACCGGAAAAAGAACAGAAATCACAGTAGGCACATTTTTTAACACAGAATGGAACATGACAATAGATTCCCAGCGACTTTATCGGATCTTTTTTTTTGGCATTCATTATTTCACCTCTAAGATTTTTAAAGACTATTTTTGCTTATAATATGCTATAATTATAGCATAAACTGCAGGAAATACGCTTGAATACGTTAATGGGCGATTGATAATCGCCCCTACTGGGGCAGCCCATCACATACGTCGTGGTACAAAAAATGCAATGCATTATACCGTAGGGGCGGGTAGTACCCGCCCGCAAACGCCCATAACAGAAGTCACAGAAAGGAAACAATCAATGAAAAAACCAATCTTAATTGCCCTTATCGCCGGAGCCGCAGCTACCGTCCCGGCCTACTTTCTCATCCGCAAGATGATGCAAAAAAATCACCCCTCGACCAAAACCGAATCACCATCAGAAGCATCCCCCAAAATAAACGACCTCATCAACGAAGTTCAAAATGAAGCGCCTGTCAAAACCTATTCCGGGCTGGTTTCACCCAGCGGCCTGCCCCTGTACAACTTTAAAGATGAAGACAACCTGATTTTCTGTGATGAAACGCAATTGGGCAAGCGCCTGATCCAGCTGGAAAATTCCATCAACATCCGCGATATCGGCGGCTATACCGGACTTGAGGGGCGCAAAGTCAAATGGCGCAAAGTCATCCGCAGTGAAGAGCTGGCCCACCTATCTGATAAAGATGTGGCATATTTCTCCGATTTAAAGCTGAAACACGTGTTTGACTTTAGAAATGAATCCAAAGCCCAAAAAACGGTTGACCGTTTGCCGGAAGCTACCGAATATCACCTGCTTCCTATTTTTAACAGCCTCGATAAAGATACCGACGGCATCGACTTTACCCAGCCCGGTACCGTAGATCACTTCATGCGGGGAATTTACAAAGTCCAAACCGAAGAACGGGCTCAATGCTTTGCCGAAGTTTTAAAATATTTAACTGAACCGTCCGAATACCCCATTCTTTACCATTGCACCAACGGCAAAGACCGCACCGGTTTTATGACTTATCTGATTCTCGGTCTTCTTGGGGTCAAAGATGACACCATCTTATCGGATTATACCCTGACTAATTTAACCTTCGATGAAAGTTTTCAGCTTTTGGGAACCATCATGTCTGAAGAACTGTCCATCGATAATTATAACCTGTGGGAATTTTACGGAGTGAAACCGGCCTGGCTGAAAAGCTCCATGAATTACGTCAATACAAAATTCGGAAATGTCGAGAATTATTTGCTCGAAGAAACCGATCTGCGCGAAAAAGACTTTAAAAAAATACGCGAGAATCTACTCGTTTAATAATACCTTTACTAAAAAACCGTAGGGACTAAATTGTCTGTATCCAAATCCGAAAAATACAAACTAGCTTAATAATACTTTTATTAAAAACCTGTAGGGGCGATCCATGATCGCCCGAAAACATCAATAAACAGAGGATGCCAAAGGCGTCCAAATATTTTACAAATTCAAAGGAGGAAGTCCAATGCAAATGGAAGAACGCGGAAAAATCGCCGAAGACGCCGGCATTCTTTTAGCCGCCACTGACGGCTACACCCGAAACGCCGGTCTACTGGCCATTGCCAAAGCCCTTAAAGAAAACGAAACCGCCATCATCGCCGCCAATCAGGAAGACATGAAACGGAGTCAGGAAGAAAGTCTCGGGGCGCCCTTGTTAAAACGCCTCACCTTTGACGCCGACAAGATCAACGACGTCATCCAGGGAATTCAGAGTTTAGTGGAACTGAAAGATCCCTTAGGCGCCACTAAGCTATCCACCCAACTGGACGAAGGGCTAGACCTTTACAAAGTAACCTGTCCGATTGGCGTTATCGGCGTTATTTTCGAATCCCGACCGGATGCTTTTGTTCAAATTTCAACCCTCTGCCTGAAAAGCGGCAACGCGGTTCTCCTAAAAGGGGGACATGAAGCTCTGGCAACCAATCGGATTCTTTCCAAAGTGATTGGCGAAGCCACAAAAACCGCCGGCATTCCCGACGGCTGGGTTCAGAACCTGGAAACCCGAGATGACGTCACGGCCATGCTGGCGCTGGATCAATACATCGATCTGATTATCCCCAGAGGTTCCAATAGCTTTGTTCAATACATCATGAAAAATTCCAACATCCCGGTAATGGGTCATGCCGATGGCATTTGCCACGTATACGCTCATGAAGACGCGGATATTGAACAGGCCATCGATATTATTGTCGATTCAAAAACCCAATACGTCGCCGCCTGCAATACCCTGGAAACCCTTTTGGTCAATGAGAACATCGCGCCGACGCTGTTGCCTCCGCTAAAAGAAGCTTTAGCAAAAAAGGGAGTCCGCTTGAAAGGCGATGCTGCCACGCGAAACATTATTGATGCCGAAGAAGCCACCGAAGCGGACTGGAAAACCGAATACCTGGATTACATCCTCGCCATTCGCATTGTTCCCACGCTGGAGGCGGCTATTTCACACATCAATACCTACGGTTCCGGACATACCGATGTTATTTTAACCGCGAATGAGCCCACCGCCAGAGCATTTCTGACCTTTGTTGATTCTGCCGGTGTCTTCTGGAATTGCTCAACCCGATTCAGTGATGGCTTCCGATTCGGATTTGGCGCGGAAGTCGGTATCAGCACCTCAAAGCTTCATGCCCGCGGGCCGGTTGGCCTGGACGGCCTCCTCAGCTACAAATACAAGCTGTTGGGACATGGCCAATGCGTAGCCGATTATGCCAGCGGAAAAAGCCGCTTTACCCACCTTCCTCAGGAAACCAACTGCCCTATTTAAAGGTAGCGGGCGATTCATCATCCTGTAGGGGCGATTATCAATCGCCCGCCAAACGCCGATCTTTCACATAAACGCCCACGGGCGATCAATGATCGCCCCTACGAATCGGAATCAATAACCTGGTAATTTCCCAGATAGCCTCACTGTAGGGGCGATTATCAATCGCCCACCAACGTCAATCTTTCACACAAACGCCCACGGGCGATCATGGATCGCCCCTACGAATTGGAATTTAGAAAGAGGGGTCACTATGAAATCGAAAAAAATCATTGTCATTGTCTTGATTCTTTCTGCCCTCATGGCCATCAGTTTTTCCGGTTGTGCAAAAACAGACAAAAGCACAACTGGAAGCACCACCCAAAACACCACCCAGATTCCCAATCCGATGGTGGAAAAAGCTTCAACAGCTGAAATTAAAGACGCCCTTGATTTTACCTTTGATTCTTTGCCAACTGACATCAGCAACATAAAATATTTCACCATTGATGACACCATCGCTCAAGCCGACTTCACTTCAAACGGAGTGGCGTATACCGTCCGCAAAGCCGCCGCCACTGTTGACAACATCGCCGGGGTTTATACCGAATTTTCAGGTAGCCAAACCATTGCCAACAGCACCGGAATTGACGTCTCATACAAATATAACGACGGTGCCGAAGGCCTGGCCCTCTGGACATCCGGAGCTTTTATCTATTCGGTGTTCTGTGAAACCGGCTTTGATTCAACCGCCATGCAGAACCTTGTCGATGCTGTTTCATAAGAAAACAAACGAACTAAAAAAGAGGCCTCGGTCTCTTTTTTAGTTGCCGCCAACCTAACCCATCATAGGGGCGATAGCCTCATTCTTCATCCCGTAGGGGCGATTCCCAATCGCCCGCCAACGTCAATTCTTCATCCATACGCCCACGAGCGATCATGGATCGCCCCTACGAAGCAAAATCAATACCCTGGTAATTTCCCAGATAGCCTCATTCTTCATCCCGTAGGGGCGATTCCCAATCGCCCGCCAACGTCAATCTTTCATCCATACGTCCACGGGCGATCATGGATCGCCCCTACAAAACAAAATAAATACCCTGATGATCGCGCAGATATCCTCATTCTTCATCCCGTAGGGGCGATTCCCAATCGCCCGCCAACGTCAATTCTTCATCCATACGCCCACGAGCGATCATGGATCGCCCCTACGAAGCAAAATCAATACCCTGGTAATTTCCCAGATAGCCTCATTCTTCATCCCGTAGGGACGATTCCCAATCGCCCGCCAACGTCAATTCTTCATCCATACGTCCACGGGCGATCATGGATCGCCCCTACAAAACAAAATAAATACCCTGATGATCGCCCCTACGAAGCAGAATCAGGTCCCTGAGGCTCGCCCTTATGAAGCGGAATTAATCAGCCCGGGACTCACACTTTGCTTTCTACAAACCAGCGAGGCTCCTCGTAATAGAGAAAGACCTCTTTGTTTAAAATCCGGCAGACATAACGGATGCCCTGACCGCCCACTTTTAGCGAAACCCCGGGCCGGCGGTCCAAAACCCGGTCAATTTCAAATACCCGGCCGTCCTCCCACAGCACCTGCAAAGGAATCAGCGCTCCGTTTTCTTCAAATTTTGCAATCACCTGAACGTATTTTTTTGTCAGCATTAACTTTATTCTCCTTTAAAAATAGCCCACCGGATGAATGATATGATCCTTTTTCGGGTCGAGACCGCTCATGTTGTCCCCCAATGTAACGGCTCTTCGCACCGATAGGTTGCCGAATCGCTTCCGCAGACCATCAATGGTTGTATCCAAACGGGCCAGGCGGATTCTTTCCTCTTCCCGGCCAAACACATCAAGCTGTATCGGAACCGTATCCGGCACTAAGTCCGCCGCCCGGACCCCCAGTGAACGGATATCCGAGCTGAAATTATAACTTTGAACAAATAACTGGATCGCCGCCTCCGCAATCTCGTTAGTCAAGTCCGTCGGCTTGTCCATTTTGATCTGCCGGGTGAAACTTTCCAACTCCTTGTTGCGGACATGGATGGCCACAGTCTGACAGAAACAGCCGGTTTCCCGCAGGCGCATGGCGACGCTCTCGGTCAGCATATATATAATCAGCTTCACATCCGCCAGGTTCTTCAGGTCCCGAGGCGTGGTGATGCTGTTGCCGATGCTCTTGATAACCCGTTCATTGCCGTTGTAATTTTCATCAAAACATTTCACCGGGCTGTCATCCAGGCCATTGGCAAACCGCCATAAAACCGCGCCCATTTTACCGAATTGCAGCACCAGAAAATCAATCGAGGTCCCGGCCAGCTGACCGATGGTATAGATGCCGTATTTGATCAGTTTTTTCCGGGTTGACCGTCCCACGTAGAGCAAATCGCCCGCTTCCTGTTCCCAGACGATCCGCTGATAATTATCCCGATCAATCACCGTAATGGCGTTGGGCTTTTTATAATCCGAACCGAATTTGGCAAATATTTTATTCCAGGATACCCCGATGGATACCGTTATCCCCAGTTCATCCTGAATTCGCCGGCTTATTTCCCGGGCGATTTCTTCCCCGCTGCCATACAAACCGACACTGCTGGTCACATCGATCCAGGCCTCATCCAAACCGAAGGGTTCCACCAGATCCGAATAGCTGTAATAGATTTTTCTGGCCAATCGCGAAAACCGCAGATAATGAGCATAATTAGGAAGCAGCACCACCAGATTGGGACATTTTCCCCGGGCCACTCCGATGGTTTCGCCGGTTTTGATTCCGGTTTCTTTGGCCAGCTGATTCTTGGCCAGAATAATCCCATGCCGTTTTTCCGGATTTCCGCCAACCGCCACCGGAAGCCCGGCCAGCTCCGGATGATACAGGCATTCCACACTGGCATAAAAACTGTTCATATCGCAATGTAAAATAACACGCTCCATTTTTTTCACCTTCTCCGCTGCAGAACTATAATGAGCCATCACATTCAACGGTTTTTCATACTCATGGTGACACTGCCTTTTCACCATCGTAGGGGCGATCCATGATCGCCCGCCAACGTTTCTTTTTAATACCTACATTTCCGGGCGGGCAAGGTCCGCCCCTACGGCATGACACGCATTGTATAAAATACATAACGTTTATCTTCCTGTCTCTCACCTTATCATCATTTGTGATATTTTCTTTAATGATATACCCTTTTATGATAAATTGTCAATCTAAAACTGAAAATTTAACCGTTTATGATTATTTTTATTGAAATTTCAACCATCATCCTTTATAATAAAACCGAGGTGAAGACAATGATTACTGAAAAAATCAAGACACTAAAAAAACAGTCAAAAATGACTGCCCATGAATTATCCGAAAAGTCCGGCATTCCACTGCCGACGATCCATAAATTATTATCCGGTGAAACCAGAAACCCCAAATATGAAACCCTGAAAGCTGTGGTGACCGCCCTGGATTATCAGCTCGAATTAGCACCCCAGCAAAACCGAGAACAAGCCCGGTATTCCGAAGCGGAAATCCGAATGATGACCTTATACCGGCAATTATCAACCGACGGTCAAGCCCTTTTATATGAAAATCTTGCTCAGCTGCTCCATTATGAAAAGGATCGCAATCTGAAAAAGGCCGCCGAACCACTGCGGGAACTGCCCCTTTATCTGCTCCCCGCCTCCGCGGGAATCGGCAGCTATCTGGATTCCGATCAGTATGAATTTCGGTCCTTTTCCTCCGGCACCACGCCGGTGGCCGCCAAATACGCCGTCCGGGTTTCCGGGGACAGCATGGAGCCGGCTTTTTACAATGGCGACATCGTCTTTGTTGAACCGGCTGCCCATCTGGAAGAAGGGGATGTGGGCATCATTGTCATCAACAGCGAAGGCTATATCAAACAGTTTCGGGATCAGCAGTTTATTTCCTTCAATCCCAAATACCCGCCGATTCTGCCAAACGAGTACGATGCCGTTCGCATTGCCGGGAGGGTTTTATCCAAGTACAATTAGTAAAACAACAATACCTTAACGCCAGAAAGGACAAGGGAAATATCCCTTGTCCTTTCTGGCGTTTTTTTACGACATGCTGTGTGCTATTTATCAGTTACGGTTAATGTCGTATCTTTAGTCGTCTCCGTTCCGTATTTATCCTTAATCCCTACCGTCAAGGTGTATGTACCAGCTGTATCCGGAGTCCATGTATAGGAACTTGTGGCCGAATACGCTCGGATAATCGTCTTGTCGGCATCACCAGAATTTTTGTAAGAGAATTCATAAGTATATGGCGATTGCCCTCCGGTTACGGCACTGCTTAACGTAACTTTACTGCCTTTTACAACTGACGTTTTGCTGACGGTAAAACTTTTCACCGTGGGCTTAGCGATAACGGTGAAAGACTTAATTTCCTTCGTTGTCGCAGGGTTGGGGTTATTATCCTTATCCGTCACCGCTACCGAAAGGATATAGCTTCCCGGTGCGATCGGTTTAAAGGTTGCCTTGTTATCTCCATCGGTGTTATCAAGAATTACCGGGGCCCCGGTACCCAGTTTATAGGAAAACACATAATGATAGGGTGTCGCACCTCCGGTTACCGTCGCGGTCAAGCCGATTTCAGTATCCACATACGTGGAAGTTTGACCAGCTGGCCGACTCGTTGAAAAGTCCTTGATGATGGGATTATCCGTCACTTCGTAATCCGAAATGCCAATATCTTTATCATTGGTGCATACTATTCCATTGGCATCTTTGACTCTTACATAAAGGTTGTAGGTTCCCCCTTTAGTTGGGTTAAAAGTCACGGTATTCAATGTTGAATTGGTCTTAATTGGTATTTCTGTCGGGCCAGTTTCATAAATATAATAGAAATCATAAGTATAGGGTGTTTTTCCTCCAGCTCCGGTTGCTGTCAGTTTAATGGCAGTTCCGATATTCTGTCCGGATGGTTTGTCCGCTTTTAAACTCTTAACAGCAACCCCGCTCAACACCTTATAGCCGATGATTGTTTGCATAGCCTCCGAGGTACCGTCGGATACAGTAACCCGAAGCGTATACGTACCTGCCGCTCCAATGTTAAATGTTGCGACGTTTTCAGAAACTTTTGATGCATCAATGATTGTTGTTGCAGAACCCGAGATATATGAAAAAGTATAAGTCAGGGGTCCTACTCCGCTGCCTGTTTTCATCTTGGCTGTTAATACAACTTGACCGCCCTCGTAAACCGCGCCACCTTTTACCGGACTGGCAATTAAGCTTTCTATCACCGGCGGATTGGCAACACTTATCGTCGGACTGGCGGATAATAGCAACTGTGAAAGCTTCGCATCCGTGTTCCCGCTTTCAACCTTATTGGCATCTACAATCCTTACATAAAAAGTATAGGTTCCAGCGGTGGCTGGCAGTTTAAAATCAACTGTCTTTGTTGTGACTGGAGCTGTTTCAATCGGCGTTAATACACCAGTATCCTGTTTGTAATAAAACTGGTAGCTATAAGCCGCTTTTCCGCCCGCTGCAGTCGCTGTGAGTTTAACCGTATCACTTGCATTGACCCCAGTCGTTTTACTCACGGCAACCGCTTTGGCGGTCACTGCTCCCAATACCTTGCAACTGGCAATTTGCTCGGTATCTTTTGAGCCTTTTGCATCTTTTACCTCCACAAAAACAGTATAGGTTCCGGCTCCCGGTAGTGTGAAAGCAGTTGTTGATTCTTCACCGGTTCCTCTGGCGATTTTAGGATCGGTAAAAATTGTCGTTTCTACCGACCCCACCTTATAATAAAAACGGTAGGTCAGGTTTCCCTCTCCGGTATTATCGGTTGTTTTGGCGGTCAATTTGAGGATATCGCCAGCATAAAGAGTCGTTCCTGTTGCTCCAGCCGTTTTTGTATATCCCTTATCACTGATTACCGGCGGATTTGCAACACTTATCATCGTACTGGCGGATAATAGCAACTGTGAAAGCTTCGCATCCGTGTTCCCGCTTTCAACCTTATTCGCATCCGTAATTTTTACATAATAAGTATTGGTTCCGGCGGTCGGCAATGTATAGCTGATTGTATTTGCTGTTGTAGCTGTTCCAATCGGTGTATAACTTGAAGCAGCAGATTCCTTGACGTAAAACTGGTAGGTATAAGGTGCTTTTCCACCAGCTGCTGTTGCTGTGAGTTTGACCGTATCGCCGGCAATCAACCCGGTTGTTTTACTCAATTTAACCGCTTTGGCACTCACCCCTGGCAATACCTTATAACTGACAAGATTTGCAACATCTTTTGATGTCCCATCCGATACCTCCACAAATAAAGTATAGGTTCCGGCGGCCGGCAAGACAAAATCGACAGCCACTTCTTCGTTGGCTACCCGAGTGGTATTCGTTACTGTCTTGATCGGGAATTCACATGATCCCAGCTTATAATAAAATCGATAGGTCAGTGGTTTTTCTCCGCTGTTATCCTCAGTTTTAGCTGTCAATTCAATCATATCGCCACTGTAAAGCGCAGCCGTTGCTGTTTCGCCCTGTTTTTTAGCTCCCGAAAACTCCTTGATCACCGGTGCATTGACAACCTTATAGTTCGCAACGCTTCCGGTCACAACCTTTACCCCATTGGCATCTTTGATATCTACATAAAGGGTATAAATCCCGGCTACGGTCGGAGTAAAAGCGGCCGTACTCGATGTGCCGAATACCCCCGTAAATGTACCACCGGAAAGATCTTTTTTAACAACACCACCATCCAATGTATAATAGAAACAATAGGTGTACGGCCCTTTCCCGCCGCTGGCCGTGGCAGTGAGTTTGATGGCAGTTCCAATATTCTGGCCCGAGGCTTTATCCAATTTCAGGGTTTTTGCCGTCAGCACCGTCAACACTTTGTACGATGTAATTGACTTCGTTGAAGACAGCCCGTCTTTATCCGTTACTTTCACCTCGAAGGTATAGGCTCCGGCCGTGTTTGGAGTGTAGGTATCGGTAATGACAGTAGCAGCCGAAGTGGCTTTTTGGGTCGACGTTGCCATTATTTTTGTTCCTATCTTGTAAGTGAATACATAGGTATACGGCCCTGTTCCGCCTTCTATTGTCGGTGTTATTACAATCGGATCGTTAGCATAATGCCCGATCTCCGCATCCCGATCTGTTTTTAAATCGGTTATCACCGGATTGTCCTGAATAACATAGGGAATCGTTACGTCTTTCGCAACTTTATTCGCATCGGTGATGGTCACGTGTAAACTATAATCACCAGCATCATTCAAGAGCACACTGGTCGTTTTACTGGCTGAATCTGTTCCGATAGGTATTTCTGTATTGTCTGGTGCTATATAAGAAAACTCGTAGGTATATGGCGCTTTCCCACCGCTTCCCGCTGCTGTCAGTTTGACCGTGGTTTCTTTATTCTGTGGCGAACCCTTATCCGTGGTTAGTGCTCCCCCCAAGGGTTCACAAACCACATAATTACTAACGGTTTTAGTAGCGGTGACCGTATTTGTATGATCCTTCACATCCACATAAAAAGTATAGGTCCCCGCTTCAGAAGGTTCAAAAGTCGTGGTCTTTTGTCCGACAGTAGAAGTAATCGGTTTTTTTACGGTTCCCGTTCCCAAGGTATAAGAAAATGCGTAGGTATATGGTTCGGTTCCGCCGGTTATTCCATCGGCAGCAAGCATTATTGGGTGACTTGTATCACCCTTGTAAAACGGCTTGTCATCTGCTGTTGTAGCTGTAAAGCTGCCGATTTCCGGGGTATCCACGATTTTAAAATCAATACTTTGGGGATCCGTTGGTATTCCGCTGGCATTCATGGCATCCACATAAAGTTTGTAGTCTCCCGCCTCTTTAGGCGTAAACACAGCGCTGGCATTTTCTGAATAATTCTGAATATCGATTGGTGTTGTATTAGCATTAAAGGTGTAGTAAAAATGATACTGACAGGTGGTTTTGCCACCGGTAGCCACGGCCGTCAGTTTAAGTGCCGTCCCCAGCTCCTGGGGAGCGACCTTATCGGCCGTAAAACTCGTAATGTTCAAATGGTCGATAATACTATAATTGGTAATGGTTGCCGTATTTGTCAGGCCCTGGCTGTCTTTTGCCGTTACATAATATGTATAAACACCCGGCGTTCCAGTCAGAACCGCACAAGTATTCACCGCTGAAAAGGCCTGAATCACTTTCTTGGTCGATCCCAGTTGGGAAGAAAACTCGTAAGTGATCGCACCGGTGCCGGTGCCAGTTTTTACCCCGGCCGTCAGCGTAATTGAGCTATCGATATATTGCGGTGACGCTTTACTAACTGAAAGTTCCGCGGTCGGCGTATTGATCACCTTATAATCATTAATTGTTTTTATACAGGTCTTTCCAGCCCCATCTTTCGCTTCAACGTAAAAGGTGTAAGTACCGGCTGTTGTGGGTATATAAGAAGCCATTGTTGCGGCTGACCAATCCAGAATTGGAATGGTTGTTTTAATGCTATTATTATCAACTAAATCACAATAAAACTTGTATGTTACCGTTCCGGTGCCGCCTGCTGCTGAAGCCGTCAGCGGAATGACGGTTCCAATATTCCCTCCGGACGCCGCCGTAGTCGTAAAATTATTGATATAAAAAAGGGTTTTATCTTCTGAAAAGGTAAGATTATTGTATTCTGAAACATAGCCTTCCACAAAAGATTTAGCGACGCCGTCAATTTTTACCGGGCCCGGCAGATTATAAAAGATATCCGGCCCCATCTTTGCAACATTCGCAGGAATCGTAACTTCTGTCAGGTTGCTACAACCTGAAAAAGTACCGGTATTTAAAACCGACTCAATGGTGGTCAGTGAGGACGGCAGGACCACTTTTATCAAAGTGGAACAGCCGTTAAAGGCACTGGCGCCGATCGTTGTGACCATCTTCTTAAAACCATCTGCCGTTGTCAATGTTTCCGGCACCGTCAAGATCGCTGCGGTACCATTATATTTGGTAATAACCGCATTGCCGTCAACAACGTTAAAATCATAATCGCCGTCAGTTTCCGTTGCCATTGTTGTAATAACATCAGCTGTTTGAACCGTTTCAGCTGCTGGCGGCGTCACCGTTGTCTCCGCCGTCGGTTCTAAACTCTGAGTTTCTTCCTCAGTGGTGACGGCATTCTTTGGACTCGCTACCGTATTTGCCGGAGCACTCACCTCAGCCGTTTTAGCACTATCCGCACCAGGGCTTGCACTGTTCACAAGCGGGGAGGATGAAGTAGTCACCTCTTGCGCCAGTACCCCCATTGGCATACTGGTAATCACCATCAGAATACTGACAAGCAAACAAATCCCTTTTTTCAATTTTTTTTTCATTCTGCCTCTCTCTTTCTAAAATGCTAACATTCCGTCTATCCTATTTTAATTTATATTCTTTTATACTTTATCGGCATCAATCTTCTTTATATTAGCTGAATTTATAGATGCTACACTATTTAGTCGTTATTATAAGTCAAACGTGCATTTATTTCAATATAATTACAATATAACTGTTATCGCATGTGCATATACAAGTCTATATGGGGTAATATTGCAACATTCAGATTTGCAAAGCAGCAATTTTAGACATTCGTTTTAAAAAAGCGAACAAATCATCTTCCGGTCCAAATTTATTCAAAATTTTTAATGTTTTTAACCGCCTGATGTATTATAATAAACGCATACACACAAACCAGAAAGGAACCACCCGTGAAATTCAAAAATTCAATCGTGTTTTTGTTAATGATTGTTTTGATTGGAACATCCTGCCCCCTAGGGGTACTAGCGGAAAGCGCGACTGCAGCTCAGGCAGTCAACAGCACCATGCTTGTCCAAAGCCTGGACGAAGTGGCGAATATTGACAAAAGTTCAAACATCGATCAGGAAATCACTGTCATCTATAAAAACAATGATGCCAGTGTCCAAAATCTTGGTCTGACAACCCAGGAAATTAAAGGCGGAGAAACCTTATCCCCGCGCGTCGACGTCATTGAAGTCAATGATGCCGTCAATGTGGATGCCATGGTTACTTCATTAGAAGCGAACCCCAATGTCCTGGTGGCTGAAAAAAACCGATATATCCAGACCGCCGAGCTTCCCAACGATCCGGAGCTCTCCACCGCCTGGCAGTTTGAGCGCATCGGCGCCGGCGCAACCTGGGATCAGATCAACAACGCAGACCCCGTAGTCGTTGCCGTTATCGACACCGGCCTCAACACCGCACACCCGGATATTGTCGGGAATACTGTGGCAGGATACGACTATGTTGATAAAACCACCACCATGAAAGACGTAGCCGGTCATGGCACCGCGGTCAGCGGCTGCATTGCCGCCACCGCCAATAACGGCATCGGCATTGCCGGCATTGCTGGAAATGCCAATATAAAAATTGCTCCTTACCGGGCCGGAGGAACTTATGAAGGGGATACCAATTTAAGTATCGCCAGTATTTGTGCCGCTTTGTACGATGCGGCTAACCGCTCCGACGTCAAGGTCATCAACATGAGTTTTTGCACTTATGATCCCTCCAGTGCTTTGGAAATGGCCGTGGCTGACGCGGCCAGCGCCGGCAAGGTTTTAGTCGCCGCTTCCGGAAATCAGGGGAAAATCGGAAATATCGATGCCGGAAAAGATGCCTATCCCGCTTCTTACGCTCATGTCATCTCAGTCGGCGCAACCACCAGCACCGACACCATTGCCAGTTATTCCCAGCACAATGACCAAGTCGATTTATGTGCCCCCGGCGATGCGGTTTACACCACCAGCTTTACCGGAGATTACAAATCAGTATCCGGCACTTCCTTTTCCAGCCCGGTTGTGGCCGGAGCCTGTGCCGTCTTAATGGCTGCCGATTCCAGCTTGACCAGTGCCAAAGTGGAAACCGTTCTGGAGAGTACCGCGCTGGATTTCGGCACCGCCGGAAAAGATGATCATTACGGCTACGGCCTGATCCAACTCGACAAAGCCCTGGCGGCCCTACCCGATACCAGTTCCATCACCTACCGGACTCATATTCAAGATGTGGGCTGGCAAGACTGGAAAGCCGACGGAGCAATCAGCGGCACCTCGGGCCAATCGCTCCGTCTGGAAGGGATTGAAATCAATCCCCAAAACGAGGGCTACGATTTGGGGGTAACATACCAAACCCAAATCCAGGATATCGGCTGGCAGGACTGGGTAGCCAACGGAACCCTCAGCGGCACCTCAGGAAAAAGCCTTCGACTGGAAGCGATTAAAATTAAACTGACCGGTTCCGATGCTGATTTATTTGATGTCTACTACCAGGTTCACGCCGAAAACTTCGGTTGGCTGGGCTGGACCAAAAATGGTGAAAGCGCCGGCACACAAGGACTGTCTTATCGATTAGAGGCCATCCGCATTCAGATTGTCCCTAAGGGCAGCGCCGCACCCGGTTCAACCGAGACGCCATTTGTCAGCAGTTGATGCACCTACCCCACGGGCGATCATGGATCGCCCCTACAACGTTGGAAGTAAAATCATTGGATGCAAGCAAAATCGCATCAAGAGCAGTTTAATCATCATACCGTAGGGGCGGGTATTACCCGCCCGCAAAAAAGGCTGATTTCCAGATTTGGAAATCAGCCTTTTTCATTGGGTTGAAACGAAACAGGAGGGTAGTTCCCTCCTGTTCCCGATTTCATCATTCTTAACTAATTGTCAATGTTACTTCTTTAGTGACAATCGGTGTAGCATCCGCACCACTAGGTGTAATGGTAAAAGTGACTGTTGCTTTGCCGATAGTTGTCACATCCCCAGTTGGACTAATAGCAGCAAGACCGGTATCACCCATTTTTCTGGTGAAGGTGACCGTATATTGTGTCATATCAAACCCTTGCCCAGTCAAATAATTCGTAATCGCCGTAACAATATTGGTAGTTCCAGTTTGTACGCCAACATTGGTAGTGTTGATATAAATATTCTCATCCGGCGCGGTTGTATAATCTGATGCATAAACTAAAGCCAGTCTCGCGTCCTGCAGTGTCCTGGTTGCTGTCACATATTCCAATTCGCCATTGTTTAAAGGATCCCAAGTCTTGTTTAACGATAGCTTATCATAAGAATCTTTGTAATTACTCCAATTTGTTAAATTATAAACATTATTTTTTTGATTTGTATTAAGCGAAGAATATTTCACCACTTCATTGTTAAATGCGTTTATTGTGGCCGTTTTTGCTCGCAGAATAAGGCCAGTTTTAACGCCATTAATCGCTTTTGTATACTCGTTTATGGTAACCTGATTTGCCAGAATCGGTACATCAATTGTAAATTCATTACACACTGACCAATAATCGTTAAATGAAGTTACCGTATATATCGGTCGATATCCTTCAGAATAGAATTCACGAGCTTTTTTATACCCTGTATAATCAAGATTTGCTGCTGCTGACGGCACTAAGGCCTCCCGTGCAGCCAAAATCCTGTTCGTCTTTTCATCAACTTCACTCTGAGGTGTTAACACGGTAACATCCGTGCTGGTGGGCGTCCAATCCCCGGCAACATTAAAGCTTGCGTAAAGTTCGACCCAGGTTGCGTATGCCGCCCAGGAATCGGGAGTGGCCAGTTTGGCAATATCCCCAACATAGTCTGCTGTTTTCGTTTTAAGATTATCCTGATAGGTCGAAATAGCTGCTTTGAAATTAGCTAAATCGGTTGAAGACACCAGTTTCCCCTGGGCCAGAGCAATATTATTTTTCGCCGTATTTACATCAATTTGTGTATTATCTTTTGTCACCTGATTAGCGTAAAGGACGGCTACATAATCTGCCCAGGATTTAGCTGTAAATTCAGCTTCTCTTCCTTTATATTTATCGCGAACATAGATATATGCCTCCAAATCAGCGCCCTTAACCAGCTGTAGTTGAGCAGCCTTTATATTTTTTGTCGCACCATCAATTTTGGACTGGGTATCTTCTGTCGTCACAGCATTGGCAATCAACGCGGCTTGATAAGTCGCCCAGGATTTTGTCGTCCAATCATCAGCCAATTTATAAAGTGGATCCGCCAAAGCGGTATCATATGCTGTTGTCACACCTTTTTTTACCAGATTAAACTGAGCCGCCTGTATTTTAAGCACAGCTGCATCAATTTGAACCTGGGAGTTATCTTTATTCATCAGGTTGGCCAGAAGCACCTTTTTGTACGGTGTCCATGTTGCCACCGTATAATCCTGTTCAGGAGCTTTAGCTAGGATCGCAGTATAAGCGTCAAAATTCGTCCCTCTCTTCACCAATTTAGTCGGAGCCTGAGCCGCCAAGATATTTTTCACAGCCGTTTTAATTTGATCCTGGCTATTATCGTTGGTCATCACATTGGCAGCCACTACTTTTTGATAAACAGCCCAGGATGCCGATGTATAATCCGCTTCCTTCACGTTATTCAGGGCCGCAATATAATCGGTTAAAATTCCTGTCGGTACCAGCAAATTTTGAGCGATTTTTATTTTTGCCACGGCCGCATCGATAAGGATTTGTCCGCTATCGGCCGTCACCACATTGACTTTTAGTACATTCTGATAAGCAGTCCATGATGCTGAGGTATAACTAGTTTCTTTAGCGCTATACGCCGCCAGGGTGGCTAGATAAACCGCTGTATTTCCCAGCGGCACCAGCTTTGGCTGAGCCGCCACTATTTTTGCCGTCGCCGCATCAATCGCCGTCTGGCCGCTGGCCGCTGTCACGATATTGGCATCAAGGACTTTCTGATAGATGGCCCAGGATGCTGATGTATTTTCTGCTTTTTTAGCCTTTGCAAGGGCGGCCGTATAATCCGACATATCACCGATTGGCACCAATTTCGGCTGAGCTGCCAATATTTTTGTGGTGGCGGCATCAATTTCAGTCTGAGTGTTGTTTTTTGTGACTTTGTTGACATCAAGCACCTTTTGATAAATTGCCCAGGAAACGGTTGTATAATCCGCTTTATTAGCTGCTGCCACAACCAGGTCATAAGTCGATACATCCCCAGCTTTAACCAGTTTTATCTGCGCCGCTTTGATGTTTTTAATCGCCGTTTCAATGGCTGTTTGAGTGTCATTTTCCGTCATTACATTGGCATTCACCACTAACTGGTAGATACCCCAGCTAACCGTCGTATAATTTTCTTCCTTAGCCGCGTCCAAAAGCGCGTTATAGGCTCTAAAATCAAATTTTTTGACCATGTTTTTTTGCCCGGCAATGATTTTTGCCGTAGCCGCATCCACATCCACCTGGGTGTTTGCTTCTGAGACCACATTGGCAGCCACTATTTTTTGATAAGCAGCCCAGGAATCCGTTGTATAATCAGCTTCCCTTACGGCCGCCAAAACACTGTAATACTCCGTTACATTAACTTTCTTCTGCAAATCCTTCTGCGCCAGCAAAATTTCTGCCGTCGCCGCATCAATTTCCGTCTGCGTATTATTAAGTGTCACCACGTTGTCATCGACCACCACTTGATAAACAGCCCAGGTGTCCGGAGTATAATCTGCTTCCTTTGCCGCAGTTAAAGCCGTATTATAAGCTGCTAAATTTTTGCTTCTTGCCAGTTGCCGCTGAGCGGCAACAATCTTTGCGGTAGCAGCTTTTATTTCGTCCTTAGTATTATCTCCAGTCATCACATTGGCATCCACCACCTGCTGATAAACAGCCCAGCTGTCAACGGTATAATTATCTTTATTTACGACCGCCAAAGCAGCTTTATAAGCTGCCAAATCCACGTTTGTTTCCACCACTTTAATTTTAATACTTTCAAGCCGTAAGCTTAGACCAACGGTTCCGGCTATTTCGCCATCAGCTTTCCACCCTTGATTCCAGCCATAATTTTCGCCGTGTACCATATATTGTACTGAATAGTCCGGCAATGTATTACCATAGGCATCTACTAATACAATTTCAATTGCTTCAACCCGTTGGCTTTTTCCTTCTGAACCGGCAAAATCACCATCTTTTTTCCAATTATATGTATTCGTTATATTATCTGGATTATTCTGCCATCCTTCATTCTCAATATGAACATTATAACGGATGCTCGCACCTGCCGGAATCGTTCCTGTCAATCGAATAGAAAATCCTTCAATTCTTTTACTTTCGCCAGTTGTTCCTAATTGATTGTCACTTTGAACCCAACTGCCATCAGTTGGGCTATCGCCATAATCTTGCACATGCCCTCGATATTCAACCCCTATTGTTGATGCGGTGGCTACTTGTTCCATTTGTGCCCATGCACTCGTTGGCAACACTATCGAAAACAAAAAAAACGCCACTAAAATCGAAGTAACCGATTTTTTCATGATAAAGTTCCTCTCCTTCTTTTTCTTTTTCTTTAATTCTGAATCATCTATTTTTTGTAGATTTCTCATTATCAGCAATTTCCAAACAATTTATATGATCAATATTTATATCGTCAATTTTACACTTTTCTTTAGCTTTTTGCAACGGTTTACCAATATTCCGTTTTCTCTATCTGTCGTATATTTTCGTTGCTGCCGGCAATAACGAAAAAAGACCAGTTTTCACTGATCTTTTTTTGGTACTGCTATATTATTTGTTCGTGCGTCCACCGGCGATTAATAATCGCCCCTACAAAATATGATTGATAATGACCGTAGGGGCGGGCACCCATATTCATAGAGACTAGCTTTCATTTTGAATCAGCTCAGCACCAATACCACATTTGCGGTCGTTGCTGCTGCCGAACCATCAACCGGTGTGATGGTAAAGGTTACCGTCGCGGTGCCGGTTCCGACATTGGTAATCAGACCTGTTGTCGGATTAATAACAGCGGTGCCGGTTGTATCGACACGGGTAAAGGTAATTAGATACTTGCTGGTATCCAGTTCATTCGCCGTCATCAATTCTTTGGCACGTGTTAGAATATTATCATTAACGCTTTGTACTTCAAAACTTGCGCTGTTGATATTTCCCTTTGCTACCACATAGGCGGCTGAATAAATCAGATTATTTTGAGCCGTTAAAACGGTGGCCGTTGCGGCATCAACCACGGCCTGGGCATTGTTGGCCGTAACCGTATTGGTCGAAACCACGGTCTGGTAAGTTGACCAGGAAACCGTCGTGTAATCAGCCTGTTTTACCAGCGCAAGCGCTTCATTGTATTTGCTAATATCTGAACCCAATACCAGTATTTTCTTTTGCAGGCTGATGATGGTATCGGTATAACTATCAACCACTGCCTGAGTCGAACTTTTCAGGGCATTCGATGTCAGGCCATTAAGATAGACGACCACCGGATCCTTGGAATAAGTATCAAACGAAGCGGTAGTGTAAGGCCCATCGGTTATTTTAATCATCTTTGCTGCATTGAATGCCGTTAAATCAGTGGTCTTCACCAATTTAGCGACCGCACTGTTGATATAGGTTGTTGCGGCATCAACAGTTGCCTGGGTACTGTTTTTCGAAATAACATCATACACCCATACGTCATCTTTAAGGGTTCCGTATAATTCGCACTGCGTCGTGTAGGTATTCCATGTCGCCTCTGTATAAGGAGCATTGGCGGCATCCGCACCATATGTTACATATAAGTTGATGGCCTTATTAAACTCCGTCATTTCGGCATACAAATCAAGGCTTTTCTGCGCGGCTACAATTTTTGCCGTTGCATCATCCACTGCTTTTTGAGTATTCTGATTGGTTACCACATTGGCATCTAAAACCGCTTTATATGCCGTCCAACCCGATTTAACCTGATCTTCTGTTATGGCCGCGGTTGCTTTATTGTATGCTGTCAGGTTCGATAATTTAACCAGATCTTTCTGCGCGGCCGTAATTGCCGCCGTGGCAACATCAACCTTCGCCTGAGTATTTGCCAGCGAGACAACATTGGCAGTTACCACTTTCTGATAAGCAGACCAGGAAGCCGTTGTATAATCCGCTTCTTTTACCGCCGCCAAGGCGGTATTATAAGCTGCTAAGCTGGTTGTCTGGACAATCTGAACTTTTAAGCACTCTAACCGTTGGCTAGCACCTACCGTACCGAGCTTTTGACCGTCGGCAACCGCAGCTACATCTCCAATATTTTCAACATGTCCGCTGTATTGCACACTATAGCCATCCAGCTTGGTGCCATCAGCATAAAGCAATTCAATCTGAATCGCTTCAATACGCTTTCTTTCAGCTCTTGTGCCAGCAAAATTAGGACCTTCCTGCCAGGTAGTTGGGTCATCGATATTCCCCAGCCAGCCATAATCCTGAACATGAAGATTATAAACAATTTTGGCGCCGGCCGGAATATCTCCAGTCAACTGAAGTTCTACCCCTTCAATTCTTCTACTTAGGCCCGGTGTACCTATTTGCGTTGGTCCGATAACCCAGGTGCCGTCTGTTGGGTAATCCCCAACATCCTGAATATGGGCACGATATTGAACCCCCATATTACTGGTGGCTTCAGTTGCTACCCCATTCGTGAGTATTCCCGAAGCTACTGCCGATGTTTGAGTTTCATCAGCAGCAGCAAAAGCACTTGTTGAAAAGATCATTGAAAACATCAACATTGATGATAAAATACTAACTGTAATTTTTTTCACATTTAAATCCTCCGTTTATAATTTTTGATAATTTTGACAACATAGGATTTTATTAAGAACCTATTTATGGTAAATTTTACACCTTCTTAGGTGTTTTGGCAATGTTTTACTTGCGACAGGGTGGGGTTCTACCATGAAATAAAGATATACCACAAATATGCTATTTTGTGACTGTATTTACAAAACAAAAAATAAGATTGTGTTTACTAAACGCATCATATATAATGTTGTACATAAATAAACAGATTTGATTGAATACCCCTGCTGTGAAGAGTAACAGCATCTATGTAAAGGTAGATCAGCGGTATAATCTTTCAGGGAAAAGTGGTGAGGAAGAAACAACAATATGATTTAATCGTATTTATATAGAAAATTAAAGAGGAGAAACGAATGAAGCATGAAAAAAGTTTGTTGTCGAAGATCCTGATCACGGTTGTTCTGCCTGTTGCTTTGATTTTTTTAGTAACCGTCGGCTTTTCAATGGTGTTTGTGGGCCCGAACAATCAGGTCCTCAGCTATGCCATCGGATTAGTTCTGATCATTGGCGTAATTGTCCTGGGAATGAAGGATGCCTCCAACAAAATATCCAGACTTACAAAAGTTGCCCATTATCTTGCCGATGGTGAAATTGAAGCGGCGTTCGACGTTGAAAAATCGCAAGATCAGTTGGGAGAATTAGGTTTTGCTTTGTCTGAAATTGCAGCGACCATGAGAGTCCAGGCCGACATTGCCAAAAAGATCGCGGAAGGCGATCTATCCCAGGTCATCAGTCCAATATCGAAAGCCGATCTGATGGGAAACAGCCTGCTGAGCTTACAGCAATCAATGGTAAACGTTCGCGATTATCTGGTGATGATGCCAGAACTTGCTGAGCAAGAAGATTATCTTAACAAGAGCCGGGAAAATGATTTCAACGGCGATTACAAAATCGCCATTGCCCAGGTCAATCGGGCCATCGAAACAATCTCCAATAAAAGAGATTTCTTTCAGGCCATCCTTGATGCGATGCCTTACCGTGTCACCGTCGTGAATAATGATTCAAAGATTACCTTTCTCAATAAAGCCCTGGGCGATTTGATGAAGAAAACCGGAACGGCTGAACACCGGGAAGATATGTATGGCCGAAGCTGTTCCGACTGTAATTTACAGATGTGCAACACTGAAAATTGCGGCGTAACCGCCTCAAAAAAAAGCGGCAGAATTGAGTATCCCTTTGAATTCAGAGACCGCTACTATCGCATGGACACAACGCCGGTTATCAATAAAAGCGGCGAAACCATCGGTTTCCTTGAAACATCTCATGATACGACACCTTTCGAAAGTGTTGCCCATTACACGAAAAAAGAAGTTATTCGTTTAGAAGAAAATTTAGGAAAACTATCAGCTGGGGACCTGAATTTTAATACTGATATTCAGGACCCCAATGAATACACCAATGAAACCCACGAGCAGTTTATGACTATTGAAACAAATCTGGTCGGCGTAAAAGATTCAATTGGCGAGCTCATCGAAGATGCCACCCTGCTTACACGAGCAGCCATTAAAGGCGAATTGAATACCCGGGCCGATGAAACAAAGTTTGATGGCTCCTGGCAGAAGCTGATTAAAGGTATGAATGGCATTCTCGAAAAAATTTCCAAGCCTTTAGCCGAAGTCGTATCAGTCATGAATGCCGTGTCCGAAGGAAACTTGAACGTCTCCGTGGACGGTTCTTATCAAGGCAGTTTCGACGAATTGAAATCCTCTGTCAATACGATGGGGAGTCGTTTTAGAACCGTTGTGACCGAAATTTCGGCAGTCACTGAAGAAATTGGCAATGGCAATCTCAACATTGAAGAAGTCCGGGCTTATCCAGGCGATTTCAACACCATTTCCATTGCCCTTAACGCGATTATTTTAAAACTGAATTCCCTATTAGGGGATATCAGCAATGCCGCTGAGCAGGTTAATGTTGGGGCCAATCAGGTATCCGACAGCAGTCAGTCGCTGGCTCAGGGTTCCACCGAGCAGGCCAGTTCGATTCAGGAATTAACCGCGTCCATCGCGGAAATTGCCGATCAAACCAAAAACAATGCCGTTGATGCGAACAAAGCCCGAGAATTGGCTACGGATGTCATGGAAAATGCTAAAAATGGCAATCATCAGATGACGGAAATGCAGCAATCCATGGTCGAAATTAATAAGTCTTCCGCCGATATTTCCAAAATCATTAAGGTGATTGACGATATTGCCTTCCAAACCAATATTTTAGCCCTCAATGCCGCGGTAGAAGCCGCTCGAGCCGGGCAGCATGGCAAAGGATTTGCTGTCGTTGCCGAGGAAGTCCGAACGCTGGCCGCCCGCAGTGCCGACGCCGCCAAAGAAACAACCGGATTAATCGAAGGTTCGATCAGTAAAGTTCAGGAAGGTACCAAGATTGCCGATCAAACTGCCGGAGCACTGGATGAAATCGTCACCGGTATTGGCCAAGTTGCCAGTCTGATTGGCAATATTGCCACCTCTTCCAATGAACAGGCCACCGGAATTGCCCAGATCAACATGGGGGTTGAACAGGTTGCTCAAGTGGTTCAGCAGAACTCCGCCACAGCTGAACAAAGCGCTGCCGCCAGTGAAGAACTGTCCGGTCAAGCCATTATGTTAAAAGAGCAGATTAACCAGTTTCAGCTGAGATAAAACCAGCCGACCGTTACTAAGCACCGAAACATTTAGCAAAGCATTTCAACCCAGAAAAAAAGACCGAAGCGACAACCGTCGCTTCGGTCTTTTTATTTCGAGTATCATTATCCTAAAAAAATAAAATGTGTTATAATCAGAAAAAGATAATGCCAGAACATTGCGTAATTGATTTGAAAAACTGGTCAAAACGGATAGAGGAGCATGCTATGACAAAATTCAGTGAAGAAATTAAAAGCCTGATTGATGAAAGCGGTGAAACGATACAGTCTTTAGCCAAAATCGGAAATTTAGACCGCACCACCCTCCAGCGGATCAAATCCGGGGAACGTTTGCCTACAAAAGAATTCTTCGGAAAATTGTGTGTCGCGCTGCGGTTGTCATCGGCTGAAAAAGAAATACTGCTTGAGCTGTATGAAATTGAAAAATGGGGCGCCCAATGCGTTGATAACCGAAAAAAAATCATCGCCCTGATTGAAACGATCACGGAACTGACCGAACAGGGCATCCAGTTTTCCAAAGAAATGTCCAAAAATGAAACGCCCCACAGCGACAATAACGATGCTGTCACCCACACCATTATAACCAACGAAGCCGCCGTCCTGAGAACCATCTGCAATGCCATCGACCGGGAGCTGTTCACTAACGATCATCCCCATCTCCAGATGTTTATCCGCGGTGAAAAAGAGCCCGTTTACAACCATATTTTTCAGCGAATGATCGGCAATAAAAAACACCTTGTTTTAGAAGATGTCATTCACCTGCCCAAAGCCAGCGAAGGTTCGACGACCGCGCACTACCTGACGACACTGAAATCCGTCATTTCAATTTCGGTTTTAAAAAACGTGGCCTACCAGTCCAACTATCTCTATTATTCTGAAAGTGGGGAGCTTGAACATAGTGCCCTGTTTCCTTACTATATTCTAACCTCAGACCGGACCCTGACCCTTTCATCCGATTTTAAACGGCTGATTGTGTATGACAATCCTGACATTCATGAACTCTATGGCGATGATTTTTCCAGTCTGCTGGAAACGACCGATTCATTTATTATTGAGAGCCGGAATTTATACGAAATTTTCGGGCTGGACCAGGTCCGAGTGCCGAAACAATTTATGAATGCTCTGCCGGCCATCGGTGTCTATTTTACCAAAGAGCTGATTGAATCCAAGGCCAATAAACAGCTGCCGCACTATGAATTTTTGCTGGAGGCCATCATATCCACTTATGCCCAGTATCAAAAAGACAAGTCTGCTATCACCACCTATTTTTCATTGGATTATCTCCGCGGCTTTGTCTTTGGCCAATGTATTTTCTTTCCCCCTGATATGTGTCATCCGTTTACCCGGGAAGAAGGCTTGATGTTTCTGGAAAAAACCAGGGATGATCTCGTAAACGGTGTGATCACGGCCTACGCCATGTCCGATAAGTTGAAAGCAAATTATGGATTTTTCGAAATTTTGCAGACCGATGATGCCATTCGCCTGGTTCTGCATTACGACGATGCCGAAGAGGTTATTTTCAAAGCCATCGAACTCAAAGAAAAAAGCATCATCGAGCTGTTTGACGATTTTTTCAAGTATCTGCCGAAAAGTGATTACGTCCTTTCGCAAGCCGAGACCATCACCCAACTCAACGACATGATTGAAGCCGTAAAATTTACACAGCAGACCTAAACGGTCAACCGATTTTTACTCGTTAATTCTACCATGCCCCGATATTCTAACCCGTAGGGGCGATCCATGATCGCCCGTTTGCGTCTGTTTTTGCACCAACGTTGCGGGCGATGATGTTCATTCAATTGTACCCAACCCCCGGCGCTAGGCTTTGGCAATCATTTTGCCAAATGCCGCGGCGGCTTCCTGTTGATCGAGATTGGGATTCCACTGATTTCTCAGTCCTTCACCGATGATCTCGAAACCGGCTTCAGTCAGCCATTCATTCAGGACCTTGGTTGACTCACCGCTCCACCCATAGCAACCAAAGCTGGCTGCTTTCTTATTTTTAAACTTCAGTTCCTTCATTAGATGAACAAAGCCGGCGATGGAGTGCAGAATACTGCCGCCGATGGTTGGCGACCCGATCAGCACCGTCTTCGATTTAAAAACCTCCGTGATCAGATCATTCTCATCACTCTTGGAGAGGTTGAATACTTTCACTTCAACCGCGGGATCTTCAGCATGGATCCCTTGGGCAATTTTTTCAGCCAACGTTTTCGTTCCGTTCCACATGGTATCATAAATAACGGTAATCTGATTTTCCTGATAATCCCCGGCCCACTGGGCATATTTTTCAACAATCTGCATGGGATTATCCTGCCAGATAACGCCGTGGCTGGTGGCAATGATGTCAATTGGCAAATTAAGAGCGATAATTTCATCCAGTTTTTTTTGCAGAATATGACTGAACGGGGTCAGAATATTGGCATAGTATTTTATCGCCTCTTTATACAAATCACATTGATCCACCAAATTGTTGAACAGCATCTCGGTTGCATAATGCTGACCAAAAGCATCATTGCTGAATAAAATATTATCGCCGGTTAAATATGTCGCCATGCTGTCCGGCCAATGGAGCATGCGCATTTCAACAAAGATCAATTCCTTGCCATTGCCTACAGCCAGCTTATCACCGGTCTTGACCACTTTAAAATTCCAGTCCTTGTGATATTGGCCCGTTAACGATTTGACGGCATTTTGGGTACAATAAATCGGCACCTCGGGAATTCGCTCCAGCAATTCCGGCAATGAGCCGCTGTGGTCCACTTCCCCATGATTGGCCACAACAAAATCGATGGTACTCAAATCAATCTCTTTTGCTAGATTCGCCACAAATTCTTTATCATAGGGCCTCCAAACCGTGTCGATCAAAACAGTCTTCTCTTCCTGAATCAAATAGGCGTTGTAGGTGGAGCCATGATTGGTTGAAAATTCATTTCCGTGAAACTGCTTCAGCTCCCAATCAACTTTTCCGACCCAGCTCACATTGTTCTTAATTTGTTTTTTCATTGTTTTTATTTCCTTTCCAGCAATTGCCTGGCACAATCTTCAGCTTCGCAAAAAATCAGGTTTAGAATTTGTTTACCCTTAATTTCCGTCTCTAACCACAAGAGGTTTGAAGAAAAGAGAGACGATCCGTGTTCCGCAGAACCCGAATCGTCTCTCTTTTTGTCTGAATGCCTCAACTATAAGCTCCAAGGCTAACTACGGGTAGGTATGGTCTACCTTACCCGACGGGATTCGCACCCGCTATATGATACGACCTAGCTCCGGAGAGCACAGACACCGTCAGTTAATAATGATGGCATTCTGTGGTGCTATTTCTTCCACCATATACTTCCCGCCACTGATCGGAACGGTCAAATTAACTGTTGCTGCCTCGATAAAAGTCTCCTCCAATGCATTTTCAGCATTAACAGTTGGTCTTAAATTCCCACCGGCTACCGGTGCATACCCAGTTGCTCCGGTTGTGATATCCGTTATTCGTACCATACTGCCGGCTCCGCTCGCATGGACCAGTAAGCTTGTGCCTGAAGCCGTTTTTATATTGTCTTTCGAAAATTCTTCGATAATATAAGTGCCATTACTGGCAGGCATAGTCACTGTAACATTTCCGGCCGCGGTGGTCAGAACCGGTACGGAACTGAGTTCCCCAGCTGCTGTCGGCGCATAGCCGATCTCGCCTGTTGCAACATCTGTTATTCTAATAATACTGTCGGATGCTGTCACGGGTACCGTTAATGTCGCTTCTGATGCAACCATTAAATCGGCGGGATGGAATACTTTAAATAGATACTCGCTGGCTGCCGGCGGTAAACCAACCAGATTGATTGAGGTTACCTGACTGCAGAAGATATTTCCGCTGTGCGTGTCGATGAATCTGACATAGTCACCGGGATTGGCGGCGATCAGCGGGTCTGCAACCGTCACGGTTGCTATCGCTTTAATCACTTGGCTGTTGGTGATCCCTACCGGCAAGCTGGTAAAGGTTCCTGTGAAGGTGTATGGCCCCGGGATTAAACCATTGTATGTTGTTGCGCATTCCCATGTGACAGCCATATTGGTGATATTGACGACGCTGTCATCATCCAGCGTGACATTAAAGGTTGAACCAAGCATAAACTGAGCAAATGAAAGATCTCCTCCATTTCCTATCGTTTTGGTGATGCTTGCGACACTCTTAATATTCTTTGTCCCGCTGACTGTTATGATCCCTTTTGGTGCGGCAACCTGCTTGTCATCATACGTCACCCCAGCCGGCAACGTACCGAAGGTCCCGGTAAATTCATAAGTCCCCGGTTTTGTCCCGACATAGGACGGAGTCGTGGTGTCGCTCCAGGTAACCGGCAGCATGGTGGTGGTATCATCTGCAAGGGTTACCTGTACTTGACTGCCAAGCGCAACCGTTGCCCCACTCAGATCGGTTCCGTATGAAACCTGACCAGTCACATTGCCTGCGCTTTTGATCGTCTGGACGGTATTGACCCTGACCGTTGCTTTTGGTGCAGCAACATTATTATCGTTCGTCACCCCAATCGGCAACGTGCCAAAGGTGCTTGTAAATTCATAAGTCCCTGGTTTTGTCCCGTCATAAGCAGTCGTTGTTGGTTCGTTCCAGCTGATCGGCACAACGGCCGTGCTGTCATCTGCAAGGATGACCGTTATTCCCGTGCCAAGAGCCGCTTTGGCCCCATTTAGATCGGTTTGATTCAGGACGGTTATGTTTTTGTCTGCCACACTCTTTATGGCTTTGGGCTCTTCCCTGGCGATGATCGGTCCGACGGGTTGACTTGCAACGGTGTCATTCGCATCGGCCGCTGTCACTCTGATAAATTTGCCCACATCCGCTGCAACCGGCGTATATTGACCGCCCTGCGCCTGATTAATATTGGTATACGTGCCATCTGTCGTATTGCAAATTTGCCATTGTAAAGAAAATCTTGCACTCAGTGGATCTGGTGGACCCGCACTTAAGACTTCACCAACCTGAGGCGTCCCGGTGATCGCACCGATCCCGATCAGTGGTAATGGTTGGGCTATACTAAAACCTGATGTATTACTTTCAACACCACTCATAACAGCAGCTGCCTTTGCCTGAACCGAGAGCGTCCCAGCACCAGTTCCTTGACCCGGTACCTTCATCGTATAATCGATTGTAACCATCTGGTCGCCTGTTCGTGTGATTTTTGACACCTGAAGATTAGTGGTGCCGGTATTAATCGACCAGTTTTTTAAATTCTCACTCGCGGCTGCATCCGCAAACGTCGAACCCGTCAGCGTGACTGTCTGCGAAACGCTGCCTAGGGCCGAACTATCATCGTAATTGATTAACCCCGCCTCGATTCTGACAACTTTCTCCGTGGCATCACTTGTCACCGTCCCATAATAATAGCCAGTTCCGGTTGCCGCAACTTTTATGTATTTATCCGCATATGCGTAATCCACTGCATAGGTACTGGACGTTGCGCCAGGGATATCCATATAAGTGACCCCGTCTGCCGATTGTTTCCACTGATACGTGACTGTCGCACCGGCTGGCAATAGGGTACCTGCGGTTAATAGATTTCCGGCACAGGGTGTCCCTGATATCGCACCGATTGAAGTCAATGGTATCGAATAATATCCGCTGTCACTGCTTCCGCCACTACTTGGTGGGTTGACTGGCGTCACTACCGGTTGTGTCACTACCTTCGGATCCACAGTTTGTTTGTCCGGCGCCTGTTCAAATTTTACCCCGTCGGCATTGACATTGGCATTGGCAATCGTGCCTTTTCCTTTAATATCCGCCCCGCTGTCAAGGACCATGTTTCCAACCTTTGTTTTGGTGTCCAGATTAATCTCGCAACCAGTTGCTTCCGTTCCAACTGACATATCCTTGACAGTGGTATCCCCCTGGGTCTTCACACTGACATCCGGTGCTTGAATTGTCACACTGTCGAAGCTGCCTTCCAGAATGATGTCCTGACCTTCGGCATTATCGGAGATGACAACATCCGCACCGGCCGCATCGGTTGCCACAATCCGAACATTTCCAGAAGCAGTTTTTTCCACGGTTATATTATTATAGCTGCCGCCATTGATGTGAATACTATGTTCACCACCACCGCGGACATGGGTTTGACCGTCGACCGTCACGTTGTTCAGATTTACGGTTCCATCGCCAACCTTTTCGCTGATCGTCAGATCGCCTTTAATATGGAGATTCTGAAGGGTCACGCCATCGGCATCAACGGTGACGTTATTGTTGACCACTTCCGTTCCGGTTTCCGGTCCGTAGGTGCCGGCTTTGTCATAAGCCGTTGCGGCCACCTGAACGATTTTGATCTGGATGGCTTCCAGACGCAGGCTGTGTCCGGTCGTTCCGGCAATGGCGCCGTCAGCTTTCCAGCCCTGGGACCAGCCATAGTCTTCGCCATGAACCAGATATTGGACGGAATAGCCGGGCAGGGTTTTGCCATCAGCGCCGACCAAAACGATTTCAATCGCTTCAACACGCTGGCTTTTAGCCGTTGATCCGGCAAATTCGCCGTTAGCTGTCCATTTGGAGGTATCCGTCAGATTATCCGGATCATTCAGCCAGCCTTCATTCTCAATATGAACATTGTAACGAATGCTGGCGCCGGCGGGAATCGCCGTGCCGCCGGTCAGCTTGATCCAGAATCCTTCGAGTCGTTTGCATTCGCCGGTTGTTCCCAGCTGATCCGGTCCCTGAACCCAGACTACGTCATTATCGGGATAATTGCCGATGTCCTGGATATGGCCCCGGTAATCAACTCCCATAACACTGGTCGTTGTTGTTGTGCCCGATGTTGCGGCATCCGTTTCAATTACATTTCCAACCGTTGCATCGCCATTAACCTGTACGTCAGCGGCAAAAACACCTGCTGAAAAAAACATTGAAACCAAAAGGATCGCAAACAACAGTCCGACGGGGGATACTCTCTTTCCAGTAATTCTTTTCATGCCTAAGTTTCCTCTCATTTTTCAATATTGTTTTATTGTATCAAACCTAAAATCATTAAACAACCTGTGGCAGTCCGTGTGACAAAACTATTTATTCTCGTGATACTCAAGCTCAATATAATAGGCCCCTTCCGCTTACTAAAGAGAAAAGACGATCCAAGTTCCGTAAAACTCGAATCGTCTTTTTTTGTTTGAGTGCCTCACAATAAGTTATGGGTACCTAGCTCCAGATAATCATATCACTTCGCCAGTCAGTGTTCCATTGTTTGTCAGTGTTCCATCGTTTTTTAAGGTTCCATTATTTATTAACGTGCTCCCCGCCGGTATCGACAGGGTGGCTCCGCTGCCAATGGTCCAGATCTTCACCAGCGGAATAGTCAACGTACCGTTAGTGTCTTGTGGATTGGTTCCAACAAGCGTGCCTGTTGCATCGCTGAGATTCAAGTCTCCCAGGATATTTCCCCCAACATAGGAATTAGCTGGCAGCTGACCACCAATGGTCGTTGTCCCTAAAACCTCTGCGGCATCAACCTCGCTTCCGGTTGCGTAAAGATTTCCGACCCTAAAATTTTGAATCGCGGCGTTATTAAAATTGAAGGAAAGTTCTCCGACGTAGCCGCTGTTGACCCCGTAAACCTGTCCCTCGACAGTACCGCCGTTGAACAGAACAGTCGCCATTTTGGTCAAGCCGTGAATGCCCCCGGCACACACATTGTTGACCGACCCGCCATCGATTTCGATAGATGTCTGATCGACAATGCCGTAGCCCTGACCGCCGCCATAAATCGCCGTCTCAAGGGTTCCCCCGGTTACTATAATTCCCGCTGATTTGGTGTAGTTTCCGGTGACATCAGCCGCAGACGTAGTCGTTCCTTTATAGTAATCTAAAACACCTGAAAGTGTTCCGGTGGACTGTGTCGGATCCGTATTTGACAAAGATGCTTCACCCCCACCGCAGATTGAATTAACCACGCCATTACCGATTATTACCGTGGCTGCATTGGTCACCCCATATAATTTTGCCCCACCATAAACGCAATTCGTAACTGTCCCACCATTAATATCCATGGCCGCAAAAGAAGTAACATCTGCCGACTTATCAAGTGATGTTCCGTAGCCGCCTCCATAGATTGTATCCACCGTCCCGCCGTTCATGCTGATCGAACTGGTATCGACAGCACCATCCTTTGCGCCGCCAAAAATGCTGTACTTTTTCCCATCAGTATTAGCTGCTCCATCAGTTACAGCTAAACGATAGACATCTGGAAGCGTCACAGAACCACCCTTCCAGGTGATGACGGTGGCGTATTTATCTTCCTGCACCGCTGAAATCCTAACCGGCATGCCGTTGGCATAGAAAGAATTACTAGCCTGATCCAAATAAGGTCCGCTATAAGAGCCGGTATTCAGAGTCAAACCAGCAAGATTTACGGTATATGTTCCTTCGCTGTATTTTGTTCCTGTACCATCCCAGTCCACATTAATAATAAGTTTGGTTTCACCTGCTTTAATACCCCAGACCACTAATTTACCTAAACCCATTGAAAAATCACTCCCCGTGCAGCTGGTTTCTTCAACTGCCGCATCGTTTATCATTCCTGTGATTTTAAGGGTTGTCTTCCCATCCGGGGTCACTCCAGCCGGAGGTCTGATGGAAAATATCAGCAAGTGCGATTCCTCGGTGCCAACTGCCTTTGTATCATCAGACACAGTATCCAAGGTCCCGGTTAAATCCAAGCTGTTTGAGTTATTTGCTGTAGCCTGCCAAATCGAATGGTCATATTTTTCCGCCCATTTATGGGTATCGTTATCCGGCAGAGTAGTTTCTCCAACCGTTGCCGTGGACAGGATTGGCACCGTTGGCACTGTTTCCAGGGTTGTCCCCGTTGTATTGACTGTGAATACCTGAATTGCACTTGCACTCCAATCGACAGTTGCTGAAAATGTTTTGTTTTCAGCCGTTACCAATGGATACCAGTAGAAATAATTCTGGTCTCCTGCCAAATCAGACCAATGATATCCGTGATTATCAATCGCCACATCCGAGAATTCAGGATTGAATCCTTCCGGTGCTGTAATTTTCACCCCTACGCGGTTTCCAGCAACGGTTCCCAATCCTGAATTGGCGGAATACCATTTGATTTCGCCCGCAGTAAAGTTCACCGTATTATCTGCAACCGTTGATATTAGCTCTCCACCGGTATTGGCGCTATCCCGTGCAATATTTCCAGACACTACCGAGGATACATTCCAATATGTCGCTCTAATTGTGCCATCCGCATAATACCATAATATTTTTTGAGTCTTTCCCGTTAAGAGGCAAGGTTTCCAGTCCGAGCCATTCTTTTCAGCGATCGACTGATAAAGAATGGCATCGCCTTTCGCGTCGGAAGAGCCATGATTGTTTTGAACATCTGTGACGCTGTAAACCGCTTCTCCATCATTTCGCGTGTAAGCAACGATTTTAGTTAACTCACCCTTAGCCGGTGCGTTAACAGTATATCCCACATAACCTTTAGTGGCATCTCCACCGATTCCAGCCGTCTGGCTGTCTAATTGCGTTTTCGCAGCACCGGTTACGTTTCCATTTGAATCCACCGTAAGCTGATTAATAAAATTCACTTTTCCATCCGCTTTTGTTATGGTTACCCCCGAAATTTCGGTCTTTGCCGGATCTGGGATCGTAATGTCATCTGCCGACACATACTCCTGAGAAATGACGGCTATTTCTTTTGATGCCGCAATCCCGGAAGAGGGATTGGTAGCAGTAACAGTCACGTTGCCAGCCTTTGTTCCCGTTAACAACCCGTTGGCGCTAATCGTTGCTTCCCCGGTCTCATTTGTAACGGACCAGACAATTCTTTTATTTGTTGCATCGGATGGTGTAATCACCGTACTCATCTGCAATGGACTATTGTCAACGGCGACGGTGGTTGCGTTATTCTCGCTGTTGACCGTAACACCAGTGACCGGGACGACTGTAATTGTTGCCGTGTTTTTTGTTGCCGGCGGAACCGTCACCGTCGGTGCGATTTTCTGTTGTACCGGTGCTTTATCATAGGTCACATTGTTAACATTGACATCCGCATTTTCAATGGTTCCCTGTCCTTTGACATTCGTTGCTTCATCAAACACCATGTGAGCCACTGTTGTTTTAGAATCCAGCGTTATTTCACTTCCCGTTGCCCCGGCTGCCACGTTCATTTCTTTAATCGCAGTGTCACCCTGCGTCGAAACATTGACATCCGGTGCTTTGATATCAACACTGTTAAAGGCGCCCTCCAGAATAATGTCCTGTCCTTGGGTATCTTCCGAAATGACGACGGCTAAGCCCGTTGCATCGGTTGCCACAATCCGCACATTACCGGAAGCCGTTTTTTCCACGACAATGTTGTTGTAGCTACCACCGTTGATGTGGATACTGTTGGGGCCGCCGCCGCGAACATAGGTGTTGCCATCCACAGTAACATTGTTCAAGTTAACCGTTCCCGCTCCGACTTCTTTAGCAATAATCAGATCGCCTTTGATGTGAAAGTTCTGAAGGGTCACACCGTCGGCGCCAACCGTTACGTCATTCTTGACGTCTTCGGTACCTGTTTGGGGGCCGTAGGTTCCGGCGGTATTATAAGCGGTTGCGGCGTCTTTGACAATTTTAATCTGGATCGCTTCGAGCCGCAAGCACAGGTGAGTTGTTCCGGCAATGGCGCCGTCAGCTTTCCAGCCCTGGGTCCAGCCGTAGTTTTCGCCATGGACCAGATATTGTACCGAATAACCCGGCAGGGGTTTGCCATCAGCGCCGACCAAAACGATTTCAATCGCTTCAACACGCTGACTTTTTGCCCTTGAGCCGGCAAATTCGCCGTTGGCTTTCCAGTTGGCGGTATCCGTTAAATTGTCCGGATCATTCTGCCAGCCTTCATTCTCGATATGCACATTGTAACGAATGCTGGCGCCGGCGGGAATCGCCGTGCCACCGGTCAGTTCAATATTAAAACCTTCAATTCGCTTGCTTTCGCCGGTTGTTCCGAGCTGACCATCGCCCTGAACCCAGGTTCCATTGGTGGGATAATCACCATAATCCTGAACATGACCCCGGTATTCAACGCCGACGGCTGTTGTCGTTGTTGGGGTTGCTATTGCCGCATCCGTTTCAACAATATTTCCAATCGTGGTATCGTCACCGACCTGCACATCGGCAGCAAAAACGCCGGTCGAAAAAATTAATGAAAAAAGCATCATTACAAACAGCAGTCCAATGGTACTTTTTTTTGAAGTCATTCTTTCCATGCGTAAGTTTCCTCTCATTTTTCAATATCGTTTTATTGTATCAAACCTAAAATCATAATACAACCTGTGACAATCCGTGTGACAAAACTATTTATTCTCGTGATACTGCGGTGCAATTATCGAAAAAGGGCTGAGCAGATGAAGCCGGAACTAAAAAAGCGCCATATGTTTTTAGTTTAAAATTTTAAATTAAGTGTATCTAGCTCCGAGGAACCTGGCACCGGGGCTAGTGACATATTTGTTATATATTGACAATGTTTTTGTGCTAAATATACAGAATTTTTAAGAAAGATTTGAAAGAAAAAGCTCTGCAGTGGAGCCTGATTTAACTCCATCTGCAAAGCTTCTGTTCTTTTTTTGTTTTACACGATACCCTCTTAACTCAATAAGTTAAGTGCCAGGAAAACCTCACATTGACTTAAGAAAGTGCGACAAGCGAAACGTCCGGGACCAGTGAAAAAGTCGAAAATATTAGTTTGTACAGATCGTTGAAAAAATTGGAAATCACGAATTAGAAATGGTGTAATATTTATAGGATGAAATTGAAACATCCAGTGTGTTTTTGATTAAAA
>NZ_RXYA01000010.1 GCF_008086595.1 Acetobacterium paludosum | reverse complement strand
CAGCACTAACAACCAGGATGGCTCCATCCATTTGGGCAGCACCGGTGATCATGTTCTTTACATAATCCGCATGGCCCGGGCAATCAACATGGGCGTAATGGCGATTTGGGGTTTCATATTCAACATGAGCTGTTGAAATTGTGATTCCACGTTCTCTTTCTTCTGGGGCTTTATCGATGTTTTCGAATGCTACCGCTTCCCCTGTTCCAAATCGTTTGTTTAATACACATGTAATTGCCGCTGTTAATGTTGTCTTGCCATGATCGACATGTCCAATTGTTCCAACATTTACATGTGGCTTATTTCTTTCAAATTTTGCTTTTGCCATTTGTTCTTCTCCTTAAAATTTATTTTATTAATTGCGTTATTATTTTCGACCTTCAATTATTTCTTCTGAAACACTTTTAGGTACTGCTTCATAATGTGAGAATTGCATAGTGGAAAGGCCACGGCCCTGCGTTTTACTTCTTAATGCAGTTGCATATCCAAACATTTCTGACAATGGTACCATCGCTTTGACAATCTGAGCGCCACCACGCATTTCCATTCCTTCAATATGGCCTCGTCGAGAACTGATATCCCCGATAACATCGCCCATGTATTCTTCTGGAATTACTACTTCCAGAGCGAATATAGGTTCCAGTATTACAGGATCAGCTTTTCTCATACCATTTTTAAATGCCATCGATCCGGCAACTTTAAATGCCATTTCCGATGAATCCACATCATGATAAGATCCGTCATAAACAATTACTTTTAAATCCAATACCGGATAACCAGCCAATACACCGTTACGCATTGCTTCGACAATCCCCTGATTAATTGGGTTAATAAATTCTTTTGGAATTGAACCCCCAACTGTTTTGTTTTCGAAGACGTATCCAGTACCTGGTTCAACTGGTTCCATATGAATTAAACAATGTCCATACTGACCACGTCCACCAGATTGACGGGCAAACTTACCTTCAGCATCAACCGCTTTGGTAATGGATTCTTTATAAGCTACCTGAGGAGCGCCAATATTGGCTTCGACCTTGAATTCCCGAAGCATCCGATCAATAATAACATCCAAGTGAAGTTCTCCCATACCTGAAATAATCGTCTGACCTGTTTCTTCGTCAGTTCTGATTCGGAATGTTGGATCTTCTTCAGCCAGTTTCGCTAAAGCTGTACTCATTTTTTCCTGACCAGCTTTTGTTTTTGGTTCAACAGCAACATGGATTACAGGTTCCGGGAATACCATGGATTCTAGCACAATCGGTGCTGTATCCACACAAAGGGTGTCCCCTGTGGTTGTGTCTTTTAAACCAACTGCCGCTGCAATGTCCCCGGTATAAACGGTTGAAATCTCTTCCCGATGATTTGCATGCATTTGCAAAATACGTCCAAGACGTTCTCTTTTGCCTTTGGAAGAGTTGAAAATATAAGAACCGGAATTAATTGTTCCTGAATAGACTCTAAAAAAAGCAAGCTTGCCTACAAATGGATCCGTCATTATTTTGAAAGCCAACGCTGAGAATGGTTCTTCATCACTTGCGTGTCGAACTTCTTCTTTCTCAGTTTTAGGATTAATTCCAGTAATTGGAGGAACATCCAATGGTGATGGCATGAAGTCAACTATTGCATCCAACATTGGTTGAACACCTTTGTTTTTATAGGACGAACCGCATACAACCGGAACAATTTCATTATTCAATGTTGCTAAACGAATAGCGGCCTTAATTTGATCAACACCAACTTTTTCGCCTTCAAGGAATTTCTCCAAAATCGCTTCATCGTAATCCGAAATGGATTCGATCATTTTTTCACGGTATTCAGCAGCTAATTCTGCCATATCTTCTGGAATATCAACAATCTCAATGACTTCGCCTAAATCATCTTTATAGATTTCGGCATTCATTTGAATCAGGTCGATAATTCCGATAAAATCGCCTTCTTTACCGATAGGTAATTGAATTGGAACAGGATTCGCGCCTAAACGATCCTCCATCATATCCAGTACATTATAAAAATCTGCTCCGGTGATATCCATCTTATTGACATATGCCATTCTTGGAACATTATATTTATCGGCTTGTCGCCATACTGTTTCTGATTGAGGTTCAACGCCACCTTTTGCACAAAATACAGATACAGCACCATCAAGAACTCTTAGTGAACGTTCTACTTCGACGGTAAAATCAACGTGTCCTGGCGTATCAATGATATTAATACGATTTTCTTTCCAAAAACATGTTGTTGCTGCTGAGGTAATGGTAATACCTCTTTCCTGTTCCTGTTCCATCCAGTCCATTTGAGCTCCACCATCGTGGGTTTCTCCAATTTTGTGAATTTTTCCGGAATAGAACAGAATTCTTTCTGTGGTGGTGGTTTTTCCTGCATCAATATGTGCCATAATACCTATATTTCTTGTTTTTTCTAAACTATAACTTCTTGACACAGATGCTTTCCTCTCTTATTTCAAATTTTGAATAAAGACTACCAACGATAATGTGCGAAAGCTTTATTTGCTTCTGCCATTGCGTGTGTATCATCTTTCTTCTTAACGGCTGCACCACTATTATTTAATGCATCCATGATTTCTCCAGCTAAACGATCTTTCATTGTTTTTTCTGATCGTTTTCTGGAATAATTAACTAACCAACGAAGACCTAAAGCTTGTTTTCGTTCGGTTCTTATTTCCATTGGAACTTGATATGTTGCACCACCTACTCGGCGAGCTTTAACTTCTAAAACAGGAGTAATATTAGCTAGAGCTTCTTCAAACGCTTCCAGCGCATCTTTTCCGGTTTTTTCATTTACTTGTGTAAATGCATCATATACAATTTTTTGGGCAACCCCTTTTTTTCCATCTAACATAATATTGTTGACTAATTTTGTCACAACAATACTTCCATAGATCGGATCAGGTAAAACTTCTCTTATTGGAACAGGTCCTTTTCTAGGCACTTTACTTCCCTCCTTAACATTATTTTTATGTTCATCGGTACTCGACATCCAACATATTGTTGTTGTGCGTATTGCGTCTCTAACATATATCTGGTCTCGATCTTTTACGAGCGCTTTAATATGCAGCACTATGCACTACTACTTTTTAGGCTTTTTAGCCCCATATTTGGATCGAGCTTGTCTACGAGCATCTACACCAGCGGTATCGAGAGCACCACGGATAATTTTGTAACGAACCCCTGGTAAATCCTTAACACGTCCGCCTTTGATAAGAACAATACTATGTTCTTGCAAATTATGGCCGATTCCTGGGATATACGCGGTAACTTCCATTCCGTTTACGAGACGAACTCTGGCAATTTTTCTTAATGCAGAGTTTGGTTTCTTTGGTGTGGATGTTCTAACTGCTGTACATACACCTCTTTTTTGAGGGTTTGCTTTCAACGCTGGAGTTTTTGTTTTAACTTCCTGACGTTTTCTTCCTTTTTTCACAAGCTGATTAATGGTAGGCATTTAGTCCTGCACCTCCTTTTATAAAATAATATATCAATAACCCGCTAAGGTCATTAATGACTTCATGTAGGGATTGGGAGTGTCTCAGCAGAGACACTCCCAATCCCTTTTATTTAATTATTGCAATGACGGCTGCGCCACGGTCAATACCACCGGCTTTTCCAAGTCCTACCTTGGTTTCGACCCGCTCTATCGGTACATTATGATCGTTACAACAATCGACAATGCTTTTTTTGATACTTTCGTCTGTATCTTCTGCTAAAACAACTTTGAGTGCTTTTTCTTCTTTCACAGCCTTAAGGGTTTGTTTCATTCCAATTACTTTTGAAACATCAACAAATTGATTCATACCGTTTCTTCTCCTTGCTGTTTATGTATCTCTTTAAACACGCCTATTAATTGTATATGTTTGAGCTCAAAATGTCAAGAATTATTCTTTTGTCAGAAAATCCAAATCAAAGATATCCAAATCCGTGATAATTGCTTCATCTGTTTCTTCTTGCGTTTCTTCTACGTGAGCATCCAGAATCTCATCATCAAAAACAATATCCAGCATCTCGTCGCTTTCATCTGGTGCTATAAAGACTTCATCAGTCTCTTCTTCTTCACGTTCATAGATCAACTCAATATCAGCATATCTTTTGACGCCGGTACCGGCTGGTATCAGTTGTCCAAGGATCACATTTTCTTTTAATCCAACCAGCGGATCAACTTTGCCCTTTATGGCGGCGTCCGTAAGAACACGGGTAGTTTCCTGGAATGATGCTGCCGACAAGAATGAATCTGTCGCTAATGAAGCTTTTGTTATCCCCAATAACTCGCGGGTTGCTGTTGCCACTTCTAAATTTTCTTCCGTTGCTATTCGGTTTTCTTCTTCAAAGTTAAAGATATCGACCATGCTTCCGGAAAGAAGTTTTGTATCACCAGGATTTTCAATTTTAACTTTTCTTAACATCTGGCGAACAATCAATTCAACATGTTTATCGCCAATGTGAACCCCTTGCATACGGTAAACTTTTTGTACTTCCTGGAGTAGATATTGCTGAACATGATCAATCCCCTGTATTCTGAGAATATCACTTGGATTTATGGAACCTTCAGTGATTTCATCCCCGGCTTCTACTCTATCCCCGGTATGGACACGTAGCCGTGAACCATAAGGGATAAGATATACTTTCATTTCGCCGTCAGCTGCTGTGATAACCGCTTCAGTCTTCTTTTGGGTATCCTGAATTTCTACGCGACCATCAATTTCCGAAATAATGGCTTGCCCTTTTGGTTTTCGTGCTTCAAAAAGTTCTTCAATACGGGGAAGACCCTGGGTGATATCTTCAGCTGATGCAACACCCCCGGTATGGAATGTACGCATGGTTAACTGAGTACCCGGCTCTCCGATTGATTGAGCTGCGATAATTCCCACGGCTTCACCAATTTCAACCGGTCTCCAAGTGGTTAAGTCAACACCATAACATTTTTTGCATACGCCATGCTTTGATTGACAATTGAAAACTGCCCGAATTAGAACTTTTTCAATTCCCGACTTAATGATTGCTTCGGTCATTTCACTGGTAATGATTTCATTGGCTGGGGTAAGAATCTCACCAGTTTCAGGATGGACGACATCTTCAAAAGCGTATCGGCCAACGAGTCTTTCTTCCAATGTTTCAATAATCTCACCATGATCATTAATTGTAGAAACTTCATATCCACGAGTTGTTCCGCAATCTTCTTCACGGACAATTACATCCTGACTGACATCAACAAGACGTCGTGTCAAATAGCCTGAATCGGCTGTACGAAGGGCTGTATCTGCAAGTCCTTTTCGCGCACCATGGGTGGACGAGAAGAATTCAAGAACATTTAGACCTTCACGGAAGTTTGAACGAATTGGTAATTCAATGATTCGACCAGTTGGATTGGCCATCAGACCACGCATACCTGCTAACTGACGAATCTGATTCTTACTACCTCGGGCACCGGAATCGGCCATCATATTGATTGGATTCCAGGCATCCAGATTATTTAAAAGTGCCTCTGTAACCTCATCAGTGGCGCTATTCCAAATTTCAATAACATTGTTATAACGCTCTTCATCGCTGATAAAACCTTGACGATATAATGTCAGATTTTCATCAATTTTATCATCGGCTCTCGATAAAATTTCTTCCTTATCCTCTGGAACCACCATGTCACAAACTCCGACTGTAATGGCACCTTTTGTAGAAAATTTAAAGCCGACACCTTTTATTTCATCCAAAACCTCAGATGTTACGGTTGGTCCGAATTTCTTATAGCAACGATCAACAATTTCAGTTAGGACTTTTTTATTCACTTGTCGATCAATTTCCAAAGCAAATTTTTCCTCTAAAGTATCCCGTTTCACAAAGCCTAATTCCTGTGGAATAATGGTATTGAAAATGAATCGTCCCACGGTCCCATCTACTAATCGGGTGATTTGTTCGCCATCAATTTCTTTAGTACTTCGGACTTTAACCCGGGCATGCAGCTCAACCTCATGATTGAAGTAAGCCATTTCCATCTCTTCCAAATCTCTGAACACGCTTCCGGTGCCTTTAACATTTTCCTTATATATGGTCATGTAGTAGGTACCCAGAATCATATCCTGAGTCGGCGATACAACCGGTGTTCCGTCTTGTGGCTTAAGAATATTATTTGAAGCCAGCATTAGAAAACGTGCTTCTGCTTGTGCTTCAACTGATAACGGTACATGAACAGCCATTTGATCACCATCAAAATCGGCATTGTAGGCGGTACAAACCAGAGGATGAAGTTTCATCGCTCTGCCCTCTACTAAAACCGGTTCGAAGGCTTGAATACCCAATCGATGAAGGGTCGGAGCTCGGTTTAATAAAACCGGATGCTCTTGAATAACATCTTCCAAGACATCCCAAACTGCCGGGTCGAGCTTTTCAACCATTTTTTTTGCACTTTTTATATTTTGGGATAGATTACGTCCAACCAGTTCCTTCATAACAAACGGTTTGAATAGTTCAATCGCCATTTCTTTAGGAAGCCCGCATTGGTACATTTTCAAGTTTGGTCCAACAACAATTACAGAACGCCCGGAATAATCAACCCGTTTTCCCAAAAGATTTTGACGGAAACGTCCTTGTTTTCCTTTTAGCATATCACTTAAAGATTTAAATGGACGGTTTCCCGGACCGGTTACCGCGCGACCGCGGCGACCATTATCAATGAGCGCATCCACTGCTTCTTGAAGCATGCGTTTTTCATTTTGAACGATAATATCCGGTGCATCCAATTCTAAAAGTTTCAAAAGACGATTATTACGATTAATCACGCGTCGATACAAGTCATTTAAATCCGATGTTGCAAAACGCCCACCATCAAGTTGTACCATTGGTCGTAATTCTGGTGGGATAACCGGAATTGCTTCTAAAATCATCCATTCCGGACGATTGTTAGAATTTCGAAAAGCTTCGACTGCTTCTAAACGCCTGGCAATCCTAATTTTTTTCTGTCCGGAGCTTCCTTTAAGTTCTTCCTTGAGCACTGCCGATTCTTGATCGAGGTCAACCAATTTCAATAATTCCTGAATGGCTTCAGCCCCAATATTAGCAGTAAATTTGTTTCCAAATTGTTTTTTTGCTTCTTTGTACTCTGATTCTGTGAGGATTTGTTTGTATTCAAAATTACTTTCCCCAGGATCGGTAACAACATAGGCTGCAAAATAAATGATTTTTTCTAAGTTCCTTGGTGACATTTCTAGAATCAGACCCATTCGACTGGGGATTCCTTTGAAATACCAAATATGTGAAACTGGCGAAGCTAATTCAATATGCCCCATTCGTTCACGTCTTACTTTTGATTTTGTTACCTCAACACCACAGTTTTCGCAGACAATGCCCTTATGGCGAATACGTTTATATTTTCCACAATTACATTCCCAGTCTTTCTGAGGTCCAAAGATTTTCTCGCAAAACAACCCCTCTTTTTCTGGTTTCAGGGTTCTATAATTAATAGTCTCCGGTTTTTTTACTTCCCCTCGTGACCACTCTCTGATTTTTTCAGGTGATGCCAATCCGATTTGTATGGATTTTAAAGTGAATTCCTCATTCAACAAATGGCTTCGCTCCCTTCTTTTATAAATTTATTCAACTTAAAATAAGTCGTCATCAGTATCATCAATGCTTTTAATTTGGAAGGAATCTTCCAATCGTACATCATCGCCAGCTTCGGAAATTTCCGCGCTGCCAATTTCAATCGCCAATTCTTCCAATGGATCACGTTCATCCATTTCATCATCAAGCTGTTTAAGCACCTCTTGATCATTGAGGATGTTAACATCCAATGCTAAACTTTGTAATTCTTTTATCAATACTTTAAATGACTCTGGGATTCCTGGTCGGGGAATGTTTTCACCTTTTACAATGGCTTCATAAGCTTTAACCCGTCCCACGACATCATCCGATTTAATCGTCATAATTTCCTGTAGGGTATGAGCTGCGCCATAGGCTTCCAGTGCCCAAACTTCCATTTCTCCAAAACGCTGTCCACCAAATTGGGCTTTACCACCCAAAGGCTGTTGCGTAACCAGAGAATATGGTCCGGTTGATCGGGCATGCATTTTATCATCAACCAAATGATGTAGTTTAAGCATATACATGTAACCGACGGTTACCGGATTATCAAAAGGTTCGCCGCTGCGTCCATCATAAAGCTGAATCTTACCATCTTGCGGTAAACCAGCCTGATCGAGCAACTCCATGATATCATCTTCGTTAGCAGGGTCAAAAACCGGGGTGGCAATATGCCAGCCGATGGTTCTCATCGCGAGTCCCAAATGGACTTCCAGAACCTGTCCGATATTCATACGAGACGGAACCCCCAGCGGATTAAGACAAATCTCCAATGGTGTGCCATCAGGCATAAACGGCATATCTTCTTCAGGAAGGATTCGGGAAATAACCCCTTTATTTCCATGACGACCAGCCATTTTATCGCCGACTGATATTCTTCGTTTTACCGCAATAAGAACTCGCACCAATGTATTGACACCTGGTTTAAGATCTTCATCCTTATTTTCGCGAGAAAATACTTTTACATCCAAAACAATTCCTGATTCTCCATGAGGAACTTTTAAGGAAGTATCCCGTATTTCACGAGCTTTTTCTCCAAATATTGCTCTTAAAAGTTTTTCTTCAGCAGAAAGATCAGTTTCCCCTTTAGGGGTAACCTTTCCAACCAGAATATCTTCAGATTTAACCTCTGCACCGACAAAAATAATGCCGCGTTCATCCAGATTCTTTAAAGCATCTTCACTGACATTGGGAATATCTCGTGTAATTTCCTCTGGTCCAAGCTTGGTTTCCCGTGCTTCTGCTTCAAATTCTTCAACATGTATCGATGTAAACACATCTTCCTTGAGAAGTTTTTCATTGATCAGCATGGCATCTTCATAATTATAACCTTCCCAGGTCATAAATCCGATGAGGATGTTTCGGCCAAGTGCCAGTTCGCCCATTTCTGTTGAAGGACCATCTGCGATGATTTCTCCCGCCGCGATGTGTTGCCCCTTGTCTACCAAAGGTTTATGGTTCATACAGGTTCCCTGATTAGAGCGTTTGAATTTCAAAAGGGTATATTTGTCTAATTCTCCCTCATCGGTACGAATATGGATGGCTGAAGCTTCAACCCGTTCAACAATTCCGGCATTTTTAGCAATCACACAGACGCCTGAATCATGAGCCGCCTTGCATTCCATTCCCGTTCCGATAATCGGAGCTTTGGGAATCAGCAGCGGAACTGCCTGACGTTGCATGTTCGCTCCCATCAGAGCTCGGTTGGCATCATCATTTTCAAGGAACGGAATAAGCGATGTCGCTACCGAAACAACCTGTTTTGGTGAAATATCCATATAATCAACCCGATCCGGCGGAATCAGCACAAAATCACGCATGCTTCCAGCACGACCGGTAACCTGTTTACGTTCAAAACGGTTGTTTTTATCTAAAGGTTCATTCGCCTGGGCAATGGTATAGCGACCCTCTTCATCAGCTGCCAAATAATGAATCTCATCTGTTACAACCCCGTCATATACTTTACGATAGGGAGCTTCAATGAAACCATATTCATTGACTCTGGCATAGGTACTGAGGGAACCAATCAGTCCAATGTTAGGACCTTCAGGCGTTTCAATCGGACACATACGACCATAATGGCTATGATGAACATCACGCACTTCAAATCCGGCCCGTTCACGGCTAAGACCACCTGGTCCCAATGCTGATAAACGTCGTTTATGCGTTAATTCTGCCAATGGATTCGTCTGATCCATAAATTGCGAAAGCTGCGAACTTCCGAAAAATTCTTTTAATGCCGCGTTTACCGGACGAGTATTAATTAACCCTTGTGGGGTCAGAATTTCATCATCCTGGACCGACATTCTTTCACGTACAACGCGTTCCATTCGGGATAATCCGATTCTGAATTGGTTTTGAAGAAGCTCCCCAACTGATCGCAGACGACGGTTTCCCAAATGGTCAATATCATCAATGGCTCCGATATCATAATCGAGTCCAATGATATAACTAATTGACGCATGAAGATCTGAAATCAGCACATGTTTTGGAACTAGCTCGTCCATGCGTTTTTTGATGGATTTCTTTTTTTCCTCATCAGTCATATCTGATTCTAAGATTTCTTTAAGTACTTCATAACAAACGTGTTCTTTGATCTCAAGATCACTGATATCAAAAGGAATATCCTGAACATTAATATCGACAAAACCATTCCCGATAACTCGAACATTTTTATCATCGACTCGGACATCGACCACATTGATACCGGCATTTTGAATCTGTATCGCCACATCAATGGAAATGATGTCGCCTTCTTCAATGTAAACTTCTCCGGTTTCAGGATCAATAATTGTATTCGCTGCCCGTTGACCGGCAATCCGGGTTGCAAGCGCCAATTTTTTATTATATTTATGTCGGCCGACTTTTGCCAGGTCATATCGACGATCATCAAAAAACATGGAATTAATCAGGGATTGAGCACTTTCTACTGTTGGTGGTTCACCTGGTCTCAGTCTTTTATAAATTTCAATGAGACCATCTCGGGTTGATTTCATATTATTATTTTCATCTTTTTTTATGGTTTCAATTAATCGATAATCATCCCCATAGAAATCAAGAATTTCTTGATTTGTTCCTAATCCTAATGCCCGGATAAGGGCTGTGATTGGCAACTTACGGGTACGGTCAATTTTAACATACATAATATCGTTAGAATCGGTTTCATACTCCAGCCACGCACCACGGTTTGGAATAACTTGCGCCGAAAATAATTTCTTTCCAAGTTTATCACGACTTAAAGAATAGTATGCCCCTGGTGATCTCACCAGCTGGCTGACAATAACACGTTCTGCTCCATTAACGATGAAGGTTCCTGTCTCTGTCATTTTATGCAAATCGGCCATATAAACCTTTTGCTCTTTAACTTCATTTTTTTCCTTATTAATTAAACGGACTGTTACTTTTAAAGGAATAAAGTAGGTTTGATCCCTCTCTTTACATTCCTCTACCGAATACTTTGGTTTACCCTCAATGGAATAATCCACGAATTCCAGAACTAAATTTCCGGTGTAGTCTTCGATTTTATCAATATCATCAAAAACCTCTTTTAATCCTTTTTGAATGAACCATCGGTATGATTCTTTCTGAACCTCGATCAGGTTCGGCATTTCAATAACTTCTTTGATTTTAGAAAAGCTTTGGCGTGTTCTTAAGCCAGTTTTTTCAGGATGCAACATTACCATCCAATATCACCCCTCGCACAATACTCAGCAACGGATCACCCAGTAAGAGACTGCTGTCTCTCCTTTTGGCATCCCTAATTTGCCTGTTGTTTTTCATCTCTCCTTGTGTTATGATTAGCAAGTAATCAATTTCATATGCATTAGATTCAGCTTTACTTCCCCTTTGATCAGTTTGTAATTGCGGAATCACTAGCTAGGTTATTGTTTCATTGAAAATCAATGACAAGGACGCCTGATAATCTTATTTTTAAAGATACCAATGCAATTTAATATTCTATCATAAGATTATCTGTTTGTCAATTTTTTTGAGCGCCTTTTTTTTAATAATTAAGCCTTCCCAATTCATTTTGGGAAGGCTTTGTCTGTATATAAAGCAAAATAGCAAATACAAGTTACTATAAATATTTTTTAAGTCGGTATTTCTTTTTAACTTTTTTACTCTGTTCTCTAAGAACAGTACTTAAAAACGCCTGGGTTCTTTGCTCCCGGGGATTATTAAAAATATCTTCCGGTGTTCCCTCTTCCAGTATTTTACCTGCGTCCATAAAAAGAATCTTATTTGCAACTTTTCTGGCAAAATTCATTTCATGGGTTACAACCACCATTGTCATATGCTCATTGGCAAGACTTTGCATCACATTTAATACTTCGCCAGTCAGTTCAGGATCCAGAGCCGATGTCGGCTCATCAAAAAGTAGAATATCAGGATTCATCATCAATGCCCGAGCGATCGCAACCCGTTGTTTTTCTCCGCCTGATAAAGTCGAAGGCATCGCGTCAATTCGTTCTAACAAACCAACCTTTTCCAAATAAGTTTCACAGCGCTTATTCATTTGAAGTGGTTCTTCTTTTTTTACCACTTTTGGTGCCAGTTCTAAATTTTGTCGCACGGTGAGATGGGGAAAAAGATTAAAGTGCTGAAAAACCATTCCCATTCTCATGATAATTTCCCGAATCTCTTGCATACTGGGATAAACGCCAGATTTAATCAACGGTTTTCCTTCCATAAAAACATCTCCGCTATCAGCCTTTTCCAAATCAATCAGACAGCGAAGCAAGGTGGATTTTCCCGAACCGGAAGAACCGATGATTGCTACCACATCGCCTTTGTTTACAGTAAACGAAATATCGTTTAGCACATGATGATCGCCAAAACTTTTATTGAGTTTATCTACCCTTATTATTTCCATGTTGCCCCCCCTAAAATTCATATTTCTTTTCAAGTTTCTTGAATACCATGGTAATAACAAAATTGATCAGCAGGTACAATATGGCGGCAATAAAAAAAGGAAAAGGACCTCCGTCCCGATTAACAGCAGTTTTCGCATAGTGCAAAATTTCGGCTACTCCAATTACGGTAACCAGAGATGTATCTTTTACCAGTGTAATGGTTTCATTGGTGATCGATGGTAAACAAACGCGGATCATCTGTGGAACAACAACCCGAGTCATGGTTTCGAATTTTGTCAATCCCAATACCTTTGCCGCTTCATACTGACCCTTGTCAATGGCAAGCAGCCCGCCCCGAAAGATTTCCGCAAAATAAGCGGCATAGTTCATTCCAAAAGCGATGCAGGCGGCCGTGAATCGGTCAAAAATAAAAAATTGACCGAAAAAAGGCAATAACGGCAGTCCAAAATAAACGAACATCAATTGAAGCAGCAATGGTGTTCCCCGCATGACATAGATATAGGCATCGGCAAATGCTTTTATCGGTTTAAATTTACTTCGGACCATCAGGGTAAAAAGAAAGCCTAATGGAATTGAACATACAAAGGTGACCGCAAAGATGCTGAGTGCAATACCCATACCATATATCATCGGTAAAGTAATATTAGATAAATAAGTTAAAAAATCTGACATAATCGTTCTCCTGAGTAATAAAATAAAAAAGGAGCTATTGCAAAAGCCCCTTTCTAATAATTAATTTATTTAGAAATTATGGTTTATAAATAATGTCTTCGCCAAACCATTTTGTCGAAATGGTAGCAGCCGTTCCATCAGCAATCATAGCATCAATAGCATCCTGCAGTTTTGTCAACAATTCAGTATTGCCCTTTTTAACAGCAACACCATAGAGTTCTGGCGACAAACTTTCATTCAAAATAGTGTACGCAACATTTTCAGATTTGATGTAATAACGAGCGACAATAGAGTCAACGATGACGGCATCAATTCGGCCAATTCCTAAATCACTGAGTGCCGAAACGTTATCATCATATTCGTTCATCGCAGCCGTTTCTTTACTGATTGGGTCAGCCATGTAGGCATCATAGGCCGAAGATCCCTTTTGAAGACCAATATTTTTACCGGCTAAATCAGCTTTTGTTTTTATACTAGAATCACTTTTAACAACAATTACCTGATCGTTTTTAAGATAAGGTTTTGTGAAATTCATGGCTTGTTTACGTTCATCCGTTATCGTTAATCCGTTCCAGATAACATCGATATTTCCGGAATCAAGTTCTAATTCCTTAGTATCCCAATTAATTGGCTGAAGGACAACTTCCATTCCCATCCGCTTCCCTGCCTCTTTAGCAAGATCTACATCAAATCCAACGATTTCATTTTTATCATCTCTGAAACCCATTGGCGGGAAAGAATCATCTAAACCAACAACAAAAGTCTTATCATCATTTTTTGCAGTCGTATTACTATCTGTTTTGGCAGAACTGCTGCAACCTGCGAATAAACCAGCGACAAGAATGACGGTAAGCATTAAAACAAGTAGTCTTCTTTTTTTCATTCCTTTTTGTTCCTCTTTTCCTAATATAATTACGAAGCCATTATACACTTTATCACAGTGCTTTGCTAGTCCTTTGCATTAAAATCCGATATAAATTTTCGCATAAAAGCATAACTCCAGATCTCTCTCAGAAGTTATGCTTTTTCTATTTTTAGCGTTTTGATAAGCCTAATTAATTATTTCTTTTTTTCCTAAGCCAACAAACCAATTTCACTGCTTCATACCAAATTACCGATAAGATTGCTATCCCGGCAGCCATAAAAAACTGCTCGATTGTTAATGGATACAACTTTAAAAAAGCACTTAAAGGGGTGTATAAAATTACCAAAATTCCGCCAATCGTTCCGATATTAATTGCCCACATGACTTTATCTTTGATCAGACGCTTCATTGACTGAAAAACAAAGTCCTGATTGGAACTGTTGACCTGTACCAAAACCAAATTGGCCAGCATGATGATAACCAACCCCATAGTTCTCGCCAGCGGTGTATTTCCCTGTCCCAGAAACATAAAATAGGTTCCAAAGGATGTTCCGAAAATAACCAATCCTTGAATCACACTTTTTGCTAAAGTTTTTCCCGGGATAATACTTTCATTGGGATTTCTTGGTTTTCGATCCATGATATCATGTTCAGCAGGCTGTCGTTCTAAAACAATGGAACAGGTCGGATCAATAATAAGTTCCAGTATGACGACATGAAGCGGCAGTAAAAATAAATTAGTTGTTGACACACCCAGCAGTGGGGCAAACAAGCAGGAAAACGCGATCGGAATATGAATGGTGAACACATATCCTACCGCTTTTCGAATATTATCATATATCCGTCTGCCATCTTCAATAGTCGATACAATGGTAGAAAAGTTATCATCCATTAAGATGAGATCAGCTGCTTCCCGGGAAACTTCTGAACCGCGTTTTCCCATGGCAATTCCGATATCTGCCGTTTTAAGAGCCGGGGCGTCATTAACCCCATCCCCCGTCATGGCCACAACCTCGCCATTGGCTTTAAAGGCCTTAACAATTCGCATCTTATGCTCTGGCACAACTCTGGAAAAGATACTCACATTTTTAACTTTTTCCTGCAATACCTCATCAGACATAAGGTTTAATTCATCCCCGGTAATAATATGATCACAATTCGGTATGCCAATCTGTTTGGCAATACTACTGGCCGTAATGCCATTATCCCCAGTGATCATAACAACCCGAACGCCGGCTCTGGTACAATTTTTGATGTCTTCCTTAACGGCTTCCCGAGGTGGATCCGCAAGGCCAATAAGGCCTAATAATCGCAACTTAGCTTGAGTAATCGTTTTGGGAATTTCAGCTTCAGTCTGGGGCTTCATGACTCCCACTGCGATAACACGCAATCCTTTTTTTGACATTTCTGCGATTTTATCATTAACTTCCAGGCGTTCCTGATCCGTTAAGATGCAAATTGTCAGCATCCGTTCTGGCGAGCCTTTGGCTGCGACGATAATTTCTCCATCATGATGCCAGACATGACCCATCATTTTTAATTCATTGGTAAACGCATATTCCGTAATTAATTCTCCGCCAAAAAGATGCTCTTTGGAAAAGCCACATTTTTCACAATAACGGACCATGGCCTTTTCCATTGGATCATAGGCTTCTGTTTCGCATCCAAGACCCATCATCTCGCAGAGTTCGTCTTCATCGGAATTTCGGGCCCAGATATCCGTGACGGTCATTTGATTCATGGTAATCGTACCGGTTTTATCCACACAAAGTACTGAAACAGCCCCTAACGTTTCCACTGAAGGCAGTTTGCGCACCAGTGAATTTTTCTTGGCTAATCGCCAGGCACCCATGGATAAAAACACCGTGAGAATGACCGGAAATTCCTCAGGTATCATGGCCATGGCCAAAGTAATTCCCGATAAAATACTTTCAATGATACGATCCTTGAAAACATGTTCCGGGATATTAAAATAAGTGATCACCCCGACTAATGCACAAAGAACCGCTGCAATGCCAGCGCACAGCTTTACAAGACTTCCTGTTTGTTTTTGTAACGGCGTCGGTTTTTCTTCGGCTGAAGCGACGCTGGTTCCGATTTTTCCATATTCCGTTAGCGCGCCAATTTTATCAACAAGTACATGAGCATTTCCCTGCGTAACCAGCGTACCGGCATAACAGTAGTCTCTTCGCCAATAATCGTCCGATTCCTCGGCGTTATCAACGGTGACTTTCCAAACACCTTCCGCTTCCCCGGTTAAGGATGATTCATCTACACAAAGATCATTAGCCTTGATAATTTCACCATCCGCAGGTATTTTAACCCCTTCGGCGATGATCATCGTGTCTCCCGGCACTAAATCCACACTGGCAATCATCAGTTCTTCACCATCACGAATAACGGTGACATGTGGTGCAGACAGTTCTTTTAACGCATTTAAAGTCTTATCCGTTTTCCACTCCTGGATCACATCAATACTGATAATGCCGATAACAAAAATCAGCATTACCGCACCATCTCGGGGTTCACCTAAAACGAAATAGATAATAGCTGCAACGATCAGTAATAAAAACATCGGCTCCGCAATAATATGGAGCGTTTTAATAAAAAAGCTTTGTTTCTTACCAGCCGTTAATTCATTTTTCCCATACTGCTCCTGCAGTGCCTGTGCATCCTGAGTAGTTAAACCCATTTTTTTGTTTGTAGTCATGAAAATTACCTCCGTTTTTCATTTCTTCCCATTTTTTCATGATTTTAACCCTCTTTATGTCGCATAGTTTTCTTAGATTTCAATCTTTGTCCAAAATTTAGGTATAAAAAGAGCACACCCATGGGACAATTACTGTCCCACAGATGTGCTTAAGTTCATCTGTTGCCACTTTTATGGCCCGGCCCCATGAATCATTTAAGATTGCATCGCCTGCTCAGTTTGTACTGTATTCTATGCAGCGCAAAGAGATTCAACAATTATATCCTTTTAAAGCCTATCTGTCAATTGATAATTCAGCAATCTCTATTTTTATGAAAACTATAATTTATACAAGACTGGCTTTTTATTGCCGCCTCACCTAATTTGTTACGGTACTCATTCCCACTTCATCCATTTTCTCCAGTGAAAGAACCTCAATATACTTAAATACGCCCGTCTTGTCTTCTCCCTGTCTGAGAATTCCGATTACCTTAATCCAGTCCTGAACAGGTTTTAGGTCTGACAAATCCTCCTGGGTATAAAATTCAAAGCTGACATATCCGCCATTGCAATAAGGACATGATGGGCCGTACCTTCCCACAAATGTGCATGGTGCATATTTATTGATATAATAGCCTTCAATTTCCACTGTTTTGCCTTCATATTGGTCAAAGTTCGTATACCAGTCGTTAATCTGTGTCGTATAAAGATTATCACCGACGACTATATCCACCTTTCCATTAAAGTTCTTCTTATCCGCTTCAATATCACAATGATATCCAACCCTTCCTAACGCATCTGGCGTTCCGTAATCTTTCGTTTCACTACTTTCTGTCGCTTCTTTCTGAGAACTTGTTTTATTGTTTGAAGTGGCGCTCTGTTGTTTACTGCATCCTGAAATTCCTAATGCTAATACCAATATGCAGATCCATACAAACACCATCGATCCTTTTTTTATAGTCATCCTGTTATCGCTCCTTTATTTTTTCAACCATTGCAAACAATAGAAACATGATTATATCAGCAATGACGATACTTGCCCCGGTGGGAGTAGAATGCATATAAGAAAAATAAATGCCTACCACAAAGCAGACTACCGAAAGTATCGCCGCACAGATAATAACAGAACGAAAATGCTTACATATCCTCATCGCGGAAAGTGCCGGGAATATTATCAGACTGGAAATTAATAACGCGCCCATCATCCGCATTCCCAATACCACTGTAACTGCCGTTAACAAGGCAATTAGCATATTATAAAAATCACTGTGTGTCCCCGTTGCTTTCGCAAAGGTTTCATCGAATGTCACAGCAAATATTTTATTGTAAAAAAGCACATACAGAATCAGAACGACGATCGATAAGCCAATCGAAATTTGCACATCAAATTTACTCATTGACAGTATGCTTCCAAACATATAGTTACAGACATCGGTATTCATCCCCGTTGTCAGCGAGATAGTCATAACGCCGACGGCCAAAGCGCCACTGCAAAGCAGTGCCGTAGCTGCATCACCTTTCAACTTACTATTTTCATTCATCCGCAACAATAGAAACGCTGCAATTACACAAACCGGAATAGCAACTGTAAGCGGTGCCACATTCATTGCATAGGCAACCGCCAAAGCTGCAAATCCAACATGTGACAAACCATCGCCGATCATCGAATATCTTTTCAGCACCAGACTAACCCCCAGCAATGATGCACATAATGAGACCAGAATTCCCACCACCAATGCATTTACCAGAAAAGGATAAGATAACATCTGTTGAAAAGTATTAATCATCTTCTTCAACTCCGATAAAACGCATTCCTATTTCACTCTGAACATAGTCTTCCTTTTTCCCAAAGAACAACTGTGTCTTGCCTAAATGCAAGATATGACTAGCATACATAACAGCACCCTTAATATCATGCGACACCATAACAATCGTTCTTTTTTCCTCTTTATTGATCTTCTTAATTAGATCGTACAATTCTCCTGTCATGATTGGATCAAGGCCCGTAACGGGTTCATCCAACACCAAAAGTTCTTTGCTGGCACAAAGTGCTCTTGCCAATAATACTCGCTGCTGCTGCCCACCTGATAATTCTCGGTAGGATCTGCTTTTCAAGTCCTCGATTCCCAGAAGTTTTAATTGCCTGATAACATCTTCTTTATCTGTTCTCTTATAAAAAGGCAATATACCCAGACTATTTAGCTTCCCGGAAAGCACCACTTCATAAACACTTGCCGGGAAGTCTCTTTGTGCTATGGTCTGCTGGGGCAAATAGCCAATTTGTTTTGTTTTTAATCCATCGCCAGTAAAGATGCTTCCTTTTGAAGGATTTTTCAAACGTAATATCCCCTTAATCAAAGTACTTTTACCGGCTCCATTTTCCCCGACTATGCATAAATACTCGCCTCTTTCAACGCAAAAATTTAAATCCGCTAAGACAATGCTTCCTTCATATGTAAAGGTAACATTCTCACAGTTAATCAGGCTCATATCAATTTAACGCCTCCTTTAATACCTCAACATTATGTTCCATCAGATCAAGGTAAGTCACGCCTGCATCAAAGTCATCCTTACTAACATTATGAACCGCATTCAAAAGTTCTTTTTTTGCTCCAGTAGCAGTACATATAGAATCACACATTTGCTCATTGGAAAGCTCGATATGAAATACCACCGGTATCTGATCGGTTTTTACTTTATCAATCAAAAATGCAACCGTTGCGGCACTGGCTTCAGTATCAGTCGAACATCCGGGGAATGCCGCGTAATAAGTTAAGCCATAATCATCTACAAAATATCGGAACGGGAACCGATCACCTACGACGATCTCTTTTCTGGCTGCATGATCAACAACATCTTGAAATTCATTGTCCAGATGTTTCAATTTATTTATATAATTTTCCGTGTTTATTTTATAACTCCCGGCATTATCCGGATCTACTGTGCAAAGCTCATCACAAAGTTTCTGGACAATTAAAATTGAATTTTTTGGCGAGGTCCAAACGTGTTCATCCATTTCAGTTTCATCGGTAGCTGTCGCTTCCGTCGCTTCCGGCTCCATTCCTTCAACTGTTTCTTCTTTGACAAGATTCACACAGTCCATCAATGTAACTATCTTCATCTTACTTTTATCCATTGAATCCAGTATGCTGGAAACCCAGGCATCGGAATCACCGCCTACATATACAAACATATCCGCATTCTGCACGTTCAAAATATCCTGCGGCGTCGGTTCATAACTGTGGCTTTCTGCTCCCGGCTTTAATAACATCGTTAAATTTATGTGATCTCCTGCAATCTGACGCAGGAAATCATATTCCGGAAAAATTGTTGCAACAACGTTTATTTTTCCATTATCCGTTTTCGTCTGTGCTTCTTTTTCACTGCATGCTGAAAAAGCAGTTATTGTAAGAACAACAGCCAGCAATAACAGCAATGTTTTATATAATTTTTTCATAATTAAGTCCTCCAACTTGTAAAACCATGTCCGATCCGGCACAACTTTTACCAAAAAAAGGCGCAAAAAGATAAGATACCTTTATATCTCGATTTAAAACGTATCTTCTTTGGCGACTTAATTAATCATTCGTTCATGCGAATTTTTAGTTTAACCTGAGTGTTAATAAGATTGATCTGATTGGGGAACAAGATGCTTTCTGCCATAAAACATACAAAAGCAATTGAAATCACGACTGTTTGTACCGCAAAACCGAACTGTTGTAACACGGCCTCTGCGATATGAATTTCTGCACAAATCGGGCAGTTTTCGCCTTGACAGTCATGATTGATATGCGTAATTATGAAAATTTGTGATAAGAAAAGAACCGAAAGGAAAATAAACACTAAGCAAAATGACATGATTCTTCTAAAATTATTATCCATGTGTTATTACTCCGTTTCTTACATTAAGAGCGGCATTCTTTTGAGCGCCTTAATTTTAAGCTTCTACATATGTCAGTAGTTAAAATTATTGGGTATGCTTATTTTCTTCATCTTTTTTCTTACAATTATTACAAATTCCATAAATTTCAAGCTTATGACCCAGAATTGTAAATCCCATTTTTTCTTTTAATTTTTTTTCATATTCTTCAAATGGGCATTCATCGACCATAATTATTTTTTTACACTCCACACAGACAAGATGATGCTTATGTTCAAAACTATTTAGCTCAAACAAGGCTTTATTATCGCTAACCGAACTTGTTTTCACAATCAAATTTTTCTCTGCCAGAGTGTTTAAAACCCGATAGATAGTGGACAAATTTATGGCTGTCTTTTCATTGATAAGAGCCACATAAATTTGATCAGCGGTTAATGGCTGTGTGCTTTTTTCCAATATATTTAATATTGCATTGCGTTGTTTGGTATTCTTCAAGCCGCTATGTTTTAATGCTTCTTTATGGGAAGATATTTCACTCATATTAATCCTCTTTTCATAGCTAATTATTAGTTTTATTATTGACGCCGCTGCCTTTAGGCGAATTTATTTTTAAATGCCAGTGTTAGGAAGAAAACAATTCCGGATACCAATACAATTGTTGCTCCGGTAGCGGTGTTCAAATAATATGAAGCAATTAATCCGCAGATACCTGAAAACACCGCAATTATGATCGCAACAAGGGTATATTGCCGAACATTTGTTGTTATATTTCTGGCCCCTGCCGCGGGCAAAACCAGCAGTGAGTTGATAATCAGAAGACCTACCCATTGTATTGAAATCGTCACGATAACCGCCACAATCGAAGTAAATATCATTTCGACCAAAAGTGTTTTCACACCCCGGCTTCGTGCCAGGGATTGATTAATACTGACCAGCAAAAGTTTGTTGAAAATCAGCACCCAAAGAATAACAATAATAATAAAAACAACGAGTAAAAGCAGAATTTCAGATGGCGTGATGCTGAGCAAATCTCCGATTAAATAGGACGAATATTTATTAAAGCTTCCCCCCAGAGACAACAGCACCAGGCCAAAGGCGATTGCGATCGATGAAAACACACCGATAATAGTATCGGTAGACGCGCGGCTTTTATTTTTAATAACCGTAATGATCAGGGCAAACACAACCGAAAAAACAATGGCGGCCAAAACCGGTTTTACTAAACCGATTAATGCGCCAATGGCAATTCCGGTAAAGGCCCCATGGCCTAATGCGTCTGAGAAAAACGCCATTTTATTATTGACGATCATTGTTCCCAATAAACCGAAAAGAGGAGTTATCAGCAGTATCGCCAAAAGCGCATTTTTCATAAATGTAAATTCAACCCATTGAAAGGGTAAGACAATATTGACTAAACTGTACCATAAATTCATCATTATTTGTCTCTCCCTTCGTCGTTTTCATGATCAGTTGGTCTTCTTTTAAACCATGACATACCAAATATTTTTGTCGTTATTTCATTGTTAAAAACTTCTTTCGGCGAGCCATTGCATAGAACTTTACCGTTTAATAAAATAACACGATCCGCATATTTTTCAACAATATCTAAATCATGGGATATTAAAACAATTGACAAATCATACTTCCTTCTTAATTCCGATACAGTATCATAGAAAACTTCTAATCCCTTCTGGTCAATGCCGGATACCGGTTCGTCCAAAAGCAGTAAATCCGGAATCGGATCAAGTGCCAAAGCGAGCAAAACGCGTTGCAGTTCTCCTCCTGACAAAGCCCCCATTCTGCGATTGATAAGATGTTCTGATTTGACGATCGAAAGACTCTCTTTAACCTTACTAATTATTTTTTTTGTGCTCGTTAACCATGCCGGAATTTTTGAATTACAAACCATAAAAAGATCAAGGACACTGGTCGGTGTGCCAATATCAAAACTCAGATGCTGAGGCACGTATCCAATGACAGGATGAGCACGGTTCTTTTCATGCTCGCTCAAATAGCTAAGTTGTCCCGAATGCTTGACGTCTCCAAGCATTGCTTTTAAAAGCGTACTCTTTCCCCCGCCGTTTGGTCCGATGATTGCGGTTAATTCACCACAATGAATATGCAGATTGACATCTTCCAAAACTTTCGTATTGCCAAAATTCACACTGAAATGTTCAACCTTGGTGCAGCATAAGCCTGAACATTTTTCTTCATTTTCACAATGTTCACCGGAGTATTGGTCTTTATTTAAATTCGTTTCGTCTTGCTTTTCCATTATTTCAGTGCCTCTTCCAGTGATTTTAAATTGCTTTCCATAACATTCAGATATGCATCATACGCCGTTTCATCGGCCGTCCCGGTCACTCCGGGATCAAGGGAATAAACTTTAGCTCCAGTTTCATTTGCAATGGTCTGGGCGGCTTCGGCCGGATATTGAGGTTCTGCAAAAAGGGCTTTCACCTTTGATTCTTTGACAATATTGATCGTATCCTCAAGTTCTTTTGGCGATGGCGTTGTCCCGGGATCTCTTTCAATGACATCGACAATATTGAGATTAAATTCTTCTGCAAAATATGGGAAAGCTTCGTGAAAGGTGATAATATTCCGATTACTTACCATGTCCAAAGAAGCATGCATTTTTTCTTTTAACGCTTCCAATTTTGCAATATATGCATCTGCATTGCTTTGATAGGCCTCGGCATTTTTCGGATCGATCACTGAAAGTTGCTCGGCAATATTTTTCACCTGCGTAATGCAATTGGATATACTCACCCAAACATGAGCATTGTCTTCGCCTGATGCATCTTTAATCAAATCGATTCCGTCGCTGGCATTCACAATTTTCAGATCTTTATCCTGTTTTATCACGTCATCCAAAAACGTCTCCATCCCGGCCCCGTTAACAACAAAAGCATCGGCACTATTAAGGGTTATTAAATCTTGCGGTTTTAGTTGATAATCATGCAGGCAGCCGGTTTGAGGTTCGGTCATATTGATTACCTGCACATTAGGAATGTCCTTTGCCACATTGATTGTTTCAACATACATCGGATAAAAAGAGGTGACAATCGTAAACCCATCTTTAGTCGAAGAAGTTTCCGAATTTGTTTGAGTGCTATTTGACGCACACCCGCTTAAAACAGCAATAGAAATGAACAGCATAATTAGAATCTTAATCTTTTTTGTGAGCACAGAAATTTCCTCCAAATGATAATGATTTGCATTCGCGTTTATTGTTATTATACACCCAAATTATGCAAAAGCAACTGTTTGATGTACAAAAGAGCAATCATGTCCAGCGGCAAAAAAAACAACAACTTTCATTGCTGTTTTTTTTCATTCATCTGTTTATTATTTTTTTTACCAGTTCATCAATACTTAATTTGGTCCAGTATTAAAAACTGGGAATGGACTTGGAGAACCTTTTTTATTAAATTATGATTGTTACCGTATTTCGGCCTTCCCTATTTTCAGTCGACATTTTTTTTGCATAGGTATTAATAATGGCAAGCGATATTGTGTTTTCCTCCGCCTTTAGCAAATCATAAACTTCTCCATCAAAACTTGCCTGAATGGTAACCTCGCCGTTTAAATCCGAATACTCAACCAACAGGGAAACAACCGCTCTGGGAAATGCCTGAAGCAGAATGCCTAAAAGAATTTCCTCACAGACCAGCTGCACATTCATAATCTGGCGTTCGGTGAACATCTGCTTTTTAAGGAATTCCTCAATTTTAGCATTAAGTTCATACAGGTCAAACCCTCTTCCCGCTGCTTCATATTCAAACGCGAAAATTTTCTTTATAAATGCGCGGGTCTTTATTTTTTGAGGATGGTCGAAAATCTGCTCCGGTGATCCCTCTTCATAAATGCCCTTTTCATCCATATAAAAAACGCGGCTTGATACATCCCTGGCAAATTTCATCTCATGGGTGACAATCATCATGGTTAAACCATTAGAAGCCAGCTTGCGGATAACTCCCAGAACCTCACTGACCATGGTCGGATCCAGAGCCGAGGTTGGTTCGTCAAACAAGACGATTTCAGGTTTCATGGCCAGCGTTCTGGCAATGGCGGCACGCTGCTTCTGCCCACCAGATAGTTCATCAGGGAAAGCATAGACTTTTGATTTTAGTCCGACCATTTCCAAAAAACGCATTCCTTCCTCATAAGCCTGTTGTTTCGGAATTTTTAAAAGATTAACCGGACCCAGCATGAGATTTTCAATAATCATCAGATGAGAAAATAAGTTAAATGATTGAAACACCATGCCCATTTTCTGACGCAAACCAGACACATCAGCATTTTTAGCCAGAATATTCTGTCCGTCAACGGATATTTCGCCCGTTGTCGGTGTTTCAAGTAGGTTGATACACCGTAAAAACGTTGATTTTCCACAGCCCGATGGACCAATGATGGAGATGACTTCGCCCTCTTTTATCTCCGTGTTGATATTTTCCAGCACACTTAACTCGCCGAAGCTCTTTGACAAACCCTTGATCGTTATCATTTTACCACCTCCATTGCGCGCGCTTCAGGATCAACAATCCCTTTGACTATCCGTTTTCGACGTTTGGGATCAACCTGAACTTCAATTTTTCCCAGTACAATAATAAACAGATAGGTGATCACAAAATAGATAAAAGCTGTCACAAACAGCGGGAAAAAGGCATCAAAAGTACGACTTCTGATGATATCCGTCATTTTGGTCAAATCCTGGATGGCAATATAACCCACCACCGAGGTCATTTTTACCATGCTGATAAATTCTCCCTTGAAAATGGGCAGAATATGCCTTAGCGCCTGAGGTAATGTCACCTTAAAAAAGCTAGATACCTTTGTAAAACCCAGGGCATAAGCTGCCTCAAGCTGTCCCTTGTCAGTTGCGTCGATGGCTGTTCTGAATATCTCCGCCGAATAAGCAGCAAAGTTAATGGAAAAACCAACCACCGCAATCAGCACCGGATCAATGTCTACCGAAGCAAATAGAATATAATACAAGATCATTAATGTTAAAACAATGGGAACCCCCTGAATCAGGCGGATATAAACAATGGCGATCCCGGATAAAAGCCGTGATCGGGACTTTCGCATGGCACAAATCAATGCCCCCAATATACTGCCGAATACAAGTGACAATAGTGAAATAACAATCGTCGTCCAAAGGCCATCCAAAACCAGCTTGTACCGATCTTCGACGATAAATGTTTTATTAAAGCTGTTTTGAAGGGACCCGAAAAACGAACCAATCCCCGTTTGGTTTTCGTTGGTCGTAACGGTTCCGTCCGCGTTTTCAACCACGCCATTGTACATAGTCTTTCGCACCAATACGCTGTTATGAAGCACCACGTAGGCATCACTATAAAGAACTTCCTGTCCCCGTTCATCGGTTTTAAAGAAATCGGATATAATGATATCACCTTTGCCACTTTGCAGTGCTGGGATCATAGCCGCATAATCCATCGTGACAATTTCAAAATCAATATTGGCATAATTGGCAAACCGTTTCATAAACTCAATGTCATAGCCGGTAAGCTGCCCATTTTCGTAATAATTCATGGGTTCCGTCATGCCATTGGTAATGATTGTCAACTTCTTTTCCGGATTCTGGGGTTTGGGAATATCCGGCATTTTCCCACCGATGTTATCGATCCAACGGGTCACCATTTCATCGGCGGTACCATCCTCATGAATCTGTTTTATAAAAGCATTGATCTGATCATTCAACCCTGTATTATTCAACCCCACCACGGTGGCAATTTCAATATTACCCAGTTCCTCGGGCAGCTTGATCAGATCCGGATTACTGAGAAGAATGCGGTCCACCCCGGAGCTATCATAAATTACCGCCGTGGCCTTGCCGCTTTTGAGGGCTGCCACGCCGTCAATAAATTGGGTGAAATAAGAGATTTCCGCATTGGGCATATACTCTTTGGCCACTTCTTCCGGGGGTGTTCCTTCGGGAACACCAATAATATAGCCAGCCTGATTCAAATCACTGGCACTACTGATTTTCGCTTCATCTGCTGCGGAACAACCGCAGATTAGAAACACAACAGTCATACACATCAGTAGTGCGTAAATGCTTAAAGCACCTTTTCTCATCAATGTCCTCCAACACTTTCCTATTTTCCAATTTCTGTTTGTTTTTCGTTTTTTCTGCTCTATGATGATTATCACATCTTAATAGCCTGAATCAACTCTGATTCAGGCTTTATTCTGAAGTAGATAACACAAATATCCACTTAACCGCTGCTAACCTGGCATTTCTTCGATTTTATGAAGAGTCACCCTAAACCTTATTGATTAGATTAAGAAAAATTTGCCGCTGTGTTGATTCCTTTGCCAAATTCACAGGTGTCACATGGCCGCTTTAATGCCGACTCATATGGGCACTCATGATTACAGGTTGCCACATTATCATTAACATCATCTTCTGAAAAAAGGGTCATGCCTCCAGCTGCACCTTCCAGCTCCTCATCTGTAAGTTCTAGTCCTTTTGTTTTTAATTCTTTGCTCATTTTTTTCTCCTTTAATATTTTTTTTTTTAAAAAAACGACTCTTTAATAAACGGTTGTAACCTCCACAAATGCCGTATCGTCCAGACGTTGTCGGGAAACCAGCTCGGCCAGATAGCCGTCTTTCGCAATCAATTCTTCATAATTGCCGTCTTCGATGATTTTTCCCCTGTCCAGCACAATGATCCGGTCACATTGCCGAATTGTCGAAAGACGATGGGCAATGACAATCCGTGTACTTTTGAGCTTTTCAAGAGATTGCGATACATGTTTCTGGGTGATATTATCCAGTGCACTGGTAGCCTCGTCGAACATGATGATTTTCGGCTTCGAAGCCACCGCCCGGGCAATCATGAGCCGCTGTTTCTGCCCGCCTGAAATGCTTCCCGATCCTTCAGAAATGATGGTGTGCATGCCCATCGGCATATCCCGGATATCATCCGCAATGCCGGCAAGCTCGGCCGCCTCCCAGGCATCTTCCATCGTCAGCCATGGCGCTGTTACCACAATGTTTCCAAATATATCGCCCTGCATCAGCTTGCCGTTTTGCAGAACAACGCCGATATTGCGACGCAACGATTTCAGATCAACCGTCGTTAAATCTTTATTATCGTAATAAACGGCCCCTTTTATCGGTGTCTCAAATCCCAGCAGCAGGCGCAGCAGCGTTGATTTACCACAACCCGTCTGCCCGACAATCGCTATATACTGTCCCGGCCTGATTTTCAGGGAAAGATTATCAATGATCAGGGGCATATCTTCCTGATAACGAAATGAAACGTTTGACAGTTCAATATTTCCTTTTACCTTCGTCACCATTTTTTTCCCGACCGCCGCTTCCGGCTCTGTTTCAAGAAGCGGCAAAGCCATCTCGAGGGTGGGTTTAATGCCTGCAATCGTGGTGACAATACCAAAAAGTGAAGCAAAAGAACCACTCACCATGCCGTAAGATGCATTGAACGCCATATACCCCGCCACTCCAACACTTGTCTGAACCGCATAAAAGTATATTGCAATCATTCCTATCATGTTGATGGCAGTCGACAGAACGCTGCTGTACTTTAATAATGCCGGAGGATCATAAATGATCCGCGCGATTTCAGAATAGGCATTCGCCCATTTTCCAAACGCCCGCTTTTCCGAACCCGTCAGTCGGATTTTTTGGATTCCAGAAATGAGCGCATACTGCATACCACTCTGCTTTGCGGAAAGTCCCATACTCATTCGGGTTCGTTTCATGCTCACCAGCGTCGTCCCAAGCGTAATAATGCTTGAGCACACAATAACCGACAGTGCCGGTATAACCAGCCCCGGCGCATAAGCGAAAATCTGGGTGATATAGACCAGTGAAAACAGCGACGTCAGACCCACAGACAAGATGGTTTGCTGAAGTTTATTGCAGAGGTTATTAATGTATTCAACACGGCTTCCCAACTCACCAGCCGAATAATCCTTGAAAAAAACCGCCGGCATCATCAGCACCCGCATCATCGCCGCTGACTGAACCGAAACATTGATTTTGGTATTAATTCGCGATTGAATCAGCGAATTGGTTATTCCGATCAGGAGCTGGCTGACGACCACGCCTGTATAAAACAGAGCAATCGGAAGAATCAGACCCACTTCACCGCTGGGAATGACCTGATTGAAAATCAGAAAGTTGATATAAGGCAACAGCATCCCCATCAGCGTCATCATCAGGGTGGACAGCAATACCGCCACCACATCCATGACCGACAGCGTCCTGAATGTATAAAGCAACAAATCGGAAATTTTCAATTTCTTCATCGGGAACGGTTTATAAAAACAGATGGCTTCATCAGCAAGCTTTTTTACATTCTTTTTCGTGACTTTGACGCGCTTACCGATTTGGAAATCAAAATAGGAATAGCCACTGAATTTACCGGGAATCAGGGCTACAATTTCACCTTCCGTTGTTTCCCCGAGTAAAGCCCCAATCCCATCCCGATACCATCCTTCACTGAGCTTGATGCTGCGTCGCATGAACCCATGGGGTCGCATATGGTATTCAAGTTTTTCATTGAGGTTGGGAAAGGATTCCTCGGTTTCCTCCATCTTAATGGCGTAGTAGGCCAGAATTTCAGAAATTGCATCGTTGACTCGTCGATCGTCAGCAGCAAATTCAGTCAGAATTGACCTGCCCATTACTACTGAAGACATATTGGCAAAAGCCTCTTCAAACTGATCATTATCATTTTTCAGTCGTTCCTTGATTTGGTCGTCAAACCAGCCCATGTTGTCGCTCCTCTCTATTCATTGGATACCAGTTTTGCATAGTAGCCATTCTGTGCCATCAGCGTATCATGACTTCCGCGTTCTACCACCAATCCTTTATCCAGCACAAGTATCTCATCGCAGTCGCGAATGGTGGAAAGACGGTGAGCCACAATGATCTGGGTAATTCCCCGATCCCGGATGGCTCGGGTGACCTTGAATTCAGTTTTCGCATCCAGTGCGCTGGTCGCTTCATCCATAATGATAATCGTAGGATCCTGAGCGAGTACTCGGGCTATTTCCAGACGCTGGCGCTGTCCTCCTGAAAAATTTCGTCCGCCTTCCATCACGCGGTACTGATAACCGCCTTCACGCTGCATGATATCCTCATGCAGCTGGGCATCGTTAGCCGCCATAATCATCTCGAAATCTTCGATAGTACTGTCCCACATTTTTATATTATTGGCAATGGTATCCTCGAAGAGAATGATTTCCTGATCGACAACTGCAACGGAACCGGTAAACGTCTCCCGACGGATGGCATCCAGCGGTTTTCCGTCAAAATGTATTTCTCCGCTCCAGGGGGCATAAAGGCCGGAAATCAGTTTGGTCAAGGTCGATTTTCCGCAGCCGGTTGCTCCCACAAAAGCAACACTGCTGCCCTGATCGATGGTTAGGCTGAAATCTTTGATAATAGGTTCTGAAAGTTTGGAGTAGCCAAAGGTCATATTTCTGATCTCAATAGCACCTGAGAGTTTGTTATAGCCTGATCCTGCATCATCCGTTTTCTTCGGACTTTCAGAAAGGAGCCGATCCACCGGATATTTCAGCACATCTTCAATGCGTTCCATATTGCTCCGCATTTCCTGCATCGACTGACCGGTTGAAATAAATTTGTTCGCCGGCAGCATAAAGGAACTCATAAAGCCCTGAAAGGCCATCATCATTCCGACGGTAAAGCTGCCCTGCATAATAAAGAAAACCCCGAGCATCAAAATCAGAATATTGGCTAGCGCAGAGACCAGACTCGGCACCGTGCCCAAAAACTGATTCAGCCGAATAAATCGCACCATCTGCGTATTCACACTGGCATGATAACCCGCCCATTTTTCAAAATAACCATTTTCAGCACCGCTTGCCTTAATCGTTTCAATCATTTCAATTCCCGAAATCGTGGCGGCGGAAAGCTTGCCGGCATCACGCATCTGAACCCGGGTGAGGTTGACACGCTTGTTTGAAATCATCCGTGCCACCACCATGTTTAAAATGATGGAAGTCATTCCCACGAGTGTCAGAATCAGACTGTAGCGGATCATGACCGTCAAATAAAAGATCAACATCGCAAAATTCAGAACCATCGGCGCAAACTGATTGATCAGCGATGAGGCAATTCCCTGATTGGTGCTGGCTCGTCCGACCACATCTCCTGCCATTCGCTGAGAGTAGAACTCCATTGGCAGACATAACAGATGCCACATAAAGGTGGCATTCGCGACAATGGCAAGTTTTCCCTCTATTTTAAGGTTGTACGCCGCACGGATTCCCTCCACAAGCAGCGTCACTGCCGTTAATCCCGACAGTGCCAGAATAAAGGGATAAAGCCAGTTCGGATTTTCACCAGTCAGAATCCGGTCCATAAAAACCCGAGAAAATGCCGGCGTAATAATCCCGATAATCGAGCTGATCAACGTGGTCACCACCACAAAGACAAAGGCCTCCTCCGAACCCCGGAGCCGTTCTCGGGTAAAATTCCAGATTGATCTTGGCTTTCCACCCGTTTCAAACGCCGCGGTCGGCTCAAACATTAAACAGACTCCGGTAAACGCCTTGTCAAATTCATCCATGGCGACGCGGGTATTGCCGCGTCCCGGATCGTTGATATAAGCGAAGCCGCCTCTAAATCCGCACAACACAACGAAGTGGTTAAAATTCCAGTGAATGATGCAGGGAAATTGACCATCTTCCTTAAGCCCTTCCAGTTCAAAGCGATAGCCCTTGGCCGTCAACCCGTAGTTTCTTCCGGCTTTCAGCATATTCCGAGCATTGGAACCATCTCTTGAAACACCACAGTCAGACCGAACCCGTTCAAGCGGCAGCCATTTTCCATAATAAGCCAGTATCATCGCAAGACAAGCCGCGCCGCACTCTACTGCCTCCATCTGCATGACGACCGGCACCTTTTTAACGCTTTTCGTCTCCTGCTTTACTTTTGCAGCGATACCAATCACCTCAATTCAAGAGAAATGAAATCGGCTTGTCACGTTTAACCGTAATCGCCATTTCATACAAACCATCTGCAACATTCAATCCATTGACTTTAACGGGATAGTTCCAGTCTCCCGCCGCCAAACTTTCGGCCAGATAATCTTCATTGTATTTTGCCTTAAGCTCGGCTTCCGATATCGGCACCTGCGAAACCTCGGCAACCGTACCGGCTGAATCACCCAATTGTACCGTCATTCCTTCTTTCAGCGTTTCCGCCATTTCTTTATTGACATAACAAATACCCACATTATCCTGAACAAATCCCTTCACCGTCAAAGTTTCCGGCAATGCGCCGAACACCGACCAGATCAACGCTCCGGCCAGCAATACGACAATTGCCGACAGAACGATCCATACACTGGGGTTTGATACCCGAATATAATCCGTCAACTGCTCAGGTGATGAAATGCGCTCAAGACTTTTTTTTCTGAAAATTTTTTCGTTCATTTATGGGCTCCCATCATCCAACTTTTTTAATCAAAAAACTTCAGTATCCTTTTATCACTTAATAAAAATAAATTAAATCATCAGTAGCTCTTTTTCAATCCGTTATAAACCCGATCTGCCCGGATCCTAACATTAATTTTTTGCTACAGATCGGCTGCCTTCGCGCCAAAAAGGATGCCAGGTATTTTCACACCTGGCGTCTTCTTTGACTCTTTTCGATAAATTTCAATGGAATTTAATGCTTGCTGCCTTTCTGATGACAACGATTTGTTTATCCCTTTAATAATGCGTGACCGTTCCATTATTATAGGTTACAGTCTGACAGGAGTAGCAGGAAATCGCCCCATCAGTATGATTGACCAGGATGCTGCCACACTGGGGACAATGGTAAATAATCTCCGTCGGACTATTGCAAACGCTGCATCTCATATCGCCATAACTCGGCGGCCATTCCGCACAAGCTCCGCAAGATGGATTGGTGCAACGATGCCATATATAGGTTGGACTGGGGATTTTACCAAACTGCAGATAGCCTCCGCCGGTTACTTCTTCCAAATCCGCTTCGCTCAATTCCATTATTTTTTCTTTTTCTATCATCTTAAAAACTCCTTCTTAATTAATTCTTACGCCTATTCATCAGTCTCTTGAAAGTCATGTGAAGTCTGCAATCATTTCAAATTCTATCATCGCTTTTTTTCTAGAATAATTGTAATACTTTATTTTAGCACCGGATTTCGCAATGATAAATCACACGCGTGTGAGTTTTTTTAAATAATCATTTATTTGTTTTATCATTCGGGTGATATTTTTATATGTTTTTCCCCTGAAATCATCTTTAAAATGCTTTTTTATCCACTGATGGGTGAAACCTGATCCTTTAAGAAACGCTTGATTCTATTGATTGAGATTGATATAATACAAATAACTGTTGAAAGGATTCTGTTATTGTGACTATAAATTATACAACTGATAAATTCATGTGCCCATCGTTACCTGAAATTTGCATCCCAAGACCTGAACTTTTTAATCTATATAACAAGGCAATGAAAACTTGTCTGGTGGCTGTCTGCGCACCTGCCGGCTATGGCAAAACCGTTTCAACGTTGCTTTGGGCCAGAGAATCCAAACGAAAATGCATATGGATTGTTCTGGATGAATACGACAATATACCTTCTTTGTTTTATAATCTTTTTTGTACTGGCATCTTCTCTACTCAGCCCAACAATAAATATATGAAGGAAGTGTTAAACAGTTATACTTTCAAATCCGCACCCATTGAACATACCATCCGTTTTCTATCTAAAATTGAGCAGGATGAACAATCTTACACTTTGATTTTTGATGACTTCGATACCATTACCAATCAAACGATTTTAGAATCATTTTCTTTCATACTTAAACGTTTGCCTCATTCATTTAATGTTGTGATTCTAAGCCGTGGCCATCTTTTTGAAAATTTAAATGAATTGATTGAAAATCGAAACAGCTTTATCATCACTTCGGAGTCGCTCGCTTTTTCATTGGCGGAAACCCATGGCTATTACCGTGCTTTAGGCCGCAACATCAATAATAGCGAGGCGCAGTTAATTCTTGAGATGACCGGCGGCTGGGCTGTCGGAATTCATACCCTTTTGCAAAATGATCCTATTGAGGATCTTAAAGACAGCGAACAGATTCTTTATGATTATCTCACAAAAAACATCTGGAATAAATGTAATGCCGAACTTCGGGAGTTCATGCTTCTTACCGCTGTAGCAGACGAATTGGATGCAGAATTATGCAGCATCCTGACCGACCGAAAGAAAGCAATCGTAATTTTCGAAAAACTCATCATTCAAAATGCATTCATTATTAAATCATCACCGGATAACTACCAATATCATCTTTTATTCTTAAACTTTCTTCGCTATAAACTGAAAGAACGTCCCGATGTCAATGTTCAAGAAATCAATCTGAAAATTGCTGATTTTTATTATAAACGTCGTGATTTCTTTACCGCCCTTGATTTTTATGTACGTTCTGAAAACATCGATGGTATTAATCGATCATTCTTTCAATTAAACACCAGCTTTATGGATTTCAGCGTGGAAGAATGGCTCAATCTTTTTACCACTTTAGTGAAGAATAGACTTTCTGAAGAAATTGTTCAAAATGATTTTTCACTGCTCCTCGAATATGCCTGGGCAAATTTTCTAAACGGAAATGCTCAATCAACTTTGTACTATATTGACCGAATCAACGCATACATTACTGTAAAAGAGAATCTGGAAACCATTTTTCAAAGTGATCTGATCGGCTCGATTGGCATTATCCGATTTGCCGATTTTCGACAAGGAATCTGCACCTATTCCAAAGATTTTTCAGAATGGGTGCGTTTTTTTCCCGAGAACCACTCGTTCAAAATGTACACTCCCTCTATCACACAGAATTTTCCAATCATGCATCGCTCGATCTGCGATTGTCTGGAAATCCTTTCTGATATGGATAATCAATTACAGATCATAAAAGATGCATTCAGTATTTTTTTTCCACAGGAAATCGACCTTTTCTGTTATTGCGTTAAAGCAGGACTTTACTATGAACTGAATGAAATTGAAAAAGCATATCAAACAATTGGACTCGCTCAAAATATTGTAAAAAAAGATACTCGCTTCGAAATGCAATTCTGTCTGTCCATGCTCCTATCCCATATATTAAATGCGATGGAAAACAAACGAGAATCTGAAAATATTCGACTAAACTTCCGCCTGCGAATTCAAAACGAAAATGCACCTTTTCTGTATCCTAATTTTCTCGCAATTGATGTCAAACACCGTCTATGGGATGCCGACAGAAAAGCAGCTAACATGTGGCTTGAAGAACCATATATCTCCACTGAAGAACCCCTTCGATTTTATAGGCTTTATCAGTATTTTACCACCGCACGCGCTTATATTGTGCTGTCAAAATCCAGTGAGGCCTTGGCACTGCTGGAAAATCTAAAAAAAATCAGCACCGATTATCGTCGTCCCCTTGATATCGCTGAAACTGGTGTATTAAAAGCGATTCTGGAATGGGCAATCGGGTCCAGAACAGAAGCCATCCAATTACTTGAAACAGTTTTGATTGACCTCCAGCCTTATCAAGCCATCCGCATTGTCAGTGATGAAGGTGCTTCTGTTCTCCCTATATTGAAAAAGCTAAGCACACAAATAGACTCTTCTGATTCCATCGGACCGCTTAATCCACATTATCTCAAACAAGTCTATTTGTGTGCCTATCAAGTTTCAAAAAAACACCGAGGCATTACTGCTCTTTTCAATGAAAAATCCATTAAACTTTCAAAACAGCAAAAAACTATTTTGTCTTTATTGGCAAAAGGGTACAATAATATCGAAATTGTGGAGCTAACCGGAAGAACGATCAACACCGTCAAGTCACATACAAAGATGCTGTATTTAAAACTAGATGTCCACAACGCTGCGGATGCGGTTCTAAAAGCCAAACAATTAGGACTTCTTGAATCATCAGTTCAAAACTTTTGAACTATCCTACTCAGAAAAAACAACAGCAACTTTCATTGCTGTTGTTATCATTCATCTGTTTATTATTTTACAATTTTATTCCAGAAATAATATATAATTCATCACCATCTGCTCGAATATCAATATCAAAGAGTGTATTAAAGTGTTTTGATTCAGTCACTGCATCATTTAATGAAGATGTCATTTTCCTGACTCGCTCCTCAGAACGCCTGGCATTAAAGCTGTCCTTGCTTTCGCTATGGGCAATCATAAAACGTCCCCCGGAATTCAGGCAAGCAGAAAGTTGCCGCGCAAACTCATCCTTATCAGCAAAATGAGGATAAGCATTGTAGACAATGGCAAAATCAAAGCCAGTCTGATTATACTGATAAAAATTCGCATCTTTAAATTTGACTTTCGACTGTTTGAAATTTTTTCGTGCCTGTCTAATCATCAATTCCGATAAATCAATCGCAATGATCTCCGCTGGTTCATAATTCAATAAATGCGGTATTAAGATACCAGTACCTGTTGCAATATCCAGGATACGGCTATTATCTTTTATATTCGCCAATCCCAGAATCGTAGATATTTTTTCGGAATTATGACGACATAAAATATCCCATTGATATGCAACATTACCAAAATACGCGTTAGTCGGTTGACAATTATTCATTTGAACACTCCTTACATTTATCTTATCTATTTTTGTTATAATACCCAAAAATAGTGTTGATAAGCACCAGGAATAAACTAAATGATAAATTTTATTGGTATAATTTCAGTCTCAGACAATCTACCTTTTCGATAAATTTTCAGTATTTCCGAGTCATTTGAACGCTTATTTCAACCAGCCCGCCGAACGTTCGACTGCTTTATCCCAGAATCCGCACAGTTCCTGTCTTTTTGAATCACTTATCTGTGGCTCAAAACGCTTTTCGACTTTCCAGAACTCGTTGATTTCTTCAAAGCTGTCCCAATATCCGACCGCCAGACCGGCCGCATAAACAGCCCCAAGGGTCGTGGTTTCGGTAATGATCGGCCGCTCTACCGGAATTCCTAAAATATCCGCCTGAAACTGGAGCATGAAATTGCTTTTCGAACCGCCGCCGTCAGCTTTCAGTTTTGTCAGGCTGAATCCTGATTTCTTCTCCATTACTTTGAAAGCATCTTTTACCTGAAAAGCCATCGATTCCAATGCCGCCCGGGCGATATGCTGTTTAGTGGTTCCTCTGGATATTCCCATAATGGTGCCGCGGGCATAAGAATCATAATAAGGTGCTCCCAGCCCCACAAACGCCGGAACAAAGTATACTCCCAAACTATCCTCCACCTGAAGGGCCAATTTTTCAGCATCCCCGGCGTTGTCAATGATGTTCAGCCCATCCCGAAGCCACTGAATAACGGCTCCTGAAACATCGGCCATTCCTTCCAGACCATAGTCCGTCCGGCCTTTTGCACTCCAAAGAACCGGAGAGAAAATACCATCTGAAGGCGGCACATATACATCCCCGGTATTCATGACCATAAAAGAGCCCGTGCCATAAGTGTTTTTTGCCATTCCTTTTTCAAGACAGCCCTGCCCAAAAGCAGCTGCCTGCTGATCCCCCAGAATTCCGGCCACCGGTATCTCTGCACCAAAGAAAACAGCGGGATCCGTCATACCGTAAACCTCGCTGGAGGTTCTCAGCTCAGGCAGTATTTCTTTGGGAATCTGCAACTCATCCAGAATCCATTCATCATAATCCAAAGTTCGGGCGTTTTGCAGCAGGGTGACGGAAGCATTGGAGTAATCCGTCACATGAGCACGGCCTCCCGTGAGTTTCCATACCAGCCAGCTATCAATGGTGCCATAGAGAAGCTCGCCGTTATCCACGCCTTCCTTCACCTTTTGATCATTATCCAATAGCCAGCGGATTTTTGTCGCGGCATCATTTGGTAAAATGACCATCCCGGTTCGATCAACAATTCCCGCTCCGTCTTTTGCTTCCAATGCTTCACAAATATCAAGGGTTCGTCGATCCTGCCAGACAATGGCACGGCAAACCGGCTGACTTGTTTTCTTATCCCAAAACAGCGTTGTCTCACGCTGGTTGGTGATCCCGATCGCTTCAATATCCGTCGGTTTGACAGCGCCATTTTTCAAGGCTTCTGCCACCATTTTAATAGTCACATCCCAGATTTCACCGGCATCATGCTCAACCCACCCGGACTGGGGAAAATGCTGGGTAAATTCCGAATAAGCCTGGGCAATAATATTCACCGCCTTATCGAAAATCATTACCTTTACACCGGTGGTGCCTTCATCAATTCCTAAGATATACTTCATCTTTCTCCTCCATATTTTATTTTTGATAGACAATATTTCCTTGATAAATGGTCATTTCAATAGAAATATCTTTTATATTTCGGGGTAACACTTCCAATGGATTATGAGACAATACGGTGATATCCCCTGCTTTTCCAGGGCTCAAAGACCCGCGTATTTTTTCCTCTTTGGCAGTATAGGCCCCGTCAATGGTGAATAAGCGCAGTGCCTGAAACGGGCTTATGGCATTCTGAACATAGGGGGGATTAACAGCTGCATGAATGCCCAGCACCGGATTGATCGGAGTGACATTCGAATCCGAGCCGCCGTTGACAATAAGCCCCGCCTCCAGAAATTCCGGGATGGGATAGGCCCGACGGTTTCGTTTTGCTCCAACGCGATCTGCATAAACGCTGTCCGGGCCGCCCCGCAAATAGGTGAAGGCCGGTTGGGTGGAAACAACCGCCCCCAAATCCGCCGCCCGCTGAATATCCCGTTGATCCGGAAAGCCAAAATGTTCGAGCCGGAAGCGATGATCCGCGATGGGATACCGGTTCAACGCCTTTTCCAGACAATCGAGAACTTGGGTGATGCCCCGCTGTCCAATGACGTGGAATCCGGTTTGCAGATTGTTTTTATGGGCCGCAACAATATAATCAATAATCCATTCATCGCTATAATATAGCTCACCTTTGGTGCTGGAATCATCGCAATACGGTTCCTCAAAAGCCGCCGTTCGGGAGCCAATGGAGCCATCCAACAACATATCGGTACCAATGACGCCGAGGCCTTTTTCAATGACCTCTTCAATTTTCGTGCTGCACCAGTGCAGCACAACATGCACCGGCAAACGGTCCATTAATTCCAGGAACACCGGAATATCCTCATCCGAAGATAGATCTCCGCCTTCCATCGCATGGATCGTGGTCACTCCGGCTTTCACCGCTATCTCCGCCGTGTACCGGATCGCCGTTTCTCGCTGTTCGCTTGTCATTTTGTCAAAAAAGAATTTTCGGGCATGGCTGTTCGCCTTGCTCTGCAGCCTCCCGATGACGTTCCCCTCTTGGTCTTTAATAAGCCCTTCTTCTGTTCCCAGAAACCCCATGGCTTCCATGGCAGCCGTATTGACCTGGGTATAATGCAGTCCCCGATCGGCCAGATAGATCGGACGCTCTTTAAACCGAGTATCCAGTTCCTGAGCGGTCGGCGGTCTTTTCTCCAGCAATCGGGACTCATCAAGACCATAGCCGTAAATCCATTCCTCCGGGTCGGATGTTTGCTCTTCAGCCAGTGTTTTCAATATCTCTGCAATGGATCGACAGTGGTATAAATCAATGCCGATCGCGGATAAACCGGTGTTCATCATATGAACATGACAGTCGTGAAGTCCTGGTAAAAAGGTCTTCCCCTGAAGATCAATTATCTTTGCATTTTCTTTTTCCGCCATCATTTTTATGGCTTCGGTGTTTCCGATTTCTTCGATTTTTCCGTTTTTAATATAAATTCCCTGACAGTTGGGATTCTTCTCATCCATGGTAATGCCGATTCCATTAATGAGGGCAAGCTTGTTTTCGATCGTTTTTCTTTTCAATGTATTTCCTTTCTCTATACAAAAAAATCCGCATCATACCAAGGGCACACTCCCGGAAATCCCAGTGCGGCGTACCCACAGTATCATACGGACATCTCTTAACCTCTTGCCCTGTGTTATTCTCTTGTAATGGTTTACTTCTTTTTCATTCTATTCCTTTATCTCAAAATTGTCAAGGCTATCGCCTCAGCATTTTCAATAAACTATAAGGTTGCAGATAAGCCGCTACCGGAGACAAATACTATCAGGATTGTCTCCGATACTTACTTTGACGCTTTATCTACAGTCTACGCCGTTGATCACGGATTTTTCTAAATCCCGCTCTCATTAAATTCTTTACGGCATATTGTTATAAAAAATTGCCAGAATTGCGGTACTCGAAGCAGAACCTGGATCACGGTGACCGATTGCCCGTTCACCCAGTCTCATGGCCCGTCCTTTTTTGGCGATAATAGGAATCGTCGAGTCCGAACCGGCTGAGCCGACTGCGGCTGCTTTTTTCATCGCCTCTTTAGGCTCCAGTTTTTCATCAACATAAGCGGCCTTTAGTGCATCCACAGCCGGTCGCAGTGTATCAACCATCGTTTTATCACCCACTTTGGCTTTTCCGCGCTTTTCGATAATGGCAACACCGGTTTCCATCATCTCGATGAATTCATCAAAAGTCACTTCTTCTTTTCCTTTTACAGGCAAGCCGAATTTCATAAAAAATCCGCCGTACAATGGTCCGGAAGCACCGCCAACCTTATCCAGCAAGGCCGTTCCGACATTCTTAAACAGGGTGCTGATGTCTTCTGCTTTCCAACTATCCAAATTTTTGGTTACTTCACGAAAGCCAATACTCAAATTCATCCCATGATCACCATCGCCAATGGCAGAATCCAATTCTGAAAAATAGTCTTTCTTTTCTTCAGCCAAAACGGCAAGGTCTTCAATGACCTTGATAAAATAGTCTTTGTTTAGTATATATTCACTCATCATTCTCTCCTGACAATGGATTAAAGGGCAGACAGAAAACTGCCTGCCCGGTTTTGTTATTAAGCTGTTTATTTTTTTCGATTCGAACGGTTTATTCAAGTTTAGACTAATGGCAAAAAAAGTGATTAAACCTGGGTGAAATATGGAGCATCACAGGGATAATCCAGTAGTTCTTTCAGTTCATCATCCAATCTGACCAGCGTTACCGACATGCCCGCCATATCCATCGACGAAGCGAAAGAGCCGACTAATGATTTGTAAATTGTGATTCCTTTTTCTTCCAGAATCTGGGCAACACGTCTAAAACAAATATGCAAATCGAGAATTGGCGTAGCGCCTAAGCTGTTGACAAGGACATATACTTCATCACCTTTAGCAAAGGGAAGATCTGCTAAAATCGGTTCCATAATTTGATCAACTACTCGATCTGCCGGTTCAATTTTTCCACGTCGTACGCCTGGCTCGCCATGAATCCCCATGCCGATTTCCATATCGCCGTCTTCCATTTCAAAAATCGGGCCTCCTTTGGAAGGCAGGGTCGCCGATGACATGGCCACACCCATGGTGCGGGTGACACTGTTGCATTTCTGAGCCGCCGCTACAACTTCATCCAAATCTGCACCCATATCGGCTTTTGCGCTGGCACTTTTGAAAACAAAAAACATACCGGCAATACCGCGACGGTCTTCAATATTTTCGGAGGAAATAACATCGTCTGTTACGGTAACCGTTTCAACCCGGATGCCGTCTTCCTCATCGGCTTTTTCCGCACCCATGTCAAAGTTCATGACATCTCCAGCATAGTTGCCGTAAAGATAAATACATCCTTTTCCGGTATTGACTGCTTTTGCTGTTGCATAGCATGGGTCTGGAGAAGGTGATGTATTGATATTGCCGATAACGGCAGCATCTGCAAAACCTTTTCCAACATAACCAAGAAATAATGGTTCATGTCCGGATCCGCCACCGATGATAACGCCCACTTTGTCTTTTTTCTTAGCAGTCTTGCTGAGAACCACGCGACCCTGAGCTTCACCTTCAGTGATCAATGTCACATAATCTTTGTGTGCAAGGACGTATCCCTCCAACATTTCTTCTACAACATCATAGGGATCATTGATTAATCGTTTCATTTTATCCTCCTAAAATATATATTTTGTATACGTTTTCTAAAAAGAGCAAGAACCATGCCAATATAGAATCCTCAGAATAAGCCATTCAAAGCTTATCTTGATTTCAGACATGGGTTGTTTTTACCCAAGCGGGTGAAAATTCCCCAATTAGCATACTTTTTTCATCCTTGCACTTTCACTGCAAGTTGCTAAAATCTCGTCCAGATCATTGCAGATTGTCGCCTGGACAACACCGCCAATAACGCCTTCAACTAACGGAGAATCCACGATATGAACTTTTTCCTGAATCGCATCATCGACAAGATCAATGGCCGCCTCGCTGCTCATAACCGAGCTTCCCAGATCAACGAAAATAAGAATATGCTCACGGTCTGCCAATGCCTCAATTGCGGCTTTAATCTTCAGCGTATTGGTGCCAATACGTCCTCCGTCAGCGCCGCCGGCAGCAATGATCTCGACGCTGCCATCATTCATTTCCATCGCAATGTCTCTCAGACCTTCTGCCAGTTTTTCACTGTGGGATACAATAATCACGCCCGTCATTATTCATCCTCCTTTTTAAAGTGCATTTACCAGAAGTATCTGTCAGGCTTCTCAACAGCCCGACCCTCTACAATAGGTATACGTTATCATATAGCAATTATCATGCCAAACTAAGCTCATTTCAAGTCATACTTTTTCGCTTTTGCAGATATGGTCTTGTGATCCAATCCCAAAGCCAAACCTGCCTGCCTGAAACTTCCATGTTTTTTTAAGGCCAATCCGATCAGTTCCCGTTCCATTTCTTCAAGTGTGGGGAGATTATCCCCATCCAATGCAAACGGACGGTTGTTTTTCTTTTTATCATTCACTTCATCCCTTAAATGATTAGGCAGATCGTCAATGGAAATCCACTCATTATTCGATAATGTCATTCCCCGCTCGATAATATTTTCAAGTTCTCTGACATTTCCGGGAAAGCGGTATTGTTCTAATGCCATCAATGCACTTTTCTTAATGGTACAATTCGGCAAATCATACTTTTTGCTTATTTTCTCGGTAAAATGCTCCACCAGAACTGGAATATCGCCTTTTCTCTGCCACAAAGGCGGAAGCATAACGGTTATCACATTTAATCGATAATACAGGTCCCGGCGGAAATCCCCCTCCTCCATCATTTTTTCAAGCGGGCTGTTGGTCGCAGCAATCACCCGAATATTAATTTTAATAGGTTCGATGCCACCGATTCTCTCGATTTCCTGTTCCTGCAGCACTCTTAACAGCTTGGCCTGCATGGCTTTATCCATATCGCCAATTTCGTCCAGAAAAATCGTTCCGCCACTCGCTATTTCTAATTTTCCCCGTTTCTCTTTATAGGCTCCGGTGAATGCTCCTTTTTCATAACCAAAAAGCTCACTTTCCAAAAGATTTGAGGGGATGGCCGCACAATTCATTCCGACAAAAGGTTTTTTGTTTCTTGAACTGCCCCGATGGATGGCTCTCGCCACCAGTTCTTTACCGGTGCCGCTTTCCCCCCGAATCAGGACCGCTGCATCAGTTCGGGCCGCTTTTGACGCCACCGTCAGGCTCTCCATCAAGGCCCCGCTTTTACCAACAATATTGTTAAAGGAGGGATTAAGGCTCTCTTTCTTATCAAGCTCATCCTGAAGAAAGCGCGTCTTTTCCGACAGCAGTTCAATCCGGTCTGCCAGCTTGGCAATTTCCGTCAGCTCTTTCGCCACGACAACATTTCCGGTAAATTTGGATTCAATCACAATCGGCCGGGCATGCATAATAAATTCCCGTCCGCCCTTCGTAACGATGATGATCTCATCTTTGCCCATGAAAAAATCATCTCGAAATTTTTCTTCCGGAAACAAATCCTGTATTTTTCGAGACAAAACCTGGATTCCTTCTTTTTTAAACATTCTCACAAAAGGAAGATTCACATAAGTAATCTCCCGGTTTCGATTGATCATGCAGATGCCATCGTCAACCGTTTCCAGAATCGTGTTGAACTTTTCCTTCAACTCTTTAACACTATGAAGTTCCCAGGATAATTCTTCTATCTGTGAAATATCCTGAAACACCACGACGCCGCCAACAACCTCCTCATCGACAATAATGGGACTCTTGTTCGTTATTACCCATTTTTTACCGATTTTATGTTTTAAACCAAGTTTTTCTTTTTTTGTATTTAACAGATCCTTTAAATTGAAATTGGGAACCCATTCGTCTCCTTTTTTTCCAATAATATCGCTCGCCTTTATTCCGGTGATTTCTTCTGCCGCTTTATTGAAAATATTGATGCTGCCATTACTGTCCATTGCGATGAGGCCGTTGTTGATACTTTCAAATATTTTTTCACTGGCCAGTGTGTTTTCCTGGAGAATTGTATCGACTGCCTCCGTTTCAGGAATTTCAAGTTCTGATATCTGTCTGATAAAATCGGCCAGCCCGAAAACCGCTTCCTCACTTCCGTTCTCATCGGTGTACACCTCAACCATCTCGCCATTTTTCAATTTCAAAGATACCAGCGGCAGGACACTATTGCAGGGAACACCTGAATGAGAATTCAGGCGCCTCAGATAAAGCTGGCAGTTCCACATTTTTTCGATTTTTTGAGACTGCCTGACAACCATCGCGGCAACCCTGGTATGAAGTCCGTTTTTATTCGTGATTTTTACCCGTTGGCTTTTTTCCATATCCCCTCCATTGTCTCTTTATCCATGCAAATATTGAGCTAGCGGTTTCTATTGATCAATCAATTTTCTTTCGAATTTCCAACTTGACCCCAACCCCTGCATTCTTTACAAAACAACATATCTATGCCATAATATTACCGTATCGTTTGATAGAATACCTTAAACAAAATCAATCATTCTAAGGAGGATAATTATGCGAATTGCTGTAGATTGTGATGATGCGGCCATCGATTTTAAAAATCAGATTTTCAATTATTTAAAAACGGCTGGCTATGATATCACTGATTTAGAATATTCTTCAACTCACGATTGTGATTACCCGGAGATTGCCTTTAACCTGGCTGAAGCGATCAGCAATCATAAATTTGATCGCGGATTTTTGTTCTGTGGAACCGGTTTGGGCGTAGCTATGATGGCAAACAAAGTGCCCGGGGTTTTCGCCGGCACCTGTCATGATGTCTATTCTGCGGAACGGCTTGCAAAAAGCAATGACGCCAATGTACTGACCATGGGCGCTCGTGTCATTGGCGTTGAACATGCCAAAATGGTTGCAGAAGCATGGTTAAAAAGCGAATTCCAGGGCGGTGGATCAACACAAAAAGTTGAAAAAATGAGAACCCTGGAAAAAACGCATATGAAATAGAGGCGTTATGAAAAAATTTTTATTAGGTTCCAACTGGAAAATGAATAAAACAACGGCTGAAGGTCTCGCTTACACATCCGAATTGATGGCGACGATCAAGAACTATCCCCAGATCGATTTCTTCATTATCCCGCCTTTTACGCATCTCTGGAAAATGAAGGAGCTCATGGTTGCTGAAAATACCGCTCTGAAATTGGGCGCGCAGAATATGCACTATGAGGATTTCGGACAGTTCACCGGACAAATTTCACCGGTGATGCTCAAAGAAATCGGTATCGATATTGCCCTACTCGGTCACAACGATTGCCGGCAGCATCTTTATGAAACGGATGAATCGGTCAATTTAAAAACGCTGGCCGCATTAAATTTCGGTTTTACCCCGCTCATCTGCATCGGTGAAAAGCGGGAGGACAAAAACTACGGCGTTTCCAAAGAAATGCTGGCCAAACAATTGAAGATCGCCCTGAAGAATGTGCCTTCCGATGCCATCGGAAAATTCTGGGTAGCCTATGAACCCGTCTGGGCAATCGGCGACAGCGGAACGCCTCCCGAAGCTTCTTATGTCGAGGAAATCCATAATCATCTGAGAAATATTATGATTGAACTTTATGGCGAGTTGGGAGCAGACATACCGCTTCTTTATGGCGGCAGCGTCAATATCGATAACGCCAAACCTTATGCGCTTCTTGAAAATGTGGACGGTTTGTTTTTCACCCGAAGCGCCTGGCCCGTCAGCCGCTTCGAAGCGATCATGGCTGCCGTTGCTGAGATACTGAACTAAACCAGTTTTTTAATTCTTAGTTTGGATGACAATATTTGATATTTTTTTTAAGCACTGAAGTTCCACAATTCAGGATTGCTACTTGCAACTGAAGTGGCGCCAATGCGAACGGCATTTAAGATTTGCTCTTCTGTTGTCATCAATCCACCCAGCATAATGGGTGCCGTTGTTTCCCCGGCAATCGCCTTAATAATCTGCTCCGGAATCGTCCCTGGCATCAGAATGACACCATCCGGGTCACATTCTTTGATGTTCATCAAACCGGAACGATAAGCATCTGAATCGATGATAAAAAAACCGAATGCCGCAAGCATTCCGGCATCTTTAATATATTTTATACAGGGGGATTTCATCGTAATCACGCAATCTACTCCGCAATTGCCCATATACTGAATCCCCATCTTATCTCTGGCAATTCCCTTGATGGAATCTTGATGAACCATCACACGTTTGCCTGATTGATGAATAAGCTTAACCAGCCGCGGCAGCGTATTGACATCCCCTAATTTCAACATAATCCAGCCAACACTCGTTTCTTCCATCGCATAAAGCAATTCTTTTCTCTGATGGACCGATGGAATAACCGGGTGGGATTTTAGTAGTTTTTGAAAGTCTTCTTTACCAGAATTTTTCTTTTTCAAAATTTTTCCTTTCTTTGACATGAAAAAAGTCCGCATCATACAAAGGGCGCAATCCCGAAAATTCCGGTCCGGCGTAACGGCAGTATTATACGAACATCTCTTAAACTCTTGCCCTGTGTTATTCTATTGTAATGGTTTACTTGTAGAGCCATTTTATTCTTTAATTTTAAAGTTGTCAAGAATAATAGCAATTAAAGAACAGCAAATCGGAGTTTTGACAAAGTGAAAAAATCAAATTCTAGCGACAATAGTGCTATCAGTTTTCTCCTCATATCTATATTTTTTTTATAAATTTGCGAAATATTATTCACGGAGATTATGCGAGTTGTTTCTATAGTATAAAGACAAGAAATTTCAATCCACACGCCCCATGCGGAGCGCGACCTGGCGGTACTGGATAAGGTGATCGAAGAGTTAGGTTTCAATCCACACGCCCCATGCGGAGCGCGACTTAGAGGATTTGCTTGAAAAATATCCAAATTTCGTGTTTCAATCCACACGCCCCATGCGGAGCGCGACGATCAACCCTGTAATATTGCCTATAAATCGGCAGGTTTCAATCCACACGCCCCATGCGGAGCGCGACCGAAATCAGATGGACGGGAGAGCCAATAAGAGCTGTTTCAATCCACACGCCCCATGCGGAGCGCGACCGGGGAGATCGCCTTGCATGATACTGAATTTTTTGTTTCAATCCACACGCCCCATGCGGAGCGCGACCCAAAAATATTATGTCCCATAAGAAATTTATGTAGTTTCAATCCACACGCCCCATGCGGAGCGCGACTCAGTATAAAATTCATCGCCGTCTTGTTTTCGTGTTTCAATCCACACGCCCCATGCGGAGCGCGACTATACAAGGCCTGCAAGAAAGCAGGGTTACCCATAGTTTCAATCCACACGCCCCATGCGGAGCGCGACATTGCTGCATCACGAAAGGCGTTAAACATCAACGTTTCAATCCACACGCCCCATGCGGAGCGCGACGATGGCGTTATTACTCCGATGGCAGATTTTGATAGTTTCAATCCACACGCCCCATGCGGAGCGCGACCTACAATGGAGGGGGAAGGTAAAACGTGGGAAGAGTTTCAATCCACACGCCCCATGCGGAGCGCGACCTACTAATGTAAATGACTCTTCCCACTTAGATGAGTTTCAATCCACACGCCCCATGCGGAGCGCGACGTATTCTAACTATGATTTAGATGTAGGCTTTTTGTTTCAATCCACACGCCCCATGCGGAGCGCGACTAGTAATGGTGTAACAGCTGGTACAACAGGTGAGTTTCAATCCACACGCCCCATGCGGAGCGCGACATGCAGGAATTGTTCTCATTGAATTACTGTCAGGTTTCAATCCACACGCCCCATGCGGAGCGCGACCTTATTATACCATCAGGTAATTTTGGGGATGAAAGTTTCAATCCACACGCCCCATGCGGAGCGCGACGGGCTACAGTTGATACCAAAACCTCAGTCACACGTTTCAATCCACACGCCCCATGCGGAGCGCGACATTAACTGAAATGCAAGCGCTATTGTTATATGTTGTTTCAATCCACACGCCCCATGCGGAGCGCGACAACTAGGAGGTATTAATAATGAGTTTCGCGGAGTTTCAATCCACACGCCCCATGCGGAGCGCGACGACGCCGTTACGAAAACTGAAAAAAGGCTCGATGGTTTCAATCCACACGCCCCATGCGGAGCGCGACAGGCAAAAATTTTATAATGAGAGGTAAAACTATGGTTTCAATCCACACGCCCCATGCGGAGCGCGACGTGAATATGATGGCAGAAAGAGTTTTTACAATAGTTTCAATCCACACGCCCCATGCGGAGCGCGACTACAATCTTTCTGTATTCATCAAGGTTAGTATTAGTTTCAATCCACACGCCCCATGCGGAGCGCGACAAAACGAACGTGAGGTAATGGAGTCTTTAGGAATGTTTCAATCCACACGCCCCATGCGGAGCGCGACACCTATCAAATAGAAGAAGAGTTTCTTACTATAAGTTTCAATCCACACGCCCCATGCGGAGCGCGACAGATACACAATCATTTACATGGACACCTCTACCAGTTTCAATCCACACGCCCCATGCGGAGCGCGACGAAAATGTGGGGAATTAGGTTATTGTGTTATAAGTTTCAATCCACACGCCCCATGCGGAGCGCGACTTGACACCTCCATCTCTGTTTTAGGTCTTCCTACTAGTTTCAATCCACACGCCCCATGCGGAGCGCGACGAGAACAGCCTAGTGATTTTATTGATATATGTAGTTTCAATCCACACGCCCCATGCGGAGCGCGACATAACATCAATGATTGGGTAGCAGGTCTTAATAGTTTCAATCCACACGCCCCATGCGGAGCGCGACGGGTGTAACTCAATAGGTTAGAGTACTGTTCTGATGTTTCAATCCACACGCCCCATGCGGAGCGCGACACAAACTTAACCATAATATACTATTTGTGTAGAGTTTCAATCCACACGCCCCATGCGGAGCGCGACTTCAGTGTATGGTTTCTTTCAAAATGGCGGTAAAGTTTCAATCCACACGCCCCATGCGGAGCGCGACGTTTGGTGGCATTCAACACAGTAACCTATTTTAGTTTCAATCCACACGCCCCATGCGGAGCGCGACGACACCTCCACCTCTGTTTTAGGTCTTCCTACTAGTTTCAATCCACACGCCCCATGCGGAGCGCGACAGTACGAAATGGGAAGTTCAACAGGCATGGGATGTTTCAATCCACACGCCCCATGCGGAGCGCGACTTGACAACAATATTCATATTTCTACCATGAGCAGTTTCAATCCACACGCCCCATGCGGAGCGCGACCGACAAATCCTTGTGGTTGATATATCTCATTAAGTTTCAATCCACACGCCCCATGCGGAGCGCGACCACGAGATGAAGCAAGCAGAATTGTATCAGCGGTGTTTCAATCCACACGCCCCATGCGGAGCGCGACAAACGATGGTGGAGCAACCAAAGTTTTATTATAGTTTCAATCCACACGCCCCATGCGGAGCGCGACAACAACAAACAATAAGTAACCTATGTAATGTCACGTTTCAATCCACACGCCCCATGCGGAGCGCGACTTAATGATAATGCAATTGCTGTACCACCGATTGGTTTCAATCCACACGCCCCATGCGGAGCGCGACTTTACATATTCTTTTAATGCCATACTTGCTAAATGTTTCAATCCACACGCCCCATGCGGAGCGCGACTTTAATGATTCAATATTTAAAGATTATGAGGTGAGTTTCAATCCACACGCCCCATGCGGAGCGCGACGGTTAAGCTGATTGATGATGCACTAAACAAAGTAGTTTCAATCCACACGCCCCATGCGGAGCGCGACTAACTCCTGTATCTGTACCAAACTGTCCTAGAGGTTTCAATCCACACGCCCCATGCGGAGCGCGACGTAGAATAAACTAACAACATAGGGCAGTCTAAGTTTCAATCCACACGCCCCATGCGGAGCGCGACAAGACCTGCCAACCTTTAGTTGACCAGTATAGAAGTTTCAATCCACACGCCCCATGCGGAGCGCGACTTGAGAGTGTACAGGCTTTATTAGATCCCTATAATGGTTTCAATCCACACGCCCCATGCGGAGCGCGACTTATGGCCCATGTTAGAGTCGCTAATAATGAAGTTTCAATCCACACGCCCCATGCGGAGCGCGACCCAATGGGAGCCGCTTATAATGCTACTATAGTAGTTTCAATCCACACGCCCCATGCGGAGCGCGACTGTCATTTTCTTCGCTATTTTTGATTCTATATTTGTTTCAATCCACACGCCCCATGCGGAGCGCGACTCTGCAATTAGATAAAAAATGCTGTATCTATGCCGTTTCACGACTTTTTGAGGCGGACTAGTTTTTTGTTTATTTTTAGTTTTTATTTTTAAGAATCTGATTATATCCAGCTTTCTATAGAATAGAAAACAATGTTAGCTTGGGGTTCGCAAAACACCACTAGATTATTAAAATATCTTGTGGATTGAATGATGGTTTCGCACCCACATGTTCCACTTTTTTTTCCCAATTATTACCTAAATAATAATATCTCAAACTGTCTGTTTCTTTATTTATTATTTTTTCTAATTCATTTTTCAATTTTAAAAATGTACCATAATCAATACAGCATTCAAAAAGTGAATTTTGAACTCGTTGTCCATAATTTTGACAAGCTTTACTGACTTTTCTTAGTCGTTTTCTTCCTTCAGCCGACATCGTACTCACATCATAGCCGATTATAACATACATAAAACCACCTCATCTCATTAAAAACGGACAATACTCCGGTAACTCTTCACGTAAATACTTACCCAGCAACTGTGCTTGTACATAAGGAATCAACCCAATCTCAATTTTTTCTTTAATATATGGATGCATAATTATTTCTTTTTTTCTATCCTGCCAACATTTAAGTATTTTTTTTCTTCCATCATCGGTCATTAATACACCGCCACCTTCTTTTTTTTGAAAGTCTTTTTTCGTTATATGCTTTAAATTAATCATAGTTAATACAACTCGATCAACCATATATGCTCTCAATTCTTCCATTAAATCAAGTGCTAACGATGGTCGACCTGGTCTTAAAGTATGCATAAAACCAACATAAGGATCTAATCCTACGGTCTCCAACGCCGATCGAACTTCAAATGAAAGAATTGTATAAAGATATGACAACATACAATTTAAGAAGTCTAATGGCGGTCTTTTTGAACGTTCAATCATACTAAAATCTTTTTTTTGAGCCAATACCATATCACTAAAAACGGAAAAATAATTTCTTGCAATAATTCCTTCAAAGCCCCTTAATTGATCAGAATCATTAAATTCATAAATTCTATCAATATTATTAGCAATATAGTTTGATGTTATTTTTAGATTCGATGTATCTATTTTATCGAAATTATCTCTTATTGTTCTCTCCAAAGTCATTCTACTATTGCAAAGCTTAGCTGCAATAATGTTTTTAGATATATTCAAACAAAATTCTTCATTTTCACTTAATGTATATTGTTTTTTCCTAAGTAGTACATTTCCTTTTGTCTTACCAACAATTCTAGCCAAGTATTCGCCATTGGGTTTTAAAAAATTTATGGATATGTTATTATCAGCACATTTGCCCATTAATGCAGGACTAGCCCCCATATAACCAAAACAGATAATATTTTCAATATTAACAAACGGCAACCGAAACTTTTCATTATCTTCCAACAAAACAACAAGATTTTCACCATCCAGTGAAAGATATGAGTTTGGGGTTGTAATATATAAACTATTGAGTAATTTTTTCATGTCAATTTTCTTTCATCAGTATCGATATCCGATCTTTTAACTTTTTTTGCTTATTAAATACAGATGGAATACAAGTATTGATTAATGAACACAAACTACAGATTTGATCTTTAGATTTATTCGGAACCTTTTGATTTAAAAGCAAATCATTCATATTTTTCACCTGTACTTTCACCTCCTCTTTTAATTCCTCGGTTATTTCAACTGTTACCCTCCTTTTAATTTTTCCATAAAAGATATCACCACTTTTAATTTCAGTTTGAAACATTTCTTCCAGGCACATAACTTGCGCACATAATTGGTAATTATCTGCATTACTTTTTTCTGGTTTCCCATTTTTATATTCAACTGGATTTATTTCCCAAAGGCCCTTTTTTCTTGGTATCTTAATACCCTTTTCGTTTTGAATAAACTCAACAATATCAGCAACTCCATAAAGATTTAATTTATTTGAAAAAATTGGCACACTTCTGCTTATATAAATAGCTCCCCGCTTTTCGTTGAAATTTGGATCATCTGCACGTTGGTGTAACAAATCACCTTCGACAATTTTATAATTATTCCCCCACTCACATTCAAGATACATAAGTGCAAATCTTCTTTTACAATATATATACTGTTTTAATGAAGATAGTGGCAATCTTTCAATTCCTTCGTCAAATTTTTTCATCCACTGTTACACCATTCGGCATATTACTTTTATCAATTTTCACTTCATAATCCGTATATTTTCTTGTTGGAATATCTTGATTAATTCGTTTTACTTGTACTCTTTCCAACAAAGTATGGGATGGTGCATTTCCCAGAAAGCTTTCGTGTTTAAAAACAATCAGTTTACGTACTACCATCTTTCCTCTTGCCGCTGAATGATCGTTTTCGAACATATTAATAATTGCTTCCCACAATAATTCAATATCTATATTTGTAAAACCAGTAACATTCTGAGCCAATGCTGCAGAAACAAAACCTTCTGCTTTATACAAACCATAGGGTACAAAGCTTTTCTTGCCCATCTCAGTGGTCCCTTTACTTGCATCTTTTTGATTTGTTATAGCCATTCGTGTGATAGTTATTTCCTGAGTGGCAATCGGATCAATACTCTTTGCAAAATTAATTTGAACCGGCCCCCGCACAACACCACAAGGATAATCACCAGTACTCATAACTGCACCAAAAGTTCTTACGTCAAAATAATTTTCGCACATAAAACCTTGTGCTATTGCTATTTTATCCTTGTCACCTTTTTTTTCTTTTGTTAGTCCCTTTTCTACGTAAGCATTTTCTAATTTATCATTAAGTATTTCTTTTATGAATATTTTATAACCTGGTGTATCATTCTTTACTAACTCTATATAATTTCTGATTTTTCTTTTTATACAAACATCCGTAACAAGACCATGACCGGTTTCAGCATCAACCCTAGGCATATTTCCTGCATCAGGATCGCCGTTTGGATTTCCATTCTCTACATCAAATAAAACCACAAATTCATATCTGTTTTTAATTGCATTTTCAAATTTCATGGTATCTTCCATTATAAAGCCTCTACTTTCACTTCTCTTTTTTCATAATTTTTTTGATTTTGCTGATAATAACCTAAAATAAAACGCCCTTGATTTTCCATGTCTAATATTTTTGGAAACGTATCGCCTTCTATAAGACTCAAGCATTCTCCCAACTTTATATCCCAGTAATTCCCCTCAATTTTCGCCAAATGGTGCTGGGTCAATTTTAATAAATTGGGAAATACTAATGAAGGATTGGCGCAGGCTGAAGCAAAATACTTGTCCTTTATTGTTGAATTAATACTGTCACCAAGTGCATTTTTTTGAATCATTTCAAGAATTGCAAATGTTCTTCCTAATACATAGGCCGGTTTTGTCGATTTTTCATTAAGATACATTGTTAATTCCTCCTTCTTTTTTTGAATTCTATTTTTTCTTATTAAATAGCCTTTGATAATTGAAGCCCTTGGCTGGGTTATCTGTGTTTCAGCTTTTACCCGTATGATGGTTTGATTTAATAAGATTTGTGGATACTGTTCTCCTGTGAAAATTGAACGGGCCACTGCACCACCTAAAAGTGGGTTTACTTTTTTATCTTTACTTTTTGAGCTGATGGTAGCATTTAAAAGACTCCATATTTTTATATGATCTTTTCCGCTTCCCCCCCCATAAATCGAAATATCATCATAATGCTGTTTAATCTTGTCACAAAAATTACCAAAGGTATCCCTATAGAAAAAACGGACCGATAATCTCCCGGCATTGGGTGATAAGCCTAATATGAAGAACTTCGTGTTGGAATCGAGTTCCGTATCATTGTATATTCCTTTTGAACCATCTGCCAAAATACTCTTTATCTTTTCTCTTGTTTTTACATCCTCAGCAACTATGTCCTCTTCAATGGCCTCCGGATTGTTCATCATACTTTTAAATATATTGGTATAGGCGCTTTCTATTTTTCCTGCCCAGAAAACAGTGGTTGCATCACCAATTTGAATTTTTTGTTCTCTGTCTGAAAGCATATATTGAAGAGCAGTATAATATTTAAACGCAACCTCTTCACTGACTGCTGAATTTCTTGATTGTTTTAAACCGTATGATTCATCTGCATCCTTATTAAAACATACCAATGATGCTCCCATAGTGCTTGCCCCATCTACACCTTTAAACTTGTCATGCAAACGTGCAATTGGTGCTGTTACACCAGAAATGGCACACTGTGCTACTTCCATTCCTTCTTCTTTTAATTTTTCTTCATTCTGTTTTTTCCAGATTTCAGTGATTTCGTGCTGTTCGTGAAAATATTTTTTACTCCCCAAAAACTTAAAAACCACATTTCCTGAAAAGGCTTTTCCTTTATCTGAGTAATGTTTTAGGATATAATCATTTTCCCAAGCCTTATCGATATCCCAATTTTCGAAATATTTTCTAATTGCGATTCCTTCAGAAGAGCTTGCTTCTTCAAACATTTCTAAATGCAAACTCTTGGCCTTTTCGAATTTCGTTTTCTCTATTGCTTTTTCACCCTTCTCACCACCAACACCAAAAATATATTCAAAATTATCACAAACCGGTGATGATGAAATGCTTGAAGTCTTCATACTTATTGGCATTTTAAAGCTTTGAGATCGATTATTATTTAATTCTTTTAAGGATATTATATCCAATAATTCTCCTTCTTCTGATAATGTTGCAGCATAACTTACTGGTATATTTTGAAAACCAAATGGACAAATATCTATATCCTTTTGTTGACTTAGCAAGTCGTAATAGTCGCATAATGCGTTTAAAATCAAATTTTCACCTCATTTCTAACTTTTGATAAATTTAACACTCCATCCTCAAGTTTAGCTCTGAAAAAGCTCGGATTAACGGTTTGTTTTGTTTTACTCTCATCCAACGTAAAGTTCATATCATATAGCATATAACCCAAATCAACGTCTCCGATAATTTTACTTTTTGGTACAGCCGTTTCATCCTCAATCAGTTCAAAGGATGCACCAAATTCCCTGGTACCCAATGAAGGATGATGAAAATACTGTCCTTGTCTTAATCGCCTTAACGCAATATTATAGTGTTTTTCCACAGTGTCAGTTTCCCCAGCCTTCTCCTTATTTAAATCAAAATGTGCTTCTATTACATATTCAACATCCCTAAGAATAAGAGCTGCTCGTTGATGTCGATTTTCCGGAGCAATGATGTGATAAGGTTCTGATTGATCCATTGCTTTTTTGATGCTTCCTAATTTTGCAACCTCTGATACTTCATTTCTTCGAACATTTGTGAACCTAATTGGGTTAATTACATGAATTTTATCAATAGTCCATTTTATCGCCGGTTTCCAATAAATTGCTTCAATAATGCCCCTGGCAGCTGAAGGAGTCATCATGTCATAACTCACCCTTTCCACTTTCATTTCTGGACGTGTAAAACATGCATAATCGCCCCAAACCCGAATTTTCACACCATAACCCATACTTAATCCTCCTAAATTATACTGCATTCTGCATTTTTATTATTATCTGTGAATATATCTAACCCTGTTTCACCTTTGTAGTACTGATTATTATTGAGTATATTAAAACCACTATCTAATACTTCTAGTGCATTTTCTTCTAATAATTTTTGATATTCATTTTTATAAATAGAAACCGAATACTGTTGCAGTTTTCTAGTGCTAACCCTTTTAAATATATGCTGTCGTAATTCTTCAGTTAATTCCTTTGATTCCTTTGAAAGGTTGATAATAATATTTTCTGTATTATCTTCAATGATTTTGTATTTTTTTGCTACTGTTTCAAAATTAAATCTATAACTGTTTCCTTTAATTTCGAATTCATCTAAAATATTTTTTGAATCTAAAATATTATCAGAACTTGATGCATGATATAAATTTTCAAAATACATTGTTACCCCTTTCATTTCAAAAGCCTCTTCGCCTAATACTGCGATCACCTCTTTTGTAAGACTGGCCATGCTTTGGATGACTTTTGGTATCTTTCCGGCATCACTTGTCGGTTCAAATACTAAAACCCGCCCCTTTTTCAATTTTCCTTCCCGATTGGCTCGCCCTCCTGCCTGTATAATATTATCTATCCCAGCAATACTTCTCATCACAACAGGAAAGTCGATGTCTACTCCTGCTTCCACCAATGATGTCGCAATTAAAATAACATCATCATTTTTTTCCAGTCTTTCTTTGACTTTTTTTAGCACTTCACGCCGATTTGTACAGTGCATCAAGGTACTGAGGTGATAAATATTCTTAAAACGTTCATCCTCGGATACTAACTTGTAAAGTGCGTAAGCATGTTTACGGGAGTTTACAATACAGAGTGTTTTTCTATTCTCAGCAAACATTTCCAAAATATCTTCATCACTCTTTTTACCAATCACTTCATATTCCACACGCTTTAATTTCTTTGCAAGTTCTCCTGGATTGCCTATGATTTCTGAAATTTTTAATTTTTCATATTTATATTGACTGATTGCCGGTTGAGTTGCACTGCACAAAATCGCTGTTACTTTATAATTTGTGACTAACTCAGAAATGGCATACATGGATGGGGATAACAATTCTCTAGGCAACATTTGTGCTTCGTCAAAAATAACCACACTTTCTGCAATATTATGTAGTTTTCTTGCTTTTGAAGGTTTGTTTGAAAAGAAAGATTCGAAAAACTGAACATTTGTGGTTAAAATAATCGGTATATCCCAATTTTCACTGGCCCACTTTATTCTTTTTTTTATATCTTCCTCAATATCATCTTCTCCAAGAATTCCCTTGGTTTCATCAACCTGGCTATGGTGTTCTAAAACAAATTCTTTACCAAGAATATTAGCAATAACATCTGCATTTTGTTCAATAATGCTGGTATAAGGAATGACATAAATAATCCGTTTGAGATTATGTTTTAAAGCATGTTGTAATGCAAATGACAAAGAAGACAATGTTTTGCCACCGCCAGTAGGTACAGTCAATGTAAATAGTCCCTGTTCCCTTTGGGAAGCCTCCTGACAATCTTTCAGTATTTCTGCACGAATATTATTAATAAAGGAACCATTATTGGCTGGTATACCACTAATTAATTTTTTATCTAATTCTTGAATTGTATACGGAAGACTGTCTCTGCTTATATCTGTAATATATTCTTCGGTGTCTGTCCAGTCAGCATCCACCAAGCAAGAGAAAAGCATTTTAAAATAGGTTGCAAAGGCAAAACTCATTGTCTCATTATCACAATTAATCATCTTAGGTTTGAAATCACTGGGTATATTTATTTCATTACTATATTCTGTATCTTGGCCCTGATAATTATTAATTCTTGAAGAATATGTATTATCTCCCATATTTGACCCACATCCACTATCTTTAAGACCGGTATGATGACCAGCAACCACCATTCCATGAAGCCAGCCCATTTCTTTCCAGCTTTCAGCTAGTACTTTTGCACCTAATGTGGCATGATCTACTTTTACTTTACTTCTTCCTCTGATTCGATCCTGAAAATTTATTTGATATTTGCCAAGATCATGAACCAATCCTAATAATGCACCCATTTCACCAGCATCAAAACTCATTGCGAACTTTTCAGCATAATTTGACACATTTTTGAGATGAGTTATTAATTCTTGCGAATTCTCCTCTCCTGTAAAACACTTACCATCTTTTGTATGACCTAAGTATTTCAAATTATCACCTTCTTTTAATAAAGATCATCGACTTTTACAATCGTTTTCTTTTTTTGTATGCATATGCCTTACAAGATTCTTATTCAACTAAATTCAGTATCTTTGTTGTATATAACGCTATTATACTCCTTTAATTCTCAAATAAATATGATAAAGTTTCACTATTTTAATTTCTCCTCTCTCATGTATAAATTCATATTAACAGAAGCATCCTCCCATTTTTGGTACAAGCGAACTATTTTTTTGTTTTTTTTATCTAGGAAGCTATAAATACTTATGAATGAAGTGTAAATTTTTTCAGCACTGAATAATTATTTTCCATTCAAGATCCTTTATAACTTATCATCATAAAAAATCAAAGAGGTCCTTTGACCCAATAGTATGTTCTCTATTAGACCAAAGCACCTCTTGACGATATGCTCTTTCTATTTCATTTTCAATCTCAGTTATATCCGCTATCTGAAACCCTCATAATATAACTACACTTTAATTTCTCTTTATTCAACAATCACCGCTACCCCATCCGGAATAAGCGTTATTCTTGCCTGGTCATTGTTCAGGTATTCTCGGGCGATTGACAATGCTTCTGCTAAATCTTTTGCCGGTGTCATCTGAAACTCGCGGATCATTGCTTCCGGTGCCGCAGAAATATAGATGACTTTCGCTTTTAACAGAATTCGTGCCAGAATCTGAGCTTCCCACTGATCGGGAATGGTTTCATTTCTTGGTGTTTTTTCAAAACGCTCTGACATTGCCTCAATATTTTTCTCATCTTTAAAGGTATTAAAAAAAGAATCTCCCCCATGGCCATCATTTGACTTTGCTACCATAATAATAACGCCCCCCGGCTTCACGGCGGCTTCCGCTGCCGTCATCCCTTTAACGGCCTGGTAGATGTTTTGGTCCAGAGGATACCCGCCGTTGGAGGTGATAACAATATCGCTGGGGATTGCCTTAACTCTGCAGAGACTTTTTAAAAACTCACACCCCTTTGCATGGGCGCTGCCACAATCACCGGCCACCGCATGGATCACTTCTTTTTCAGAATTAATGACCACATTAACGACAAAAGCCAGCTTTGCGGCTCTTGCGGCATAAAGCATGTCGATATGGAGCGGGTTTCCCTCAATGCATCCTGTTCGGGCCTTGGGATGGGCGATAAATTCGCCGCAGTGATTGGCCAAAACGGTGACCCGGCTGGCGATTCCCGGCAGCACACTTTTTCTGCCTCCGGAAAACCCGGCAAAAAAATGCGGTTCAATGAAGCCTTCCGAAACAAGCAAATCAGCCTCTTCGGCTAACTGATTAATAATCAGCTCGCCCCCTGAAGGTAAAATCCCAATCTTTACAAGGCTGTCGGCATCGCCAGAATCATGAACCACAATTTTTTCTTTTTCAACAATTGCCTCTCCAAATTTCTGAATCATTTCTTCTTTGGTAGTTAATCGATGAAAGCCGGTGGCAATGAGGATGGTAATTTCGGCATTGGGATTGCCCGCGCGAATTTCCGCCAGCATCAATGGCATAATGATCTTGCTGGGGACTGGTCGGGTATGATCACTGGCAATAATCACGACTTTCTTCTTTCCTTTGGCTAGTTCTCTGAGTCCTGGGGAATCGACCGGATTTAACAACGCTTCTTTGACGATGTCAATTTGTGATTTTTGAGGATCATAATTCTCAATTTGTGATACCAGGACACCATTTAAGATGGACTCATCTAAATCTGCAGTCAGCTTTTCTTTTCCATAAGGCAAACTTATTTTCATCATTTTTTCCTTCTTTCTTTTAAAAGAAAGGCATCAGAGGAAAGCGTTCTCCCCTAATGCCCTTTATTTGATTGAAACAATTTATATTTTTTTTAATTAAAATTCTAACGGAAGGTACTCAAAAGGCCTTCGATGAGCGGTGCTCCAAAATACACAACCAACCCAATCACAACAACATAAGCCAGACAAACTTTAAGTGTGGTCTGTAATATTTTTCCCTCGCTGCCAATAATTCCAGTCGCCGCTGTTGCCACAGCAATGCTTTGGGGCGAGATCATCTTTCCGGCCGTGGCACCGGCTGTATTGGCTGCTGCCAGCCAATAGGGACTAATCCCGATAGCCTTGGCCGCCTCCACCTGAAGGCCACCAAAAAGAACGTTGGCTGACGTATCACTGCCGGTTACAAAAGTCCCCATCGCTCCGATAAACGGCGAAATCAGCGGATAGTAACTTCCCGTTAGTAAAACTAAAATGGTTGCAATGATACCAATCATGCCGCTATAACCCATTACTTTGGCTACTGCGACAATGGAGATAATGGTTATCGCTGATTTAAGCATCTGCTTAATGGTGTTTCCGAGAATTTTACTGATTACCCCAAATTTCACGCCCTGGATCAGACCCGCCAGGTAAGTGGCAAAAATGATCAGTGTCCCGGGAGTTGCCAGCCAAAGGAATGTAAAAGGCTTTCCGTGAGGGCCGGTATAGATCTGTACCGATGTTTTAACCTGAGACAAAGCGCCATTAATTGCTGGAAATAATGAGGAACAAAGAATAATAATCATAAACACCAATATGAATGGCAGCCATGCCATCACCGCCGTTTTTAGATCAATTTTCTCCTGATCCTTTGAGGCAGTATCTTTATAAAAGACCTTGGCAATGAATATGGTTACCGCCATGCATAAGACGGATCCTACAATTGCCGGTAACTCGGCCCCTAAAAACTTTGCCACAAATATTTGCGGCAATGCAAAGGAAATTCCGGCAAAAAGGGTGATCCAGAAAACACCTTTAAGTCCTTTAATTCCTTTGCCCGTGAACATAACCAGAATAAACGGCACCACGACAATCATAATAAAAAGTTGAATCGCAATGGTGAAGGATAGATCGTTTACATTAAGTCCGGTAACCTGTGCCAGGGTACTCACCGGTAAACCGATCGCCCCAAAAGCGGTTGGGGTCGTGTTGGCAATTAAACAAATAATAGCGGCAAACACCGGATTAAACCCAAGTGCTGCCAGAATGCTGGCGGGAATGGCTACCGCTGTTCCAAACCCGGCAATGGCTTCTAAAAATCCGCCAAAGCCCCAGGCAATAATCAATACCAATATCCGTTGATCCGTGGAAACCGTGGTCATCATCTTTTTAATCGTTTCCATTCCTCCGGTATGCGTGACCAGATTATAAGTGAAAACAGCTGCGACAATGATCAGCATGATCGGCCAGATGGCCATCGCTCCGCCTTCCAACGCCGCGGTAAGACTATCCACCACCGGCATTTTCCATACCAGCAAACTTAAGATAATGGTAATGACCAAGGCAATGGGACAGGCTTTGTGTCCGGGGATCTTTAAGATCCCCAGAGAAACAATCAGCCATAATACCGGAATTAATGCGATTAAGAAAAGTACAATATCATTCATACTCCACCTACATCTGACATACTTTTTTAGGATTAAGTAGGTTTTTGGGATCAAAGGTTTGTTTGATTCCGGCCATTAAAGCCAGATGTTCAGTTCCAAAGTCATTTAGAAGATACTGCCGTTTAGCATAGCCGATGCCGTGTTCTCCTGAAACCAAGCCATGGAAGGTGAGTGCTTTTGTATACATACGACCCATCGCTTCGTCAAGTTTTGCATTCCATTCTTCCTGGCCCAGTTTGTCCCGACATACATAGATATGAAGATTTCCATCTCCGGCATGTCCAAAACTCGGAATCCGCAGATCCATTTCTTTTGCTAAGTCATGGGTGAATTCAATGAATTCAGCGATTCGATTTCTTGGCACCACCACATCACATTCATCCATTTCAGTAGTGGACGCCTTGATTGCTTCTAAAAAAGCGCCCCGGGCCGACCAAACGGAATCTTTCCGTTCATCGGTATCGACAATAAAGACATCCTTGGCACCTTCTGCCAAGCAGAGATTAGCCACCACTTCATATTCGGCTTCTACCTGTTCTTTAGTATTGCCATCAAAAGTTAGCAGGATATAGGCGTTGCTGCTGGAATCCGGGAATTTTTTGCCCAGGAATTCTTCAGCGAATAGAATGGTTTGCCGTTCCATAAATTCAATCGCTGTAGGAATCGCTTTAGATTTGATGATCTTTGGCACAATTCCGGCAGCGGCCCCAATATTGTCAAAGGGAATCAATAAGCTCAGGGTCTTTTTAGGTAGCGGCAAAAGCTTTAAAATGGCTTCGGTAATGACACAAAGCGTTCCTTCTGAACCAATAACCAAATCTTTCAAGCTGTAGCCCGAGCTGTTCTTAACAATTTTTCCACCCAGCTCAATAATTTCGCCGTTGGAAAGTACCACCGTCAGCCCGCGGACATAGTCCCGGGTGACCCCATATTTTACGGCCCGCATCCCGCCGGCATTCGTACTGATATTTCCGGCAATCGTCGCCGATTTTTCGCCGGGATCCGGGGGATAGAAAAGATCACTTTCTTCCACAAATTTTGACAGTTCCATCAGGAGTACCCCTGGTTCGACCGTTACCGTCAGGTTTTCCGTATCCAGCTCAAGAATATTGTTCATCAGGGTGGTTTCCAGCATGATTCCGCCGAATAACGGAACGCAAGCGCCAACCAGGCCGGTACCGGAGCCTCGCACGACCACCGGAATATTATGATCATAGGAGAATTTCATGATTTTTGAAATCTCTTCTGTCGATTTTACCTTAATCAAAACTTCTGGATAAGAATGAATGGTTGCCAATTCATCATGGCTGAAATCTTCACCAATTTCGGTGCCCACAAAAATGCGTTCAGCCGGAATCAGTTCCTTTAAAAAAGTGATATCCGCTGCTGTAACTTTTTTATAATCCATCTTATACTGCCATCCTTTCTTCAGGCTCGGTTATTTCCTGCTCTGTTATTGTTTCCGACGCTTCGATCATTTTCAACAATTCCGGCAGTATCTCATACAGATCACCAACCATCCCACAGTGGGCAACATTAAAAATGGGTGCCTTGGGATCATTGTTAATGGCAATAATGTATTCGGAATTTTGCATCCCGGCGGCAAACTGTACCGCGCCGGAAATACCAAGGGCAATAATCAACTTTGGTTTTACCGTTCGGCCGCTAAGCCCAATTTGCAGCTTTGCGTCGAACCAGCCGGCTTCAATTCCGGGCCGGGTACAGGCCACGACAGCGCCAATTTTTTCGGCAAATTCATTAATCATATCTAAATCTTTTTCGCTTTTTACCCCTCGGCCGACCGCCACAATGGTATCCGCCTCAGAAATATCCAGTCCTTTTTCTTTTTTAATCACTTCCAGGACTTCAATGGATGAAATCAGTTTTTCTTTTTCGATTTCCATCATTTCAATGGTTCCCCAAGGATCTTTCACAAATTCAGGCGCGTTAAACACTTTATAGCGAACGGTGCAAAACTGGGGACGATTATTTTCGGTAACAATTTGGGCCATAATATTTCCGCCAAAAGCCGGACGGATCTGTACCAAATCGGTATTTTCTTTCATTTCTAAAATCGTGCAATCAGCGGTCAGACCGGTGCGGTAGCGGGCTGCCACTCGCGGAGCCAGCGAACGGCCGACATTGGTTGCGCCAACCAAGATGGAAGATGGTTTTATTTTTTCAATAAAATCTTCAAATGCGTTGGCATAGGGTTCAATCACAAAATGCTTTAATTCCGGTTCGTCATACACAAAAACCTTATCGACGCCGTAATTCAAAAGTTCCTCTGCCGGCTTCTTAATATTGGTTCCCATTAACAAAGCATAAACCGGATGATTAGTAACCTTTGCAAGTTCTCGGGCTTTTCCAATCAGTTCAAATGTGACGGGGTGAATCTTTCCTTCGATATGATCCACATAGACCGTAATTCCCCGGTATAAATCCTTGTCAATGGCGACTTTCTCGTCCTCTTCAAGAATGAGAATGCCTTCCGGTCCTTTTTTTAAACACATTTTGCACATCTTACAGGCGGCCGTCACTTCAAGCTTATCATTTTCATAACTGAAGGCTCCGAAAGGACAAATCTCTGCCAGTGCTTCATAGATCTCTCGACCTGCATTTTCATTAATTATTTTTATTCCTGCCATGATTTTTTTCCTTTCTAGCCTAAATATTTTTTCTCTGACAAAATTCCAAATAAGGTTTTCGCCAGGGTTTTGCCATCTCCGGCAAAGCTCGTTTTTTCAACATTGCTTTCCGGCGGAAAAATACGTTCAACCTGAGTGGCTGATCCGCTTAATCCATATTTTTTTTCATCGGTGTCATACATATCTTTTAACGTCAGAATTTTTATTTCCGGGTTTTCTGTAATTGCCATTTTCCGCTTGTACGAGGGTAAGCGTGGTGTGTAAATATCCTTGTCCACGGTAATCAGACAGGGGTATGGAATCCGTTGGATTTCAATCGAATCATCCATGTTCATCTGTAAAGTCAAGCCTTTTTCATCTGCCAATAAAATCTTAATGACATTTGTAATATGCGGGATTCCTAAAAACTCGGCCATTTCTGGTCCGACCTGAGCGGTATCACCATCGGTGGTTTGCTTTCCACAAACGATGAGATCAAAATCACCAAGTCTTTTAACTCCCTGGGCGAGTGTGTAGCTTGTTGCAACCACATCCGCGCCGCCAAATTTCCGGTCTGATAATAAACAGCCTTCATCTGCACCCATATAAAAAGACTCTAATAATACTTCTTTACTCTGCATCGGCCCCATCGTCAAGGTGGTAATGGTCCCGCCTAATTGTTCTTTCAGCCGGAATGCGGTTTCTAAAGCATACAAATCATAAGGGTTCATTTTTGATTCAACCCCATCACGAATCAGGACACCAGTCACTGGATCAACTTCCACATTGGATGTTCCAGGGACCTGTTTAATACAAACCAGTATTTTCATTCTTACCCTCCATTAAAATCACTCTGATAAAATCTCTTTGATAAAATTTTGCTATTGGTCAGTGGTCTGACCACCAACCTGTTGCCATTATATTCTTTTCGTAAATTCTTGTCAAGTATTAAAATAACGTTTTCATTATTTTTTTTATATTTTTATGATTTTGCATTTAAAAATCTCTGTGCTACAATTAAAACAAGCATTGAAATCTATAACAATTTTCTCTCTGCTATCATAATTCAACAAGCTGCTATCATGATGATATGAGCAAATAAAATGAAATGACGTGTATATATGTTTAAAGAAATCGAACAAAAAAAAATATATTTGCAAATCCTCGAGCAAATCAAAGATAATATTATCGAGGGAAATTTAAAAAGCGGTGACCGTCTTCCTTCTGAGCGGCAATGGGCAGAACAATTAGGCGTTTCCAGAGCAACCATCCGGGAAGCCGTCCGAGCCCTGGAAATGATTGGGTTGGTGCGATGCCAGCAGGGCGAAGGCAACTTTATTGCCGTCGATTATGAAGATACCCTAACCCAGCCCTTAACCATTATGTTCTGGCTAAGCAAAGCAAAAATCAGTCAGATTCAAGAACTCCGTCGCGCCCTTGAAACCGAATCTGCTAAACTGGCTGCCAAACATATGACCCCTGAGCGCTATGAAAAGATTGAAAAAATTTGTCGGGCGATTGAAACCGAAACCGATGAATCCATTCGGGCTGAATTGGACAAACGTTTCCATTATGAAATTGCCATCGCTTCTGAAAATATCATGATTAAAAATGTCCTTTTGTCATCCGCTTCTCTGATTGAAGCCCTGATCAAGGATATCCGCATCGCCATACTTGACGATCCCCACAGGGGCCCGCTCATCGATCAGCAGCATCACATTATTCTCCAGGCTTTTCAAAACCATGATCCCCTTAAAGCCGCGATGGCCATGTCCCAACATATGGATTTAATTGATGACTTTGTTTCCCAGCTGGAGCCTGATGATTAATCGGCGCAAAAAAAAACCGCAACAGGACTTTTACCCCTGTTGCGGTTTTTGCTGACTATATCTTACTTTATCTTACTATATCTAACTTCAATGGTCATTGCTATTGTTTCAAAGCCTCGAATTGATCTAAATACGCCATCAACGTTGTTTGGATAACGTCGCATCCGCCAACCGCGTCGGATTCAATATTTAGTGGCATAATGGGATCATGAAGGGACATTCTGAGTAAACACCAGCCATTTCCAGCCGTTTCATCACAGCTTACCCGGACCCCTTCATAATTAGGTTCGACCAACGTCCAGCCCGGCTGACTTGCTGCAAAGATTTTAAATTCTTCTAACACCTTTTCACCATATGCCTTAAAATCTTCATCTGCGATCTTAAAACGAATTTCTTTTGCTTCTTGCGGTTCCTTCATGCCCTTTAAAAAAGAACTAATCGGTTTGCCGGACTGATGAAGTTCGGCAAACTTTATGAGTGCCAGGGTAACAAGATGCGCACCGTCATCCAGAAAATAATTTTCTTTGATGGCTCCGTGTCCGCTGGTTTCCATTGCTAAATGTGTTTCAACTCCGGCTTCATTTAAACGAATAGCTTCGTTAATGACATTTTTATAACCTCGTTTAAAGCGGTGATGTTTCCCCCCTAAATTTTGGATATACTCGGTTAACCCGGTCGAAGTAATGGAATCGGTCACAATTGTTGATCCCGGATAATCCTTCAACAACAGGCTTGCAATAAAGGCAATAAATCCATTCCGATTAATGGCATTTCCCTTTTCATCAATAATCGCGGCCCGATCCACATCGGTATCAAAAATAATCCCCATATCCGCCTGATTATCCAAAACCGCTTTGGTGACGTGTTCAATGGCTTGTGGATCTTCCGGATTCGGAACATGATTGGGAAAATTTCCATCCGGATCAAGATAGAGACTTCCCTTGGTATCGGCCCCTAATGGTTGCAGAACCTGTTCGGTAAAAAATCCACCGGCCCCGTTACCGGCATCTACAACGATATGGGTTCCGGCTAACGGCTGCTCATGCTTTGTTTTTTCACGGATCAATTCTACAATATTTTTTGCATAAGAGGGGATAAAATCGTAGTCGACGGCCTGCCCCCCAAGAGTAAACGATGTTTCGACTGTTTCCGCCAGTTCCAGAATTTCGGCAATATCTTCTTTATTCAAGCCGCCCTCTTTGGTGAAAAACTTAAGTCCATTCCGATTGTAAGGCAGATGGCTGGCCGTTACCATCATCGCACCGTCCGTATTCAGGACCGGATCTACCGTGGTCATAAACATTGCCGGGGTGGTGGCAATGCCGCATTGATAGACCTTGTTTCCCTTGCTCACCAATCCCAGCGCCACGGCCTGGGCAAAGTGCGGCCCGGAAATGCGGCTATCCCGCCCCACGGCAATACTTAGCGGCGCTTTTTTTGCCAACTTATTCTCTAGCCAGATGGCAAAGGAAAAGGCGATTTTCATGACCATTTCCTGGGTGAAATTAACGGTTTCCCCAGGAACTCCAGCAATCGCAATGCCCCGTACGTCTGAACCGTTTTGCAACTTCCTAATATTTTTAATTTCCATAATTTCTTAATCTCCTGGCGATGATTCTAGTGAATACAGAGGGATAGTTTAGCCAACCAGAGAGGCACACATTACCGCCTTGATCGTATGCATCCGATTCTCCGCTTCATCGAAGACAACCGAGTGCCTGCTTCTGAAGACTTCATCCGTCACTTCCATTTCACTTAATCCAAATTTCTCTTTGACTTCTTGCGAAACCGTGGTTTCTAAATCGTGAAAGGCCGGCAGACAATGAAGGAAGATTACCTTATCATTTTCTGTTGCCTTAATCATTTCCATATTGACCTGATATGGCGACAATAATTTAATCCGTTCCGCCATTTGAGCCTCTTCACCCATCGAAACCCAAACATCGGTATAGATCACATCCGCCCCCTTCACACCGGCTTTAATATCCGTACTCAGGGTAATCGATCCTCCGGTGGTTTTGCACAAGGTTCTCATTTCTTCCACCAAGCCTTGTTCCGGGAAAAGGACTTCCGGTGCCACTGCCACAAAATGCATTCCCAATTTTGCGCATCCGATCATCAATGAGTTGCCCATATTATTTCTGGCATCTCCAACAAACACCAGTCGACGGCCTTTGAGCTCGCCAAAATTTTCCTGGACAGTCAGCATATCCGCTAATATTTGAGTCGGATGGTCGGTATCCGTCAGTCCGTTCCATACCGGTACGCCGGAACAGTCCGCTAATATCTGTACGGTTTCCTGCTGGAAACCCCGGAATTCGATGCCATCATAAAAGCGGCCTAACACCTTTGCTGTATCCTCAATGGATTCCTTCTTGCCCATTTGACTATTCGTTAAAAATGTGATGTTTGCCCCTTCATCAAAAGCTGCCACTTCAAAAGCGCAACGAGTTCGTGTTGATGTTTTTTCAAAAAGAAGCACAATATTTTTTCCTTTAAGAAGATTTCCCACCTCACCTGCTTTTTTCTTTGCTTTTAACTCTGCCGCGTAATCAATTAGATACTGTATTTCCTCTGGGGTAAAATCCTTTAGCGTCAAAAGATGACGTCCTTTTAAATTCATAGCGCTTCCTCCGTTTATCACTTCTTTTATCTATATTTTAACTGATATTCAGTCTATTTCACAAGGAAAATATTCTTCTTCATAAATTGACTGACTAAAATGAATCTCGATACAAGGGCATGGTCATGCATCGGGGGCCGCCGCGACCACGCACCAGCTCTGAGGCTTCAATCCCAATGACTTCAATGCCATTATCACAGAGCACCTCATTGGAACGTTCATTCCGTTCGTACGCGACAATCACACCGGGGGCAATTGCCAGGGTATTGGTGCTGTCATTCCATTGCTCTCGGGCGGCGGCAACCGGGTTGCCGCCACCGCTTTCAATCAGATTAATGGCCGGCAGCTCCAGAACCGATTTAAGAGCGTCTTTGAGGCTGTCCGCCCACTCATAAAGAAGATAGTCTTTGCCGCCTGGCGTCATCACGACGGTTTCAATTTGTTCTAGAATACCAGGGTAGACAATAAATTTATCATAATCCACCATCGTGAAAACAGTATCTAAATGCATAAAGGCGCGATTATTGGGAATTTTTACGGCCAGTACTTTTTCAATGCCCAAGTCCGCATTAAAAAGGTTTTTGGCCAGCTCTTCAACTCCCTGTACAGCAGTACGCTCGCTGCAACCCACCGCAACAACTTTGGGACTGAGAACCAGGATATCCCCACCTTCGAGAGAAAAAAAGTTAGTATCCTGATAAAATTTTTTATTTTCACAGGTTGCAAACAGCGGATGATTTTCATAAATGGCCGACATGTAGCGACTTTCCCTTTTTCTCGTCCGGGTAGCCATTGCCGAAATACTCAGTCCATCATGAATGGTAACGGCAGGATCTCGCATGAAATAAAGATTCGGCAAAGGATTTAAATAAAATGCATACGGTTCCGGCCCTTTTAAATAGTCCGTTAACACCCGATGCCGTTCCATATGATTCAGTTCTTTTTGCAAAACGCCGGCAATTAATGCCTCTCCCAAATCCTCACTATTCAAGGACATTAAATATTCACTCAAAAAGCCATCAATATAATTTCCGGATGATGGATTCTGGTCGATCACTTCATTGATTAGTTTCTCTCGGACGGATGTTTTTTTGAGAATATCTTTTAATAAATCTTCAACATAATAAACTTCTGCTCCCCGCCTTTTTAATATCGCGGCAAAAGCATCATGCTCTTCCTGCATGCGTTTCAGCCATGGGATATCCTCAAACAATAATTCCTTTAAGGAATCCGGAACAATCCGTTCCAGTTCTCTTCCCGGTCGATGAACCAACACTTTTTTTAATTTTCCTATTTCTGATTCTATATTTAAATTTTTATCTCCCATTTTTCATCTCCATTCTTCCCAATTCTTTTTATTATATCACCGCTTTGATGAAAATCCTATCAATTCGAAATAATTCAAAAAACAAAAAAAGAAGAACATCAGCCCTCCCTTTTTGTGCGGAACTTTTCTATGTTGTCATTATGAAACTAATAGTTTCTTTTCAGCTACAGCTTCATCATCATCAAGTAATACTATTTTTACGCTTTGAGTTAAAAGATCGGAATAACTAAAAGATAACTTTTGCTCTTTTCTTTTATCCTCTTTAACTCTTACGGTAAAAATACTGGGATAAGTTTCCTCAATAATCCCTTCTTTTTGGTAAAGTTTTTTCTTGCTCTTATGTGCTTCAAGTTTGACTCGTCGACCAAGATAATTTTCCACCTCGCGTCTAATGTCCATAATGGTTGCTTTTGGCATGAAATTCACCTCTCTTATGGTTTTCTCTTCCTTAGTATAGCACATATTTAATGGAAAGTAAAACTTTTTTATTATAACAATACCTAGAATCTTTGTCAACATGTAATTTATATTTCTATTTACATTCTGTTCGACGTTTACATTTCCACGCCTGCTAACTCTTAATCTTATCTCAAAAAAATCACCAATCCGGTGAAACCGCATTCGCCTGTTTTCCCGGATTGAAATCAGACTTTAGCTTAGACAGAATACACTTCTTTGCCATCACGCAATGCCTCAATAATCCGCATGGGGTTGTCTATCCAAAACGCATCTTCAAACTTTGAAATCACCTCAGGCGACTCAAACCCCCAGGTGCACAGCACCGGCAGCATTCCCGCATTTGTCCCAGTTTCATAGTCGACCATCGAATCCCCCACATAGAGACATTCTTCTGGATTGACGCCCATTTTTTTTGCTAATGCCAATGTTGTCGTCGGGTTTGGCTTTCTTAGATCATCACTGGTGAATCCCACTACGTCAACAAAATCATATTCCTTAAACAAAATTTGGATCAGCGATTTTGCCTCTGAATCCGGTTTGTTGGTGCAAACCCCATAGGGAATACGATTTGTTTTTAAATAATCCAGTACTTTTGTGATCTCCGGGTAGGGTTTGGTTTTTTTTAAATAGTTAACGCTGTATTCGGCCCGAAGCAGATCCGTCAGTTCATCGACGAAGGCATCATCACTGCGATATTTTTCAGGCATTGCATCACGGGTTAAATTTCTAAGACCCCTGCCAATTAATTTTTTGCCATCTTCATAAGCATAAGTTGGAAATCCATGCTGCGCCATGACGGTATTGCAGGAATCAATAAGATCCTCCAGAGAATTAATTAATGTGCCATCTAAATCAAAAACGATTCCTTTATATTTGTGCATTTTTACCTCCAATTATCTTTTGTTCATCATTTTTATTTTATTATAACCTAATTCAATAATTATTTTTGTTTTTTTTACGCTGTTGGTTTATAATAAGATTATCATTTTCCTTGGAGGTATTATTTTGGGTTATAAAGAAGAAAATTATTTGAATCTCAGTAAATCTTTAATTAAAAATTTTGAAAAGCGGAATTTTGAAGGCTATTACTGCAGCTCGCACGATGAAGCTTTAGAACTTGCTTTATCGTTAATTCCAAAGGGCGCCAGCATTACCCATGGTGGTTCCCAATCCATCAAAGAAATCGGTTTACTCGATGCGGTAAAAAACGGTAACTACACCTACCTTGATCGCGGTCTGGCCAAATCATATCCGGAAAAAAGAGACTTTCTCGCAAAGGCGGTTCTAAGCCACACGCTTATAATGGGGACCAATGCCATTACCATGTCTGGCGAACTCGTAAACATCGATGGTATCGGCAACCGCGTGGCTTTGCTTTGCTTTGGTCCTGAGCAGGTCATTATCATTGCCGGGATTAATAAAATTGTTGCCAATGTAGATGCCGCCATTTTCCGAACCCAGAACGTTGCCGCTCCGGTTAATGCTATCCGCCTGAGCCGAAAAACGCCATGTTATGATACCGGCCACTGCGGCAACTGCCATAGTGAAGATTGCCTTTGTTGCGATATTGTCGTTACCCGACACAGTGATATTCCCGGCCGCATTAAAATTATTTTAGTCGGCGAAAATTTAGGTTACTAAATGAAGATACTGGATGCTTTAAACCAAGCATTTTCAAAGTATCCTCAAGTTGTCGAAGCGAAATCCCGGGTTGCTTACGGCGGTGCCTGTGGTTCCTATTGCGAAGAAGCCAGCATCTCTTTTTTCAATGATTCATGCACGCTTTTTCCCTGTAAAACGTTTGAGGATGTCTTTGAGGCACTGAATCAGGGAAAAGCCGATTATGGGGTTGTTCCCATTGAAAACTCTTCCACCGGTTCCATTGCTGTCGTTTATGACCTGCTTTCCCGCTACCAGTATTATATCGTCGGTGAGGAAGAAATCCGGGTTCGTCACTGCCTTCTAGCTCCAAAAGGAGCGACTCTTGAAAGCATTGATGAAGTCTATTCCCACCCCCAGGGGTTTTCTCAATCTCAGGAATTTCTGAACACCTATCCGAACTGGAAATGCATTCCCTATTTCAATACGGCCATTGCCGCCGCCTACGTAGCTGAAAAAAACGAACCCCATATGGCAGCCATCGCCAGCAAACGAGCCGGTGAAATTTACGATCTTGAAATTTTGGCCGAAAACATCAATTTTTCACAAACCAATGTCACCCGATTTGTCATCATCTCCCGTGAACTTAAACTTTTTAATAAGCCAACTTGCGTCAGTATTGCTTTTCATCTGCCGCATCGTCCGGGATCGCTTTTTGAAGTCATTGGGATCTTTTCGGTCTTTTCGCTCAATTTATCCAAGATTGAATCCCGACCTTTGGCAAATCACAATTGGGAATATCTGTTTTTTATTAATTTTACCGGAAACATTTCTCAAAACACCCTCACCACCCTGCTTCCGATCATTGCGGAAAAAACTGATTATTTTCAATTTCTGGGTTACTACCCGCAATTTATCGAAAAAGGTCCAACTGTTTAAAAAATTAGTTTTAGTAACAAAAAACGTCCTGAAGACAACTGATGTTCCCATTGTCTTCAGGACTTACTTTTTGAATTATATATTCAATTTATAGGGACTTTTACTTTATTTCTTTTCAAGCTCAATCGTTGTATCATGTCCGTTAAGATTGAACGTTTCACCAGCTTCAGGCTTAATCGTAATATGATCGGCCAAGGTTTCGGTTTTTATGAAATCTGAATAGACTTCAATGGCCCGATCCATTTGTTCATCACTGGCATAAGTAATGTCGATCCGATCCATCACTTCATATCCATTGGATTTTCTTAACTGCTGAATGCGTGAAACGAATTCTCGGGCGCAACCCTCGTCCAGCAATTCCTGATTAAGAGTCGTATCCAAAATGATAAATTTGTTATTGAACATCTGGACATTGAATCCTTCCTTTGCTGAAATCCGAATGTCGATAAAATCCTTTTTAAGCTCAATGTTTTCGCCATCCAGATTGACCACGACACTTTCTCCTGATTCCAGTTTAGCAACCGCTTCGGCTGGATTCACTGTAGCAAGTGCTTTTCCCAGGAGCTTCACATTTTTTCCCAGAATCGGTCCGGCTACTTTAAAGTCCGGTTTCAGGGTGTAGTTCATGAAATCTCCAAGATTATCCTCAAAATCAACTTCCTTGATATTGAGTTCCTCTTCTAATAAAACACGTAAATCACCAATGGTTTCACGGTACTTGCCATCCACAATAATTTTGGACAAAGGCTGTCGCACCTTGATTTTCGCATCTTCTCTGGCGCCTCGTCCCAGACTGACCAGATCTCTCACTAAATCCATTGGTTCTTCAATGTCATCTTTAATCAGCGCTTCATTAACCTCCGGATAATCGGCTAAATGAACCGATTCACCGTCAGTCAGCTTTTGATATATTTCTTCCGTTACGTAAGGTGCGAACGGGGCACAAAGGCGGGTAATGCCCTCCAGTACTTCCCAGGTCGTATTGTAAACGGCTTTCTTATCCGCCGTCAGTTCGGTTCCCCAGAAACGGCGACGGTTGCGTCTGATGTACCAGTTGGATAAATCTTCGTTGACAAAGTTTTGAATCTTTCGCACGGCTCTGGTCAGATCGAAAATATCCATTTCCTGGCGAACTTCTTTGACCAGGCGATTGTATTTCGATAGAATCCAGGCATCAATGACTGGACGCTCTTCATAAGGGACAAAGAACTCCCGCGGATCAATCTTATCAGTATTGGCATATAAAGCAAAGAAATGATAGGTGTTTTTAAGGGTATTGAAAAATTTACTTTGAACTTCCTTTAATCCCTTGATATCAAAACGGGTGGGGGTCCAGGATGGTGATACATACAATAAATACCAACGCAGGGCATCCGCTCCGTATTCTTCAAACATTTTAAAGGGATCAACGGTATTTCCCTTGGTTTTGGACATTTTTTGTCCTTCCGCATCAAGGATTAAATCATTGACCAATACCCGTTTATAGGGCGCTTTTCCGGTAACAAAAGACGAAATCGCCAGCAGTGAATAAAACCAGCCTCTGGTCTGATCAATCCCTTCGCATATAAAATCGGCCGGGAATTGTTCTTCCCAAAGTTCTTTGTTTTCAAATGGGTAGTGGTATTGCGCAAACGGCATTGACCCGGAATCAAACCAGCAGTCAATGACATCTTTGACGCGATTCATCGTCTTCCCGCAATCCGGGCATTTGAAATGGACATCATCCACATAAGGGCGGTGAAGTTCAATGGTTTCATCGATGTTTTCAATGGCGCGTTCGACTAATTCCTTTCGGGAACCAACGGTTTCAATATGGCCGCATTCACAGCGCCAGACATTCAGCGGAGTTCCCCAGTACCTGGTTCGGGATATTGCCCAATCATTTAAATTTTCCAGCCAGTTGCCAAAACGTTTTTCACCAACATAATCCGGATACCATTCCACCCCATTATTGTTTTCAATCAATCGGTCTTTAATTTTTGTTATTTCGATGTACCAGCTTGGTTTTGCATAATAAAGCAATGGGGTTTTACATCGCCAGCAGTGCGGATAATTATGAACGATCTTTTCCTTCTTGAAAAGCTTGCCTTCGGCTTTAAGCCATTTTATGATGTCCAGGTCGGCATCCATAACGAATTGGCCCTTCCAGGGGGTATCGGTATATTTTCCATTTTCGGCAACCGGCTGAAGCACCGGCAATTTATACTGGCGGCCGACTTTATAATCGTCCTCGCCAAAGGCTGGTGCGATATGAACGATACCGGTACCGTCTTCTGTGGTAACATAATCCGCACAAGTTACATAAAATGCTTTTTTATCCGGCGTCACAAAAGGCATGAGCTGTTCATACTCAACATATTCCAAAGCGCTCCCTTTCATTTCTGCAAGGATTTCATAATCTTCGCCAAGCAGTTTTGGCGCCAAGACCTTTGCACAGATATAAACGTTTCCGTTGCTTCGGGCTTTAATATAATCCGCCTCCGGATGAACGGCAAGGGCAACATTGGCGGCTAAAGTCCAGGGGGTTGTGGTCCAAACCAGAAAATATTCATCGGCATCCCGGCGTTTGAATGCAACGACAACGGTATTGCTCTTGATTTCCTGATAACCCTGGGCAACCTCATGAGAGGCGAGGCCAGTTCCGCAGCGCGGACAAAAAGGCATGATTTTATGTCCTTCGTAAAGGAACCCTTCCTTGTTGAACTTATCTAAAATCCACCATACCGATTCGATATAATTGTTGTCCAACGTGATGTAAGGATCTTCCATGTCAATGAAATAGCCCATTTTTCGGCTCATTTCTCGCCATTGGTTTTCATAATTGAAAACCGATTCCCGGCATTTTTTATTAAACTTCTCCACGCCGTACGCTTCAATTTCCGGTTTGCTGGATAAGCCTAATTGTTTTTCAACTTCGATTTCAACCGGCAGGCCGTGGGTATCCCATCCCGCTTTTCTGACCACGCGATAGCCATTCATGACCTTGTATTTACAAACGGTGTCTTTTAATGTTCTCGCCAAAACGTGGTGAATCCCAGGCCGTCCATTGGCGGTTGGCGGTCCTTCATAAAATACAAAATTTTCTTTTCCTTCTCGATTATCAATGGTCATTTTTAAAAGATTCATTTTTTCCCATTGCTTCGAAATATTATCTTCCCGTTCTCCAACATTTCCTTCTGTTAATGTTTTAAACTCTGCCAAATCTCTACCTCCACTAACTATAGCTATATTAAACCAAAAAAGCCCCTTGAAAAATTCAAGGGACGAAAAATCGCGGTACCACCCAAGTTGACAGAAACTGCCCACTCATATGAATTTAACGATTCCCCGGGGTTCCCTACTTCATTAATTTCAGGAATCCTGTTCAAAGGTGATCTCCTTGAGGTATCTTTTAATAATCTTTCACCAAACCGATTACATCTCTGTTAAAGTTTTCCACAAGGCATCCTTATCATTACATTTTATATTGTTTCATTAATATTATTAATCGAAACGTCTGTTTCATATTCTATACAAAATCTTTAATAAAATCAAGTTTTTTGAAATCTTTATTCAAATATTTAAGAATATCGGGTATAATGATGGCATTATTAGAATAAAAAGGAGTTAAAAATGAAATTACGTTATATTCTGATTTCTGTCTTCATCATTGCGATTCTCATTGTTGGCACAATTTTTGTTTTTCCAAAGCTGATAAAAAATACAAATACCAGTGGAACAGCGAGCACTACTACACCAGCAACAGCACAACAAGAACAAACAACCAATACAACCAATACAACCAGCAATCAGCCATCTGCTACAGCGACAACAACCGTTACCGTGCCCCAAGAAATGCAGACTGTTATTGATACGAATACCGATGAAATCTTCGTTGATAATTCTAAAAAATTAGCCACCAGTTATCCAAATCAACTGATCCCACTTTATGGGGTTCTTGACGTTGCCGATTCTTATCAAATCACGAATGCAAACGGCGATCCCGGTTGGACGACGACCTATGTTTCAGGACTTGCAACGGGAGACATTGTATCTTTTTATCGTCCTCTTTTGGAGAATCAATCCAATTATTCTGAAGATACGGTATCCGATTCCACCTACCTCGATGCAACCGTTAGCGGATATTCAATCAGTATCACTGTATCTCCTAACAATTCGCAAAAAACGGATATGCCCGGCAACAGTTCCGTTACTATTTTCATCGAGCAAATCTAATGAAAGTCATCAAATATTTTCATCAGAATCTTGCATTTTGAATGAAATATGAGATAATCTATAGGAATACTATAGAAACTGAGGGCCTTTAATGAACAGTCAAACAAAAAAAATTACTTATTCCGCCTTAATGATGGCACTCGTCTTCATCATGACGTTTATCATCAGAATTCCCGTTTTCAATGGTTATATCCATTTAGGTGATGGCGCCGTCCTTTTATCGGCTTACATATTGGGACCCTGGGCTGGCCTTCTGGCCGCCGGGATTGGATCTGCCGGCGCGGATTATTTTGGCGGTTACAGCATTTACATGTTCCCTACATTTATAGCTAAGGGCTTGATGGCTTTTATCTTTGGATACTTCATCAAGCGCTATCCGGCAAAGAATATCCTATTCTTCGCATTTCCCGCGGTTATTGTCATGGCACTTGTCTATTATGTTTCGGAAGTAATCATGTATGGCAGCATCACCTCACCGCTTATCAATGTTCCTTTCAGCCTTTTACAAGGTTCAGTTGGGGTTGTCATTGTGACCATTCTCTACAAACCACTGGAACAATTTCAGTTGACTCCAGTGAAGTCGAAATAGAAAAAAGCTGTTGCAAACCCTATAAAGTGGTTTGCAGCAGCTTTTTTAATCTCATTTTTCAGCACCCCGTATTTTACATATAACGTTTCATCGTATCCAAATACTCTTCTGCATTATCGCGAATGGACTGCACTTCATCTTCATTTAAGTCTCTGATTCTTTTGGCCGGGCTGCCGAGAATCATCGAATTTGGCGGATATATCTTTCCCTGTGTCACCAAAGATCCCGCCCCAACGATGGAATTATCCCCAATTTTTGCACCATTCAGGATAATCGCACCCATCCCAATAAGAACATTGTCGCCAATTTCGCAACCATGAATAATGGCGTTATGTCCAATACTTACACCATTTCCTATAATAGTAGGATATCCCGGTGCCACATGGACCACCGTTCCATCTTGAATATTTGTTCGATCTCCGATGGTGATGGTATCCACATCTCCCCGGATCACCGTTTGAAACCAGATGCTGATATAATTTCCAAGCGTCACTTTTCCAACCACATCCGCACTTTTTGCAATAAAAGCAGTTTTCCCCAGCATCATTTTCCTCTTCGCCCTCATTTCTTAAGATGTCTTCATAATACCCTCTTTCGAACATTTTGTAAATAATTTTCCCGACTTCACCAACTACTTATGATAAAATAGACAATAAAACGAAAACACAAAGGATGAATCCATGAATATTGCAAGTATTGAAAATCTAAAAAAAAGCTATGGTGTGAAAGCACTTTTTAATAATATCTCCTTTAACATCTCCGATACCGATAAGATTGGTGTTATCGGAGTCAATGGTTCAGGGAAAACTTCTTTGTTGAAAATCATTGGTAACCTGGATACTCCTGATGAAGGCGAAGTGAAATTCTTTGGGTCCAAACGAGTGGGAATTCTGCCCCAGGACCCGGACCTTGATCCTGACATAACGGTTCTCGATCAGGTATTTAGCGCCAATTCCCCGGAAATGAATCTTGTCAGAGATTATGAATCAACCCTGATGGCGTTAGAGCAATCTCCTGAAGATGTCTCCTTGCAAAAGCGCATGTTGAGCTTATCTCAAAAAATTGATGATGAAAATCTCTGGAACCTTAAATCTCAGGTGGAAACCATTCTGTCTCAACTGGGCATTTCAGACTATGACAAACGCATCGGGCATCTTTCCGGCGGACAGCGGAAACGTGTTGCTATGGCTTCTGCTTTGCTCACTCCCTGTGATCTGCTGATTCTTGATGAACCGACTAATCATCTTGATAATGATACCATTGCCTGGTTGGAAAATTACCTGCTAAACCGTCATGAAGCATTGCTGATGGTAACCCATGACCGTTATTTTTTAGATCGGGTGGTTAATCGAACCATTGAGTTGGATAAAGGAAATCTGTATGAATATGACGGAAACTACTCGAATTTTTTAGAACAAAAAGCGAACCGAAAAGTTGTTCAGACCGCCATTGAAGAAAAGCGCCAAAATCTTTATCGCCGCGAGCTTTCCTGGATACGCCGGGGCGCCCGGGCGCGAACGACCAAGCAGAAAGCACGGATTCAGCGTTTTGACGAAATAAAAGATCGTGCCACAGACCTGAGCGAAACGCAATTGGAAATATCGGTTGGTTTTACCCGACTTGGTAAGAAAGTCATTGAAATCGATCATTTAAAAAAATCCTTTGGCGCCCAAACAATCATTGCCGATTTTAGTGTCATTCTTGGTCAAAACGAACGCATTGGCATTATTGGTAAAAATGGTCTTGGAAAATCAACCCTTCTCAATCTCATTTCCGGGAAACTGAAACCCGACTCGGGCACTATCTCCCTTGGCGAAACCGTCAAGCTCGGTTACTTTTCTCAGGAATCTGAAGATATGGATCTTAACCTTCGATGTATTGACTATATTCGAGAAAAAGCCGAGTACATGGAAAATTCCCATGGCGAAACCGTTACCGCGGCACAAATGATGGAATTGTTTCTATTTGATAAGAATAGTCAGTGGGTCTACATCTCCGAATTATCCGGGGGAGAACGCCGACGTCTCTATCTCTTAGGCATTCTGATCATGGCTCCGAATGTTCTTCTCTTTGATGAACCAACCAATGACCTGGACATTGAGACCCTGACCATTTTAGAGTCCTACCTTGATGATTTCCAGGGCGCAGTATTGATTGTTTCCCATGACCGTTATTTTCTGGATCGCACCTGTGAACAGATTTATTCTTTTGACGGCAACGGCGTGATCACCACCCAAACTGGGAATTATTCGGACTACATTGCCAAACATCCATTAGGATTTAATAAACAGGAAGAACCGGTAGAAAAAGCGGTCAAAGCAAAAGTCGATAAACCCAAAATTCGAAAGCCTGGTTTGACCTATAAAGAAAAGAGAGAACAGGAACTTTTAATCGATACCCTGGAAAAGAAAGAAAAGCGGCTGGATGATGTGACGCAGGAAATCGCTATCGTCACCAGTGATTACACCACCCTCCAGGAATTATCGGAAGAAATGGCTGCTTTGGAAGAAGAAATACTTGAAATCATGGAACGACTTGAAACTCTGGAAACACTGGAAAATGGAATTTGATATTGAATCTTGACAAAATGCAACCGTAAGTCCGGGAGATAATAGTAACATCAGTTGTCGGCATCATGCCGAACAGGCGTTAGCCTGTCCGATTATGCAGCAGACAACGATTTACTATTATCTCCCAGACGATTTATAACTTATTGTAATTATTATACAAATTGAAAGGTGACTTATGAAAATTATTTCTTGGAATGTTAACGGCATCCGCGCCGTTGAGAAAAAAGGGTTTATCCCCTTTATTGAAGCAGAACAGCCGGATATTTTATGCCTTCAGGAAACGAAAGCCCACGATCATCAACTGGAGGAAAGTTTATTGAATATTCCGGGCTATACCGCCTATTTTCATTCAGGCGAACGGAAAGGTTACAGCGGAACCGCCGTTTATTATAAAACAGCACCACTCACCATTAAAACCGGCCTTTCCGACCCAATTTTCAACAACGAAGGGCGAACCATTATCTTGGAATACCCTGACTTCATTCTCTATAATGTCTATTTTCCAAACGGACAAAAAGATGATGAGCGCCTTCAATTTAAAATGGATTTTAACCATTGTCTTTTAAAGGATGTCCAAGCTCTCTTAGAGTCAGATAAAAACGTCATCGTCTGCGGCGACATCAATACCGCTCATCGGGAAAGCGACTTGAAAAACCCTAAAGAAAATTCCAAGCGATCCGGTTTTCTTCCGATCGAACGGGCCTGGATTGATGATTTTCTCAATATCGGCATGGTGGACAGCTGGCGTATCCAGCACCCGGATGAAATTAAGTACAGCTGGTGGTCTTATCGGTTTAATGCCCGAAACAACAATGCCGGATGGCGGATTGATTCCTTCTTCGTCTCTGAAAAGTTTATGCCAAAAGTTGATTCCACCGATATTTTAAATGATGTAACCGGCTCTGATCATTGCCCCATTGTATTAACCCTCAAATAAATTAAATCGCCCTGTTGATTATTAATGTCGAAAAATCATATTGGGGTATATCTAATTTATGCCTGTAGGGGCGATCCATTGATCGCCCGAAAACGTTGATTTTTTGTAACAACGTCACGAGGCGATCATGAATCGCCCCTACAGCATGGTGTTTTGCACAATCTGCAACAAACTAAACATTAATCATGGCAAATAGGCATCAGCCTGTCCGATCATGCCTCCGACAACGATTTACCATTGTCAGCCAGGACGTTTTTAGACAACCCTATTTAAGCCTGGCTATGGCTTCTCTGACCGTATCCCATTCGTTGTAATATAACGTTTCATCTTTCATAATCTCTTGCTTTTCATGGCCTTTTCCGGCTAGAACCAGTACATCACCAGATTTACACAAAGATGCGCCAAAACAGACGCCTTCTTTACGTGTTTCAACAGTGTAGTACTGATCGGTTTTCTCTCGAACACCTGCTGCCACGGCATTAATAATATCCATCGGATTTTCACTGGCAGGGTTATCTGAAGTTACTACCACGATATCTGCGAACTCTCCGGCTATTCGTCCCATAATCGGTCTCTTTTCCTTATCGCGGTCACCATTGCATCCGAAAACCAGGACAATTCTCCCTTTAAATATCTCTCTAATTGATTTCAGCAATTTTTCCAAAGAATCTGGGGAATGTGCATAATCAATAACGACATCAAAAAGAGCATCAGCATCTAAATGCTCCATTCGACCTTCAACACCAGGCATTGATGCCATTGCTTTTTTTATAATCGCCATCGGCACACCTTCTTCAATGGCATTAATCATCGCTGCCATTGCATTGTAGACCATAACCTCGCCAGGAATACTTAAAAATATTTCTTCCTCCCCAACTGGCGTAATAAGGGTGAAAGTCGTCCCGTTTATATTAAAAACCATATCACTGGCTACATAATCATTTGTTGAATTTTTTCCATAGGTAATGATCGGAGTATCTGTTTTTTCTTCAAGAATTTCACATAACATTTGCCCCCATTGATCATCTCCATTAATAATATTCGCTTTCTTGACATGATAAAAAAGTTTGGCTTTTGCGTCAAAATAGTTCTGGAAAGTCTTATGATAGTCCAAATGATCTTGGGTAAGGTTGGTAAAAATGCCATAATCAAACGCCACCCCGTTTACCCGATCCAATGCCAGGCCGTGAGAAGATACTTCCATAAACAAATGTGAACAATCAGCATCTTTCATTTCTTTAATGATTTCTTGAATCTCCAAAGATTCAGGTGTCGTCCGCCCGCGATTGTCAATGACTTCATCTTCAACCAAATTTTGGATTGTTCCAATTAAGCCGCATTTTTCTCCATTCATTTCGAAAATATGTTTAAGCATATACGTTAGCGATGTTTTTCCATTTGTTCCGGTCACGCCTGTTACCACCATCGATTCTGATGGTTTATGATAAAAACGATTTGCCAGTAAACCAAGAGCAAAGCGAGAATCCGAAACTTTTATATAGGTAACGTTTTTATCATACTCGGCCAAATCATTTTGATAAACGACCGCGCATGCTCCCTGATCGATTGCGTTTCCTATGTATTTATGACCGTCTGTTATATATCCAACAATCGCAACAAAAATGCTTTCTTTTTCTGTTTCTTTAGAGTTGTATACGACCTTGCTTATTTTCTTCTCAGATATATTGTTCTTTATTTCCAGAACTTTTAAATCTTGAATTAATTCTTCTAATTTCATCCTGTTTCCTTCCTAATTTATCCTTAAAAGACAGTACTTTCTTATTATTATACTTCTTTGCGAATTCACTGTCTATAAAGGTATTTTTTAGCAACTAAAAAAGAGACGCTTATTCCGGCATCTCCTTACTAATTATTAAATTATTTCAAAAGACATTTTGGGTGCCGGTAACCGCACATTGCACACCAAAATCATCCTTTGTGATTTCTGTCCCTGGCGAGATCAGGACGACATGATGATCCCATTTAAGAGAAAGGAACATTTCCAAAAGTTCAACATCACCATTGGTAATTACAAAATCCAATTTAAGAACCTGGCTTAGATGTCTGGCACAATGAATCCAATTTTCCAAATCATAAGATCCATCGTCAATCATCATCAGCGACCCATAATTTTTAAACATAATTTCCATAATCATTTCGGCTCTTTTAGGACCGTATTTATTTATGGCATAATGATATTCTTCTTTTAATGACTTTTTTCCTTCCATCCAGCCTTTAGTGATAAAATAGGTTTCTCCCCGGAGTGCCTTTAGTCCCTTTTTTTTATGAAGCAGCATGTGAATACAATCTTCTGACCGCAGGAATGCCAATTTTGTATTGGCGCTGATCAGCCCAACTAAGCCCTTCCCACAATTTCCATATGCCAATAAAATCATTTCATAATCTTGATGGTTATTAATTTCTTCTTGCAGTGCATTTCTCAAATAATCAGGATTAATATGAAGATCCGAGCTCATCCAAATTGTATCATAAGTTATGTCAGTATTTTTCATAGCTAGGGTCATCTCATCTTTAATCATACTACATGCGATTAATAAGATACTTTTTTTCATCCCATACCTCTGTTATTCATAACTAATCAAAGGAAGCAATGGCCTCCAGTCCAGAATCATCTCCGGCAAAATACATGGATCCCCATCCAATTGGGTGATCTTTTTCATCAAGGAGCTTTTGCTCCACAACCAAAATAGCGTCACCTTCCATGACATCTAGGATTTGACTGACTTCATCCTTTGCTGCTATTGCTTTAATCTTCAACTTCTTGGTCATCGCAAATATTGAATTTTTTTTTGCTACCATTTCTGGAAAAGTCGCGTAACGAATTTCCTTTTCAACAATAGGAATACCGCGGTAATAAGGAATATATTTAACATCAAACGCCTTAACGTGTCCATCACTCAGAAAAACACGTTTTACCACAATAACGTGTTTATTTTCCGGAATTTCTAAATTAAAGCCAACCTCATAACTGGGTTTGACTACATTCACTTCAATAAGACGAATTTCTTCACCTTTCTTATCGGTAGCCATCATTTCATCAAAATGTAATGTGTACGAGTCTAAGTTCGGCTCACAAACATAGTTGCCTTTTCCCGGAATTGAATAAATATACCCTTCATTCACGAGAACCGCCAGGCCTTTTCTAACCGTCATTCGACTTACATTAAATTCCTCGCAAAGAAGATTTTCTGACTGAATAGCATCACCCGGTTTAATTTCTTCACTTGTTATTCTACCTTTTATCGCCTCAACTATTTTTATATACTCGGGGGATCCCATGTTCTCACCACCTTGGTCTATCTTCTAGTATTTTTCTGAGCGGACTTCTCTACCATCCATAATTTGCATTTATCAACACCCATCGTGACATCTTTTGTTGCATAATCTGCCCCAACAATCTCACCTGCTTTTTCATCTATGACAGCTCCTCCAATAATGATACGATAATCATCTCGGATTCCTTTGTTTATTAACTCACAAACAACCGCTCTCATTTCATAAATGGTCTCTTGCTGCATACCACTGAGTCCAATAATATCAGGTTTCACCGTTTCAACAGCTTCCATTGCCTGATAAAGTGAAACATCAGTCCCAATATCCACTACATCAAATCCAGCTGTTCTGGCAAATGAGCCGAATATATTTTTTCCAATATCATGGCAATCACCCGAAACTGAAAAGAGCAATATTTTACCAATTTTATTTTTTGGGGTAACCTTAGTAATTTCTTTTAGTTCGTCTAATTCCATCACTTCTTGAAAAATAATCCCAGCGAAAATCAAATCAGCAATAAAATAATCACTTGTCTCATATAATTTTCCCACCCGTTCCATTCCGATTTGCAACCAATTAAATATATCAATCGGTTTGAATCCTTTACGAATGGCAATTCGCACAAGCTCCAATGTTCGGTCTTCATATAATCCTTCAATGGATCTTACAATGCTCTGTTTCATATTTAAGCTCCACTTCCTAAACGGTGCAAAGTATTGACCTCATGCCATTCTCATATAAATATCGTGGCTCTGTCTAAGCAATTACACCTGAAATTCCTTATCAATTCTTCTTTATTATACCCTAATTTAGTTCTTTTGATAATGGTATAATCTGCCTTTATACAATAAAATTTAAAACTAGCATTCGAATTTAGAGACTTTTGCTTTTCATACATAAAGAGCAAAAGTCTCTAAACTATTATCTTTTTGACAGCGCATAATAACAAGCATCCAGTCAATAAATACACTTACTGCAATGCTTGATGCTAAAATTTTTTCTATCGGTTGCGAAACTTTTTTACCATTATTTACCCATACTTCAGCAATTTTTTGTTGAGTTGAAAAACCATTCACGATTTCATCCTTTTAAATATTGATTAACCATGAAATCGTTTGTCGAAATTATATCATACTTATATCGACCTGTATATACAAATATCTGCAAATTTTTATTTTTAAAAGAAAAATTTGCAGATTAAATGACAATTTCATATGATTTCAAGCGCTATTTGTCTCTTGATGCCTTCGCACAAATTTAAAAGAGGGAAGAGAATCAAAATTCTCTCCCCTCTTATGGATAATGCCCATGGCACTATCCATAGTTGAGTAATTATTTATATTTTTTATATTTAATGGAAGTTTTATACCCAAGCTTGACAGATCTTAACGCCTTCAGCCGCATTGGTAGTAAATTTATCGGCTCCAACATATTCACAAGATTCTTTAGTTACAGGATTTCCGCCGATAATAATTTTAGCATCAATACCTGCTGCTTTAAGTGCATCAACAGTTTCTTTCATCGAATCAATCGCTAGCGTCAACACGCCACTCATGCCAATAATCGCCGGTTTGCAATCTTTAGCTTTTTCAACGAAAATTTCTGGAGCTACATCGATTCCTAAATCAATGACTTCAAATCCAGCTGCTTCTGACATGCTCTTGAAAATATTTTTTCCAATATCATGTAAATCTCCATGCACAGTACCCAGAACAATCGTACCTGCAACGGTAGATCCGCCCCTGCCCAAAGCTGGTTTCAACACATTGATGGCTTCAGTTAATAATTCACCTGCAAAGATTAAATCGCCAACAAAATATTCACCTTTTTCAAAAAGATCTCCAACAATCCCCATACCAGCCTGACACGCGCCGACTGCTTCTAAAGCATCTTCTTCAGTTGGATTTGTTGCTACATATTCATTCAGTAAATCTATTACCTCATCTTCTTCTAAATCTCCAAGCGCTTGTGTTAATACTTTTAAATCTAACATTCAAATAACCCTTCCTTTTTTACAATATTTTGGAAATAAAAATACATGTGTGACATGTGTGTACATGTTTGCAATAATATGTTACACCTTTACATAATGTTTGTCAAGTAAACGCTTCCATTTTTTTGATATTTTTCCAAATATCCAACTCTAATTATTTGACAATTTACTTCGCTCTTGATTAAAATAACTGCCCTTGTTATAATAAAATACAACAAATACTTATCCTAGGAGGCTTGTTATGACTATTGATGCTCGCGGTAAAAATTGTCCTATTCCAGTTATTATGGCCAATAAAGAAATTGAAAAGAATGTTTTATCATTTACCATTTTGGTGGATAATGCCATTGCTGTAGAAAACTTAAAAAAGTTAGCTCAAAACAAGGGTTATGGTGTTGAAATTAAAGGCGTCGATTCTGACTATTCTGTCGATTTTATTGGTAATGAAAGCTCATTCCATGGAAACACTTCGGCTCTTTCTGATCTTTTCCCTGAAACAAATATTTCTACTCCCACTGATGACTGGGTCTTATTCATGGGCAAAGATATCATAGGTGCCGGTGACCCGGTTCTCGGCGGCAACTTAATAAAAATGTATTTTTACACTCTTTCCCAGGGGACCTCTCTTCCCAAAGCAATTCTTTTTATGAATGCCGGGGTTAAACTGCCGACGACGAATGACCAGGTTATTGAACATCTTAAAGTCCTTGCTGAAAAAGGCTGCGAAATTCTGGTTTGCGGTGCCTGCTTAGATTTCTATCAACTGACTGACCAACTTCAGGTTGGAACCATCAGTAACATGTATGACATTACCGAGAAAATAAACGGTGCTTCAAAGGTCGTCACTTTATGACGTATTATGTCATTACTTTTGCAAACACCCACTCAGCGATTACCACCCAGTCTCATTTGGAAACCTGCGCAAACATTTCAATTATGCCTACCCTCCGGGAGATTTCTGCCGGATGCGGCATCTCCATTCGTTTTTCACCTGAAGAGCTGAAACCTGTCATGGCATGTTTAGAGACTTGGATTTTAGCTCCTGAGATGTTTCAAATTTATGAAATAACTGAAAAAGACGGGAAAATCTTCCCATCTCCATTCAAATAATTATTTCGTGATTTCATTCAAAGCATTTAGACAATAATCCACTTCTTCACTCGTGTTAAAATGTCCCAACGATAGACGTATGGTGCCTTGAGGATAGGTGCCTAAAGTCTTATGGGCCAAAGGTGCGCAATGAAGACCCACTCTGGTCATAATCCCATAGCTCTGGTCTAATTCAAAAGCGACCTGGGCATTATCTTTCTTAACGCTGACAATGGATACTACGGCACTGCGATTATTAATATCAGGAATGCCGATTAAATCCAAGTTTTCAATACTTTGTATTCCTGATATCAATCTCTGCGTTAATTCCATTTCCATATTTAAAATACTTCCCAGACCTTTTTCTTGGAGATAATCCAAAGCCTTTGAAAGTCCATAAATTCCCGGGATGTTAAGTGTTCCGGATTCAAATTTGTCCGGTAAAAAATCCGGCATTTCAAAACTTTCTGATCGGCTTCCAGTCCCCCCCTGTACAAGAGATGTAATCTGCTCTGCCAGATCATCTTTCATAATCACTCCGCCAATCCCCTGCGGCCCCAACAAACCCTTATGCCCGGTAAAACAAAGGCCATCAATCGATGTTTCCGCCATATTGATTGGAAAGATCCCTGCCGTTTGGGCACTGTCTACAACAAATTTCAACTGGTGTTTACCGCAAATCTCGGCAACCTTTTCAATGGGCAATACTGATCCGCATACATTAGACCCATGGGTCATAATAATAGCTTTTGTGTTTTTCTGAATCAATGGCTCTATTTTATCCAGCTGTAACTTTCCCTGGATATCACAAGGCATAACGCTTATGGCAATCCCCTGCTGTTCTAGAAAATAAAGCGGCCGCATCACAGCATTATGCTCCATGCTGCTAACCAGAACATGATCTCCCGGTTTAAGCAAGCCTTTAATGACTAGATTTAGCCCTTCAGTTACACTTGAAGTAAAAATAACATTTTTAGATGGGTCCGAACCTTGATTAAATTGGAATAGTTTACACAGCTTCTTTCGGGTTTTATAAACCGTTTCTGCTACTTCATACCCCCATTTGTAATTTCCTCTTCCGACATTACACCCTCTGGTATCTAAATATTCCGCCATCGCATGCCCGACTCCCGGAGCTTTTGGAAAAGATGTGCTGGCATTATCAAAATATACACTTTTATCTGCAGTTTTCATAATCTCTCCTTTTGTTTCTCCCATCCGATAACAGCTGCCCCAATAGCTCCGGCATACTGACCTAATGGATGGGTTTTAATCGGTATTTCCAGATACTTTTCCAATATATTTCCAATGATTTTTGAATTAGACAATCCCCCGCTGAAAAAAATATTTTTTTTAAGCGGCAATCGTTGTGCAAAATGAGCCGTTCGTTCTGCAATAGAATGGATCACTCCTAATGCAATATCACCTGGTGAAATATCCTTTGCCAATAAACTGACTATTTCACTTTCGGCAAATACCGTGCACATACTGGAAATATGAACAGGAGTACAGAACTCAATTGTTTCATCCAGCTGATCCATTTCTATTTCTAAAATATTCATAGTATTTTCAATGAAGCGTCCGGTTCCTGCTGCGCATTTATCATTCATCAGAAAATCGATCACCTGGCTTTTTTGATTCAACAAAATGACTTTGCTGTCCTGACCTCCAATGTCGATAATTCCCTGAATATCAGGATTGAGAAATATGCTTCCCTTAGCATGACAAGTAATTTCAGTCACCTGTTTTTCAGCTTCTATCAGTAATTCTCGACCATAACCAGTCACAACCGTATAATTCACATCCGGGCGGTAAAGCTCATGATACAATCCATACAGACTTTTTTTAGGGTTGGCTGAAGTTGGAACAAGCATGGTTTTTACAATGCCTGTTCCGTCAAATAATACTGCTTTTGTTGTTTTTGAACCTGAATCAATTCCTAATGTAACCATTTTTTCTCCTAAAGCATTTCAATAAAAGCGGCCATTCGAGTATTTAATTGACCGACATCTGATTGGGAGAAATCTGTTTCAATACTCATATATGATTTTTCTTTCTTATCATTGACAAAACGTTTAATGCTCAACGTTTCCACATTATAAGTATGACAGGCTGTCAAGATCATATCCACAACACCATCCACCTGATATTCGTCAATCATGCGGTCCAGCATTTTGATACGATTCGGATTGGGCGTCATACAGGAACAACCAATATTTAGATATTTCTCTGCTAAAGCAGCATAAACATCAGGATTGCTTTCGTCAACCATCTCTTCAACAGCTTTTGCACCGCTGCAGTTTTCAAAAGCTACCACAACAGCGCCGTTATCTTCAATCGCCTTAATGACTTTTTCGGTTGCACCGCCAATTGGACATCCCGTAAGCAAGATACGCGGTTTTTGGGAGTATTTCTTTTCTTTCTTATATTCTGCAAGTACTTTTTCCTTTACCGCTTCCAGTTTTTCCGGAATACTTTTTCGATCAAATTCAAAGGTAGTTCCTGAAATAACTTTGAACACATCCTGTCCCAACATAGGTACTGGATCAAGCTTGGATAGTTCATAGAATTCTTTCAATGCTTTTCGTTCTTTGTTTTTCACTACAATGGCTTCTTTAACATCTTCTTCTGTAATTGTAACCCCGAACTGTTTTTCAAGCGTTTCTTTTAATCGGATGATTTCACTTTTCCATAGTTTATAGCCTTCTTCGCTTTGCGAATTCGGAAGTTCCATAACATGAACCGGCTTAAACTCTCTGAGATACTCATACATTTTCTTCTTCCCGTCACAAGTTGTTTCTCCCACAACCAAATCTGAAAAATAGAAATACGGACATTTGTCAGTTTTTCCAAATCCGTAACTTGATTTAATCAGCGGACAAAGGTTCCTGGGAAGATCTTTTTCTGCTTCAGAAATTGTCTCATCCGAAGATGCACAGAGAGAAACTGTGGCAGCTCCCATTGCCAATGCCATTTCCTGGGGAAAATAAGTGCAGAATATGCCAATAACAGGTATTTTCTGATCCTTAATTTTTTTCACTGCCAAGAATCCATTTCTTCTTGCTTCCGCAAATTCTTCGAAAATTTCAGGTAATTCGGTTTGTAATTTCATTGTTACACTCTCTTTCATTTATTAATTTTAATCCTACCATATAAGCAATGAAACATTTAAATATATTACCGCATTATAACCAACTGGAATACTTCAAATTTAAATATAACATTTCGTTATAACTAATTTAGGAGAAATAAAAAACAAACTCCTTAAGGAAATTATTATCCCTAAAGAGCTTGTCAACCGTCCAAAACAATCATTTTAATGCTGACTCAATCAATTTACTATTTTTTAAATTCATTTTCCCCGATACAATACTTAGTATGTAACATATGATGGGATTCTTTTCCGTTTGGAGTCAGTAAATACTCTTCATAAATTTTCACAATAGCTGGATTTTCATGAGATTTACGAATTGGCAGCTCAGCATCATGTGCATAAGTTCCTTTTGTTCTTGCCTCATAAGCCGCTTCTCTTTCACTGTCAAGAAGAAGCTTTGGCTGACCACCGCCACTGACGCATCCCACTGGACATGTCATTACTTCAATAAAGTGAAGGTCAAGCTTACCTGCTTTAATATCTTCAAGAACCGGTATGACATTTTTAAGACCGGTTACAATTCCAACTTTTAATTCAATGTCTCCAACCTGTAAGGTTGCTGTACGGAAGGTATCACTGCCGCGAACAGCAGTTACATCAACTGCCGGAATAGGTTTTCCGGTGATCAATTCATAACCCGTTCTGATTGCTGCTTCCATAACCCCGCCGGTAACACCAAAAATAGTTCCTGCCCCAGTATACATGCCCATTGGCTGATCAAAATCTTCATCCGGCAGGTGATTAAAATCAATGCCCATATCCTTAATCAGATAAGCCAGTTCTCTTGTCGTGATGGCAACATCTACATCTTGATATCCGCTGCTGTTCATTTCTTCACGGTTACACTCAAATTCTTTACAGGTACATGGCATAACTGATACGGTGAAAATTTTGGCTGGATCATAATTATCAAGCTTTGCGCCATAGGTCTTGAAAACTGCACCCATTTGCTGGGGCGACTTGCAAGTTGATAAATTATCTTTCATTTCCGGATAATTTCTTTCCAGGAAGGAAACCCAAGCTGGACAACAGGATGTGAACATTGGCAGTTTTCCACCTTCTGTGACGCGTTTTATCAGTTCAGTTCCTTCTTCCATAATGGTTAGATCCGCTGTGAAATTGGTGTCATAAATTTTATCAAAACCAATTCTTCGCAGTGCTGCCGCCAATTTTTTAGCTTCAACAGTTCCCAATTCTGCCCCAAAGTCTTCGGCAATCGCCATCCGAACTGCCGGTGCACACTCAACCATTGTAATGACGTTCTTATCGGCTAAAGCCGCTTTAACTTTATCTAAATTACAATTGTTGTAGGCTGCAAAAAGTGGTTCCTTAACGGTGGCCGGAAGATTACGTTCGGCTCTTTTTTGATCGTATACTTCTGCGCCATGTTCAACAATTGAAACATAAGATTTGCATTTCTGGACACATTGACCACACATAACACATTTATCATAATTAATTTCCTGTGCTTTTCCCTGTTCACCCTCGATTGCAGACACTGGACATACTTCTGCACATTCTCTACAACCGGTACATATATCTTTATCAATATTAATTATCACTCATTTGTCCCCCTTTCTTATAAATTTCCTGTTAATGATAATGCAATGGCAGCTTTGATATTCTTTTCTCGACGGTCTTCTTCCAGATTCACAAGTTTTAAAACATCGTGTGGACAAGTTTTTATGCAAGCGGGTCCGCCTTCAATATTTATGCAAAGATCACATTTATATGCGGATTTTCTCACTTCATCACTTCCGATTTGCTTAACCGCTTTGCCTTTTTTGGCAATCGGAAGCATTTCCAAAGCACCAAATGGACAGGCCATCATACAGTTTTTACAGCCAATGCAAAGGTCTTCATTGACATAGACAACACCATCTACTCTGGCAATTGCTTTTGCTGCACATGAATTGAGACACGGTGCATCTTCGCATTGTTTACACTGAACCGGCAAACAAAACTCTTCAAGTCTGGTTAAAAACAATCTGGGTGTAACCGGTATCTCAACGGTACCAACGGTGTGTGCAACTTTGTTGTCTTTTTGATTGTGTACGGTAAAACAGGCCACTTCACAGGCTCTGCATCCGGTACACTGATCATTACATGCGACAACAAATGAGCTTAAATTATTATTCATTTTACCCTCCATTTTCTTTTTATTATCTTAAATATTGAAAATATTTTCTCAAGTAATTTATTCTTTTTTTTTTAGTTATGAGTCTAAATAATTCATCTCCCAAATCGATTCGGTTGGGATGCGTGTATACATTCATCCGCTCTCCGCGAATAAATCCAACCAGAGTAATGCCTGCTTGATCAGCTTTCTCAATACTTAAACTCGTTGGCGCCGATTTTGATGCTACAATTGGAATGCCTGCCTTTTCTGCCTTCTGAAGCATATCCGATGAAATTCTTCCGCTCACTACAAGGATCTTATTTCTGGTATCGATGTCATTCAGGATGCAATACCCGATCACCTTGTCCACGGCATTGTGCCGTGCCACATCCATGATGGTTACCACTTCTTTTCCGCCATCATAAATAGCGACCTGGTGAAATCCTCCCGTCTCAGTAAAAAGTTCCGTTGGGGCGATATTCTTTTTCATTATTTCATAGATCGTTTGAATTTTCACGACGATTGGTTTCTCTAATGGTTCCTTTTTCGGGCTAGGGGCATATTCAGCAAGTTGTATTTTTGCAGTATACTTTTTTTCATCTATTTCGATATTTTGAATATCCTGCCTGGTGCCTGACATGCCGCAACTCGTTAGATAACCGACGACTAGCTCTTTCAGATTTTCGGGTGTACAGTTAAGCGTACAAAGGTCGTTGCCATTAACCTTCAGCTTAAAAGGATATTCAGTAATAATTGTCTCGTCAACAACATCCGATTGTTCACCCTGGACTTTTATAACTGCTAGCTTTAAAAAGGTATCCAAATTTGCCATCCCCTCCTTTTTCTCCTCGTTATGTTTTGCTATCAGAAATCAGACTGCATCAAAGGTTTGCATGAGTAAACGTTGAGAAGACTCCGCCTTGCTCTGATACAGTCATCATCACTTATTTTGAGAAGATTTTATTATTCTTTCACTTGAGTCAGAGAAATTGCCGCTGCCATTCGTTTGTTTGAAACAGAAGTTTCCACCGCTTCTTCGGTTACGAGTTTTAACGATGCCGTTGGGCAAACTCGAACGCAGGCAGGTCCCCCTTCGATTCCGGTACAAAGATCGCATTTATTAGCAACCATTCGGCTGTTGCCGTCCAGCTGCTTGCTGCCGTCACTGGATACCACCATATCAATCGCACCGTAGGGACAGGCAATCATACAGGTTTTACAGCCGATGCACTTATTCTGAGAAACAACCACCGCATTGTCAATGACTTCAATGGCACCCACCGGACAGGCATTCATACAAGCCGGATTTTCGCAATGCTTACATTGTACGGGTATGGTAATGGTCGCTGTCTTTACAATATCCAATTTGGGATTAAACACATATTCACCGGGCTTCATCTGAAAGATTTTTGCCCCTTCATGCGCAACCACGCATCCGATCATACAGGTTCTACAGCCAATGCATAAGTCTGGATTACCTTTTACAAAATAATTCATGTTCTACACCTCTTTTTTGGCAGTATCGATGCCCATATTTTTTCGAATACTTTCATACGAATCCTTAATACACTGTTCAGCCCAGGCCTGATCGTTGATCTTTTCAAGATTAATGGCGCAGTACTTGGATTCCGGCGTATTACTGACTGGATCAAGATACGGCGTTGTCAATTCATTACAGGCACCAACCCACCACTGATAGGTCATGTAAGTGGCACCTGGTTTAACACGTTCAGTCGGCAAAACTCTGGTCATAAGACTGCCACGTCGCGAGAATACACGAATCAGTTCGCCTTCTTTAACATTTAATTTGTCACAATCTTCCGGACTCATTTGAATCCAGCCTGGTTCATCTTCCAGGTTCGCCAAGGCACGACAGTTACCGGTCATGGTTCGAACGGAATAGTGTCCAACTTCTCGAACCGTTGATAATGAATAAGGATATTCCGGACTTTCAACTTCACAGGGTGGTCTCCATTCTGTTGCAAAGAATTTGCCTCTTCCATCCGGATGAGAGAATTTTCCACCGGTGAACAGGTATGGTGTTCCCTTATCTTCCATTGATTCATCACGGCAAGGCCACTGAATGCTACCCAGCGCTTCAAGCTTTTCATAAGTCGCGCCGTGGAAACTCGGGGTCAAACTTCTCATTTCATCCCAGATCTCCTGGGTGTTGTTGTAGTGCATCGGATAACCCATGGCTGTTGATATTAGACTGATAATCTCCCAGTCGGTTTTAACATCGCCCTTTGGTTCAATTGCTTTTCGTATTCTTGCAAATCCACGATCACAGGCGGAATAAATTCCATCATGTTCGCCCCAAGCGGTAGACGGTAAAATAACATCCGCATGGAGACCGGTTTTATTCATGAAAATATCCTGCATGATGACAAAATCAAGTTTATCCAAGGTCTCTCTGATTTCATTAAGATCAGGATCGGATTGTGCCGGATCCTCACCAAAGATATAATAAGCATGGATTTTCTTTTTTTCATCTTTTTCTTCAAGGACACGATGCGGCACATGGGTCAGTGGAATACCAACTTTATTTGAAAGTTTAACTCCCCAGGCTTTTTCGAACTTCTCTCGCACGGCATCATCGGTAACACTCTGATATCCTGAATAACAGTTTGGCAGGGCCCCCATATCACAGGCTCCCTGAACGTTGTTCTGTCCACGAACTGGACCGATACCCATATTGGGTCCGCCAAAGTTTCCGGTTAAGAGTGCCAGACTGGCAAGTCCTTTTACAACATCAACGGCCTGGGCAAACTGGCAGACACCCATTCCATAAAGAATCATCGATGTTTCTGCTTTTGCGTAAGCTCTCGCTGCTTCCCGGATTTGTTCAGCCGGCACATGACAAATTGGTTCCGCATATTCTGGTGTATATTTTTTAACAAATTCTTTATATTCTTCATACCCGTTGGTATGATCTTCAATAAATTTCTGATCAGCTAAGCCTTCATTGATGATGACATTCCCAATCGCCTGTACCAACGCCATGTTGGAACCGCCTTTTAATTGAAGATGCATATCTGCGATTCGGGCTGATTCCGTAATACGAGGATCAACGACGATAAGCTTTGCACCTTTTTGCTTAGCTTTTATAATTCTTCTGGCAACGATTGGATGTGAATCCGCGCCATTATAACCAAATATAAATAATAATTTTGCGTTTTCAATTTCTGGGATGCCCATTGACATGGCACCGCTTCCTAATGAGTACTGTAGACCCGCTACAGATGGAGCATGTCAAACCCGGGCGCAGTGATCCACATTATTCGTACCAATAGCGGCACGCATAAATTTCTGCATCACAAAGTTTGCTTCATTTCCTGGTCCACGGGCGGAGCCTGTCCCCATAATTGAATCCGGACCGTATTCAGCTTTAATCTCCGACAGCCGTTCTGCCGTATAGCTGATGGCTTCGTCCCATTCGACTTCTTCCAATACCCCATTCTTTCTGATCTGTGGTTTGGTAAGCCTTTTGGTCAGAATCTGTGGATCATTTAAAAAATCCCAGCCATAATGTCCCTTGAGACACAGGTTTCCTTCATTGGTTCTACCGTTTGCAGGGGTAGAACTGACTATCTTACCATCTTCGACGTTAAGATATAACTGACAACCCGCTCCGCAATAGGCACAAGTCGTTAATATTTGTTTTCCCATAATACATCCTCCTTATCCGTGATATCGTTTGCCTTATTATGTCATATCAGCAAATAAATATCAAGTCATAGCAAATATTTATCTGTTTCTTGAACCCTCTCAATATCCTTAAATATTTCAAATTATTCATCGATAATTCGCCTATTTTTTGACCTATTTTTACTCTTTCCTTCTGCAAATAATAATATCTAAATATTAAGCTGACCATTATGCTATTTTTTCGTATTTTCATAAATTACTGTATTATTAAAAATTGACTGCAGCAAAATATAATCCCTCATTTCAACAACAATGGTCATATTCTAATACAGTCATCATTCAATTCTTAAAAATATTAATATTCTTTTACCTGTGCAAGCGAAATTGCTGCTGCTGTTCGTTTATTTGAAACAGACGTTTCCACCGCTTCCTCCGTAACAAGTTTTAATGCGGCTGTCGGACATACGCGAATACAAGCAGGTCCGCCTTCGATTCCGGTACAAAGATCACATTTATTAGCCACTACCCGTTCACTGCCGTCCAGTTGTTTTTTTCCATCACTGGATACGACCATATCAATGGCACCATAGGGGCAGGCAATCATACAGGTTTTACAGCCAATACACTTATCCGGTGATATCATCACGGCATTGTCACTCATTTGAATGGCACCCACTGCACAGACATTCATACAGGCTGGATTTTCACAATGCTTGCATTGCACCGGCATGGTAATGGTCGCCGTTTTTATGATATCCAGTTTCGGATTAAACACATATTCACCGGGCTTCATCTGAAAGATTTTCACCCCTTCATGAGCAACTACGCATCCGATCATACAGGTTCTGCAACCGATGCATAAGTCTGGATTACCTTTTACAAAATAATTCATATTCGACACCCCTTTTCTGCCGTATTGATACCCATATTTTTTCGGATACTTTCATAGGAATCTTTGACCTGTTTTTCAGCCCAGACCTGGTCGTCGATCTTTTCAAGATTGATGGCGCAATACTTGGATTCAGGTGTATTGCTCACCGGATCGAGATACGGCACAGTCAATTCATTACATGCCCCGATCCACCATTGATAGGTCATATAAGTCGCTCCTGTTTTGACACGTTCTGTCGGCATAACCCGAGTGATAACACTTCCACGTCTCGAATTGACTCGAATCAATTCACTTTGTTTAAGATTAAGCTTTTTACAGTCCTCCAGACTCATTTGTATCCAGCCAGGTTCATCTTCCAAATTGGTCAGGGTACGGCAGTTTCCTGTCATCGTCCGAACAGAATAATGCCCGACTTCGCGAACCGTTGATAATGTAAAAGGATATTCAACATCTTCAATTTCACCTGGCGCACGCCATTCGGTTGCAAAAAAATTGGCTTTTCCATTTGGGTGCGCAAATATCCCCCCCTTATGAAGGTATGGTGTTCCTTTATCTTCCATCGATTCATCACGACACGGCCACTGAACGCAGCCCAGTTCTTCCATCTTTTCGTAAGTTGCGCCATAGAAACTGGGAGTCAAACTTCTCATTTCGTCCCAGATTTCTTTGGTATTTTTGTAGCTCATCGGATAACCCATGGCTGTTGATACTAAGCAAATGATTTCCCAGTCGGTCTTCAAATCGCCTTTTGGCTCAACCGCTTTTCTGATTCTTTGGAATCCACGATCAGCGGAGCTATAAACGCCATCATGTTCACCCCAGGCTGTTGCCGGCAAAATGACATCTGCCTTGAGGCCGGTTTTATTCATATAAATGTCCTGCATGATGACAAAATCTAGTTTGTCCAGCGCTTCTCTCATGTCGTGGAGATCGGGATCCGATTGTCCTGGATCTTCACCAAAGATGTAATATGCGTGCAATCTTTTCTTCTCATCTTTTACATCAAGTACATGATGAGGAACCTGTGTCAGGGGAATCCCATTTTCCTTCGGCAATTTTACGCCCCAGGCTTTTTCGAATTTTTCACGTGCTGCATCATCGGTAACATTCTGATATCCAGAATAGCAGTTCGGCAAAGCACCCATATCGCAGCCGCCCTGAACATTATTCTGTCCGCGGACCGGACCAACGCCCATGCTTGGCCCGCCAAAATTCCCGGTTAACAATGCCAGACTGGCAAGTCCCTTAACGACATCAACCGCCTGACCAAATTGACAAACACCCATTCCCCAAAGGATCGCGGCTCTTTCAGCTTTTGCATATTCTCTAGCAGCCTGGCGAATGGTTTCGGCTGGCAGATGACAAATCGATTCGACATATTCTGGGGTGTATTTTTCAACCGTTTTTTTATATTCCTCATACCCTAAAGTATGATCATCAACAAATTTCTGATCAACCATTCCTTCAGCAATGATGACGTTTCCCATGGCCTGTACCAATGCCAGGTTAGAACCGCCTTTTAGTTGAAGGTGCATATCCGAAATTCGGGCCGTTTCGGTAATGCGAGGATCAGCAACAATAATCTTTGCGCCTTTTTGTTTGGCTTTTACAATTCTTCTGGCCATAATTGGATGCGACTCTGCCGGATTGTACCCGATTACAAATAGTAATTTAGTATCTTCAATTTCTGGAATACTAATTGACATGGCACCCGAACCTAATGAGTACTGTAACCCCGCAACTGATGGTGCATGACAAACACGCGCACAGTGATCAATATTATTCGTTCCAACAGCGGCACGCATAAATTTCTGCATGACGAAATTTGCTTCATTTCCTGAACCACGGGCACACCCTGTTCCCATAATTGAATCCGGGCCATATTTTTCTTTAATCTCATTAAGCCGTTTTGCTGTATAGTTGATGGCTTCATCCCATTCAACCTCTTCCAATACCCCATTTTTTCTGATCTGCGGTTTGGTAAGCCTTTTTGTCAGAATCTGTGGATCATTTAAATAATCCCAGCCATAATGCCCTTTGAGACATAGGTTTCCTTCGTTGGTTCGACCATTTGCCGGGGTAGAGCTAACAATCTTGCCATTTTCAACATTAAGGTATAATTGACATCCTGATCCGCAATAAGGGCAAGTGGTTAATACTTGTTTTCCCATAATATCCTCCTCCTCAGTTTTTGTTAAATTATTCACACACTCCGATTGTCACATATTTCCCGGCATAAAGTCAATCAGAAATGCCCCGCTATTACAAACCGTTATAATCCCTTCTCGATTATGCATTTTTGTTCTCATCTCATTTTTTACTCTTGACTTATTCTCTTCATATTCCCTATAATTAATTTTTAAGCATTATTCAAAATTTAAAATGATACCAGTTAGAAGGAGGCTTTAAATGCAATATAGTGACTTTTCATTTCTTATTCTGGCTGGCGGAAAAAGCAGCCGTATGGGAGTTGATAAAGCAGATCTTAATTATCACGGTCAAACTTTTCTTGAGACCCTGATTTTCAAGGCCCGGAAAATGGGTTTTAGCGACATTATCATATCCGGTTATCCCCATGAAATTGAAAGTATCACACCGGTTGCGGATGAATTTAAAGACCGGGGCCCTTTAGGCGGGATGTATTCCTGTTTTAAAGTTGCTAAGAATAAATACTGTTTTATTGTTTGTGTTGACGTGCCACAGCTTGTTGAAGAAACAATTTTTTCGTTAATCGACTATCATATAAAAGTACAAAGCGAACTGACCTTGCTATCTCAAAATGGCAAGGCTGAACCTTTAATCGGAATATATCCGACCGACAGCTATGATAAAATTTATGCCATCATCAAAGACGGTTCAGCAAAAGTATTCCGTCTTATCGATCAGTACGACTATAAACTTTTTTCTATCGATGACGAAACTAAAATAATGGATAATATTAATACCCCGGAAGATTATCAGAAAATAATAAAAAAGCCCTAAAATGCGTTTTTTCGCATTTTAGGACGATTGCTATTCAAAATTGGCGGGAATATGTGGGAATCGAACCCACCTAAGCAGTTCTTCACTACTAATACTGGTTTTGAAGACCAGAGGACACACCAGCGCCCATCTACCCCCGAGGATAAATATTATTGGTATAATATCACATATTTTTTTTGTTCGCAAGTTCTTCCGAACTGTAAATCTGCACCTAAAACGTCCTGAAGACAATCCCTGATAATAATTTGCGATTGTCTTCGGAACTTACTATTTTACTTTGTCGGCATGCTGACTGTTACGAATGAGCTCAGCCGTTTTTCTATTTCATTAATAAGCGCTTCAAAATTTCCATCAAAATAGTTATCAAAAACGATATCCGCCTGGTCGATGACTTCCGCCGCGGTCTTTTTTATTTTGCTGTCGGCAGTATTTCTGACCATAACAAAAACAGCGGGATTCACAAATTTTCTTAAAGTATTCGATTCACATATTATTAATGTATCTTTTGGTATTTGGGCTATCAATGCTTCAATTCCTTCATCGATATGAGTATTGATCGTTTTTAACCAGTATACCTTTTCTGCCCCAGCTGCTAAAAGCATGGCGGTGTCTTTATTCGGGTTCTGACCTTTCTCTTCGCTTATTTCAAAATCACCCTTTAAACTCGAACACGCCCCACAGCCTTCTCCGCCATGAATGCAGCTTCGATTATTTTCATCAATCGTTGTTACCTTTATCCCAATTACCGGCATTTGCTTTTTATACTTTTCTATTAATGAAACCGCCAACGTCGTTTTTCCGCTGTTTCTAGCAGTTGAACCAATTAAAATCATATTTGGTATATCATGAATTTTAGTTAGTATTATCCTCACCTCGCCATCATTTTTTATTTATAAAGCCTTCTTGCCTCGCCAACTTTTTTCGTAATCCGCTTCTTATCAAATTCCTCAAGCAGAGCAACTGCGTATTTTCTTGAAACACCCAAAATATCGCGGTAGATTCCTAATGCAATTTCATCATTTTCCTTAAGATAGTTATTCATCAAATCCAAAGCTTTTTGATAATAATCCTTATGGATGCAGTATTTTAAATCCAGCGCGATGATTGTCCCCGATTTCTTCAACATCGTGATTGCTCCAGTGTATTGCTTGTTTTTTCCGTAGTATTTTGCCAGATCGTCCAATGACGGCGGTGCAAATTCGCCATTTTTATAGAGCTTCTCAACCTCGTTCAGCAACTCCGTATCCGCTTCTTTATAGACAACCTTAAAGTCCGGAAGACTGATGAACTCGGATTCCCATTTCACTATTTTTTTATCGATAAAGTAATTGATAATACTGTCAATCGCAGCAACAGACGCTCTGGGAATCAGCTTTCCTCTGACTTCTTCGCGATTTGCACCTTCCTTCAATGGATAGGTTTTATGGTATTCCCGAAGAATTTTAAGCAGCTTATTTTTCAAGGATGCCAGGTATTCCTTTGAAAGATACAACCCCTCGCTTAACTGGACGATCTTCTTTTCTTCAACCAACTCATCCAGTTCTTTTGTGATGGACTCATTTCCAATGTGGTCTCTAATGTAGTCGATGTCCCTCAGATTTTTGCTTTGTTCAAAAATTGCCAGCAGCACTTTATCTTTTCTGGTGCCGTTTTCTTTGATTTTCATGGCACTGATGACAGCCGCCTGGTTTCGTCGATGTTTAACCGGATTGGCATCCAGAACAACACCGCCGCCAATCGTTTCCAGGGGCGAATAAAAACGGATGACAAAATGGTCCCCCACCTTTAACGCCAGTTCTTCTTCAAATCGGAACTGCACATAAGCCGATTCCCCCGCTTCCAGTTCATCCTTGGCCAGGAGAATGACCTTGGCCAGAATCTCTTTTGTTCCGTGGTAGAAATGCACCCGGCTGGCATTTTTTACAGACCGGTTGCTGCTCTTTAGAATATTGAGCTTCACATCAACCATCATGCTGTTTTCCATACTGGTTGCGGGAGCGATGGTGTCTCCCCGCATCACCTGCTGTTTTTTGATACCCGTCAAATTCACTGCCACCCGCTGCCCGGCAACGGCTTTCTCCACCGCCGTTCCATGGACCTGCAAACTTCGCACCCGGGCCGTTTCCAAGGTGGGATAAAGCATGATGTTCTCGCCCACCTTGACACGTCCCTCAATCAAGGTTCCGGTTGCGACTGTTCCAAAACCATCAACCGAAAAAACACGATCAATGGGAAGTCGAAACGGGGTCGATAGTTTCTTCGCCTTAACTTGTGAGACGATCTGTGAAAGCGCCTGTTTCAGTTCTTCTATCCCTGCTCCGGTATAAGCCGAGACTGGGATAATTGGGGCATTTTCAAGAAAACTGCCTTTAAATTTTTCACGGATTTCATCTTTAACCATTTCGATCCAATCCGCATCAACCAAATCTGTTTTTGTTATTACAACCACGCCATGCTGGATTTCCAAAAGGGATAAAATGCCAAAATGCTCAATCGTCTGGGGCATGATGCCCTCATCAGCGGCAATCACCATCATCGCCAGGTCAATGCCTCCGGCTCCCGCCAGCATATTATTAATAAATTTTTCATGTCCGGGAACATCCACAATTCCAATTCGATTGCCACACGAAAGATCAAGATAGGCAAAGCCCAATTCAATGGTAATGCCACGTTTCTTTTCTTCTTTTAAACGATCGGTATCAATGCCGGTTAAAGCCTTGACCAAACTGGTTTTGCCATGATCGATATGTCCCGCTGTACCTAAAATGAGATTCATTCATGCCTCCCCCATCACTCAGCCAGATTTGCAAGCGCCATTGCAATAGTTTCAAAATCCTTGCTTTCAATCGTTCGCATATCCAGCAAATAAAGATCTTTGTGTATTCTTCCAATGATGGGTGTCTCGGCATTATTTAATTTCCGATCCAGAGCATTTTCAGAAAACCCTTTGGCTTTGATGGACACACATACACTTGGAATCATCTGATTCGGCATTGAGCCTCCGCCAACCTGTCCAAAATCCTCAATGATCTCGCAGGCAATCATCGCATTGTTTTTCAGTAAGGCGGCGAATTGTTCAGCCTTTTTAAATAAGGACTCTTTTGTGACTAAAAGATTTGCAAGAATCGGAATTTCTTTTTCCGCTTTATCCCGGTCCAGATAAAGCATGAGGGTGGCTTCCAGGGCTGCCAAGGTCATTTTATCCACCCGGATCGCCCGGGTTAATGGATTTTTTTTCATGGCATCAATGTATTTTTTCTTTCCCACAATGATTCCTGCCTGAGGTCCCCCCAATAGCTTATCTCCACTGAAACAAATGATGTCCGCACCGGTTTGGATGCTTTCCGGCACGTTTGGTTCATCTTTCAAATGATATTCCTCAGCTTTAAAAAAGCCCCCGCTGCCCAGATCATATACAACCGGGATATCATGATTTTTTCCAATTTCGGCAAGCTCCTGAAGCGTTACTTCTTCCGTAAATCCGATGATTTTATAATTGCTGGTATGGACCTTCAGCAAGGCTCCGGTGTTTTCATAAGAGAGTGCGTTTTCATAATCCGACTTTTTTGTTTTATTGGTGCTGCCAACCTCAACCAGTATGGCGCCGCTTTGTTCCATTACCTCCGGCACCCGAAAAGCTCCGCCAATCTCAACCAGTTCGCCTCTTGAAACGATGACCTGCTGATGTTTTGCCAGGGTATTTAATACGAGCAGTACCGCCGCTGCATTATTATTGACGACCATGGCACTTTCACACCCGCAGAGCTCTTTCAAAAGCGAATCAACATGGCTGTATCTGCTTCCCCGTTCGCCGGTAGCGATATTGTATTCCAGGGTACTATAATTTCTTGCCACATCATAAGCCGCCTGAGCAGCGCTTTCACTCAGCACGGCTCGGCCTAAATTCGTATGCAGAATAATCCCGGTACCGTTAATCACTGGCCGTAAATGTCTTTGCATTTTATTTTTTATCAAAGCTTCTATTTCCTGAATTAGTTGATTCCGGTTAATTGGTTCTTTATGATTTCCCAAAATAATTTGCTGCCGTTTTCTGTCCGTGACACTCCTGGCACAGTCAACAACCACTGTTTTTCCATGCTGTTCGATGGCCATGATCATTTGGGGCTCTTTTAATAACTCATCAATTTTGGGTATGGCTCTTAAACTATCTTTATCCATTGTCATTTTCCATCACGCTCTCTTGTTTTGCTTTGTTGCCCACCAAATCAATGGTCCGGCTTTTTAGTCTTCCAAATGAAGATAATCCCCTTCGGTGACAATGCCGCCCATAACAACTCGGCAGAAAATACCTTCCTTTTGCATCAGACATTCGCCTGGCGTTTTTTTCATTTCGCAGACTTCACATGCCTCGCCTTTGTGGGTGATCTCCAGAATCACGTCACCGGATCTGAACTGAGTGCCCACCGGATAAATCGAAAAATCGATTCCCTGGACAACCAGATTTTCACCAAAAGCCCCTTCTTTCACCTCGGCGTCTTTTCCAGTAAACGCCTGAATCTTTTCATAGGACAATAAACTGACCTGTTTATCCGTATGGGGACCTCCATGTCCATCGCCTTCAACACCAAAGTTTCTGATTAGATTTGCCTGGTGTATATTTCTTTTCGGTGTTCCAGTATCAACACTTGTGCATATCCCTATTATTTTTCCCCTGACTTCCATCACTGTTCCTCCATTTCATATTTAACTAGTATTCTAAATATTTTTTTGATATTGCGACAATATTTATAAGTTTACAACGTTTTCAGCTGCAACTTTTACAGACCTGACAACTCACTTTCCGGTAATATAAGTTTGCTCATTAATCTACACACTACAAAGTTATTACCATAGAAAAAACAGGCAAAGGTGCAGAAATGTAACGTTTATTAACTAATCTATCATTGTTTAAATTATAACAATCAGCTCATTATGTGTCAATTGACTTCTTTCATAATGACAATATCGAATATTGCTACTACAAAAATTTCTGACTCAAGCCCTTTTTATGTTTGCATTTCCAACAATAATAATGTATAATAATAAAAACTCCGAAGTTTAATGTTTCTAAAGTCGTCAAGACTAAGAACTTAAACCCGTAGGGTATAATCGGAAACGATTATGTCTCCCATTGTGGAAAAGGGGCTTAACAGGGTGTAACCCTCGTTATTTTTGCATTTTTCTAGTGCAGAATAAAAAGGCCATTTCTTTGGAGTGGTCTTTTTATTTTTCCCATATGTCCCTAAATTTTATTTATTTGTAACCAGGATATTTATTAATTGGGACGCTTTTTAAATAAAACCAGAGTCGAATTAACCAATCGACTCTGGTTTTATTTTTTGCAGCTCAGCCTCCTGCAACAGGTGGAAATATTGCCAGATAACCGCCATCTTTAATTGGCACCGTAAGCATGCTGTCAACCTTGCCATCAACACCATCCACAATAATTGCTGCAATTTCAGGTGCTGTTATCCCGAGCGTATTAATAACATCCTGCCCTGTCATCCCCGGAGTGTAATCCATTGGGACGATTTTTCCACGGCCTTCTCTGAAGTATGCAAATAGTTTAACCTTTATAGCCATATTCTCTCCTAACAAAAAAGGGACGATACTAAGATCGTCCCTTAAATTTATCTTATAATAAGCCTAATTTTTCAAGACGTTCTTCTGTGGGAATACCATCTTCATCCCAACCACGTTCTTTATAGTAGAGGGGAAGCAATTTATCCAGTTTATGAACCCAACCTTTAGTAGGCCCTTCAGGCATTTCTTCTTCTAAAAAACGTGGTGGCAACGTATCTTCTTCCGGTGAGATGCCAGCTTCCAAATTGAAAAGTTTTTCAAGATTCCAGATGCGTTCGCCTGCCAGCAGAAGTTCTTCTGCCGACCATTCTGTACCAAGCACTTCATTCACCATGTCTGCATATTGTTGTGCCCCTAAAGCAAATGAGGTAAAGAGACATAAGCCTAACGAGTCAATAACGGCTGTCAGATCCTGGAATACTTTTACCCACACTTCTTTACCAGCTAAATCAAAACGATCTAATTTTTCTGGCAAGCCAAGGATTTCCGGAGAAATCAGGTAACCACGAACATGGCATCCGCCTCGATTTGAGGTTGCATATTGAAGTCCCATTCCCTGAATTCCGCGTGGATCGTAGGCTGGCAAATCTTGCTTTTTAACGGACATGGAGTATTCCGGAACGCCATAGAAATCACATAGGCGATAAGAACCTCTGGCTAACATATCTCCGAATCCTTCACGATTACCCAATTTTTTCAGCCAATGTATAACCGATTCAGCATTGCCAAATTTCAGAATTACATCATCATCCAATTGTTCGTCGGTAATATAGCCCCGTTGATATAATTCCATGGCAGCCGCTAAAGTTGCACCCGCTGAGATCGTGTCCAGGCCAAGTTCATTACACCAGTAGTTAGCCTCAATAACGATTTCCATGTCGTTAATCCCCAAATCACCAGCAAATACCCAAAGAGTTTCATACTCTGGTCCGCCGACACCGTCCGGGCTGTGTTCGCTTTTTACCCATCGACCGCAGCCAATTGGACAGTGATGACAGGGATTACGTTTAATCAGATACTCTTCCGTCAAGGTTTCACCGCTGACAGCTTCAGCACCAGGATCTCCACCCTCCTGAAAATTATTTACCGGATAAACACCATGTTCATTAATAATATTAACCAATACGGCGGTACCATATGTTGGCAGCCCGCCGCCGGTAACGCCGTTTTCTTTAAGGATGCCACGGCATTCTTTTGTCACTGCCTTTAATCCTTCCGGATTTGCAATTTCTGGTTTCTGACTTCCGCTAACGGTAATGGCTTTCAAGTTTTTTGACCCCATAACCGCACCAACACCTGAACGGCCGGCAGCACGATCATTTTCATTCATAATGGCAGCCATTTGAGATAATTTTTCACCGGAAGGTCCGATGGTTAAAACGCTGGCTGCAGGATGTTTTTCTGTAAGTGCGGCACTTGTTTCTGAAGTGTACTTGCCCCAGATATCCAGAGCAGGTAAAATTTCGACTTTTTCTTCTTCAATATTGATGTATACCGGAAGGCTCGCTTTACCTTCGATGATAATCGCATCATAACCGGCATATTTTAGATATGCTCCCCATTTTCCACCTGAATTGGAGGATGCTATACATCCCGTCAATGGCGATTTAGTAACTACCATATACCGACCACCAGTAGGGGTAGCTGTTCCTGTTAAAGGACCATTGATAAAAATAATTTTGTTCTCTGCCGCAAAAGGATCAATTTGTGGATCAACCTCATCCATATAAAGTTTTGTTCCTAAGCCTCGACCACCAATATACTTCTTTGCCAGCTCAAAATCCAAATCCTCAGTTCCAATAACACCGGTCGTCAAATTAATACGCAATATTTTTCCCATGTAACCAAACATTTCGTACGCCTCCTAAATTTTATTTATTTGTAACCAACTGCATTATATCTAATTTTTATCTTTTTATCAATATAATTGTTAACGCTTACTGAAAAATAATATCTTTTGATTACTTTAATAAATATCTTTTAAGAATATGGCAAATATTTGCCTCTTTGATTTTTTTTGCAGACGCTGCTGCGAAAAATTTGCTGATTATTATATCCGCTATAAAGTCCACGGGCTGATGTAATTGCGATCAGATAATTTTAACCAGTTAATCAATTTCATAAAACAACGACACCTTAGACTTCCACTATTTCTCCAGGATTTTCGAAGCCATACCCACCCAACTGATTCAGGGCCTCGGCAAATTCAGGGGACTTGAGGACGCTGATAAAGGTCTGAACACGGGGATCATTAAGGTTCTTTTTTAAAACGATAAAGTCATACTCTTCATCTCCAATGGGAATAAAATCCAGATCCATCATATTTGCCGCGGACAATACGCCCATACCCACATCGCAGGAACCGGATTTCACCGCCGATGCAACCATCATATGGGTATTCATTTCGCGGGTATATCCCAATATAGTTGCGGATTCGATAGCATTCTTTTTTAATAGGAAATCCAGCAATACCCGTGTTCCCGATCCACGCTGCCGATTCACAAAACTAATGTCATCCCTGGTAAGATCTTCAATTCCTCTGATGTTTTTGGGATTGCCCTTAGGGATCATCATTCCCTGGGTCCGTTTTACCCCCTTGATCAAAACAGCACCCTCTTTTTCCAGGTAACGTTTTAGATAGGAGCAATTATAGACACCTGTCTCTTCATCCAGCAAATGAACAGGCGCGATATGACATTCGCCTTTTTTGATGGCCATTATTCCACCCAGACTTCCCACATGGGTTGAGGACAAGCTCATAATTTTTCGATTTTTATGAATGATATTTGCCACGATATCCATAAGCACATCATGGCTTCCAATCGAAACCAGGGTGTTTTCGATTTCTTCCTGGGGACGCATCAAAACGATCTCGACCACTTCACCAGCATCGTATCCTTCAACATTTTTGGGAATTTTTAAAATGCCATCCGCATTCACCAGCGACATTGTCACACCGGCTCCGCGATCCAGAGGTGTTGCCACAAACGTATCATTTACCCGTCCGCATTTCATCCGAACGAACTCCAGGTACTTAAGTGACGACATTAAACGTTTTGATAATACAGCTTTAATAGTCAAACCTTTATTAACGGTTTGATGATTAAATGCCAGGATAATCGGTTTAACAAAGCTTTCAAAAACAAAATAGGCTGATACCGGATAGCCGGGAATGCCGATCACCGGTTTTCCCCTGATAATCCCTAACACCACTGGTTTTCCCGGTTTGATCGCCACCCCGTGAACCACCACTTCTCCTAATTCTTCAATGAGTTTTCGGGTATAGTCTTCTGTCCCGGCTGACGAACCGGCTGAAATGAGTACAACATCATTTTCATCCGCTGCTTTTGCAATTGCCTTTTTTATTAGGTCGTAATCATCCCGAACGGCCGGATAACGGTTTGGCTGTCCCCCATATTCTTTGACTAAACCGGCAAACATATGGGTATTGGAATCGATAATTTTTCCCACAGACATGTGTTCTCCGACTTCAACCAGTTCCGTTCCGGTTGGGATAATTCCAACCTTTGGCCTTTCGATCACTTCAATCTCGGTAATCCCACCTGCCAATAAGGCGCCGATATCCATCGGGCGGATACAATGAAAGGCCGGAATAATCAGCTCACCAGCGACGATATCTTCTCCGATGGGCCGAACGTGCTGCCAAAGTGCAACCGGTCCATTGATACTGACCTGTTTATCATCTTTTATAACCACATCTTCAATCATGATCACTGCATTATAGGGGTCTGTAATGACATCTCCAGTATCGACAAAATTAAAATCTTTTTCTTTCACTAGGATCTTTGGATGGCGTTCATCAACATCGATCATTGCCATGGCGTCCACACAGATGCCATCCATTGCCGACGCATTGTAATAAGGCGAAGATATCCTCGCAAACACAGGCTCTTTGGTCACCCATCCCTGTGCTTCCGTCACCGCCAGGAAATGACATTGCTGCTCGGTTGCATCAAATGATAATAAAGCCAGATATTTTTCTACAGCTGCATCTAAATCTTCATTTTTCAAGTATAAATTTCGTTCATCTTTTTTCGCTGTATTTTCTGTATTCATGCATTCGCTCCATTTCTAATTTTCTGTTTTCAGAAAACAATCGTTTAAAACAAGGTTACTTCGACCAGCTCGCCACAGTTTTTCCCTTCTTCATTTTCAGTGATTTCAATATATCCATCTGAATAAGACAATAAGGTAATCATCCCCGACTTTCCATGGGTTGGCATCACTTCAATCTGATCCTGACCTTCTTTGATCGCTACGGTTTGGAAGGTTCGTCTTCCCGGCGCAGCATGAACATTTTCCATTAATTTGCCTTGTATGGTTTGGTATTTAAATTGATCCTGACCGTAGTAAAGTGTCATAAACTCTCTGAGTATGATCATAAAAACCATAATGGCAGAAGCCGGCTGCCCCGGCAGTCCAATGACCGGTTTTTCGTTTGCTATTCCTAAAATCGTTGGTTTTCCCGGTTTGACGGCTAATCCATGAAGAAGAACTACGCCAAGTTTATCAATAACCTTCACGGTATAATCCTTTTCCCCCATGGAGCTTCCTCCCGACAATATCACCATATCGCTGGTTTTCAGACTTTCCTGAACTTCTTTCAAAATAATATCGAAATCATCTTTAGCATAGGATATCGAAATGACATTTGCTCCTAAACGTTTCGCTACCGCCGCTAATGCCGGGGTATTAATATCAATCACTTCACCGGGTTTAGGCATTTCCCCAGGACGAATAATTTCATCGCCAGTGGATATGATACTCAAACAGGGTCGTTTATACACCTCAACCTGAAGAAACCCCAGCGCGGATAAAACCCCAATGTCCTGAGGCCTTAAGAAATGACCTTTATTAAAGGCCGTTTCGCCATCTCTAATGTCGTCACCAATGAGCATCATGTTTTCATTGATGCCGACATTCTGATAGACTGCAAGATCCTGATCCCCGAATTTTTCTGTATATTCGACCATAACCATGGCGTCTGTTCCTTTAGGAACCATACCCCCGGTTGGAACATACACTGTTTCTCCCTGATTAAGCACTATTCGGGTCTCTGTTCCCATTTGAACTTCACCGATTATTCTTAAAAAACCGGGAATTGCCGTTGACGCCCCCTGCACATCGGTTAGCTTTACTGCGTAGCCATCAACCACAGATCGATTGAAATGGGGAACATTCATGGTCGCGATGATGTCATTGGCCAATACCCTTCCCAAGCCATCGTTTATCGCAATTTTTTCTATTTTCAAGGTCAGGTGACTGAATTTTTCATTAATGATCTTTTTCATTTCATCGATGGTTTTTACTTTAAGTAATTCCATTTTTTCTCCTGTTATCTGTTTATTTTGACAAACGCATGCCTGCTCCGGATAGAACCGCTGAAACATCTTCATCGGAGAGATCCAGATCGAACCATTTTTTATAATATTCCTTCGTGGTTTGAACAAGATCTATATCCATAAATTGTTCCGGATAAAAAAGCTTGGCAATAAAAAGAGCCGCCATTTGGGGTTCCATGGATCCTGGATGACACCACCTCGTTACGCCAACGGGAAGTGTCGTTACCCGTTGATTAACGACTGCCCCAAGACCGGACCATTTTGAGTCACTTAGCATATATTTTGTTGCATTGATATCGTTGGCGATAATCGCATCCGGATTCCATGCGTAAATCTGTTCAAGGGTTGTCATCGTTTTTTCAGCATCAGTAATCAAGCTGCCACCCTGAGTTGAAACATTGATAACTCCAGCCACATCTGTTATTTGAGTGCACAGATCTCCGTTAAGATCGGTTCTGGCCGCTTCATTAACGGCGTGGTAAATGCGAATCCGGGATGTTTCCGGAATCTGACTCAGCCGTTCAGTTACCAAATCCAATATTTCCTGAACATACGCGTTATAACCGGCTGCTTTTTCCTTTTGGTCAAAGATATCGCCGGTAACCGTAATGGCTTTTTTTAATCCTGCCAAACTGGAGTAATCCACCACTACCCAGGGAATACCCGCCTTATCAAGTTTTTCAATTTCTCCTTCATTTTCAGCGGTACTTTGTCTGATCAGAACCAGGTCGGTTTTTGATGTCAGCAGTTCTTCTATATTAATGGTGCCGTCTTGAAAAGGCACCGACAATGAAGCAATATCCGGAAGTTTGTAGGACATTAATACATCGCGTTTAACGCCATTAGGTATTCCGATAATTTTGTCCGCTTCTCCCAGCATTGCCACCATATGGGCCGTGGAAGCATAAAGACATGCCACGCGTTGAGGATCTTCAGGAATAACCACTTCCCGATCCATGCAATCTACAATGGTTTTTGTGGGGACTGTTGAGATGGGAGCTTGTGCTTGACAACCAGATAAAAAGATCGTCATCATAAAAAAAATCATCACCAGACCAAATCTTGTTTTTTTATTTTTTTTCATATAAAACCACCTATCGTAACCGTCCCTAAAAATAAACTATCGAATATTTTTTAATGGAACAATAAATTTCTGGTTGATCCCTTCTTCATCAGTCATTCCAATGGAAGAAAAAATTTTAAAAACATCTTTTAAGTTATTCTTTGTTAATACTTCTGTCGGTGTTCCTATCGCTTTAAATGTTCCTTGGTTCATCAGGGCAACGCGAATTTCAACTCCTGCGTTTTCCAGATAAAAGGCCTGATTTAAAAAATGGGTGGCCATGATGATGGTAAGTCCTTTTTCTTTCACCAGCCACGTGATGATTTCCATCACCATGAGCTCATGTCGGAAATCCAAATGGGCCGTGGGTTCATCCATAATCATAATGTGCGATTCCTGAGCTAACGCTCTGGCGATGAGCACCAATTGAAGCTCGCCTCCGCTCAACTCTGTGTATAAACGATTTTCAAAACCTTTTAGCCCGACTTGTTCAAGGCTCTCGATGGCCCGATGTCGCTCAGCGGTATTGGGCGCTGAGAACATTTTTGTGGCATAAGTTCGACCCATGACCACAATATCAAGGACCGTGTAGGGAAACGTCTTTGTATGACTTTGGGGTACATAGGCGATATTTTTTGCAAACTCTTTAGGTTTCATCTTATGCAAATCGTTATCTGCAACCATAATGCGTCCGCTTTGTGGTTGATTGATTCCCAGAATACTGTCAATGAGTGTGGTTTTACCGCAACCATTGGGACCGATAATACAGAATACTTCCCCGGGTTTTACATCAAAGCTGATATTTTCAAAAATCGGTTGATTATCCTGATAACCAAAGGATACGTTTTGTAGGCTTAATAATGACATTACCAGTTCCTTCCTTTTGTTTTTTTAAGAAGATAAATAAAAAACGGCCCACCAATCAGAGCGGTTATAATACCCAGTGGGATTTCCCCGCCAGTCAATGTGCGGCAAATGGTATCGCAAAGAATGACAAAACAAGCCCCCACAGACATACTGGCAGGCACCACCCATTTATTGTCATTGCCAACTAACATCCGTGCCACATGGGGAATGATCAGTCCAATCCAGCCAACCACGCCGCTGACACATACAGCCCCTGCTGTGGCAAGGGTTGCGGAAATGATGATAAACGCTTTGTTTGCATTGACATGAATACCTAATGTTTTTGCTTCTCTATCACCCATGGACAAAACATTGAGACGATAACGCATCAGCAATAATCCCATCATTCCAATTACCATGGGAACAAAAGCTAGCAATACATCTGAAGTTTTGGTTGAGGCTAAACTTCCCATCAGCCAAAAAGTAATTGCCGGAAGTTCAGTGGCGGAATCAGCCACATATTTCAAAAGCGATATTAAAGCCGCAAAAATGGATTGAATAATGGTGCCGCCCAATACAAGGGTTATCGTTGGTGATGTATTGTCAATGCGACCGGCAAAATAGCTGAGAATGACCGCAATTACTCCAAATACAAAGGCAAAAACGGGAGTTAAAAAAATATTGTTAAATAGCACAATCGCTAGCGCCGCCCCAAAACCGGCGCCGGATGAAACACCCAAAATACCGCTTGAAACCAGTGGATTACGGAAAAGTCCCTGAAATGCTGCGCCGCTTGCAGCAAGGGCCGCTCCTACCATCGCACCTAAAAATGCCCTTGGTAATCGTATCTGCAGAACCACAGCAATGGTTTCCGTACTGAGACCGCTGCTGTATCCTGTAACTCCCTGCCATAAACAAAGACAAACATCTTTTAAGGAAACATAATAACGCCCGATACAAATGGTTCCAAAGAAAAATATAATGGGCAGAATAATCAGAATAATTGTGACAATCGTCTTTTTTTTCGGTGACATTTATACTTTTTTTCGTTTCATCAAAACAGCGGCGATAATCATAATAACAACAACCAGCGCTCCCAAACTAATCCAGAGCGTCAAATTGCTGTTTGGTGTTGCTGGAGCAGTTGTTGTGAAATTTAGTTTTAAAGGTTCAGCTAGCACATTTCCACTTTTTGCGGCTAAAGTATCATCAACTTTAACGGTGTACAGTGTACCTTCTTTTAATGCTTCAGTTGGGGTGATAGTGATAAAATTTCGCAGATCCGGCTCCAATTGGTCATCAGCCATGGTAATATCAGCAGGAACCTGTGTATCCCCCTTCCATAAAGTAACCGCTTTAAGATTGCCATCTCGCACCGTGGCATAAGCGACATTTTTGCTGAATTCAAGAGTTATTGCTGAATCCACCGCTACATTCGTTGAATCCACGGCGGGTGTCGCACTCACAAGGGTTAAAGGTTCATCGCTTCCACCGCCAGTACCGCCACCACTTCCGGGAGTGGTGGTTTCTGTTGTAATATCTGAAGTAGCTGCCTGACCTGTGCCATTGCCATTTCCACTGCCTCCACCCGATCCGTCACCGCCTGCCGCCAAAGCACTGCCGCCGAAGCCAAGCAGGAACAAAAGTATCCACAGAAACGATAGAATTAAACTAGAACCGAGCTTTCTTTTCATTTTCTTCTTCTCCTTATAAATTAAATTCATTTTTTTTGTAAAAAACGATGGTCATTCAGGGAATAAATATTTCATGCACTGGATACCTGAATCTGCAAAACGGCGATAGCGACAATTATAACAAGAAATTACTTCTTCTGCGACCCATTCTTCTTCAACATCCTGCTTAAATGCCTTGCATGCCAGAGCAATTTCATGGCCCTGTTCCCAAGCATCAACCGATAGACGGTTTTTATTATTCATAGAAGGATTCACCCATTTTTCTTATTTCAGACTTGGGTATTGTTTGATATCTGCCATTTTCTGCTTTGACGACAAACAGAACATATTGATTCTTATATAATACTGTTTTAGTACGGTTGCAGATATTAATTTCAGTGGAATCATCGAGCGGTTCTCTCGTGACCAGATCAATCACCTGGGTAAGCTCAGGAAACTTTTTAAGCTGAGAAACGCTGAAGTGTTGATTCGTTTCAATATTTTTTAAAGCCGCCTTTACTTCTCCGTCACTGCCAAAGATACGCAAGCCCACACCTGCTAAAGCGCCGATAATTCCTTGTCCGGTGCCGCCATGCTCAGAAAGATGAAGATGATTGATTTTTGCACATTGCATCGCATCATTTTTGGTTAAAACGCTGATCTTGGCAGCTTTGCCAAAATCTATAACCTCTTTATAATCTTTTGTGTCATCAAATTGCAAAACACAAAGACCAGGATCAGAACCTTCTGCCGCGACTGCATCCAAATGGTGGGAAGCAATCTTGATGATGTTCAAAAGGTATTGCGCCGGCGCCTCTCCACAAAAACACATGGAACTATTATGAGAGGTATAGGGAATATCCTCATGGATAAAAAGCTGATGCCGGGTAACCAAAGAACAGGGTCCATAACCATATTCAATAAGCTTTTCCCGGATCTGTTCGGCAATGGTTCCGGTACCAATAGAATCCAGGTTATCTGTATCATCAATACAAAGATAAAATTTCATGGATAATCGCTCCTTGTTGTATTTTTTTTAAGTGATTTTATTATATGTGACTGATTAATGTTTGTAAACAAAAGTTAGCTGATGTTCTTTATTTGATTTTTTTCATGACTCCAACACTTCAACCAGATCTCCGACCTTTATCATTCCGCCTTTAATAACTGAAGTAAATACAACCTCATTAACAAGCGTGCATTCTCCTTTTTCAGCGGCGATCTCACAGCCATGACATTTTTTTCCAATCTGACTGATTTCCTGAATCGTTTCCCCGATTTTCAAGCGCGTTCCGACTGGCAATTCAAATAAACGTATATCCTCAGTCATGATGTTTTCATTGAATCTAGCTGTACACAAGCCTTTCGCACCCATTTTTTCCATCTGTCTAATACTGGCTTGTCCAAATAAACTTACCTGTCTATTATTTCTTCCTCCATGACTATCCCCTTCTAGTCCAAACCCTTCGATGAACTTTCCTGGTTCATTCAGTCTTACTGTATGCCCTTTGCTCACGCTTTTATTAATTGCCGCTACAAAGCCCATTTTTTCAATCTCCTTTTTATATATTAATACCCTTTTCAATAAAAAAAAACAAAAAGAGCGCTCACGTTCTAACTTAATAGCATTTTGCAAACGCACTTTTTAATTAATAGAGTCAAATCACTATGGACAGCGAATGAAATTTCTGACCCATAAACAATCTGCACATGAAGGGGTATTGAAATAACAATCGTATTTTGTATCCTCAACCAGACTGCACCCTCCTCTTAGATCACAATCGACACAAGATGGATACTGGTTATTATAAACGACATTCCAAAAATTTTGATATTCTTTTCCTTCAATAATTTCTTTAAGGGATTTTTCCTTCACATTCCCAAAGGAGTGTTTTAATACACGCTTTTTAGATCCGAAAACGTATTCGTCGTAACTGTTAGCCAAACGATAACAGGACATGACTTCACCACCGGCATTAATATAGATGTAGCCTTTATCAATAAAAGCACAACGACGTTCAGTCTTCAATTCCATGTCGGGAATGTTGATTTTTATATCACGATACGTAAAAATCTTTTCTAAAAATGCTTTCCCTTCAGGATTTTCATAACGCGTGTAAAATATGTCATCCTTATCTTTTTCAGCCAAAGGCATAAGATGCGAAAGAGACAAACGATGAAAGCCATAATGCCGCATCATGTTTAGGATATCAAACAAAGCTGCTGAATTACTTCTTGTAAGAACATAAGCCACACCTACTTTAGGGGTGGAGGATCGGGTTCTTTTATGATAATCAGAAAAACGCTCAAACGTTTGAAGCAATTGATTTTTGACTCCCTGGGTATCTTCATGATATTTGTCCGCTGAGAAATAAACTTCACTAAATTTTTCACATAATATCTTTGCGTTGTCTTCGCTCATAATACCATTGCTGGTGATTAAAAGCTCATATTCCGCAAACAATTCCACCACTTCTTTAAACTGAGGATGTACCGTTGGCTCGCCAATTCCGCCAAAGAATACTTGTTCTAGTGCTGGCAACTCTTTTAACTGTTCACGAATAGATTTGAGTAAATTCAGATTTATATCGCCTTCAACCGTATCCCAGGTATGCCTAAAACACATCTCACAATCAAGATTGCAGCGATTGGTCAGTTCTATATAGATACGTTTGATCTCCATGTCTTTCCTCACTTTCACATTACTATATATTCATAATATAGACTGCTAATTATCGGTTGTCAATATTTTATTAGTCTCAGCCTTCTTTTCGAAAGTTACAATATCAATCTCAATTCACACCTTTAATTATTCATTAAAAATTGTTATACTGAAATTCAAGGAGGTGATTAATATGTCACGATATGAACGTAATTTTCCAACTTTTTCTCATGGCGATTTTGAACTCATCCAGAAGGCAACCGTTGGTGTTGTTGGCTGCGGAGGTTTAGGCGGATACATTATTGAAATGCTTGCTCGCATTGGCATTGGTTCTCTTATTCTTATAGATGGGGATTCTTTCGAGAATTCTAATCAAAATCGTCAGATATTATCTACCGAGCAAAACTTGGGAACACCAAAAGCCTGGGCAGCAGATGCTCGAGTAAATCTAATCAATAAAAACGTCAAAACTATCTATCATCATGATTTTTTAACTGCTGAAAATGGGGATCGCCTTATTGATGATTCCACTCTTGTCATGGATGCTTTAGATAATATTCCGTCTCGTTTGCTACTGCAGATGTTATGCAAAGAAAAGAATATTCCTTTGATTCATGGAGCCATCGGCGGGTGGTCAGCCCAAGTGACCACCATATTTCCAGAAGATGATACGCTTTCCAGACTATATTCAGAAGAAAAAGAATACGACTCAAGAATATTGGGAAACCCTTCTTTTACACCAGCTTTAGCAGCTTCCATTCAGGTATCAGAGGCGTTAAAAGTAATCACTGGTAAAAAAGAGCTATTACGCAACAAACTCTTGTTTATTGATTTATTTTCCAACGAATTCTTTATGTTAGATGTTTAAAGTGAAAAATGCACCCCAGGTATAATGACCTTAACCTAGTAAAAACTTTCCAGATCAACCAAAATGATTTCACATTCAGATTCGTCCCCAAATAATTTGTATTAATCTTAAAAAAGCTGCCGTAATCCGATTAAACCATGAATCAGTTTAACCAGATTTCAGCAGCTCTTTTGTCTTGTCAAAGAATCTAAGTTATGAACTACATTACAATAGCACAACTTTTACACTATCCCCTTTTTTTAAGCCATTGTTTCCCGCTTCAATTTCGACCAGACAATTACATTTCTTCATTGACGCTATCATTCCTGAAGCATGTCCACCTTCGGGAAACTTCACTCTACCTGCTTCATAAATAGCCCGAACAAAACGTTTTTGTTTGCTTTTTTTAGAATAATCAATCGCCATAACACCAATGGTTTCTTTTGTGAGCATCGCAGGATCGCGCGACATTTTTCCCAGTAAGGGTCTTGCCAGCAATTCAAAGTTAACCAGTGCCGCAAATGGATTCCCAGATAAACTCAGTATTGGTTTATTCTCATAAATTGAAAACATTACTGGCGTTCCCGGCTTGATATTAACTCTCCAGAATTTTTGATCAGCCCCAAGATTCGGCAACACTTCATGAAAAATATCCTTTTCACCGACGGAAACCCCTCCCGTTGTTATGACTATATCAGAAGCAGCCAATGCCTGCTTTAATTTCTGTGCAACGGTACTGACATCGTCGCCAGTTTGTTGTAAATAAACGGGTGTGATCGAAAGCTCTTTAAGTCGGGCTGCCAGTAAAAACAAGTTGCTGTCATAAATTTTTCCTTGTTCCAACGCTGTCCCGAGAGTCATCAGTTCATCTCCCGTAGCAAGCACCGCCACCTTGGTTTGGCGATATACCTCAATTGTTGGAAAACCCATGCTTGCCAACAAACCCAAGTGAATAAAATTAAGTTTTTCCCCTGCTGAAATTAATTTTACGCCTTTTTTAAAATCCTCACCGGCGTAACAATAATTTTGATAGGCTTTTAATGGCTCGTAAATTTCAACCGTCTCCGAACCATAATTTGTCGCTTCCTGCCGGATGACACAATTTGCTCCTTTGGGAATCATGGCTCCGGTCATAATCCGAACGGTCTGGTTTGCTTTTAATTCAAAAAGACTAGCATCCCCAGCGTAAAGCTTCCCGACAACCCTTAACTCTACAGGATTTTCCCGACTTGCCCCTTTGGTGTCTTCTGCAATCAAAGCGTACCCATCTAAGGGCGAGCGGTCAAATGGCGGGTTATCAATGGGTGCAAATACATCCTGCGCTGACACTCTAAATAAGGAATCTAAAATCCCAACGGTTTCTTTTTCTTTTATTTGTGTAACGTTTTCAACGATTATTTCCACAGCTTCTGATAATTCAATTCTTTGTAACATAAACATATCCCTCATTCCTTGATCTTTCGTTATCAAAAAAAACATCCACCTGTATTTCATAAAAAGAAAGCAAGGCGCAACAAAGAAACATGCTGTTATAACACAAGTCACACGCTCGTGAAATTTATGCTCCTTTTCAAACAGAAGGCTATACCGTTTCCAGTCTAACCCGAAAGCATTACGCTTTGGCGCAGTATCATAAAATTTTCTTAGACACTTTTGCTCGGAGTTTATTTTTAATTGTTATAATTATAACAATATGTTCATTAGGTGTCAACGGAATTGTCCGCTGCTGATATTATCCTTTTAAAAAGACCGCAGAAGATCAATTTCTTTTTTATAATCGAGGGTGTTTTCTTGGGGCGTTTCCAGAAAAAAGGGCAGGTCTTTCAACAAAGGCTGGGTGACAATTCGTTTGAAGGCATCCAGCCCTAAAGTTCCGAAGCCGATTTTTTCATGCCGATCTTTATGGCTTCCAAAGAGCATCTTGCTGTCGTTAAGGTGGACACACTTAAGATAGTTCAGACCAATAATTCGGTCAAATTCTTCTAAAATCGACTCAAGATTTCCAACAATATCATAACCGCCGGAATATACATGGCAGGTATCTAGACAAACGCCGATTTTTTCTTTTAATTCAACCCCCTCAATAATGGCTTTCAATTCCTCAAAATTTCGTCCAATCTCGGTTCCCTTTCCCGACATGGTTTCCAATACAGCCGTTGTTTTCTGATCCGGCCACATTTCATCATTCAACAGATCAACAATCCCTTTGATTCCTGTATTAACGCCCTGACCGGTGTGGCTCCCCGGGTGAAAATTATACAGCTGACAGGGGAGCTCCTCCAGCCTCAGCAAATCTTCTTTAAATGCCATTCTGGCAAACTCCCGGGTTTCGGGTTTGGCCGAACACATATTAAGTGTGTAAGGTGCATGTGCAAGAAGTTCGCCAAAATCATTCGCTTTCATTATCTCTACAAGGCTTTCTACATCTTTTGGATCAAGGGCTTTGGCTTTTCCCCCTCTTGGGTTGCGGGTAAAAAATTGAAAGGTGTTAGCACCAATACTGATGGCTTCCTTTCCCGCTTTTTTATATCCACCTGCGATGGAAAGGTGGGGTCCGATTATTAACATTTGTTTTCTCCTGACACTTCTATTTTTTATCAATTTTCTTTGACTGTCATTGTAACTATGATTCTTTTCACTGCATTATTTCTTGCCTATTTCAACACTTTGTTATAAAATGAACGTATTCTAATTTATGAAAAGGAGAAAAAAATGAATACTGATTTTGGTAGTGTTGGAAAAGCCAACAAAACACTCGGCCTTATTGTTGCCGCTTTGATGCTTATCCTTGGTGTACTGGTCTTTTTATCCCCGGTAATTTTTGCGAAAATAATTGTCTGGTTATTTATTGCCGGTCTTATTATTTACGGCGTATTTCAAATTATCGTTTATACAAAAAGTGAGGTTAAAAATGGTTGGAGCCTTACCTCTGGCATCATGTCTATTCTTTTAGCTGTTCTGCTCATTTTTTCCGACCCTTTATCTCGAGCAAGTACATTCGCCTTTATGCTGGCTTTTCTATCCATCACCACTGGTATGAATCAAATTACTGCCGCTTCTTTTATGAAAAAGCAGGGTTCAACCGGTACCGGCTGGCTGACTGCATCCGGAATCATAAATATTATTTTATCCGTATTCCTTATCTTCAACCCATTTATCATGCTGTTGGGTTTTGGTATGATCGCCGGTATCTATCTGATTGTTGGCGGAATCGCTCTTTTTGCTGAAACTATGTCCAACCAATAAAGTTAAGTTTATCGTAGAAATGTCCTGGAGACAACCGTAAATCGTTGTTTTCAGGACTTTCTTTTTTGGAAAGTGATGTTATAATAATTCTATTCAAAGCGGTTGCCAAGGATCGTTTTTAAATTGCTTCGGATGAATCTCTTAACAAAGAAAAAGCCGAAAAATTTATACACTACACTTATTTACTTTAAATTTTGGAGGATAACAGTAATGCCAGAGAATTTACCAACTTATTTTGAAATGATTTTTAAAGATGAAATTGAAAAGATTATTTTTAGCAATCCTCGAAAATCCGAGGATCAATACAAGAAAATCACCCTAATCAAGAAAGAAAATCTTTACCATATTGAGAAAAGAACGGAGAAACAAGCATTCCACGAAAACGTTGAATTTGACTGCATTCCAGAATATTGTGTGCAAATCTTAGCCGGATTCAAACAAATGAATGCATGGAGTACTACTTATGAGTACAGTATTCGATTTTCAAAAAAAGAGAAAATATTGTTTAATAAAAAAGCCCTGACACAACCGCTGAAAATATCAACTGAACATAATCGAAAAAAAAGATATTTGTTAGAAGAGGGTATCATTATTCAACCACTTGTTGACATGGGGATATTCTCAAAAGAAGGAAAAGTGATTCATTCCATGTATGACAAATACAAACAAATCAATAAATTTATCGAAATTATTGATACCGTCATCGAAAAGTCAGAATTAGAAAGCATTAACATTATTGATTTTGGATGTGGCAAATCTTATTTAACCTTTGTTGTTTATTATTATCTTACCGTACTTAAAAACATAAAAGCTAATATTATCGGATTAGATTTAAAAGAAGATGTCATCGTGAAATGTAATAATGCGGCAAAGAAGTATGGCTATGATGATTTGAAATTTGTTATTGGGAATATTAATGGCTATAAGCCAACAATTCCAGTTGATATGGTCATTTCTTTACATGCCTGTGATGTGGCTACTGATTATGCCCTTTATAATGCAATTTGCTGGAATGCAAAGATGATTATTTCGGTACCTTGCTGCCAGCATGAACTTAATCAACAGCTTACCAGTGAAGAATTAGCTATCTTTCAAAGATATGGCATCGTCAAAGAAAGAGTTTCGGCTTTGATGACTGATGCAATAAGAGCTAATTTATTGGAGTATTTTGGTTATAAAACCCAGTTGCTTGAATTTGTAGACTTTGAACACACCCCTAAGAACATTTTAATCAGAGCCATTAAGACCAATATTTCCGCCAAGCAAAAATCTGTAGTTATGAATGAAATCAAGAGTCTAACCAATTGTTTTAATTTAAACCCCAAACTTTTTAGATTACTTGAAGAAAGTAACATGATCTAATCTTTCTCATATTAAATTTTTACACTGCGAAATGTTAAAATCGAAACTTTATCCAACCATATAACACCTCTTTTTTGAAATAAAAAAAGACCGGCAGTTAAACCCGGACTACTTCTTATTAAAAGTGGTGATCCCGACTGGACTTGAACCAGCGACCCCTACCGTGTGAAGGTAATGCTCTCCCAGCTGAGCTACGAGATCACTTTTACTCTATTTAATAATTTTATATGATTAAATTCAAAAAGTAAAGTTTTTTGAAGATTATTTGAGTTTTATCGTAATAAAAAGACCGGTAATTAAGCTGAACTGCTACTTATGAAAAAAGCTGATCCCGATTGGACTTGAACCACCCTTATGCCGGTCTAAATTTTGAACTAAATTTCAGCTTATCTACTTTTATATTTACATGTCATTTTTTTGTTTCGTTGGAGGCTGTAAATAATTTTGTATCGACTATTAAAATCCTCCCAGATTAATGTTAAAATAAATTTAATCTGGGAGGATTTTTAATTATGGTAAGGCAACGAAAATTCACCGGCATTAGATACTGTTCTTCGCGATCGGTTTTTTTTCAGCATATTCCTTACCGTATTTCAGCAACTCATCCATGAAGATGCCGTTGTTCCATTCTCGGTAGCAGACGCCATTGGGGATGGACGGATAGAAACGTCCGCCGGGACAGTAGGTATCGACAGCCCGACGCACTTCTTCCCGAATTTTTTCTTCCGTAATATTTTCCACATCGATCTTCGGTCCATCTATGCCACCCACCATGGCCAGTTTTCCTTTTGTGGTCTCCTGGATTTTTACGATATCGTTCTGGGGGATGACGCCCTGCCAGATATCGATGCCGATCTCAACCAGATCCGTTGCAATGGGTTCCAGGATGCAGTCCGCATGATGCATGTAAATCATGCCGCACTCATGGATGGTGACGGCGATTTCCTTCTGCAGGGGCTTGATGATCTCCCGCCATACCCTGGGGGGCAAAAACAGGTTTTGTTTGGTACCCCAGTCGTCGTGATAGAAGATGATATCCGGATGGGTTTCTTCCGCCACTTTCCTGATGTAAGCCATCTTATGGTCGGCAATCACCCGAAGCAGGGCTTTCATTTCATCCGGATACTCCATATAATGCATCAGGGCATCTTCCATGCCCAGAAGAAAATGACTGCGCTCAAAGAGGCCGCCGGGGTAAAAGAAACAGGCCAGTTTTTCATTCCGGTCAATTTGGGACGCCACTTCCCGAGCCGGTGTCCAGTCCAGATTCTCAATGGATGGAACTACCAATTGCTGCTCCCATTTTTCAATGTCCTTGATGACCACGTTGTCCCGGGTGATGTGAGGATGGGGACCAGGTGCACCCGGCAGGAAGATCCGTACCGTTCCCCAAGAATCCATGTATTCCTTGCCGTCCTGAGGCAGCAAAGCATCCTGAATAAATAAGGGATCCGGTATAAATTCTACAGCTGCCATCAAATCTCCATAGTAATCCGGCTGTTCGCCACGATACACTGCCATAACGTTTTCTCTCAGATTCATTGAAAAATCTCCTCTTGATCATTAGTATTTGGTAATCGATTGCATGGCTATGACAGCCTTACAATTGCCGGTTGGATTATAATATTATTTGCAACTAAAATATAGTGATATCTATAATTAAAATATAACATGAATTATTTGTAAAATCCAGCGTTTTCTGAAAATTAATCTGAAAATATTTTTATTCGCAACGTTAAAAGCTTATAATATCGGATTATTTCGTCTATTTTTCACAAGATTATTTGCACAATGTAAGACTGAAAAATCACAGCCGGCACAGGATAAATATTAAATATTAATAATTTATAAATTAAAATGCAATTAATTTTCAAGTATTCATCTAATCGTATTCTGGATCGTTGAAGGATTAGGCCTTGCCGTGCTAACTTCGCTCTAAAGTTACTCATAAGATGTTTTTATCGGATTCTGAGTTTGTTTTTCAATATAAGAAACACAATCTCTTTTTCAACAACCCAAAAATATTCTTTCCTCTTTTTCAATTAAAAGTTGGGCAGTAATGCTAAATACGAACAAAGCCCCGGGCGTTAGCCGGAGGCGTGAGAAGAGGATTAATCATTGAATTCTATGCTACTGTTTAATTCTTTGATCGTGTATTCAAAATTTTTCATTTCCCGGAAATTGGATTAACAACTATTCCTGATTCAACTTTTAACCCAAATTTTTATTAGCCGTTATCTCTGCATCTTTTTCGAGAATTTCAATGCTTTTGTAGCAATAAAAATTAGTTTCTCATTTTCCAGATGTCCCATATTTTGAACGATTTCCTTTAAATTCAACATTTAGTTTCTGTCCTTTATATAAGTAAACAAACTTACTTCTTTAATTCAAAAGTTCCAACCATCTCTTTTAACATTTCTGCCTGACTGAATAACTCTTCACTTGAAGCCGCACTTTCTTCTGCATTAACCGAGTAGTTTTGAACAACCTTGGATATTTGTTCAATTACATTAACGATCTTGTCTATATCCAAGGCCTGGTCATTGGATGATTTGGCCATTTTTTCCACTGATTCTGTAACTTTTTCGATTTGTTCTGAAATTTCTGTTAAACTCGCGGCTGTTTTGTCTGCAATCATGGTTCCAACAGATACCTTTTCGATTGATCCTTCAATTAGACCAGTTGTTTCTCTGGCCGCTTCGGCACTTCTAGCCGCCAAAGTGCGCACTTCTTCTGCAACCACTGCAAAGCCTTTCCCATGTTGACCAGCTCGAGCGGCTTCGACTGCTGCATTTAAGGCTAGAATATTTGTCTGGAAGGCAATTTCGTCAATTACTTTTATTATTTTCGAGATATTATTTGATGCGCCATTAATGTCCGCCATGGCATTGATCATCGCAGACATTTGATGATTACTTTCTTCAGCGTTATTCTGTACATCAATAGCCCAGTTACTGGCTTCACTGGCATTTACAGCGTTTCGTTTTGTTTTAGAGGCAATTTCTGCCATATATGATGAGAGATCCTGTATCGAGTCACTCTGCTCTGTCGTACCCATTGATAAAGCTTGGCCACCTTCTGATATAAGCCTCGCTCCAATTTCTACTTGACCTGCTGCTACATCAATTTCAGCCAACATGTCATTAAAGGATTTTGCAATAAGATTGATTGAACTCTTAATTGTCTGAAAGTCACCGATATAATTTGCAGTAATTTCAACATCTAAATTTCCATTACTCATTTCTACCAAAACTTCGGTAATTTCATTCACGTAACATTTTAAAAATTTTACCAGAGTGTTTATATCATTTTTCATTCTACCGTTCTCACCCGCATAAAGACCTTTCATGAGAACATTTAAATTTCCATTTGACAATTGATTTAACACAACAGATGCCTCTTTTATGGGTGCAGTAATCGCATCAAGGGTACTGTTGAACCCTTCAATTACCTTTGCATACTCTCCCTGGAAGCGATAAGAATCGCCACGATTGTCAAGATCACCCTGAACTGCTGAAATTGTCAATTTTTCTGTTTCGGCAACTAAATTTGATATATTTTCAATCAGTTTAACCATACTTGGTCCCAGGTGATCATTTTCACTCTGTTTACCTGCTTTTTGAAGATAAACTAAATTCTGCATATCACCCATTGCAATCTGATTGATTGTGTCGACAACAAAATTCAAAGCTAAATAAAGGGCATTAATTGATTTAGCTGTATTATTAAAAATTCCAAAGGACTGACATTCTACTTTTTGTGTAAAATCATTGTGAGTCATTAATGTGAGTACTTTATTTCCCTCCGCTAAGGCATTCAAACCATCGACACAAGCATTGAGATCACTTTGCATCGTTACGTAGTATCCGGAAGTTTGATAAAAACTTTTTTCCGGAATTTCTCCCTTTGCTATCATTCCAAAGTAATTTGCATTGATTTTAAATGGTATCACAACTGCTTCTATAATTGCATTTAAAGCGATTATCGCTTCAGAAAAAGCACCATCCAGATTTTCACTTTCACCTCTAACATCAAGATTCCCGATAAAAAAGGCTGTTCGAATTTTAGTCATTTCTTCATAAATACAATTAACTTGACTTTTTAATTTAATTATGGAATCAGAAAGCATGTCATGATCTGAGAAAGGTTCGATCTCCACCTTGAAGTCACCTACTGCTAATCGTTGAACTACCTGAGCCTGTTTTTTTCTGCTTTCATCCAGATTTTTAAATGCCATCAGCACTTTACTAAACTCTCTATTTTTTCCTTGAGCCGGTATATCTAACTCCACTTCTCCATAAGCCATACGATCAATAAGAATTTTTATTGCTTTATACTCTTGATCTTTTATTGATTTAAAATAAGATCTGCAAATAATCACTGCAAAGCTGCTTAGAAATATTATGCTAACCACTATTATTCCAATATATTTTTGAAAATCAAAACCACTACTTTTACATTGATAATTAATGAATACTATCATACCTAAGATCAATAATATTCCGGCAAAATAAATTAATATCTTCGTGCCTGATCTAGAACTTTTATCAGATTTCATAAATAATACTACCTCCTCTTACTTTAACCTATTCTACTTGGCACAAAGCAGGGCCACATAACTTACATATCACGTATTCAAAGCAACAGAAAAATTCATCTATTGTTTTACTATTACAATTATTCATTATGAAACTTCGCAGCCTTAACCCATTCATTTTAAAATACTTTTGTTTTCATTTAATCACATTGTATTATCCGTTCAATTATTATATTAGCTTTTTTATCATTTATGTTCATTTGTCTAATGTTCTAATTCCTGCTTTTAATAATATATTCTTGATATCTTGCCATTTATTAAGTGAATAAATGTGAAGTCCATCAACACCAGCATTAACAAATTTATGAATTTGTTTGACGGTGTACTCTTGACCAGCCCGTTTGAAGTCTTCTGTATCATCTCCATATCGACCAATTATTTCTGCAAGATCTCTTGGGATTGAGCAACCATTCCCAACAGTCATCCGTATTATCGGATCTTTGCTAATAACCGGGATAACACCTACATCAATTGGTAAATAGATCCCCGCCTTTCGAATTTTTTCCACCCATCTTTCAAAATATTCTACATCATGACAGAGCTGGGTCATAATGTAGTCCGCACCTTCATCCTGTTTTAGCCGAAGATATGCGATATCGGACTCAATAGATTCAGCCTGAAAATGCTTCTCTGGGTTTCCTGCAACAGCAACAGTAAAATTCGGAAAATTGACTTTGATAAATTTCACTAATTCGTTGGCATGGTTAAAATCCCCTCTTGTTTCTTCCCATCCTTTCGGCCAATCCCCTCTCAAGGCTAATATATGGTCAATTCCCATCGCTTGGTAACCCTTAAGTTTATCTGATAAGGCTCCTTTTGTACTGCCTATACACGTAAGATGAGGGACTGGGACTGATTTACCACTATCAAAGATCGTTTTGCAGACTTCGATGTTTCTTCCCGCATTTGACCCACCTGCCCCATAGGTACAGCTGATAAAATCCGGTTTGAATTGATAAAGATGTTCCAATGTATCAAGCAAAGGAATCAACGGTTGCTTCACTTTTGGCGGAAATATTTCGAAAGAAAAGCACATTCTTTTTTTCATAATTTCTGGTACATTCAATTTTACATTCATCTTAATTTCTCCATGATAAAAATTTAAATTCAAGTGTCCAAATACAAAACCACAAGAACCACGCTTTGCGAGTTACTTGTGGTTTTGTGGATAAATTAACAACAAACCGTGTTTATCTGTTTTTCAGGTAGGCATCAATTGCCACCGCGGCTTTCTTTCCAGCTCCCATGGCCAGGATGACGGTCGCCGCACCAGTTACTGCATCGCCTCCGGCAAACACACCTTCGAGGGTCGTCTTTCCAGTTTCCTCTGCTGCAATCAGACAGCCTTTTCTGTTTGCTTCGAGGCCTCTGGTTGTTGAAGAAATCAGTGGATTCGGGGTGGTTCCCAATGACATGATGACGGTATCCACTTCAATTTCGAATTCACTGCCCGGTATTTCGACGGGTCGCCGTCTCCCGGAAGCATCCGGTTCGCCCAGCTCCATTCGAATACAGCGGATCCCCTTAACCCAGCCTTTTTCATCGGCAAGAATTTCAACCGGATTACATAACAGATCAAAAATAATGCCTTCTTCAATCGCATGATGAACTTCTTCAGCTCGGGCCGGCAGCTCCGCCTGGGATCGTCGGTAAACAATGTGAACTTCTGCACCGAGTCTCAATGCTGTTCGGGCGGCATCCATGGCAACATTTCCGCCACCGACAACGGCAACTTTTTTCCCAGCTCTGATGGGGGTATCATAACCTTCCTTAAAGGCCTTCATCAAATTATTTCGGGTCAGGAATTCATTGGCCGAGAAAACACCATTGCTGTTTTCTCCCGGGATGTTCATAAACATTGGCAGTCCAGCTCCCGAGCCGATAAATACGGCTTCAAAACCTTCCTGATGTATCAGTTCATCCAGGGTAACCGTTCGTCCGATAATGACATTCGTTTCGATTTTAACCCCCAGTGCCTTGACATTATCCACTTCATGCTGCACAACGGTATCCTTGGGGAGTCTGAACTCCGGTATTCCGTAGACAAGCACTCCTCCCGCTTTATGAAGGGCTTCAAAAATGGTGACCTCATAACCAAGTTTGGCCAGGTCACCGGCGCAGGATAATCCCGAAGGTCCGGCTCCGATGACCGCCACTTTTCGGCCATTCTTTGGTAGCGTCTGACTTAAGTCAATATTATTCTCTCTCGACCAGTCGGCAACAAACCGTTCCAGCTTCCCGATCGCCACCGCATCGCCTTTTTTACCGAGAACGCAGCGTTCCTCACACTGACTTTCCTGGGGACAAACCCTTCCGCACACGGCGGGGAGTGAGCTTGATTCGGCAATCACTCGGGCCGCTTTTTCAAACTTACGCTTCTTAATATGGTTAATAAATACAGGAATGTTGATTGATACTGGGCACTGAGTCACACACAGCGGTTTCTTGCAGTGCAGACAGCGCTTTGCTTCTGCAACTGCATCTTCTTCTGAATAGCCCAGACAGACTTCATCGAAATTTGTCCGTCTTATTTCCGGATCCTGTTCCCTGTCCGAGACTCTTTTCTTTAGTTCCATTCGTTATTCTCCCCCAGTCCCAGATTACATACATGCCCTGTTACTTTTTCCTGTCTTTCTATTTCTGCTCTTCCTTCTTGACTTTTGTATTGTGTTGACCGTCGCATCGCTTCATCGAAGTCAACCAGATGTCCGTCAAATTCCGGCCCGTCGACACAGGCAAAGCGGGTCTCTTCCCCGACGGTCAGTCGGCAACCGCCGCACATACCGGTCCCATCAACCATGACCGGGTTCATGCTGACAATGGTTTTGATTCCGTATTGTTTAGTCAACTGAGTGATAAACTTCATCATAATCATGGGTCCGATAGCCACAACGACGTCGTATTTTTTGCCTTCCTTTTCAATCAGATCTTTTAATAAATCCGTTACAAGGCCCTTATATCCATAGGAACCATCATCGGTAGCAATATAAAGATTTCCCGTAACCAGTTTCATTTCTTTTTCTAACAACAGATAGTCTTCTGACTTGCAGCCGACAATGGCATCTGCCGCAATCCCATGCTCATACAGCCATTTAACCTGTGGATAGACTGGTGCCGCGCCAACGCCCCCGGCTACAAACATGATTTTTTTCTGTTTTAATGCTTCAATGTCTTCCTCGATAAATTCGGAAGGCTGGCCCAGCGGCCCGACAAAGTCACTGAAATAATCCCCCTCTTTCAGCAATGACATTTTATTGGTTGAACAGCCCACCGTCTGAAACACGATTGTTACCGTCCCAGCTGTTTTGTCATAATCGCAGATGGTCAGCGGGATTCTTTCACCCTTTTCATCCATTTTAACAATCACAAATTGTCCCGGATTTGCGGACTTTGCAACTCTCGGCGCTTCCACATCCATCAGATAGATGCTGGGAGCCAGCAACCTTTTTGCTTTAATTTTATACACGATTTAACCTCCTTACTTTCTGTAAACACTGTAAATCTACATTAGGCGTTTGCGAACGCCATCCCCGCATAAAATCAGGTTCTTTCTTGTATAAAAATATAACTTCTTACCTGATTGTGATATAGTTATAATTTCAGTTTAGCATGCTTAATGATGTTGAAACTACCAAATGGTGGTTAATATTGTTAAATAGCTGCTATATTCTGCTAAAATTATTGTAATTTTCTTTATAAAAATAATACAGCCTCGTCTCAAAAATTGAGACGAGGCTGTTGGTCGTTATTGATTAATGATTAATGATTTATTAATGTGCCACTGCTTCGGCAAACTCTAAAAACAACCTCTTGTTAAGCCACAGAATTTCTCCGAATGTCGAGGACTGATCTGATTTTCTTTTGAAGCTATTGTAAATAACCATAGCTTGTTTTTTCCTTAAGCCCCCCTCAATCGCAGCCAGCGCAACTTGTGGCCAGATATACTGAAAAATCTCTCTAGTAAGCTCAATGTTGTCGTGAAGTATCTGCTCCATTTCGTGGGCCAATGTCAAGTCGGCAAACTCTTTCTCAATCTCGCTCGATTTACCTCGCCTTACGCAGCTTAGTAAGTAATCAATCCGCTCGCTTTCTTTTCCTTCGGCATAACGGCTGCTCCAATCCAAGAAGTTTTCCATATCGGTTATTTTCATTGTTGCTTCAGGCCCAACAATAGTTTCGGTGCATAGTATGGCTTTATCCGCAGTTTGATATGAAGCAAATAGTTTTCTACCACATTTAGTGCGATATTCCCTCGGTGACATACCGGTTTCATTTTTAAAAAAATGGCCAAAATGACTCTGGGAATAATATCCGAGTTTGCTCTGGATGTCGCTTAATGAAAGCAAAGGATATTGGAGAAGAAGTTTTGCTACAGCAATTTTCTCGATCTTTACGCGTTGATAGATTGTTTCTCCCGTTTCCTTCTTATATATATGCGAGAGATAACTTTGGCTGTATTTTAACGCATCAGCGATGTGCCCTATTTCAATCTGATCATTGATATGCTCACGGATATATGCACGGCAATTACAAACGAGCGTCGAATAATGCGCTTCCTCTTTCGCTTTTGCGACTGCATCCGCATATTCAAGACATAAGCATAAGTTTATATCCATTATTTTTTGGATCGATTTGACATACCTCATTTTCATGGTATATTTGAGATATATTTCAGAAGCAGCACTCTCGGACACACCTGCATATACGGCAATACGTGAAACTTGCGGCCAAACGAACATGTAGCTATTTATTATTAAAAAAAGGTCATCTTTGAATAGTTCTTTCGTCTGTGCTATGAACTCTGAATTGCTCAGCAGATCCTCGATCCCTTTTCGGTACCCTCTGGAGACACATGCCAGAACATACTGTTCCTGCGCCCAACCCTTTTCGTTGGCATATTTATCAATCAAATCACCCATTATACAGATCTCCCTATAAACAGTTTGTTATCCAGCAAATCCATACCTGCCGAATGTAAACTATAAACAGAACTTAACCAGTACTGCAAACCAGTTCTGGTTAAGTTCTGTTTTGTTTTTTTGTGACACCTTGTGTTTTAGTATATCCTTTTTGGTAGAATTCTTAATATAAATTCCACCTAAATAATAATTCCATCTGAAAGCATTTCAAGCTATTCAGCAATTTTCTCTACAGTAGGCTGTGCATTCATCGCCTTCTTAGCCATAATATTGGTGATAATTACAAACAATACAACTCCTAATGCATAACTAGAAAGTACTCGTATATATGCTTCTATGTAATTCATTTCAACACCAGGAAAACCAGCTAAGTTGCCTGGTGTAAAAGTGATTGCAGTCATTAAAGCTACAAGTATCATTGTGAAAATGTTCACATAAGGAACATTACCCATAATAAACATAGTAACAACTGCAATAGCCAAAATTGCAAACACCGCTACTCCAGCCCCAGGATTTAAAGTCAATTCAGTAACTATGCCTTGGGACATTGCCACTGTGATTCCAATTAAGCCCCCAATGGCTGTTTGCCATAGTTTACTCTTATCAAAGGCATCGATTGTAGAAAAATATAACAGAAATAATACAAACGGCCATATTGGAATACCAATTTTAGCAAAACCCATTCCAATACCAATAAATACTAAAATTGAAATAAGTGTAATGATAAAACTGGTGATGATTTTCTTACCTAAAGGTAATTCGTTCATAATAAATCTCCCCTTTATTATATACTATTTGAGATTAAGGTGTCAAAATTTTAATAATATCATTAAGCACACAAAATATTGATTAAAATAGAATTTCCCATCAATATTTCGTACGCAAATACAGATAATTTTACTTTTGACACCCTAAACATCTTTACTGAAATTTATAGTCAAGTTCTGAACTCATTGAAAGTGGAAAATTCCGCCAACAGATCATTTCAAATCAATTGTTGACATCCGAGGTTCTTCATCAGAAATCATATTTGGAACCTTAGCAATCAATTCTTCCATTGTCCAAGGCTTGCCGATTTCATCGGTCCATATGTCATCAATAACCTCAGGTTCTGACCATACACCCAGCTGCCCATCAGCTGCTGTCTTAAACATATACCCATTAATATTTGTGGCCAAATCTGAAGCAAGGTAAGCAAAGAAAGCTGCAAATACATCGGCTGTATACTTCATTGACTCAGGTGCGGCTTTTACTAAGGCCTCCTCTGGAATACCTTGAGATCTACATTTAGCTACTGTGCTGACCCAACTACGAGTTTTTGCGTTTGGTGTATAGGCATTGGCGGTAACGCCTGTTCCTGCAAGATCCTGAGCGATGGCTCTCGTGAAGGACCAGATCCCGGCACAAGCTGCGCCGTAGGCACTCAATCCTGTTAATCCAAGCCATCCATCTGATGAGGCATTAATGATACGACCGTATTTTTGTTCAAGCATATACGGAAGTGCATGCTGTACCATATTAAATGAGCCATTCAATTTTGAATCAATCAGGATATGCCATTCTTTTTCTGTCATTATTTCAATACTACCATTCCAAGTTGACGCGGCGTTGTTTATTAGGATATCAATCCTGCCAAAGTTATCGATGGCTGATTTAACACATGCTTTAGCGACGTCATTATCTTTAACGTCGCCAAAGAACGGAACAGCTGTCCCACCATTGTTATTGATATAATCAGCGGCTGTTTTCGCATCACCAGTACAACTTTGGAGTTTTTGACGCTCATCCTCCGTTATTTCAAGAGTAGAACCTTCCATACTTAGCAGATTTGACCCTGGTTTTCGGTTGTTGGTTATTATCTTTGCACCTTCTTTTGCCAGGGCCTTAGCAATTTCAAATCCTACTCCTTGACCCGAACCTGTGACAATTGCGACTTTTCCATCTAATATTCCCATATTTCCTCCTTGATATATGTACTTGCCATCATTGCTTGATGGCAAGTACAATTATAAGCTTAATATATTACTTAACAATTTGCCTATCTTTCAGAACCACTTCATAGCCATTAATTGAAAAATTTTCAAAGTTTTGTTATGATAGTTTCTTATCTTTCAAAACTGCTTCATAGCCGTTGATTGTAACTGTATCTCCGATTTTTGCTTTTGCTGTTTCTACTAAAGCATAACCAATGTTCTTTCCAATTGTAAAACCGTGGGCAAATTTTGTCACTTTTCCGGCTACTTCACCGTTAGCCATAACAGTCGCACCATGTGGTCCACCGTAGATTCTAGCATCAATATCATCTACAATAAATCCTAGTAATTGACGTTTTGGTTTTTCATTTTTTATCATTTCCAAAGCTTTTTTACCAATAAAGTCTTTTTCCCAGTTTATAGTTCCTTCAAAACCTACTTCAAAAGGATTAGTATCGGCAATATCGAGCATGAGGATGAATCCTTTTTCTGCTGCAAGTGTTAGAACCATAACATCTACTTCGGTAATCTGCATAGCATCGAATGCTTTGCCATTCTCAGTGATTTTTGCTTCTAATACCCCTGTATTTTCAGGTGCAACATAGATTTCATATCCCACTTTTTCACCAGTATATCCGCTTCTGGCGACCTTTACCGGGATATTATCAATTTTGTTGTCTCTAATAGTAAAGAATTTCTGATCATCAATTTTTTCTGTCACCAGAGCGTTCACTAAATCTTTAGATTTCGGGCCCTGTACAGAATACATTTTCCAATCGGGAGTGATGTTTTTATAAGCTATTTTGCTTTCACCTCTATGGGCATCAAACCAACTGATAAGTTCATTTATATAAAGTGTGGAAACCCAGTATTTGTCCTCTTCCATGTGGAATACAATGACATCATCAATAATAATGCCATCTTCATTTAACATTAATGTATATTTTGCACCACCTACCTTGGCTTTGGCAATATTATTAACAAAGATCTTATCTAAAAATTCAGTTGCATCTGCTCCAGTAACCTCAAGGAGTTTATGTGTAAAATCGTACCAACCCACCGAGTTTCTTACGGCTAAATGCTGTTTTTTAACGCTATCATCTCTACTTAACATTTTTGATTTAGACACTTCATCATCAAAATCGTAATCTGGCTTTTGTCTTCTAGAACCATATAAAGCCTTTTTGATGACGAAACGTACGATGTCTTCGGGAGCCGTCTCGTCTACTTTAACTACCCACTGGGTATCAACCAAGGTTTTGACCATGCCATTGAAGTACTCCTCATAGGCCTTAATGAACTCAGGGAACTGCCCCATCATTAACAGCTTTGTTCTTTCACATTCGATGATTGTACGTTCTTCTGAAAACTCGGCGAATTTCCATTCGAGATTTCTAGCCTGGAAAATCATGCTGATATATCCACCCATAACACGGCCGTCACTAACAGACTCAGGTACGCCCAACCAATCGCGTGTGGCTTTTCTTGTATTCCATTCGCCGAATTGGACCTTGCCTGCCGTCTCAAACACGGTATTAATAATATGCTGGGCTTTTGGCATATCCTCTTCGCTCACCAGTACGCGCAAGGCTGTAACAGAATGACTTGAATATCCCATAGGCCACATGGTACAGTCCTTGTACAAATCACCAGCTGTAAATCTAGCGCCAAATGGCGAGGTATAATCATTTGTGGTCAAGAACTCGCATTCTGTCTTCTTAGGCATACCTTCAGTAGATGGTCTCTTTCCAGATGCTGGAGGTCCCCACTGCTCCCATCCGTAACCGTCAGCATTGACATGCTCGCCATACTTTTCTATGGTTTCATGGACAACCTGGCAATATGGGTCACCGCAACCTTTACGTTCGGTAAGATAATTGTTCATGGGGACTCGGGAAAGACCCTGACAAAAATATTGACCGCCTCCGACTGAAATATCACAAGCGTCAGGACCCATAATATCTAAATCGCAACGATGAATTTCTTTTTCTAATCGGCTATTTGTTGCATCGGAGATGTAGCCTGCCAGTGTCATCATCTCGTCTCCCTTGTCACAATACACGGAAGGAAGATACATCCCTTTCTCTACAAAAGGTGGAATATCAAAGACATCTCTGAATTGCGCCTTTACGCCCATGGGATCATCATCACTCCACATAAATTTTAACTCTTTGGCCCATTCATCACACATGGTTGTCACACGTTTTTCGCGATCGGGCTCAATGATCTTCATGGAGTTAAGCCAGCCAATGCCAAACAGTGAGACATGACGAATTAAAAATTCGTAGGTCTCCTTAAAGGACTTGATCTGATCCCATGGAGTCATCATACCTCTAAATAAGCGAAGACCACTGTCTTCATCAATATTGCCGGTATCGGAAATGTTTTGGGGAATAAGTTTTTCTTTTTCAATTGTCATAAGTAATTTCTCCTCTAATCTATTTTTTTCTTTCTGTCAGAACTTGCTTCTACACTGTTGATTGTGATGTATCTCAATCAAACGCAAAGGTTTACATATAATATTGTTTGAATTACATAAACCTATATTGTAAAAACTCCTTTGCGCAATTAATCAGGTTCTTATAGATCTTCTATATTGTTTGACACATCCGTGATACTATCTCCTGGATATTCGATCAACTCAATCATTAAACCGAAATCATCTTTTGTATCGTATAATGCTTCTTGTATCTCACCGTAATCGAAATATTCAATAAGTTTGTAACCTAGCGATTCCATTTCGCCCTGTGCCTCTTTAATGTTTGGCACCTTATACGAAATGGCAATAACTCCCGGTTGTGATTCGGCTGCGATTCGTCCAGAATTTTTGCTAATATCTGTCGGATTGAACAATTCCAAACCAATAGGATAAGGTTGATAAGCAACTTCTGCTCCATCCTTTTCGGTAAAATCCATTCTCATATAAAAGTCTTGTCCTATCAGCTTTTCCATTGCCTGAGCAGTTTTGTCAAAATTATTACCCTTCATGTGTAAATGATCTATTCTTAAAATTTTCATTACAAACGAAGCCCACAGTCATCATCTTTTAATCCAACATCAGAGATATTGTTAGGGATCATTCGTTTCGCTTCCGAATTAGTGTATTTCATATTTCATATACCTCCATATAATATTAATCAATTCAATGAAATTAATTTACAATTCACGGATCCATGAATCAGCGAATATTTATTCTTTCATTGCATTTACTTCAACGAAATCGTTTGCTCCTATGAAATTAGGGAAATATGATGGAAATGTCCTCCATAAGACAAGATTATTGATAAAGTGACCGTTGTGAAGTTCAATAACTCTACCATCCTTGTAAGTAAATGTTCCTTCAACGATATCTGCATCAAGTGTCAAGTTGGGTACGTCTACTTCAACTCCTGCTTGCAATGCTACGCATTTGCTTCCACAAGCTTTCGCCATAAAATCAAGTTTTCCTGCAGGAGTTTCTAGCGTGCAATAGAATGTGGTTGGTACAAAGCAACCAATAGCCTTCAGGTACGCCCAATCTTCATGAACAATATTAAAGTTTACCATTTCATCTACAGCAACTCGCGCATCTTTTGTCGCAAAATACTCGTCACTCTCTCTGATATACAAAGATGCAGTTTTATCCTTACTCATCTTATATTCCTGTATAACGCCATGCATCTCATCAAAATGATACATAATCAAATCAAGCCATCCTCCAGCCTCAACGTTACTCTGATCTGGTAGAACTGCTCGCTCGCGGGCCCCAAAACCAGTCACATTGTGCTTTACACCTTTAATTGTAAGTACGCCTTCAACTCTACCCGGCCAGTTGTAACCAATTACCTTAAGGTGATCAACCAAAGTACGAACTTCATCCTTACTGTACCAGAAAGGATGTCCTTCACCGTAGTGGGTAAAGTCAACCCCAACATCAAGTTGTTCATCATAGACTGTAGCATGCCAAGTCTTCTTATTCACATCAATTTCGCAAGTAAATTTATCTAGTACAATTTTGAAAGTATTATTTTTTTCATCTTTCTCAAACTGCATGCTTCCACCAGGAAATGGACGCCAAACCGCATCAGTAACTCCTTCAAAGTTAGCAACTTTGAAAATCTGACCTTTTGGAGTGGACACGTCCCCCTTACTTGTACGACAACTCAAGTTCCAGCTATCCATATCCTCCGTTCCAAACGGCATTGCACCCCATGTAGCATTCATCTTCATTTTAGCAAGACCGAAATCCATGTAATAATCGGTTCCTTCTTCATCTTTAACGTGGCACATCCAACCCCAGTCCATAAAACCGTGGTCTGTTGTTCCCTCCTCCGGATAGAGCATCGATTCTTCAAACATAGTTACTTCTGGGTTTCCGCTTTTGGGATACATATTATTTTCTCCTTTCAAAATATATTTATGCCAATTATGATTTTTTTGGCTTGAGCTAATTATAGCAATCTGAAAGATGCTGAAACTACCAAATGATGGCTAATATTGTTAAATTACTGCTTTGTTCTTCTGAAATTATCGTAAATTTCCCAAAAATATAACTCTTCCGTCTCGTCTCAAAAATTATCTATTTTTTTTCAAATTCATATTTCTTCTCCTCAAGCAGTGATACACACACCTCCATCAGCGGAAAGAGTTTGACCAGTCATCCAGTGGCTATCATCAGAAGCCATGAAGACAACTATAGGTGCCACATCGTCGTGAGGGTCACCCTTGCGACCAAAAGGATTGTCGCTGAATGCATGCTCAGCCCAAGTCTGAATTTCCTCACTCTGATGCTTTAGTCCTTCCTTACAGTTATCAGTAAAGCCTCCAGGCATAACATTATTTACACGGATGTTATCAGCGCCTAATTCTCTAGCGGCAACACGAGATAAACCACGGATACCTTCCTTAACGGAAGCGTAAACAGAATGTCCAACGGTACCCTCAATACCAGCTTTTGAAGCAAAATTAATTATGGATGCTCCAAATCCACTATGACCTTTCATGTAAGGGTAGTAGAGTTTCATAAGACGGAACATAGCCAATGGTCCACATTCGAACTCTGTGTAAAAATCTTCGTCAGTTTTTACCAACATGGGAAGTAATTTGGTTGTATTGTGTGCGTTATTCACAAGAACATCAATATGAGGACCAAAGACCTCCACTGTCTTTTTAACAAAATTTTCTAAATCTTCTAGTTTGGAAAGATCACAGTTAACTGCAAGAACCTGAGCACCAATTTCTTCGCATATCTTTTTAGTTTCTTCAAGCTTTTCGAAATTTATATCGCAGATCGCCAGCTTGGCAGCACCCTCCTCTGCAAACAAGATCGCCTCCTGTTTTCCTAAACCACTTGCACAACCTGTAATAATACAGACTTTTCCATCAAGTTTACCCATTTAAAAACCTCCATTTTTAAATTTTGAACGATTTGCTCTTTTGTTAGCAAATATTCATTTTTTACGATATTTAGATTTTATCATTTTGAAGGGTGTATTACTTCCATAATACTGCTGTGACTATCTCAAAGCTGCTGTCTTTTAAGCTAAACTCATAAATTATCAGTTCTGATTTCGATAGTGAGATATTCACTTCTAGAACATATATTTAAGTGCCTTATGATTATTTCACACTAATGATTACCAATGATAATCAAATTGGATACTGGCAGTTCATACGTTTAAACTGACAATGATCTCCGAATTAAAAAAGACTATTCATAGAATGATACCGTTGGCAATAGCCATATTTTAGACAGGTTACGTTTTGTATTAAAAAAGCAGACTAACACTAAAATGGACCCTGTAAGATAGACAGTTAAAAAATGAGGTAACTCTTAGAATTTAACTGACTCTGTTTTACAGGGTCTCAGACTGAACACAAAGGTCGGGAAAACATCTTGGCCATTTTTAGTTTTTTGAAATCAAAAAAGCTTATTCCAAGTTTCATAGTTTATCATAAAACATAGAATGAAAATGGAGTCAAACATTATGGATTATTACAACAATGATCGTTATCAATGGAATTTAGCCAAGTTAGCTCCTAATCATTATGCAACTTATTTAAAAACAGGAATATATCCAATTGAAATTCAAGTAAATACCCTCATATCACTTTCATGACATGAGGGTACAATACTGCAAATGGCTTTTTTATCTAATAAATGGTGATCCCGATTGGATTTGAACCAACGACCCCTACCAAATTAAAAGCCGTGTTTTTACAGATTATTTTGGCCATTTAAAACCTCTTTAACGCAGTCAAGGTTTGCCTCAACAAGTAAGCCTTGGCTGCCTTTCTACTCATGAATCTGCGTCAATACCCCACCACTTTCCGGAGTCAATAAAATTTTGGGTTTCTTCTGAACGGTCATCGTTTCGCATCGTATTACAATAGAATGATACAACAAAACAGGGCGAACCTGTAAATCAGCCCGAATCCGTTTCACTATTCTGCTGTCCACGATATCGGTTTACTCTAAAAGCCCCATTCGGGAATTCATATTTCGATCTGTTTAGATTATCTTATTTTCTGGAATTTGTATCCAACTATTTGTGAACATTATATTGATTCTCTTTATTAAAGTCTATTCTCAAATATTTTTTAACTTCTAACGTAATTCTAGGTGGTAAACTTTTAAATGTAAATGTATAATGAATAGCTGGCAAAATTTTTATAACATCGGACAAGTTAGAGTTTCTTAATCATTAAGCGACTCATAGGAAACAGTAAATAAGCCTACTCAGAATATCCGAACGGAAAATCATGCCTGAATAGAGAAAAAAAAAATATAAAAGTAATGTACTAAGGAGAATCGGCAGTTGAAAAGAACAAATAAAACAATGGAATTATTAAGACAAATGACATTATTAATGGAAGAATGCGGTGAGGTTTTTAGTAAATCTGAAATTTCAACCAGAGATGAAGCAATTAAAATTGCGGAAAGAATCAAAGGATATGAATCAAAATGTGATGATGTTTTACATGAAATATTAGTGTCTTTGTACGCATCATTTATTACACCTATTGATCAGGAAGATATCATTGTTCTTTCTGAAAAATTGGATGACATCGTAGATCAGATGGAGGAAATGGCTTCTTACTTTGAAATGTCCAATTTTACTATGGAAGATAAATACATCACCGAATTCAAAAAATGTATTGGAATTGCAACTAAGGAATTATCCCTCGCAGTAAATGCATTGGTTGACAAAAAATTGAAAGTAATCAGAGACCATTTGGTAAAAGTCAAATCAAACGAAGAATATTCGGATAATAATGTTCGAAAAGCAATTCATGATCTTTTTTCTAATTATACTGACCCAATAAAAATAATCATATTAAAAGATACCTATGAAATGTTAGAAGGCATCATTGACGCTACTGAGAATGCTGCAAAAACTCTGGACATTATTGTCATGAAAAACTTGTAAGAGGCACATAATGATAATATTGATCCTGATAATTGTTTTAGCCTTTGGATTTGACTTTATTAATGGCTTTCATGATACGGCAAATTGCATCGCTACAGCAGTTTCGACAAGAGCTTTAACCTTAAAAAAGGCAATTTTTATTTCTGCCATTATGAACTTTCTGGGAGCCGTAGTATCAAGCTCTGTTGCTCAAACAATCGCGAAAGATATCATCGATATCAATACGCTCGAAAATGGCATGCTCGTTATTGTTGCCGCATTGATCTCTGCAATTACATGGAATTTAATCACCTGGTATTTTGGCATTCCAAGTAGTTCTTCTCATGCTTTAATTGGCTCAATGGCGGGTGCTGGGCTCGCAGATGCAGGAATTCATGCAATTCAGTGGCGCGGCTTTGGAAAAATCATAGAATCATTAATTAGTTCTCCAGTGATTGCTTTAATTGTTGGATTTTTAATGTTTTCTATATTCAAATTACTTTTTCATAGTTTACCGGCAGGAAAAGCCAATAAAGGATTTCGTAAAATTCAAATATTCACGGCTGCACTTCAAGCTTTTTCACATGGAATGAATGATGCCCAGAAATCAATGGGTATTATTACAATGGCATTAGTCGCTTTCGGATTGAAAAGTGACATGAGCATTCCACACTGGGTTCAGTTTTGCTGTGCTCTTTCCATGGCTTTAGGTACTTCTGTTGGCGGATGGAGAATTATTAAAACCGTCGGCACCCAAATAATGAAATTAAAACCTGTAAGTGGTGTAGCTGCAGATTTATCATCGGTACTGATTATTCAGGCCGCGACTCATCTTGGTCTACCTGTCAGTACTACTCATGTTGTTTCATCTTCCATCATGGGTGTTGGTGCAGCCACCCGTTTTAAAGGAGTAAAATGGTGTACCGGACAGAGAATGTTATTTGCCTGGGTAACAACAATTCCTATCACAATCATTATTTCAGCTGGTATTTTTGAAGTATGCCATTTGTTTTCGGAAATTTTTTAATCTGTTTTATGCAAGTGTTTTTTGCAGAAAGGGGGGGGGATGCGGTATCGTTCCCATTCTCCAGCGCTTGCAGGATGCTACTGCCAATCCCACTGACACCTTCTATGCCAGTCTCCAATCCCAAAGCAATAATGCATTTACTTCAAAATTATTTACGTGTATAAAAAAAACGCCTCGTATCGGCGTTAATATACTAAAAATGGTGATCCCGATTGGACTTGAACCAACGACCCCTACCATGTCAAGGTAGTGCTCTGCCAGCTGAGCTACGAGATCACTTTTACTGCTTGCTAATTTTACATGATTCTTTTCAAAAAGTAAAGTCTTTTTTAGAAGGTTGTTTCCGCTGAGAGGCTGAAGTAATTTCTTTTTATATAAAACTCATTGTAACTGATTGGCATGCCATCTTCCATTGAAATGATATTTTGCGACACCAGGAAGCAACTTTCATCATGATCGATTTTCAAACTTTCTCGAACTTCCAGTGGCGGATGAACAATATCAATGTTCAAGATTTTTTTAAGCTGAAATTGAAGTTTTCCCTTTTCCATGATGCCGTGAAAATTTGCAAAATTAATAACATCTTCGACAATGGGGTTCCCCTTTTGGTAAGGCAGATAAATCGTTGAATATTGAATGATCTCATCTTTTATCTGCACCGCCTTTTGAATCTTTATAACCTTTTCAAAAGAGCCTATTTTCAGCTCACGCATGAGTTTTCTTCCCGGGGTAATAACGCCAACGCTGACTAATTTTACTTCTTCAATTTCTCCTTTTAAACTGTCAATTTCATCAAAATAAAACTGATATTGATTTGATGACGGTTCGCACACATAATTTCCTTTTCCGGGAATCGTATAAATATATTTCTCGTTGACTAATAATGCCAGGCTTTTTCGCAGCGTTGTCCGACTGACATCATATTGGTCAGACATTTCATTTTCTGAAGGTAGCAGATCCCCAGGCCGTAGCATTCCTTTTTCAATTTTTCCTTTAATATCATTAACGATATCAAGATATAAAATTTTTTTCATCACTGATCACCTATGCATTGTTCCAGCCATTTTTTGCATATATTGACACCTTCAATGGCGTCACTGGAATAACCATCAGCTCCAACATATTTTGCATAATCCGTTCCTGCTAAAGCGCCGCCCAAAATAATTTTTAAATCCTTACGCAGCCCCTGAGCATTGATCTCATCAATGACTTCTTTTATATTTTCGACCACTGAAGTCAAGATACCGCTGATTCCAAGAATTGCCGGTTGTTCTTTTTTGATGACTTCAATAAATTTTGCGGTCGGTACATCTGTCCCCAGATCCACCACTTCAATGCTCTCTGCTCTTAGCATACTGACAAAAATATTTTTACCCACATCGTGAATATCGTCAAAAACAGTCCCGACCACAATTTTACCCAAACTATGGCCATTGATCAATTGGGGATTATCCATTCCCATCATTTTAAGGAGATTTGATACCAGTTCACCGGCCATAATAAGATCGGCAATATAGTACTCCCCCTCTTCGTATCGAACTGCCACGCGTTGCAACGCATAATTCAATTGATTAGAAATTTCTTTTTTGTCTTTTCCTAATTCAAGCTCTTTTGCAACCAGTTTCATTGCACGTTTTTCGTCAATGGCTTCTACTGCAGAAATAATTTTTGTTTCCATCGTTTTTCACCTGTTTCAACTGTTTAAATGTAAAATTATAATTTGTCTCAATCACTAAACTGCAAGCTTATTATTATAATTTATTTTACCATGGAATAATATATTTGTCTTTATTAACGCGACTTATTTTTTAATGGCTTTTTAATCTTTTCAAGTGTATAATTGGGTCGTAAACATTTACAGTTTTTAATATTAAATTTAAGTTTAGAGGTCATTTTATGAATGCTTATACCAAAATACAGCTTCAAGAAAATCAAAAATATTTAGAACTTTTATCCCAAAGCTTTCCCAATATTACCACGGCTGTCGGAGAAGTGGTTAATCTTAAGGCAATCCTAAATTTGCCCAAAGGTACCGAACATTTTTTAACCGATATTCATGGAGAACATGAAGCCTTTAACCATGTTATGCAAAATGCTTCCGGTACCATCAAACGCAAGGTTCATCAGGAACTCGGAAATACCATTGCTTTTGAAGAACTCGAAGAATTATCAACCCTTATTTATTATCCCGAAGAAAAAATTGATTTAATTAAGCGTGAACGCAATCAGGAATCCATGGATAACTGGTATAAGCTTACCATTTATCGGTTAGTCACCGTCTGTCGTGCGGCGGCTTCAAAATACACGCGTTCCAAGGTTAGAAAAGCTCTTCCTAAAGATTTTGCCTATATTATGGAAGAACTTCTTCAGGAAGATGAACACCGTTTTAACAAAAAGGAATATTACAATGAAATCATTGCAAGCCTTGTGAAATTGGACCGGGCGCAACATTTTATTGTAGAAATTTCTGGCGTTATCAAGCGATTAACCATTGATCATCTTCATATCATCGGGGATGTCTATGATCGTGGTCCTGGTCCGGATGTGGTCATGGATACATTGATGCAGCACCATTCTCTTGATATTCAATGGGGTAATCATGATATCCTCTGGATGGGTGCTGCCGCCGGCAATCCCTCCTGTATCGCTAACACCGTCCGGATTGCGCTGCGCTATGCAAATATGGACGTCATCGAGGATGGCTATGGCATTAATCTCGTTCCGCTTGCCTCTTTTTCAAACCGGGTTTACCGAGATGATCCCTGTCTTGATTTCATTCCAAAAATTACTGAAGAGCAGCATACTTCTGATCAGGAAATCGCGCTTATGGCAAAAATGCATAAAGCCATTGCCATCATTCAATTTAAATTGGAAGAAACACTCATTGATAAACATCCCGAATACCATATGGAAAAACGCCAACTGCTTAGGTGCATCGACTTTGAAAACAGCACCGTTACCGTTGAAGGTGTCGTTTATCCCTTAAATGACAGCAATTTTCCCACCCTGGATCCCAACAATCCCTATACCTTAACCGAAGAGGAAGCCCAAGTGGTGGATCGCCTGGTTTACGCCTTTCTCCATAGTGAAAGGCTTCAAAAGCACATTCACTTTATGTATGCCAAAGGCAGTATGTATAAGGTTTTTAATGACAATTTGCTGTTTCATGCCTGTGTTTTGCTTAATAATGACGGCAGTTTTAAAACCATCCGACTCTGCGGAAATGATTATTCAGGAAAACTTCTGATGGATAAATTTGATCAAATGGCAAGAGAAGCTTATTTTGGCAATACAAACTCTGATCATACTGAATCAGACATTCTCTGGTTTCTATGGTGTCACGAAGACTCGCCGCTTTTTGGAAAAGACAAAATGGCAACTTTCGAGCGATATTTTATTGATGATAAAACGCCCCATAAAGAACACCATGCGCCCTTTTATATTTTAATTGATGACGATGATATCCTGGCTAAAAAGATACTCGTCGAGTTTGGCGTTGACCCCGAGGAAGGCCATCTGATTAACGGACATATTCCCGTTAAAACAATTTCAGGGGAAAGCCCCATTCGGGCAAAAGGCAAACAGCTTGTCATTGACGGTGGTTTTGCCCGGGCTTACCAGAAAACAACCGGAATAGCCGGCTACACCCTTGTTTACAACTCATACGGTCTGATCCTGATCAGTCATGATCCCTTTGAATCGGTGGAAAAAGCGATCGCCGATGGTGTTGATATCAATTCGACTTTATCGGTTGTTGAAAAATCAACCGAGCGAAAAAGAGTTCGAGACACCGATAATGGCAAAGCGCTGATGTCTCAGGTTGAAGATCTTGAAATGCTGATTTCTGCCTACCGCAAAGGGATTATCAAAGAAAAACTGTTTTAAAGTTAGCTAAAAAGGACGATTGCAAAAGAAATTTTGCAATCGTCCTTTTTTATTCTAATTCAGTTTCAATTCCAGCTGACAAAGCAATGTATTCTCCTGGTTAACAATATCGATACGATACAGTTTTTCGTTTAGTTTTTCGCATAAAGCTTCAACCGTATCGCCATAAAAGCATTGGGCTTTATAAGCAATCTTTGCTTCCGTTAAATCCATTGTTGCCGCCACTTCCATCGGTAAAACTTCGATGGCCCAAGCAAGATATTTAACATGGTTAACATGTTTATTGAAATCAATGTCCAAGAAACGCACGTTGAAGGTTTTTGCATAGTCGACCTTTTTTATTTTGGCAATCTTCTTAAATACCGGCTCACCTTTTTCATGACAATCATAAACATCAAATTGCGGATACTCATCCATGCGTTCCATTTTATCCGTTTCACGGTTGACCAACAGCCATTGGGTATCGGCGATCACCATCGCCTCGCCCTTTTCATCTTCAAGGGTAAAACGTCGAATAGCACAGTATTTATCCATACCGATGGCCCGCGTCGTGGCGATGATTTCGTCTTTATAACGAGGATACTTATTAAACCGAATGACATATTTTACTAAAAACCACGCCAGATGATTTTCTTTTAAAAATTCACTTCCGATTTTCAAATCATCGCCCTGGTTTGTTGATACCTCCTGGAAATAATTCATTGCCGTAGTTGGCAACATCTTTCCGGCATAATCCGATTCATAACAAGTAATTTTTCTTTGTTCTGATGCAATGGTGCTCATTATTCTGTCTCCTATTCAAAGCTTCTATGGTATAAACTGATTCCATCAAGACTCCAATTTGGCTCTGTAAAAGTTCCCGGTTCTACTCGTCCAAGGGCCTGTTCCATCGTGTACATGCGGGCATCAATCATATCGATGTGATGCAGCAGTTCCGCCTCTGGAAACATTGGCTTTTTAGGACTTCCATATTCTGGCTGGTAATGATGAGAGAGGATCATATGCTTTAAGAGCATTAGACATTCTGGATCGGTTCCCAATTCCTTGCCGACAATTTCAAGATCTACAATTTCCTGAGTAATATGTCCCAGCAGTTTTCCCTCTGGAGTATAGTCTGAAACAGATCCGTTTTCATCGGATACCATCTCATTTATTTTTCCAATATCATGGAGGATGATTCCGGCATAAAGTAAATCCTTATTAATAAATGTATAGATTCCTGCTAAACTCTTGCCGATTCTCAGCATCGAATAAGTATGATACAGCAATCCGCCCTTGATGGCATGATGGTGTTTTTTTGCCGCCGGAAAATAAGACAAGCAGGCTATGTGATCGTTGAAAATTCTTTGCGTGATGTCTTTGATATCCTTATTGGTAAAATCATCGATGGCGTCATTGACATAACCAATCATTTCATCCGTATCAACCGGAACCGTTTCGATGTAATCATCAATGGACACCTCATCATTTTCATTCACCAAACGCATTTTATTCACAATCAGCTGAAGCCGATTATTGAATTCCTGAACTTTTCCCTTGATTTTCACCAGCTTTCCATTGATGAAAATCGCTTCATCTTCTGGCTTTACGTCCCATTTTTTAGCATCAATTTCGTCAAAATTTGCATCATTTAAAACCATATTGAAATATCGGCTCCCATTTGTAGCCGTTTTTGTCATCTGTGACTTTATAAACAAAAAGCCAACATAATCCTGACCTTTTTCTACTGATTTAATTTCCAAATTATTCTCCTTATTTATTTATTTGCATACTTCTGGAAAAGCCAAACGATAGGCTTCCAACCCGTATTTCAGAATCGACATTCCCTTGCGCATATCTTCACCATTAAGAACATAAGCGATTCGCACTTCGTCGGCGCCGTCCTCGGGATTTAAATAAAAATCGTTGGCTGGTGATAGCAGTACCGTTTCTCCCTGATAATCAAAATCATTGATCATCCACTCAATAAAATGGCTGGCATCTTTTATTGGCAGCTTTGCCATGAAATAAAAGGCGCCCCGGGGTTCTTTGCAGATGACCCCGGGAATGTTTTGTAACGCATCATAAACAATCTTTCGACGTTGGGTATACTCTTTCAAAATGCCATCAAAAAAATGTTCATCCAAATTTAGAAGGGAAATGGCTCCGATCTGATCGACGGTGGATACGGCTAACCGCATCTGACACAATTTTTTTAGCTGCCCCATGAGCTCCTTATTCTTTGAGATGATAAAACCGATTCTTGCTCCACAGGCGCTGTAGCGTTTGGAAATACTGTCAATCAAAATAAAATTTTGAGATAGTTCCTGATATTGGGCCGGGCTTAAATAGCCTTGCTTGTCATACACGAATTCCCGATAAACCTCGTCGGAAATCAAATACAAATTATGTTTTAAAGCCAATTTCACCATGACTTCAATTTCTTTTTTGGTAAAAACTTTTCCAGTGGGATTTCCGGGATTCGTCATTAAAATCGCTTTAGTTCTCGGGGTAATGGCAGCTTCTATCAAGCTTTCATCCGGTAAGGCAAAGCCATCCTCGGCATAAGTTTTAAATCCCACCAGATTCACATCTGTAGCTGCGGCCATTTCTTTATAAATGCTGTAAAGGGGCTCAGCGGTTAAAATTTCATCCCCGGCATTGCAAATCCCGATAAAAGTGAAAAGCAGTGCCTCGCTTCCGCCGTTAGTGACAAACAAGTCATTTATGTCATAATTCAGACCCAATCGTTCATAGTAACCGCAAGCCGCTTCCCGAAGCTCAGTGATTCCTTCCGGCGCCTGATAAGACAGTACTTTTTGGTCGATGCCATTCACACTATTTAAAAAGCCTTCCGGTGTTTTAATATCCGGCTGGCCTATATTTAAAAAGTAAACTTTCCTCCCTTTCTTTTGGGCTTCGTTGACAATGGGATAATATTTGAGAAGGGCTGGTTCCCTCATTTTTTTTATACGCTGCGACGTTTCCATTTTTTCTCCTATTTTCTAATCTTCACTCTTACTTTAACATAGAAAATTATAAACTTTATTATGTTAAAATGCAAATTCAGATTAAAAAGGAGCGAAATAGATTAAGAACAGCAGTGTTGCTAAAAATGAGTTCAAAGATGACAAAAAGCGGATACAAATGCATTAGAAAGCTGGAATCAATAAATGTGTTTTAGTTATCTTATATTTTGTTTGCTGACAATATGATTTTTACTTGACTCCGGCAGCTATTCTCTTGTTTATGAACCGCTACTGGATATTGAGATGATTTAAAACTTATGTTATACTCAATTTAATCTTTAAAAGCACTCTTAACAAAACCTATTGTCTCAGTTATAAGACAATAACTAAAATCCCATTCAAGGAGAAACGATGCTGCGACTAAGACCTTACAAGACCAATGATGCCGAATATATCATCAGCTGGTTAGATACAGAAGAAAATTTTATGAAATGGTGTGCCAATTTACTAACATATCCACTTACAAAAGAAGCACTCTTTGAGCGTCAAAACAAATTTGATTGTAGTGCAAAAGGTCTATTATGGACAGCTGTTGATGAATTGGGAAAACCGGTGGGTTCATTAACCATGCTTAACGCCGATTATGAAAACAACAGTATCCATTTTGGCTTTATTATTATTGATTCCAGTACACGAAATATGGGTTATGGGAAAAAAATGATTTCTCTTGCTGTAGATTATGCCTTCAATCTTCTGAAGATGACCCGGATTACCCTGCGAGTTTTTGACAATAATCCCGGTGCCTACAACTGTTATCACTCCGTTGGTTTCAAAGATGAAGTTTACGAACCTGATTCTTTCCCCTATTATAACGAAAACTGGGGGAGTTTTCTTATGTCCATCACAAAATAACACGCTCCCCATTATATAAATTTCTCAAGAAAGGTACCAAAGCATTATGAAAATATCAAAACCAAATATATCCACTGAGCTAGACTTTACTGACGATTTAATGCTTCTGATTGAGTGGGCTCAAGAAGAAGAACTGGAAATAGAGGCAAAATATTTTAAAGATTTAGCCCTGGTAGACATCGATTTTTCCAAGCTGTCCTTCCGGGAATCACTTTTCGAAAACTGCGAGTTTACACACTGTGATTTTGAAAAAATCGACTGTCGTGACGTGCGCTTTCAGTCCTGCAACCTCTCCAACAGTAACTTTGGCGAGGGATACTTCAACCGCTGCGAATTCAAATCCTGCAAACTGATTGGCGTTGATTTTTACCAGGCCCAGCTACAGAACATTCGATTGACCGACTGCAATTTGCAGTATGGAAATTTCGGCAAAGCCAAACTGAAGGGAATCGAAATTTCTGAATGCGACCTCAGTGATACCACCATCAGCGAGTGCAAACTGACCCAGATTGACCTTGATCGCGTCAATTTTTGTGGCGCCAGCTTTTTCAAAACCCCGCTAAAAGGGTTGGACTTTACGGCCAGCCAGATCGATGGGCTGATTGTCTCCATTGAAGCTTTAAGTGGTGCCGTTGTCTCCACTTATCAGGCTGCCGAGCTGGCCAAATTATTAGGTCTGATTGTGCAATAATATGATAAAAAAAGAAGGGTAACGCGATGGAAACCATTCCCGCTAAAAACATGCTGACCCGGACCAAAAATAATTTCTGGTTCGGCACCGACTACAATATGAATATCTATCGGGGCTGCAGTCACGGCTGTATCTATTGCGACAGCCGGAGCGATTGCTACGGAATTGACCATTTTGATCAGGTTCGGGCAAAGGAAAATGCTCTGGCTATACTTGAAGACAATCTGCGGCGAAAAACCCTAAAAGGGGTTGTGGGCACCGGCGCCATGAGCGATCCTTACAACCCCTTTGAAAAAAAAGAGACCCTCACCCGTCAGGCTCTGGAGCTCTTCAAAGTGCATGGCTTCGGGGTGGCCATTGCCACAAAAAGTCCCCTTGTTACCCGGGATAAGGATCTGCTCTCAGCCATTCAAAAACGTTCTCCGGTAATTGTAAAAATCACCATTACCGCTGCTGACGACGCCCTGGCAAAAATAATTGAACCCCGAGCAGCACCCAGCAGCGAGCGTTTTGCTGCCATTAAAGAGTTGTCCCAAAGCGGTATCTTTGCCGGCGTTCTGCTGATGCCCATCCTGCCCTTTATCAACGACACTACTGACAACATTAGAAAAATTGTGGAACTTGCTGCCAAGAGCGGCGCCGATTTTATTTATCCGGCTTTTGGGGTCACCCTTCGGGATCAGCAGCGCCTTTATTTTTATGACCAACTGGACGAACATTTTCCCGGCATTAAAAAAGAATACCTGAAACACTTTGGCAATGCCTACAGCTGCGCCAGCCCCAATGCCAAAAGCCTCTGGGCTGTCTTCGCCCGGGAATGCCAGCGTCATGGTCTTCTCTACAAAATGCCGGACATCGTCTCCCGTTATAAGCTGGAACACGGCAGCCAGCAATTATCATTTTTATTTGGCGATATTATTCCCTAATAATAGCAGCAGTCATCGGGCCATACCGGCGAGCTTCTGCTTATTATATATTTCTTTATGCAATATATACTTGACATTTTATCTTGTATATTATACTATATGCACAAAGGAGTGATCAGATGAAAAACTTGAAATTAAAAGTCGCCCGGGCCGAGCATGATATCTCCCAGGACGAGCTGGCCAAACGGGTCGGCGTGACCCGACAGACCATCGGTATGATTGAAGCTGGGAAGTTCAACCCTTCTTTACAATTGTGTATTGCCATCTGTAAAGCTCTGGGAAAAACGTTAAATGATTTATTTTGGGAGGAAAATAGTAATGAAAAAATTTAAAAAAGTAATTGATGAGCGCCAGGAAATGGAAATGTACAAAGTTGAGCATATCTGTTTCTGGATCGTTTTCTGGCTCCTTTTGGGAAGCATCATCATTCAGTCGATATTCTTAAGTGCCCCATTTAGCCAATGGGCTTTTGAATGGTTTATTTTTATGATTTGTTGTGTCGGCAGTTTTATCGGTTATTACCGTAAAGGTCAATGGGATTATTACAGCAAACCCACCACAAAAAACTATTTGATTTTCAGTCTCGTTGGTTCCGGTCTCTTTGCAATTATTTACGCGATCTCCTTGTATATGAAAAATGATTTTCTCAAAAATGATCTGGGCATTCTTTTGCTTCTGACCCTCATCATATTCGCCTTTCTTTTTGCCCTCATCTTTGTTGCCCTTTTAATCTGCGGTACCCTGGTGAAAAAGCGACAAAAAAAACTGGAAGATGAATTCAATGATGATTCTACCAAATAATGTCTCAAGACTCTGTCCTGACATAATCCCAACAACCAGCCCCCTGTTTTCACAGGAGGTTTTCTTTTTGGTAGTCACTTTTTCTTCGACTTCCCTATCCAAAGTCAAACTAATTTCTTTAAGCCAATCATTTCTGCAATCGTTTTTCTGCGCGTTTTAATTTTAAATCAGTGCACTTTTTTATTTATATGCTATACTACAACTAATTTTTACGCGATTCTATTTTAAATTGATTCAATCAAATGAGGTGAAGAAATGAAAGAAAACACCAATGTAATGGCAGTTTTTTGTAATGATACCAACCAGATTTCACGTTTTGATGAAATGACTAATTTTGTCTTCTACACCAAAGACAATTCCGTTTGGCACCAATCTGAACCAGTTCCTTTTCATCCTGACCTCTCTGGTGGATTAACATCAGTCCGGGAGACTATCAACCAAATGATTGTCTGCTTCAACACCTGTAAGATCATCATTACCAAATCGATAACCGGTATTCCCTACCAGGTATTTGATCAGTCCGGCTTTATTATCTGTGAATCTGAAGATTTTGATCTGGATTTACTGGATGCCATCCAGGCTGATCTAATCCGTATTGAAGATGAAGCGAATAATGATGATTCACCGATATCCAAAATACCGGTGAAAATGGATGAATCCGGCCACTATTTTCTCAATTTAAACACCGTCCAGAAACGATATCCCGAATTGAGCTCGAAAAAGGTGCTTCTGCCTTTCCTGGAAAACACCACCTTTTACTCCCTGGAAGTGGCATGCAGCCATATTCCACCATGGTTTGACAATAAACTGGCGGAAATGAAACTCGCCTACACCGTCCAAACAGAAAATGCTTCCGGCAAACAGGTGATCATCACCCATGTCTTGTGCCAAGAATAGGAGATTAAAATGAATAAAATACAGACCGAAAAATACGGTCCTTTAACCGATGTGATCTTTTCCGAAACTTTTGACAACGGTGTTTTAAAGGGTTGCGCTTTTGAAGGAAAAAATAATATTACCACCCCTATCGGAATTTTAGTGCCAAGTTATGGCCCCTCCAATATCAGAAATCGCGAAGGCCTGTCGCTGGAATTCTTTAAGAGCGGCGAAATAAAAAGCATCGATTTGGAAACGGCGACGGAGGTCGTTACCCCACTTGGCCTCATATCGGCAGAGCGAATCAGTTTTTATGAAAACGGCAGTATCCATCGGCTGTTTCCGCTTAACGGACGCATCAACGGATACTGGACGGAAGAAAATGAATACAGTCTAGCCAAACCTATGGCCTTTGATTTACCCATCGGTTCTTTTTCTGCCAAAGCAGTCAGTTTATGTTTTTATGAAAGCGGCGCTTTAAAAAGCTTAACCTTATGGCCTCAGGAGATCATCGAAATCACCAGTCTCGATGGTTTAGTAAAAGTACGCTACGGTTTTTCACTTTATGAAAATGGTACTTTAAAAAGCTTTGAACCGGCTCTGCCGGAACCCATAACCACACCGGTTGGGGTCATTATCGCCTATAACTGTAAGGCCCATGGCATCAATAGCGATGAGAACTCGGTGACCTATGATCCTCATGGTCAATTAAGATCACTGCTCACCTCAAATAGCGGCCTCCTGATTTCAAACGCAGCGGAAAAAAATTTGATTCAGCCCCAGATGAAACCAGGCGAAATTGATCCGGAGATTATGATACCCGAACCCATGTCCATCATTTTTCATGACAACAAACTTGAAATCATTCATGATGACATCGTCGTTGTTGATCTTAATCGGAGTGAAGTGCGCTCAATTTTAGTCCATGATCCGACAGAAAAAGCCTGCGGCAATTGTTCTGAGTGTTCACATTGCGGTTAATCTTGCTATCTATTAAGAATTATTTAAGTAATCAGATGTTCTGTTTTAATCCAACTCACATATTGATTTTGTGAAATTGATTTCATCCCGTCTAACAGTTGAAAACTTACATTTGGAAATGAAATACAATCACTGTTAAATTACAAAATCCGTCATGAAAAAGTCCGAGTATTTTGATAACCATCCAAAGATGAAAAGGGTTTACATTCAATACCGCTTGACTTTTCTATGCTATCCATGGATAATTAGCCTATAGAAACAATGACAAACGGATTTATTACTTAGACGATGAGGTCTCAATCAGATACTATAATGTATCTGATCGAGACCTTCTTTCGTTTATGGTTACAACAATCCTATATAGACAGAGAGGTCTTAATTAACTGCATTTGTGTGGCTGATTAAGACTTTTTTTGTTTCTTCCAAACTTATACCCCCCGGGACGAAGAGGTCTTAGCTAACTACAAATTGATGTAGTTGACTGAGACCTCTTCTGATTTTATTTTGTTTGGAAAACATTGAATTCTAAAATTTATTTGGAGGAAAGATTATGAGACAAATCGCAATTTATGGTAAAGGTGGTATCGGAAAGTCTACCACAACTCAGAATTTAACTGCAGGACTTGGTCTAATGGGAAAGAAAATCATGGTGGTTGGCTGTGATCCTAAAGCAGATTCAACGCGATTATTACTTGGTGGTCTGGCACAAAAAACAGTGCTTGACACACTTCGTGAAGAAGGTGAAGAAATTGAACTGGATGCCATTTTAAAACCAGGATTTCGTGACATCATGTGTGTTGAATCCGGTGGACCAGAACCAGGGGTTGGATGTGCTGGACGTGGTATTATCACCGCTATTGGAATGCTGGAACAATTAGGTGCTTATACTCCTGATCTTGATTATGTTTTTTATGATGTCCTTGGTGATGTTGTCTGTGGTGGTTTTGCTATGCCGATGCGTGAAGGCAAAGCTCAGGAAATCTATATTGTCGCTTCTGGTGAAATGATGGCTTTATACGCTGCCAACAATATTGCCAAAGGTGTTCAAAAATACGCAACCACCGGCGGAATTCGTTTAGGCGGAATTATTTGCAACAGTCGTAATGTTGATGGTGAAAAAGAACTGGTTCAGGCTTTTGCCGAAGAACTCGGCAGTCAGATGATTTATTTTGTCCCTCGCGACAACATGGTACAACGGGCCGAAATTAATAAAAAGACCGTTTTAGAATTTGATGATACCGCCGGTCAAGCTCAGGAATACCGTAATTTAGCTGCCGCCATCGATGGCAACAAAATGTTTGTTATTCCAAAACCAATGAAACAAGATCGATTGGAAGAAATCCTGATGGAACATGGATTAATGGATATTTAATTAAATTTTAAACGTGAAAGGAAGTATGAATATGTTAATGGTACGCGCAATTGTAAGACCTGAAAAAACAGGCATTGTTTTATCCGAATTACTGTCCGGTGGATTTTCAGCGGTTACTAAATTAGATGTCTATGGCCGAGGAAAACAAAAGGGAATCAAAGTTGGCGATGTTTATTATGATGAACTTCCAAAAGTGATGCTGCTTTTAATCGTTAACGACGAAGATAAAGATGATGTTATCAGAATTGTCATGAAAAATGCAAAAACAGGTGCCGATGGTGCTTTTGGAGACGGTCGTATTTTTGTTTCTCCGGTAGAGGAAGCTTACACAATCAGTACTGGAAAATCTGGCCTGTAAAAGGAGGAATTAGATATGAAAGAAGTTATGGCTATTATTCGACAGAATAAAGTTAATCCAACCAAAGAAGCCCTGGTAAAAGAAGGCTTTCCTGCTTTTACCTGTTTGAAGGTTCTCGGCAGAGGAAAGAAAAGCGTTGATTTTTCGATCATTCAAGATATTGTCGATTCTGGAGAAATGCCAATTTCAAACATTGGCGAAGCATTAACCGAACCATCCCGTTTAATTTCAAAGCGATTTTTTACATTAATTGTTGAAGATGAAGATGTGGACAAGGTCGTTTCCATTTTAATTGACAGCAATTCCACCGGTAATCCAGGCGATGGTAAAATTTTCATCCTCCCGATAGAGGACTCCATTCGTGTACGTAGCGGCGAGAAAAATGCTGATGCATTTTAGAAAGAGGTGAGTATATTGGATTCAAAAGAAAAAGTACTCGATAAATATAGTTCAAAAGTTTATAAAAATAGAAAAGAACATGTTATCACAATTGAAGAAGGAGAACCCAATGTCATTCAGGCAGATACAAGAGCCATACCTGGAATTATGACAAATCGCGGTTGCTGTTATGCCGGATGTAAAGGGGTTGTTCTTTCTCCCCTTAAGGATGTTGCCATCATTACCCACGGTCCAATCGGTTGCGGTTTCTATACTTGGGGAACACGAAGACATAAAGCCAAGGGCGACGAAAACACCCAGTCATTTGGCGAATATTGTTTCTCAACCGATATGCAGGAAACCGATATCGTGTTTGGCGGAGAAAAAAAATTAAAAAAAGCCATTAAAGAAGTGTTTGAAATTTTCAAGCCTAATTGTATCATGATTTGCTCAACCTGCCCAGTCGGTCTTATCGGTGATGATATTCATGCTGTCGCGGCTGAAGCTGAAGAATTATACGGCATCAAGATATTAGCTTTTAGTTGCGAAGGTTATAAAGGAGTCAGTCAATCCGGCGGCCATCATATTGCCAACAATGGTTTAATGCGGTCTGTCATTGGCACCGGAGATGCCGAACCGATGAAGTATTCCGTTAACCTTTTAGGTGAATATAACATCGGCGGTGACGGTTGGGAAACCGAACGTATTTTAAAACGAATCGGATATAACGTGGTTTCAGTTATGACTGGTGATGGCAGTTATGCTGAATTGAAAAATGCCCATACTGCCGATCTTAATCTGGTTCAATGTCATCGATCCATTAATTACATCGCTGAAATGATGAAAACCAAGTATGGCATCGATTGGATAAAAGTTAATTTTATTGGACTTGATGGCATTAAAAAATCGCTTCGGGACATGGCACTGTTCTTCAATGATCCTGATTTAATAGCCCGAACTGAAGCAGTCATCGCCGACGAAGAAGAAGAAATTGCCGAAGGCATGGCTCATTATAAGACCAGACTGGAAGGAAAAACGGCTGCAATTTATGTCGGCGGATCACGAACACATCACTATATCAATCTCTTAAAGACACTTGGTGTGGAAGTCGTTTTGGCGGGCTATGAATTTGGCCATCGGGATGATTATGAAGGCCGCGATGTTCTCCCTTCCATAAAACGCGATGCTGATTCTAAAAACGTTGAAAGCATCACCGTCGAAAAAGATCCTGAAAACTTTAAATCAATTCTTACTCCCGAACGTCTTGAAGAACTTAAAAATGCCGGCGTTCACCTTGAAGAATACAATGGCTTGTGGTCAGATATCAATGATAATACGGTTGTTACCGATGACTACAATCATTTTGAAACAGAGGAGTTCTTAAAACTGTTAAAACCGGATATTTTCTTCTCGGGAATTAAGGACAAGTTCCTCATTCAAAAATCAGGTGTTCCCTCACGACAATTGCATTCTTATGATTATGCCGGTCCCTATGCCGGGTTCAGAGGTGCCTTGAATTTCGCCAAAGATATAACGATGGCTGTTTATACACCGGCCTGGAATTTAGTTGAAGCACCATGGAAAAATACGCCCACATTAGAAGGCAGCTTAGGAGGTACAGAATAATGTTAGATTTAACCCCAAAAGAACAATCGGAAAGATCCGCCCTACGAATCAATCCGATTAAAACATGTCAACCAGTTGGAGCAATGTATGCTGCCCTGGGTGTTCATGCCTGTATGCCGCATAGCCATGGTTCCCAAGGATGCTGTTCATTTCATCGAATGTTTTTATCAAGACATTTTAAAGATCCAGCAATTGCATCTTCCAGTTCGTTTACAGAAGGAGCTTCAGTTTTCGGCGGCGGCGCCAACTTAAAAACGGCTATTAAAAACATCTTTGATATTTACAATCCTGATATCATTGCTGTTCATACCACTTGTCTCAGTGAAACCATTGGTGATGATCTGGTCGGTTACATCAATGACGCCAAAATTCCTGAAGGCAAAATTGTTGTTCATACCAATACTCCAAGCTATGTTGGTTCACATATTACCGGTTATTATAACATGATCACCGGATTTATTAAATACCTGGCTGAAGCAACTGGCGAAAAAAATAACAAACTTGCGCTCTTACCTGGTTTTGTGAATCCTGGCGACATGCGGGAAATGAAACGCCTCATGACCATCATGGGCGTTGAGTATATCATGCTGCCTGACACCAGCGGCGTGATGGATGCTCCAATGACCGGAAGCTACAACATGTATCCCAAAGGCGGCACCACCATTTCCGACATCAAAGATCTGGGCAATTGCGAATTAACTTTGGCACTTGGTGAACTGACTTCTGAATTTCCTGCAGATTTTTTGGAAAAGAAATGCAAAGTTCCCTATCAAACACTTCCGCTGCCCATCGGCGTTGAAAATACTGATGCGTTCATTATGGCCCTGAATCATTTTTCTAAAAATGAAGTTCCTTATGAAATAGATGAAGAACGTGGTCAATTAATGGATATTTTACTTGATTCACATCAGTATACTTATAATAAATCAGTCGCCATTTACGGTGATCCGGATACGGTCCTCGGGTTGGCTCAAATTACTATGGAAATGGGAATGATCCCAAAATACCTGGTAACTGGCACCCCCGGCAAAATCTTTGAGGAAAAGGCTAAAATGCTTTTTGATAAATTCGGCCTTGAAGGCTGTGTTGCAAAAGCAGCCGCTGATTTATTCGAGCTTCATCAATGGATTAAAAACGATTCCGTCGATTTACTTATCGGTGGCACCCACGGTAAATATGTTGCCCGAGCTGAAGATATTCCGCTTGTTCGTGTCGGTTTCCCAATCATCGACCGCTATGTCCATTCATATATGCCCATCGTCGGCTATAAAGGCGCGATCCGTTTGGCTGAATTAATTTTAAATGCACTCATGGATCGACAGGATCGTGACTGCGAAGATGAAGATATGGAAATGGTTATGTAATGACTGTCAATAACTGACTGTCACCAAAATTTAAAAGTAAGTCCCGGGGATGATAGTAACATCAGTTATCTCCAGGATGAGTTTATCAACAACCTGAATGGGGAGGTTTTCCTCCCCGTTATTTAAAAGGAGGCTGTAACATGAAAAATGAACATGCTATTTTACCAGAAAGAAGCCAATCCATTCGTTTTTCGGAATGCAGCGGAGACGGCAGTGGTATTAAGTGCGAATCCGAAAGCGTATCAGGAGCAGTCAGCCAACGGGCATGTGTCTTTTGCGGTGCCAGAGTTGTCTTAAACCCTATAACAGACGCATTCCATATCGTTCACGGTCCCATCGGATGTGCCAGCTATACCTGGGATATCAGAGGGAGCCTCTCCAGCGGTGAGGATGGGTATCGGAATAGTTACTCTACTGATCTGAGAGAAAAAGATGTAATCTTTGGAGGCGAAAAAAAGCTGGCGGCCGCCATTGATGAGGTTATGGCCATCCATTCACCCAAAGTTATCTTTATCTATGCCACCTGCATTGTTGGCATCATCGGTGATGACATCGAAGCAATCTGCCGAAATGCTGAAGAAAAATATGGAATTCGAGTGATCCCCGTTAAATCACCGGGTTTCTCAGGAACCAAAAAAACCGGCTATAAAATGGCCTGTAATGCGATTATGAATTTAATCACCCCCGTGGAACTGCCTGAAAAGACAGTCGGCGTCAATATTCTGGGTGACTTCAACCTGGCCGGTGAAATGTGGATTATTAAAAACTATCTGCGAAAAATCGGTGTCACGGTAGTTGCAAATATTACCGGCGATGCCAAAGTCGACGATTTGAGAAAAGCGCCTACCGCTCAATTGAACCTGGTTCAATGCGCTGGCTCGATGACCTATCTGGCCAAACAAATGGAAGAGGTCTTTGACATTCCCTTTATCAAAGTTAGCTTTTTCGGTGTCCTCGATACCTCCGAATCGCTTTTGCGGATTGCCTATGCCGTGGGAGATACTGAGACCATCCAGAAAGCAAAAGCCTTTATTGAAGAAGAAAAAAACAGAGTGATCCCTCTTTTAAATAAATACAAAAAAAATCTTGAAGGAAAAAAAGCAGCCATCTATGTTGGTGGCGGTTTTAAAGCAATATCCCTAATCCGGCAGTTTAGCGAATTCGGCATGAAAACGGTGATGGTGGGCACTCAAACGGGAAGTAAAGAAGATTACGAAATGATCCAACATCTCGTTGATGAGGATGCCATCATTCTGGACGATGCCAACCCTGCGGAACTGGAATCATTTATGAAAAAAATGGGTGCTGATATTTTAGTCGGCGGTGTGAAAGAGCGACCCCTGGCCTACAAACTGGGCATTGCCTTCTGCGATCATAATCATGAACGGAAGCGCCCATTAGCCGGTTACGAAGGCACCCTTAATTTCGCATCTGAAATCAATCTTTCCATGAACAGTCCTGTCTGGGAAACCATATCCCAAGGAGGTATGAAATATGTCTAAAAATTTAGTCAACTTAAATGTTAATCCATGTAAAATGTGCATGCCCATGGGAACAGCGAATGCCTTCTACGGTATTCAGAAGTGTATGAGTATTCTCCATGGTTCCCAGGGATGCAGCACCTATATCCGCCGCCACATGGCCACTCATTATAACGAACCGGTGGATATTGCCTCCTCTTCTCTAACCGAAGAGGGCACTGTCTACGGCGGTGAAAAGAATCTCATCATCGGACTTGAAAATCTGATTAAACTGTATGAACCTGAAGTCATTGGCGTCTCCACAACCTGTCTCGCGGAAACCATTGGGGAGGACATTGAATACATTGTCAATAAATTTTATGAAACACACCCGAATACCAATGTTAAAATCATCCCAGTTAAATCGGCCGGATACAGCGGTACCCAGTTTGAAGGCTTTATCCGGGCCCTGAAAGCCATTGTTTCCCACGTGGACATGGACCCCGCCAAAAACGATAAGATCAATATTATCACCTCAATGATTTCACCAGCGGACACCCGGTATCTTAAAGACCTTCTGGAGCAGTTCGAGATTGACTATATCCTGTTGCCGGACCTTTCGGAAAATCTGGACGGCGTCCATCAAAGCAGTTATAATCGGCTGCCAATGAACGGCACCCCGATCTCAGCGATCCAGAAAATGGCTGGTGCCAAACTTACCATTGAACTGTCCGACACGATTAAGCCGGAAGAATCACCCGGGTTCTACCTCAAGGAAAACTTCGGGGTGCCTTATCGACGATTGAATTTACCCATGGGACTTCGCGACACCGATGCTTTAATAGATCTTTTATCAGAAATTTCTAAAAAGCCCATTCCGGAAAAAATCGCCAATGAAAGAGGGCGTTACCTTGATGGCATGGTCGATTCCCATAAATACAATGCGGAAGGCCGGGTTGCCATTTTCGGAGAACCAGACTTTGTGGTATCCGTTGTCCGACTCTGTTGTGAAAATGGTGTCATGCCAGTTATTGCCGCCACCGGTTCAAACTGTCCCGAATTAAAAGCGAAAATCGAAAAAGAAATCCAAAAATTGGCAGAAATCTTTTTCGTCGATGATTATGTCATTTTAAATGATGTGGATTTTGAAACCATTGAAGAAGAAGCGCTTCGATTAGGTGCCAATATCATGATTGGCAATTCTGATGGCCGACGTATTGAAGAAAAACACCACATTCCACTGATCCGATGTGCTTTTCCCATTCATGATCAAGTTGGCGGCCAACGAATTCGGACCCTGGGCTATGAAGGATCACAGATGCTCCTGGACCAAATCACCAATACGATTTTAAAAACTGTGGAAGGTGGGTTCAGAGAAGAGCTTTATAATACTTACTATAATGAAGGACCCAAATATAAATATGGGCTGGAAAAAAAGCCAACTGAAACCTTAAGTGTGCTGGAAAAGTCACATCCCCCAAAAACGCCAACAAAACCAACCCTGACGATTGCGGAAAAAACTGCCAGTCATCCCTGCTACAGCTGTGGTGCCGCTCATGAAAACGCCAGGATGCACCTCCCCATCGCTCCCAAATGCAATATCCAGTGTAATTATTGTGTTCGTAAATTTGACTGCCCCAATGAAAGCCGCCCGGGCGTAACGACTGAAATTCTTTCTCCGGAAGCCGCCTTCGAAAAATACAAGTTGGTTAAAGAAAAAGTGCCGAATCTTACTGTCGTGGGGATTGCCGGTCCCGGCGATGCTTTGGCAAACTTTGAAGAAACAAAAAAAGCACTGACCTTGATTCATGATTATGACCCCAATGTGACCTTTTGTGTATCCACTAATGGGTTAATGCTTCCCTACCATGCAAAAGATCTGATTAGGCTGAATGTTTCCCATGTCACGGTGACCGTCAATGCAGTCGATCCCGTCATCGGGGCCAAAATCTACAAGCATGTTGATTTCATGGGCCACCGCTACCATGGCGAGGCTGCGGCGTCCCTTCTGCTGGCCAATCAGCTGTCAGGAATTAAACTACTCATTGATGAAGGTATCATTGTGAAAATCAACACCGTGACTCTGATGGGTATCAACGATGCTCATATTGAAGAAGTAGTAAAAACCATGAAGGGACTGGGCTGTTTCATCTCCAACATCATGCCTTTGATTCCGGTTAAAAGCAGCGCCTTTGAAAATCTCACCATTGCTACAAATCAGGAAATAAACGCCATCCGTGATAAATGCGGACTGCATCTGAAGCAAATGTATCACTGCAAGCAATGCCGAGCTGATGCCATTGGCAAATTGGATAGCGACGTTTCCCTGGATTTTAGGTCCAAAACTGAGCCGATGAAAGAACCTGTCTTTACCACCCCGAAAAGGCTCCGTTTTGCAGTGGTTTCCAAGGGCGGCATGCTGGTGGATCAACATTTTGGTCTTGCTACTGATTTATATATTTATGACTATCTGGATAATGAGGTGCAGTTCAAAGAAAAACGCGTCATTAACCAATACTGTCTCGGCGTCGAAGAATGCGATGAAAAAGAAGATAAGTTCACCCGGATTTTGAATCAACTCCATGACTGCGACGCAGTCATCGCCATGCGTATCGGAGATGCTCCAACCAGACGATTGGAAAAGAAAGGGATCAAAATCTTTTCAACCTATGACCGTATTGAAGAAGCGGTGAAAAAGGCCGCTCAAGAATTAATTGAAGCTCAAAATTTATTGAATGTATCAGGAGGAATTTGACATGGTTAATCCCAAACACCATATTTTCATCTGCACCAGCTGCAGGATCAACGGCACTCAGAAAGGTTTTTGCTTTCAACAGGATTCAGTAAAGGTTCTGCAGACCTTTCTTGAAGAAATTGATGACCGGGAATTATCCGGAGACGTGATGATAAACAATACCGGCTGCTTTGGTATTTGCGAAAAAGGCCCCATTGTGGTCGTTTATCCAGAAGGAGTCTGGTATGGAAATGTGACCGTGAATGATGTTGAACGAATTATGGATGAGCACATTGAAGGTGGCCAGGTCGTAGAAGATCTTTTAATTTAACAAGTTATCTTCCAAACTACCGTACGATCAATTGCTAATTTGTTGCTTGTAGACAGAACGAACCGACTATCTCCGGTTCGTTCTGTTTCACACAACACAATATTACAATTTTCGCTATTGCTTCAATTTTTTATAACACTGAAAAATGATTTCATTGATACTATTACCGAAAGCGAGGTACAAAAATGGTTACCATTATTGATCGAACACTGACAACTCTCGATACGGATCGGATTGACGCTCAGGACCTCAACCATTTTTGCACCCTTCTTTTCACCTGTGGAGTCACAAAAGTCGAATTGCCTTATGTGTTAACCTTCCGTCTGAAGCCATTGTTTATTACTGAAGACGCTGGCAAACGGATTGATACCGATACCTGCTTTCTGAAACAAAATGATGATCACAGTCAAATGCCGAGCTGGAAACTCGAGCCTAATGAGCTGGTGGAAAAAGCCATCCTCCCGAGTCAAATGAAAAACCTCCGAAATAAAAAAATAAGAATCGTGGGTTGGGAGGATTTAATCACTCGGGACTACCTCACCATTTTTCAGGAACTTTTGAACAACAGTGCTCACACTCTGGATTTATGCCCAAGTAATAAAATGCATTGCGCCACAGCCATCGCCCTTGAATGGATCCTGGCCGGCGGCACCAGTGTCAGCTGTGCTTTTGCCAACTATCATGACTTTCCCCGATTAGAAGAAGTATTGATGGGTCTCAAATTACGGGATCCTTCTTCGTATAAAGGCGATTTATCTGTTCTTAGTCAGCTTAAAGTTCTTTATGAAAAGATAACCAGCTTTCCAATTTCAAAAACGAAAGCCATCATCGGTGAAGATATTTTCAAGGTGGAATCCGGCATTCATGTGGACGGTGTTATAAAAAACCCAACCACCTATGAGCCATTTAACCCGAAAACCGTCGGCAGCCAACGAGAAATTGTCCTGGGGAAACACTCCGGCCAACAAAGTGTTCTCTATAAATTACGAGAACAAAATTTATCTGAAACCGCGGCTAAGTCCATACTCAAGCAAATAAAAGAGGGCTGCACCCAATTAGGACGCAATATTTCCGATTTGGAATTACAGTCCCTTGTCAGAGAGGTGAAAAACGACTATGAACCAAAAATATATTGTTGATACTACCTTGAGAGACGGCGAACAGAGTCCTGGCGTTGCCTTTACTTTGAAAGAAAAAGTTACCATTGCCAAAGCTTTGGATGCAATGGGTATCCAGCGGATTGAGGCCGGCACACCGGCTATGGGGAAGGAAGAATGTCTCGCCTTCGAAAAAATTAAGGCGGTTTGTCAAAACGCCAAAATCATTGGCTGGAATCGCATGAATTTAGGTGATATCCAAAGCTCCATCAATTGCGGAGCGGATATCATCCATGTTTGCGTCCCTTCTTCTGATCTGCTAATTCGCGAAAAGCTCCGAAAAAGCCGAACTGATGTATTGGAAAAACTGGAAGAATGTGCCGATTCCATTCATTCCGCTCACAAAGAACTGACCATCGGTCTGGAAGACGCCTCCCGGGCCGACTGGGATTTCATTACCCTGCTTATTGATACGGCCATACGACTCGGCGCCACCACCCTTCGTTTCTCGGACACTGTCGGCATTATGACTCCCAGCATTTGCAAAAACTACATCAGCAATATTTCATCCAATATTGACATTGAAGTTCACATGCATAACGATTTGGGGATGGCGGTAGCAAACTCCATTCAAGGGCTTCGGTCTGGAGCAAAATACGTTGATTCCACCCTCTTTGGCATTGGCGAACGGGCCGGTAACTGCAATCTTGAGCATCTGCTTATTGCCACTATCGGGCAAATGGATTTTGGCATCTGCCTGGATGAGCTCCAATGGCGACAGGAAAGATTAAGGTCTATTATTTTTAAAATTCATCCCAATAATATCTATCACTTAAGCATCTGATATTACATCTTTATTAGTCAAATTTCATTTCTATCATGTTGGCATCTTTTTGTCGAGCAGGCCCAGCCTGTTCGATCTTATTGCGCATTCAACAATTATAAATTTTCTACTGCTGCAAATCTTCTTTTGCGGCCCGTTGTCCATAGGAATTGTTGAATACTTGAATATTTTTCTTCATTTCTTCTTCATCCAGAATAACCGGTTTTCCAATCGCTCTTGCCTTAACATACACTTCTGCACAATATTCAATCTGTTCTGCAATATTAAAAGCGTTCAGAACATCTTTCCCCCCGGTTAACAAACCATGGTTTGCCATCAGAACGGCGTAACGATCACTCATCGCCGCAAACGTAAAATTAGCCAATTCCAGCGTTCCAAAAGATGCATATTCAGCACACTGCACATCTAATCCCGCATAAGCAACCAGGTAGCTGGATGCTGGAAGTGGCTGTCTCAAGGTAGCCAGAACAGTGGCATAAACCGAATGGGTATGGACCACTGCATCAATATCATCCCGTTTTACATAGAAAATTCGATGCAACTCATATTCACTGGAAGGCTTTCTTTTTCCCTCAACGATCTTTCCATCAAGATCCATGACAACAATATCTTCCGGTTCTGTTTCAAAATAATCAATGCCACTGGGGCTGATGGCGATGAGTTTCTGTTCCCGATTATAAATACTGATATTTCCACCAGTTCCCTTGGTTAATCCTGATGTAATCATTTTTCGGCAATAGTCAACAATCTCTTCCCGCTCTCTTTGTAAAATCATTTATTTCTCCCTTTGATAATAATTTTCTCAATATTTAAAAAATACCCTACATAATGCAGGGTATCAAGTGTAGACGATAAATTCAAGGAGTTATCATACTTCTCCAAAGCCACTTTTGATAAGTGCTGTCAATGTTTCTACGGCATTCATCTCATCCTCACCTTCAGCTATAATTTCAATGTCTGTTCCCTGAGCCAAACACATCGCCATAATGTTAATCATCGATTTTCCATTGCCCTCCTGGGGATCATCGCCTAATTTTCTGACCGTGATTTCGGATCTGAATTGAGATGCTGTTTTGTTAAACTCAGCTGCCGGTCTTGCATGCAAGCCAGTTGGATTAATAATCGTTACTTTTTTAGAACGCATAATTCACACCATTATAATGAATTTCTCATTCCTTTCCTTTTTCTTCCGGCCGGGATGAAAGTTAAATTCATCTCCGACTTCCGCATACGTGTTCATTTACCTGATCATTCATTGATTCTGAATTCTATTTTGCAATCGCCCTTTACACTTTATTTGTTCCCATTTATTTTCAGAATAAACACCTTCGCAAATGATTTCAAGCGTAAACAGCATCCTAATGATAAAGTTCTTCAGAAAATTTGTTATTATTTTTATTCATTATATTGTATTTAATAATAATGTCAATTCTTTTATCGGAATAGTTTTTTTTATTCAGAAATCGGGTAGGAGGCTGACCATTAATTGATCAGCCGACCTCCCACACCACCGTACGTACCGTTCGGTATACGGCGGTTCCAAAGTTTACACAGCTACTTGCAGATAATAATCATAAAAATTGGGATA